>NZ_RARC01000038.1 GCF_003719305.1 Mycolicibacterium stellerae
CTCGCGGGTATGGCTGCCCGCCGCCGCGACTCGGCCACCGAGCCGACGCCGCCCGGCCCGCCCGCCCGTGGACCTGCTTGACCGGCAATCGCGGATGAACTCGGTCACATCGGTCCGGCACGCGGTTGCCGACCTGGTGCCGGGGGGACACTAGAACCATGAGTTCCGAAGGCGAACCGCAGCGAGGAACGAGCGAGGACCGGAGCGAGCAGGGAGTCGAGCGATGAGTGGCGTGTTGTTCTTCGACGGCGCATGCGGGATGTGCACTCGATCCAGGGATTTCCTGCTCAAGCTCGACCGCACGGGCAAGCTGCAGACCGAACCGCTCCAGCGGCCAGGCACTGCCGAGCGCCTCGGAATATCCCCGGACGACCTCATGGAGCAGATCTGGTGGCTGGATGCGTCCGGTCAGGTGTACGGCGGGGCCGAGGCCGCGAACGCGGCCGTGTCGGCAGCCCTCGGCACCGGACTCCCGCTGCTGGTCTACCGGATTCCCGGGATGAGGTTCGTGCAGGAAGCCATCTACCGGTGGGTCGCCGACCATCGCTACCGATTCCCAGGCACGACCCCGTACTGCGAAGCGCATCCGGTGGCCTGCTGACGGGGTGGCCAGCAGCCGACTGACGGTCCGGCCCACTGTGCCGTCCGATCTGGACGCTATCGGTCAGATCTACGCCCATCACGTGCGAGCCGGTGTCGCCACGTTCGAGGTGGATCCGCCCGATGCGCGCGAGTGGGAAAGGCGGTTCGGTGCGGTCCTCGACAGCGGGCGGCCGTTCATCAGCGCCGAGGTAGACGGTGCAGTTTCGGGATACGCGTACTGCGGGCAATGGAAGTCGCGACCCGCCTATCGGCACACCGTCGAGGACTCGATCTATCTCGCACCTGACGCCGTCGGCCGCGGCATCGGTGGTCGCCTGCTCGATGCCCTGCTCACCGGCTGCTTCAGCGAAGCCTCACCGGAGCCGGTGGGTGATGTCGCTGAAGGCCGGGTTGTCGTTGCGGTGATCTGAGGTGTTCCGGCATTCGCCATAGATGCGCATCGCCGCGAACCTCGCATCGTCGGGGTTCTCGTGAAATGTCGACGTGACGCCATCTTTGGTCAGCTTCAGGCCGAAGTGCTCGCCGATCGCGGGTGCCTGCTGCCAGCCGTGGGCTTCCATGGCGGCGGCGACGTCGCGGATGCGTTTGACCGGATTCGTCTCAGGCAGCCCGAAATTGAGGTACACCGCGCCCTGATAGGGCGGATCGTGCAGGCTCGTGCACGACAGGAAGGCAAAGCTGGCGCTGACATTCTGCAGCCGGGCGGCATCAACGATGTCTCGCGCCGAGCCCACCACCTGGTTCGCGGCCTGTGCGTCGCTCATCGGTGCGGCATCGCCCAGCGTGTCGGATTCGGAACTGCGCGACGAGTTGATGACGACGAGACCGATACCCAGCGCGAGCGACATCGACAGGGCGGCCAAAATCAGCGCCCTGGCGACAGAGGACCTGAGCCAGTCGTTGAGGCGATCGCCTCCGTCGGCGCCGCTAGCTCTTGACGAGGGTGAACTGGCAGACGTCGGTGTAACCCTTGCGGAACAGGTCCGCGCAACCGGTCAGGTACTTCATGTACCGGTCGTAGACCTCCTGAGACTGTATGGCGATGGCCTCGTCCTTGCGGGCCTGAAGCGCGGCCGACCAGATGTCCAGGGTGCGCGCGTAGTGCAATCGCAGGGGCTGGACGAGCTTGACCTCGAAACCCGCTTTGGTGGCGTGCTTCTCGACGACGTTCACCTGGGGCAGATCGCCGCCGGGGAAGATCTCGTCCATGATGAATTTGAAGAACCGCAGGTTGGTCATGGTCACCGGCAGCGCGCGTTCCTTGAACTCCTCGTCGCTGGGCTTGACGATCGTATGCAGCATCATGACGCCGTCGGCCGGCAGCGCCGCATAGGCCATCTTGAAGAAATCGTCATAGCGATCGCGGCCGAAGTGCTCGAACGCGCCGATCGAGACAATGCGGTCCACCGGCTCGTCGAACTGTTCCCAGCCCTGAAGCAGAACGCGCTTGCTGCGCGGGCTTGCTTGCTTGTCGAGGAGCCCTTGGACGTGCGCCTGCTGGTTACGGCTCAGGGTCAGGCCGACGACGTTGACGTCGTAGCGCTCAAGGGCTCGGTTGATCGTTGCGCCCCAGCCGCATCCGACGTCGAGCAGCGTCATGCCCGGCTGGAGGCCGAGCTTGCCGAGGGAGAGGTCGATCTTGGCGATCTGTGCCTCCTCGAGCGTCATGTCGTCGCGCTCGAAGTAAGCACAGCTGTAGGTCTGCGTGGGATCGAGGAAGAGCCGGAAGAAGTCGTCGGACAAGTCGTAATGCGCCTGGACGTCCTCGAAGTGCGGCTCCAGGTTCGGGGTGCCCGTCGGTGTCTTTGGCAAGGTACAGCCTTTCGGCGCTTGGCGATTTTCCAGGCATGGTCGGCACGGTGGTTTCGGCCAACGCTGGCTGCGTAGAGGATAACGGGTTTAGCTGGCAGCCCTTGAATCGGCCAATGGTTGACAAAGTCAATTAATTGCCTGACTCTGTCAACTATGTCGGTGAGCACCGTCAACGAGGTCCGCGGTTTCAACCGCTTCTACACCCGCATCCTCGGCCTTCTGCGGCCGAAGCTGGCCGGTTCGGCATTCGGGCTGACCGAGGCTCGCGTTCTGTTCGAACTCGCACACGCCGACCAGATGGCAGTGACGGAATTGCGGCGCGCCCTCGATCTGGACGCCGGCTATCTGAGCCGGATCCTGTCGCGCTTCATCGCCGACGGACTCATCGAGCGGGAACCGTCGACGACCGACGCGCGTCGCCGGCTCGTGCGCCTGACCCCCGCGGGCCGGGCGGCGTTCGCCGAAACCGACACGCTGCAGGCGGGCGCGATCGACCGCCTGGTCGAGCATCTCGACGAGAACCAGCGCTCACAACTCGTCGCGGCGATGGCGCGCATCCGGCGGGTGCTCGACGATCGACGGCCGCCCGGTGCCGTCGTCCTGCGCTCCCCAGAGCCCGGCGACCTCGGCTGGGTGGTGGAACGACACGGTGCCCGATACGCCGCCGAGCACGGTTGGGATGGCACCTTCGAGGTGCTCGTCGCCCGTATCGTCGCCGACTTCGGTGAGCATCTGGACAGCAGACGCGAAGCCGCCTGGATCGCCGAACTCGACGGCGAACGCGTCGGCTGCATCTTCTGCACCGCGTCAGGGGACCCCGACACCGCACAGCTGCGTCTGCTGTTGGTTGAGCCGCAGTCGCGCGGCGCCGGGGTCGGCACCCGGCTTGTCGAAGAATGCCTGAGCTTTGCGCGGCGTTGCGGCTATCGGCGAATCATGTTGTGGACCACCGATGTCCAGGCGGAAGCCCGGCGGATCTATCAGCGGGTGGGCTTCCAACTCGACGTCCGTGAGCCGCAAACGAGATTCGGCCACAAGCTGGTTGGCGAATACTGGTCGCGCGAACTCTAGGTCAGACGGCAGGCGCTGCGCCCAGCACGCGCTGGATGTCGGGCTTCATCGCCTGCAGCTGCCCGCCCCAGTAGCCCCAGCTGTGGGTGCCGTTGGACGGGAAGTCGAATACACCGTTGCTCCCGCCCGCGCGCGCATAACGGGCCTGGAACTCTCTGTTGGTGTTGATCGTCAAACCCTCGAGAAACTGCGCAGGAATCTGGGCGTTGCCAAGACCGCCGTCGAGGTCGGTCGGATTGCCGTTGCCGCTATAGACCCAGATGCGCGTCCCGTTGGATACGAGCCGCCCAATCTGCAGCATCGGATCGTTGCGCTGCCAGGCGGGGCCACCGTATGGGCCCCACATGTCGAGGGCGTTGAAGCCGCCTGCGTCGGCCATCGCGATGCCGATCAGCACCGGCCACAATCTGTTCGACGTGTTCAGAAATCCCGACAGCGACCCGGCGTAGATGAACTGGCCCGGGTGATAGGCGGCCAGAACCAGTGCCGCTCCCCCAGACATCGACAGGCCGACGACGGCGTTCCCGTTCGGGCTGACGCCCCTGTTCGCGGCGAGCCAGCCCGGCAGCTCCGATGTCAGGAAGGTCTCCCACTTGTATGTCTGGGTGGTGCCGTTGCCGACCGCCGGTCGGTACCAGTCGCTGTAGAAGCTGGACATGCCTCCCACCGGCATCACCACCGATACCCCCGACCCGTCGAACCAGCTGAACGCGCCGGTCTCGATGTCCCAGCCGTTACGGTCATCGCGCGCCCGCAACCCGTCCAGCAGGTAAACGGCGTGCGGCCCGCCGCCCTGGAACTGGACCGGGATGTCGCGGCCCATCGAGGGCGACGGCACGCTGAGCACCTCGGGTGCAGCGGTGGCGGCCGGTAGGCCGCCGAGGACACCGATCAGCCCGGCAAGGAGGGTCGCTGCGAATGCGGCAGAAAAGAGTCGGCGGAAGAATCTCATGGCGTTACGTCCCGTCATGCGTAGAGCCCCGACAGCTTGGATATCGCCGACTACGGATGAGTAGTTACAGACCCTTGCGCGCCGGGAGACAATTCATTGAGCACGGAAGGAGTGGACGACCATGACCCACCCCGACGACATCCCGGTTGATACCGATGACGAGGACGCCGGGCTGGACCCGTTCGAGATCGACGCGGAAGCCGACGAGGCTGACCTGATCGAGCAGGCGACAGCCGTCCCGCTCGCCGATGACGACGGCTTCGATCGCTGAGGTGCCCGGCCGGTCAGGCCGAGATGCCGAGCCTGGACCGTCTTGCGTCGATCTCCTTCATCAGGAGGCCGTAGCCGTTCCCCAGCAGGCTGATCCGCAGCGGACGCCCCAATTCGTGGACCATCATCCACGAGCCGAGGGCGGCCTTCTGCTTCTCGACGCACGCTCGCGACACACCGAGCTCGCGCAGCAATGTGCTCGCGGTCGCGGGCTGGGTGGATTCGACAGCGTCGAATACGCGGTTTGAAATCGAGACGGTCATGGCTGTCTCCACTTGTCGTGAACTGGGCGCCTCGGTGGCGTTGTTCTGGTGGCGCCGCTGTCAACAAGTGTAGGACGCTGTTGCTGTCCGGGTGAGGAAAATTCGCGAACTGGTGATTGAGCGCATCTCCAATTTTGCTGGCGCTAGGTCAGCCGGCGTTCGCCCGTTACGTCGTACTCGGACACCGACGCCGAAGTGATCATGGCGCCCTGGTCGTCTCCGGTACCGCCTCCGCGAAACTCCTCGACGGCGGCTTGAGAGTCCCACCGTTCGAAGACGTTGATTCGACCCGGATCGAGCAAATCCGCCGAGATCGCGAAGTCGAGACATCCCGGTGCACGCCGTGCCTGCTCGACGACGTCCGCGCAACCGGCCAGATATTCGTCTCGCACCCCCTCGGCGACGATCAGATGCCCCGAGACGATCACCATGGCGTGCCCCTTCCTCGTTGAGCCACTACAACTGAGACCACGGGTGGCCCACGAAGTCATCGACGAAGCGACCGAAAGGTGAAGCAATGAAGCTGCGAGACGCCCTGGACTCGATCGTGCCCGATCCGTCCGCCGCGCAGGTCTACGGGCAGCCGTATCAAACCGCGGACGGCGCGACTGTGCTGCCCGTTGCCAAAGTGCGCGGCCGGACAAGGCCGGGCGTGGAGGATACGGTTCTGCGCCTGACCGCTAAACCCGTCGGTGTGTTCGTCATCAAGAACGGCGAGGCAACCTGGGTGCCCGCGGTCGACCAGACCCGGATAGCGCTGATGGGTGAGCTGATCGGACTGGTCGCAGCGGCCTTTGCCACGGCGGCTATGCTTCGTCGCCCACCGTGGCCGGATCTGCACGGGACCGTCGACATCTCCAAATAACACCGCTGTGCGCCAGGCGGGCCAAGAGGAAGGCGGCAGCCAGGAGCACCGCAAGTAATACGACCCACGGCCACGCGCCATGCAGGTGCACCCACCCTGCGATGGCGCCCTGTAGGCGGCCCGCCGCCGCGATGACCGGGTCTGCGGGGTTCCCGCCCGCGGTGAACAGCCTGATCTCGTAGAACCCGTAGTAGCCGACGTAGAGGCCGACAAGGATCAGTACCGCGCCGCCGATTCGGTTGACATAGGGCATGATTCGCCGCATCCGCTCGACGAGCGCCGAGCTCGCCAGCGCGACCGCGACCGCCAGCGCGCCGACGACCAGCGCAAAGCCTGCGGCGTACGCCAGGTAGATCCACGCGCGCGTCAACACGGATGTGCCGCCGACCCCGGCGCCTGTCACCGCCAGGAACGGGCCGATGGTGCACGACAGCGATGCGACCGCGTACCCGACGCCGTAGCCGAACATCGAGCCAAGGTTGCCGCTCGGCGCCGGTGAAGTGCTGTGCGGCAACGGGTTTGGCAGAGATAGCGTCAAGTCGCGGCCGGAGAGCAACCAAATGCCAAGCGCTACAAGGGCGATGCCGATCAAGACCGTGACGTATGGCGTGTACTTCTGAACCGTTGAAGCCAGTGACACAGTAAGGAATCCGAATGTGCCGAACACCGCGATGAAGCCGAGCGTCATCGCCGCCGTGGCCGCGACGGCGCGACCCACCGCGATCGCAGCGCCGACGTCGCCGCTGCCCCGCACCACCAGTGCGAGGTAGGCGGGCAGCATCGCGAAACCGCATGGGTTCAGCGCCGCCACGAGTCCGGCGGCGAACGCCAGCCCCACCAGGTCGTGTTGCACTCGCGGTCAGGTGGCGAGCGCCGAGACCCGCTCCTGCAGTTCCTGTGCAGGCATGGCCGCGGTCGGGTTGTTCACGAACGTCGATGTGCCGTCGGCGCGATAGAACACATACGCCGGTTGCCACGGCACGTTGTAGCGGGCCCAGATGGAGCCGTCGGCGTCGTTCAGGGTGGTGAAGTTCAGGTTGTACTTCGACACGAAGCCCTGCATGGCAGCGACATCGGAGCGCGCTGCGACGCCAACGAACGTCACCTTGGGGTTGGCGGCCGCCGCCCTGCTCACCGATGGCGCTTCGGCGTTGCAGAACGGGCACCAAGGCGCCCAGAACCACAGCACGGCAGGCTTGCCCTGTAATGACGCCCCGCTGAACGGCGCGCCGGTCAGGGTGGTTCCGGTGAAGTCAAGCCGATCGTCGGCGACGGCGGCAGGCGGGGTACTCAGCGCAAGAGCGACAGCGGCGGCGACCATCGCGATGGCCAAGGATCTGGTTGAACGAACGAGGCGGTGGATCATGGCGGCTCCTCCCCGCGCCCGGCAAACGAATGAGATGACACTGTGTAATACGGGCTGGTTCGGTCCTCGGTTCACCCGGTTACCGTGAACTCGGCAACCAAGGAGGTCGCAATGCAGGCATCGGTGACGGTTCCGATGGCGGCGCAGGCGGATGAGATCTGGAACATCGTCGCCGACGTCCGCAACACGGGCAAATACTCACCAGAGGTGATCGAGGCCGAATGGTTGGACGGCGCCACCGGCCCTGCCCTTGGCGCTCGCTTTCGTGGCCACGTCCGCCGAAACGAGATCGGCCCGGTGTACTGGACCACCTGCCGGGTCACGGCATGCGAACCAGGCAGGGAGTTCGGCTTCGAGGTGCTCGTCGGCGACAGGCCGGTGAACAACTGGCACTACAGATTCACCCCGGCCGGCGGCGGTACCGACGTCACCGAGTCGTTCCGGATGAACGACAGCCTCTTCACCAAGGTCTTCGCGGTGTTCGGCGGGCAACTGCGCACGCGGCGCAACAAGCGCGACATGCGCAAGACCCTGGAGCGGATCAAGGCGGTCGTCGAAGCGCCCGCCTAGTTGAAGCCGATCCCGAGGACCGGAATCCAGAGGCCGAACAGCCAGAAGCCCCACTGGTGGAAGCCGTCGTCCCACACCGGGTTCACGTCGTAGCCCCAGTAGTTGAACGGCCGCGGCGGGCCGCCTGCCCACTGGTATGCCGGCGGTGGGCCCCAGCCCCACGGCGGCGGACCCTGCCGGTCGTCCCACCAGTCGTGGCGGTTGTTCGCCCACCAGGGGCCCTTGTCCGGGTGGCCGCGATCGAAGTCGTTCCAGCCCGGCCCTCCGTTCCAGTCGTCGTGCCGGTTCTCACAGAACGGGAAGCAGGGCCGATCGATGTCGTTTCCGTGGCCCGGTTTAGCGGCCGCCACGCCCGTGCCCAGCCCGGCGGCCCCGAAGCCGAGCGCAGCGACGACCATCGCGTTGACCACTGTCCTGGCGAGTTTCATCCTTTGACTCCTAGCTCGATTACGCGACGCCGAATGGTTCCCATCTATTCGACGCCGGATACGTCATTGGTCATTCCCCTGGCTTGCGTGACGTGGCGTCGAGCGCAAGCCATGACCCCCGTGATGGTTATCGGACCGCGCGACGGGGCCGTTACCCGAGGCTGCTCACAAGGAACGAAGGCGGCGGATGCGGTCGTTGAGGGCACGCTTGGACACATCGGCACCGTCGGCCAGCGCTTCGAATGCGTGCGGGCAGCCTGGGTGCAGATGGAATTCCGTGTGCACTCCGGCGTCGGTCAGCCTGCGGGCATACGCGATGTCCTCATCGCGGAAGATGTCGAGATCGCCGACGTCGATGTAGGTATCCGGAAGCCCGGCCAGGTCGGTGGCGCGGGCCGGTGCAGCGTACGGCGAGACGTCCCCGCCACCGGCGTCGTCCCCGAGCAGCGCGCCCCAGCCGGTGAGGTTGTCGTCGTAGCTCCAGGTCAGATGCCGCAGCAGCGCCGGGTCGCACGCCGCAGGCCGATCGTCGAGCATCGGGTAGATCAGCAGCTGCTGGGCGACGGCGGGACCACCGCGGTCGCGGGCCATCAAGCACACCCCGGCGGCCAGTCCGCCACCCGCGCTGTCGCCCATCACCGCGATGCGGCCGGGCTCGCAACCCAGCGCGCTCGCATTTCCGGCGAGCCACTCCAGTGCCGCGTAGCAGTCTTCGACGGGAGTGGGATGCGGATGCTCGGGTGCGACGCGGTAGTCGACCATGAGCAACGGCACCCCGGATTCGAATACGTAACGCCGTGCCGCGATCTCGTACATCGAGCCGATGTGCTCGAGGCTGAAGATCATGCCACCGCCGTGCAGATACAGCACCGCGCTGCCGCGCAGTTCACCGGTCGAGGGGCGATACCAGGTGGCGGCCAGCTCTGTGCCGTCGCCGGCGGTAACCGAGAAGTTGTCCGTGTCCACCCCTTCGATCGGTGCCGAGGTGGCACCGATGAAGTCGAACATGCGGTGGCCGCTGATCCGGCGCGCTTCGACGTCGCCGACCGGTGCCTCGTCGCTCTCCCCGAGAGCGTCCGCCAGCCGAGTCATCTGTTCCTGCACCTGAGGGTCGATGCGCAGGGCCATCGAAAGACAGTATCGTGGCCCGATTCGGCACCACGGCGTAGCTACGTTTGGTAGAACAGGTTTCAGTTTCTTCCGCGAGCGCAAGGAGTCTGGCGATGGGTCGATGGTCACGCGCGGAGCTCGAGAAGGCGTTCCACGACTACGAAGATGCCGTCGTCGAGATCGGCAAGACGTGGGACTGGGCGAGCTACGCCGACCACTTCACCGAAGACGCCGAGTACGTAGAGCACGGCATGGGCAACCGGACCGGTCGCGAGGCGATCCGTGAGTGGATCAGCTCGACCATGAACATGTTTCCCGGCAGCGAGATGCCGACGTTCCCATGTGAGTGGTACGCGATCGACGACGAGAAGGGTTGGGTCATCGCCCGGATTCCGAATCGGATGAAGGACCCCGGCGACGGCAGCATCCACGAGTCGCCGGTGATCACCGTCCTCAAGTACGCGGGTGACGGTAAGTGGAGCTACGAAGAGGACGCCTACAACCCGATGAACTTCCTGGTGATGGTGCAGGAATACATCAACCGCGCGCACAAGCTCGGCACGCTGTCCGACGATGGCCGCACGTTCGCCAAGAACATGAACTGGGAACTGGCCTAGAACCCCGCCGAACGTTCCTTACCGGTCGAAAATTGGGCAGATTTCGACTGGTAAGGAACGTTCGCGGGGTAATCAGCGTCAGGTGAAGACGAAGTCCTCGGGGTCGGGTTCGCGGGTCCAGGTCCAGTAGTCGACGAGGCGCCATGGGCTCAGCGTGTGCACTTCGCCGAGGCTGTTCTTGAAATACGAATGCTTGATCGTCGGCTGTGACCACACCATCGTGCGCATCTCCGCCTGACTGCGTTCGTGCCAGTCCGTCGTCTTCTCGACAGTCGGTTCCATCGTCGTGTGTCCGCCCGCGATGAGCAGTTCCAAACATTGTGTGATGTAACGCATTTGGCACTCGGAGTGGAAGATCAGGCTGCCGCCGCTGGCCAGCCAGGTGCCGGGGCCGTTCATGCAGAAGAAGTTCGGGTAGCCGGGGATGGTGATGCCAAGATAGGCCGACGGGCGCTCACCCCAGCGCTCGCTGAGGACTTCGGAGTTTCGGCCGCGAATGGTCATGGGCCACAACAACTTGGTGTGCTCGAATCCGGTGGCGTACACGATGACGTCGGTCGGATAACGTGTGCCGTCCACGGTGACCACGGCGTCGGGCTCGATGTGGTCGATCCCGGTCCGGACGAGCTCGACGTTGTCGCGTGTCAGCGTTTTCAACCAGCTGCCGTTGTCCTGCAGCGTGCGTTTTCCGGTCGCCGGATAGTCCGGTACCACCTTCGCCTGTAGGACGGGGTCATCGCCGACCTGGCTGAGGATCCAGTCGGTGAACATGATCCGGGTGACCTCGCTGATCTCGTTGATCGCCTTGCGCTGATCTGGATAGTCCGGGTCAACGCGTGCCACGTCGAGCCCCTTGTCGCACCACGGCCAGAACAGCAGAAAGCGGTACCAGCGGCCGTAGAACGGGAGATGGCGCAGCGCCCACTGCACACCGGGGCCGACTTTGTCGTGGTAACTCGGGTTGGGGAACATCCACTGCGCTGTGCGTTGAAACACGGTGAGGTGCTCGACATCCGGCGCGATCGTCGGTGCGATCTGGAAGCCGCTGGCCCCCGCGCCGATCATGGCGACCCGCTTGCCGTTGAGGTCGACGGAGTGATCCCACGCGCTGGAGTGGAACGTCGGGCCGGTGAAGTCCCGCTGTCCGTCGATCGTCGGGGTGTGCGCACGGTCGAGCTGCCCCACCGCAGTGATGACCGCGCGCGCCGGCAGTTCTGTCGTCGTCCCGCTGCGGTCGCGGGCGCGGACGGTCCACGTCGCGGTGTCGTCGTCGAAGGCCGCCTCGGTGACCTCGGTTTCCCAACGCACGTGGCGGCGGATGTCATGCTTGTCCATCACGCGCTCGAAATACGCTTGCAGCTCCGGTTGTTCGGCGAAGAAGTGCGTCCACTGATCGGTCGGCTCGAAGCTGTAGCAATAGAAGTGGTTGGGCACGTCGACCCGCGCGCCCGGGTAGGTGTTCTGGTACCAGGTGCCTCCGACGCCGGCGTTCTTCTCGATGATCGTGAACGGGATGCCGGCTTCTTTCAGCCGGATACCGGCCAGCAGGCCCGACTCACCGCATCCGATCACCACGACCGGGAAGTCATCGGCCTTCGCCACCGGCGGCACCAGTCGCGCGTCGCGGCCGTCGAGTTCCATCTCCTCGAGCAGCATCGGCACGTATTCCTCGGGAACCGGCTCACACACCAGCCACTTCATCATCTCGTGCAGTAGTTCGGCGCTGATCGGCTCGGGCTCCGGGCAGCCGCGGTCGCGGTAGTCGGCGATCACCTCAAGCGCGATCTTGCGGACGGCGGCCTTGTCCTCCTCCGACATGTAGCCCTGCACCTCGTTGAGAAACAACCCGGCGGGCTTGAGGTCGCCGCGGATCAACTCGGCGTCACCCGACATGTGCACCAGCGACAGCATCAGGGTCGGAATGCTGACGTCCAGCAACGCCTCGGCAATCTCGTCATCGGAGGTCGTAAAGGGTTGTCCTGCATGTGGGTTGCGCACGACTGAAGTGCTACCACGCCCGACTGTGCGGGCGCAGGCGATTGCCGCCTAGCTGCGCGGGGTATCTCGACCCGGTGAGCGAGTCAGCTAAACCGGAGGCCGGCCTCGGCCGTCGACATGGCGGGGTCAGCGACGAGACGGTCGAGGCGGTCGGTTCGCTGTCCGAGGCGCTGGAATACGTCGAGCGCGCCAGGGGGCATCTGTATGAGTTTCACCAGCTCATCGGGCACGCCGACCTGGTTCTCGGCGAGGCGTGTGACAAGTTGCGCGACGCCGGGCACGTGGCCGTGGCCGATCGGCTGGAGCTCGACCTGGTCGGCAGGAATGTGCTTTACGGTCGATGGACGTTTCAGATCGTCGAGGAGTTCGACGACGACTACTGGTCGATCTTCCGCGAGCACGAGCGTCGGGTTCGAGAAGAGCTGCAGCAAGGCGCGCGGCACGTGTTCGAGGCCGAAATGAAGGAGAAGAGGCGGACCAGGGGTCGGCCGGGCCATGAGGCACAGCCGTAGACTCGCGGCGTGGGCATTGCGACCAGGGTGAACGGCGTCGCCCCCGCCGAGGTGCCACTGTCAGAGGTCGACCTCGGGTCATGGGACTTCTGGGGGCTCGACGACGACGTACGCGACGGCACGTTCGCCACCTTGCGCCGAGAGGCCCCGGTGTCGTTCCACGAGTCGTTCGTCGGCGACGAGTTCACCCGAGTGGCCGGCCACTGGGCGCTGACCCGTTACGACGACGTGTTCTACGCGAGCAGGCATCCCGAGTTCTTCAGCTCGGCGAGTGGGATCACGATCGGCGACCAGACGCCTGAGCTCGCCGAGTACTTCGGGTCGATGATCGCCATGGACGACCCGCGGCACACCCGGCTGCGCAACATCGTCCGCAGCGCATTCACCCCGCGTGTGCTGGCGATGCTGGAGGATTCGGTGCGCGATCGGGCGCGCCGCCTTGTGGCAGCGATGATGACGAACAATCCGGACGGCAAGGGTGAGATCGTCGCCGACCTGGCGGGTCCCCTGCCCCTGCAGATCATCTGCGACCTGATGGGCATTCCCGAACAGGACCACGAGCGGATCTTCGCGTGGACCAACGTCATTCTCGGCTTCGGTGACCCCGATATCGCCACCGATTTCGACGAGTTCTTCCAGGTCGCCGTCGACATCGGCGCGTACGCCACCGCGCTGGCCGACGACCGCAGAGACGCACCCGGCGAGGACCTGACCACCAGCCTGGTGCAGGCCGAACTCGACGGCGAGCGGCTGACGTCCGCCGAGGTGGCGTCGTTCTTCATCTTGCTCGTGGTCGCGGGCAATGAGACGACCCGCAACGCGATCAGCCACGGCGTGTTGTCGCTCAGCCGGTACCCCGAACAGCGCGACGCCTGGTGGAACGACTACGACGAGGTGGCGCCGACGGCGGTCGAGGAGATAGTGCGCTGGGCGTCGCCGGTGGCCTATATGCGCCGCACCACCACCCGCGACGTCGAGCTGGGTGGCGTGAAAATAGCTGCGGGAGAAAAGGTCACACTCTGGTACGGGTCGGCCAATCGCGACGACTCGAAGTTCGCCGACCCGTGGGCATTCGACGTGCGCAGGCATCCCAATCCGCATGTCGGGTTCGGCGGCGGAGGCGCGCACTTCTGTCTGGGCGCCAACCTGGCCCGTCGCGAGATCACCGTCGCGTTCGAAGAACTGCACCGGCAGCTACCGGACATCACCGCGACGGAGGAGCCGGACCGGCTGCACTCCGCTTTCATTCACGGCATCAAGCGGCTGCCCGTCGCCTGGACGCCTCGTAGCTGACCGGCGCACAGTTACGTCGCAACGCAAACATCTTTTTGCTGGTCAAGCGTCTGTCCGCGGGAAAATGTAGGGAAACACCTGATTCCTTTTGTTTCCGCCGTTATCTACGGTCGAGCAGTCGGGGGACGTCTGACGTATCCGGCCGGTGGCCGGGTACGCGCCTTGGCCATGATTCTTAGGAGAAATCAACGATGACTCGAAAACGAGTGTTGGCAGTGATCGCGACCGCGGCCGCGGTGGTCGCTGCCGCCGGGGTGTTGTCCCCGGCCGTCGCAAATGCCGATCCGCTCGGCGAGATCCGAGGTGCCGTCAACGGAGCCCGCGCTCAATCCACCTGCGGGCCGCTGAATTACTCCGGCCAACTCGAAGGCGCCGCGCAGGCATGGGTGCGAGATGCCATGGCACTCGACAGCGTCAATCGTTCGTTCAGCCTGGTTCAAAACGACTACCCGGGCGACGTGCGCTGGACGCGGATTGCATCCGGCGATCCCACTTCGGCTGCGACCAATTCCTTGATCGCAGGTGTCAGGGAGGGCATCAACGATTGCGGCGCCGTGGACTTCGGAGTGGGGATGGCCAGGGACGACGTCATCGACAAGAGCTTCGTTGCGGTCGTGCTCGGCGCGCCGAAGCCCGTCGTCGTCGAAGCGCCGAAACCGCCCGTCAAGTGTCAACCAGGTTCGCCGTCCGGCGCCGAGGTGCCTTTCGGTCAGACGTGCCAGCCGTCGCCGCCGGTCCCGTGCACCGAGGAGGGTTCACCGGTGAAGGAAGTGCCGTACGGGCAGACCTGCCCGGCGATTCCGGCGCAGACCAACAAGATTCAGGCGGCATTCGGTGAGCCCGGACTGACGAGCGTGGACTTCACGGTGACGAACACCGCGACGCTGAATGCGGCATGCGACTACGTCTCCACGACGAACTCGATCAATCCGTTGGTGCCGAAGAAGACGACGAGAACCATCAACGTTGACGCCGGTCAGAGTGCGACGACCACGTTCGATGGTGCCCCGACGTTGAGCACCTACAACGTGACGCTGACATGCAAGGACGCCAGCGGAAAACAGAAGGAACTGCTGGGCACCGTGACCACCTCGTTGACGTGGTGATCGCAGCTCAACGCTGAACGACACGTCTGCCACGGTCCGGCTCCGGCTGGGCCGTGGCAGATGCTCATCGCCTAGACGCCGCGCTAGCCGACCGACTGCGCGCGGAGCGCGGCTATCGGCGAGCTGTCGATGTGTTCACTCAAGTCATGCGGATTGTCGAAAACCGCTCGTGCGCCTGCCTTTTCGAGTTCTTCGCGGGATACTCCCCCGCTGAGGAGCCCGATGGCGGGCACACCTGCCCGACCGCATGCGATGATGTCCCACACCGCGTCGCCGACATAGACGGCGTGATCGGCGTCGACACCCGCCCTCTCCATCGCGATTTCGATGATTGTCGGGTCGGGCTTGGCCTCCTCGACATCTTTGGAGGACGTCGCCGCCGAGATCAGCTCGTCGCAGTCGAGGACCTTGCGTGACAGCGACAACTCGTCCTCGCTTGCCGAGCTGGCGAGTACGACCTGCAGGCCGAGCGAGGACACCCGCTGCAGGAGTTCGCGCGCACCGGAAAGCGGACGCAGGAGAGGCGCGGCCTCCTTGAGATACCGCGTGTGCAACTCCTTGGCCCGCTTCTGCGCATCGTCGTCGGCGTCGCCCGACAGGGATTGGATCAACCGGTCCCCGTCCATTCCGATCGAGCGATGGATCCGCCACGACTCGACGGCGATGCCCGCCTCGTGGAAGGCCCGCGTCCACGCGTACACATGCAGATAGTTGGAGTCCACGAGGGTGCCGTCGACGTCGAACAACACGGCGGGTGTATCAGCCATCGCCCGGGGATGCCCACGGCAGGCCAGAGGTAAACCCCGCTACCTGACGATCAGCGTGCCCAACATGTTCGGGTGATACACGCAGTGAAACGGGTATTCGCCGGGCCGGCTCGGCGCGATAAGCGTTTTCGTTTCTCCGCCGTCGACGTGAACATCGAATGCACCCTTGGCTTCCGACGTCACGGAATGTTCGACGGAGTCGTTGTTCGCGATGTTGATCTGGGTGCCAGGTGCGACGGTGAGTGGCTGACCGAAGGCCATGTCCGCGATCGTCAACGTCGGACCCGTGACTGCGGTCGCGCTGTTTTCGCTCGACGATTCACCAGCGGTTGCCGCGGTCTCGCCCGTGCCCGATGCGCCGCACGCCGTGGCGAACGTCGCGAGGAGAGCGATTGCCGCCAGGAACATGCTGAACTTCTTCATTTTGACCCCTTACTTTTTCGACCTGCTGGCGACACGACTCGCCGGCCTAATTAGTTCAGTGGGATCGGTTTTTCCTCATCGCATCCACTCGCGCTCTTCGACTACGAACAGGCAGAGGGTCACTGCCAGAAAGCCTGCGGCCAGCCAGATCGCGTGCACGCCCCAAGCGTCGGTGGCCAATGCACCCGCCAGCGCCCCGCCGGCGAACGCGACGATCAAGGTGCCGTAGACCACCAGGGGGCGACGCGCTTCCGCCCGCTTCTCAACAAGGCCGTCGTATGCCGACTCCATGAAACGCATCAGGTTGCCGGTGGTGGCGACGGGCAGGTAGGCCAAATCGCCGACGTTGCGGAAAAGACCGATCTGCACTGCGGCGAGAAACGAGATCGGCACCGTGACGAAGCTGTGGTTCACCGAGGCGGGCACGAAACCGATGATCGCCAGGACGACCGCTTGCACGCCGATGGTCCAGCGCAATGAGTGCGGCACCAGCTGTTCCACGCGACCCGATTTGATGTGGGACGCCAGCAACATGCCCGCGATGAACGCCAACAGGGGCCAGACATGGGCCAGCGCCGACGAGAATTGCCGCTCTGACACGTGGATCGCGGAGAAGATGACGTTGGCGGTCTGCACGTTGGCGAAGACGTGGCCACGGGCGACATAGGTGTATGCGTCGAGAAATCCGTTCGTCAGAGTCAACAACACCGCAAACCACAGCGTCCTCGACCGCTCGGTGTCCACTGGGCCGCAGGTGGCTTCCGCCATGGGGAAAACGTAGCGCCTCCACCGAGCGGGCGCCTAGAGCGCGCCCAGCGCCCCGAGCATCCCGGCAGCCGCACGCGGCCATGTGAACTGCTCGGCACGGCGTCGGGCATTGCTGCGCCGCAGTGCTTCCGGTCTGCTGATGATCGACGACACGGCGCGCGCGATCGCACGCGGATCGTTGTCCGCCGTCGCACCGCTGTCGGCGGTGAGGATCTCGGCGAGTGCCGACGTCCGGGACACGACGGCTGGTGTGCCGCACGCCAGCGCCTCCAGCGCGGCCAGCCCGAAGGTCTCGTGCGGGCCAGGTGCCAGCGCGACATCGGCAGACGCCAGGATGGTCGCCACGGTGTCGCGGCAGCCGACATACCCGGTGAAATCCACCGGCAGGCGGGCGGCTTGGCGCTCCAGCCGCGCTCGCATCGGTCCCTCACCGACTACGACGAGGCGCGCGTCCACGCCCGAATGGCGCAGCGCGCCAACGGTGTCGATGCTCCTATGGGCGTGCTTCTCCACCGAAAGGCGCCCGCAGTGTACGAGGAGCAGCTGGTGGGGCCCCGCCCAGCGCTGCCGCGTCTGTTCCGAGCGGTGGCGCGGGTGAAACTGATCGAGGTCGACACCCAGCGGCACGGTCAACACGTTCGATGCGTGAATCCGGTCGAACTCTGCGCGGGCGAAAGCGGTCGTGCACACCACCGCGTCGTAGTCTGCGGCGGTCCGCCGGTTCGCGTAGTCCGCGATGCTGCGGGCGACGCGACGCGGCAGTATCTGGCCGACAAGGCGATCCAGACGCTCGTGGCTGATCATCACGGTGCCGATGCCGTGTAGGCGGCCCCAGGCGCCGAGCGAGCGAAGCGTCAGCCTGTCAGACACCTCGATGGCGTCTGGCGCCAGGTCTTCAAGAAGAGACCTCACCGGTTTCGGCAGCACCGCACGATAATCACCGGTGAATGGAATCAGCCTGGCGGGCAGCGAGATCCGGGTGACGCCGGAGCGCAGTTTCACGGATTCCGACGTCGGGCCAGGGACGATGAGGAAGACGTCGTGTCCGGCGGCCGAGTATTCCGCGCCGAGGCGGTCCACGGCCGTTCGCAGGCCGCCCGAGCGGGGTCCGTAGAAGTTGGCAACCTGAACTACACGCATGCCCCGAATGAGAACCGGCAGGTCTGTGCCGTCATCGACGGCACGTCAACCGGTGTCTTAACGCATCGTGAACAGCGTTCGCAGGCGTCAGACCAGGTAACGGTCGAACCAGTCCTGTACTCGGCGCCACGCGTCCTGCGCGGCCGTCGCGTTGTAGCGGTCGGTGTTCGTATCGTTGAAGAACGCGTGGTTGGCGTCGGGCTCGGTGACCAGTTCGTGCACCAGCCCGGCCTTCTCCAGCGCAGCCCGTGCGGCCGGCTCGGTCTTGTTCACGCGATCGTCGAGTGCCCCATAGAAGCCAAGCACCGCAACATCCTTGGAGCCCGAGAAGTCCGGGTTGTCGGGAGTCGGACCGTAGAACGGAACCGCGGCCGCCAATTCGGGCGAACCCGCTGCGAGCAGACGCCACACCAGTCCTCCGCCCATACAGAAGCCGACCGCCGCGACCTTCTTGTCGGGTACCCGCCGTTGTAACTCGACGACGGCCGACTTGAGGTTCGCCACGAACTCCTCGTTTCCGATGTTGCCAAGCGCCGCCGTCGCCTCGGCCGGGTCGGCGAACTTCGCGGTGCCGCCCTGCGCCGAAAGCAGGTCGACGGCCAGCGCGGAGTAGCCGATCCCGGCGAATCGGCCCGCCACGGAGCGGACCCAGTCGTTGAGGCCCTTGTTCTCATGGATGACGAGCACGCCGCCGCGGGCATTCGGTGCCTCGGCCCATGCGGCCGCAAGCTCTCCCTGGGGACCCGCCCAGGTGATCGGCGCGGTGGGCAATGCCTTGTCGGATCCGGGCGGTGCGCTCGCGGTGGCCGGTTGGCTCGACGTCACTGCACCCGTCGACGTCGCAGGCGCGTCCGTCGTCGGCTTCTTGTTCTCGCCGCACGCGGCGATCAGCGACGTGGCCGCTGCCGTGCCCACCCCGAGCAGCGCCAGCCTGCGAAGGGCCTCGCGCCTGGACATCAACCCGTCGACATGGTCGGTGGCGATTTCTTCTGCGATGTATCGCTGTAGCGGAGTCACCTTCGCGAGTATTCTCCCGAATGCGCAAGACGGGTAGACGCTGCTGCTTTGGCGCAATACTGATTCCGATGGACTGGATACCGGACGGGCAGGCGCTGCGCGGGCGGGTGGCCGTGGTGGCAGGGGCGACGCGGGGCGCGGGCCGCGGCATTGCCGCGGCGCTCGGCGAGGCAGGCGCAACCGTGGTGTGCACGGGTCGCAGTTCTGCATCGGGCGGCAAGACGTCTGATTACGACAGACCCGAAACCATCGAGGAGACCGCCGCGTTGGTCGACGAACTCGGCGGCACGGGCGTTGCCATCCAGGTCGACCATCTCGACGCGGGTGAGGTGCGCGAACTGGCGCACCGGATCCGCGGCGACTACGGCGGCATCGACATCCTGGTCAACGACATCTGGGGCGCCGAGGTGCTCAAGGGGCCGCCACCGACCTGGAACAGGCCGATCTGGGAGCACGACCTCGATGATGGGCTGCGGATACTTCGGCTGGGCATCGACACCCATCTGATCACCTCGCACTGCCTGCATCCTTTGCTGATCGAACGGCCGGGCGGGTTGCTCGTCGAGGTCACCGACGGCACCCGTGCATACAACGACGAGAACTTTCGGCTTTCGGTGTTCTACGACCTGGCAAAGGCCGCGGTGAACCGGCTCGCATTCGCACACGGACACGAGTTGAGGCAGTACGGCGCCACCGCGGTTGCCGTGACACCGGGGTGGCTGCGTTCGGAGATGATGCTCGACAACTGGGGTGTCGAGGAGGCGAATTGGCGCAGCGCCCTCGACCACGACCGCGGCCGCGGGTTGCCGACCGCGCCGTCTTCCTTCGCCGACTCGGAATCGCCGCGTTTCGTCGGGAGGGGCATCGCCGCGATCGCCGCTGACGATGGTCGTGCGCGGTGGAACCAGGGCTCGGTGACGTCGGCCGACCTGGCTCGCGCGTACGGCTTCACCGACATCGATGGTCGACAACCCGACGGCTGGACGTAGGTTGATCCGATGACTTCCGATGCAGCCGTTCGTGAAATTGTCCTCGGTATGTGGAAGGCGTTGTCCGACCGCGACTGGGAATCCGTCAAGTCCTTCCTGTCCGACGATTGTTTGTACGTCGACATGCCGATGCCTGCCGTCTCGGCCCGCGGTCCCGAGAACATCGTCACACGCCTGAAAATCGGCCTCCAATCGTTGTCGTCGTATGTGAACCACGATGGCTTGCTGCTCAGCAACGGTGTGGACGTCGTATACGAGCACTCCGAGACCTGGGGCTGGCACAGCGGTGAAAGCGTTCGGCTGGCGTTCGTATCGGTGCATCGCGTGCAGGACGGCAAGATCACCCTTTGGAAGGATTACTCGGACTTCAACACGCTGCTGTCGGCGGCGCCGCAATCGTTCACCGACGGCTTCGCGTCCGCGGACACGTCGTGGGTGTTCGACGCGACGGACCTGGTCTGAGGGACGGCTTCCTACACGCTCCAGGCCATCCGGAACTTGTCGGCGAGCTCCTCCTCGCCGAGGTCTCCGTACGTCGTTTGTTCGTAGCGGCGCACTGCGACGATCGCATCGACGGCCTGGTCGCCGAGGATGCCGCGAATCAGTGCGGATCCGTCCAGCGCGGCGACGGCTTCGGCCTGATTCGTGGGCAACAGGGTGACGGCGGCGTCGGCGCGCTGCTTATCGGTCATGGTCGACGGGTCGACGGCGGTTTCCGGCGGCAAGGTCAATTCTCGCTCGATGCCGTCCAGCGCAAGCCCGAGAATCGTGGCCGTCGCGAAGTATGGGTTCGCCGCCGGATCGACGACCTTCACCTCCACGTTTGCACCCAACGGATTACTGGTCCCACCGACGAGGAATCGCACTGCCGCCTCACGGTTTTCGGTGCCCCAGCAGACGTAGGCGCCCGACCAGTGGCCAGGCTGCATCCGCAACCCGGACACGATGGAAGCGCACAGCACCCCCTGCGCTTCGGGTAGTCCGGCCAGCACGCCTGCCACCGCGGACTCCCCCTCCGGAGTCATTCCCCGCGCGCCGGACCCGTCCGAGAACAGCGGCGTATCGCGCTTCTGCAGTGAGAAGTGTTGATGTGCACCAGAACCCACGCTGCCGGCGAACGGAACCGGCGAAAGGCTGACCCGAAGGCCGTATCGCCTGGCGACCCTGCCGACGATTATCCTGGCCAGCATCAGCTGGTCCGCTGCGGCGACGGGCGACTGCGGACTCAACGAGATCTCGAACTGGTTCACCCCGTACTCGGGGTGGAACTGTTCGATCGACACACCCGAACTCGTCGCCGAATCGGTCACGTCGCGAACGAAACCCTCGTATTCGAGCACGCCCGCAAGCCCGTACTGCGCCCACAGGTGGGCGGGCAGCCGACTGCCGTCGGGGCCGACGAGCAGGAATTCCATTTCGTGGCCGACGCGCGCGGCGATCCCGGCCTCGGCGAGCCTTCGTTCAACGCGCGCCAGCGTCCCACGACTGCAGTATGGGTCCGGTTCGCCGTCCTGGCCGTAGAAAGCGCCTGGGGCCCAGGCTAGTCCGTCGCCAAGGATGCGCAGTGCGCCAAGGTCGATGCGGATCCGCTGATCCCCGACCACGCCGAGGGTGTCGCCGATCGCGATGCCGGTCTGGTCGATGGTGAACACGTGCCAGACGGGGCTAGCGCCGAGCCCAGGATCGGCGAACGCGCCCATCTTCCGCAGTGGAATCGTCTTGGCGTGGGTGAGCCCGGCAGAGTTGACCACCGTGCCGATGAGCGTGGCGACCCCGTCGGACTCGAGCTGGGCGATGGCCGCTGCGGCGAGCGGTTTGGCTGCCCTTGAATTCACCGGGGCCATTCTTCCTTCAGTTTCAGCGACCTACAAAGTGATCTTGCAGGTTTGGCCGATGTCCAGCGTGCGCAGCATGCGGCCCATGCCCAGCCACATCGCGCACGACAGCGCAAGATCGGCCATCAACTCGTCGCTGAAGTGCTCACGCGCGCGGTCCCAGAAATCCTCGTCGTCACGCAGGCCGGTGTGGTCGCTTGCGAAGCGCTCTGCGAACTCGGCGGCGATCCGTTCCTGCGGGCTGTATCCGCGCCACGTCCGCCACTCGCCCGCGTGGTCGTAGAGGTCCTCGTCGACGCCCGCCGCGATCCCTTCCGAGTCGCGGGTGTTCTGGCATACCACGCATTCGTTGTCGAGCGCGATGACCATCCGGGCCAACTCACGGACCCGCATGGGCAGCCGGTTCTTCTTGTAGACCGCGTTGGTGAAGGCGACCATCCCGGTCCCGATATCGGGTGACTTCACTACCCAGGCAGCGGCGTCATCGTCGGCGAAGTCTCCAATTCGGCTCATGGCGGAATCGTACGCCGAGCAGGAAATAAGTGAAACACGTTCTAGAAACGGAGCGGTAACCCCAGCTAGATCACTTGGCAGCGACGGCAGGCACCGTCCGGTCATCGTGCCAGTCGCGCTGCACCAGAACTTTATGGGCGATCCGCTCCAGCGCCGCCTCGACCTGCTCCCGATCGGGGCGGCCCTCGAACGTCGGCGATGTCGCAAGCTTGTCGACGATGCGGCTCACCAGAGCGGCCGACGCGCAGTCGACCTGCCGGACACCGGATTGCGTCAGCCACAGCTGGTCACCGGTGCGCAGCGCGTAACCCCGGTCGACCAGTCGGTCGAACGTCGACGCGATGACCTCAGTCGGTACCCGAAGGCGCTCGGCTATGTCGGTAAGCCGGGCCGAGCCGAATACTTGGCTATGGCGGTAGATCTGGATCAGGGCCCACAGAAGCGCGATGTCGGATTCGCAGCCCGCCTGCCCGGCGATGTTGCGCAGCCGGATCTCCGGTGTGTTGCGCATCAGGCGGCCGATGGCCACCTCCAGGATCTTGTCAGGCGATTCGGTACTGGGCATGCCGAACCCCTCGCCGAGGTCGGTGGCCGACATCGCTTCCATCTCGCGAAGCGGTATCTCCTTGAGGAAGAGCGAGACGATGAAGCCGACGACCGCGACCGGGACAGCGCACAGGAACACGGTGCCGAGCGAGTCCGCGTAGGCGTCCACTATCGGCGCAGCCATCTCCGGCGACAGCGCATGCAGCGCCTGCGGTGACTCCGCCGCGCGCGGTGGCGCTCCGCCTGCCGCCAGCGCAGGTCCAATCCGGCTGGCAAGGAAGTTGGCGAATAGCGACCCGAATATGGCTGCGCCGAAGGAGCTTCCGATGGTGCGGAAGAATGTCACACCTGACGTGGCCACGCCCAGATCGGCGAAGCTGGAGGTGTTCTGCACAACCAGTACGAGCACCTGCATACACAACCCGATGCCTGAGCCGAGCACGAACAGGTATACCGACTGCTGCCAGGTCGGAGTGCTGGCATCCATTCCGGACAGCAGCACGAACCCCACGGCCATGGTCGCGGTGCCCGAGACGGGAAAGATCTTGTATCTGCCCGTGCGCCCGACGATGTTGCCGCTGCCGATGGAGGTGATGAGCATCCCCGCGACCATCGGCAGGGTGCGCAGGCCTGAGGTCGTTGCGGAGACGCCGTCGACGAACTGCATGAACGTCGGGAGGAATGTCAGTGCCCCGAGCATCGCAAAACCGACGATGAAGCCGAGGATGCAGCAGACCGTGAACACCGGGCTGGCGAACAGCCGGATGGGCAGAATCGGTTCGGCCGCACGGGTTTCCACCCAGACGAAGCCGGCCAGCGCCGCGGCGGACACCGAGAACAGGCTGATGATCACCGGGGAACTCCACGCATACTCGCCACCGCCCCAGCTGGTGGCCAGCGTGAGCCCGGAGGCGCCGAGGCCGACCAGAAGAATGCCTGCATAGTCGATGACCACCCGGGTCGCCTTCGCCAGGGACGGGATGGCCGCGGCCGCGACGAACAGCACCACGACCGCGACGGGAATGTTGATCCAAAACGCCCACCGCCAGCTGAGGTGGTCGGTGAAGAATCCGCCCAACAGGGGTCCGATCACGGTGGTGACGCCGAACACCGCACCGAGCGCGCCCTGGTAGCGCCCACGTTCGCGCAGCGGGATGACCTCGCCGATGACGGCCATGGCCGTCACCATGATCGCGCCGCCGCCGATGCCCTGCAACGCGCGGGAGGCGACGAGCATCGTCATCGACGCGCTCAAGCCGCACAGCACCGAGCCGGCCAGGAAGAACACGACCGACGCCTGGAAGACCACCTTACGGCCGAAAAGATCGCCGAGTTTCCCGGCGATCGCGGTGACGATGGTGCTGGCAAGGAGATAACTCGTGACGACCCAGGATTGGTGACCGGCGCCACCGAGATCGGCGACGACGGTGGGCAGCGCGGTGGCCACGATCGTCTGATCGAGGGCGGCCAGCAACATGCCGAGCAGCACCGCACCGAAAATGAGGTTGCGACGATGCAGGCTGATGCCGGCGCTGCTGGACGACGGGTCCGAAACAGCGGCCGTCGATGGCTGACTCGTCATTCCCGCCTTCCGTCCGAGACGACCGTTCCTCCAGCCATATCGTTAGGCAGGCTACAAAAGTTACGGCGACCGGCCGGACGCAGGGTTACACGCGAATGCGGTCCCGAAACGCCTTCGAGTGACTAGCCGGCTGTGCTGCCCGGCGGCCTCGACACACACTGAGCCAGGTAGAGCTCCTCGCCGAGCTTGTTCATCAGCTCCAGCTGGGTCTCGAGATAGTCGATGTGGTTCTCCTCGTCGGCCAGGATCATCTCGAAGATGTTGGCCGACGTCGCGTCTTCCTTTTCGCGGCACATGATGATGCCGGGCCGCAGCCTGGCCACCACTTCGTACTCGATCGCGAGATCGGCCTCGAACTGCTCGCGTACGGTCTGACCGACGCGTAAGGAAAACAGCCGTTGATAATTCGGCAGGCCGTCGAGAAGCAGAATGCGGTCGGTGATTTTCTCGGCGTGCCGCATCTCATCGAAGGATTCCGCGCGGGTATGAGAAGCCAATTCGGTGAATCCCCAATTTTCCTGCATCTTGGCATGCAAGAAATACTGGTTGATGGCCGTCAGTTCGCTCGTCAACTGCTCATTGAGCAGTTTCAGAACGTCGGGGTCCCCTTGCATGCTGGCTCCTTAGCGCCGGTTGCGCCGTCCGTCGGTGGGCTGTTTTGACGAGGTCCAATCTAGTGCACGAAGAGGCGCCATCGGAACATCTCTGCAGTACGCAGAGCGTGTTTGAGCCGTTGCGGCAACAAAGTTGGGCATCCGGAGTGAAGATGAACGCAGGCACTTGGGCTGCCTAAGCTAAGTACGGCCTGGCCGCTGGACCGCCTACCCTTACTAAGGTTAGACTGCGCTAACATGATTGCGAGCGCAGCGGAGCGAAGGATAACGATGAGTGAGAGCAATCTGCACTCACTGATTCTCGCCTGCGACTTTCGCGTCGACGATGTCGACAGGATGTGGAATTGGATCAAACGCCGTCGCGACAACCTCGCCTCAATCGGCGCGCATCACGTAGTGCTTTACACGTCGATTTGGGAACCGGGCAGAGTGCTGGTGACAATTGGAATTCGGCATGCCCGATCGATTCGGGACGTGCTCGGATCCCCCGCGGTATTCGAATGGTTCGATATCGCCGGCCTCGATGACATCCCGCCGATTTTCGGGGGCCAGGTGGTCGAGAAGATCGATCTCGACGGGCCGTCCTCGGAAGAACACGTCGGGAGAATAATCGTCGGCGTCATGTCGTCGGTGGACGATGTGGTGGAGCTGATGGACAAGGTGCACGCCGGGTTGGACCGGTTCCAGCGCGGAGGGGTGCGCAAGATCTGGGTCTACCGCGCGCTCGACGACGGGCAGGAAGTGATGATCCTGCAGGAGATCGACAACGAGATCAGCGCGCGGCAGTGGATCGATCGCCCCGACGCCGCCGCGGAGTGGATGTCGAACGCGGGGCTGGGCGCCTACCCCACGCACTTCGTCGGCAAGTTCGCCCATCTCATGAGCATCGACAATAAGAACTGATTGGGCCGATAGATGTTCGTCTGTCTTTGCACCGGAGTCACCAGTCACGTGGTGAACGAGTGCGTCGCCAAGGGCGCCTCGACATCGAAGGAAGTGGCTGCCGCGTGCGGGGCGGGTTCCGACTGCGGACGGTGTAAGCGCACCGTGCGCGCGATCATCGAATCGCACTTCGCCAGCAACGGCAGGGCTTCAGCGGCGAGCCGCTAATCAAGCTTCAGCGGCGAGCCGCTAGTTTGCCCTCCCCCGCTTGTCGGTGAAGGCGGCAAGCGCGTCGGCGTTGGCGGCGGCGCCCATCAACTCGGCGAAATGCGCATTTTCGCGTTCGGTGGCGGCCTTGATTCCCGCCCTGGACGGCGCCGCGATCGTCTGCTTGACCGCGATCAGGCTCGGGATCGGTCTGGCGGCAAGGATTTCGGCATGCCTGTGCGCCTCGGGCAGGAGCTCGCCTGGCTCACAAACCCGCCACACCAAACCCATCCGCAGCGCCTCTTCGGCTGACACCCACTCCGAGGACATCAGCAGCCACGCCGCATTCTGCCTGCCGATCAACTGGGGCAGAAGATACGACGACGCGGCTTCCGGTGCGACGCCCAGGCTGGTGAACGGACACTTCAACCGCGCCTCCGACGACATGAAGACAAGGTCGGCATAGCCGAGAATGGTTGTGCCGATGCCGACACCGAGCCCGTTGACCGCACAGATGAACGGCTTTGGGAAGTCGGTCAGCGCGTCGATCAGCGACGTGAAGTGGCTGCCCTTGTCGGCGAGCGCCGGATCGGTGATCCGCGCAGCCATCTCTTTGAGATCGTTTCCGGCGCTGAACGCCCTTCCGCTGCCGGTCAGCAATACCACCGCGACGTCGGGGTCGTCGGCAGCCTCCCGGATCGCGATCGACGTCGCCTCGTAGAGCGCTTCGTTGAACGCGTTGAGCGCATCCGGCCGGTCGAGCGTAAGTGTCCGTACCCGGTTGACGTCGCTCTTGCGCAACACCATCGTGTGCTCCTCGCGTGCGGCTGTCACGCCAAGCAGCCTAAGCATCAACCGTTGCTGTACACCCGGGTGGGTGCGACGAGCACCGCCGTACGGCGTTGTTCGGCCATGGTGGCGTCGTAGGCATCCCAATTGTCATGGGTGCCGCCCGCCGCCGTGAACACGCTACGTAACAGCAGTCGAAGCTGGTCAGCGTCGGCGAGCCAGGATTGCCGATCGTCGGGGCCTGCTAGCTCGGCGTTGCCCTCGACGGTCGCCCACTGCCAGCCGCTGCGGAATGTCGCCGCCAGCGCGGGGCGGGCTCGGAGGTTCGCGAGCTTCACCCGGCCGTAGGTGACGAATGCCAGTACGGGACGGCCGTTTTCGGGATGTGTCAACACGCCCGCGTTGACCAGGGATGCCTGAATGGTGTTGTCTGCTCGTAGCGTCGAGACGACCGCTAGGCCGCTCTCGTCGCGGGCCAACGCCACCGCCTCGTCGAGTGTGGTCATCTGCTCACCTTCTGCTTTCCCTCGTTGAACGGGCTGCGGTACACGTAGCGGCTGGTGGGCACGGTGTCGACGTTCTCATTGGCCCCGAAGGCGGCGGTGCTGGCGAGCATGCGCTCCATCCGGTCGCGCAGATCGTCGTCGTCGGCCGCCCCGAAGAATGCGTGCAGATCGGAGATCGCCTCGGCGGGAAAAAGTTCCTCGACGATCGCCGAAATGGCAGGTGCGCCAGCGGTCAGCGCGCGTACCACCGCGTTCTGCGTATAGCCGAATGTGGACTGCGTCTCGATCGCCACCGGCGTGTGGTCGACATGCCAGCGTGACAGCCAGGTCGCCTCGTCCAGGTCGGCGGGTCGACGCAGCAGCGCCATATTGGCCAGCCCGGCCGTGCGCTGACCTGACACGGTCGGTGGTGGTCGCAGCGGCACCGATTCCGTCACCAGGTAGGCCGCGACCTCTTCGCACTCCTTTGCCAGCAGCGCCGTCGCGGCCTGCAGCTGTGTGCCGTAGGACTGCTGGACCCACACGTTGACGAAGGCGACGACCGGTGGGTCCATCGTCGTGAGTGTCATCAAGGAGTCGCGCACCTCGGCGTCGCGAACGTTGATCGCGAGGCCGGGGAGACCGATGTCGAGCAGGTCCGCGGCGACGTGTGCGCGCAACCGGGCACACCAGGCGTCGTCGGCGTCGACTCCGCGCAGAGTGAGGATGACTTTCTCCACCACCCGAACCTAGCCGGAATCCCTGCGCGCGGGGTGGGCTCACGCCTCGAGGCGCTCGCGGATGTTGGCGAGCCGTTGTCTCAGCTCGGCTTCGTCGATGATGCCGCGGGCCACCAAGGAGTGGGCCAGCGAGACCAGTTGGCTTTCCGGATAGGGCAGATCTGCGTAGAGGGTCGCCGAGAGTTCGTCCTCCTCGTCGCGTCGTTGCTTGAAATCGGGGACGTCGGTGTCACACGCCGCCCGGTCGAGCGCGTCGCACATTCCGTCCAGGCTCGTCTTCCACGGCGGCACAGGGTTTTCGACACCCCACTTGGCGGCCATCTCCGACCAGACCTGATTGCGTTCGACGATTTCGTCCAGCGGTGCGATCCGGGACGGTTCTTCTGCGGCGTTGTCTTCTGTCATCCGCCCGTCCAGGGGTGCAGTGCCGGTCGGGTGTCGACGATCGCGTTGGTGGTCACGCCGGCCTTCGGCAGCGCGACACCGATGAGGCAGTCGCGGGTGATGATCTCGACCAACTGCTCCTCGGTCCAATCCTCGGTGCCTTCGGGCCGCATCGGCATCACCATGAACCGGTGCTTTTGGTTCGAATCCTGGACGTGGACGGTGATGTCGTCGGGCAGGTAGAGCCCGAACTCCGCCAGAACCTGGCGCGGCCAGCGGACCAGACGCCGACGATAATTCGGTGTCCGGTACCACTCCGGGGAGTTGCCCAGGATCGGCCGCGGGTAGCACGAGCACAACGCGCACACGATCACGTTGTGCACCGTCGGGGTGTTGGCGAGGATCGCGAACGCTGTGAAATCGCTTGGCGTGCCCCACCCGGTCGGGTGCAGCCAATCGACGCCGACCTCCTTGCTGGCCGTCATCGGTTCGGCCAGCGCCAGCTTCTTGAATTCAGGATCCAGCCACGCCTTGGCCACCAGATGAGCCGCCGGTGTGATCCCGATGTGCTCGGCGAACTCGGTCATCCGGCGGTGTTCCTCGGCGGTGAAGATGCCCTTCTCGATGCACAGCTCGCGCAGCGCGATCTCGAGGACCTCGAAGTCGGTGATCTCGTCGACCATCGGCGCGACGGTGCGGTCGTGATCGTGGTCATGACTGTGGTCAGACACGCGAACTCCTTTCCGGACGGCTCATTGGGCGGCTCGCAGCCAGTGTTCGGGAATCTCGGTGGAGATAACGTCGTCGGCTGTTCCCGTGTAGCCGTACCAAAGGTCGGCCATGTTGAAGCGGACGATATAAAACCATTCGGCCTGCGCGGGCCGGTCCCACGTCTCGTCCTCGGCGGCGGGGCTTTCGTACGCCACCGTCTCGATCTCGCCGGTCGCGCCACGGACATACGCCGGCGTGCGGGTGTAGAAGATCACCGGAAGCTCGCGCACCACAACGGTATCGCCGACCTTGAACTTCGGCGTTCCAGCCTGCCCGGCAAACATCTGCGGGTCACCTTTACCGGCAGCCTCCTCGGCGTGGTTGTTGCGCTTGACCCCCGAACCGTCCCCCTCCGACTTCGGCTTGGCTTCCAGCTTCTTGCCGTCGAGCCCGCCCGCGTATCGCTCCTGGACTTCGGCCATGCGCTCGCTCAACTCGGTCAGGCCGATGTGGTGCTTCTCGACCAGGACGCGCGCGACGGCCAGCAGCCAGCGCCCGTAGTACGGCAGCCCCAGGTATTCGGCCCGGCCGACGTCGACGTTGCCCATCCGGCGGCGCTCCTCGGACAGCCAGATGCCGCGCCAGCCGAGTGTTTCGCAGAGGATGTAGGTCTCTTCCTCCCACTGCTCGTACTGCTTGTTCTCGTACTTCATCGGCGCACACGGCTCGCCGCCGACGTCATGGACCGGCTTGAGGTAGGCCGTGATCCGGTGATGATCAAGCATGTCCGGTGTCGGTGCATCCGGAAGTTCCGGATACGACGATTTCAGCCGGGCCACCAGGTCGAGTTGAGTTGCTCGCTCCGCGGCCGTACTCATGCGACTCCCTTCGTGCGCAGCCGACGTCGAGCCGGTACGCAACAGCTAATTGGAAAACCTCGTGGGTGACATCCCGTGATCTGAATCGATAGCCGACTCTATCGCCGAATGGTTGCTGGTGCACGGAAATTCGGGTGGGTCGGCCCGCGGTTATCCCCACCGCGGACAGGTGATGCATGCATCGTGACGCACGGCTCGGGCCCACTTCACCCGGATGCGACGGCGGCCGGGTGAGAATGATCGGGTGACCAAGGCTCTGGCGCTCCGACTGCACCTGCCGGACAACGGCGCTGTTGCGCGGAGCCTGCTCGGCGTTCTGGTCCTGACGGCGGCCGCCCTGCTCTGGGGGCCTGCGGGTGCGGCGACCTCGACCGCCGCGGCAGGGGCTATCGCGGGCGCTATCGCGCTGCAGGACAACCCGCTCGGCCGGATTCCCATCATGCTCGCTGTCTCCGTCGAGCTGGGAATCGCCGTGTTGGCCGGCGGGGTCACCGCCGGCCACAGCCTCGTATTCGTCGTCGTGATCGCACTGTGGTGCTTCTTCGCGGGCATGCAGTGGGCGGTCGGCGCACCGGCCGGGCTCCTCGCCGGGGCGTCGGGTCTGCTGTTGGTCATCCAGCACCCCCAGCCGGCCCTGGCTGCGCTCGCGTCCGCCCTCTTCGCCGTGGTCGCCGGTCTGACGCAAGCCGCGCTCATCGCGGTGTGGCCGCCCCGGCGGTGGCGGGTCGAACGCGAAGCCCTCACCAAGGTGTACCGGTCGCTGAGCACAGACGCGCGGCAGCTGGCCAGCGAGCCAACGGCGAAGGTCGACGCGTCGCCACTACTGGAATGCAAGGAAGCGTTCAGTACCACCGAGACCCAGTCGAGCCGCCGCACTTCGGCGTACCGGGACTGGCACGCGCTGCCCGAGCAGATCGCCAAGACATTGATGGCGTTTCGGGGCAAGGCCGCCGGCCAGGACCCGGTCGGCGACGTGCTGACGGCGGCGTCGGACATGCTCGCGGCGATCGCCGGACAGAGCCGCACGGCCCGGCGGGACGCGGAATACGCACTAAAGGGCGTTGACGCAGCCGTCGCAGCGGTGGCCATCTCGGACGCCCCGGTGGCGCAGCGCCTTTCCCGCCAACTCCACCGCGCGAACGCGCTGCGCTTCGGCCGACGCAGTCCGACCGAGTGGACCGGCGCGCTCAGATCGGCGTTCGACGTCGCAGTCGGACATATCGACAGGAAATCGCCGATATCACGTCACGCTGTGCGGCTCGCAGGCGCTGCCGCCTGCGGTACCGCCATCGCGCACTTCGGCGATGTGCCTGCGGGCTATTGGATTCCGATGACAGTGCTGCTCGTGATGCGACCCGAGACCGCCCACACCTACACCCGGTGCGTCGGTCGCGTCGGGGGCATCTGCGTCGGTGTCGTGGTCGCCTCTGCGGTCACGCTCGTTTGGCAGCCAACCGGTTTTGCCGCAGCGATTCTCGCGGTGCTGTTTCTCGGAATCACACATGCGGTGTCCACGTTGGGCTACGTCGCGGTGACGGCCGCCTTCGGCGCGACGATCGTGTTGCTCCTCGACATCACCGACGCGTCATCGTCGGTCAGCGACCTGCTTTTCGCGGTGGTTATCGGCGGCGCCCTCACGGTGCTTTTCCACGTCGTGGTCCCCGATGACGCGCTGATCCGGCTGCGCCAACGCGCAGGCGAGCTGCTGAAGACCGAGATTGACTATGCCGCAACCGTTATCAAGGCATTCGTGCACGACCTCGACCACCCGTCGGATGCGCTCGCCACAGCGTGGCAACGGGCGTTCCGGGCCAGGGCGGCGTTCGAAGCCGCCGCTGGGGCCACCCGAGTCGAGTCGCGGGAGTTGCGGCGTTGGCTGAGGTCGTTTCGCGCGGGCCTGAATGCCGTCACGACATCGTGCACCGCGCTGGAACAAAGCCTGCCGCCGCACCCGTCCGCGGCGCTGAGCCGTGAGTTCGTGTTGGCCGTGGACGACTACGTCGAGGCGTTGCGCGGTGATCCCCCGACTCCCGCTACCCCGTGGGGCATCGACACTCTGCCGTTGGTGGCCGCCGACCAGCAACTGCATGACGCCGCGACACATATCGACGACGGCGCCGCACGCGTTCTCGTCGCCGAGACCGGCACGATCACCCGCAGCCTGGTGAGTATTGCCGCCGACACCCACGACGCCGCAACGCCAAGAGCAGGCGGCTTCAGTTCTGGTTCTCGTCGCGAGCCCACTTAGGCGTGATGAACACGCCCTCGGCTTCGACGGTCACGCCGTCTTCGTCGGAGAGATGGCCGACGACATGGGTCTTCACGCCCTCGGTCCGGTCGATTCGCGCCTCGGCGTGCAGCCGGCCCAGCCGCGTCGTGCGCAGGTAGCGCATCGTGATGGTGCCGGTGAACCGGGGTGTTATCCCGTCGCTGGCCGCCTCGCCGAGTAGGTGATCGAGCACCAGGGCCGAGATTCCGCCGTGCACGTGACCGGGCGGACCTTCGTATGGCGCACCCACGACGAAATCGGTGAACGTACCTCCCGCTTCGTCGCGCTGGATCACCAGCGGCGGGGCGATCGCGTTGCGGATGCCGACGACGGGGTTGCCCCACGCCATCCGGTCGCCCCCGGTGGTGTAGCGCACCCCGAACGCGCCGTCGATCTGCCGTTCCCGCAACCGAGCTGTCAATGCGTCGATCTGCGCTTTGACCGCCGCCACTTCCTCGGCGTCGACCTCCGTGCGAATCGTCGCGTCGACCAAGTCGCGGACCGATTCGGTGAGCGGCTCGTAGACCTCTGCCATCCGGTCGACTTCGTCGGAAGTCAGGTCCCCGATGTGGGTGAACTCGAGCACCCAAAAACTAGAACATGTTTCTAGGTGGAAGTCGAATCACGCCCGCGCGCTGACGCGAACCCGAACCAGGTGTGCCGATTTCCAGCCCGGCACCAGCCGACCGTCGACCTGATCGGGAATCGGTGGGCAACATGATTGCAATGTGGCGGTACCACAACCGCCATCATTCCGTGAAAAAAACAGCTGTGGTTGGTGGCGCAGCAGGTCCTTCGATCGGCCCCTCGGTGGCCGAGATCCTTCAATGGCACGCTAGTGGAAGTGGATCACCCACCAAGACGGCCGCCCGAGTCGCAGACGCCATCGCGGCAAGGGGCGACGACGGGACCTGGCTTTCCGTTGTGCAGCGCGATCATTTGATTGCCGCTGCCGAGAACATCGAAAAGCGTCCCGGCGCACGGACTCTGCCGCTCTACGGGGTGCCATTCGGGGTGAAGGACAGCATTGACGTCGAGGGCGTCGCGACCACGCTTTCCTGCCCCGACTATGCCTACGTCGCCTCGACGACGGCGCCCGCCGTGCGCCGACTCCTCGACGCGGGTGCGCTCTACGTGGGCAAGACCAACCTCGACCAGTTCGCCACCGGGCTGAACGGCACCAGGACCCCATACACGGTGCCGCGCAGTGTGTACGGCAACGAGATGATCTCCGGCGGATCGAGTTCCGGCTCGGCGTTGGCCGTCGCACTGGGCCAGGTGCCGTTCGCCGTGGCCACCGATACCGCAGGCTCCGGCCGGGTGCCCGCCGCCCTCAACGGCGTGGTCGGGTTCAAACCGTCACGCGGCCTGATCAGCACCGTGGGCCTCGTCCCGGCGTGCAAATCGCTGGACTGCATCAGCGTGATGGCCGGCTGTATCGACGACATCGACCGCGTCGTCGAGGTGATGATGGCCCGAGACGACAACGACGCGTGGTCGCGCGGACCCGGGCCGCGCCACGACGGCTCTGACATCCGGGTGGGCCTGCCTCCCGTCGATCAGCTGGAGTTCTTCGGTGACGACGAGATGCGCCGCGCGCACTTGGCCTTCCGCGAGCAGCTGGGCGGCACGGCCACCATCGTCGATACGACGCTCGAACCCTTCCTGGCCGCCGGTTCCCTTCTCTACCAGGGTCCGTGGGTTGCGGAACGATTGGTGGAATTCGGCGACTTCCTCGCCTCCCAGCCGGACTCGATCCATCCCGTCGTCCGGGAGATTCTGCGCAGCGGGCACAGGTACACCGCGGTCGACGCCTTCGCCGCGCTGCAACGACTCGCCGAACTCAAGGCGATCGTCGGCCGGCTGTGGCAGGACATGGACGTGCTCGTGGTCCCCACGATCGGCACCACCTTCACCGTCGACGAGGTGTTGGCGCGGCCAATCGACTGCAACACGATGCTGGGCCACTACACACATTTCGGCAATCTGCTCGACCTGCTCGGTGTCGCGATCCCCGCAGGCACGACAGCCGACGGACGGCCGGCAAGCGCGATGCTGCTCGGCGCGGCATTGACCGACGACACCGTACTGGAGCTGGCCGCGCGGATCCTCGACGAACCACGCGAATCCCCCTGGGCCGCAGCGGTATCAGAGTTCGCGACCACCTCCGAGGAACACACATGACCACCCGAAGACGACCACGAGTGAGGACCGCAGCGTGAGCAAGGCAATCGAAGTGCCCGCCGAGCCGGCGCCGTTCCGCCTGATCGAGGGCAAGACGGCGTTGATCGTCATCGACATGCAGCGAGACTTCCTGCTGCCCGGCGGATTCGGCGAGAGCCTGGGCAACGACGTCGACCAGCTGCTCAAGGTGGTGCCACCGCTGGCAGCCTTGATCGCGGCCGCGAGGTCGTCGGGAGTGATGGTCATCCACACGCGCGAGGGCCACGAGCCGGACCTTTCGGACTGCCCGCCGGCGAAGCTCAGCCGCGGCGCACCCTCGAAGCGAATCGGCGATGCGGGCAAGTACGGCAGGATTCTCATCCGCGGCGAATACGGGCACGACATCGTCGACGAGTTGGCCCCGGTCGACGGCGAGATCGTCATCGACAAGCCCGGCAAGGGTGCGTTCTACGCGACCGAGCTACAGGACATTCTCGTCGGCTCCGGCATCAGCCAGCTGTTGATCACCGGCGTCACCACCGAGGTCTGCGTGCACACCACGACGCGCGAGGCCAACGATCGCGGCTATGAATGCCTCGTCGTATCCGATTGCGTCGGTTCATATTTCCCCGATTTTCAGCGGATCGGACTGGAAATGATCAAGGCGCAGGGCGGCATCTTCGGATGGGTCGCCGACACGACGGCCGTAATCCCGGCCCTTCATGCCCTCACCACCTCCGCCGCCTGAGAGGACCCGCAATGACCACCGATGTGACCGAATCCCCCGCCGAGCCGCCTGCCGAACCACCGGCCCCTGCTCAGACCGCGCTGCCGTTGTGGACGCGCGGCGACACGAACGCCTTCTTCGGCCTCGGCTTCAACATCCTGGTCAACGTGCTGACGCTGACCGGCTTGATGATCGGCGTTGTCGCCGTTCCCGCCGGCGACGTGCTCGGCACCGTGCTACCGGCTCTCGGTGTCGCACTGATACTCGGGAATCTCTACTACACATTCCTCGCCCGCCGGTTGGCCCGGCGAGAGAACCGTGACGACGTCACCGCGCTGCCGTACGGGCCGAGCGTGCCGCACATGTTCATCGTGGTCTTCGTCGTGATGCTGCCGGTGTATCTCAACACCAAGGACCCGATCCAGGCCTGGCAGGCCGGCCTGGCGTGGGCCTTCCTGATCGGGGTGATCGTGATGATCGGCGCGTTCGTCGGGCCCTACATCCGCAAGCTCACCCCGCGCGCCGCGATGCTGGGCACCCTGGCGGGCATTTCGATCACGTTCATCTCGATGCGGCCCGCCGCACAGATGTGGGAAGCCGCGTGGATCGGCCTCCCGGTGATGGCCATCATCCTGATCGGGTTCTTCACGGACGTGAAACTCCCCTTCGGTATCCCGGTCGGGCTCGCCGCGCTGCTTGTGGGTACCGCGATCGGCTGGATCGGCGGCTTCATGTCCGCGCCCGACGTCGGCCAGGCCGTCTCCGACATCGCGATCGGCATACCCGACCTGAGAATCGACATGTTGTTCCAGGGGTTGTCCAACCTGGCGCCGTTGCTTGGCACGGCAATTCCGTTGGGTGTCTACAACTTCACCGAGGCGATGAGCAACGTGGAGAGTGCCGCGGCCGCAGGCGACAACTTCAACCTGCGCAGCGTGCTGCTCGCCGACGGTGCGGGCGCGATCATCGGATCGGCGTTCGGATCGCCGTTCCCGCCCGCGGTGTACATCGGTCATCCGGGTTGGAAAGACGCAGGGGGGCGCGCCAACTACTCGCTGGCCAGTGGCGTGATGATCGGAGTCCTTTGCTTCCTAGGGCTTTTCGGGGTCCTCGACGCATTGCTTCCGGTGCCCGCGATCGTGCCGATCCTGCTCTATATCGGCCTACTGATCGGGGCACAGGCGTTCCAGGCCGTGCCGCGCCTGCATGCCATCGCCGTCGTCGCTGCGATTCTGCCCAACCTCGCGCAGTGGGCGCACGGCCTGATCGACAACGCGCTCAACGCGGCGGGCACCTCGGCAGGCCAGGTCGGCATGGAGGCGCTCAACGGTGCTGGCGTCGTATACGAAGGCCTCAAGACCCTCGGCGAGGGGGCCGTGCTGGTCGGTCTCATCCTCGGCACGATGGTGACGTACATCCTCGAGAAGAAATTCCTCTACGCGGCGATCGCATCCGCCGTTGGAGCGGCGTTGTCGTTCATCGGCCTGATCCACGCGCCCGAAGTCGCGTGGGCGGCGAATCCGGCGGTGGCGCTGGGTTATCTGTTCTTCGGGATCGTGTGTGTCGCCTACTGGTTCCTGCCCGGTGCGAAGGACCCGGTGGTGGTCGACGAGTCGGACATCGTCGCGGGTCACTGAGTCCAGCAGTCCAACGCAGCGGATCATTCTCTGCTCTCCGCGTGCTCGACAGTCGTAGCCTGCGTAGATGAACACCGCCACCGTAGTCGTGACGCTGTTGCTCGCAGGCCTGTTCACCTTCTCATCGAGCATCAAATTGCTCGGCGTCCCCAAGTCCCTGGCAATCCGTGACCACCTCGGGGTGTCATCGATGCAGTGGCGGGTGATCGGCGCGCTCGAACTCGCAGGCGTGGCGGGGGTGCTGGCCGGATTGCTGTGGCCGCCGATCGGGATCGCCGCGGCGATCGGGCTCGCGCTGTTGTCCATCGGTGCCGTCGCGTTTCACCTCCGCGCGTCCGATCGCGTCGCGGAGATGGTTCCGGCCGTGATCGGCGTCGCATTGGCCGCTGCGACCGCGGTACTGCACACCGTCTGACGTCATCGCCATCACACCTGGGTCGAACAGGTGTCTTAGATTACCTAAGTTTTCGTGGTCAAATGTCCACGAAGTGGATTAGCCTGCAACTATGGCAGCACGCACCAACAGTGTCGATCCCCGCGCCGAGAGAGTCCGCGCCAGGCTTCGCGACGCCGCCTTCGCGCTGGCACACGAGGGTCCCGTCGACGGATTGACGGTGGGCGACATCGTCGACCGCGCCGAGGTCAGCCGCCAGGTCTTCTACCGGCACTTCCACGATCGCGACGACGCGATCGCATATGCATTCACCGTCGCGTTCGCTTCGGCCGCCGCGGATATCGTCGGCGATCCGCGCGCCCGCATCATGGCGCTTTTCGATTTCGCGGCCGAACACCGTGCGATGTACCGCAACGTGGTACCGAGCGCAGTCACCCTGCGCGTCGTCGCAGCCTTCCGGGCCGAACTCGCGCCCGCGTGCGAACAGATCGCGGCCGATGCCGCCGTCGCCGAAATCGCGGGCCTGACCGCGGAATCCGTGAGCCGGTTCCTCGTCGGCGGATTCATCGAGGTGCTGCGCTCCTGGATGGAGGACGGCGACGCCACCGATCTGCGCGGCAGGGTCAGCGCCGCACTGGACACCGTCGGCGCGCTGCTCGGCCTCGCCACAACCGCAGTCTGAATCCAATCGACTCCCCACCTAAGGACGTTCACATGGCCCGACACGCTTCCCCCGAACCGATGATGACCAAGACTCGCATCCGCAACATGGTGCTCGCGATGACGGCGTTGACGGTGTTCGTCGTCGCGATGATCGCCAGTTACTCCGGAGCTTTCGCCAGACCCACCCTGCACCACCTCACCGTGGCCGTGGCCGCCCCCGGACAGGTCGTCGAAGCGATTCGCGGCCAGGATGTGTTGGCGGTCAATGCGGTTGGTGATGACGCCGCAGCGCGTCAGCAGGTGCGCGAACAGGCGGCCGACGCCGCCTTCGTGGTCGCGCAGACGGGCGAGATGAAGATCTACGTCGCGGGCGGAGGTGGCAAGAGCGTCGCCACCGCAGCCGAATCCGTCGGCCGCGCAATCGCAACGAAGGGCGGGTTCACCGCCGCGGTGGAGGATGTCGCGCCGACGTCGGCCGCAGACCCGTCTGGCACGGTCGAGTTCTATGCCGTCATCTTCATCTCCATCGGAGCATCGTTGGGCGCCACCGCTTTTGGCTACATCATGGGCAAGGTGCGCAGACCCGCCACTTTTCTGCTGCGCACACTGACGTTGACGGGTTACTCGGCGCTGCTTGCCGGAGTGGTGACGGTCTACGTCGACGGCATGCTCGGCGCATTGGCCGGCCACACCTTGGCCGTGTTCGGTGCGCTGTGGATCTACGCGATGGCCGTCGGCGGAGCCGTCACGGGTGTGGCGGCCGCGTTCGGATCTACGGCGTCGGTGCTGCTCACCCTCTTCCTGGTGGTCGTCGGCAACGCGGCGGCCGCGGGGCCGGTCGGCAGACCGCTGCTGTCGCCCTTCTACTCGACCTTCACGACGATCGTCCCGCAGGGTTCCGGCGTCGCCCTGCTGCGCAGCATCTCCTACTTCGGCGGCCACAGCGCTGGGACACCGTTGCTGACCCTGGTCATCTGGGGCGCGGCGGGCTGTCTGCTCGCGGCTCTCGCCACGGCATTGCGGGTGAATTATCGTGCCGTCTATGAGCGTTTCGCTAGGCGAAGTCGACCGGTACTACGACCTGGGCACATATCACCGTCAGGTCGACACGCCGTCGCCGCAGGCGCAGATCTGGACTGACCGCGGCCTGGTATGGGCATATGCGTTCAATCATGACGAGGCGATCCGCTGCTTCGAGCGCGCCCTGGAATTGGATCCAGATCTCGCCATCGCCCGTTGGGGCATCGCCTATTCGATCGGGCCGAACTACAACAAGGCGTGGGAGGCGTTCGACCCGGTCGATCTCGCAGCGTCGTTGGCGCGTGCACGAATGGAGCTCGGGTTGGCGGGCAACGCGCGGGCCTCGGCGGTCGAAAGCGGACTGATCGAGGCGCTGGCTGCCCGCTTCCCGACCGACGATGCGGATGACACCGACGCGCTGCTTGCGGGCCACGCGAGTTACGCCGATGCGATGTCGCGGCTCGCGGACGTATATCCCGACGACATCGACGTGCAGGCGCTCGCGGCCGACGCGTTGGTCAACGTCACGGCGTGGGCGTTGTGGGACCCCAAGACGGGAGAACCCGCGCCGGGTTCACGGGTGGTCGAGGCCAAACGCATCCTCGATGACGCTCTGGCCACGCCTGCAGGCCGCGAGCACCCCGGCGTGCTGCACCTCTACCTGCACACCATGGAGATGTCGGCGACCCCGCAGGACGCGCTGCCTGCGGCCGACCTGCTGCGTGGTCTGGTGCCCGACGCGGGCCACCTGCAGCACATGGCCAGTCACATCGACGTGCTCTGCGGCGACTACCGCAGCTCGGTGGTGTCGAATCTGACTGCCGTGCAAGCCGACCGGCTCTTCGTCGAACGGGAGGGACCGCTGAACTTCTATTCGCTCTACCGTGCACACAACCTGCACTTCGTCGTCTACTCGGCGATGTTCGAGGCGAACTCGGGCGTTGCACTGCGGGCGGCCGATGAGCTCGCCGGGCAGCTCACCCCCGAGCTCCTGGCAATAGAGTCACCGCCGATGGCGGACTGGCTGGAAGCGTTCGTGCCGTTGCGGGTTCATGTTCTGGTCCGATTCGGCCGGTGGGACGAACTGGTCAGCCAGCCGCTGCCCGAAGACGTCGGGCTGTACTGCACGACCACCGCCACCATTCACTACGGGCGCGGAGTCGCACATGCCGCGAAGGGGCAACTCCGGCAAGCGCATGCCGAACGGGAGGCATTCGCAGCGGCCTACGACCGCATCCCGGAATCGCGCTACCTGTTCAACAACACCGCACGCGACATCCTTGCGGTGGCCGCCGAGATGCTCGACGGCGAAATCGCCTACCGAGAAGGACGGCACGACGCCGCCTTCGCCCATCTGCGGCGCGCCATCGAACTGGACGACACACTCCCCTACGACGAACCGTGGGGATGGATGCAACCCACAAGACACGCCTACGGGGCGCTGTTGCTGGAGCAGGGCCGCGTCGAGGAGGCCGCCGAGGTATATGCCGCCGACCTCGGGCTCGATCCGACCTTCAGCCGGCCGTGCCAACACCCCGGCAACGTGTGGAGCCTGCACGGCTACCACGAGTGCCTGCGACGGCTCGGCCGGACCGCCGAGGCGGGCATCATCGGCCAACAGCTGGCATTGGCGATGGCACGCGCGGATGTGCCGATCGCCGCGTCGTGTGCGTGCCGGCTTGAGGTCGGCTAACGGCGACAACCGAAGCCGGCGCGGACCAGGCATCGCGGACTCGTCGCGACGGCGCTGCGTAAACTCCCGCGTGTGGCCATCAGCGACGACGACCTCGACCGTCTCGGCCGCTGCGTCGAACTCGCGCGCACGGCGCTCGACGACGGTGACGAGCCGTTCGGCTCGATCCTCGTCGACGCCGCAGGCCAGACACTGTTCGAAGATCGCAACCGCGTCTCCGGCGGCGACGCCACCCAGCATCCCGAATTCGCCATCGCGCGCTGGGCGGCGGCCAACCTGATGCCAGCCGAACGCGCGGGCGCCACCGTCTACACCTCCGGTGAGCACTGCCCGATGTGCGCCGCCGCGCATGCCTGGGTCGGGCTCGGCCGCATCGCGTACGCCACCTCGAGTGCCCAGCTGACCCAGTGGCTCGCCGAATGGGGGGCCCCGCCGCCCCCGGTGGCGACGTTGCCGATCAACGCTGTCGCGCCGGGGGTAGTCGTCGACGGGCCCGCTCCCGCGTACGCCGACACGATGAAGTCGCTCTACGAGACGAAGTTCCGCGCATGAACGATCCCCAATGGGTCCAGCACGCGATCTGGTGGCAGGTCTATCCGCTCGGCTTCGTCGGCGCCTTTCCCTCTGACCGGCCGCCGAACGCCGACGAACACCGGCTGCGCCGCATCATCGAATGGCTCGACTACGCCGTCGAACTCGGGGCCTCGGGAATCGCGCTCGGCCCGATATTCGCCTCAAGAACCCACGGCTACGACACCACCGACCACCACCGGATCGACCCGAGGCTCGGTGACGACGCGGACTTCGACGAACTTGTCACCGAGGCGCACCGCCGTGGATTGCGGGTCCTCCTCGACGGTGTCTTCAACCATGTCGGGACCGACTTCCCCCGCTACCGCGACGCGCTCGCCGGGCAGGACGCGTCGTGGTTCCGCCGAACCGGCAGTGAGTTCGCAACGTTCGAGGGACACGGCGAGCTCATCGCGCTGGACCATGACAACCCCGAGGTCGTCGACTACACCGTCGATGTGATGACGCGCTGGCTGCGCCGTGGCGCCGACGGCTGGCGCCTCGACGCCGCCTACGCCGTTCCCGACCGGTTTTGGGCGCAGGTGCTGCCGCGGGTCCGGGCGGACTTCGGTGACGCATGGTTCGTCGGCGAAGTCATCCACGGGGACTACTCGGCGCACGTCCGCGATGCCGGGGTCAACTCGGTCACCCAGTACGAACTGTGGAAGGCGATCTGGAGCAGCCTCAACGACGGCAACTTCCACGAGCTCGACCATGCGCTGCAGCGCCACAACGACTTTCTCGACGTCTTCGTCCCCATGACGTTCGTCGGCAACCATGACGTCACGAGGATCGCCAGCAAGCTGGAGAACACCCGGCATCTCGAGCACGCGCTCGTCCTCCTTCTCACGGTGGGCGGCACGCCGAGCGTTTACGCGGGTGACGAGTCGGCCTACCGCGGCGTCAAAGAGGAGCGCGTCGGCGGCGACGACGCCGTGCGGCCCGAATTCAACTCGCCCCTGATGGGGGTGGACGAACAGGGCCACGACATCTACCGCCTGCATCAGTACCTGATCGGGTTGCGTCGACGCCATCCGTGGTTGCACACCGCCGCAACGTCGGCGGTCCAGCTGACGAACACGCAGTACGTCTACCAGACGCGGCGCGATTCGGATGTGCTGTTGGTTGCCCTCAACATAGACGATGCCCCGATGACGTTGTCGCTGAATGAATTCGGGCACGACGAGGGCCGAATCGTCGCCGGTTCGGGTGCGCCACCAGAGGACGTCGTCTCCGGCGCCGAGATCGAGCCGCACGGCTGGCTGATCATCGCGCCGACCTGACTTCAGGTCAGCCGCGCCAGCGTCGCCGGATCCTCGTGGCCGCCGTAGAACTTCTCCAGAACCGCCACGAACTCAGCGTTGTCGTCGGCGGCGCGGGCGAACAGCGTCATCGACGACCGCAGTTTCATGTCGTCGGGCCAGCCGAAGATCTGCTCGGCCGTTCTGCCGTCGATCCGAGCCACCAAACCTGCGCATTCCCGTAGTCGGGAGCCGAGCAGTTCGTGGGCAAGGTAGGCGCGGGCCTCGTCGATCGACGTGATCGCGAATCGGACCGCCGTCGGGCTGCTGCCCAGCCCGGCAAGTTGCGGAAACACAAACCACATCCAGTGACTTCGTTTGCGCCCACCGCGAAGCTCGTCGACCACCGTGTCGTAAACCCGACTCTGTGCGTCGACAAAGCGCTGAAGGCCGAATGGATCGGTCGGATTCATAGACAACGATTTGCCCACATTCATTTCGTCTGCAAGTTTCGCAAGCTAGTCTTCGGGTTTCAATGACGATGACAAATGAATCCGATAGCCCGGCTCCACCCGCGCCTGCGCCCATACCTCGGAGTTTTCGTCGCCGAGTGCTGTCCCGGATCAGTATTCAGTCCAAGTTGTTGGCGATGCTGCTGGTGACGAGCGTTCTGTCGGCCGCGGTGGTGGGCGTCATCGGCTACCAGTCCGGACGTTCGTCACTGCGTGCTTCGGTGTTTGACAGCCTTACCGAGATCCGAGGCTCACAGGCGCGCCAATTGGAGGGGCAGTTCTCCGACCTGAAGAATTCGCTCGTCATATATACCCGCGGTGCCACCACCACCGAAGCGGTCCGCGCCTTCACGGCCGGCTTCGACCAACTCAATGACGCGACGATCAACCCGGCGCAATGGCAGTCGCTGGTGGATTACTACAACACCCAGTTCGCGACGTCGGAGGAAGACCAGACCGGCAATCGTATGGACGTCTCCGCGCTGCTCCCGACCTCGAACGCGCAGAAATACCTGCAGGCCTATTACACCGCGCCGTTCGACGACTGGGACAAGGCGATCGCGTTCGACGACGCGCGCGACGGCAGCCCGTGGTCGGCGGCCAACGCCGAGTTCAACGACTTCTTCCGGGCCATCGTCAAGCGCTTCGAGTTCGAGGATGCGATGCTGCTGGATACCAGGGGCAACGTCGTCTACTCCGCGTACAAGGGTGTCGACCTCGGCACCAACATCCTCACCGGCCCCTACCGCGAGGGCGAACTGCGCGACGCCTACGAGAAGGCGCTGGCATCCAACGCCGTGGACTACGTCGCCATCACCGACTTCGGTGAGTATCAGCCCGCCGACGAGCCCACCGCGTGGATGGTGTCCCCCGTCGGTCAGGGCGGACGCGTGGAAGGTGCACTGGCGCTGCAGTTCCCGATCTCCAAGATCAACCGGCTGATGACGGCCGACAAGAAGTGGGAAGCCGCGGGCATGGGTCAGACCGGCGAGACATTCCTGGTCGGCCCGGACGGTCTGATGCGATCCGACTCGCGGATGTTCCTGGAAAACCCCGAACAGTTCAAACGCGATGTGATCGATGCGGGCACACCGCCCGATGTCGCCGAGACGTCGATCCGCCAGGGTGGAACCACGCTGGTGCAACCGGTCGAAACCGAAGCGACCCGGCTCGCGAAACGCGGCCAGGACGGAACGCTGGTCGACCGCGACTATCTCGGTCACGAGTCGCTGCAGGCCTATGCGCCGGTCGACCTGCCGGGCCTGAACTGGTCGGTGATCGCCAAGATCGACACCTCGGAGGCCTTCGCCCCGGTCTCGGCCTTCACCAGGACGCTGGTGCTGTCCACCGCCGCGATCATCTTCGTTGTCTGTCTCGCCGCGATGCTCCTCGCGCGGCTGTTCGTGCGGCCGATCCGCCGTCTCGAGGCGGGAGCCCAACAGATCAGCTCCGGCGACTACAAGGTGACGCTGCCCGTGCGCACCCGTGACGAGTTCGGCGACCTGACCGTGGCGTTCAACGACATGAGCCGCAACCTGGCGATCAAGGAAGAACTGCTCGCCGAACAGCGTCGTGAGAACGACCGAATCATGCTGTCCCTGATGCCCGAGCCGGTGGTCCAGCGCTATCGCGAGGGTGAGGAGACGATCGCCCAGGACCACCAGAACGTAACTGTCGTCTACGCCGACATCATCGGCCTCGACGAGCTCACGTCCGAGCTCAGCTCCGACGATCTTCTGGCGATCGTGAACAAGCTCACCCGCCAATTCGACGCTGCCGCAGAGAATCTCGGTGTCGAGCAGGTGCGGACCCTGCACAACGGCTACCTCGCCAGCTGCGGCCTGAGCGTGCCGCGGCTCGACAATGTCCGTCGCACGGTGGACTTCGCGATCGAAATGCAGCGCGTCATCGATCGGTTCAACGTCGAAACCGGCAACGAGCTGCACTTGCGCGCGGGCATCGACACCGGCACCGTCACCAGCGGCCTGGTCGGCCGCGCGACCTTGGCCTACGACATGTGGGGGTCGGCGGTCAACGTCGCCTACCAGGTTCAGAGCGGCTCACCGCAGCCCGGCGTCTATGTCACGTCACGGGTGTACGACGTGATGCGCGACACCCGTGACTTCAGCCCGGCAGGCGAAGTCAGCGGCGAGGCCGACGCCGAGCCGATCTGGCGATTGACGGAGCGCGAGCCGTGAGCAGCGTCCTCGACGCACCGTGGTTCTACTGGGCCGTCGGGGTGGCCGTCGGCTTCCCCATCGCCCTTGTCGTGCTCACCGAACTGCAGAATGCGTTGCGGCGCAGGAACAGTTTCCTGGTGCGGCCGGTTCACCTGCTGCGTACCTACATTCTTCCGCTCGGCGCACTGTTGCTCCTGCTGGTCGGGGCCATTCAGATTTCCGGCGAGGCGACCCCGGTGCGCATCGTATCGACGGTGTTCTTCGTCGTCGTGCTCGTCCTGCTGCTGTCGGGGTTGAACGCCACCGTCTTCCAGGGTGCACCCGAAGGCACCTGGCGCAACCGCATCCCGACGATCTTTCTCGATGTGGCGCGCTTTGCCCTGATCGCCGTCGGAATCGCGTTGATCCTGGCCTACATCTGGGGTGCCAACGTCGGCGGCTTGTTCACCGCGCTCGGCATCTCGTCGATCGTGCTCGGTCTGGCGCTGCAGAACTCGGTGGGCCAGATCATCTCCGGTCTGCTCGTCCTGTTCGAGCAGCCGTTTCAGATCGGCGATTGGATCGAAACGCCGACGGCACGCGGGCGGGTGGTGGAGGTCAACTGGCGCGCAACGCATATCGACACGGGCAGCGGCTTACAGATCATGCCGAACTCGGTGCTTGCCGCCGCATCGTTCACCAACTTCAGCAGACCGCCCGGCAGTCACTCGCTCTCGGTCGCGACGGTGTTCTCCGTCGACGATCCGCCCGATGACGTGTGCCGGATGCTGAACCGCGTCGCGGCATCTCTACCGCAGTTGCGGCCCGATGCCGCACCGTCGAGCTTCGCCGGAGGAGGTCTGAAGTACACCACGTCGATACCGGTGCGCACACCTGCCGACGACTTCGCCGCCAAGGTGACGTTCCTGCGCTGGGTCTGGTACGCGTCGCGGCGCGCCGGCCTCCATCTCGACGAGGCGGAAGACGAATTCGCCACCTCCGAGCGGGTCAACGCTTCGCTGGCCATCATCGCGCCCACCCTACGGCTGACCCACGCCGAGCAGGAGGAACTGCTCACCCGGGCTCAGCTCATCCGTTATGGCGCAGACGAATACATCCAGACTGCGGGCCAGGTACCCAAGCGGATGACGTTCATCGTCAACGGCAGGGTCCGCCTGGTAGCCAACGGTGAGGATGGCTCGGTCATCCCGGTGCGGACGCTGGAGGAGGGCGACTTCCTCGGCCAGACCGCGCTGACGAGGGAGCCGGTTTCCGCGTCGGCGTACGCACTCGACGAGGTCACCGCGCTTCAGTTGGAGCGCGAGCACATCGAGGAACTCGTCGCGAAAAAGCCCGTGCTGCTGCAGGATATCGGCCGGTCAATCGAAGACCGGCGGGCCGATGTGCGGCGCGCGACCTCGGCGGCGGCCGACTAGGAGTATCGATGGACCGCAGGATACCCAAGCCCCGCGACCTGGCTCCGCTGATCCAGTTCAAGAAGCCGACACTGAATCTGACCGCGCGCAGGCTGGCCGATGCGCTGACAATCGCCGATCTACGGCGAATTGCCAAGCGGCGCACGCCCAAAGCCGCGTTCGACTACACCGATGGCGCCGCAGAGGAGGAGTTGTCGCTAGCGAGGGCGCGGCAGGCCTTCCGCGAAATCCAGTTTCATCCGACGATTCTGCGCAATGTCGCCGAGATCGACACCGGTTGGGATGTTCTCGGTGGGCGCGTCGCGCAGCCATTCGGCATCGCCCCGACGGGGTTCACGCGCTTGATGCAGACCGAGGGTGAGGTCGCGGGTGCGCGTGCGGCGGCCAGGGCCGGTATCCCCTTCTCCCTTTCGACGCTGGGCACCAGGTCGATCGAAGAGGTCAGAGCCGCAAATCCTAGCGGCCGCAATTGGTTTCAGCTGTACATGTGGAAGGACCGGGAGCGGTCGATGGCGTTGGTCGAGCGCGCAGCGGCCGCCGGGTTCGACACCTTGCTCGTGACGGTCGATGTGCCGGTCGCGGGTGCGCGGCTCCGCGACACGCGCAACGGGATGTCGATACCGCCCGCCCTGACCCTGCGCACCGTGCTCGATGCGGTGCCCCACCCGCGGTGGTGGTTCGACCTGCTGTCGACCGAACCCCTGTCGTTCGCTTCGCTGGATCGGTGGCCGGGAACGGTCGCCGAATACCTGGACACGATGTTCGATCCCACCGTGACGTTCGACGACCTGGCCTGGATCAAATCGCAGTGGCCAAACAAGTTGGTGGTCAAGGGAATCCAGACGTTGGAAGACGCGAAGTCAGTGGTTGATCTGGGGGTCGACGGCATCGTGCTGTCCAACCACGGCGGCCGCCAACTCGACCGCGCGCCTGTGCCGTTTCATCTGCTGCCCACCGTCGCCCGTGAAGTCGGTGCCGACACCGAGATCGTGCTGGACACCGGGATCATGTCCGGCGCCGACATCGTCGCCGCCGTCGCCCTCGGAGCGAGGTTCACCCTGGTCGGTCGCGCCTACCTCTACGGTCTGATGGCGGGCGGCGAGGCCGGTGTGGACCGCGCCATCACGATCCTGTCCGAGCAGGTCGCGCGCACCATGCGGCTACTCGGAGTGACCAGTTTGGCGGAGCTGGCGCCGCGCCATGTCACGCAACTGTCCGGGCGCTGGCAGGTAGGCGGGTAACGCGCCGCCTCGGCCGCTCGTCTTCGCTGCTCAGGTCCTCGAGTCCGCGCCGAGTCGCAATCGTTAGCCATTCGCGATATCCGAACACCGTGTTGGTGCGCATGTGACGTATGAGGCAGATGTTTCACTTGCGCCACGCAAAGCGAAATGGCAATTGCTTGGCAGCAGGTAATTGGAAAGGTGGGTTTGTTGCCGTTATGAAGTGGATTGAGAAGTTTCGAGGTAAGTGGATGCGCCGGGTGGCGGCGAGCGCACTTGTGGCGGCTGCCCTTCCGGGGCTGATCGGATACGCCGGGGGGTCGGCGACAGCGGGTGCCTTCTCCCGTCCCGGCCTGCCCGTCGAGTATCTGGACGTGTTCTCCCAGTCGATGAATCGCAACATCCGGGTGCAGTTCCAGGGCGGCGGACCGCATGCGGTGTACCTGCTCGACGGCCTGCGCGCCCAGGACGATTACAACGGCTGGGACATCGAGACCCCGGCGTTCGAGTGGTACTACGGCTCGGGGTTGTCGACGGTGATGCCGGTCGGCGGCCAGTCGAGCTTCTACACCGACTGGTACCAGCCGTCGCAGGGCAACGGTCAGGACTACACCTACAAGTGGGAGACGTTCCTGACCCAGGAGCTCCCGGCGTCCCTTGAGGCCAACCAGGGTGTTTCGCAGAACGGCAACGCCGTGGTCGGCATCTCGATGGGCGGCGCCACCGCGCTTACCTACTCGATCTACTACCCGCAGAAGTTCATCTACGCGGCGTCGCTGTCGGGCTTCCTCAACCCGTCCGAGGGTTGGTGGCCGATGCTGATCGGCCTTGCGATGAACGACGCCGGCGGCTACAACGCCGAAAGCATGTGGGGCCCGTCTTCCGATCCGGCCTGGAAGCGTAATGACCCGATGGTCAACATCAACCAGCTGGTCGCGAACAACACCCGGATCTGGATCTACTGCGGCAACGGGACGCCAGCGGATCTCGACACGGGCGACTCGGGCGGCAACCTGATGGCGGCGCAGTTCCTCGAGGGCTTCACACTGCGTACCAATACCACCTTCCGGGACAACTATGTCGCCGCAGGTGGCCAGAACGGGGTGTTCAACTTCCCAACGAGCGGAACGCACAGCTGGGGCTACTGGGGGCAGCAGCTCGAGCAGATGAAGCCCGATCTCCAACGGGTGCTTGGCGCGTCCCCCACCTCCGCGTAACAGCACCTCTCTCCAGTGAGCCTGTCGCTACCCCTGGCGGCAGGCTCACTGTTATGCGCCTAGTCCTGAACAGTTGGGCGGATGACGATTTCGCCGATCTCGACGTCACGTGGCTGTTCGATCGCGAACGCGATGGCCCGCGCGACCGCGTCCGGGTCAAGGCCGATCGCGTCCATCTTGGAACGCGCCCAGGCACGCGTGTCAGGGTCGGCGATCGAGTCGCTTAGCTCGGTGCGGACGAATCCCGGCGAGACCGAGGTGGTTCGGATGACGCCGTCGGTGGACTCTTGCCGCAGCGCCTCCATCACGGTCCTGACGGCGTTCTTGGTGGCCGCGTAGACAGCCATCTCCGGAACGATCTTCAGGCCGGCCGTCGACACGGTCGTCACGAAATGACCGTTGCCCTGGCTCCGGAACACCGGCATCGCGGCGGCAATCCCGTTCAACACGCCGCGCAGGTTGACGTCGATCATCGCCGACCAGCCGTCGACGTCACCGTCGGCCATTGGACCGAGCGCGCTGACGCCGGCATTGCTCACCAGCACGTCGAGTCGCCCGAACCGGTCGACGGCGGTCTGCACCAGCCGATCGAGGTCCGCCCGGCGGGACACGTCGAGCACGGCCGTCGCCACCTCGGCACCGTCGGCGCGCAATTCGTCTGCCAACATCTCGAGCCGGTCCGTCCGACGGGCGCCGATGACCACGCGGGCTCCTCGCGCGGCGAGGTGGCGTGCGGTCGCCTCCCCGATGCCGCTGCTGGCTCCGGTGATGGCGACGACGGCCGGGATATCGATATCAGTCATGTCCGCAACGCTGCCAGAGGACTGCCGGGCACCGCGACCCACGCCCGGCCCGCTGGGAACAAAGGAGCCCGGCACAGGGTTGAGTGCATCAGGCTTAACTTTGGAGGATCGAATGCCTGAAGCAATCTCAGTGCCGGTGGTGTTTGTCAGCGAGCCGATCGTGCTGCCCACGATGGTGGTGCCCATCGAGCTGGATGACGCCGCCCGTACCGCAGTGGACGCCGCGCAGGCCAGCGAGAATGGCAAACTGCTGATCGCCCCGCGGCTCGACGACCGCTACCCGACCTACGGCGTCCTTGCGTCGATCGTTCAGGTCGGACGCGTCGCAGGCAGCGGCGGCTCGGCAGCGGTGATCCGCGGCGAACGTCGTGCCCACATCGGTACCGGCACGACCGGCCCCGGTGCGGCGCTGTGGGTCGAGGTGACCGAGGTCGAAGACCCCGAGCCGACCGCCGAGACCCGCGCGCTGGCCGCAGAGTACAAGAAGCTGCTGCTGGCGATGCTGCAACGGCGTGAGGCGTGGCAGATCATCGACTTCGTCAACAAGCTGACCGATCCGTCGCAGCTGGCGGACACGGCGGGTTACGCGTCGTATCTGACCGACGTGCAGAAGCGCCAGCTGCTGGAGACGCCCGACGTGGCCGAACGCCTTCGCGCGCTGATCGACTGGACCAGTACCCACCTCGCCGAGGTGGAGGTCAACGACAAGATCGCCGAGGACGTCCGCGACGGCATGGAGAAGACGCAGAAGGAATTCCTGCTGCGTCAGCAGCTGGCCGCCATCCGCAAGGAGCTCGGCGAGGGCGAGCCCGACGGTTCCGACGACTACCGGGCCCGCATCGAGGCGGCCGACCTGCCTGAGAAGGTTCGCGAGGCTGCGCTTCGCGAGGTCGGCAAGCTGGAACGCTCGAGCGAGCAGAGCCCCGAGGGCGGCTGGATCCGTACCTGGCTGGACACCGTGCTCGACCTGCCGTGGCACGTCACGACCGAGGATTCGACGGACCTGACGCTCGCCAGAGCAGTCCTTGACGCCGATCACCACGGGCTCGAGGACGTCAAGGACCGCATCGTCGAATACCTGGCGGTGCGTGCCCGCCGGACGCAGCGGGGCATGGCCGTCGTTGGCGGCCGCGGCTCGGGTGCCGTGATGGTGCTGGCCGGTCCCCCAGGCGTCGGCAAGACGTCGCTCGGTGAGAGCGTCGCACGCGCGTTGGGCCGCAAGTTCGTTCGCGTTGCCTTGGGCGGCGTGCGCGACGAGGCCGAGATCCGCGGACACCGGCGCACCTATGTCGGTGCGCTGCCGGGCCGAATCGTTCGCGCCATCGGCGAGGCGGGGTCGATGAACCCCGTCCTGCTGCTCGACGAGATCGACAAGGTCGGCTCGGACTATCGCGGCGACCCGAGTGCTGCACTGCTCGAGGTGCTCGACCCCGCGCAGAACCACACGTTCCGCGATCACTACCTCGATCTGGATCTGGACCTGTCCGATGTGGTGTTCCTGGCGACGGCCAACGTCATCGAGAACATCCCGTCAGCGCTTCTGGACCGGATGGAGTTGGTGGCCATCGACGGCTACACCGAGGACGACAAGGTGGCCATCGCCCGCGACTTCCTGCTGCCCCGGCAGCGTGAACGGGCGGCGCTGACGGCCGACGAGGTCGCGGTGACCGACGACGCGCTGCGCAAGATCGCCGCCGACTACACCCGCGAACCGGGTGTGCGGCAGTTCGAGCGGCTGTTGGCGAAGGCACTGCGCAAGGCCACCACCAAGCTGGCGGACTCGGACAGCGCGCTGACCATCGACGAGCCGGACCTCGTCAGCTATCTGGGCCGCCCGCGGTTCACCCCGGAGTCGAACGAGCGCACCGCGGTGCCCGGCGTGGCGACGGGCCTTGCCGTCACCGGATTGGGTGGCGACGTGCTCTACATCGAGGCCAACGGCAACGACGGGGAGCCGGGCCTGAAGCTGACCGGTCAACTGGGCGACGTGATGAAGGAGTCCGCGCAGATCGCGCTCTCCTACGTCCGGGCGCACGCCGAGCAGCTGGGGGTCGACCCCAAGGCGCTGGACCGGCAGATCCACGTGCACGTGCCTGCGGGCGCGGTGCCCAAGGACGGTCCCTCGGCGGGCGTCACCATGGTCACGGCCTTGGTGTCGATGGCCACCGGACGACAGGTTCGCGGGGACGTCGGCATGACTGGTGAGGTGACGCTGAACGGTCGAGTGCTGCCCATCGGCGGGGTCAAGCAAAAGTTGCTGGCCGCCCAACGCGCAGGTCTGTCAACGGTTTTCATCCCGCAGCGCAACGAGCCCGACCTGGACGACGTCCCGGCCGAGGTGCTCGAGGCCCTCGAGGTGCGGCCGATGACCGACGTCGCCGAGATCGTGGCACAGGCGCTGGAACCGGCCGCCGATACGGTCACCGCGGCGGCGTAGCCGAAATATCCTGCGAGCGTGCGCGTTTGTACGGTCTGACACGGTGTGTCGCGTACAGACACGCACGCTCGCAAGCGGGAGGTACCCCCAGCTCGCGCCATGAGGAGGGCCGGTAGATGCCACGACGCGGTGAGCCGTTGCGCAAGCTCGGCTTCCTGACGATCGGACGGTTCGACGCGGCCGATCCAGGTCCCGGCATCGAGGAGACGCTTCAGGTCATCGAGCGCGCCGAGGCTCTCGGCTTCGACAGCGTTTGGCTTCGCGACCGTCATCTCCAGCCGGGGATCTCGTCACCGGTGGCGATCATGGCCGCAGCCAGCCAGCGGACCAGCCGCATCGAACTCGGCACCGCCGTCATTCCGCTGGGTTTGGAGAACCCCTTTCGGCTCGCAGAAGATCTGGCCACTGTCGACATCCTGTCCGGGGGTCGCGTCAACCCAGGCGTTTCGGTCGGCACCCCGATGCTCTACGAGCACTACAAGACGGCGCTGTATCCCGAAACCCATGAGCTGGAAAATTTCTCGAAGGAGCGGGTGCTGCGGCTGCTGCGTAATCTTCGCGGCGAGCCAGTCAGCGACTTCGCTGGGACTGTCGGCATCGAACAGTTCACCGACCGGATCCAGCCCCACTCACCGGGTCTCGCCGACCGCGTCTGGTATGGCGGTGGCCTGGAGTCGGCTATCTGGGCGGCCGAACAGGGGATCAACTACCTGACCAGTTCTGTCGTCAGCATCGATGGCACCGAATCGCGTGACTTCGCAACCATTCAGGGCGAGCAGATCGACGCCTTCAGAGCGCATCATCTCCATCCGGACCGGGCGCGGGTGTCGCAGGGTCTCGTGGTGATTCCCACCGACTCCGCGACCGACGATCAGATCCGCCGTTACCGCGACTACGCCGCGGGCCGCTTCGAGCGCACCAAGACACCGCAGGGCCCGCGCGGCATGCTGTTCTCTCCGGACTACGTCGGGCCATCTGACGAACTGGCCGATCGTCTTTTCGAGCATGCGGGCTTTCAGCGCGCCGACGAAATGGCGATCGCGCTGCCCTTCACCTTCGGCCCCGACGACTACACGCAAATCATCGGCGACCTGGCCGACAAGCTCGGACCTAGACTCGGATGGGCACCGAATTCTCAGCAGGGATGAGCAGCCCACATGGCATATGACGAAGAGCTCGCCAACCGCATCCGCGAACTCCTGGGCCCGCAGAAGGGCATCGAGGAGAAACGCATGTTCGGCGGGCTGGCTTTTCTGATCAACGGCAACATGTCGGTGGCGGCCAGCGGCCGCGGCGGGCTGATGGTCCGGGTGCCGCCCGACGAGACGGAGAAGCTGCTCGCGCGCGACCACGTGGAACCGATGGTGATGGCCGGCCGGGAGACCCGCGGCTGGCTGCGGGTCTCCGTCGACGGCATCAGGACCAAACGGCAGCTGCAGCCCTGGGTTGCTCGCGGAGTCGACTACGCCAAATCACTGCCGCCGAAGTGACGTTTTCGTCTCCACCCGTCGGGTAAGCCACTGCCAATGATCCGGATCGGGACCTCGGGGTGGTCCTACGACCACTGGACCGACGTGCTGTATCCGCAGGGGCTGCCTGCAGCTAAGCGGTTGGCCCACTATGTCGGTGCGTTCGACACCGTCGAACTCAACGCGAGCTTCTATCGCTGGCCGCGCGATTCCGCCTTCACGGGCTGGCGGCAGCGTCTGCCGGACGGCTTCACAATGTCGGTCAAGGCACATCGCGGGCTGACCCACTTCCGCAGGCTTAAGTCGCCGGAGCCGTGGGTCGAGCGGTTCGAGCGGTGCTGGAAGGCGCTCGGCCCACGCGCGGAAGCACTGCTGGTCCAACTGCATCCCGCCATGGAACGTGACGACGCGCGGCTCGACCACTTCCTTGGCGTGATGCCGCCGTCGATTCCCGTGGCGCTGGAGCTGCGGCATCCTTCGTGGAACGACCCTGCGGTGTTCTCGATGCTGGAGCGACACGGGGCCGCTTACGTCGTGATGAGCGGCGCCGGGATGGTCTGCGTACCGCGGGCGACCGGCAACCTTGTCTACCTCCGTATGCACGGACCCGAGCCGGCCTCGCTCTACACGGGCTCGTATTCCGACGAGGAGTTGCGTCACTGGGCCGACCGTCTGATGGCGTGGCGGCAGGAGGGCAAGCGGGTGGACGTGTACTTCAACAACGATCTCGGCGGGCACGCGGTGCGCAACGCTCGCAGGCTCAGGGAGTTTGTGACCCCGGTTGATCCGTCGAAATGAGGCTCCGGCACGCTGTTGACCGCAATGCGTGCCATCACTTTGATCTCGACGACACTTTGGGCCGTCACGGGCTGCTCGGGTCCAACGGTGGTCAATACCGACGAGCCGAGGCCGACGGATCCAGCCGATACCGTCGCGACGCCAGAACTGCCGCCCGTTAACAACACCCACCTGGCCAACGCCTTCGACTATGTGGCGCATCCGAACGACCAAGCCGCCTACTACTTCACCACGCCCAGCGGCCGCTGGCAGTGCGCGATCCTGCCGCGCGTCATGGCGGGCTGTCAGTCCGCGCGAGGCGCCCTTGGCATTGCGGACGCGCCGGACACGGTTCCCGACGGGGCGGGCGGCGAGGCCACGCCGAACGCGATCGTCATCGAGCCTGCGGGCGACAGCCATTTCGCGGTGTTGGACCAACCCGGGTTCACGATGGTGGGTGGTCCGGCGAATGATCTGCCGTTCAACCGGACACTGATCGTTGCGCGATTCCGGTGCAACGTTCAAGAAGAAACCGGGGTGTCCTGCCTCAGCGAGGAAAGCGGTAAGGGCTTCACGTTCAGCGCGGACGGATACCTGCCGCAGTACACAGAAGTACCGGTCGACGCGCCCTAGCGTCGGCGTGTCCGTTCACTCGAGGTTGGCGGTGCCGTCGGCGTGGACCTGCACCTTCGCCCCCGCGATGTCCTCGCGTACCGTCGCATCCGCTTCCGCGGCATCGGTGATCACGGCGAGCGTTCGCGAGTCCTCCGGCGTGCGCACCGCCACGAAGGCTTTCTCCGCGGAACCGTCGCGGTCGAACGGCGTCGTCCATGCCTCGACAGTGCCGACCCCGGCCCACTCCACCTCGGCCTTTCTGGTCGGTTCGGCGTCGACAGCGGATTGCACGTCTTGCCAACGGAATTCGTGCTCAGGAGGTGTCGTTCCGTACACCCCGAAACTGTGCTTGGTGAGCCAACCGCCGTTGGCGGAGATCAGGCCACGCTCACCGGGGTTGGCGATCAACCGTTCGGCCATCGTGGCGATCGAATGCGTGACGTAGTTGTTCCACGGGCCGCCGGCGAAGGTGAGGCCACCGGTCACCGTAAGCGGCCGCGGGTCGCCGACAAGGCCCAGCTCAGTGGCTGCCACCTGGACCGCCGAAGGAAAGCAGGAGTAGAGGTCGACGTGGTCGATGTCGCCGAGGCCGACACCGGCGAGCTCGAGCACCCGCCGGCCCGCGATCCTGATTGCGGGTGACCGGTGCAGCTGCAGGCGTTCACCGATCGCGTACGTGTCGTGCGCGTCTGTGCCCGCGTACGGGAAAACCCAACGCTCCGTGGGGATCTGCAGATCAGCAGCCTTCTCGGCCGAGGCCAGGATGATGGCCGCGCCCTGATCGACCATGTTGTTGGAGTTCATCAGCTTGGGGTAAGGCCAGCTGACCATCCGGTTGTCGGCGCTCGGTTGCCAGATCTCCTCGGCCGACAGCGCTTTTCGGCTCCATGCGTACGGGTTGTCAGCCGCGACCGCGCTGAACTGCGACCACAGTTCGCCGATGCGCCTGCGGTGCGCGTCCGACGACTCCCCCGCCTCGATCCGCAACGCCTGCTCGAACATGGCATAGAAATACGGGGCGCGGTCGAGTTTGATTCTGATCTCCGCAGGCCCGATGAGCGGCTCCCCTTCGTTAGCGCCGTCTGCGTACGGCACGGAATCGCCTTCGCTCGTCCAGTCCGGCTTGACCCCTCGGTTGCGCAATCGCGTTCGGGTGCGGAAGGTTTCGGCGCCCGCGATCACGACGAGGTCGGCCCGTCCTTCCTGGATGTCCAGGCAGGCCTGGTTGACCAGCGTCTGTGGCACATTGCCGCCGACGCCGGTGTACCGGGTGGCCGCATCGTCGGCCCGGATGCGCTGTGCGAGCAGCCTGCCGGGGTCGCGGTAGCGCCACGACAGGATGTTCACGACCCGTATCGAGTCGACGGCTCCCAACACCTTTGGCTCTGCTGCCGACCGGGCCGCCGCGGCCATCAGGTCGATCGGTTCGACGGTGGCGTCCTCGTCGCGCTGGTTGACCTGTCCGAAGCCGATCAGCACCGGCGTCCTGGGTGATGTCATGACTGGGTCCTTGGTGCGTTGGAGGTGAACAGGACTCCGTCGGCGATCAGCCGGTCGATCTCCTCGGTGTCGAGGGAGAGCAGCTTCTGACAGATCTCGCGGGTGTGTTCGCCGGGCATCGGGGCCGGCCGCAGTTCAGCACGCGGGATGTGTGCGAACCGCGCAGGCCCCGTCTCCGTCGGCATCGGATCGTCGAACAGCGGATGCACCATATCGGTCAGCAACTTCCGGTGCACGAGTACGGGATCGGTCAGCACGTCGGCGGCACGGTTCATCGGTGCGGCGGGTACACCGGCGCGTTGAAGCACATCTGCGATGGCGCCCTTGTCCATTCGGGACGTCCACGCCGACACCGCATCCACCAGGTCGCCGCGGTCGTCGGGCAGCGTCGATGCACCCATCGCGGCGGCCAGCGCCAGCCGATCCGCGGCGGTGCGCAGCGAGATCACACACCATTCGTCCTCCCCCGCGCATGCGTACACGCCATGCACGGCGGTGTCGTCGCCGACCGGCAGTTCCGCGGTTCGGGCGGCATCGGTCGCGTAGTGTGCGGCGAGTACGTTGACGGCGGCCTCGGCTTGCGAGATGTGAACGTGTGCACCGGTTCCGGCCTGCTCACGGCCGATCAGCGACGCCAGAGCCGCGATCGCGGTGATCCGCGCGACGACGTGGTCGGGGAAGATCGTCGTGGCGTCGTAGAAGTCCTGGTCGTCTTCGGCGGTCCACAACTTGGTGATTCCGGTCGTTGCCCTGACCAGAGGGCCGTAACCCATACGGGCGCTCCACGGCCCTGACGCGCCGAACGCGCTGCTTTCCGCCAGCACAATCCGAGGATTCAGCTCGCACAGCTTCTCATACGGAAAACCAAGGGCGGCAAGCGTTCCAGGCTTGAAGTTGGCGAAGACCGCGTCGGCGTCCGCCACCAGCCGGGAAAAGATGGCGGCGCCTTCGCTGCTGCGCAGGTCCAGCCCGAGGCCGTACTCGTTGCGGTGAGTCAGCGCCCACGACCGACTCATCACCTGCCCCGGTGCGGTTTGACGCAGCCCGTCCGGATAGGCGGCGCTCTCGATCTTGATCACCTCGGCGCCGAGGTCTGCGAAGAGGCGCCCGAGCTCGCCGCCCGCGACGATCACACCGAGGTCGAGAACCCGCATGCCGTCGAACGACCGATTCACGCTCGCGGAGTCTGACACCGGGGGCCGCTCGGCCCGCGGTGTGCGCCAGCTGACCTCGTCGTGGCCCACCGAGGGCGCCGGCCGTGCATAGCCCCTGTGCGACCCGTCGACGACGAACGGGCCGACCGGAACCATGACGTCGACGCCATCGGCGATGGCGGCGGTGGTGAGCGCGCCGACCGCCCGAAAGTGCTCGGAGGTAAGGGTTTCTGCGGGGCTGAGCACCGCGGCGATCGGAACGCCACGGGACTGCCCCGCCGTCACCAGCTCGTCCATCGTCTGCGTGGCGAACAGGTCGGCGATCAGCTTGTTGATTTCCCGCGATGCGCCGTACCTCCCTGCGATCGTGTCGAATTTCGGATCGGCGAACTGTTCGGGTTCGCCGAGCCACGACCGCATGCCGCGCCACTGCCGCGCCGAGAGCAGACAAACCCTGACGTGTCCGTCGCGACAGGCGAATATCGGATAGATCTGCTGGTTGCGCGGTCTGCCCCGCCACAGCTGGCTGGACCTTTTCTGCCCGACGGCCGCCTGCCCCTCGGATCCGAACGGCGGATCCAGTGACTGCACGACCGCCTCGAGACGGCAGAAGTCGACGTAATCGCCTGTGCCGTAGCGCAGCCGGTGGAAATAGGCGACCAACGCCGCCCACGCCGCCTGTACCGCGGCGGTGGCCGAGGCTAGGCCGTTTGGCGGCAGCACCGGACGTCCGGTCGTCGGCCCGGAACGCGACAGCGCCGTGGACAGGGCATAGAACACCGGGTCGGTGGCGCACCAAGACGCCCTTGGCCCGTCGACACCGAAGTCGGTGACCGTCATCGCCACCAGATGCGGATATCGGCGAAACAACTCCGCACACGATGTGCCGAACGCCGCCGCGCGGCCGGGGTTGCCGTTGTCGACCACGATGTCGGCGTCCGCCACCAGGTCGAAGAAGCGATCACGATCGGGTGGGTCGTCGGGGTCGAGCACGCAACCGCGCTTGTTGGCGTTGTTCAACGCGAACGGAACGCTGGCGCCTGCCACGCTTGGCGGCTGCGTGCGGCCCGCGTTCCCGCGGGGCGGTTCGACCTTCAGGACGTCGGCGCCGAGGTCGGCGAAAGGCCGGGTCACCGCGTCGGCGTCGCCGTCACACAGATCGAGCACCCGCAATTCCGCCAGCAGCACGCCCGTCAGGTTAATGCCAGGTGCTGCGGGCACCGCCAGCCGTACCTCACCCACCCATTGTTCATCCGCAGCGACGATTATGGGGGCATGAGCACAGACGCCCTCTCGCCATCGGCAGATCTCTCCGACGAGGCCCTCCGGCAGATCGACGGGTGGTGGCGGGCCGCCAACTATCTGTCGGTGAGCCAGATATACCTGCTCGACAACCCGCTGTTGCGCAGGCCACTGGCGCGTGACGACATCAAGCCGCGGCTACTCGGGCACTGGGGCACGACGCCGGGGTTGAACTTCATCTACGCGCATTTGAACCACGCAATCAACCAGCGCGGCACGTCGATCATCTATCTCACGGGTCCCGGCCACGGCGGACCGGGTCTGGTCGCCAACGCCTATCTGGACGGCACCTACAGCGAGATCTATTCGGACATCACCCGAGACCACGAAGGGCTGCGCAGGCTTTGTCGGCAGTTCTCGTTCCCCGGCGGCATTCCGTCGCACGTTGCGCCGGAAACTCCGGGGTCGATCCACGAGGGCGGCGAGCTCGGATACGTGCTCTCGCATGCGTACGGCGCGGCTTTCGACAATCCCGATCTCGTTGTGGTTGCCGTGGTCGGCGATGGCGAGGCGGAGACAGGGGCGCTGGCCACCAGCTGGCATTCCAACAAGTTCACGCATCCCGTCAACGACGGGGTGGTCCTGCCGATCCTCCATCTCAATGGCTACAAGATCGCCAACCCCACTGTGCTGGATCGGATTTCGCAGGACGAGCTGCGCAGCCTGATGGTCGGCTACGGCCACAGCCCGTATTTCTTCGAAGTCGCCGAGCACGACGATGCCGCAGATGCACATCGGCGGTTCTCGGCCCTCATCGATCTGGTGCTCGGCGAAATCGCTGAGATAAAAGCCGCTGCCGCGGCCGGCGACGAGCGACGACCCCGATGGCCCATGATCGTTTACCGCACGCCAAAGGGTTGGACCGGCCCGGACTACATCGACGGTAAGAAGACAACGGGGTCGTGGCGCGCCCACCAGGTCCCGCTCGCCAGCGCCCGCGATACCCCCGAACACATGCAGGTGCTCGCCGACTGGCTGATGTCCTACCGCGCCGACGAATTGTTCGACGCAGACGGAAAACTCGACCCGGAGATCGCGGCGCTGGCGCCGCAGGGCCAGCTGCGGATGAGTGACAACCCCCACGCCAACGGCGGCTTGTTGCTCAAAGATCTACGGCTGCCCGACTTCCGGCCCTTCGGCGTCGACGTGCCCGCGCCGGGTGCGTCGACCGCCGAGGCGACGCGGGTGCTCGGGACGTGGCTCACCGAGGTGATCCGGCTCAACCCCGGCAACTTCCGCATCTTCGGGCCTGATGAGACCGCGTCAAACCGGCTGCAGGCGGTGTTCGACGTGACCGACAAACAGTGGAACGCCGAGTTCTTCGGCCCAGAAGTGGACGAGCACCTGGCCCGTACGGGCCGTGTGATGGAGATGCTCTCCGAACACCAGTGCCAAGGCTGGCTGGAGGGTTACCTGCTGACCGGCAGGCACGGCCTGTTCAACTGCTACGAGGCCTTCATCCACATCATCGACTCAATGTTCAACCAGCACGCCAAGTGGCTCAAGGTCACCAACGGCATCCCGTGGCGGCGTCCGATAGCGAGCCTGAATTACCTGTTGTCAAGCCATGTCTGGCGTCAGGACCACAACGGCTTCAGCCACCAGGATCCCGGCTTTATCGACCACGTGGTCAACAAGAGTGCCGCCGTCGTGCGCGTCTACCTCCCGCCAGACGCCAACACATTGCTTTCCACATACGACCATTGCCTGAGGTCGCGCCAATATGTCAACGTCGTCGTCGCGGGTAAGCAACCGCACCCGAACTTCCTCACCATGGACGAGGCGATCGCGCACTGCACGCGCGGCCTCGGGATCTGGGAGTGGGCGGGCAACGAGACGCTCGGCGAGGATCCCGACGTGGTCATTGCGGCGGCGGGCGATGTTCCCACCCTGGAGGCACTCGCGGCCGTCGACCTGTTGCGCCAGCACCTGCCGGACTTGTTGGTGAGGTTCGTCAACGTGGTGGACCTGATGCGCCTTCAGGACGACACCGAGCATCCGCACGGTTTGTCCGGCCGCGCATTCGACATGATTTTCACGTCGGATAAGCCAGTGATCTTCGCCTATCACGGTTACCCGTGGCTGATCCACCGGCTCACGTATCGCCGTACGGATGCCGGCAGGATCCACGTTCGCGGATACAAGGAGGAGGGCACCACGACCACCCCGTTCGACATGGTGATGCTCAACGACCTCGACCGCTATCACCTCGTCATCGATGTCATCGACCGCGTGCCGTTCTTGCAGTCCACCTGCGCGACGCTGCGTCAGCAGATGGTCGACAAGCGACTCGCCGCTCGGGAGTACACCCGCGAGCACGGCGACGACATCCCTGAGGTGCGTGACTGGGTATGGTCGGGCGCGCTCGGAGCGAACGTGGACGCGACCCTCGATGCCGCCGCGGCGACCGGCGGTGACAACGAGTAGGCGTCGACCTCGGCAAATGGCCTGCGCGGGTAGACTGGGTAGGTTATGTGTGACACGCCGGCCCAGCACGCTTCCGCCGCGCACCCGTCGGTGCTTCAGTTGGCCGCGTTACACCATTTCCGCACGTACATAGATATCGCAGTGGTTGTGGTGGTGTTGGCGATCACCAACCTCGTCGCCCACTTCACGACCCCGTGGGCCAGTATCGCCACCGTGCCCGCGGCGGCCGTCGGCCTCTTGGTACTGGTGCGGTCGCGTGGCCTTGGCTGGTCTGAGCTCGGGCTGAGCCGCGAGCACTGGAAGGCAGGCGCCGGCTATGCGTTGGCTGCGGTGGCCGTCGTGACCACCGTCGTCGTGATCGGGGCGTTACTGCCGTGGACCAGGCCGATGTTCATGAACAACAACTACGCCACGGTGTCGGGTGCGCTGATCGCGTCGATGATCATCATCCCGCTGCAAACGGTGATTCCCGAGGAGCTGGCGTTTCGCGGTGTGCTGCACGGCGCGCTGAACCGCGCATGGGGATTCCGAGGCGTCGCGGCGGCAGGATCACTGCTGTTCGGCCTCTGGCATATCGCCACCTCGTTTGGCCTGACCAGCAGCAATGTCGGATTCACCCGGATCTTCGGCGGTGGCATGGTCGGCACTATGGCCGGTGTGGTGCTGGCGGTGGCGGCCACCGCGGTCGCCGGGTTCGTCTTCACCTGGCTACGCCGCCGCAGCGGCAGCCTGATCGCGCCGATCGCGCTGCACTGGTCCCTGAATGGAATGGGCGCACTCGCGGCCGCCATGGTGTTCCACCTGTCAACCTGACTTCCCGCTGCGCTTGCGGGCGCGAAACTCGCGGTTCTTGAGTTTGTTTCCGCACGACGACATTTCGCACCAGGTACCGCCGTGGTTGCGGGATCGGTCGTAAAACGCCCACTGACATTCGTCGTTTCCGCACGCCTTGAGCCGTGCCCAGGACCCGTCGCGTTGCGCGTCGCGGATGATCAGCAGCAGCTCGATCATCCGGGCGGGCACCGAGTCACCGGTCGCCGTCAGCAGGATCTCGCCGCGCTCGTCGATATCGGCGCGCGCTGTGCTGTCGGTGGCGACGTCGCGCAGCGGTGCGAAGGCGCTGGGCGTCGGCGCCGGTCCGCCTGAGTTGTGCACAAGCATCGCGCGCAGACCCTCTCGGACGCCGCGCACGAGCGCGAGGTCGTCAGGTCGCAGATCCGATTCGGGCCCCAGCAGGCCGGTGGCCACCAGCCACGGCCTGGCGTCGTCGGGATCGGCGAGCCGGTCGGGGCCTTCGGGCAGCTCAACGGTATTGACCAGCGCCTGAACGCGGTTCAGCGGTTCGGGCGCCGGCTTGGACTCGACGTCACCGAGCCAATGCGGAGGTGTCGACGACATCTGCCCAGTCTAGAGCTGCATGACCGGTAAATCAATTTGACTAGTCATGCATGACCGGTGTAGCGTTTTTGATAGTCACAAGTTGGACACAATTCGGATGGAAAGAGGGCAGGCACCATGACCGCAAACAGGATCTCGATCGGCTTCCTTTCATCGGCGCAGGTTCACGGCGCGATGCGGCGCGACGAGGCTCAACGCGCCCCGCTCGGTAGGCGCGTGATCGCGCTGTTGAAGGCAAACAAGTTCGACCGGATGCTCGCGGTGGGTGTGTGTCCTCCCGAAGGAAGTGCACTCGCCATCCACGCGGCACGATTGACATCGGTCGACGAGCGCGAGGCCATCGCCCGGTCGTTGCGGCGTGTGGTCGACGACGCCCGTAACCGCAACGCGCTGGTGTCGTCGCGGATGGAGTTGAACGTGCCCAACATCACCGCCGCACAGGATCGAATCGACGAGGTCACCCTGCGGTTGCACTCGCCGCGGCCGGTCACTCCGCGAGGAGTCGCGCGGCTTCGGGTGTTGCTAGCCGATGGTGCAGGGCCGATGTACCGCTACGGCCGCGGCGATCTCGAGGGTCGTCTCGGCGCGGCACTGGCAGCGCTGTAATCGGTCCGCTACAGCCGCAGCACCGCGGCGCCGGAGATGCGTCCTGCGGCCAGGTCGGCGAGAGCGTCGTCGGCACGGTCGAGTGGATACTCCGGTGTGGTGACGGCAATCCGATGGCTGCCCGCGAACGCGAGAAACTCGCGGGCGTCCTTTCGGGTGTTGGACGTCACCGACCGAATCTGGCGCTCGAAGAACAGATGCCGTTCGTAGTTCAGCGCAGGGATGTCACTGAGGTAGATGCCCGCGATGGCAAGCGTGCCGCCGCGGTCGAGCGCCTCGAGCGCGGGCAGCACCAGCTGGCCGACCGGCGCGAACAATATGGCGGAATCCAGCTTCACCGGCGGGGTTTCGTCGGCCCCCTGCGCTGAGGCCGCTCCGAGCGCGAGCGCCAACTCGCGGGCATCCGCACCGCGGGTCATCACATGCACCTCGGCGCCCAGCGCCAATGCCACCTGAGCGGTGATGTGCGCGCTGCCCCCGAAGCCGTAGATCCCGAGTCGCCCGCCTGTCGGCAGATCGGCACGCAGCAAGGAGCGATAGCCGATGATGCCCGCGCACAACAGCGGGGCCAGCTCGGTTTCGGAGTACCCCGCAGGCAGCGGGTGGGCGAATGCGGCTGGAACCGTGGCGAATTCGGCATATCCACCGTCGGCGTCCCAACCCGTGTAGCGCGACCGCGGACACAGGTTCTCCTGCCCGCTGGTACAGAACTTGCACTCGCCACAGGTGTGGCGCAGCCACGCGACGCCGACGCGGTCACCTACAGCGAATTCGCCGCCGGTGTCCGAGCCGAGCGCCACCACCTCGGCGACCATTTCGTGTCCCGGTATGACGTTCGCCCGGTGTACGGGCAGGTCTCCCTCGGCAACATGCAAATCGGTGCGGCACACGCCGCACGCCCGCACGGCGACCAGGAGCTCATCGGGTGCCGGTGACGGCACAGGAACGGCGACGCGTTGCAGCGGACGCATGGTGATCGGACCGGGGCTGCGAACCTGCCATGCGGTCATCGACGTGCTGCTGCTGTTCATACGCGACGAACGTTCCTTACCAGTCGAATTCTCGCGCGAATATCACGGGTAAGGAACGTTCGGACTCGATTTGTCCTAACTCTTGCGCTGCACCATCCCGACGATCCACAACAGGATCACCGATCCCAGGATTGCGGTGAACAGTGTGAACCACCAACCCCCTGCGGCAGTGTCGAGGAAGAAGCTCAGCAGGAAGCCGCCGATCAACGCACCGACGATGCCGATCACGATGTTCATCAAAATGCCTGAGCCGCCGCCCTTGACCATCTTGCCTGCGATCCACCCGGCCAGTGCGCCGATGATGATGTAACCAATCCAGCCGACGCTGGTCAGTGTTGTTGATCGAGCGAGCAACTCGGTCGCTGCAAGGGCGTCCATTCCGCGATCTCCTGCCTGTCGGCGCCCAGCGCGACCGCTGGGCCAACCTCCGGTATACGCCCGAAGCGTAACGATTCGACCGTCGTATTGGACGCGAACAAGATCAAAATTCTTGGCGAACGAAAACGGCCGACCCGAATGTGGGTCGGCCGTTTTTCGCGTGTGGTCAGCCCGCGGGCATCATCCCCGGCGCGTTGGCCGGATCGACGGGAACGCCGACTCCCACCGGCGCACGCCCCGGTGGAGCTTCAGGCGGGGGCGGTGCGTTCGGGTCCGCGGGAGGCGCGTTGGGATCTGCGGGTGGCGGGGCCGCGTTCGGATCCGGTTCGGGCGGCGGAGGCGGAGCCCACGGGCGAATCGAATTGGCGAGGGTGGCCGCAGCGCCCTTGTCGATCGGATTGGTCGCGGTGCCAAGCCACACCACGAACCAGCGCTCGTTGCGCTGGCCACGCGGAGTCAACGGCTGGCCGGGTGCCACCGTAGGCGTCGCATTGCCGACCACACCTGCCCAGATCTGACCGGTCGGCTTGTTGGCGTCGGTGAACTTCACGTCGTATGCGGAGAAAGCGCCGGGCATCTCGGCGGTGCCGAGCGCCCCGTTCTCCTGATTGACCCGGGTGCCGGGGAACGGCATGAAGAACTCGCCCATATCCGAGGCCAACCGGGTGGCCGCCTTGCCATTGTCGGCCTCTGCTCCTGCGAACAGCTTCATGTCCAACCTGCCCAGCAGCACACTGGTGTCGTTCGCGGGCTGCGCGGCTTGCTGTCCGGGTGGCGTCGGAGCGGTCTCGCCGGGCTGTTCCTTGGTCAGCAGCGCCTGACCGTAGGACAACTGTCTGGCGTCGGAGACCTTCCAGCCGGCGGGCACCACATAGCTAAAGCCGCCCGCGGCGTTGTCGACACGGCCGGGCTCCGGTGGCGGTGGCGGTGGCGGTGCATTCGGATCGGCGGGAGGTGCATTGGGGTCGGCGGCTGGGGGTGCCGCCGGATCGGCCGGTGGCGGTGGCGGTGCATTCGGATCGGCGGGCGGGCCCTGTCGGAAGCGGTGTCTTATACATGTGTGACGCCTCCGACGAAGGATGAGGTGTGGCACGCGGTGGTGGCCGCGCTACAGACACAGATACA
>NZ_RARC01000039.1 GCF_003719305.1 Mycolicibacterium stellerae
AAAAGAGGAGAGAAAAGAAGAAAGAAGAGAAGAAGAAGGAAAAGGAGAGAAGAAGAGAGAAATGTGAAAGGAGAAGAAGGCAAACGAGGAGAGGCTGGGTATCGGGGGAAGGGAGATGTGTAAAAGAGGCAACCTCGCGGCATTCGGTTCGGATATTCCCCGAGGGACCCCGACGCCACCCACACCGTCGACGCCCACCGTCGCCGCCAGCGGCGCGGGCGGGGGCGCGGGCCTGCCTTCGGGCGCTGCTTCGGCGGCCATCTCCTCGACCGGCGTGCCACCGAGCGTGCTGGCCACATCCGGCATCGCCGCCACCGGCACCGGCGCAGCAATAGTCAGCTCCGAAACCCAGGACCAACATCTCGACGACGCCATCCAGCTCGCCTACGAACTCCTGCACGCCTCTCGGATGTATCCCGGCCTGCACTGGTGCGTCGGCATTTTCAAGGTCGCGACCGGTGTCGAGACCATCATTGTCAGTAACGACGGTGCGAGCTACATCCCGCCCGGTGTCTACGTACCGCGTTCTGCCCGAGTGCTTTTCGCCGATCCCGAACTGAGCTCCGGCTTCCAAGCCAAGTTTTTCGGCTGGGTCAACCCCACCGTGACAATGGTCGCCTACGCCGCCGAGCGTGCCGTGCTCGATCCCAACGTCGAGTTGTACGCGCTCGCCGCGACCACCGACCCAGGCGGCTCATCTGTGCTTCCCGCCCGCCGCGCCGGCGTGCCCCACTACCAGGACTGCGACTCGACGCGTTCGCCCATCGATCCCGCCACGCCCGCACCCGAACTCGACGAGTCACGACTGCACCGCTTGGCCGTGATGTCCCCTCAGAGTTACGAGCAACTCGTCGACGCCACCCTGCCTCCAACTGAACGGCGGTCGGCGGCATGGGAGGCGACCGCCGGTGCCGTAGCGACCGCCCTCGCAGGTGTCGAGCCGCTTCGTATCGAAGTGGCGCCCGTCATCCGTGAGGTTCTCGGCGGTCTCGCGAGCGGCTCGCCCATCTCAGACGAACAGTGGTCTGCCCTGGCCGAGGTGCGCCTCTACGGCAAGTCGCTGTTCATGCGCCCGGGATTCATCGAGGTCGAACCGTCCGGTGACCCGAACACCACCGTGCTCTACCGCGCCCATCACAACCTGGACCGTGCCGTGGAGGCACTTTCGCTGTGGCGTGGCGACAACCCGGACTATGCCGATATCGTCTATGCCACTGAGCAGGTCGCAAAGGAGGGACAGCTATGGCCGCTAAGGACATAAAGCTCAACCCTGAAGAGACGCTCGGCCACGTCAGCAAGATTGCTGCGACGATGGCCGAGGTCTCAGTGCCAGGCCCGGTGCCGCCGCTATCGCCGCCGACCAGTCCCATCGACGTGGCGCTGAACGCGGTAGCCGCCGCGGCCGCCGAGAAGGCGGCAGCCTCGTCGGAAGCACTGGCGACCCGCGGTACCGAGCACAGCGCCGCATCCACCCGGGCAGTGGCAGCCATGCAGGCGCAGGAAGAGAAAAACACCGGCAAGATCACCGAGATCCAAAGCCAGGTGCTGCAGGCGGGTATCACCAACCTCTAGGGCGCACAGCGGCCGTCGGTATGGTGAGCCGATGCGCACATTGGTGACGGGGGCAGCCGGATTCATCGGATCCACGCTGGTCGACCGCCTTCTCGCCGACGGACATGCTGTCATCGGCCTCGACGACCTCAGCTCAGGCAACAGCGTCAATCTCGGCGAGGCCGACCGGCACTCCGACTTCGAGTTCGTCAAGGCCGACATCGTCGAGGCCGACCTGATTGATCTTCTTGCCGACATTCGGCCCGAGGTCATCTTTCACCTCGCTGCCCAGATCTCCGTCAGTCATTCGGTCCAAGAGCCGCAATTCGACGCGGCCGTGAATGTCGTCGGCACAGTGCGTCTAGCCGAGGCCGCCCGCCGCGCCGGAGTCCGCAAGATCGTGCATACCTCGTCGGGCGGATCCGTGTACGGCACACCGCCGAGCTATCCGACGAGCGAGGACGCACCGATCAACCCGGCCTCGCCCTACGCCGCGAGCAAGGTGGCCGGTGAGGTGTACCTCAACACCTTCCGTAACCTCTACGGCATCGAGTGCTCACACATTGCACCCGCGAATGTCTATGGGCCGCGCCAAGATCCGCACGGTGAGGCCGGTGTGGTCGCCATCTTCTCGCGCGCACTCCTCGCCGACCGGCCGACGAAGATCTTCGGCGACGGCAGCGACACCCGTGACTATGTTTTCGTCGATGACGTCGTCGACGCCTTCGTCCGAGCGTCCGGTGACGACGGCGGCGGCCAGCGCTTCAACATCGGCACCGGCGTGGAAACGTCTACCCGGCAGCTACATTCGGCGATCGCAGCCGCGGCCGGTAAGCCCGACGAGCCAGAATTTCACCCGCCACGGCTCGGGGACTTGCGTCGCTCCTGCCTCGATATCAGCCGCGCTGAGCGGGTTCTCGGCTGGACGCCAAAGGTCAAACTCAACGACGGCATCGCTAGGACCGTAGCGTTCTTCGCTGAGGAACAGATCGCCCAATAGCCGTCGGTGTCACGGATCGGCACCCGCGACTAATCGAATCCGAGTTCGCGCAGTTCGCGTCTAGCGCGAATCGCGCACTCCCGGAGTTGTTCGTCGTCGAGGTCCGCCGGCTCTGTTCTGAGTTCCGGGTAGGCGACGTAGGTGTCGGCGTCTCCGAATAATCTTTGAATGACGGGAAAAATCGGAGCGCCAAAGACCCTTTGCTCTGATTTCATGGTCGACAGATAGGATTTCTGAAACTCAGGAGCACTGATAACGTTGGTGATGAAGTTGTCGATTAGGCCAACGTAGACTCGAAGGTCCGGCCGTTCATTTGGCCGCTTGCTCATTGAAGTCTCCCTCCCTCCCTCCAAGACGACGCCACCCGCCATCGCACCGGTATCACCCAAAATCTGGACATTGACCGCGAATGCGTCATACACGACGTTCTCATCGAAGTGCACTGCTCTCAAGTAGAATTCGCGCGTCGTCACCCGTGTAACGGCAGCTGACCGGCGGTGACATCGACGCGCAGTTCGTCCATGATCGACTCGACCCGGATCGTCAACCCGTCGACGCATAGCAGCACGCCGACGATTACCCCAAAATTTTCGATGTGGCCCTCGGCAACGGCTTCCGCCACAGGGAAGCCTTCTGCCTCCAGTTGCTCCTTCAGGTGAATCTCTGCGATGCGCGCAACGCGTCTACCACAGACGTCGGCGAACGGATGCTCGCCGGAAACGTCGAACAGGGACCACTTCCCGTGCTCTGCGACGTAAGCACGGTTTTCTTCGGATAGTTCACCAGCGAAAGGATCACGCCATGGCGTCGATCTGACGGTGAGGTCTCGTCCGTTGGCTCCCGACTGAAACAGAACGACGGATCCGTCGTTGAACTCGAGCTGCAATGGTCCTTCATTCCGCTCGACAACGTCACCGATGGCGTAGAACACGCGCTGTAATGAACGGATCGTTTTGCCAACCAGTCCTTCGAGATCACGGTGCACTTGTGCTGTGTCCTGCGTCGTCATCGAGGTGCTGCCTTTTTGAACCAGTCGCTATCGGCGCCGTTCTTGAAGATAGAGACGAAGTCGCCGTTCTCCTTGGTGATTACGATGTCGTCCCCTAGTCGATAGAACCAAAAGTTCGCGCCCCCGCCAGTCTGTGGATGGTATACACCTTGCCGGACCTCATCCGGGTTGTTAAAGATGTCTTCAATGTGTTGCCGCACCCAAGCGCGAGCATCTGGGTCGTTCGGTTTCAAGCCGTAATCTTCAGCGTGCTTGCCCACCTTGTGGCCGAATTGCGCGCTATCGACCTTCAGCTCCGGACCTACATCGCGCAGCAGCGGTTTCGGCTCCTCGGGTTGTTCCCTGCGCGCGAGGTTTTGATGCGTTCCAGGCGTTTGCGCACGCCGGCGATGTCGTGGGCCCTTTTGACGCCTTGGCTGATGTGTTTGGAGATCTTCCAGGCGCTGATGGCCGAGCGGATGGTGCCGGCGAATTTGGTGATGGTGTGGGCGGCTTTGGCGGTGCCTGCGGCGGCGCCGACTCCGAAGCTGACGCATGCGGCGAAGATGGAGATCACTGCGGTGGCGGCCAGTTCGACCGCCAGGTCGGTGAGGATGTCTCCCAACTGCTGGCGCAGGTCGTCGAGGGCGGCCTTGTAGTCCCGGCACGACTGCGCCAGCTCGCTGCAGCCGGCCAGAATCGCCGACGTCGCATCCCGCAACTCGCGCAGATCGCTGGTGAGGTATTCGACCTCGGGGGACTGGGTGTCGCTAAACGCGCGGGCGTTGACGTCGAGCGCCTCCACGACGGTAACGGTCTGATACACCGTGGCCAGCCGGTCCCAGGCGTGGGCGGCGGTGTCGACCTTGACGGTGTCGCCGTCGGGCACCGGCACGCCGACCTGCTCGACGAGGCCCAGCGCGTCATCCCACAAGCCCTGGCCGGGGCCGCCCGCCGACGGCGGCGCCGAAAGAACGCCGGCCACACTGGCTGGATCGGGTGGGCGCTGCGGCGGCGCGCCCCGCTGCCCTGGTGTGGCGTTGTATTCGGCGACGGCGTGGTTGTAGCCGGCTTGGATGATCACTCCGCCGTAGTTCTGCAGCGCCGTGGTCAAATCGTTGACCGAATCCAAGACTTCGCGTGCACGCCCGTCGTACGACTGCGCCCACGCGGTGCCGGCATCATCGGTGCCGGCCATCGCGCCGGTATCACCCAGAATCTGGACGTTGACGGCGAACGCGTCGTACACCTCACCGGCCAACTCGTACAACCGGTTGCCGACCGCGTAATAGGTATCGGTGTCGACGTCCTGGGTCATGTCAGCATTGCGACGTTCAGCCGGGCAGCCTCGGTGTAGTTGCTGTGTGCGGCGTGTGCCGCGTGTCGCAACTGTGACAACGCTTCACGCATCTGGTGTGCGGTGCTCATCCACTCCTGGTGCAGGGTGTAGTGCGCGACGGCGCCTTTGCCCTGCCACGACTCGTGCAGCGCGACGACTCGATCGTCGACCTGGGCAGCGATCATGTCGGCTCGCTCGTCGAAGGCGTGAAGCTTGTCGACGAAGGCCAGCAGTTCATCGAGTTCGACTCGGTAGCGCATTACCAGGCGACCTCAGTTGGCACGTTTCGCACCGACCCCGCAGAGGCGCTCTCCTGCTCGTCGTATCCAACCGCGGCCCGCTCGAGCTGCTGTGACGATCCAGCGAGCCTCTCGACGAGCGTGGCCGCAGCGTCGTGCCACTCCTCCCACAAAGCGCCATACGAGGCTGCGGCAGCACCCGACCAGCCCGACACGATGCTGTCCCATTCCCGCGACAGCCTCGCCAGTTCTGCTCGCAACTGCTCGGCATCACCGCCAACGGCGCTCGACGTCTTGAGTGCTTGCGGTACATCAACCCGGATATCGGCGACCACACATCAAGCCTATGGGCCGCGAAGACTCACTCCCGCACCAATTTTGCGGCGGCGGCGTCAGCGTCCGCATGATCGAATGTGCGGATTTGTACGCCTCCTCCGCGTGTCGCGTACGAAACCGCACAGTCGAACCGAGCGCTAGAACCCCCCTCTGGTTCGAGTGGAGTCATCCTCGTTGGCTTGTATCCATCGAATCGCGATCATTGCGTCTCCACTTGGGCGTGCGACGGCACGGTCGGCGCGGGCGCGACGACTGGTCGTCGGGTCTTGCGCTGGCACGCGATCTCCCACGTCTGCGCTCAACGCTGGAAAGAAGACCCGAAAGCTTTGTTTACGCGCACCTCGCTTGATCTTTGGTGCTGCCTTGGTCACGACTAGTTGTATCCGAGTTCTCGAAGTTCGCTTCGAGCGCGGATTGCGCACTCCCGGAGTTGTTCGTCGTCGAGGTCCTCTGGCTCCGTTCGAAGTTCCGGATAGGCGACATATGCGTCAGCATCTCCGAATAGTCTCTGAAGAACATCGAAGATTGGAACCTCGAGACCTCTGTTCTCCAATTTCAGAGCAGAGAGGTATGCCTTCTGAAAATCAGGCGCGCTCATGCGGTCGGCGATGAACTCTTCAATCAGATGGATGTACCAACTGAGATCCGGTAATTCGTCTGGCTGCTTACTCACCGGAGCTTCCCCCAATCTAGAACACCGCTGACCTGGTCGTCGCCTAGTCGCCACCCACTGACGAACTCGCCGTTCGGTTTCTGAATCACGGCGAGTCCAGTGTTCGGGTTGTAGTTAATGATCGCTGGATCCCCCCTGTAGGTGCCGTTGATGTGCAGGGTAGCTGGGTCATCGACCTGGTTCCTGACTGCGCGCTCAAAGGCATTAAACCCGGCTCTGCCGCGTGGCTCGGTCACTCCGAAATCGGCTGCGTGCAGGTCGAATTTCTTTTCGATCTGGGCCCGAGATGTCGTCAGGGGAGTGCTCGGAGTTGTGTGGACGGCGGGTCCGACCGGTTCCTCTGGTTTGCCCGTCCGCCCCAAGCTCTTGATGCGTTCCAGGCGTTTGCGCACGCCGGCGATGTCGTGGGCCCTTTTGACGCCTTGGCTGATGTGTTTGGAGATCTTCCAGGCGCTGATGGCCGAGCGGATGGTGCCGGCGAATTTGGTGATGGTGTGGGCGGCTTTGGCGGTGCCTGCGGCGGCGCCGACTCCGAAGCTGACGCATGCGGCGAAGATGGAGATCACTGCGGTGGCGGCCAGTTCGACCGCCAGGTCGGTGAGGATGTCTCCCAACTGCTGGCGCAGGTCGTCGAGGGCGGCCTTGTAGTCCCGGCACGACTGCGCCAGCTCGCTGCAGCCGGCCAGAATCGCCGACGTCGCATCCCGCAACTCGCGCAGATCGCTGGTGAGGTATTCGACCTCGGGGGACTGGGTGTCGCTAAACGCGCGGGCGTTGACGTCGAGCGCCTCCACGACGGTAACGGTCTGATACACCGTGGCCAGCCGGTCCCAGGCGTGGGCGGCGGTGTCGACCTTGACGGTGTCGCCGTCGGGCACCGGCACGCCGACCTGCTCGACGAGGCCCAGCGCGTCATCCCACAAGCCCTGGCCGGGGCCGCCCGCCGACGGCGGCGCCGAAAGAACGCCGGCCACACTGGCTGGATCGGGTGGGCGCTGCGGCGGCGCGCCCCGCTGCCCTGGTGTGGCGTTGTATTCGGCGACGGCGTGGTTGTAGCCGGCTTGGATGATCACTCCGCCGTAGTTCTGCAGCGCCGTGGTCAAATCGTTGACCGAATCCAAGACTTCGCGTGCACGCCCGTCGTACGACTGCGCCCACGCGGTGCCGGCATCATCGGTGCCGGCCATCGCGCCGGTCCCACCCAGAATCTGGACGTTGACGGCGAACGCGTCGTACACCTCACCGGCCAACTCGTACAACCGGTTGCCCACCGCGTAATACGTATCAGTGTCGACGTCCTGCGTCACCAATCAAGCGTATTGCCGGCTGACAACCCCTCCCGCGGCAATTCTCAACCCTCGTCGGGGACGCGGGCGCCTTGCAGCGCAACAGCTCTGGCCAGCCGCGCATATCGCAACTCTAGCTCCTTGAACCGCATATACGTGCTCAGCGTGGTGAACACGAACGCGATGATCAACACGTAGCCGATCAGGTCCGCACCGCGGTCCACGCCAAGCCAATTCGCGACGACAGTGGTGTCATCCGGCCGCAGGACCGCATACACCGCCGCGATCACGAACAGCACACCACCGACCTTCACCCACGCCTTGGTGCGCGCGCTCGTCCGCGACCGCAACAGGTAGACCAGCAGCGCGACGATCGACAGGATCAGAAGTGCCTGAATCCAATTCATCGGGACAACCTCCCTCGCAGCAGCCCGTCGAACACGATGTTCACCCCGTTGAGCAACGGCTGACCTTTGGACTTCGAGTAATCCGTGTAGAGGATCTCAACCGGCTCTTCGGCTACCCGCCAACGATTTTCGACGGCGAGCGCGATGAACTCGCTTGCGTGGCTCATCCCGCTCATCGTGATGTTGAGCTCGTCGGCCACCTTCTTGTTGAAGACCCGAAGCCCGTTGTGCGCGTCGGTCAACCGCAGTTGCCGGCTGTTCGGGCTCAACAACGCCGCCGCACGCAAGATGACCCGCTTCATGAAAGGCGGCTTGCTCACGTTCGGCTCGGCGAACCGTGTGCCGACCACCATGTCGACGTCGTCGGCGGACAACCGGTCGATCATGGCGACGACGTCTTTCAGCCGGTGCTGGCCGTCCGCATCGAACGTCGCGAACACCTGCGCTCCGGGCTGCCTCCGGGCGTACTCGACGCCGGTCTGAATCGCCGCGCCCTGCCCGAGATTGACCGGATGCGAGACGACGTGGGCCCCCGCGCGCAGCGCCAGATCGCCAGTACCGTCCTTGCTGCCGTCGTCGACGCAGACGACGTTGTCGAAGACCGAGCGAATGTCGCCGATGACGTCGCCGATGACGCTCGCCTCGTTATAGGCGGGGACGACGATCCAAACATCCTGGTAGCGCATATCGATGCGCACTAAAATACACGCTCAGCGTATCGATCCCCTGGCAAGCGCCACCAGGTGCACGGCGATTCCCACCATCGGCCCACACAGCAGTGCGATCACCGTGCGGGTCTGCAGGCCGAGCGGCAGCAGCAACAACAGCATCGACGCCAACGTCGCGCCGATCCAACCCGCCGAATACGCGCGGTGCAGCGCCGCCGCCACCGTCGCCGCCCCCGTCAGCGTCAGCAGTGCGATCGCGATCGCCGCCGCGGTCAGCCATGCGAGCAAGCTACCGCTGGCGCGGTAGTCCTCGCCGAACGCCACCCTCAGCAGCCACGGCCCGAAAGTCCCGGCCGCGGCCACCCCCACCGCGCCCAATCCGGCGACTACCGCGGCCGGTGCCAGCAGGGCCCGCAGTCGCTCCGTGCGCTGGTCGACGAAGTGTGCGATCAGATTGCCCTGCATGGCCGTCAGGGGCACCAGCAGCGGCGCACGGGTCAGCGTCACGGCCAGGATCACCACGCCGCCCGCCGCACCCAGATCACCCGACGTCGCCTTGAGCAGCACCGGAAAACCCATCACCAGGATCGCGCTGGCACCGGCCGCCGCGATCGAATGCGCCGCGCCGCGCAGGAAGGTCACCGTCCCGCCGGGCGTCATCAGCGCCGCCGCCGCCCGCGTCGACGGTGAGGCCATCAACATGATCAGCCACGCCACCGCTCCGCCAACGGTCGCCCACAGATAGCCGACGAGCCCCCAACCGATCACGAAGGTGGTCGCCGCGACCGCCACCCGGATGCCCGCGTCGGTGACCATGAGCGCCCCGTACTGCGTCCACCGCCCGACACCGGCCAGCATTCCCAGCAGGGTGGCGTGCAGACAGAACCCCGCGAGCCCCACACTCAACAGCGCGACGCTGAGCCACCGCGACTCGACGAAGACGTGTCCCGACCACAGCGGCGAACTGGCGGCGATCACCACCGCCGCGACCACACCGACCATCGCCGCCACCCGCATGGGGTGCGTGCGTGGGCCCGACGCGATCTCGACGTAGCCGGTCGCCCGCACTTCGCGCGTCGCTTCCTGCAACAGACCGTTGGCCGCCCCAGTCACCAACCCGAACGCACCCCAGAACACGCCGAACACCGAGAAGCCGGCCGGTTCGAGGTCGCGCGCGGCGAGGTACAACACCGCATACCCACACAGCGCGGTGATGGCGGTGGCGACGCCGACGCGGGCGACGCTGCCGCGGGTGATCGGGCCGGTGGGGGTGGCCGCGTCGGTCACAACGCCGGCACGTCCGTGGAGTACAGCCACGCATCCCACAGCGGGCGCAGTGACACATCTGCGTAATTGGCCGCCAGACCGGTGAAGTCGTCGGTCACTGCGGTCGAGTGGCGGTGCCGCGTCATCCAATCCTGCAGCAGCGCAAAGAAGTCATCGTCACCGATGGCCTGTCGCAGAGCATGAAGGGTGAGCGCGCCGCGCTTGTACACCCGGTCGTCGAACATGTCGCGCGGGCCGGGATCGGACAGCAGCAGATTCTGCGGCGAATCGACCAGCCGCTGGTAGTAGTGCTGCGCCCACTCGTCGGCGGTCTGGCCGCCCGATTCCTCCGACCACAGCCACTCGGCATAACAGGCGAAGCCCTCGTGCAGCCAGATGTCGCGCCACCGCCGGGCAGTCACCGAATTGCCGAACCATTGATGCGCCAACTCGTGGGCGATCAACCGCTCCGAGCCACCGCTGCCGTCGCAATGGTTGGCACCGAAAATCGAAATACCTTGCGCCTCAAGCGGTATCTCCAAATCGTCGTCGGTAACGACGACCGTGTAACCGGTCGACAGCGGATACGGCCCGAAGCGCTTGACGAACAGCTTCATCATCTGCGGCTGCCTGCCGAAGTCATGGTCGAAGTTCCGCTTCAGCCGAGCAGGCAACGCTGCGTGTATCGGCACAGGTGTTTTCTGCAGCCGGTACGACTCGTACACGCCGATCTGAAGGGTGGCCAGATAGGTGGACGTCGGCTCGGCGAGCTCGTAGGTCCATGTCGTCATCGCCGCCCGCGTGCGCCGGGACTTCAACTCGCCGTTGGCAATCGCCCGGTACGGATTCTCAGTGGCGATCTGGATGCGATAGCTGGCCTTCGAGCTGGGGTGGTCGTCACATGGAAACCACGACGCGGCGCCGTTGGGCTGCCCCGCAACCAGCACGCCTTCGGTCAATTCCTCGAAACCGACCTCGCCCCACAGGGACCGGACGGGTCGCGGCGTGCCGCCGTAGCGGACCTCGATGGTCATCGCCGCTCCCGCAGGCAATTTCGAGGACAACGTGATGCGCAGCTTGCCGCTCGAGCAGCTGAATGCGGCGGGCCGACGTCCGTTCACCGACACCTTCGTCACCGCGAGCGCACTGGAGAGATCCAGCGTGAAGGTTCGTAGTTCGGCAAGGGTGACGGCGGTGATCGTCGCCGAGCCCGCGAGCCGGTTGATCGCGACCTTGTACTCCAGATCGAGTTCGTAGCGTGACACCCGGTAGCCGAAGTTGCCGTTGTGGGGCAGATACGGGTCGATGACCGGAACTTTCTTCGCCGCCTTCTTCAATCGGCTCACGCGGCGGTGTCCTCGGGCGCCTTCTCCGGCACGTCGGCACCGCGCTTCTTGCCGAACGCATTCCACGGAGCGATCGGGTTGCCCTGCCACCGGGTCGACGGTGGAACCTCGTCACCGCGCATCACCAACGACGCCGGCCCGACGGTGGATCCGGCACCGAGGCGTGCCGCGGGCAGCGCCACACAATGCGGCCCCAACGTCGAACCCTCCTCGAGAACGACGGTGTCCATCCGCATCACCCGGTCGTGGAACAGGTGTGTCTGCACGACGCAGCCACGGTTGACGGTGGCACCCCGCTCGAGCGTGACGAGATCCGCCTCGGGCAGCCAGTAGGACTCACACCAGACACCCCGACCGATCTTCGCCCCCAGTGCCCGCAGCCACAGGTTCATCACCGGCGTTCCGGTGGCGGCCTTGGCGAACCAGGGTCCCGCGACGGTTTCGACGAAGGTGTCCGAGACCTCGTTGCGCCAGACGAACGCCGACCACAGCGGATGCTCGACAGCCCGGATACGGCCCACCACAACCCATTTCGCAATCACCGCGATGGTACCCGCAACCGCTCCTGCGACCAGCAGAACGACGCCGCTGCCAAGGGTCGCCCACAGGTAACCGAACTCGACGATCAGCGCCTGCAACGCGAAGAGCACGCCAACGCCGATCGCGAACGTCACGATCACCGGCACCAGCCGGCACGTCTCCACGAAGCCCCGCATGACCTTGAGGCGGGTCGGCGGATGGAAGGTGCGCAGCGCATCGGCGGCGGTTGGCTGGCGGCGCAACCGAATCGGTGGGCTGCCCAGCCACGACGACCCCGCCTTCGATTTGGGCGGGGCTGCAGACAACACCGCGACCAGGCCGTCGTCGGGCACCTTGCGCCCGGGCTGCGTGATCCCGGAATTGCCGAGGAACGCCCGCTTTCCGATCGTCGCCCCTGCGACGTGAATCCAGCCGCCGCCGAGCTCGTAGGACGCCACCATGGTGTCGTCGGCCAGGAATGCGCTGTCCTCGATCGTGGTGAACTTCGGCGTCAGCAAGGCCGTGGAGATCTCGGTGCCGCGGCCGACCTTCGCCCCGAGCACCCGCAACCAGGTCGGCGTGAGAAGGCTGGCGTACAGCGGGAACAGGTAGTGGCGGGCGGCATCCATCAGGCGTTCGGTCGCCCATATCTGCCAGCCCGACCGGCTGCGGACCGGGTGGTATCCCTCGTGCAGCCACAGCGAGAGCACCCGCACCCCGACGACTGTCAGCGTCGCGTAGACAACCAGCGCGACAAGCGTCGCGACCGGGATCCACACCAGTGCCCGCATCGCGGCGTCGGTCAGCGACGCGGAGTCTCTGATCGCCCAGCCGATCACGGCCAGCCCACAGCCAAGCGCAGCAAGGGGTAAGGCGCCCAACAGCATCGACGTCACTCCGTAGACCAGCACCCACAGTGGCGCCCTGCCGGGGCGTTCCTCCGGCCACGGATGGCGGGCCTTGCCGGACTTCACCGCGGGCGAACCCTTCCAGTACTGCCCCTTCTTCACCCGGTCGACCACGCCAGAGCCGGGGGCCACGTCGGCGTTCTTCCCGACCGTGGCGCCAGGCAGCAGCGTCGTACGCGCACCGATGGTGCAGTCATTGCCGATCGTGATGGTGCCGACATGGAAATGGTCGCCGTCGATCCAGTGCCCGGACAGGTCCACCTCCGGCTCGATCGAGCTTCGGTGGCCAAGGGTGAGCATCCCCGTCACCGGAGGCGCCGAATGCAGGTCGACGCCCTTGCCTACCTTGTTGCCCAAAGCCCGGGCGTAGTACACCATCCACGGCGCGCCTGCCAGGTTCTCCGCACCGCTGGCGTCGGCGAGCCGCTCGGCGATCCAGACCCGGAGGTGCACCGAACCGCCGCGACGGTACGTGCCCGGTCTCAGGGAGCCGACCAGTATTCGGGCGCACAGCACCGCGATGCCCATCCGCCCCAAAGGCGCGACGAACAATACAAACCCGCCGAGGATCCACCACCAGTTGATGGGGATTAACCACGACACCGGGCTGACGGCCGCTGCGACATTGTTGATCAGCGCCAGCCACACCACCCACTGCAGGCCGGTCAGCGTGGCCAACGGCAGCGACATCGCAACCTGAAAGGCCTGCGACAGCAACGGCATCGGCCGCACCCGCCTCGTCTCGACCTTCGGGGGCGGGGCCATCTCGTCGAGGAAACCGGCCAGCGAACCCAGCCGCGGGTGGTCGTAGAGGTCGGCGACCGTCACCTGCGGGTAGCGCTCGCGCAGCGCGGCGACCAGCTGCGCCGCCGACAACGAGCCACCACCGAGCGCGAAGAAGTCGGCCTCGGGACCGTCGACGGATGCCGCCAGCACGCCGCGCCACAGCCCAGCCAGCCAGCCCATCGTGCCGCCGAGATCAGGTGCCCCCTCGTCGGGACCGCCGGCGACTGGCCACGGCAACGCATCCCGGTCCACCTTTCCCGACGTGCGGGTCGGCAGCTCGTCGAGGAGCACCAGCCGGGGCACCAGCGCAGCGGGCAGGGACTCCGCCAGCGTCGTGCGGGCCGCGGCCAGGTCGAAGGCGGGGTCGGCGCTGGCGATGTAACCGACGAGCAGCGGGGTGCCGCTCGCCGTCCGCCGCACCGCGGCGGCGCCGCCGCTGACACCGGGCAGATGCACCAGCGCCGCGTCGACCTCGCCCAGCTCGATGCGCCGTCCGCCGACCTTCACCTGATCGTCGGCGCGGCCGCAGAAAAACAGGCCGTCACGCTCGAGGCGCACCAGATCGCCGCTGCGGTAGGCGCGGTTCCAGTCCAGCGTGGGCATCGGCGCGTACTTCTCGGCGTCCTTGTCGGGGTCCAGGTAGCGGGCCAGACCGACGCCGCCGATCACCAGCTCTCCGACTTCGCCGACCGCCACCGGCGCGCCGTCCTTGCCGACGACGGCCAGGTCCCAGCCCGGCAGCGGCAGCCCGATGCTGACGGGTCCGGTGCCGTCCAGCCTGGCCGCGCATGCGACGACGGTGGCCTCGGTCGGTCCGTAGGTGTTCCACACCTCGCGACCCGCGGAGTCCGGTCCCGCAGCCAACCGCTCCGCCAGCTCCGGCGGGCAGGCCTCGCCGCCGAAGATCAGCAGCCGCACCGCCTCCAGCGCCTCGGCAGGCCACAACGCGGCCAGCGTCGGCACCGTCGACACCACGGTGATGTCCTTGGATACCAGCCACGGCCCGAGATCCATCCCGCTGCGCACCAGCGAGCGCGGAGCAGGCACCAGGCATGCGCCGTTACGCCAGGCCAGCCACATCTCCTCGCAGGACGCGTCGAACGCCACCGACAACCCGGCCAGCACCCGGTCACCGGGTCCAATTGGATTGTCCTGCAAGAACATCCGCGCTTCGGCATCGACGAACGCGGCGGCGTTGCGATGGGTGACCGCGACGCCCTTTGGGGTTCCTGTCGAACCGGACGTGAAGATGATCCACGCGTCATCGCGACCCAGCGGCGCCGCTGCACGCCAGCCGCGGGACTCGCCCGCTCCTCGGGTCAAGCCCGCCTCGGTGATCACGCCGACGACGTTGGCCTCCCCGAACACCAGGGCGGCGCGTTCGTCGGGGTCGTCGGCGTCGACCGGCACATAGGCGGCACCGGTGGCGAGGGTGGCAAGGATCGCCACGTACAGGGCGTAACTGCCCGACGGCATGCGGATACCGATGCGATCGCCGCGGCCGATCCCGCGGGCCGCCAGCCACGCGACGCTGTCCTCGATGTCGGTGATCAGTTCGCTGTAGGTCAGTTGGACGGAGCCGTCGTCGATGGCGGCCGCGTCGGGGTAGCGCGCCGCCGTGTCGTAGAGGATGTCGACCAGCGTGCGCGGTGCAGGGGCGTACGGCGAGAGCAGGTACTGCTCAGGTACCTCAGGCGGAAAATCCCCAGTCACGCCTACAACGTACTAACCGTCGGCGGCGGCGCGTCCGAGCCTGACGCGGCGCGTGACAAATCGCCCGAAAGTTTCGCGGGGGCCATGCTTGGATTCTCGCTGAGCGCAACCGTTGTCGGCGGGCGATCGCGCTCCTAACGTGTCGGCGTGAGAAGCAGACGTGACCGGGGGCTGCGGCTCTTCGTGGCCGACGCGTCGGGTGACAACTGGAGCGAGCTGACGTCCGGTGACACCGCGGCGGTGCGGATGGCGGCCCCCGACCTGCAGCAGGCCCGACGCGCGCGCGGGCGCATCTCCGACGACGTCGCGGTGATCCTCGATATCACCGTTGCGGTCGCCGCCGACTTCCGCTCCGCGCACGCTGCGATGCCCCTGCTGGACGACGACACCCTGCACTACGCGGGCACCATCGACGGGCTGGCCAGCCTTGTCGCCGACATCTTCATCGCCGAGGTGGCCGACGGCGTCACCTTCATTCCGGCCTCGCCGGAGCAGGACATGCAGCGCGTGGCCGACGCGGCGCTGGACCGCATCGCCCGTCGTCTGCCGCGCTTGGGCGCGGCCTGACCGGTTACGCCTCGAGCTCTCCGGCGAGCTTGCGCTCGATGCTGGCCCTGGTGGCAGCAGGCAGCGCGAGGATCCCCTCGAGCTCGGCCCTGGCCCGGGTGTAGGCGTTCTGCCGCTCCTGGGGCGTCGCGCCGTCGTCCTCGGCCAGCCTGAGCAGGTTCTGGGCCCGCGCGATGCGCTGCTGGTCCTCGCTGGAGAACGTGCTGCGCCGCAGCCGGATCGCCTCGGCCTCTGCGACGTCGAATGAGGTCACGTAGTCGTGCACGGCGTCGCGGTACTCCAGCTGCGCCTCGCGGTCGCCGTCGAGATCGTTGGCATTGTCGGGGCGAAGCAGATCGGCTCGCCGCCGCGCCTTGTGGAATTCGATCGTCAGCGGGTTGCGCATGTCCGTCATCAACGGGAAGTCGAGAAGCTTGGCGACGTCGATCTCGTACTCGAGCCAGCGAGCGTCGGTCTCGCCGTGCTTCTTGATGACCCTCGTCAGCTCGCGCCGGTTCTTGATCTCGTTGGTCTGCGAACGACCGGCGGCTTCGGCGACGGCGATCTTGGTCTGCTGCTTGATCCGGTAACGCTCCAGCCTGCGTTCGGCGCGCCGCTCATTGGCTGCCGCGACCGCCCGCACCCCGCCGCCCACCATGCCTGCGAGCGGAAAGATCAGCCACCAGAAGTGGAAGAGATTCTCCACACGCCCCAGCATGCCACCGTCAGGGAAGCGCCTCGTAGATCAGACGGGCGTACCGCGCGGTGCGCTCGTTGCCGAGCGTGCCCGGCCGCATCTTGTTCATCACGTAGGTGACCGTGGTGTGCCGGTCGGGGTTCATCAGCACCATCGAACCGCCCCAGCCGCCCCAGAAGCAGACCCTCTCTTCGGGTGGCAGGAACGGGGTGACCTCCGGTGTCGAAAGCCCGTATCCGATGCCCATTTTGAGGGGAGCGGCCAACACCAGATCGGGTCCGTGCGATTGCACGTCGAAGATCCGCTCGATCGTCTGCGCCGACAACAACTGCACACCGTTTGCGCTGCCGCCCAAGGATATCGGAGACAGCATCCGCGCCAGCGAGCGCGCGTTGCCGTGGCCGTTGACCGCGCCGAGGTCGGCGTCGCGCCACGCGGTGGTGTGCGCGACGCCGGCTTCAGAAGGGGGATTGGTCAACGTCTTGCGCATCGGATTGTCTTCTGGCAGTCGATCGAAGGGGATCTCGAACGGCGGGGGAGGGGTGAGCTCGGCGATCCGTCCGTAGTCATCGGGCCGTGCGCCGAATTGGAAGTCCGCGTCGAGTGGGCGGGCGATGTCATCGCCGACGAAGTCCTTCAACGACTTACCTGCGACGCGGCGAACCAGCTCACCGATCAGAAAGCCGAAGTTGAGCGCCTGATAACCCGATGCGGTGCCCGGCTCCCACCACGGCGCCTGCGCGGCCAGCAGCGACGTGGCCTTCTCCCAGTCGAAGAGGTCATCGGTGGTCATCGGTTCCTGCCAGCCCGCGACGCCGGAGGTGTGCGACAGCAGATGGCGCACCCTGACGTCCTGCTTGCCGTTGGCGGCGAACTCGGGCCAGTAGGTGGCGACCGGCTCATCGAGGTCAAGCAGACCGCGATCGGCCAGCATCAGCGCGGCCAGACTCGTCACCGTCTTGGTGCACGACCAGACGTTGACGATGGTGTCCTCGGCCCACGGGACCGTCTTGGCCGCGTCGGCGTGCCCGCCCCAGATGTCGACGACGAGCTCGCCGTCGATGTCGACCGCGATCGCGGCGCCGATCTCGGCGCCGGTGCTCAGCTCGTCGGCCAGCGCATCGGTGACCTTGTCGAACCTGGCGTCAGCGTGTCCGTGTACGGCGGAAGTCATGAACTCAGAACTTACGCCGCCGCCCGGAAGGGGTTCACCAGTTGTCGTAGCCGCCCTCTGGCCCCAGCATTCGTTCCAGCCGGGTGCGGTTGATCCGGGCCAACTCGTTGCGGACGACTTTCCGCTCGGTCTCGACATCGTTGTGCATGCGGTCGGCGATCGCGGTCAGCACGTCCTTGGCGCTGTAGCCGTTGACGAACATGACGAAGCCGAAGCCGAAGTGGTCGAGGTACCTCTTCGACGCGGCCGCCAGCTCGTCCATCACCTCGGGGCGTTCGTCGCAGATCGCGCACTGTTCGGCCGCGGACTTCTCGCTGCCGGGCCTGCGGCCGACGTCGGGGTAGGCCTGCAGGATCGAGTCGATGGACTCCTCTGCGAGCCCGAACAGCGACCGGTCGGCCTGCCGGAACAGCGAATCGTGGTCCGCATACGGGCGTCCGCGGGCGAGCTCGGCGGCCAGCGGCACGCTGTAGCAACATTCATAGACCGCGTGCACGGCTCGACGCATCGGCATGTGGTTGAACACGTCCAACCCAACGCCCTGATGCATCAACACAGGTGTCATCATGCGAGCAGCAGGGCACGCGGACGTTACGCCGTGTTACAGCGAAGAAAACTCCTGGGCAACCCCGGTCAGTGACCCTGCGTCTTGAACCTCTCGATCGACCGGTTGACCTCGGCCTCGGCTTCCGCCCGACCCGCCCAGTCGGCGGCCTTCACATATTTGCCCGGTTCCAGGTCCTTGTAGTGGACGAAGAAGTGCTTGATCGCCTCCAGCTCGAACGTCGGCACGTCGCCCACGTCCTGGATGTGCTCCCACCGCCCGTCACCGGCAGGCACGCACAGCACCTTGTCGTCGCCGCCCGCCTCGTCGGTCATCTGGAACATCGCCACCGGCCGCGCCTCGACGATGCAGCCGGGAAACACCGACTCGGGCAGCAGCACGAGCGCATCGAGCGGGTCGCCGTCTTCGCCGAGGGTGTTCTCGATGAAGCCGTAGTCGGCCGGGTAGCCGAAGGCTGTGTAGAGGTAGCGGTCGAGCTTGACCCGGCCGGAGTCATGGTCGACCTCGTATTTGTTGCGCGAGCCCTTCGGAATCTCGATGACTACGTCGAACTCCACCGTCGCGCTCCTCCGTGCTTTGCCGTTAGGGACGACGTCACCCTAATAGAGGCGCCTACCGTTCTCGGCACCTGCCGCGGCTGACCTGGCACATCCCGGCAGCCGATACCCTTCCTTTGCAGGCCGGAGAGTCAGGAGAACGATGCGTCCCACCCAGTGGCGACGGTCCACCCATGTCGTGATCGGCGTGGCCGTGGTGCTCGTGGTTGCCGCGGTGGTGGTGGTCGCGGCGCTGCTGCGGGGTGGACAGGCCAGCGACGCCAGCGCGATCCCGGCTGCGCCCGCGCCCGCGACGGCCAACCCTGGGATCAAACCCGTGTCCGACTCCGCCGACAAGCCCGTCCCCGACAAGCTGGCCGCGACGCTGGCGCTGACGCTGGCCGATCCGAACCTCGGCGCGTTCACCGGCAGGATCACCGACGCCGCGACGGGCGAACAGTTGTGGACACAGGGCGCAGACGTGCCCATGCAGCCTGCCTCGGTGACCAAGGTGTTGACCACCGCCGCGGCACTGCACGCACTGGACCGCGACGCGCGGCTCACCACGAAGGTGTTGGCATCTAACCGGCGACCCGGCCTCGTCGTGCTCAAGGGCGGCGGCGACCCGACGCTGTCGGCCGCGCCCAAGGGCCAGGACACCTGGTACCGCGACGCGGCACGGGTCAGCGACCTGGCCGATCAGGTGATGCGCAGCGGCACCAAGGTGACCGCGGTGGCCGTCGACGTCAGCGCATTCAGCGGTCCGACGATGGCGCCCGGCTGGGATCCGCTCGACATCGACGGCGGCGACATCGCGCCGATGGAGGCGGTGATGCTCGACGGCGGCCGCACCCAGCCGGTCAGCGTTGACTCGACCCGATCGAAGACACCCGCGCTCGACGCGGGTCGCGCGCTGGCCGTCGCGCTGCGTGTCGACCCGGCCACCGTCACCGTGCTGCCATCGGGGTCCGACGGCGACGAGATCGCTTCGGTGCAGTCACCGCCGCTGATCGAGCGGCTGCGCGAGATGATGAACAACTCCGACAACGTGATGGCCGAATCGATCGGCCGGGAAGTCGCTGCCGCGCAAGGCAAGCCGCAAAGCTTCGAAGGTTCGGTTCGCGCGGTGCTCGGCGAGTTGGACTCCGCGGACATCGACACCAGCGGGTCGCGCCTGATGGATTGCAGCGGCCTGTCCGTCGACGACCGGCTCACCGCGGAGACGCTCGATGAGACCGTCAACGCCGCCGCGGGACCCGACCAGCCCAAGCTGCGGCCGCTAGTGGACCTGCTGCCCATCGCAGGCGGCAGCGGCACATTGTCGAACCGGTTCCTCGACACGGACGCCGGTCGCGCGTCGGCCGGCTGGCTGCGCGCCAAGACCGGATCGTTGACCGGCACCAACTCTCTTGTCGGCATCGTCACCGACGCCAGCGGTCGCGTGCTGAGCTTCGCGTTCATCTCCAACAACGCCGGTCCGTCGGGACGCACCGCCATCGATGCGTTCGCCGCGACCCTGAGGTCGTGCGGGTGCAGCACATGAGCGACTCCACCCCCAAGGTCACCGTCGGCCGCACCGTCGACTGGGGATTCGCCGCCACGGTGGGTGCCAAGCTGGCCAGGCCGGGCCCTGCGGCCACCGACTACACCCGCCGCCAGGTGATCGAGCAGCTGTCCAGCGCCGCGCTGCGCGCCGAGATGCCGGTGCGTGAAGTGACCGGGCTGAACGAAGGCGGCGAGGTGGCCGACGCCCGCATCGTCGATCGTGCCGAATGGATCGGGGCGGCCTCAAAATCGATGCGGGTGATGACGGGCGGCAGCGAGAACGACGACAGGCCGCACCCCATCACCGGTCGCATCACCGGTGCACAGACGGGTGCGGTGCTCGCCTTCATCTCGTCGGCCATCCTTGGCCAGTACGACCCGTTCGGGGACAACGGCGGCGAGCTGCTCCTGGTGTATCCCAACGTGATCGCGGTGGAGCGCCAGCTACGGGTGCCACCCGCCGACTTCCGGCTCTGGGTGTGCCTGCACGAGGTCACCCACCGAGTGCAGTTCCGCGCCAACCCATGGCTGTCCGAACACATGTCCGGTGCGCTCGCGGTGCTGACGCAGGAAACCGGTGAGGACGTCACCGAGGTGATCGGGCGGCTGGCCGGCTTCGTCCGCGACCGCCGCGAAGGTATTCCCGCCGAACCGAATTCGACCGGGGTGCTTGGAGTACTACGCGCCGTTCAGTCCGAGCCGCAACAGCAGGCGCTCGACAAGCTGCTGGTTCTCGGCACGCTGCTTGAGGGCCACGCCGACCATGTGATGGACGCGGTCGGGCCCGCCGTGGTGCCGTCGGTGGTGACCATTCGGCGCCGGTTCAACGAGCGGCGCAGCCGTAAGCAGCCCCCGCTGCAACGGCTGCTGCGAGCGCTCCTCGGTGTCGACGCGAAGATGGAGCAGTACACCCGCGGCAAGGCGTTCGTCGACCACGTCGTCGACCGGGTCGGGATGACCCGGTTCAACACCATCTGGTCGGGGCCCGAAACACTGCCGCTGCCAACCGAAATCGAAGAGCCGCAGCGATGGATCGACAGGGTGCTGTAGGCACGTTGCGCGCCGCGGTGTCGGCGTACGGCCGCGGTCACATCGCCGCGGACAACCGGTGGTGCGTCGCGTTATCGGGTGGGCCGGACTCACTGGCGCTGACGGCCGTCGCCGCCGATGTGAAGCCGACGACCGCGCTGATCGTCGACCACCGACTGCAGCAGGATTCTGCCCGCGTCGCGGCCACCGCCAAAGAGCAGGCCATGGCGTTGGGATGCGTTGATGCGCAGATCCTTTGCGTCGACGTCGGCACGACGGGCGGACCAGAGGCCGCCGCCAGAACGGCTCGCTACCGTGCGCTGGACGCGGCACGCGCAGGCGCCCCGGTGCTGCTCGGACACACGCTCGACGACCAGGCCGAGACCGTGCTGCTTGGCCTGGGCCGCGGATCGGGCGCCCGCTCGATCGCGGGGATGCGACCCTACGATCCCCCGTGGTGTCGCCCGCTGCTGGGTGTCCGGCGCGCCGTCACCCACCAGGCGTGTGACGAGCTGGGCATCCAGCCGTGGCACGACCCGCACAACTCCGATCGCCGCTACACCCGCACCCGGCTGCGCGCAGAGGTGCTGCCCCTGCTCGAGGATGTACTCGGCGGCGGCGTGGCCGAGGCACTTGCCCGCACCGCGACCGCGCTGCGCGAGGACACCGAGACGCTCGACGAGCTGGCGCAGTGCGCGCTGGCCGCCGCAGCCTCGGGCGACGGCCTCGATACGGCACAGCTGACGGTCCTTCCGGAGGCCGTCAGGCGCAGGGTGATCCGCGGCTGGCTGCTTGCCGGCGGCGCCAGCGATCTGACCGACAAACAGATTCGCGGCGTCGACACGCTGGTCACCGATTGGCGCGGCCAAGGCGGGGTGGCGGTCGGCTCCCCGCTGCGTAGCGAACGGCTGTTCGCCGGGCGCCGCAACGGCAAGCTGACCATGTACCGCGAACCCGTCCATCGCGGTTAGGACGAGCTCACGTTGGTCGGGGGCGGTCACACATGGCACTCTGTGGACGTGCCATCAGAGGAGCTGTACCCGGGCGACATCAAGTCGATGTTGCTCTCCGAGGATCAGATCCAGACACGGGTCGCCGAGTTGGGTGCGCAGTTGGGCGCCGAATACCGCGACACCATCGCCGCCAACGGCCAGGACCTGCTGCTGGTCACGGTGCTCAAGGGCGCCGTCTTCTTCGTCACCGACCTGGCCCGCGCGATTCCGGTGCCGACGCAGCTGGAGTTCATGGCGGTCAGCTCCTACGGCTCGTCGACGTCGTCGTCGGGGGTGGTGCGAATCCTCAAGGACCTCGACCGCGACATCAACGATCGCGACGTGCTGATCGTCGAGGACATCGTCGACTCGGGCCTGACGCTGTCGTGGCTGCTGCGTAACCTCGCGACCCGGCATCCGCGGTCCCTGCGGGTGTGCACGCTGATGCGCAAGCCCGACGCGGTGCGCGACGACGTCGACATCACCTACGTCGGCTTCGACATCCCCAACGAGTTCGTCGTCGGCTACGGGCTGGACTACGCCGAGCGCTACCGCGACCTGCCCTACATCGGCACGCTCGACCCGAAGGTGTACGAGGAGTACTAGCGACATGACCGCGACAGCGCTGCGCATCTGCCCGTTCTGCGAGGCCACCTGTGGCCTGACGCTGACGATCGAGGACGGCCGGGTGACCGGGGCGCGCGGCGACCGCGAGGACATCTTCAGTGCCGGGTTCATCTGCCCGAAGGGGGCGAGCTTCGCCGAACTCGACAACGATCCCGACCGGCTGTCCCGGCCGATGGTGCGGCGCGACGGCGTGCTGACCGAGGCGACGTGGGATGAGGCGTTCGCCGTCGTCGCGGACCGGCTTGGTCAGGTCATCGGGGAGCACGGCGGGGCGTCCGTCGGCGTTTATCTGGGCAACCCCAACGCTCACACGGTCGCGGGCAGCCTGTACCCGCCGCTGATCATTCGCGGGCTCGGCACCCGACAGGCGTTCTCCGCCAGCACCCTGGACCAGATGCCCAAACACGTTGCGCTGGGCCATATGTTCGGCAGCCCGATCGCGTTCACGGTGCCCGACCTGGACCGCACCGACTATCTGGTGGTCATCGGCGCGAATCCCCTTGTGTCCAACGGAAGTCTGGCCACCGCAGCCGATTTTCCCGGCAAGCTGCGGGCCCTGCGCAAGCGCGGCGGCAGGCTGACCGTGATAGATCCGGCCCGCACCCGCACCGCCGAATTGGCCGACCGGCACATCGCTCCTCGGCCAGGGACCGACGGTGCCCTCCTGTTCGCTGTTGTACATGTGCTGTTCGAAGAGGGCCTTGTCGCAACGGATCTCGGCGGCATCGCAGAGTATGTCAACGGCCTCGACGACATCCGTAGCCTGGCGGGCGGGTTCTCCCCGGAGGACGTCAGTGACCACTGCGGTGTGCCCGCCGACGACATCCGGGCGCTCGCCCGCGAGCTGGCCGCCGCACCGACGGCTGCCGTGTATGGCCGAATCGGCACTTCGACAGTCGAATTCGGCACGCTCGGCAGCTGGTTGGTCGACGTCATCAACATCCTGACCGGAAACCTCGACAGACCCGGCGGGGTCATGTTCCCGCTTGGACCCGCGGTGCCTGCACCACGCCCGCCGAAAGCGGGACGGGGCTTCAAGACCGGCCGCTGGCACAGCCGAGTGTCGGGTTATCCCGAGGCACTGTCCGAAATACCCGCTGCCGCACTGGCCGAGGAGATCGACACCCCCGGCGAAGGGCAGATCAAGGCGATGATCACCATCGCGGGGAACCCCGTTCTTTCCGCACCCGACGGGGACCGGCTCGACAAGGCGCTCGACGGCGTCAAGTTCATGATCTCTATCGACCCCTACCTCAACGAGACCACGCGGCACGCGGACGTGATCCTGCCGCCGCCGCCGCCGTCGCAGAGTCCCCATTTCGATTTCGCGCTGAACAACCTCGCAATACACAACAACGTTCGCTATTCGCCGCCTGCGCTACCGCTCGACGGCCGGCCCGACGAGGCGGAGATCCTTTCGCGCATCGCGTTGATCATCTACGGCATCGGCGTCGACGGTGACCCTTCGCTGGTCGACGACCAGGTCATCGCGACGACGTTGGCCAAGGAGACCGCCGACGCCAACTCGCCGGTGGCGGCCCGCCCGGTCGACGAGCTGACCGCGATGCTGGTGGCAGGCCCCGGCTACGAACGCCGCCTCGACATGATGCTCCGGCTCGGACCGTACGGCGATGCCTTCGGCGCACGGCCCGACGGCCTCACCCTCGAACGGCTCAAAGCCGCACCGCACGGCATCGACCTCGGCCCGCTGCAGCCTCGGCTGCCGGAAATACTCCGAACACCCAGCGGCCGAATCGAACTCGCACCCGAGCCGCTGATCGCCGATGCGACGCGGCTTCGCGAGTCGCTCGGAAGAGACGCCGACAGGTTCGTTCTGATCGGCCGACGCCACCTGCGGTCCAACAACAGCTGGATGCACAACGTGCCCGCGCTGGCCGGCGGCACCAACCGATGCACGCTGCAGATGCATCCAGACGACATCGCCGAACTCGGATTGGCCGACACCGCGAAGGTCAAGGGCCCAGGCGGCGAGGTGCTGGCGCCGATCGAACCGATGCCGGGGATCCGGCGTGGAGTGGTCTCGCTGCCGCACGGATGGGGCCACGACCGAGCAGGCATGCGGCTGGGTGTCGCGTCGGCCGCGCCCGGCGTCAACGTCAACCAGCTCAACGACGGAAATATGCTCGACCCGATGTCCGGCACGGCGGTGCTCAACGGCATCCCCGTCGACATCGCCCCAGCGGACTAGGTCAGTTCCCAGATCACCGTCACCGAGAAGGTGACGCTCTGCTGGCCCGGCTCCAGCGGCACGGCCTCCATCGCCGCTCGAGGCATCGGCGTCGGCGGCGGGATCGGCGGCGTCGTACCCGCCGACTCGGATATCGAAATGACCTTGCCCAGAGTCAGTCCGGCCAACAGGGCGTACTGCTCGGCGCGGTCCTTTGCGTCGTCGAAGGCGCGCGTGCGGGCATCCTTGACGAGCTGGGAATCGTCCTCGATCGAGTAGCTGACCGAGTTGATGCGGGTGGCGTCGCCGCCCGTGGTGCCGATCAGACCCAACGTCTGCGACGCGGAGTCCAGCCTGCGGATCTTCACGTTGATCGAGTTGTTCGCCTGATACGCGATGATCGTCGGGGTGTCGCCGCCGCCGAACTGCGGCTGCAGGGTGACGTTCGTCGTGCTGATGTCCGCCTTGTCGATGCCCGAGCCGACCAGCGCGTCGATGACGGCCTGCTGACGGGCGCTGGCCTGATTCATCGCCGCGGTGGCGTCCGGCGTGGTGAACTCGACCGAGGCGTTCACCGTCAACGTGTCGGGCCTGCCCTGCACCTCGCCCGTACCGACGACGGTGACCTGACGGGTGTCGGCGTCGGCCGTGGGAATTATCGACGGCCCCGACTTCGACTGTGCGTCGCACCCCGAGAGGCCGGCGACGGCGATCACTGTCGCGGCGAGGACGATCAATCGGGTCGCAAGTTTCGCTCTCGCTGCGATCGGCATGCCTGGCAGCCTAGAACACCGTTGCGTCAGACCAAGCCAAGGCGTTCCAGGTCGGTCGCGTACTTGGCGATCAGTGACTGCGTGATGTGGGGGATGTCCCCGTCGGCGCCCACCCCGGCCGCACGCACGGCGGCGTGGAATCCGTCAGCCGGTGCGATGGCGCCGAGGACCGGCCGCTCCGGCTTGCGGTACGCGTCCAGCAGCGGCAGCACACTGTGTCGCCGCTTGGCCTCGGGCAGCGCGGTCAACGCCGTTTCGAACCGGTGGAACCAGTCGTCGTGGTCGTCGATGCGGGCGATCGGATGGCCGGCTTCGATGAGCCAGTCGACGTACGTGTCCAGCGAGACGCCGTCGTCATACGGGTTCATCACATCGAACGAGCGGTAACCGTCCGTCGTCTTCGCGGCCAGCGCGACGATCGACTCCGCCACGAAGTCGACCGGCAGGCCGTCGTAATGGGCCCGCTGCGGCCGCCCGCCGGCGTCGCGCTCGTAGAACGAGCCCGGTGCGATGCCGGTCACCAGAACGCTCTGCAAAAGCCGCGTGAAGGCGTCCGGCACATTGAGCTGTCCGGCGTATCTCGTGTGGGCGAGGATCATGTCGGAGCGGAACACCGCGACCGGAAGGCCGCACAGGTCATGCGCCTCCCGCAAGAGCACCTCGCCCGCCCACTTGCTGTTCGCGTACCCGTTCGCATACGAGCTGTCCACGGGGCGCACCGGGCTGACCTCGCGGATGTCGCCGTCCTCGACGAAGTCGCTGGCCGCGACCGACATCGCGACCGCAACGGTCGACAGATACGTGACCGGCTTGATCTGCGCGGTGATCGCCAGCCGGATCACCTCGGCCGTGCCCACCACGTTGGGGCCGAACTCTTCGCTGTAGGGCAGCACGTGGTTGACAAGTGCCGCCGGATGAACAATTTGATCGACGTTGTGTGCCAGGCGATCCCACGTCGCAACGTCCAGGCCTAGTTTCGGCTCGCCGATATCGCCCGCGATGACCTCGAGGTGATCGGCGGCCAGGCGACGGTACCGCTCGAGAAGATCCGGGTCGCCGCTGTCAAAGGCGGCATCGAGCCGTGCGCGGGCGGCTGCCTCGTCGTGCCCACGCACGACGGTGATCACGGTGCCGCCGGTCTGCGCGGCCCGCTCGAGCAGCTCGAGTGCAAGGAAGCGTCCCAGCCAGCCGTTGGCGCCTGTCAGCAGAACGGTTCTGGGTTCGCCGGTCACGTAGGCGGTGGTCGGGGCTGCCGCCAGCGTCTCCGCGTCGATGAACTTGTCCAGCGTGAGTTCGTCCGCGCGCACCGACGTGGCTCCCCGCCCGTGCACGCTCGCGAATGTCGGTCGCTTCGAGCCGAATTCGCGTTCGGCCTCGATGTAGTCGGCGAGCTGTCGAAGGTTACTGGTCGGACCGACGATGACGCTGACGGGTACGTCGACTTCGAGGATGTCCCGCAGCAGGTTGGCGAACGTCAGTGCCGATAGCGAGTCGCCACCGAGGTCGGTGAAGTGGTCCTCTGGTTGGACCTCGACGTCACTGGACCCCAGTACCGTCTGGGCGGCCCGCACGACGCTGTCGATCACCGGGCAGTTCCCCGCGTTCTCGCGTAGTGCACGTAACTCGTCGACACGGGCCGCGGCCAGCTCGCCGTAGAGCTGCTCGAGCCGCTCACCGTAATGGTCTTTGAGCCTGGGGCGCAGAATCTTTCCCACGCCGGACAGCAGCCCGTTGGCGGCGGAGAACGGTTGGGTCTCGATCAGGAAGTCGGCAGGCACCTCATAGGACTGCAGCTCTGCGGCGCGCGCCGTCTCCCGCAGCGAGTCGGTCAGTGCCGCCTTGAGTGCGCCGGTGTCCGCTGCGAACCGCTCCAGCGCTTCGGGCGTCGGCACGATCACGGCGAGCAGGTTCGCCCGCTCGCTGTTGCCGTAGACGAAGATCTGACGCACCAGTGGAGCGCCTGCGAAGATCGCTTCCAGATTCGCGACGGCGACGAACTCGCCCTGGGACAGCTTGAGCACGTTCTTGCTTCGGTCGACATAGGCGAGGTGGTCCGGTGCGATCTCGGCCATCACATCGCCGGTCCGGTAGTACCCGTCGGGGTCGAACACCTCGGCCGTGACGTCGGGCCGCTTGTAGTACCCGGGCATCATCGTCTGTGTCTTGACGAGCAATTCACCTCGCGGATAAGGCTTGTCGGTGCGGAAGTAGCCGAGTTCGGGGACGTCGACGAGCTTGTAGTCGATGACCGGCGGGCGCATCACCACGCCGTCTCTGGTGAGCGCGCCGACTTCGGTCGTGCCGTAACCATCGGCGATGTGCACGTCGACGACGGTGTCGATGAACGTTTTCATCTCAGCGGCCAGTGGCGCGGTTGACACGAAGCCTCCGATGACCCGTCCGCCGAGAACAGTTTCCCGCATCTCGACGGCGGCGGCAGCTTCGGCGTCATGGTCGGCGAGGCCTTGCGCTGCGATGCGGTCGACTGCGCTGCGGTACCGCTGGAAGAGCATGTCGACCACCCGCGGCACAAGCGGCAGGTCGGTCGGACGCACGAGCGCCCAATCCTCGAACAACGTCGACAGATCGGACTCGGGGACGAAATAGCTGGTTCCGCCAGCCAGAAATGCGGTCAGGATGGGCAGCCGGCCGCCAATGTGGTTAAGCGGCATGAAGTTGACGTTCAGCACCGCTCCGCCGCTGCGCTCGGTGAAGTTCGAGGTCCACAGCTTGCCGACGGTGCGCTCGGTCAGCATGGCGCCCTTCGGAGCGCCAGTGCTGCCCGACGTGTACATGATGATCGAGAGTCGGTCGTCGCTCTGGCCAGTGTCGGCGGGCGTTCTGGGAAGCCGACGCCCGCGCTCGATCACATCGGCCAGCATGTCCACGACGACAGGTTTGTCCGCATCCCGTAGCCGGGTCCGGGCCCGCTCGATGATCTCCCGATGGTCGTCGACGGCTGGGTCGAAGTCGAATACCAGCAGGTGCCGCAGCGATGTGCTGTCCAGCGCCGATTCGACGGCCAGCTCCAGATACCGGACTCCGGCCGCGAGCACCGTGGGCTCGGTCTCGACGATGATCGGCCGAAGCTGGGAGACCGGCGCGTTGTGCTGAAGGGGCACCGACACCAGGCCGAGGTACGCGCACGCCATATCGATGGAGAAGTAGTCGGGGCTCGCGAAGCCGATAGTGGCGACGAAGTCGCCCGGGTAAACCGGGGCGGCGGGATCGTTGTGCAACGCGGTCGCGATCGCGCTGACCCGGTCCCACACCTCGCGATAGCTCACCGTTTCGAAACGCGGCAGCAGGCGTGTGGTGGTTCGGCCGGTCGTGTCGTCGGTCACCAGCTCCCGCGCGCGCTGGCCGAGGGCGGGGCGGTCGGCATAACCGTCGAAGAGGGTCTGGAGTATTTCTGCCAGCCGAAGATCGGGCCTGCTTGCCGCTTCGATGACTTCTGGTAGCGGCCGGGCATCTCGAAACTGCGGGTCGTCGGCGTAGAGGTCGGCGATTCTCGTTGTCTGGTCGGTCATCATCTAGCCTTTCGCATGCAGGTCTAAATGACGGAACGCGGCGCCCCGCTACTGGATTCCGTTGCACGCCTGTGAGGCCGGGTACACAGCGGAATTCCAGGAAGGCTCAGGGAGTTACCAGGATTTTGCAGTGCGCGTCGGGGTTGGCGAGGTCGTCGAATGCGGCGCCGACACCGTCGAGTCCGACCTCGCCGGTGACCATCGGTGCGACGTCGATTTCGCCGTCGGCGATCGCCCGCAGAGACTCGGAGAACTCTTCTGCGGTGTAGGTGCTGACGAACTGCACGTTGATTTCTTTGGCGATGCCGAACAGCGGCAGGATCGGGTCGGATTCCATGCAGACCCCCGCGACCACCAACCGCGTGCCCATCGGCGCCCGCCGCAACACGTCGTTCACGATTCCAGGCACGCCGACGGCTTCGAAGACCACCGCTGGTTTGGCCGCGTCGAACGGCGACCCTTGTGCGGGATCCACGACCTGGTGTGCGCCCATAGTCTTCGCCAGTTCGCGCCGCTTCTCCGAATAGTCAGCAGCCACAATGTGTTCCACGCCCCGATGGCGCAGCGCGGCGACGATCGCGAGGCCGATGGGGCCGGACCCGATCACCAGGGCCACGTCGCCAGGCTGGATCGACGACTTGTTCACCGCGTGCAGGCCGACCGCCATCGGCTCGGTGAGCGACGCAAGACGCGGGTCGAGGCTGTTGGGGATCTTCAACAGCAGCGGCGCCGAAAGCAGCATCCGTTCCGCATATCCGCCGATCGTGGTGTTGCTGGACAGAATCGGCTCGAAACCCTTCGGGGACAACAGGACTGGAAGCGATGTCACCACTGTTCCGGGAGGTGGCGCATCGGTGTCGGGTCCCGCTTCGAGCACCTCCGCGCTGAACTCGTGGCCCATGAACACGTCCTCGGCCAGGTCGACAGGAAGCCCGCCCTCGAACGGCATACCCTTCATCTCGCGGGTCAGCCTGACCATCTGGTCGCCGTGGCTGGCGAAGTGCAGATCCGAGCCGCAGATTCCGCATGCCTTCACGCCGACGAGCACCTGGCCGGTCTGGGGCGCCGGCTCGGCGACGTCATCGCGCAGCACCATCCGACCGGCGCGCAGCACCGCGGCGCGCACTACTGCTCCTCGCAATCGCGTATGAACCCCAGCAGGATTCGGTTGACCTCGTCGGGGCGCTCCTGCTGCACCCAATGCCCGGCGCCCTCGACCCATTGTTCGGTGTACGGCCCCGCAGCAACCTCGCGTGCGTGTGCGGGGTTCATCGTCGGGCCGATCGGGTCGGCAGTGCCGCCGACGAACAGCGCGGGCACGGCGATCTGCGCGCAGGCGAGTTGTGGCGTCGACTCCCAGTTGCGGTCGTAGTTGCGATACCAGTTCAGCCCACCGGTGAATCCGGTCCTGCTGAACTCGCTCACGTAGTAGTCGAACTCGTCGGCACTGATCCAGTCGGGCAGAGGCGCGTCCCCGGCGCCCAGCCCGGCGAACATTCCGCGCATGGTCGTGGCGACGTCGGCAGCCATCTCGGCGTCGGCGAGGCCGGGCTCCTGGAAGCGCAACATATAGAAGTCGTCGCCGAACTTCTGCCGCCAGCGTTCGGTGGGCCGCGACCTGGCCCGGGGGATGGGCGGCACGGACAGGCCCGCGACGGCACGGACCCGCTGCGGATGCAGCAGCGCGGCCTGCCACACCACCAACGCGCCCCAGTCGTGGCCGACGAATATCGCCTGCTCGGCACCGACGTCGGCCAGCAGTCCGACGAGGTCGCCGGTCAGTGCGTGGATGTCGTAGTCCTCGACGGCGTCGGGCCTGCTTGAGCCTCCGTAGCCGCGCTGGTCGGGCGCGAGCACGTGGTAGCCGGCGTCGGCCAGCACTGGGATCTGGTGCCGCCAGGAGTAGGCCAGTTCGGGGAAGCCGTGGGCCAGCACGATCACCGGGGCTCCGCGTTCGCCCGCCTCGATCACCCGCAGTCGCACGCCGTTGGTCTCGACGAACCGCTCGGTGGAGGTGAGCACGAATTCAGCCAAGCACAGGCCGGGGCGCCGCGGAAGCGCGCCGGGCGTCGGAGCACCGTCGGGAACCGCCGCGCGTTGGTCTAGCGGTAGCCTTGACATTTCCAGCTGCACGTATTGGAAGGACGTGGCCCTGCAGGGCCGATGCTCAATGAACCGGAAAAATGTAATCCGCACGCTCACCGTCATCGCGGTGGTGTTGTTGCTGGGCTGGTCGTTCTTCTACTTCAGTGACAACACTCGCGGATACAAACCCGTCGACACCTCGGTGGCGATGGCCCAGATCAACAGCGACAACGTCAAGAGCGCCCAGATCGACGACCGCGAGCAGCAGGTGCGCCTCGACCTGAAGAGCGGCAACGGCGACACAGAAGACAGCGACAAGATCATCACCAAATACCCGACTGGTTTCGGGGTAGACCTGTTCAACGCGCTGAGCGCCAAGAACGCCAAGGTCAACACGGTGGTGAACCAGGGCAGCATCCTCGGGTCGCTGCTGATCTATCTCCTGCCGCTGCTTCTGCTCGTCGGCCTGTTCGTGATGTTCTCCCGCATGCAGAGCGGCGGCCGAATGGGCTTCGGGTTCGGCAAGTCGCGGGCCAAGCAGCTGTCCAAGGACATGCCGAAGACCACGTTCGCCGATGTGGCGGGCGTCGACGAGGCGGTCGAAGAGCTCTACGAGATCAAGGACTTCCTGCAGAACCCGACGCGCTACCAGGCGCTCGGCGCCAAGATCCCCAAGGGCGTGCTGCTCTACGGCCCGCCCGGCACCGGCAAGACACTGCTGGCCCGAGCCGTCGCAGGCGAGGCAGGCGTGCCGTTCTTCACGATTTCGGGCTCCGACTTCGTCGAGATGTTCGTCGGCGTCGGCGCGTCCCGCGTCCGTGACCTCTTCGAGCAGGCCAAGCAGAACAGCCCATGCATCATCTTCGTCGACGAGATCGACGCGGTCGGCCGCCAGCGTGGCGCCGGGCTCGGCGGCGGGCACGACGAACGCGAGCAGACGCTCAACCAGCTGCTCGTGGAGATGGACGGATTCGGCGAGCGCCAGGGCGTCATCCTGATCGCGGCCACCAACCGGCCCGACATTCTCGACCCCGCGCTGCTGCGGCCCGGCCGCTTCGACCGACAGATCCCGGTGTCCAATCCTGATCTGGCCGGCCGGCGCGCGGTGTTCAAGGTGCACTCGCAGGGCAAGCCGATCGCACCCGACGCCGACCTCGACGGGCTGGCCAAGCGCACCGTCGGCATGTCCGGCGCCGACCTGGCCAACGTGATCAACGAAGCTGCGCTGCTGACCGCCCGCGAGAACGGCACCGTCATCAGCGGCGCCGCGCTCGAGGAGGCCGTCGACCGCGTCGTCGGCGGTCCGCGGAGGAAGAGCCGCATCATCAGCGAGCACGAGAAGAAGATCACCGCCTACCACGAAGGTGGGCACACGCTCGCCGCGTGGGCGATGCCCGACATCGACCCGATCTACAAGGTGACCATCTTGGCGCGCGGTCGCACCGGCGGGCACGCGATGTCGGTGCCCGAGGACGACAAGGGCCTGATGACCCGCTCGGAGATGATCGCGCGGCTGGTGTTCGCGATGGGCGGACGCGCCGCAGAGGAGTTGGTGTTCCGCGAGCCGACCACCGGCGCCGTGTCGGACATCGAGCAGGCCACCAAGATCGCCCGCGCGATGGTCACCGAGTACGGCATGAGCAGCAAGCTGGGTGCGGTCCGGTACGGCACCGAGCACGGCGACCCGTTCCTTGGCCGCACGATGGGTACGCAGGCGGACTACAGCCACGAGGTCGCGCAGATCATCGACGACGAGGTGCGCAAGCTCATCGAGGCCGCACACACCGAGGCATGGGAGATCCTCACCGAGTACCGCGACGTGCTCGACACGTTGGCCGGCGAACTGCTCGAGAAGGAGACGCTGCACCGCGCCGAACTGCAGGCGATCTTCGGTGACGTGAAGAAGCGCCCGCGGCTGACCATGTTCGACGACTTCGGCGGACGCATCCCGTCCGACAAGCCGCCGATCAAGACCCCGGGCGAACTCGCGATCGAACGAGGCGAACCGTGGCCGAAGCCGGTACCCGAGCCCGCGTTCAAGGCCGCGATCGCCAAGGCGTCGGCCGCCGCCGCCGAAGCATCCCAGGCCAACGGCTCCAATGGCGCCGGCAGCAACGGAAGTCCGAACGGCCCAACGCAGCCCGACTACGGCGCACCCGCCGGATGGCACGCGCCAGGCTGGCCGCCGCAGCCTCCGCCGCCGGGCCAGTACCCGCCGCAAGGTCAGTGGTATCAGCCGCCCCCGCCACCGCCGAGTGGCTGGCAGCCGCCCAATGTCGCCGCCGGTGCGGCTCCGCCGCACTATCCGCCCTATCAGCACTATCCCTATCCCGGCCCACACCAACCGCCGCACGGCGGCCCGACCGGAGCGCCCCCGCCCGACAACGAGGACGCGGGCCAGGAATCCAACCGGCCTAACCCGCCGGCCAATGGCTGATACTCAACGGAGGCTCCGATGACGCGGCCGCACAACAACTCTGCGATGACCTTCTCCACCCGGGAGTTCGACCAACCGCGCGCCGAGGCGGCGATCCGCGAACTGCTCATCGCCGTCGGCGAAGACCCCGATCGGCACGGTTTGGAGGAGACTCCGGCCCGTGTTGCCCGCGCCTACCGGGAGATGTTCGCCGGGCTGTACACCGATCCGGATACGGTGCTGAACACCACGTTCGACGAGCAGCATGACGAATTGGTGTTGGTGAAGCAGATCCCGCTCTACTCCACCTGCGAACACCACCTGGTGGCATTCCACGGGGTGGCCCACGTCGGCTACATCCCGGGTGTGGATGGCCGGGTGACGGGGCTGTCGAAGATCGCCCGCCTTGTCGACCTGTACGCGAAACGACCGCAGGTGCAGGAACGGCTCACCGCGCAGATCGCGGATGCGTTGATGCGCAAGCTGGATCCGCGCGGCGCCATCGTCGTCATCGAGGCCGAGCACCTCTGCATGTCGATGCGCGGCGTGCGCAAGCCAGGGGCCACGACAACGACCTCTGCCGTGCGCGGACAGTTCAAGTGCGATGCGGCATCCCGGTCCGAGGCGCTGGATCTCATCTTGCGGACGTGAGCTCTACACAAGTGCGGGTCATGGGAGTCGTCAACGTCACCGACGACTCCTTTTCCGACGGGGGGCTGTTCCTCGACCGTGACCGCGCTGTCGAACATGGAATGGCGCTTGCGGCCGACGGCGCGGCGATCATCGATGTCGGCGGTGAGTCGACGCGCCCCGGCGCTGCCCGCATCGACGCCAGGGTGGAGTCTGCCCGCGTGCTACCGGTGATCAAAGAGCTTGCAGGCCTTGGACTTACCGTCAGCATCGACACGATGCACGCGGATGTCGCTGCTGCGGCACTCGAGAACGGGGCGCAGATCGTCAACGACGTATCCGGTGGGCGCGCCGACGCGAACATGGCCGGCGTGGTGGCCGACGCCGGGGTGCCCTGGGTGCTTATGCACTGGCGCTCGGTCAGCGCGCAGCGGCCGCACGAGGTGCCGCCATACGACGATGTGGTGGCAGAGGTTCGCGCCGAACTGCTCGGGGCCGCCGACGCCGCGGTGAAGGCGGGTGTGGATCCGGCCAATCTGATCATCGATCCAGGCCTCGGGTTCGCCAAGACCGGCGAGCACAATTGGGCGCTGCTGCGTGCGCTGCCACAATTCGTCGACACCGGCATTCCGGTGCTCGTCGGGGCGTCGAGAAAGCGCTTCCTCGGGGCCCTTCTTGCGGACGTCGACGGCGAACCTCGCCCGCCGGACGGCCGCGAGATCGCTACCGCCGTGCTCTCCGCGATCGCCGCCCAACAGGGTGTGTGGGGGGTGCGGGTACACGATGTGCGGGCATCGGTGGACGCGTTGAAGGTCATCGAGGCGTGGACGAATCCGGGGTGCGATGGCTGACCGAATCGAATTGCGCGGCTTGATCGTTCGCGGCAACCACGGCGTGTTCGCAGAAGAGCGTCGGGACGGTCAGGACTTCGTCGTCGACATCACGGTGTTGGTCGATCTGACGAAGGCTGCGGCCACCGACGACCTCGCCGACACGCTCGACTACGGCGCCCTCGCCCAGCGGGCCGCCGACATCGTGGGGGGGCCGGCGCGCAACCTGATCGAGACGGTGGCCGGCGAGATCGCCGATGATGTGATGGCCGACGAGCGCGTGCACGCCGTCGAGGTGGTGGTGCACAAGCCCGCCGCCCCCATCCCGCTGAACTTCGCCGACGTCGCCGTCGTCGCCCGACGGTCCCGTCACGGAGGCCGTGGAGGTACGAGTTGAGGGTGGTGCTGTCCATCGGGTCGAATCTCGGAGACCGACTGGCCCGGTTGCAGTCGGTCGTCGACGGGCTCGGACCGGCTCTGCGTGCGGTGTCTGCGGTCTACGAGACAGCCGCGTGGGGCGGCGTCGAGCAGGGCCCGTTCCTCAACGCCGTGCTGATCGCCGACGACCCGCAACGCGACGCCCACGGCTGGCTGCGTCGCGCGCACGACTTCGAAAGCGCAGCCGACCGGGTTCGCGATCAGCGTTGGGGTCCGCGGACCCTCGACGTCGATCTCGTCACGTGTCATGACGGTGAAGCCGAGGTGATCCTCCGCGACGAGGACCTCACGCTGCCACACCCATATGCACACCAGCGGGCCTTCGTCCTGGTTCCGTGGCTGGACGTCGACCCGGACGCCGAACTGACCGTGGCAGGCGAGCACCGACCCGTCGGAAACCTGGTTGCCCGGCTCGACCCCGCCGAACGCGACGGGGTGCGTCTGACCGGCCTGGTGCTCGCCTGATGGGCCCGACCCGCAACCGTGATCTGACGGCCGCGACGGTGATCGCAGCCGTCATCGGATTTGTGCTGGTGACCGTGCTCTATCGATGGTTTCCGCCGATCACGGTGTGGACCGGCCTTTCGTTGTTGGCGGTTGCCATCGCCGAGGGTGGCTGGGCGTTCTACGTGCGGTCGAAGATCAACAACGGTCAGATCGGCGACGGGCCGGGCTGGCTGCATCCGCTGGCCGTCGCCCGCTCGGTGATGATCGCCAAGGCGTCGGCGTGGGTCGGCGCGCTGGTGCTGGGGTGGTGGGTCGGGGTGCTTGTCTACCTTTTGCCGCGGCGGGGCACGCTGCGGATCGCCGGCGAGGACACTGCAGGAGCAGTCGTTGCGGCGGTGAGTGCGCTCTCCCTGTTGGTCGCCGCGCTATGGCTACAGCATTGCTGCAAGTCGCCCCAGGAGCCACCGGAGAACGGCGAAGGCGCCGCGGAGTAGCTGGACAACGATAGCGGACCGCGAATCGCCGCAAGGCACGACACGCGCAGTGACCTGTGACGGGTACAGTCGGCCCATGACCGTCTCGACCCGTGGTGCCCGGTCGCGGCGCAGCGGTCGCAGGCCGGGTTGGCTGCTGTTAACGGTGTTGCTGGTACTCGCAATTGTGGCGAGTTCGGCACTGGTGTTCACCAGCCGTGTGGAATTGCTGAAGCTGGCGGTGATCCTCGCGTTGTGGGCCGCGGTGGTGGCCGCGTTCGTGTCGGTCATCTATCGGCGCCAGAGCGACATCGACGCGGCCAAGGCTCGCGACCTCAAGCTGGTTTACGACCTGCAGCTGGATCGTGAGATCTCCGCGCGCCGCGAATACGAGCTGACGGTCGAGACCGAGCTGCGCCGCGAGCTCTCGACCGAGATACGCGCACAAGCCGCCGATGAGGTGGCCGCGCTGCGCGCCGAGCTCGCCGCGCTGCGGGCCAATCTCGAATACCTGTTCGACGCCGACCTGAGTCACCGGCCGGCGATCGAGACCGAACAGGGGGCCGCCCGTCCCGGCCGGATCACCAGCAGCAGGATCGACACCGACGAGGGGCCGAATCTTCGGACCGAAGAGAACCCGATCATCGACGTCTCCGCCGAACCCGATGCGCCAGAACATGAGTGGTCGTCGACGGCGGTGTTCGGCGGCGCCCATCGCAGGGCTGCGGAAGCCGAGCCGACCGCGGAGGAGCGGCTGGCCTGGGCGGCCGAGCAGCGGGCAGCAGAACACCGCGCCGCCGAGGAACGCGCGGCCGCCGAGCAACGCGCAGTGGCCGAACAACGGGCAGCCGAGCAGCGCGCCGCTGCCGAGCAGCGGGCCGCAGAGATGAGGGCGGCCGAAGAGCGGGCGGCTGAGCAACGCGCGGCTGAAGAGCGGCGGGCAGCCGAGCAGCGAGCGGCTGAGCAGCGCGCGGCCGCCGAGCGTCGTGCGGCGGAGCAACGTGCTGCAGAAATACGGGCTGCCGCCGAGCAGCGCGCCGCAGAGCAGCGGGCGGCAGAGCAGCGGGCGGCAGAGCAGCGGGCGGCAGAGCAGCGCGCCGCAGAAGAACTCGCCATCGCCGAGCAGCGCGCGGCCGCACAGCGCGCCGCCGACGAGGAAGCCGCCAGGCAGGCCGCGGCGGCCCACTGGCAGCCCGCGCCTGCCGATGGCGAGTGGCTGCCACCTGGCACTCCCGGCAGCAACTGGTCGCCGTCGTCGGAGGAGAACGGGTCCGAAGGCGAATACGTCGGAAGGCGACGCGCCGCCGAGCCTGCGATGTCGACGCCGCCGGCAGACGCGCACCGTGGACGCCATTCCGCGCCTGCCGACGCCACCGATCCCGGGCGACCGGCACCACCGCCGCCCACGCTGGCGGCACCTCCTGCTGCTCCACCGCCCGCGCCGCCCCAACCCGCTGCGTCAGCGGACGACGCCGCACCGCGTCACCGCAGTCTCGATGAGGCGGAGTCGACCGGTGGCCACTCCGTCGCCGAGTTGTTGGCGCGACTGGAAGTCGGCTCGTCGGGCGGCGGCCGTCGTCGCCGGCGTGAGGAGTGAGTTAGTCTCTTTGCGACCGTCCGGTACCCGCAACGCAGGACTGGAACGAAACACAGATCTCGCGAGGCCCTCTGCAATGGAGCAGTCCCCTACGCACGAGTGGGGTCCCCACGACGGACCTATGCGTCCAGCCCGGCTCTCGGTCGGAATCATCTCCGCGGGCAGGGTCGGCACCGCGCTCGGCGTGGCTCTGGAGCGGGCCGACCACGTGGTGGTGGCGTGCAGCGCGATATCGCACGCCTCCCTGCAACGGGCGGAGCGCCGGCTGCCCGACACTGCGGTTCTACCCGTGCACGAGGTCGCCGGCCGGGCGGAGCTGCTGTTGATCGCCGTCCCCGATTCCGAACTGGCTTCCGTGGTGTCCGGCCTGGCCGCCACACATGCGGTGCGACCCGGAACGATCGTCGTGCACACCTCGGGCGCCAACGGCATCGCGGTGCTGAGCCCGCTGACCGAACAGGACTGCATCCCGTTGGCCATACACCCGGCGATGACGTTCACCGGCGCCGACGAGGACATCTCCCGATTGCCCGACACCTGCTTCGGCATCACCGCCGCCGATGACGTCGGCTACGCCGTTGCGCAATCGCTGGTGCTCGAGATCGGCGGCGAACCGTTCAGGGTCCGCGAGGACGCCCGGCCGCTGTATCACGCGGCGCTCGCGCACGCCAGCAATCACGTGGTGACCGTGGTGCTCGACGCCGTCGAGGCGCTGCGGGCCGCCCTATGGGGACAGGAGCTACTCGGTCAGGAGCTCGTCGGCGACGGCCCAGGCGGCATCGCAGAGCGAGTGGTCGGTCCGCTGGCGCGGGCAGCACTGGAGAACGCACTGCAGAGGGGCCAGGCCGCGTTGACCGGACCGGTCGCACGCGGTGATGCAGACGCGGTCGCCAACCATCTGCGTGCCTTGGCGGAAGTGGATCCCGAACTGGCGCAGGCATATCGGTCGAACTCATTACGTACCGCGCAGCGTGCACACGCTCCCGACGACGTATTCGCCGTGCTAGATGAGACGGGGTCGGCGTGACTGTTCGAAAGCCACCGAAATTCGCCGCAGGCGAGCTCAACGTCTACCGCTCGCCCCGCCAGGTAGCCGACGTGACGCGCGCGCTTCGCCAAACCGGACGACGCGTCATGCTCGTGCCGACCATGGGCGCCCTGCACGACGGGCACATGACCCTCGTGCGGGCCGCCGCGCGGGTGCCAGGCTCGGTCGTCGTGGTGTCGATATTCGTCAATCCGCTGCAGTTCGGCGCGAACGAAGATCTCGACAAGTATCCGAAGACGCTCGACGACGACCTTGCCAAGCTGCGCGCAGAGGGGGTCGAGATCGCATTCACCCCGACCGCGGCACAGATGTATCCTTACGGACCGCGTACCTCGGTACAGCCCGGCCCGCTGGGTGCTGACCTGGAAGGCGCCTCGCGGCCAACACATTTCGCGGGTGTGCTGACCGTAGTCCTCAAACTTCTCCAGATCGTGGGACCGGACAGGGCGTTCTTCGGGGAGAAGGACTATCAGCAGCTCGTGCTGATTCGTCAGATGGTCGACGACCTGAACGTCGACACCGTGATCGTCGGCGTGCCGATTGTGCGCGAACCCGATGGACTGGCGATGTCGTCGCGCAACCGGTACCTCAGCGACGTCGAACGTGAGCAGGCCGGCGCATTGTCGGCCGCCCTGCTGGCCGGAATGTATGCGGCAGGAGAGGGAACTGCGGCCGCTTTGGATGCCGCCCGAGCCGTTCTCGACGAAGTCCCGGCCATCGATGTCGACTACCTGCAGGTGCGCGATCCCATGCTGGGGCCCGCCCCTGCCGAAGGGGCTGGCCGCATACTCGTGGCCGCTCGGCTGGGCAGGACCAGATTACTGGACAACATCGCCATCGACATCGGAACGCCGTCTGGCCCCGGGCCGAATGTCGAGTACGACGAGCACGAATTGCCTTGGAGGAATTGATGTTACGAACAATGCTCAGATCCAAGATCCATCGCGCCAGGGTGACGCAGGCCGACCTGCACTACGTCGGATCGGTGACGATCGACGCTGACTTGATGGACGCCGCGGACCTGCTCGAGGGTGAACAGGTCACCATTGTCGACATCGACAACGGTGCCCGCCTTGTCACGTATGCCATCACCGGGGAGCGCGGCAGCGGCGTGATCGGAATCAACGGTGCGGCAGCGCATCTGGTGCATCCTGGAGATCTCGTCATCCTGATCGCCTACGGGACGATGGAGGATGCCGAGGCCCGCAGGTATCAGCCGCGGATCGTGTTCGTCGACGCCGACAACAGGCCCGTCGACCTCGGTCATGATCCCGCCCACGTCCCAGCGGACGCGGCCGATCTGCTATCTCCGCGGTGAGCTCGTGCTGTTAGCAATCGACGTCCGCAATACCCACACGGTCGTCGGCCTGATTTCGGGATCGGGCGATCACGGCAAGGTGGTGCATCAGTGGCGGATCCGCACCGAAGCCGAGGTGACGTCTGACGAGCTGGCCTTGACCATCGACGGCTTGATCGGCGACGACTCCGAACGCCTCACCGGCGCGGTCGGGCTGTCGACCGTTCCTTCGGTGCTGCACGAGGTGCGCGAAATGCTGGACCAGTACTGGCCGTCGGTGCCTCACGTTCTGATCGAGCCGGGCGTGCGGACGGGCATACCACTGCTGGTCGACAACCCGAAGGAAGTCGGGGCCGACCGGATCGTCAACTGCCTCGCGGCATTCCACAAGTACAAGACGGCCGCGATCGTCGTCGACTTCGGGTCGTCGATCTGTGTCGACGTCGTGTCGGCCAAGGGTGAGTTCCTCGGCGGCGCGATCGCACCTGGCGTGCAGGTGTCATCCGATGCAGCGGCCGCGCGGTCGGCGGCCTTGCGCCGTGTCGAGCTGACCCGACCACGGTCGGTCGTCGGCAAGAACACCGTGGAATGCATGCAGGCAGGCGCGGTGTTCGGCTTCGCAGGCCTTGTCGACGGGCTGGTGTCGCGGATCCGGGACGACATCGACGGATTCGGCGGCAACGACGTCGCGGTGGTCGCGACCGGACACACGGCCCCTCTGCTGCTTCCGAACCTGCATACCGTGCGGGACTACGACCGCCATTTGACCCTCGATGGTCTGCGGCTGGTGTTCGAACGCAACCGTGACAGCGACCGCGGCAGGCTCAAACAGGCGCGCTAACCTCGCTAAAAGAAGGTGCGGATCAGGTCGACGACGCGGTCGTCCTCGTCGAGCACGGGGATCATCTGCCACTTGTCGAACGTGGTGCAGGGATGGGAGATCCCGAACCGCAGCCACCTGCCCACCTCGACGGCGCCCTGGTCCTCCTGGCCGAGCATCAGGTATGCGTGCTGATCGTTGAGTTTGGTGACGATGCTGTCCGAGAGCTCCAGCGGCGCCGGCATGCCCTGGTCGAACGACACGTCGCGGCGGCCCATCGTCAGCAGCGCCAGATTGCGCTCGGGTCGTGACATCACCTGCGCCCACACTTCGAACGCGGGCCGCAGTCCTTCGCGGAGCGGCGACGTCCGCGCGTACAGCCCGTGGTCGTGGGTGAGATAGCAGCCGCTGCGGACGATAGTGCGCACCCGCCGACCCGCGACCGAACCGATGGTCAGCACATCGGCAACCGCGTCGAAGTAGGTACTGCCGCCCGCCGTCACCACGACGCTGTCGGTCTCGAACAGGTCGGCCAACCGTTCGACGGCCGACCGAAGCTGCGACAGATACGCGGTGACGCGGGTGAGCGCCTCCTGCGAAATGTCGTGGCCGAGCGCGGCCTCGTATCCCGCAACGCCGACGAGCCGCAGTGCGGGACACTCCGCGGCGGCACGCGCCACCTCTTCTACGGCAGACGTTTCGCGCCCGCCGGTGCGCCCCCCGGCGAGGCCGATCTCCACACAGACATCGACGGGGCGGCTCACCCCTTCGAGCGTGGACGCCATGTGCTGCACGCCCGCGACCGAATCCACCCAGCACATCAGGTTGAACTCGGGATCGCCATCCAGCTCCGCGGCGACCCAGCGCAGCGCGGCGGCATCCACCAGCTCGTTGGCGACTATGAAATCGCGCACCCCGAATGCCCGGTAGATGCGTGCCTGGCTGATGGTGGCGACGGTGACGGCGGACGCCCCCGACTCGAACTGGCGGGCCAACAATTGCGGGGCCATGTGGGTCTTGCCGTGGGGTGCGAGCTCGACGTCGCGGTCACGACACCAGCCGGCCATCACCGCGAGGTTGCGCGAAAGGGCTTCGGCGCGCAGCACGCACACCGGCCCCAGCGCGTCCTCGTAGACGAATTTGGCAGCGGCGGCGCAAATCTCTGCAGGCGTGCGGCCCCACCACGAACCGGGCAATCCCTTGAACCGCCAATCCAGCGGCTCGCCCGCCAGAGCCGTCACCGCGGCCGCGTTGATGGGTTCGACCATGAGTTCATTTAAGCTGGCACGTCGTGACCTCTTCTGATCCGCCCGATATCGAGGCCGACATCCCAGAGCAGTTCCGGATTCGTCAGGCCAAGCGCGAGCGACTCCTCGCCGAGGGCCGCGAACCGTACCCGGTCGAGGTTGCGCGTACTCACACCCTCGCCGAGATCCGCGCCGCCTACCCTGACCTGCCGGTCGACACCGAGACTGGCGACGTCGTCGGCGTCGCGGGCCGCATTGTGTTCGCCCGCAACTCCGGCAAGCTCTGCTTCGCCACCCTGCAAGAAGGCGACGGCACCCAGCTGCAGGCGATGATCAGCCTGGCCAAGGTGGGGCAGGATTCCCTTGACCGATGGAAGTCGGATGTCGATCTCGGCGACATCGTCTTCGTCCACGGCGAAGTGATCAGTTCCCGGCGCGGTGAACTATCTGTGCTTGCCGATTCCTGGCAAATAATCTCCAAGGCGCTCCGGCCGCTTCCGGTTGCCCACAAAGAGATGAGTGAGGAGTCGCGGGTACGGCAGCGTTACGTCGACCTGATTGTGCGACCCGAGGCCAGGACGATTGCGCGACAGCGGGTCGCGGTCGTGCGCGCGGTGCGGTCCGCGCTGGAGCGGCGCGGCTTCCTCGAGGTGGAGACCCCGATGCTGCAAACGCTGGCAGGAGGGGCCGCCGCTCGCCCGTTCGTAACGCATTCCAATGCGCTCGACGCCGACCTCTACCTCCGCATCGCACCGGAACTGTTCCTCAAGCGTTGCTTGGTCGGTGGTTTGGAGAAGGTTTTCGAACTGAATCGTGTGTTCCGAAACGAAGGTGCCGATTCAACGCATTCACCTGAATTCGTGATGCTCGAGACATACGAGGCGTACGGGACGTATGACGATTCGGCGAGAATGACTCGCGAAATAATTCAAGAAGTTGCCGATGAGGCCATCGGCACCAGGACAGTGCCATTGCCTGATGGCACGACCTACGACCTCGACGGCGAATGGGCGACGATCCAAATGTACCCGTCGTTGTCCGAGGCGCTCGACGAAGAGATCACCCCACAAACGCCCGTGGCGCGGCTGCTGGAGTTCGCCGACGGACTTGGTGTCGAGATACCCCGTGACCGCGGCTACGGGCACGGGAAAATGGTGGAAGAGCTCTGGGAGCACACCGTCGGGGACAAACTCTGGGCGCCGACGTTCGTCCGCGATTTCCCCACCGAGACCACGCCGCTTACCCGTGCTCACCGCAGCATTCCCGGGGTCACGGAGAAGTGGGATCTCTACCTACGTGGTATCGAACTCGCGACCGGATATTCCGAACTCATCGACCCGGTCGTGCAGCGAGAAAGATTCGCTGCGCAGGCTCGCGCCGCGGCGGCCGGAGACGATGAGGCAATGGCTCTGGACGAAGATTTCCTCGCCGCACTCGAGTATGGGATGCCGCCGACGACCGGAACGGGAATGGGTCTCGACAGGTTGTTGATGGCGTTGACAGGACTGTCAATTCGAGAGACGGTTTTGTTTCCGATTGTTCGTCGACAGACCAACTGAACGCCCTATACCAACCCCTCTTGTTGAATGGCCTGCGCCGATATGGCACATTGGTGCAGGGTTTCAACAAGGAGCTTGGCACTATGTGCCAGTCAGAAGGGTCGTGTGGGCTAATGGCAAAAAAGGTGACCGTCACCCTCGTCGATGATTTCGACGGGGAAGGCGCGGCCGATGAAACGGTTGAATTCGGCCTCGACGGCGTGAGCTATGAGATTGACCTTTCGTCAAAGAATGCCTCGAAACTGCGGGCCGATTTGAAGCAGTGGGTCGAAGCGGGGCGTCGGGTCGGCGGTCGCCGCCGGGGGCGGACGGCAGGCACGGGCAGGGGCCGCGCGGCGATCGACCGCGAGCAGAGCGCAGCAATCAGGGAGTGGGCGAGGCGCAACGGCCACAACGTGTCTACCCGCGGTCGCATCCCCGCCGACGTCATCGACGCGTTCCACGCTGCGACGTAGATCAGGCAACAAAATGCGCTGTTGCCAAAACACGATCCGCCCGTCCTGGGCGGATCGTGCTTTCGCTAGCGGCGAACTGGTCGGAGCCACGCCCGGGAAACGAATAGTCGGTGCCGGGCGTTGCTCATCTACGTCATAGGGTGCAGGGCGAACAGCGCCGAATAGCGCGACTCGATCTCTTGTTGGCCAACGACAGCCAAGCAAGGCACCCGGGGCGGCCGCCCATTACAGTGGATGGCAGGTACGCCGCGGCGTTTTGCCACACGCGCACCGACCTAGATGGAGAGCAGGTAACCACCGATGTTTGAGAGATTCACCGACCGCGCCCGCAGGGTCGTCGTCCTGGCTCAAGAAGAAGCCCGGATGCTCAACCACAACTACATCGGCACCGAGCACATCCTGTTGGGACTTATTCACGAGGGTGAAGGTGTAGCCGCCAAGTCATTGGAGTCGCTGGGCATCTCGCTGGAAGGCGTGCGCAGCCAGGTCGAGGAGATCATCGGCCAGGGACAGCAGGCTCCGTCCGGCCACATCCCCTTCACCCCGCGCGCCAAGAAGGTTCTCGAGCTGAGCCTGCGCGAGGCACTGCAGCTCGGCCACAACTACATCGGCACCGAGCACATTCTGCTCGGCCTGATCCGCGAGGGCGAAGGCGTGGCCGCCCAGGTCCTCGTCAAGCTGGGCGCCGAGCTGACCCGCGTGCGTCAGCAGGTCATTCAGCTGCTGTCGGGCTATCAGGGCAAGGAGACCGCCGAAGCCGGTACGGGTGGCCGTGGCGGCGAGGCGGGCAACCCGTCCACGTCGCTGGTGCTCGACCAGTTCGGTCGCAACCTGACCGCCGCAGCGATGGAAGGCAAGCTCGACCCCGTCATCGGCCGCGAGAAGGAAATCGAGCGGGTGATGCAGGTGCTGAGCCGGCGCACCAAGAACAACCCGGTGCTGATCGGCGAGCCCGGCGTCGGCAAGACCGCCGTCGTCGAGGGGCTCGCGCAGGCCATCGTGCACGGCGAGGTGCCCGAGACGCTGAAGGACAAGCAGCTCTACACGCTTGACCTCGGCTCGCTGGTCGCCGGCAGCCGCTACCGCGGTGACTTCGAGGAGCGCCTCAAGAAGGTGCTCAAGGAGATCAACACCCGAGGCGACATCATCCTGTTCATCGACGAGCTGCACACGCTTGTCGGTGCGGGTGCCGCCGAGGGCGCCATCGACGCCGCTTCGATCCTTAAGCCGAAGCTGGCCCGCGGCGAGCTGCAGACGATCGGCGCAACCACACTCGACGAGTACCGCAAGTACATCGAGAAGGATGCCGCCCTGGAGCGCCGCTTCCAGCCGGTGCAGGTGGGTGAGCCGACCGTCGAGCACACCATCGAGATCCTCAAGGGCCTGCGCGACCGCTACGAGGCGCACCACCGCGTCTCGATCACCGACTCGGCGATGGTGGCCGCGGCCACCCTGGCCGACCGGTACATCAACGACCGGTTCCTGCCCGACAAAGCGATCGACCTGATCGACGAGGCGGGCGCGAGGATGCGCATCCGCCGGATGACCGCTCCGCCGGACCTGCGTGAGTTCGACGAGAAGATCGCCGACGCCCGCAGGGAGAAGGAGTCCGCGATCGACGCGCAGGACTTCGAGAAGGCCGCCAGCCTGCGGGACCGCGAGAAGCAACTGGTCGCGCAGCGCACCGAGCGCGAGAAGCAGTGGCGCTCAGGTGATCTCGATGTGGTCGCCGAGGTCGACGACGAGCAGATCGCCGAGGTGCTTGGCAACTGGACCGGCATCCCGGTGTTCAAGCTGACCGAGGAGGAGACCACTCGGCTGCTGCGCATGGAGGATGAGATCCACAAGCGGATCATCGGCCAGGAGGATGCCGTCAAGGCGGTGTCCAAGGCGATCCGCCGCACCCGTGCGGGCCTCAAGGACCCCAAGCGCCCGTCCGGCTCGTTCATCTTCGCCGGCCCGTCAGGTGTGGGTAAGACGGAGCTGTCCAAGGCGCTGGCCAACTTCCTGTTCGGTGACGACGACGCGCTCATCCAGATCGACATGGGCGAGTTCCACGACCGCTTCACCGCCTCTCGCTTGTTCGGCGCGCCCCCTGGCTACGTCGGTTACGAGGAGGGCGGGCAGCTCACCGAGAAGGTGCGGCGCAAGCCGTTCTCCGTCGTTCTTTTCGACGAGATCGAGAAGGCGCACCAGGAGATCTACAACAGCCTGTTGCAGGTCCTCGAGGACGGCAGGCTCACCGATGGCCAGGGCCGCACGGTCGACTTCAAGAACACCGTGCTGATCTTCACGTCCAACCTGGGCACGTCGGATATCTCCAAGGCCGTCGGGCTCGGCTTCACCCAGGGCGGTGGGGAGAACAACTACGAGCGGATGAAGCAGAAGGTCAACGACGAGCTGAAGAAGCACTTCCGGCCGGAGTTCCTCAACCGCATCGACGACATCATCGTCTTCCACCAGCTGACTCGCGACGAGATCATCAAGATGGTCGACCTGATGATCGGCCGGGTGGAGAAGCAGCTCAAGGGCAAGGACATGGCGATGGAGCTGACCGACAAGGCCAAGTCCCTGTTGGCCAAGCGCGGCTTCGATCCGGTGCTCGGTGCGCGGCCACTGCGGCGCACCATCCAGCGTGAGATCGAAGACCAGCTGTCCGAGAAGATCCTCTTCGAGGAGGTCGGCCCCGGCCAGTTGGTCACCGTCGACGTCGACAACTGGGACGGCGAGGGTGCAGGCGAGGACGCGGTGTTCACCTTCACCGGGTCCAAGAAGCCGGCCAAGCCGGTCGAGGAAGCCGATCTGGCGGGCGCGGGTGCTGCAGGCGCACCCAGTGCGGTGACGACCACCGAGTAATTAACGGCGACTACGCAAAAGCCCCCGAATGAAAAGATTCGGGGGCTTTTGCTATGCACCGGCCCGATCGCCGGGCGCTTTGTTTAGGATGTGCGATGTAACCAGGCGGGCGAAGGAATCTGGTGAGATTCCAGAACGGTCGCGCCACTGTGACAGTCAGACCCGACGGCCGCCACGACCTTCGGACTGGGACGCGAAATCCCGGGAAAGGAATCCCCATGACGTCTTCAGAGGCTCGCAAGAGCGTCGCGCCAGCGCTGGACCTCTCGGCCACCAAGGCAGCGGTGTGGCTTTCCGTCACAGCGTTTCTCGCCCTGCTGGTGCTCTACTTCGTCGGCATGGACCAGGGTGCGACTTCGGTGTTCGGAAGCAACACCTACGTGCATGAGTTCACCCACGACGCCCGCCACCTGCTCGGCTTCCCCTGCCACTGATTCGCCGAGTCAGACACGCAAATGGAAAAGCGAATAATCGCGCGCGGGCTGCTGTCCGGCGCAATCGCAAGCGTGGCGGCGTTCATCTTCGCCCGCACGTTTGTCGAACCGGTGATCGCCAAGGCGATCGCATACGAGGAAGCTCAAGAGGCTGGCCACGAGCACGGGGTCGAACTGTTCACCCGGGGTGTGCAGGCCAACATCGGCATGGGGTTCGGCGTGCTGGCATACGGGGTCGCGATGGGGGCGTTGTTCGCGGTTGCGTACTGCGTCGTGTACGGCCGCGTCGGGAACCTGTCCCCGCGACTGCTGTCCGTGCTGCTGGCAGGCGGAATGTTTCTGTCGCTCTATGTGATTCCGTTCCTGAAGTACCCAGCCAGTCCGCCCGCGGTCAGCCTCGATGAGACGATCCGGCAGCGCACCCTGCTCTACCTGATGATGGTGGTGCTTTCGGTAGTGCTGCTCGCCGCTGCCGTATGGTTGGGCCGCAATCTGACGGAGCGGTACGGCGCGTGGAGCGCAACACTCGTCGCGGCCGCGGCCTATATCGTTGCCGTCGCGATCGTGATGCTGCTGCTGCCCACCATCGATGAGACGCCTGGCGACTTCCCGGCCGAGGTCCTTTACGAATTCCGGCTCTATTCGCTTGGCACTCAGTTCGTTTTGTGGGCGATCATCGCGGTGGTGTTCGGCTCGACCGTGCAACGACTGCTCGGTGAGCCAACGCGGCAGGAGACGTTCACGTCCGTATGAGTGAGGTCGTCCGGCTGACACTCGTGTCGCATGCCATGACCGACGCGATGTCGGCCGGACGATTCCCTACCGATGAGCCGCTGAACTCGGTGGGGCACCGCCAGGTCGACGCATCAATCGAGCTTGGAGTCACCGACAGCGCCTTCTGCGGGCCCGAGAAGCGCGCCAGGCAGACCGCGGAGCTCCTCGGCCTGCAGGCGAGCATCGAGCACCGGCTGGCCGACCTGGACTGCGGCCGATGGCGTGGCGATGTGCTCGGTGGCGTGCGGCCAGCGGACCTCGCCATTTGGCTCACCGATCCGGGTCGGGCGCCGCACGGTGGCGAATCCATCGTCGAGCTGGTCAGCCGCGTGCGTGACTGGATGGACACGTTGACCACCCGTCACAGCCGGCTGGTTGCCGTCACACATCCCGCTGTCGTACGCGCCGCAATCCTGGTGGCACTAGATGCGCCGCCGAAGTCGTTCTGGCGCATCGACATTGCGCCGGTGAGCCGAACTGTCATGCACTTCCGCGGTCACGCGTGGAACCTGCGCACCACAAAGTGAATCAGCCGGCGGGTACCAGATCGAAGGTCTGGTGCACGATCGACAGCAGCCAGGCCGCCGCGGTCTGACTCCGGAACTTGGGCCAATTCAGCTGGAAGCTGACGACATACGGTTGTCCGGTGCGATCGACGGCATACCAGCTGAACGTCAGGTCACCGGGCAAGTTGCCGCCCTTTGCGCCGATATACGGCCACTTGTCGCGATCCAGATCGATTCCGGGGATGGCCGAAAGGATCTGTTTCACCGGTGCCGCCGCGCCGACCGCTGAAGCCTGAAGCGCGGCATGCACCCGGCAGATGTCGGCCGCAGAGCCGTACCATTCGGCGCCGATGTCCGACGCCGGGGTGTGGGTTCGTTGCGGATCCGGGTCGTAGGGGCGGGAATTCGTCTGGTTGAACAGTTGTGCGCGCCCCGTCGACGATGACGACACCCTCTGCCACTGGTCGCGCAGATTCGGCTTGCCCCAACCGACCGAGAACAACTCGTGGGTGGTCGGAAACGGTGTCATGCTGCCCGGATCGTGGTGTCCCGCGGTGATCAGCGCACGCTCGACGGCACCTGGGCCGAGCCGTTGGATCAACAGGTCGGTGGCCATGTTGTCGCTAGCGGAGATCATCTGCTGCGCGGCCGTCCGCACCGAAACCGTGCTGCCGTTGGGTACTTCGTCGAGACCGGCGGCGCCGACGAGTTTACCTTCCTTTGTCACCGTGAGCTGGTCGTCCCAGCTGACGGTGCCGGCCTTTACTGACTCTGAAACGGCAAGCAGCACATAAAGCTTGAAGATCGATGCCAGCGGAAGTGACAGGTCGGTGTTGGTGCCCGCAATCGGTACGCACTTCCCGGCTGACCCGTTCGCGATGACCTTCGAAACCTGATAGGAGTATTTCGCACCCGTCTTGGAGATCTCGGCGTCGATGTCCTTCCACGACTTGATGACGGGCTCCACCAGCGACACGTTGAACCGGTCGACGAGGCCTTCGTCGTTGGTTCGGAGCTCGATGGTCTGGCCCACCTGGTAGGAGGTCAGCACGTGAAGCGTGGCGTGCCCGGCGCCGACCTCCAGACCGGTAAGCGCAAATGGACGGTCCCACCAGATCTTGTCCATCGTCACGCCGACGTCGTCCACGATCTTCGGCGCGGCCAGGGTGCGGACTCCGGTGGGCCCGATCGGCCAGTCGGAGTTGAGCATGTCCATGATCTGCTTGGCGCGCAGACCCTGCGGCGTGTTGGTGTCGATGTGGATGGTCTGCGCGGCCCCTGCTGGGCCGGCGTCGGCGCAACCGCAAGCCAGGGCGGCAACCAGCGTGAAGACGACCGACAACGAGGTCGCCAGGCGGCTCACCCTGCTCGCGTCAGGCCTCCGCGTTTGTCCCCGCAACGTCCAGCACAACCTCGAACTCCAGAAGTGACGCGCCGGTGGCGACCGGATTGGCACGCTGTCCTGCGTGCGCCTCGACGGCAGGACCGCTCGCCCACGCCTGGAACGCCTCTTCGGAGTCCCACTGCGTTACGACGAAATAGCGATCTTCACCCTTGACCGGCCGCAGCAGCTGAAAGCCGAGGAAGCCGGGCTGATTGTCGACGGCGTGTGCACGGTGTGCGAACCGCTTCTCCAGTTCCGGACCGGCGTCCGGCGGGACCTCGATTGCGTTGATCTTCACCACGGGCATGCGGCAAGGCTACCGCCTGCACGAAGACCATCCGACGCACCTAGGGTTCCAGTCATGATTCGGGGTCGCCTCGAGCAATTCGCGCTGCTCACGCGCCGAGGTGGTCACGGCGAGCCGCTCGTGCTCGTGCATGGCCTGATGGGCCGCGGAACCACCTGGACGCGGCAGCTGCCGTGGCTGACCCGGCACGGCGAGGTGTACACCTACGACGCGCCCTGGCACCGCGGTCGCGACGTCGTCGATCCGTATCCGATCAGCACGGAGCGATTCGTCGAGGACCTCGGCGAGGCGGTGGCGGCGCTGGGCAGGCCCGCCACCCTCATCGGCCATTCGATGGGCGGCCTGCACTCGTGGTGCCTCGCGGCATCGAAGCCCGAGCTGGTGACGGGCCTCGTCGTGGAGGACATGGCCCCGGACTTCCGCGGTCGCACCACCGGTCCATGGGAGCCGTGGTTGCACGCCCTTCCGGTCGAATTCGCATCGGCCCAACAGGTTTACGACGAGTTCGGGACCGTGGCCGGTCAGTACTTCCTCGAGGCCTTCGACCGTGTCGAGACCGGTTGGCGGCTGCACGGGCACACCAAGGTCTGGATCGACATCGCCGCTCAGTGGGGTACGCGTGACTACTGGGCTCAGTGGCGTGGCGTTCGAGTGCCCGCCTTGCTCATTGAGGCTGGTAACTCCGTGACGCCACCGGGGCAGATGCGCGAAATGAATGAAACCGGTCACCGGACAACGTATTTGCACGTGCCCGGTGCCGGTCATCTGGTCCACGACGAGCGGCCGCAGATCTATCGCGACGCTGTGGAGTCTTTCCTAGCGACGCTCGCCGGTGGCGCCTGAAGCGGGCCAGACCGGCTGCTTCTCGAACCGGGTGCGGATCGCGTCGACGTCGTGCGCGACGCGGAACCCGTCACGGTCGTCCTCGAACAGCCTGCCGACCAACGGTGCGGACCACCGGAACTGGTCGAACCGGATTCGAAGCGAGTCGGAACGGTGCGCGGCCCAGCTCAGCGTCGCGGCAACCGCAAAGGGTGCGATCAGGATCAGAAATGTGATTGCTGTACTCATGGCAGTAATGCTTCACTGATGCATATCCCGCCAACAGTGGCAGCAGCGACAGCGTACGATAAGATACTGCCATGGCAATTGAGAAGGTATCGGCGCTGGTGCTGGACCGCCTGGCTGTCTTCGAGTTCGGCGTGATCTGCGAGGTGTTCGGAATCGACCGGTCCGCCGACGGGGTCCCCAACTTCGATTTCAAGGTGTGCGGGCCCGAGGCCGGCAAGCCGATCAGCACCTCGGTGGGCGCGTCGCTCACCCCTGACCATGGCCTCGACGGTCTCATCGGCGCAGACCTGGTCGCGATCCCGGCGATCGCCGGGTCGGAATACCTGCCCGAAGCGCTGGAGGCGGTCAAGGCCGCGGCCGACGCGGGCGCGATCATCCTGACCGTGTGCTCGGGGGCTTTCGTCGCGGGAGAGGCCGGGCTGTTGGACGGCCGCCCCTGCACCACCCACTGGATGCACGCCGACGAGTTGGCCCGCCGGTTCCCGACCGCCAAGGTGGACCGCAACGTGCTGTTTGTCGACGACGGCAACCTGATCACCAGCGCAGGCACGGCGGCGGGCATCGACGCGTGCCTGCACCTGGTCCGTCGCGAGCTCGGCAGCGAGGTCACCAACAAAATCGCCAGACGAATGGTGGTCCCGCCTCAGCGTGACGGCGGCCAGCGGCAGTACATCGATCAGCCCATCCCGGTCCGCTGCTCGGAAGGCTTTGCGCCGCAACTGGACTGGATCCTGGCCAATCTCCACACACCGCACACCGTTGCCGGGCTTGCGCGTCGCGCGAACATGTCGGCGCGCACCTTTGCACGACGATTCGTCGATGAGACCGGCACGACGCCGATGCAGTGGGTGACCGACCAGCGCGTGCTCTACGCCAGGCGGCTGCTCGAGGAGAGCGACCTCGACATCGACCAGATCGCCGACCGGTCGGGTTTCGGCACCGCGACGCTGCTGCGTCACCACTTCCGCCGGATCATCGGCGTCACACCGTCGGACTATCGGCGCAGCTTCGCCTGCAGCGTGGACTCGGAGTGCGCCAAGACTGCCTAGCCGAATCGGCCGGCGCCAAAGCTACGTGGAAGAATCGGCCCGTGGCGGGCAATTCTGCTGCGGCCTATGCACGTTTCGAGCTGAACCGCGTCCGGGACGACCCAGAGGCGCGGTTCTTGCTGATGCGCCGACTCTACGAGGTCCCGCGGGAATTCGACCGGGGATACCTCCCGTATCGGCGCGCAACATCGGCATTCATGAACTGGCAACTCCGACGCGGACTTCTGAACCCACCAAGCCATCGGCGGCCCGGCAGTCCGTGGTGGCGGGCGTTGAACGAGGCGTTGTTGCGCGACACCGCAGAAGCCCGCGCATTGGCGTTCGGTTACGACGGCGAACCCAGCCGGAACGCGGTGGCCGCGCACCTCGATTTCATCAACCGACCCACCGCGCGCAACTGGTACCGCGCACACAACGCCAGCATCGCAGCGGGCTACCTGGACAACGAGGCGCTCGCCGCAGAGGAGGACCGGGTGGAACGCTTCTTCATCAACGTCGTCCTGGTGCGGGTGCTCTTCGCGCATGCACTTGTGGCCGCACCCCAGCTTGCGTTGGGCCGACTCGCGCCGGTGGGTCGCCCGGCGGGAGATCCCCGCGTCGGCATGACCGGCATCTTCCTGTCCCTGTCGCGAGTGCTACCCGACACGTATCCGCTCGGCGACGACGTCGAAACCTACGTGGCGATCGAGCACGGATTCGGGCACATGCTCGACATCGGCATCATCGCGCCGAGGTTCACCCGCCTCTACGACTGGTCCGCGGACGTTCTTTCGCTGCCAGGGCTTCGGGGCTTGGTGGACGGCAGCACGCCAACGTATGCATGGGATTCGAAAGACGACGCCGATGTGTGGGACTTCAAGCCGTCGAGGCTCGCACGACTTGTCCGGCGCATCGTTCCCGCCGGTTAGCCGCCTTCGCCCGCAAGCGCGAAGCGGCCGTCGGCCGTCTGCTCGACCAACCCGTCGACAAGCAGTGAGTCCAGCGCGCGGTCACGCTGAGCCGTGTCGGTAAGCCAGGCGATATCGAGTTCGGCACGGGTTACCGGAGAGTCGTTGCCGCGCAGAACATCCAGCAGTCGTCCGCGCACTTGCCGGTCGGTGCCCGCATAGCGCTGGGTGCGCCTGCTCTGCGTGGTGGCGGCCGGATAGCCTGCCGACCGCCACGCGCACACGCTCAGCGGGCAGATGCCGCAGCGCGGCGACCGTGCGGTGCACACCGTCGCGCCCAGCTCCATAAGAGCGATCGAAAAGCGCGGCGCGTCAGCATCATCGGGCAGCAGGGCGGCGACGTCGTCGAGATCGCGAGCCGACGACGCGGAGTCGGCCCTGCCGTGCACGGCCCTGGCGACCACGCGACGCACGTTCGTGTCGACGACCGGCACCCGCTGCCGATATGCGAAGCACGCGACCGCACGCGCGGTGTATGCGCCGATCCCCGGCAGCGACAGCAGGGTTTCGACGTCCGATGGCACGACGTCGTCGTGCTCGCCCACGATCGCGACCGCGCATTCGTGCAGCCGCTTCGCCCTGCGCGGATAGCCAAGCTTGCCCCATGCGCGTAACACGTCGGCCGCGCTCGCCGCTGCGGTGGCCGACGGTGTTGGCCAGCGCGCCACCCAGGCCTGCCAGATCGGCTCGACCCGGGCTACCGGTGTCTGCTGCAGCATGAACTCGCTGACCAGCACCTGCCATGGCGTCACGCCGGGCCTGCGCCACGGCAGGTCGCGCTGCTCGCGCTCATACCAACCCAGAAGCTCGGTCGACGGGATCATGCACCCGCACTCCGGCACAATGTCGGGCATGCCCAATACAAATCCGTTGACCGCATGGAAGGCACTCAGGGAGGGTAACGAGCGATTCGTCGCGGGAAAGCCCGAACATCCCAGCCAGAGCATCGAGTATCGGGCGGCACTTGCCGAGGGCCAGAAGCCGACGGCGGTGCTCTTCGGGTGCGCAGACAGCCGGGTGGCCGCCGAGATCATCTTCGACCAGGGCCTCGGAGACATGTTCGTGGTGCGCACCGCCGGCCACGTCATCGACTCGGCGGTACTGGGCTCGATCGAGTACGCGGTCACCGTGTTGAACGTTCCGCTCATCGTCGTGCTGGGCCATGACAGCTGCGGCGCGGTCAAGGCGACGATGACGGCTCTCGACGACGGTGTGGTGCCCGCAGGCTACGTCCGCGATGTGGTGGAACGGGTAACGCCGTCCATCCTCATCGGCCGCCGCGAGGGACTGACCAGCCCCGACGAGTTCGAGGCCAGACACGTCACCGAGACGGCGGCACAACTGCGTGCCCGGTCGACCGCGATCGCCGAACGCCTCGAGGCCGGGACGTTGGCCATCGCCTGCCTCACCTACCGCCTCGCCGACGGGCGAGCCGCTCTGCGGGACCATCTGGGTGACATCGGCGACGGCTGACCCCCGGCCCACTTCGTGAAAGCGCGCGGCCGACACGCCGGGTCACCTCGAACGATTGTGCGTGACCTGGCCTTACCGTGAGTCTGTGCTGGATCTAGAGCCGCATGGCCCACTACCCACCCAGATCTACTGGCGCCGCAGGGCACTTGCCATCGGTATCGCGGTCCTCGTCGTCGGCGTCATCGCCGCGGTCGTGGTGATGATCGTGATGAACACCGGCACCGAGGCGAAGAACGCCGACAAGCCGTCACCAGCGCCCGCCGCAGCGCCGACACCGCTGCCGGGAGAAAACCCTGAGGTCAAGACGCCGGTCGTGCCACCCGCCGTCAGCGCACCCGCCCCGACGCCGACTCCGACGGCTGCCGTCACCCCACCGCCAGTGCTGGAGGAGGGCGACGACTGCCCGGACTCGACGTTGGCCGTCAAGGGCATCACCAGCCAGCCGGAATACGTGGTCGGCGATCAGCCGAAGTTCACCATGGTCGTCACCAACATCGGCCTGGTGGCCTGCAAACGTGATGTCGGCGCCGCGGTGCTGGCCGCATACGTCTACGGCCTCGACAACACCCGGCTTTGGTCGAACCTGGACTGCGCGCCGTCGAACGAGACGCTGGTCAAGACGTTCAACCCCGGTGAGCAGGTGACCACCGAGGTGACGTGGACGGGGATGGGCTCGGCGCCTGGATGTCCGCTGCCTCGCCAGCCGATCGGGCCCGGCACGTACAACCTGATCGTCCAACTGGGCAATCTGCGGTCTGCGACCATGCCGTTCATCCTCGCTGCGCCCGCACCGCAGGCAGAGGCCCCGGCACCCGCAGAAGGCGCTCCCGCGCCCGAGCAGGCGCCCGCACCGGCCGGCTAGGCCAACCGGTCGGCGATCGTCGACTCCGCCAGCTGCGACAGACCCTCGCGGATGTGGCGCGCCCACATCGATCCGATGCCTTCGACGGACTGCAGATCGTTCGCGCTGGCGGCCAGCAGCCCCTGCAGTGACCCGAACGACCGCACCAACAGGTCGACGTGGGCGAACTGCAGACGGGGAATTCCTGCCATCGCCCGGTACCCGCGCGAACTCATTGCAGAATCCTGTGCCTCAGCGGTTGACGGGTAGCCGAAAACCCTTGCCAGCGTGGTGAAGTCGAGCAGTTCGGTATCCGAAAGCCCGTCGAGTTCCTCGAGCGTCGCAGTCACCTGCGATGCGGTCGGCGGGTCAGGGTTGGCGTGGTAGTCGCGCACGATCAGCTCGCGGGCGTTGTCGTTGTCGCCGACCAACTCCTCCAGCTGGAGTTTCAGCTGGCGGCCGTCGGTGCCGAGTTCGACGACATCGGAGTCGATTTCGAGGCTGATCCGGCGGACCATCTCCAGCCGCTGCGCCACCGTCATCACGTCGCGCAGCGTGACGAAGTCCTCGATCTCTGCGGTCGACAGCTGCCTGCTCACCTCGTCCAACCGGGACTTGTACCGTTCCAGCGTGTCGATGGTCTGGTTGGCGCGCGACAGGATGGTCGCCGAGTCGGGCACCACGTGCCGCTCGCCCGCCACGTAGACGGTCACGATGCTCATCGAATGGCTGACCGACACAACGGGATATCCGGTCTGGACCGCGGTGCGCTCAGCCGACCTGTGCCGGGTACCCGACTCATCGGTGGGAATCGACGGGTCGGGCACAAGCTGAACGTTGGCCCGCAGGATGCGGTTGCCGTCGCTGGACAGCACCACGGCGCCGTCCATCTTGGACAGCTCGCGAAGCCGGGTCGGCGCGTATGCGACGTCAAGGGAGAAGCCGCCGTCGCAGATCGACTCGACGCTGTCGTCGTAGCCGAGGACGATCAGCGCGCCGGTCCGGCCACGCAGGATGCGCTCCAGACCGTCGCGCAACGCGGTCCCCGGAGCTAGCCTGCCGATCGTCTCCCTCAGGGTGGGACGGACCAGCTGCACCACGTTACGGCGGCTGGACTTCACGGCCATGGCCCCTCCTCGGAGCGGCCGGCTTTCACCGAGATCTCCGTCAGCACCTTCATGGCAGCGGTGATGTTGTCGGCCGCTATCGCCCGTAAGCCTATCGGCACCGTTTTCACTCCGGGCGGAACTACCGCACAAGTGAATCCGAGCCGGGCCGCCTCCGCCAGCCGCCGCTCCATGCCGCTGACCCGCCGCAGATCGCCTGCCAGACCGACCTCTCCGATCGCGATGGCCGTGGTCGGCATCGGAAGGTCGGCGTAAGCGGACGCGATGGCCAATGCGACGGCCAGGTCCGACGACGGGTCGGTGAGCCGCATCCCGCCCACCGTGGACAGGTAGATGTCGCACTGCGTGACCTTCAGGTGAGCGCGTTTCTCCAGCACCGCCGCGATCATCGAGGCGCGCGCCGAGTCGATGCCGCTGACCGCCCGACGGGGCGTCGATGTGGTGGGCGCCGCGATCAGGGCTTGCACCTCTCCGATAAGCGGGCGCTTGCCGTCAAGGGTCACGGTGACCGCGGTGCCAGACACTGGTGCGGGACGCTGATCGAGGAAGAGGCCGGACGGATCGGCAACGCACTCGATTCCATTGTCGTGCAACATGAAACAACCGACTTCGTCGGCCGCGCCGAACCGGTTCTTGACGCCGCGCACCATGCGAAGCGCCGATGTCTTGTCGCCCTCGAAGTGCAGCACGACATCGACGAGATGCTCAAGCGATCGCGGCCCGGCGATAGCACCGTCCTTGGTGACGTGGCCGACCAGAATGATCGCGATGCCGGTGGTCTTCGCCGTCATCGTCAGCGCCGTCGTTACCGCGCGCACCTGGGTGACGCCGCCGGTCACGCCGTCGGCCTCCGTCGTCGACATGGTCTGCACCGAATCGACGATCACCAAGGTCGGTTTCACCTCGTCGATGTGGCCGAGCGCGGTCTGCAGGTCAGACTCCGCGGCGAGGAACACCTCGTCGTGGTTGCAGCCGGTGCGCTCGGCCCTCATCCGGATCTGGCCCGCGGACTCCTCGCCCGACAGATACAGCGCGCGCCGGCCCGCCTCGGCCCACCGGTGGGCCACCTCGAGGAGCAGGGTCGACTTGCCGACGCCGGGATCGCCTGCCAGAAGCGTCACCGAACCGGGCACGATACCGCCGCCGAGCACGCGATCGAGTTCGCTGACGCCGGTGTGATGGTGCCGGGTGGCGCCCGGATCGATCGAGCTGATCGGCACGGCAGGCGTCGTCGGTGCCACCGCTCGCCTGGTCGCCGAGCCGTTGACGGCGGCGAGCACAGCTACTTCGTCGACGGTTCCCCAGGTGCCGCACTCCGGGCAGCGTCCGACCCATTTCGCGGTGACATGGTGGCACTCCGAACAGCGGTACTGCGAACGCGCCTTGGCCACGATGTGACGGTATCGGCCTCCGCCGACAGTTCGTTAGTGGTGACCGCCCGTGTCGCCGCCCTCTTCGTGGGACGCGTCGCCCGCCGAGTCCCGGCGCGGCGCCTCGCCCGCCGAGATCGGAACCGGGACGGTGATCTGGCCGGCCTTCTCGAAGGCGAACGTGAAGTTGTAGGTCAGCCCGTTGGTGATGGGCTTGTCGATGTCGACCGTGGCTTTCGCCGCGTCGGCGGTCTCGGTCTGCTCGAGGGCGGAGATCTGGCCGTCGGGCTCGCCGACGATCAGGACGTCCTGGGCGGGCAGCGACGTGTCGCCGGACAGCGAGACGGTGCCGGAGTCGGATGTGATCCCGGTGAGCTTGTCGGCGGTGTCGGGCGACTCGTTGGAGGCCACGAACAGAAGCTCCACTTCGCTGCCGGGCTCGACGTAGTCGGACTTCTGCGGGGCGCGCAGGTGGACGTTGCGAAGCGTGATGTCGCCTGCCGTGGCGGCCGTGCCGTTGACCGCCGCCTGCTGGGTGGCGGTCTGGGCAACCTGCCCGGCGCTACAACCGGAGAGGGTGGCTGCTACGGCCAGCCCACACGCCCCAAGGGCCACGGTGACGGCAGAACTGCGGAATTTGAAGCAATTCACTCCAATAGCCTCCTGCTCGGCAGGCGCGGCGCCGGTGACGGCGGTCGCCGGTGACTCAGACCTGTTCGACTATGCACTGTAGTAGGTGGTGGTTGGCGGCGGTAGCGGAGGTGGCGAGGTCGTCGAAAGGGGTTTGCCGCGGATCATCGACGGGCACGTGGGAGGGGTCGCGGCGGTGTCGCTGACCAGCCGTTGCCATGCACGTATTCCTCAGCGTGTCAACCCCTACTCTTCACCTGGAGTGCCCCTGACCTGCACCGTTGTGCGGCACGTGTCCCAGCGTCGTGTTAGCATGGAGTATCGAAAGGGGCTCGAAACAGATGATTTTCAAGGTCGGAGACACCGTTGTCTATCCACACCACGGTGCTGCGTTGATCGAGGCGATCGAAACCCGGACCATCAAAGGCGAGCAAAAAGAATATCTCGTCTTGAAGGTCGCCCAGGGAGACCTCACAGTGCGAGTCCCAGCCGAGAATGCCGAATATGTCGGCGTGCGCGATGTGGTCGGGCAGGAAGGCCTCGACAAGGTGTTCCAGGTGCTTCGCGCCCCCCACACCGAGGAGCCGACCAACTGGTCGCGCCGCTACAAGGCCAACCTCGAGAAGCTGGCCTCCGGCGATGTGAACAAGGTTGCCGAGGTCGTTCGCGACCTGTGGCGCCGCGATCAGGAGCGCGGCCTTTCCGCGGGCGAGAAGCGGATGCTGGCTAAGGCCCGGCAAATCCTGGTCGGCGAGCTTGCGCTTGCCGAGAACACCGATGACGCCAAGGCCGAAATCATTCTCGACGAGGTACTGGCCGCCGCGTCCTGACGCATGAGCACGGTTGCCGTTGTACCGGCCGCAGGGTCAGGGGAACGGTTGGCGGCAGGCGCGCCGAAAGCATTCGTGAACCTGGGCGGTCGCCCGATGTTGGAGCATGCCCTCGACGGCCTGCGTAATTCCGGCGTGGTCGACACCGTGGTGGTCGCCGTGCCACCCAACCGCACAGACCAGGCCAAGCTGGTCTTCGGCGGAGCCGCGGTCATCGTGGCGGGCGGATCCGACCGCACGGAGTCCGTCAGGCTTGCGCTTGCGGCAGTCGGTGACGCGGAATTCGTCCTCATCCACGACGCGGCGAGGGCGCTCACCCCGCCCTCGTTGATCGTGCGGGTGGTGCAGGCACTCAAGGCCGGTCATCCCGCGGTGGTGCCTGGACTGCCGGTCAGCGACACCATCAAGGCCGTCGACGCCAATGGCGTCGTGCTCGGCACCCCGGAACGGTCGGGGTTGCGCGCCGTCCAGACCCCGCAGGGATTCCAGACCGAAGTGCTGCGGCGTGCCTACGACCGGGCAGCCGCGGGCGCGTTCACCGACGACGCCACCGTGGTCGAGGCCACCGGCACACCGGTGCAGGTGGTCGAGGGCGACCCGCTGGCCTTCAAGATCACCACACCGACGGACCTGCTGCTCGCGCAGGCGCTCTTGGAGCGGGCCACGTGAGCATGCCGAGGGTCGGCGTCGGCACCGATGTCCACCCCATCGAGATCGGCAGGCCGTGCTGGCTGCTGGGACTGCTGTTCGAGGGCGCCGACGGCTGCGCTGGGCACTCAGACGGCGATGTGGCGGCCCACGCGCTGTGCGACGCGCTGCTGAGCGCCGTCGGCCTCGGCGATATCGGCGAGGTGTTCGGCACCGACGACCCACGATGGGCAGGCGTCAGCGGCGCGGACATGCTGCGCCACGTGCACGGCCTTGTGCGTTCCGAGGGCTACCGGGTGGGAAACGCGGCGGTGCAGGTGATCGGCAACCGGCCCAAGGTGGGACCGCGGCGGGCGGATGCGCAGCAGGTGCTCTCGGAGCTGTTGGACGCCCCAGTCTCGGTGTCGGCGACGACCACCGACGGCCTCGGACTGACGGGCCGCGGCGAAGGATTGGCCGCCGTCGCGACCGCGTTGGTGGTTGACGCCGATTAGGCCGGTAAGCTGGCCCGTCGTGACCGACCTGCGGCTATACGACACGATGACGGGCGCCGTCCGTGACTTCGTGCCGGTGCGCGAAGGCCACGTCTCGATCTACCTCTGCGGCGCCACCGTCCAGGGCCTGCCGCACATCGGTCACGTTCGCAGCGGCGTCGCCTTCGACGTGCTCCGCCGCTGGCTGATGGCCAAGGGCTTCGACGTCGCGTTCATTCGCAACGTCACCGACATCGACGACAAGATCCTCAACAAGGCTGCCGACGCGGGCAGGCCGTGGTGGGAGTGGGCGGCCACCTACGAGCGGGCGTTCTCGTCCGCCTACGACGCGCTCGGAGTGCTTCCGCCGTCGGCTGAGCCGCGCGCAACGGGCCACATCACTCAGATCATCGAGCTGATCGACCGGCTGATCGCCGACGGACACGCGTACACCGGTGGCGGCGACGTCTACTTCGACGTGCTCAGCCTTGGCGACTACGGAAAGCTGTCCGGGCATCGGATCGACGACGTGCATCAGGGCGAGGGCGTCGCGACTGGTAAGCGCGACGAGCGGGACTTCACGTTGTGGAAGGGCGAGAAGCCCGGTGAGCCCTCCTGGCCGACGCCGTGGGGCAGGGGCAGGCCCGGCTGGCACACCGAATGCGTCGCGATGTGCGAGGCATACCTTGGCCCCGAATTCGACATTCACGCAGGCGGAATGGATCTGATCTTCCCGCACCACGAGAACGAGATCGCTCAGGCCGAGGCCGTCGGCGACCGGTTCGCCCGCTTCTGGTTGCACAACGGCTGGGTGACCATGGGCGGCGAGAAGATGAGCAAGTCGCTTGGCAATGTGCTGGCCATACCCGCTGTGCTGCAACGGGTTCGGCCGGCCGAGCTGC
>NZ_RARC01000004.1 GCF_003719305.1 Mycolicibacterium stellerae
CCAGCCGGCTGCTGAGTGCGCCCTTGCCCGCCAGCGCGGCAACCTGGGGTAGCCGGTCGCGCAGCGCTTGGGCGATGCGCATCTGCCCCGAGGCGCGCCGCGACCCGATCGCCATCGCCGCGGCCACTTCGGCACACGCCGAGTCCCACGGGTCGAACGCCCACCACACCCGCTCGTCATCGGCGTCGACGCGGCGGCGGGTCAACTCGGCGATCGCGGCCAGCCGGCGCGCACCGGCGATCGCCTCCTGGCGCACCCCATCCTCGATCGCGGCGATGACGTCTGCATCGCTGGCCGCCGCGAACTCCGAATCGAACATATGTACGAATATACTCTGAGTCCCAGACGAAACCACCAGGTCAACCGCTGCCTGTGGATGAACTCGCAACTGTGGATAACCGGCGGCTCTCGGCTCTACGGCAGCTTGCCCGCCGTCACCGTCGACTGCGTCTCCGTGTACTGCGCGAGCCCCTCGGGTCCGAACTCGCGCCCGATGCCCGACTGCTTGAACCCGCCGAACGGTGCACTGGTATCGAGCTGGTACATGTTGATTCCGTAAGTGCCGGTGCGGATCTCGGCGGCGATCTCCAGCCCGTGGGCGACATCGGCTGTCCAGACCGACCCGGCCAGTCCGTAGTCGCTGTCGTTGGCGATCCGGATCGCATCCGCCTCGTCGGCGTAGCGCAGTACGGTCAGCACCGGGCCGAAGATCTCCTCGCGGGCGATCTTCATATCGTTGGTGGCGTGGCTGAAAAGCGTCGGCCGGACGTACCAGCCGCGGTTGTACGGCTTATCAGGTCCTCCCACAACGACTTTGGCGCCTTCGTCGATCCCTGATCGAATGTAGCCCTGGACGCGCTGCTGCTGGCGCTGGGCGACAAGGGGCCCGACGTCGGTCGACTCGTCGGCGGGATCGCCGACCACAAGGCGGGAGATCATGTCGGCGAGCGCATCGACGACCTCGTCGTGTCTGGTTTCGCTGACCAGGATTCGCGTCTGCGCCACGCAGGCCTGCCCGTTGTTCATCAGGCCGGCCATCTTGAGGTGTTTTACGGTGTGGTCGATGTCGGCGTCGTCGAGGATGATCGCCGCAGATTTGCCGCCGAGTTCGAGGCTGACCCGTTTGAGCTGTTCACCGCACACCGCGGCGATATGCCTTCCGGTGGCCGATGATCCGGTGAACGCGACCTTGTCGACGCCGGGGTGACGAACGAGGCTCTCGCCGGTCTCCCTACCGCCGGGCAGGATCGACACCACGCCCTCCGGAAGGTCGAGATCGTCCAGCATCTCGGCCAGCCACATCGCGTCCAGCGGAGTCTCCGGGGCCGGTTTGACGATCACGGTGCAACCGGCGATCAGTGCGGGGATCATCTTCGGCATGATCAGCACCTGAGGCACGTTCCAGGGCACGATCGCGCCGACGACGCCGACGGGAGCGCGCCGCACCTGAACCTCACCGAACAGTCCCTGCCTGCGCTCGACCCAGCCGAAGTCCTTGGCGGTGGCCAACGTCAGATACATCTGCGACAAGGCCCCGTTCGCCTGGCCCAGCCTGCTGAAGCTGCGCGGCGACCCCATCTCGGCGGTGATGAGATCGGCCATCTCTTCGGCGTTGGCGGTGTAGACGGTTGCAAGCTTCTCGATCTTCTCCATCCGTTCCGAGACCGGGAGCCGCGGCCACGGACCCTCGTCGAATGCCTTGCGCGCGGCCAGTACTGCCCGGTCGACATCCTCGGGGGCGGCTTCCGGCGTGTCGCCGATCGGCTTCTCGGTGTGCGGGGAGATCACCGAGATCCGTTGTCCGGTCGCTGGCTCCTGCCAGCGTCCACCGATGTAGAGCTGGTCGTAGGTGAGGGATCTCACGGCGTCACCGCCCGTCGGCTAAAGTTGCTATTACTGCTAACATAGCAATAAAGGAAATCTGGGAGTGCCCGTGGGTGATGACTGGCGTCGGTATCCGTTCGAGTTGGTGCCGGGTGACCCGCATTTCGTCTTTCCCGCCGCCGAGGCCAACCACCCCGCATGCGAGTCGGACACCTGGTTTCTCGCAGGCGAATTGACCGGTGATTCCGATCGGAAGTTCGCCTTCCTGACCATCTTCAACAAGAACCGGCCCGGGCAGGCCATCGTCGCGGACTTCTACACGCTCGCGCTTTTCGATCTCGACAACGGTACGTATGGCACCTACACCGACTACGACATGCCGTCGACGACCAAGAACAGCGATGTGCCGCCGAAGCTCACGGTGGTCGACGAGCACCTGGACTTGACGTATGACAGCGGTGTTGGGACCGCGGTGTGGCGCACCTGCAGGGACGAGGCGGGCGAACTGCTGCCCTACACGTACGACGTGACCTTTTGCGGGACCGACCAGGACGGTGCAGAGATGCGGTTGGACCTGCGCGTGACGCCGTCGCGCGCGCCGGTGCCGCTGGGTGCCGCGGCATACAACGGGGTGGTCGAATGCTTCGGGCAGGCGACCACGTACTCCTACTTTCAGACCGGTATGACGATGACCGGCACGCTGTCGTGGGGTCCGGTGGCCGAGAACGTCACCGGGACCACCGGACACGTCGACCGGCAGTGGTTTCCCTTGGTGGCCAACGACGGTGGCGGAACCGGCGACATCCGTTTCCGGGCCCACGAATGGCGCACGATCAACCTGGACAACGACGTCGACCTGAGCATCTGGCGGCAGTTCGATCGGACCAACGGCAATGCGCTGCAGCCGTTTTCGGGTGCCACGACGAGCTCGCCGGACGCCGACCCGGAGTATGCGGACGACATCGAGGTCACCGTCACCAGTTACGTGCGCTGGCCCGAGTCGATCCGCACATTGGTACCGCCGCCGGCCAAGGCGCGGTTCATGCCCGACCGCCACCGCCTGACGTCGCGAAAGCTCGACCTGGACTTGACGGGGGAGCCGCTGGTGCCTGCTCCCGCGCACGGCTTGCCGCTGGAATACATGGAGGGCCCGTATCGGTATCGAGGCACGTTTCGCGGGGAGCCGGTCAGCGGCTTCGCATTCTACGAACGGTCCCTGGCGTTGTATCGGGCATGGGAACTGGCCGACGTGCTGGATGCGGCCGAGCCGGGGGAGCGCGAAGAAGTGGCGCGGCTCATCGAGGAGCAGCGCTGACGGCGTTCGCCCACGTCTCGTGCCGATGTTGCAGCCCCGGTTCGTTGCGGCCGAACACGAGATGCTCCCGCACGCCGGACGCGAGGTTGGCCTGTAGCTTCTCGACCAGCGCGTAATCCTCGTCGCGGACTGTGCCGTGAGCGTACTCGAACACGGCCTGTGCACCGGCGGCGGTCGCCTCATCGGACAGGTCCAGCGGCGTCGAGTTCTGGTGCACGGTTATCGAGCGACCGGGCACATCGCTCGGGTAGACCCGGAACAGCTCGCCGTTGGCGATCGTCGCCGACAGCACGATATTGGGGAACAAGGCGTAGATGACCACCATGTTCTGCAGCGGGTCCCACTGCTCTTCGCCGACGTCCTCGAGGTCGAGGATGCCGTTGAGGGGGAACACCAACCGGTGGTGTGGCCCGAACGAGTCGAACACCGTGCAGTTGCTGCGCGCGATGGTTGCGAAGGTGGTCTTGTGCACGGTCGCGAAGTGGTAGTTCTCTGCGAAGGTGTCGATCGCGAGCTTCCAGTTGATCGCCGTGTCCAGCACCTTCTCGCCAAGCGGCGCCCAGCGTCCGATGCCCCACGAGTCGAGTTCGTCGGCCAATGGCCCAAGGAATTCGGGGATGTCGAGCGTGGCGTCGGGGTCGAGCGCGATCCAGAGGAAGCCGGCGCATTCGGTGGTCGGGAGCTCGGCCAACTTCTGTCTGCCCGTTGAACTTTCGGGAAAGCCCTCCTTGCCGGGAACGCCGACCAGGTTACCGTCGAGGTCGTAGTTCCACGCGTGGTACGGACAAACGAGTCGACGCGCCGAGCCACATCCTTCGGTGATCTGTGACTGCCGATGCAGGCACACGTTCTCGAAGGCCTTCACCGACCCGTCCGATGTACGGGTCAGCAGGATCGACCGGCCCATCACGGTCTTCGTGCAATAGGAGCCGGGCTTGGCCAGTTCGGAGACGTACCCGACGAGCTGGGGGCTGGCGAGCACCATCTCCACGTCCCGCGCGTGCCGCTCGGTCGACGTGTAGGTGTCGGCTCGGACGGTGTATTCGGCCGGGGCCAGGTCGGTCGTCTTGTCTCGCGCCAGTTTGAGTGCACGACCCGTCAGGTCGACGAGCAGATCGCGATCCATCGGCCCATCTTATTATCTTTATAAAGATGGCGACAAGGGCGCACCACGATGATGTCGGTCAGTTGCGGTCCCCGGTGCTGTAGCTGTCCTGCTCCTTGTAGGTTCGGTTGCTCGCATAGGCCATCAGGCGCACCGCCATACGGCGTCCCATCAGATGTCGGAACGCAAAGTGGGTCACACGTAGCACGGGCGCAGGGAACACCGTCGGTCTCTTCCCGAGAGCGTTGAGCGTCTCGGTGGCGACCTGTTCGGGCTCCTGGACCGGCACGTTGGCGTCCTCCGGCTCGGATGCCACGTAATTCGGGGTGCGTGTCGCTCCCGCGCAGCTGACCAGGACGTCGACCCCGTCGTCGCGGAGCTCGGCCCAGAGCCCCTCGGCCAGCACCAGGTTGTACGCCTTGGTCGCGGAGTAATTCGCGACTCGCACCATTCCTTGCAGCGCCCCCATCGACGACAGCAGGATGATCCCGCCGCGACCACGGGCACGGAACCGCTCGCCGAAGCCGTGGCTGAGCACCAGCGGCCCGCGCACGTTGACGTCGATCTCCTTGAGGTGAGTGTCGATGTCGAAGTTCCAGAACGGTCCGACGACGGAGAATGCGGCGTTGTAGATGAGCAGGCCGATGTCCAGGTCGACGAGCTCGGCGAGGATTCTGTCGAGGTCGTCACGGTCGGCGAGGTCTGCTCGCAACGCGCGCGTCTGCACGCCTGTCGTGGCGGCGATATCGTCGGCGATCTGCTGCGCGAGCTCGACGCGCCGTGCGATGAGCACGACGTTGAGTCCGCGGAAGGCGCATCCTCGTGCGAGTGCTTCACCGAGCCCTTCCGATGCGCCTGCTACTACGGCCCAAGAGCCGTAGCGCGCTGCGAACGTCGCCATGGCTAGCTCACTTTCGCTGTGACGGGGCGCGTGAACGGGTGCTCCCGCCACATCCGGATCAGCACCCATATCGGGACAATCACCCAGCCCGCATTCGTGGCAAGCACGAGGGGTAGGTGCTCGCTCGCGAACGGCCCGGCGATCTCCTCACCGAGGATGACGGTGACCGTGGCGAGCATCACCGAAGCCCAGATGATCGACCAGTTGCGGATCCATTCCTTGCCCTTCCAGAACGCGTAGAGCGCAGCGATGTAGAAGGGGCCGTAGACGACCTGGTCGATCCAGACGATCGTGGTGTACCAGACGGGCCGCTCGTAGAGCAGCGGGTCGTACTTCTCGAAATACCAGTGCAGGAAGTCGATCATGTAGGCCGGGGGCCACATCGGGTAGGTGAAGTTGTCCGGGTCGCCGATGACGAGTTGCTCGATGTCCGCCTGATACGTCACGAAGATGACATTGACCAGAAAGAAGATCCACAACACGATGTCCTGCTTGCGCTCACGGAACGGGATGACCTCGCGGGCGACAACGGCGGGCGGTGCCTCAGATATGTTGGTCATCAACCGAACTCCATCGTCAGACTCGTCGGCCCACTCAGGCCGAGCAATGGTTTCCACGGCACTTCTCCCACCCGACGTGGGTTCGGGAATCGCTGGGAGAGGATCTTCAGCGCTTCGGCGAGTTCCAGCCGCGCCAGGTTCGCGCCGAGGCAGTAATGCACACCCCCGCCGAAGGTCAGAATCGGTGGAGGCTCGTCGCGGGTGATGTCGAATCGCGTCGGGTCGTCGTAGACGGCGCTATCGCGATTGGCCGCATAGGTATTGACGATGATGAATGTGCCTGCAGGGAACGTGTATTCGCCGATCGCAACGTCGTCGATCGCGCTTCGCACGGTGCTACACATCGAGGGCGAGTGACGCATGGTCTCCTCGACGGCACGCATCGCCAGGTCGGGCTCGTCGCGAAGCAGTGCCCACTGCTCGGGGTGATCGCACAGCACCTGCATGGACGCCGCCAATTGGCTTCGGGTGGTGTCGGTCCCAGCCACCAGAATGCTGAACGCGAGCATGCGCAGTTCGGCGGCGTCGAGCCGTTCGCCATCGCCCTCGATGCGGATGAGCTCGGAGAGCAGATCGTCGGTCAACCGCTGTCGACGTTGCGCGATCATCCCGTCGATGTAGTCGTCGAACTCGCCCCACGCCTTGAGCACGACGGGTTCTTCCTCGGCGAGGTTGATGTCGAAGCTGACGATCTTGAAGATGTCCTCGGCCCATCCGGAGAATTGTTCCCAGTCCTCGCGGGGCGCACCCAACAGTGCACAGATGACCGGTATCGGGTACGGCCGAGCGATGTCGGCAACGAATTCGCAATGGCCAGAGCCGATGACGCTGTCGATGAGCTCGTTGATGACCGAGTGAATGGTGTCGTGCATCCGCTCTGTCGCCCGCGGCGTGAAGGCCCGAGACACCAGGCTGCGCAGTCGGCGGTGTTCCTCGCCCTCCATGTTCAAGATGCTGCGGGTCACCCGGTCCCACAGCGGACCCGAGGTGATGCCGTGCGCGGACAAATGAATGCCGGCCGGCACCACGAACTGTGGGTCGCGGAGCACTGTCCGCGCAAGTTCGTAGGAGAGCACCTCGGGTCCGATGGGGCCCAGCGCGATCGGTGCCTGTTGTTGCGCCGCACGGAACTGCGGGTAGATCTCCTGCGGGGCGTCGGTGACGTCGTAGCTCAGTGTTGGAAGCCCGGCATCGAAGACACTGGGTTTGACGGTGTTGACTGTCATGCGCCCTCCCGTGCGGTTATCCGGAGCGGCAGGGATGGCAGTGTGCACGTCGCGGACGGCCATTTGATCTCCGGCCGGTATCCGGGTGCGAGCTCGAACTCCGTTATGTGGCGCAACCATTCGGTGACGACGATTTTCAACTCCATGCGGGCCAGGTGGGAACCCAGACAACGGTGCGGGCCGCCACCGAATCCCCAATGCTTGTGCAGCTTGTCATCCATCACCAGGTCGTCTCCGGACACTGCGTCGCTGCCGTCACGGTTGATCGCGCCGAGACACAGTCGGACCTCCGCACCCTCGGGCAGGGTGACGCCCGCGACCGTCACGTCACGAGTGGTGACGCGTCCCACTACCGGTGCCGCCGGATCCAGCCGGATCATCTCCTCGACGAAAACGGCTACCCGGTTCGGGTTTTGGCGTAGGTCTTCACAGAGGTCGGGGCGGCGGGCCAACTCGGCCATCGTCGCGCCGATCGCCGACGTGACCGTGTCCAGTCCGGCGAGGATGAAGACGAAAGACAGCCCCAACGCCTCGGCGTCGGTGAGTGTCTCTGCGCCGTGAAGAAGCTGCGACAGGACTCCGTCGCGGGGCTGCCGTCGTTGTGCGTTAACAGCTTCGGTGAGATAGCCGAACAACTGCGCTGCGGGAACCAGGTCGATCTTGTCGGGATCTCGCTCGAGACCGAGATCGATGATGGCGTCCTTCCACGCGATCAGCCTGTCCCGGTCCTCGAGCGGCAGGCCGAACAACGTGAGGAACACCTGCGACGGGTATGGAGTCGCCAGGTCGGCCATCACCTCGCACTCGTCACGCTGCGCGATATCCGCGATGATCTCCGCCGCCTGGGTTTGTAACGACGGAAGTGCCGCGCCGAGCGCCTGCGGGCTGAAGAACGGATGCAGAATCCTGCGGTACCGGGTGTGCTCAGGTGGATCGAACGCCAGCGGAACCAGCGGCACGTCGCTGACCATGTCGTCGAACGCCCGGGTGGACGAGAAGACCTCCGGATTGCGCAGCGCGGCAAGCACATCGTCGCGGTTGGTGAGGTAGTACCAGCCGTCTCCCTGCAGGACCGGACCAAGTTCCCGCAGCTTGGCCCACCCCGCTCCGCGGTCGGCGGCCATCGGCAGGTCTTCGTACATGACGTACGGAATGGTCTTCGGGTCAGTCATCAGCGTTCACACCAATGTTGGTGTCCAGCAGGGTCAATGGCAGATCGAGCACCGAAAGGTCGATCTCCTCGAGATGATTGTCGTCACCCTCGAGTTTCTGCCGAAATCGGAGACTGGCGCCGTAGCGGTCGGTAACGGCCAGCGCCGACGAGGCTTCGGGCACCTGGAGTACGACGGTGTAGATGCCGTCGCCCATCGTGTCGAGGAACTCGCTGACCGATGCAGCGACCGGTTCGGTCGATCCCGGAAGGGGGCTGATGAGTTCTATTCCGCGGTTCCAGTCGAGGTTGATACGCAGCCCCAGCTCGGTCAGTTCGGCCTGCGCAAGGGTGAAGCCGAGTTCGGTGAACATCTGCGCCACCGCGCCGTGACGCTCGAGCGCCACCGCGAAGACGACGTGATGGAGCGACGGAGGGTCCTTCGAGGTCATTTGCGCACCAGATGGGTCATTCGGTCGACCTCTCGCCGGGGCTGAACACGACGGGCAGTCGGCGGTATCCGCGGGTGACGGAGTTCCCGTGAAACACCGCATCCTTGCCGGGCGCCAACTCGTAGTCGGGCATTCTCGTCAACACCTGTTCGATGCCGATACGAAATTCCAGGCGCGCCAGGTTCGAGCCGAGGCAGCGGTGGACGCCCGCGCCGAATCCGAGGTGCCGGTTCGCCTGACGGTCGAGGACGCAGCGGTCCGCGCCGGGAAACTCGATGGCGTCACGATTGGCCGAGGCGTAGTTGACCAGGACCGATTCGCCTGGGCAGAACGTGTGGCCGTTCAACACGACTTCCTTGGCGACGGTCCGCGGGATGCCGTGGATCGACCCGCCGTAGCGGATCAGCTCTTCGACGGCCTTCGGCATGATGTCGGGCTCGCGAATGAGGCGGTCGCGCTCCTCGGGATGCGTTGCGAGGTAGTGGAATGCGAACGACATCGCGCTCGCCGTGGTTTCCAGGCCGGCTTGTACCAGGAGCATGGCGTTGGAGACGACATCTGCGAAAGACAGCTTCTCCCCGTCGATCTCGGCGGCAAGAAGGACGTCGATCATGTCGTCCTGCGGTGGCGCGCCGGATCGCGCCGACACCGCGCCGTGGATGTGCTGATACAGCCCACCCCATGCCGCCATCCGGGCCTCCTCGGTCTGTCCGTTCAGCGCCGTATCGGTCAGCTCGATACACAACGGGACATCGTCGATCGGCATGCCGAGGAGGTACTTGAAGAAGACGATGCCAGGCTGCCGCCACGCGACATCGGCCAGATCGCCCGCACCGTCGGAAATGAAGGTGTCGATGAGTCGGTCCGTCTCACCACGGATCTGAGGTGTCAACGCCTTCATTCGGGCAGGCGAGAAGTAGGGGTTGAGCACCTTGCGGAACTTCTGCTGCCGCGGCGGGTCAAGGGTGATGATGAGGTCGCCTGCGAGTTGTTCGGACGCCTCCGGCGTCGGGTTGCTGGAGAAGTGTTCCCAGTCCTGAAGGATCTTGTAGCAGTCCGCATACCGCACCGCCACCCAGGCGCCACCGGGTGTGGCGGACAGAAACGGAACGTCGGTGTGGGCGAACGGCGCTCGGTCCCGCATCACCGAGTAGACGTCGTAGAGGAAGTCGTTGTCGTTGAAATCCTCGTGGCGGAGATCCCAGTTCTGCGCGTGCTCTTCCGGTTGCTTGCGCACTAGCCGCCCTGCTGTCCGGCGGCCTGGCGGGCCAGGCGTTCGTCGTGGATCTTGACGAGCTCGCGGAAGCCGAGCCGGTGGTACTTGGGCGTCGGTTGGATGCCCCACTGGTCCTGGGCGGTGTCCTTGCCTTCCGCGCCCTCGGGTGGTCCGAGTGGCGGGTAGGGGTACTTGCACTCAAGGGCGTCGTCGGAATAGCGGATCTTGAGCAGCTCACTGCAGATCTGGGTGAGGCTCAAGGTCGGGTAGCCGTAATACACCGCCATGAAAGGCAGCGTGAAGGCGCCTTCGATGACGAGTGCCACCAGGCACACCAACACCGCACGCTTGATCCACTTGTGCATGTTGGCGTAGTAGGGCGTGGTACCAGGCGCCAGGTCCTCGGCGGGCGCCTGTTCGTCGGTGGAGGCAGGTGTGGTCATGCTGTGCTCCTTAAACCTGTTCAGTCGGAGAAGATTTCGCGGTTGACGGTGTGGAGGTAGGGGATCGCCAGGAAGGGGGTGATGTAGAAGATGTCGTAGAGCCACCAGCCGATCACCGGGAAGACGACTCCGGCGTAGCGCACGTCGGCGAACATCGTCATGTTGAAGACGTAGGCGCACCAGATCACCACGCCCATCCAGCAGGTGACGATCATCCACTGCTGACCCCAGCGCTTCATCTGCAGGAACCCGATGGCCGCGGCCACTCGCATTGAGAACACGGTGAAGATCAGCCCCGCGACGTAGGCTTTCTCGCCCGGCCCGGCGGCGCCGCCCACCCACAGCTCGTTGTAGTGCCAGAAGTAGCCGGCGTCGAACATGTTTCCCCACCCGACCATGAGCACCCGGTTGATCAGGGTGTGGTTGGCGACGAGGTCGAGTGCCCAGCCGAGGCTGTTGAGCATCCCGTCGATGAGGACCAGATACCCGATCAGCGTGACGATCATGGGCCGTACCGAGAGGCCCGCGCGCAGGGCCTGCCGTTGCAGCCACACCCCGCGCATGAAGATCGGGAAGCCGATCAAGCCGGGTGCCCACATGCCCATCAGGGCCGCGCCGACGATCATCCACTTGTCCGCGCGGCGCTGGGCATGGCGTGACTCGTCGTCGTGCGCGTCGAGGCTTACTGGGCTGTCGGGCGCCGCGGGTGTCTTCGCACCCGAACGCCGGTTCAGCAACGGCAGATTCACAACTCCCACCAGCCCCTCGCGAACGACATGTAGAGCTGGATACCGAACATGGTCAGCAGATAGCCGTAGATGACGATCTGCAGGACGATGAGCGCCCTCTTGCGTTTCTGTTCCTTCTGGTCCATTCGATGACTCCCTTCTAGAGCAGGCTTGCTGCGGCGATTTCGCGCAGTCCGTCGGTGATGGCGCCGTCGGTGCTCAACGGCGCGAGGATGGCTGCTTCTGCGGCGTCGAATTCGCTTGCGCCTGCGGCGATCAACTGGGCGGCAGTGACAAGCACCCTGGTCGACGGCGGCTCGAAGTGAAAGGCGTCGTCGGCGGTTCGGATGCCCGCCGCGCATGCGACGAGTCGCTGGGCTGAAGTCAGCGGTATGCCCGCTTCGGCGACGATCACCTCGGCCTCGCGATCGGCAGGCAGATACCGCATCGGAAGCGTGACGAACCGCTGCCGAAATGATGGCTTGAGCTCCTTGAGCGAGCTGCGGTAGGCGGGGTTGTACGAACACACGAGCATGAATTCGTCTGGCGCTGCGACAACTTCGTCGGCCCGGTCCAGGTAGAGGGCGCGGCGGTGGTCGGTCAGCGAGTGCAGGATCGCCAGCGAGTCGTGCCGCGCCTCGACCACCTCGTCGAGGTAGCAGATCGCACCGGCCTTGACCGCTCTGGTGAGGGGTCCGTCGGTCCACACCACGTCCCCGCCGGTGACCATGAAGCGACCGACGAGATCGGAACTGGTGAGGTCGTCGTGGCAGCTGATCGTCACCACGGGTCGCTCGAGCAGCACGCCCATGTGTTCGACGAACCGCGTCTTACCGCACCCCGTCGGACCGGTGAGCATGACCGGGATGTGGCGGCCGAAGGCCCGCTCGAACAGCTGCACTTCATTGCCGTTGGCGAAGTAGGTGTCTGATGTCATTTCTCGACTTCCTGTCACGCGGCAACGAGTTCGCGGTGGACATGGGCGAGCACGCGGGGTAGGTCCTCGACGCGTCCGATGCGCTGGGACCGCCTCGGCCCGAACACCTCTGGAAGCGGATCGACGCGCGTCGGCCCGACGCCGACGTAGTACACGGAGACACCGGCGTCGTTGGCTTCCTCGACCGCGTGGGCGGCGTCGGCCCATGCGTACCGGCCCTCATAGCCCTCGTCGGAGATCAGGCCGTCGCCGATAACGATCAACAGGCGCCGTTCGGAGGGCTGCGCGAGGAGCCGGCTGGTCAAGTGCCGAAGCGGCGCACCGAGCCTGGTGTATCCGCCGGTGGCAAGGCCGAGCTTGCTTGGTGGGACGAATCGGCGGTCCTCGAAGTCCTTGAGGCACCGGACCTCGACCCGGTGCCTGGTGTTGCCTGTGAACACGAAGACGCCGTGCCGTTCGCGGGCCAGCGTCATCGCACGGGAAAGGGCATCGGCACAGGACAACTCGAGCCGGAAGATCCGTCCGCCGTGCACGCCCAGCGACGAGCTGCCGTCGAGGAGCAAGGCGGTGGCGACGTCACGGCTGCTGGGCAGCAGCTCGCGGAAGATGCGCGGCTCGGTTGCCTCGCCTGTGGTCAGGTCGATGTAGTGGCTGACGTACTGCGCGACGTCGAGGTCGGACCCGTCTTCGAGACGCCCAGTCATCGCTCGGTGGGTGTGTTCTTCAAACCATTTCCGTAGGTCCGCGGCTACCGGCACCGGCTGGCGTGTGGTGTGGGTGTCCACCTTCTCCAGTACCGCGACGTGGTCACGCATGAAACGCTCGGTCCACATGTTCCATTCGGGATAGGGGATCCCTGGCCGGTGTTCCGGAGTGATGTCGATGTCGTTGTCCTGCGGTCGGCTCGGCGGCGGCAGATTCGGGTTGCGCACGCCACCGTCACCGCCGACCGGAACGGAATACGGTCGGGGAAGGCGCTTCTGCATCGTGGTCCACGGCATCCGGCCGAAGCTGCGGCGCAGTTTGTCGGCCAGCCCCTGCGGCATCGTGTACGCCAACGGCAGTGTGCCCAACAGCGGATGAACGTCCAGCGGCTGGCTCGTCTGTGCCAGCGCGATCGCCTCGGTCAGCATCGTCGGAGCATCCGTGTCGGCGGCGGCTCCGTTGACTTCGGGCACCACCCGCGCGAGCTCCGTCAGCAGCCCGGGCCAGCGCGAGGCGATCCATCCGATAGCGACGCCTGCTTCAACGATCACCAGCGCACGGAGTTCGCGTGCCGACAGCTCGTTGATCCGATATTCGGTCAGGCGATCCTTCGACGGCGAACACTGCAGTGCGATACCGCATGTCAGGGTCCTGCGGGTCCAATCGGAACGCGCAGGAAAGGGGACGTGGACGTGCGTGAGCCCGGCGTTCAAACCGAATATCCGGTGCGTGCCCGTGATCAACCGGACGCCCTCGCGACGCTGCTCACTCAGCGCAACCGCCGTTACGGCATAGCTGCGCTCCAGTGCCATCGCATGGGCATCCGACAGATCGGTCATGCGAACTCAGAACGTTCCGATGTTGGAGAACATCCAGTACCAGAACCAGATGATCAATATGGTTCCGCCCCATGCGCCGACATAGCGCAGGATCTCCCATAGATATGCCATAACTAGACCTCCTTGGACGTGATGGAAGATGAGGTCATCGGACCTCCAGGCTGCGGACCGCGGTGGCGACCAATTCGGTGAGCATGGTGTCGCGAGCCGCCTGGCTCGACGTGGTGCTGAGCACCCCATACACGCCAAGCAGGAAGAAGACCGCGCTGCAGAAGGCATCCACATCCGGATGCGCTTCACCGTGTTCTCGTGCACGATCGATCTCCTCGACCAACTGCACGATCACCGGATGGTCGGTCCACACCTCGTCGTGGCGTGGGCGTGATGGTGAGAAATGCAGCGCAAGAACATCTTTGAACAGCAGGCTGCCGAGCCGGTCCTCGACGGAGATCACCAGCTCCTTGACTCTTGCCAGGGTGGTGGCCAGGTCATGAGGGTCTTTCAGGAATCGGGCGAACTCGGCGGCCAGCCGTGCCTCCTCGCGGGCCTCCAACTCGAGCAGCACGTGTTCCTTGGTGGGGAAGTGGAAGAAGAAGGTGCCGTGTGCGACACCCGCGGAGGCGACGATGGCGCCGACGTCGGCGGCTGCCATGCCGGACCGCTTGAACTCGGCAATGGCGGCGCCAAGGATTCGCTGTCGCGTCTGCAGTCTGCGGGTGTCCCGCGAGGTGGCTTTGACCGGGGTTGTCATGGCGTTGGGCACTCAGTCGGAGAAGATTTCGCGATTGACGGAATGCAGGTAGGGGATCGCGAGAAACGGTGTGATGTAGAAGATGTCGTATAGCCACCAACCGATGACCGGCAGCACGACGCCCGCGAAGCGCACGTCGGCGAACATGGTCATGTTGAAGACGTAGCCGCACCAGATCACCACGCCCATCCAGCAGGTGATGATCATCCACTGCTGACCCCAGCGCTTCATCTGCAGGAAGCCGATCGCCGCCGCGATCCGCATGGTGAAGACGGTGAAGATGAGGCCGATCTCCCAGCCCTTTTCGCCGGGTCCTGCGGCGCCGCCGATCCACAGCTCGTTGAAGTGCCAGAAGTAGCCGGCGTCGAACATGTTGCCCCAGCCGGTCAGCAGCACGCGGGCCAGCAGCGTGTGGTTGGCGACCATGTCGAGGGCCCAGCCCACCGTGTTGATGGCGGCGTCGATGATGACCAGATATCCGAGCAGGGTGACCAGCATCGGCCGCACCGACAGGCCGTCCCGCTGTGCGCGCCGCAGCAGCCACACTCCCCGCAGGAAGAGCGGGAGGCCGAAGATTCCGAGCGCCGCAGTGCCGATCAGGATGCTGCCCGAGATCAGCCATTTGTCGGCCTGGCGTTGGGCGAGCCGCGACTGCTCGTCGTGGTCGTCGAGCGACATGCTCCCACTCACCGATGGGGTGCCGCCCCGGCCGCGCAGGTTCAACGTAGGCAGATTCATGTTCCCCCTCCCGCGGCTCGACGCCCCCTTGTTGTAGTCCAAAGACTGACTGAAGTCAATGACTTGAGTAAGCGAACCGGGCGCCGGTTCCGCGCCGGGGTTACGGCTGCATGCTGCGCAGCGTCCTGGCCACGTAGTCGTCGAGCATCGCCGCCCGCCTCGGCCATGCAGTCGTGGTGGTCAGCAGCGCGTAGAGCCCGAGAAGGAAGAACACGGCGCTGTTCATGGGATTGACGTCGCTCGCTGCGTGGCCATCGGCCTGAGCCGTCTCGATCTCCTGGGCGACCTGCACGATGAGGGCGTGGTTCCTACCGTCCTCTGTCGGTGGGCGGGTCTGTGAGAAGTGCAGCGCGAGAAAATCCTTGAACAATGACGCGCCAAGTCGCCGCTCCAGCGCCACCACCAGCCGCACCGCTTCCACCAGTGATGCTTTGAGGTCGTGCTCCGTCCGCAGGAAGCGGCTGAACTGGTTGGCGAGCCGCTGTTCTTCGCGTTGTTCCAGCTCGAGAAGAACGTGTTCCTTGGTGGGGAAATGGAAGAAGAAGGTGCCGTGGGCAACGCCTGCCGCGGCGACGATGGCGCCGACATCGGCCTCGGCCATCCCTGACCGTTTGAACTCCGCGATCGCCGCGCCCAGCAGGCGCTCGCGCGTCTGCAATCGCTTCGCCTCTCGTGCCGAGGGCCGCTCCGCTGCCATCCTCCGTCTTTCTGTCAAGGGACCTCTCCCGGCTAGATTCTACTGCGCGATCATTGACCTGAGTCAGCATCAGACGTTAGATGAGGGCGCGATGTCCGTGCCCGTACGCGACTACTGAGAGCGACCATGCGCAGAGTAATTCAGTTCTCCACCGGAAATGTGGGACGTCATTCGCTGCAGGCGATCATCGGGCGCCCGGATCTCGAGCTGGTCGGGGTGCACGCCTCTGGCCCCGACAAGATCGGCAGGGACGCGTCCGAGTTGTGCGGGCTGGACACGCCGACCGGCGTCATCGCGACCGACGACGTGGACGCGCTTGTCGGCCTCGGAGCCGATTGCGTCGTCTACACGTCGCGGGGGGAAACGCGGCCGATGGAGGCCATCGACCAGATGACGAAGTTTCTGTCGGCGGGCACGAATGTGGTTGCCACCTCGATGGTCTGGCTGGTCGCACCCCGCTATGCCGACGAGTGGTTGCTGGGTCCGATGCAGAAGGCGTGCGAAGCGGGGGATTCGTCACTGTACGTCAACGGGATCGATCCCGGCTTCTCCGGCGACACGCTGGTTCACTCGGCCGTCAGCCTGACCACCCGCGTCGATTCCATTTTCGTCCAGGAGATCTTTGACTACGGGAACTACGACGACGCCGAGTTCACCGGTGTCTCAATGGGCTTCGGGATGACGCCCGACGACGAGACGCCGTTGGCCTTCCTGCCCGGTGTCATCATGTCGATGTGGGGCGGTCAGGTGCGCAGCCTGGCAGGCAATCTCGGCATCGAACTCGACGAAGTGCGTGAGCGGTCCGAGCGGTGGTACACCAAGGAGCGCATCGACTGCACGATGATGACGGTGGAACCCGGTGGGATGGCTGCGGTTCGATTCGCCACCGAGGGTGTTCGCGACGGTGTACCGGTGATCACCCTCGAGCACGTCACGCGGCTGACCAACGCCGCGGCGCCCGAATGGGAATATCCGCCCGATGGTCACACCGGTGTACACCGCGTCATCGTCGAGGGCGAGCCGAGGGTGGAGATCAACACCCACGTATCTCATCCGCTACTCGATTCCACAGATGCCGGTTGCATCTCAACGGCAGGTCGCGTCGTCAACGCGATCGACTGGGTCTGCAACGCCCCCAAGGGGCTGATCTCCGTCGACGACATCCCGCAGTCCGCGACGATGCGCGGACTCATGTGGACTAGTCCGTGACGAGTTTGCGCAAGGGACGCTTCGACGTCTCACGCATCGTCAACACCGTCGCGAGCGAGACGACCGCCGCGATGATCACGTAGTACGCAGGCGCAAGCGGATTGCCTGTGCGGTCGGTCAGCCAGGTCGCGACATATGGTGCCGTGCCGCCAAAGATCGCGACCGACATGTTGTAGCCGATGGAGTAGGCGCCCGAGCGCACCCTGGTGGCGAACAACTCCGCCGCCGCGGCCAGCGACGCCGACACGAATACCGCCTCGACCACCGCCAGCCCCGCGTGCCCGGCGATCGCCGCGGCCAGCGAGCCCGAATTCAGCAGCAGGAACAGCGGATAGGCGAAGACGATGAATCCGACCGCGCCCGCGATCAGTATGGGCTTGCGTCCGATCCGGTCGGAAAGGGCGCCCAACGGAGGGATGAGTACGAGTGCTACGGCGCTGGCGACAGTGATCGAAATGAACGCATCCATCTTGGTGAATTCGAGCGTCTTGGTGAAGTAGCTCGGCAGGAAAGTGAACACCGTGTAGAAGCCGACGTTGTGAATGACCACCAACCCGAAGATCTGCAGGATGGGCCGCCACGACGTCGTGAGCGCTTCCTTCAGCGGCGACTCGGAAACTTCACCTTCGTCGCGCAGCTCTTCGAATTCCGGGGTGTCGCTCAGCCGCAACCGGATGTAGAGGCCGACGCTGCCGAGCACGCCCGCAAGCAGGAACGGAATGCGCCACCCGTAGGCGCTCATTGCGTCCTCGGAGAGAATCGCCTGCAGCACGGTGACGGTGATCGAGCCGAGCAGGAAGCCCACGACCACCGACCACACCAGGAACGAGACGACGAAGCCGCGGTGCTTGTCCGGCGCATACTCGGCCAGGTAGCAGGCGCCGCTGCCGTACTCGCCGCCCGCCGAAAAGCCTTGCAGGCAGCGCAGAAGCAGAAGTATCAGTGGGGCGCCCACGCCGATGGTGTCGTAGCTCGGCACCAGGCCGATCGCGAACGTCGAGGCCGACATCAGCAGGATCACGATCGCCAGCACGCGCTGGCGGCCGATTCGGTCCGCCAACGGTCCGAAGAAGAAGCCGCCGATCGGCCGCATGAAGAATGCCGCCGCGAAGATCGCGAAGGTGTTGAGCAGCGCGACGGTGTCATTGCCGGACGGGAAGAACTTATCGGCGATGAAAGTGGCGAGGACGCTGTAGATCGCGAAGTCGAACCACTCGACCGTGTTGCCGATCGCCGCGCCCCGCACCGCCTTTCGAACATCCGACGCTTCGGGATGCCGATGTGAGACCTGCTCGTCATGCATTGTCATGGCGCTTCTCCCTGGGAGTCGTAGTCGGCGTGCGGTCGGTCGGTGATGAACATGTGGCCGGGGGCGTGGAAGATGGCCAGTGACGTTCTGGCCGCGATGACGACTGCTTGAGGTGTCACGCCGCACGCCCAGAACACCGGCACCTCGCCCGGTGCGATCGTCACCGGGTCGCCGAAGTCGGGTGCGCCGAGATCGGTGATGCCGAGCGCCGCGGGATCGCCGATGTGCACGGGTCCGCCATGCATGGCAGGGAACCGGGAGGAGATCTTGGCCGCGTGCCCGACGTCGTCGGGCGCGAAAGGCCGCATCGACACCACCAGCGGGCCCTCGAACGCGCCCGCACCCATACAGCGGCGATCGGTGGTGTACATCGGAACGTTGACGCCCTGGCGCTGGTGTGCCAGCGGGATACCGGCGGCGGCGAGAGCGAATTCGAACGTGAAGGAGCAGCCCAGCAGGAAGCTCACCAGGTCGTCGCGCCAGTAGCGTGTGACGTCCGTCGGCTCGTCGACCAGTGCACCGTCGGAGAACACGCGGTATCGGGGGAGATCGGTCCGCAGATCGGCGTCGCGCGACAGCGCGGTCGGGTTCGGTGAACCGGCGTCAGTGACCTCGAGGAGTGGACACGGCTTGGGGTTGCGCACACAGAAGCGCGCGAAGTCGAGTGCGTCCTCTTCCGGCAGAATGACCAGGTTGGCCTGCGCGTATCCGGTCGCCAGCCCGCTGGTCGGTCCGGTGTGCTCGCCGAGGCGAATGCGGGCGCGCGCATCGGCCATGCCGGACTCTGCGACGTGCGCGGTCGCCGGACTGTGTCCGCCCATGAAGCCGGTGTTCCCTGTTAGGCCCGCGAACTAACTTCACGCGTCTAACTACTTGGGCGCGACGCCCGCGTCGAAGCGGCCGACTGCGCGGGCATCGGCTCAGTCGCTGGCCGGAAGTGGCTTGGCTTCCTTGATGGTCAACGCGGTCGTCCCGACCGACAGCGTGCCTTTACCCGCCTTGGTCACGAGCACCTCGGCGCCGTTCTCGTCGACGTAGCGCTTGCCCATCAAGTTCCCGTCCGACAACGTCGGGTCAAGCGTGAGATCGGCGGAGACCTCTTGGTCGATCGGCACCATCGGCGCGCCGCCCGCCCGCAGGTCGTCGAGGCTGTCGGCAGATCGAACGACGATGACCTGGGTGTCGCACACTTGGCTCTGTAAGCGGGTGCCATTCTTGATCATGCTGTGCTCCTTGTGAATTCGGCGACAAGCTCGCGCCGCAGCACCTTGCCGGTCGGGGTGGTAGGCAACTCTTCACGGAAGACCACCCGGTCGGGTGTTCTGGATCCGCGCAGACTCTTTCGAACGTACTCGCGCAGCTCGTCGGGGTCGGGGTTCGCGCCCTTGGCGGGCACCACAACCGCAACGATGATCTGGCCCCACTCGGGGTCCTCTGGTCCGACGACGGCGCACAGGTGTACATGAGGGTGCTCGACGAGGACGTCCTCGATCTCGGCGGGCGCGATGTTCTCGCCGCCACGGATAATGGTGTCATCGGAGCGGCCACCGATGAACAGGTATCCGCTTTCGTCCAGCATCGCAACGTCTTTGGTCGGGAACCAGCCCTCCGCGTCGAGCACCGAACCGATCTCGGCGTACCGGCCCGACACCTGCTCGCCGCGGACGAACAGCTCGCCCGTCTCTCCCGCGCCGAGAACCGTGCCGTCGTCGGCCCGGATCTGAACTTCGACGCCGGGCACCGGCTGACCGACCGAGCCGAGCCTGCGGGCGACAGCGTGGTCCGCCGCGGTGAGCGCCTCGCGGTGGTCGTCGGGCGTGAGCACAGCGATCGACGAACTGGTCTCGGTGAGGCCGTACGCGTTGACGAAACCAACGCTTGGCAGCAGCTCGAGCGCCTTGCGGACAAGAGGCAGCGCGACCTTCGACCCGCCGTACGCGAGGTTCCGAAGCGTCGGAAGGTCGGTTGGGTCGCGTTCGAGCACAGAGACGATGCGATCGAGCATCGTCGGCACGACGGTTGCCGTGGTGATGCCCTCGTCGGCCACCAGCCGAACCCACTCTGAGGGATCGAACTTGTTGAGGTAGACCATCTTCCGGCCCGCGTACAAGTTCGACAACGCCGCGCTGACGCCCGCGATGTGATACGGCGGCACACAGATCAGTGCGGCGTCATCGGGCGACGCCGAGCCGAACTCCACGGTGCCGGTCACGTAGCTCGTCAGGTTGTTGTGCGTCAGCTCGACGGCCTTGGGTCGCGAAGTGGTGCCCGACGTGAACAGCACGACGGCGATCTCGTCGGGGTCGGCGAACTCGGATGCCGGCTCAGCGGTGCGGGCCGCTTCGACGAACTCGTCTGCGGCGATAACCAGCTTGCCCGCGCCCGCGACGACATCCAGGTATTCGGCGTCGGCGACGACCAGCGGTGTTGGCAGCCGATCGATCAGCTCACGCAGTCCGTCGCCGCTGAGCCGATAGTTGAGCGGGGTGAGCGCAACTGCGGCCCGCGCGGCGGAGAAGAGCAACAGCGGCAGCATCGCCCCGCCGGTGCCGACGTAGGCGACGTGCTGCGCGCCGGACGCCGCGATGACCCCGGCCCCACCGTCGGCAAGTGCGCTGAGTTCTTCTGTGGTCAACCGGATGTCGCCGGAGACCACCGCGGTCCGGTCGGGATCGCTCGAGGAGGCCATCTCGAGCAGCAAAGAAAAGCTCATGATTTGTCGACGAAGATATCAAGGATGGGGTCATCGCCGCCGCCATAGCCCGACAGGTCGGTGACGCCGGACTCGACGAGGACCTGCGAATCGATGTAACACTTGCCGTTCACCTCGGCAGCGGGCCGGGAGAATATCTCTGCGGCGGCGTCGCCCATGATCTGCGGGTCGCGTGAGCGGGCAAGCATCGACTCGAAGTTGGGCGAGTTGGCCACCGCCGACGTGGCGACGTAGGTCTCGGGCCAGAGGCAGGCAAAACCGATGCCGGCGTCCGCATATTCGGCTGCCCAGCCCAGCGACAGCAGTGTCATCCCGTATTTGGAGAGCGTGTACGACGGGTGCGCGCCCAGCCAGTGCGGGCTCATGTTCATCGGCGGCGCCAACGTCAGCACGTGCGCTGACGAAGATTTTCGCAGGTGAGGCAGGCACGCCTTGGTCAGCAGGAATGTGCCCCTGACGTTGATGTCCATCATCAGGTCGAACTTCTTGGCTGCCAGCTTCTCGGTCGGGTCGGTGGCGATGGCGCTGGCGTTGTTGACGCAGATGTCGACGCCGCCGAAGTGCGCCACCGCGTTGTCGACGGTGCGCGCCACGTCCTCTTCGTTTCGCACGTCGCCGACCACGGCAACGCCCTTGCCGCCGGCGGCCTCGATCTCCGCGACCGCGGTGTGCACGGTGCCGGGGAGTTTCGGGTGCGGTTCGGCGGTCTTGGCCAGCAGCACGACGTTCGCGCCACGCCTGGCCGCACCGAGTGCAATGGCCAGCCCGATGCCCCGGCTTGCGCCGGAGATGACGAGGGTGCGGTCGGTTAAGGTCTGGCCTGGCTGACGAGACATCAAGCCTCCTGTCGATGAAGCCCCACCCTAACAAATCGGTATTGGCGTTCTCATTTTGCGCAAGTGCCATAATCGCCGTGTACCGCGTCTTCGCCCCTCTTCCCGGCGTCTCCGCACGCCCTCTTCCGTGCGCGTTTCCGGCTTGCGGTATTGGCATTCTCATTTTTTGCAAGTACGTTATCCATTGATGAGCGACCCAGTTCAGACCCCCTCTGGCATCCCGCTGCAGCCGGTCTACGGGCCCGGTGACCGGGCCGGTGAACCGCCGTCGCCGGGTATTTATCCGTTCACCCGCGGCAACTTCGCGAGCGGTTACCGCGGCAAGTTGTGGACGTTTCGCCAGTATTCGGGTTTCGGGACGGCCGAGGAGTCCAATCGTCGGTATCGGTATCTGCTCGAGCAAGGTGGAACCGGCTTGTCGGTCGCACTTGACCTGCCGACGCAGTGTGGTTTTGATTCCGATGATCCTGAGGTGAGCGAGGAGGTCGGCCGGGTCGGCGTGGCGGTCGACACTCTGGCCGACGCCGAGGTGTTGTTCGACGGCATTCCGTTGGAGGCGATCAGCACCAGTTTCACGATCAACGGCACGGCGGCGATCCTGCTGGCGTTTTACGTCGCGGCCGCCGAGAAGAAGGGTGTGCCGCGCGAGAAGCTCACGGGCACCATTCAGAACGACATCCTCAAGGAGTATGCGTCGCGCGGTACCTGGATCTGGCCGCCGGAGCCGTCGCTGCGGCTGATCGCCGACACTATCGAGTTCTGCGCGGCGGAGGTGCCGAGGTTCAACGCGATCTCGGTGGCCGGTGCGCACTTCCGCGACGCCGGGGCCAACGCCGTCCAGGAGATGGCGTTCACGTTGGCCGACGGCGTCACCTACTGCGACACCGTCGTCGAGCGCGGCCGGATGACCATTGACAAGTTCGCGCCGCAGATCTCGTTCTTCTTCTACACACACGGCGACTTCTTCGAGGAGATCGCCAAGTACCGGGCGGGCAGGCGGCGGTGGGCCACGATCGTGCGCGAACGCTACGGCGCCACCAATGACAAGGCGTCGATGTTCCGGTTCGGGTGTGTGTCGGGCGGTGCCTCGCTGTACGGGCCGCAGGCGCAGAACAACATCGTGCGGGTGGCCTACGAGGCGATGGCTTCTGTGCTCGGTGGAGTGCAGTCGATGTTCACCGCCGCATGGGACGAGCCGTTCGCGCTGCCCACCGAGGAGTCCGCCACGCTGGCGCTGCGCACCCAGCAGATCCTCGCGTATGAGACCGGCGTGGCCGCCGTCGCCGATCCGCTGGGTGGCTCCTATTTTGTGGAGGCGCTCACTGATGCGACCGAGGAGAAGATCATCGAGATCATGGCCGATCTCGAGGCGCACGGCGGCATGGTGGCTGCGATCGAGGACGGCTATCTGCAGGGCCTGATCGCTGACGAGGCGTTCAAGATCCACAAGGAAGTGGAATCGGGTGTGCGGCCCGTCATCGGGGTGAACAGGTTCGTCTCCGAGGAGCCCGCACCGGATGTGTCGATGTATGAGCTGGATGCCGAGGGCCGCGACGTCCAGCTCAAGCGGCTGTCGAAGGTGAAGTCCGACCGTGACTCGGCGGCCGTGGCAGCGAGTCTCGCGGCCCTGTCGCGAGCGGCCGACGGTGAGGACAATCTGATGCACAAGCTGATCGACTGCGCCAACGCCTACTGCACCGTGGGCGAGATGGTGAACGCGCTGAAAGCGGTCTGGGGCGAGTTCCAGCAGCCGGTGGTGTTCTGATGAGCGCTTGCGCGAAGAAGCGAGGGCATTGATGGCCACCCGAGTGCTGGTCGCGAAACCCGGTTTGGACGGCCATGACCGCGGCGCCAAGATCGTCGCCCGCACACTGCGCGACGCCGGCTTCGAGGTCATCTACACCGGCATCCGTCAGCGCATCGAGGACATCGTGTCGATCGCGCTGCAAGAAGATGTGGCCGTCGTCGGTCTTTCCATCCTCTCGGGTGCCCACGTCGCGCTGACCACTCGCACCGTCGAGGCGTTGCGCGCCGCCGACGCCGGCGATATCGCGGTGGTAGTCGGTGGCACCATCCCCGAGGCCGACGTAGCGAAGCTGTTGACCGCCGGTGCGGCGGCGGTGTTCCCGACCGGCACACCACTGGACACCCTTGTCCGCGACGTGCGCGCGTTGACTTCGGAGAAGGTGGATGACTGATATGCGCCTTGGCGTGATGATCGGGGCCGAACGCGGCGATATGGTGCGCAAGGTCTCCAAACTGGTGGCCGACATCGAGTGGGCCGAAGCCGCGGGCCTGGACACCGCGTGGATGCCGCAGGTGCCCGACGACTTCGACGCGCTGACCATGGTCGCCCTGATGGCCGCGCGCACGTCGCGCATCGAGCTCGGCACGGCGGTGGTTCCGCTGCAAGCCCAGCATCCGATCGCCCTTGCCCGGCAAGCGCTTTCGGTGCACGCGGTGGCGTGCGGGCGGTTGGCGCTCGGCGTCGGCCCTTCGCACCACTGGATCGTGCGGGACATGCTCGGAATCCCCTATGAGAAGCCTGCGGCCTACACCCGCGACTATCTCGAGGTGCTCAACGCCGCGATCGGCGGACCTGGCCCGGTGGACGTCGAGAACGACTCGTTCACCGTGCACAACCCGACCGTGTTGGGCGCCGAGACGCCGATGCCGGTGCTGGTCGCCGCGCTCGGGCCGGTGATGCTGCAGATCGCGGGTGAGCACGCCGACGGCACCGTGCTGTGGATGGCCGACGAGAAGGCCATCGGTGACCACATCGCGCCGAAGATCACCAAGGCGGCCGCCGACGCGGGGCGGCCCGCGCCCCGCATCGTCGCGGGCATTCCGGTGTGTCTGTGCGCCAACTCGGAGATCGATGCGGCCAAGGATCGGGCCAATCGCATTCTCGCAGAAGCGGAGACGTCGCCGAACTATCAGCGGCTGCTGGATCGCGGCGAAGCGCGTGACGTCGGCGATCTGTGCGCAGCAGGCGACGAAGATGCCATCCTGGCCCGTTTCAAGCAGTTCGCCGATGCGGGTGTCACCGATCTGTCCGTGCGATTGCTGCCGATCGGCGACAACCGCGACGAGTTGATCGCGTCGAAATACCGCACGCGCGAGGTGATCGCCGAACTCGCCAAGGCGGTGCGGTGAGCACGCCTGGTCCGCTTGCCGGCATCCGCATTCTCGAGGTCGGCGTCATGCTCGCAGGGCCCTACGCCACGATGCTGCTCGCCGACCTCGGCGCCGAAGTCATCAAGATCGAGCCGCCGGACGGCGAGATCTCCCGTCAGGTCAGCGACAGCTACTTCGCCAGCCTCAACCGCAACAAGCAGAGCGTCTGCGTGGACCTGCGCTCGGAGGCGGGCCAGAAGCAGCTCGGCGAGCTCGTCGCGAATTCCCATGCGCTGCTTGTCAATATGAAGCCGTCGGCGATTCGCCGACTCGGGCTCACCTACGATGCCCTGCGTCGGCACAACGAGAAGATCGTCTGCGTCGCCCTTACCGGGTTCGGGATGGACGGTGGCGACGATCCGGCATTCGACTACGTGATCCAGGCGGGCACCGGGGTTGCGGCGATGACGGGCGATCCCGACGGCCCGCCGACACTGCCGGGCTATTCGGCGGCCGACAACTCCACCGGGCTCACCGCCGCGCTGGGCTTGTTGGCCCAGATCGTGTCGGGTCGTGGCGGGCAGGTCGAGGTGTCCCTGCGCGATGTGGTGATGTCGCAGTTGAACTACCGCGCCTCGGCGTATTTGAACGACGGGGTCGAGCCGCAGCGACATCCGAACGGCGCGCACTCGTATTATGTTCCCGCGCAGCTGTTTCCGACGTCAGACGGCTATCTGGCACTGTTCATCACCCACGATGCGTTCTGGCGGTTGTTCTCGGCGGAGGCGGGTATATCCGGATTCCCGACGATGGCGGAGCGCGCGGCGCAGCGCGACGAGGTGCTCGCGGTCGTCACCGCGGCGCTGGCCACCGACAGCGCGAAGAGCTGGGAGATCCGGCTGCGTCCGCTCGGCATCCCGGCTGCGGCGGTGCGCACGCTGCCCGACGCCCTCGATGCGACCCCGGAGGTGGTCGTGACGGCGGGCCAGTTCCGGTTGGTGGGTAGCCCGATACATGTCTCGGGCTACGAGCCCGAGTACCGACCGCCGCCGCGGTTAGATGAGCACGGTCACTCGTACTCGACGGTCACCGACTCCGTGTCCGGCACGCCCTGACAGGTCAGGATGTACCCCTCGGCCACTTCGTCCTCATCCAATGCATCGTTGACGCGCATGGTCGCCTTGCCTTCGACAATTTTGGCCATGCAAGTGCCGCAGTTGCCGGCTTCGCAACTGAATGGTGGCGAAAGGCCAGCCCGCCTGGCGCTGTCCAGCAGGGTCTCTTTCTCGACACGCGGCACCGAAGCCTTCTGCCGGTCGAGCAGGATCGTTATGGTCCCCTCGACGGTCATCCAGCCTCCCTTGCGCCGTTGAGATTCTGCTCCTGCGAGAATACTATTCTCACTTTAGGATAGTGTGTTCTCCATTCGTTCCGCAACGGCGAGGGAAGGGGTGAGTTGACGTGAGCGAGCCGGTCGCCCTGGCTTTCGACGAGCGTCAGTACACCTTGGCGGAACTCGATGCGCTGGCCAACGGTATGGCGACGACGCTCGAGCATCGGGGGGTGCGACCAGGCGACCGGGTGGCGTTGATGTCGTCGAACCGGCCCGAGTTCGTCGTCGCCCTTCGGGCCATCTGGCGGCTGGGCGCCGCGGCGGTCCTGCTCAGCCCGGCATGGCGGGAGACGGAAGTCGAGCATGCGCTCGCGGTGACCAAGCCGTCACACGCCGTCGGGGACCATCCGGTGCTCGCGGGCCAATTGCCGATGCTGTCGCTGGACGATCCGGTGACCCCTGGGCGACGCGCCTTTGAATCGCCTGCCGCCGATGCCGACGCGCTGTTCGTGTTCAGTTCCGGCACAACCGGTATGCCCAAGGCGGTCCGGCACACCCACGGTGGGTTCGCAGTCGCCGTGCGGCACTGGCGCGACGCCCTCGGGCTGACGTCGGCCGACCGCATGCAGATCGTGACACCGCCGTCGCACATCCTCGGCCTGCTCAACATCGTGATGGCGCTGAACAGCGGCGCGTGGATCCGGCTGCACCGCCGCTTCGACATCGACGCGATGCTGCATCACATCGAAGCCGACCGGATCACCATCGAGATGGCGGTCGCGCCGATCGCGCTTGCGCTGGCCGCCCATCCGAAGCTGGACTCCTACGACCTGTCGTCGCTGCGCTATGTGATGTGGTGCGCGACGCCCGTCACGCAGAGCATCGCCGAGGCCGTTACCGCCAAGGTCGGAGTCAATTGGGTGACCGCCTACGGCACCAGCGAGTTGCCTGTCATCGCGTGCAATTCGCTCGAAGGGGCGAAGCTGGACACAGTGGGGCGCCCGGTGCCCGGCGTCGACGTTCGGGTCGTCTCCTTGGACGATGGCGAGCCCGTCGGGTCAGGAGAGATCGGCGAGATTGCGGCGCGGTCCGATTCGGTGATGTCGGGCTACCTACCCGAAGAGGCGACGGCGCAGGCGTTTTCCGACGGCTGGTATCGCACCGGCGATGTCGGTTACCTCGACGCCGACGGCTGGTTGCGCATCACCGACCGCGCCAAGGAGATGATCAAGGTTCGCGGATTTCAAGTGGCCCCTGCCGAGATCGAGGCGGTGCTGCACGGGCATCCAGGCGTCGACGATTGCGCGGTCTTCGGCGTCGACGACGAGGCCAACGGCGAAGCGGTCGTCGCCGCCGTCGCAACGCATGGTTCGGTCGATCCCGACGAACTCGTCGCCCTCGTCTCCGAACGGCTGGCGTCATACAAACAACTGAGCCGCGTGGTGATGGTTCCCGAGATTCCGCGATTGCCTTCTGGGAAGGTATTGCGCCGAGTGTTGAAGGAGGCGTATGGATGTTCGTCTGACCGCTGAGCAGCGGCAACTGCGCGAGGCCGCCGCCGAACTGGCCGACGAGCTCGGGCCTGGGTCGGTCGCCGACCTGGACGACGCCAGCCGCGTCGCACGGCTGGAGAAAGCGGTCGACGGGACGGGGTTCCGCAGCCTGCGCAGCGACGGCGCCTCCGGCGTTGAGGTGGCCATCGTCGCCGAGGAGTTCGCAAGGGGATTGGTCGACGTCCCGCTTCTCGGCCCGGTGCTGGTCGACGACCTTGCGCGCCGGATCGGTCGTGAGCCGTCGGCGGCCCCTGAAATCTCATCCGTCGATTTGACGGGAAGCCTTGCCGGAGTTGCCGAGTCACCGGTCGAGCTGGGGGAGTTATCGGAGGAGGACGCGGGACGTTGGCACGCGCTTGCCCTCACCGCGACGACGGCCGACATCATCGGCGCCGCCCGCGGCACCCTGACTCTGGCCACCGAGTACGCGAAGATGCGCGAACAGTACGGCGCGACGATCGGGTCGTATCAGGCGGTCGGCCACCTGCTTGCTGAGAGTCGGGCGCTGATCGAAGGGTGCGTGAGCGTGTCGCGGCACGCCGCGTGGGCGGTCGACGAACTGCCCCTTGTGGAGGCCGTCGAAGCGGGCCGGGTCGCCAAGATCTATTGCGCGCGTTCGGCGTTGGCCGTCTGTGAGACGTCCATTCAAGTGCATGGCGGTATCGGCAACACGTGGGAATGCCTGGCGCACGTGTACCTGCGCCGAGTGCTCGCCGCCACCGAGACGTGGCCGGTCAAGCTGGAGGAGTTGACCATTGGACTTTCGTGATTCGCCGGAGGAGGCCGCATTCCGGGATCGGTTGCGCGGCTGGCTGACCGAGCAGAAGGGCAAGTTCCCGACATCGGGCGACGAGTACTGGGCCAAGGCGGGTGCCTGGCATGTCGCGTTGTACGAGGCCGGTTTCTTCGGGACGTCGTGGCCCAAGGCGTATGGGGGTCAGGATCTTCCGCCGGTGTATGACGTCATCGTCGACGAGGAGATCGCGAAGGCGGGAGCGCCTGCGCGGCCCAGCCTCGGTTATCTCGTCGTCGGCCTGAGCCACCACGGGGATGAGGCACTGCGGCAGCGGTTCCTGCCCGGAATGATCAACGGGACAGAGCGGTGGTGTCAGGGCTTCAGCGAGCCGGGCGCGGGTTCGGACCTGGCCTCGTTGACGACGACGGCGGCCCGCGACGGCGACGAGTACGTCATAGCCGGTCACAAGATCTGGACGAGTTACTCCGATGTGGCCGACTGGTGCCTGGTGCTGGCGCGTACCGATAAGGACGTGGCGAAGCACAAGGGCATCTCGGCGTTCATCGTTTCGATGCATCAGCCGGGGATCGTGCAGCGGCCGTTGAAGATGATCAGCGGCGTCACCAAGGAGTTCGGCCAGGTCGAGTTCGACGGCGCGCGGGTGCCGGCGGCCAACATGGTGGGCGCGCCAGGTGACGGGTGGAAGCTGGCGATGACGGTTGTCAGCCACGAGCGCGAGCCGTCGACGTTGGGCTTCTCCGCGCGCTATGGAAAGACGGTGCGCCAGTTGGCAGGCCGCGTGGACGGCCCGCTGCCCGAAGAGCTGTCGTGGGCGTGGGTGCAGACCGAGATGCTGCGGTTGCATGTGCGCAGGCGGCTGTCCGAGCAGTTGGACGGTCTTACCCATGGCCCGCAGGGGTCGCTCGACAAGCTGCTGATGACCTGGGTCGAACAGTCGGTCGGGCACGCCGCGCTGGCGACCGTGGGGTCGGGCGACGACGAGATGTTCGGCGCCTACATGTACAGCCGCGCCCAGAGCGTGATGGGCGGCACGAGCCAGATTCAGAAGAACATCATCGCGCAACGAATTCTCGGGTTGGGGACGCGATGAGCGCATGCGCGAAGAGCAAAGGGAGCTGAAATGTACGACATGCCATCAGAAATCGACGTCGAGGCCGACGGCGCCCTGCGCATCATCACGCTCAACCGGCCGGATGCGCTCAATGCGGTCAACGACAACCTGCACGTCGGGCTGGCCAAGATCTGGGAGGCGCTCAACGAGGACACCGGCGCACGGGCGGCGGTCATCACCGGCGCGGGCAGGGCGTTCTCGGCGGGTGGTGACTTCAACTACCTCGACGAGCTTCGCAACGACGAAGCGTTGCGGCAGAAGACGATCAAGCACGGCCGCGACCTCGTCATCGGCATGCTGCGCTGCCGCATACCGGTGATCGCTGCGGTGAACGGCCCCGCCGTCGGGCTTGGCTGCAGCCTGGCCGCGCTGTCCGACATCGTCTACATCGCCGAGACCGCGCACTTCGCCGACCCGCACGTGCAGATCGGCTTGGTCGCCGCCGACGGCGGCCCGCTGGTGTGGGGTTCGCAGATCAGCCTGCTGCAGGCAAAGGAGTTCGCGCTGACGGGCGTGCGGATCAAGGCCCAGCGTGCCGTCGAGTTGGGGCTGGCCAACCACGTCGTGGAGGATCCGCTGGCCGAGGCGATCGCGTGCGCCAAGAAGCTGCTGACACTGCCGCAACAGGCGGTCGAGGCCACCAAGCGGTTGATGAACATCCAGTTGGAGAAGGCGGTGATGGCGTCGCTGGACTACGCCAACCTCGCCGAGTACGTGTCTTTCGGGACCGCCGACTTCAACAAGATCGTCGACGGCCTGATCGCCAAGGAGAAGTAGCCCTCGCCTTTCCCTCGCGAGCAGACGCAAAAGTACCCGGAAAGGCCTCGAAAACGGGACTTTTGCGTCTGCTCGCGGCGGTTTGACGGTGCTCTGTTAGCCGCGTCGGCGCCTCGAATCGGCGCGTCGATGGCCATTGCATCGGGGGAACGGCGGCGGCGCTTTACCATCACGTGGATTCAAACCGGTATCGCATTCCGGCATCACCGTTAACGTCGCAATCGTTGATCTGCAAGCACTTTCGAGGGGACGAGTTGATGACCGCTGTAACGGACACCGCGCTGCAGGTGAGGCCGTTGTCGGGGTGGACGGGCGCACTGATCGATGGAGTGGACATTTCTGTGCCCCTGTCCAGCGAGGCGAGGTCCGTCATCCAGGACGCGCTGCACCAGTGGAAGGTGGTGTTCTTCCGCGATCAGGTGCTCGACCATGCTGCCCAGATCGCGTTCGGCGCGCAGTTCGGTGACGTGACCCCTGGACACCCATACGAGGGAGATTCCGCACCGCCGGAGTTCCCGCAGATCCATACGGTTTCACCTGCGGCATATGACCACCGCTACGGCAGCAGATATCGAAAGAAGCAGAGCCCGAACGGCCCCAAGTGGCATGCCGATGTCACGCCGCTCATCAACCCCCCGTCGCATTCGATCCTGCGCGCCGAAGCGGTGCCGCCCTACGGAGGGGACACCCAGTTCGTCAACATCGCGGCGGTCTACCAAGGGCTCTCCGAATCCGTTCGCGCCTTGATCGACGAACTCCGTGCCGAACATCGCTTCGGTGCAGACGTCGCCGCCGATCGCAGCTCGGAGAAGGTCGGCGACCTGGTGCGTACCAATCCGCTCGCCTCTATCCATCCAGTTGTCCGAGTGCATCCGGACACCGGCGAGCGCGTCGTCTACGTGAACCCGTCGTTCACGCGTGAAATCGTCGACCTCGCACCACGCGAGAGTCGTCACGTGTTGGACCTCTTGTTCGAGGAGATCGGCCGTCCCGAGTACTCGGTGAGGTTCAAGTGGGCGCCTGGCAGCGTGGCGTTCTGGGACAACCGCGCAGCGCTGCATCTTGCCCCGCAGGACTTCGAACACGTCGACGGGGACCGGATACTGCACCGCATCACGCTCGTCGGCGATGTGCCGGTCGGGGTCGACGGCCGCCCCTCGGAGTCGATTTCAGGCGAGTTCTTCGGGGCCGCTTGACATGGCGACCGTGCTCTCCCGTCCTAGGGCGACCACGAAACCCACGGCCAGGGCGAGTGAGCGCGGGCTTGTCGACCCCCGGGCGGTATTCGGCAAGCGCCAACGGCGACAAGTGGTGCCGCGCGCACTGCAGCGGCTCCTTGGTCCCGTGCTGCTGGTCGCACTCTGGCAGATCCTCTCCACGACTGGGGTTTTCGACGAGCGCACGGTACCGCCGCCGACGAGGGTTCTCAGCGCCGGAATACGTCTCATCGCCGACGGCTCGTTGCAGGAGCACTTGTTCACCAGCCTGCTGAGGGTCGGTTATGGCCTGGCTTTCGGTCTTGTGCTCGGCTTGGGGCTGGCGTTGGTCGCGGGCCTGTCCAGGGTGGGGGAGAACTTCGTCGATGCGAATATGGAAGTGCTGCGGGCAGTTCCGAACTTCGCGCTGGTGCCGCTGCTCATCGTCTGGTTCGGCATCAGCGAGGTGCCGAAGATCACCCTCATCACCCTCGCGGTAGCGGTGGCCATCTACATCAACACCTTCAGCGCGATCCGCAGTGTGGACGCCGGCTTGGTCGAGGCCGCGCGTTCTTTCGGCGCTCGACGCGCCGAACTGATCTACCGGGTGATCGTTCCGGGCTCGCTTCCCGGGTTCCTCGTCGGTCTGCGGCTGGCGCTCACCGCGTCTTGGCTGTCGTTGATCTTCGCCGAAACGATCAACGCGAAGCGGGGACTGGGCCGAATGATGACCGACGCCCGCGAGTACTTCCGGATGGACGTTGTCTTCGTGCTCATCGCGGTGTACGCGATTCTCGGTCTGACCTCGATTCTCATTGTGCGCTTCCTGGAAGCGCGGCTGCTCACCTGGAGACGTGCGTATGACGGCGACTGATCTGACGACCGACACGGTCGTCACCGCCCGCGATATCCGAAAGAGATTCGGCGACCACATCGTCATCGATGGTTTCAATCTTGATATCAGGGCGGGCGAATTCGTCGCCATGCTGGGTCGTAGCGGATCGGGCAAGAGCACTTTCCTGCGCGCGCTCGGTGCTCTGGATGGCGACTTCGAGGGCGAGCTTCGGGTTCCAGAACGTCGAGCCATCGTTTTCCAGGAGCCGCGACTGCTGCCGTGGCAACGGGTACTGACCAACGTGACTGTCGGACTGCCCGCGACCGCGGCGGTGCGGGGACAGGCGCGGCTGGCCCTGGGCGAAGTCAACCTCGCGAACAAGGCCAAGGTGTGGCCGCGCACGTTGTCCGGGGGCGAGGCACAGCGGGTGGCGCTGGCCCGCGCGCTGGTGCGGGAACCCGAATTGCTCTTGCTCGATGAACCTTTCGGAGCACTAGACGCGCTCACCCGGATCAAGATGCACGCACTGTTGCTTGCCCTGTGCAAGCGACACAAGCCCGCGGTTCTGCTCGTAACCCATGATGTCGACGAGGCGATCCTGCTCGCCGACCGGGTGATCGTGCTGACCGACGGGGCCATCTCTCTCGATGTGGAGGTGACGGTTGCCGCGCCGCGTTTACGCGACTCCCACGAGTTCGCATCACTACGGCGTCGCCTGCTCGTCGAACTCGGTGTCCACGAAGAAGTCCAGCTATGAATCGTGCCCCGCGCACCCGATTAAGGAATCACCACATGTCCAGACCCTCTCGTAAGCGATGGAAACTCGCGGCGCTGTTCACGATCACACTCGTGACCGCCGCTTGCGGGCTGTCCAATGACGATGCAGGCGATGCGATCGACTCAGTCAAGATCGCTGCGAACAGCGACGTGCCCGCGGGCACCAAACTCGTTGTCGCCGAGCAGAACGACACGCAATCACTTCCATGGAATCTCTCCAACGCAGGCAAGGACGCGCCGTACTCGGTGGAGTTCGCGGACTTCAGCGGCGGCTCAGCGGTTATCGAGGCCTTGCGGTCAGGTGCCGCAGACGTCGGATCCATCGGCGAGGCGCCGGTGCCGATCGCCGTCGACAGCGGGGTCACCGACCTGGTGACCATTGGGTTGCAGGCTAATCCGGGGACCAGCGGGGGGTACTTCCTCGTCGCCAAGCCCAACAGCGGGATCACGACGATTGAGGATCTGCGCGGCAAGCGCGTCGCGTACCCGCCGGGCTCGGGACGCCACATGGTCACCGCGGCGCTGCTCAAGCAGCATGGCCTTGACCTCAGGCACGATGTTCAGCCGGTGGAATTGGCTGGCTCCGAAGTGGTTCCGACCTTCGCGGCCGGTGCCGTCGACGCGGCAATCGTGCTGGGCAACCAGTACTACCAACTCGGCGAGCCGCCGATCCTCGGTGACGGAACGGGAATCAACACCGGGATCCAGAGTGTGATCGTGCGCAAGGACATTCTCGACAACCCGGCGAAGGCGGCCGCGATCGGTGACTACGTCGGCCGCGCCGTCGCCGCGAACAACTGGAAGGACTCGCACGTCGACCAGTGGATCGACGAGTACTACGTGAAGGAACAGGGCATCACCTTCGACCAGGGCAAGAAGCTGTATGAAGAGGACGGTCTGGCCGCCTACTACCCGATCGACGACGTCTCCACGGGCCTCTTCCAGAAAGTGGCCGACGGGTTGTACGACACCGGGACCACGAAGACACACGTCGACGTCAAGCCATATGTCGACGGCCGCTACAACGACATCGTCAACGCACAGAATCAGCTCGACGGTGTCACTCCCAAGCCGATCAACGCATGACAAAAGAGGGGAAATAGCAATATGACTCAGGTAGCCCAAGCGCTCGACGTGAGGCCGCAGTCCGGTTGGACAGGTGCAGAGATACACGGTGTCGACCTGACCAAACCCCTAGCCGATCACGAGATCGCCGAGATTCGTGCCGCGCTGTTGAAGTGGAAGGTGGTGTTCTTCCGCGGTCAGTTCATCGACCACGACGACCATCTGAGGTTCGCTTCAGCGTTCGCCGCACCGACGCCGGCACACCCGCTGTTCGACGCCATCCCGGATCCGAAGTATCCGACGATTTATCCGATCTTCCGTGACCGGTTCAAGGCGAGGTACGGCAGTAGCCGCGGGTTCGACAAGCCGCACTGGCACGCCGACGTGACCGCGGCGGTCAATCCACCGGCCGCGTCCATTCTGCGGGCTGAGGTCGTTCCGCCCTACGGCGGAGATACCCAGTGGTCCAATACCGTTGCCGCGTACGCCGGGCTGTCGGCCCCATTACAGCGCCTCGCCGACAAGCTGCGCGCGGTGCACCGGTTTTCACCGCCGGACGGCGCGACCGCAACGGAGGACTACGAGAGGCGGGTCAATCGGCGTCCGTTGGTCACCGAGCATCCCGTCGTAAGGGTTCACCCCGAGACGGGGGAGAAGGCGCTCTACGTCAATCCCGGATTCACCACACACATCGTTGGTGTTTCACCGCATGAGAGCCGACGACTTCTCGGCCTGTTCTACGACGAACTGGTACGGCCGGAGTACACGGTGCGATTCAAATGGGAGCCGGGCAGCATCGCATTCTGGGACAACCGGTCAACCGTGCACCTGGCGCCGACCGATCTGACGCTGGACCACGACCGTCGGCTATACCGCGTGACGTTGGTCGGCGACGTGCCGCAGGGCCCGGATGGCCAGCCATCGGTTGCGCTGGACGGGGAGCCCTTCGAGGCGATCTAGTTCCCTCGCGGCGTGTCGCGGGTGAGTGTGCGAGTGTACTTACGCCGGCCTATTGAACGCTGCGCAACGCTTCGCGCGCCGCATCGGTCAGCGACATGCAGGGAACGGCACCTGAAGGTCGCTTCGCTAAGACTGCGCGAGCAGAAACTAAAAGGTGAGGGCTTCGGAGCGTTGGATGGTGCCGGTGACGCCGCTGGCATCCTGTTGCGCCAGGCGGATTGCCGCGTCGGCCATCGCCTCCGGCGGTTCCACCATCTCGGGCGGAATCTCCATGCCCGCGCCGCCCGCCTGCCAGCCCTCGGTGAGCACGACCCGCGACGGGCTCAGGCAGTTGACGGCGATGTTGTCGGGCTTCAGGTCGGCGGCAAGCCCCAGATACAGCCGCTCGACGGCGGCCTTGGAGACCCAGTAGGCGTTGGACCCGGTCATGGTGACGCCGGTGGTGGTGACCGCGATCAACGAGCCGCCGCCGCGCGCCCTCACGTGTGGGATGACCGCCTTGGTCACTAGGAAGACGCCGGTGAGGTTGACGTCCAGACACAGCTGCCAGCGTTTGAGCGGGGTGGACTCGATCGGGCCAAGCCACAGCACGCCTGCGTTGGCGACCAGGATGTCGATCCCGCCGAACTCGGCGACCGTGGCGGCCACCGCCGTCTCCACCGAGTCCTCTCTGGTGACGTCGCACGGCACGGCAAATGCGCGGCCGCCCGACGACGAAATATTTTCGGCGACAGCGTGAATAGTGCCGGGCAACCGGCCCTGCTGCTCGGAGCGCGCGGCGACCGCGACCGCCGCGCCCTCGCGGGCCAGGGCCGCCGCGACCGTCGCGCCGATACCACGGCTGGCACCGGCGACGAACGCCACCTTGCCGTGAAGCGTCACTTGGGCGGGAAGCGCAGTGCCCCGTCGAGGCGAATGATCTCGCCGTTGAGGTAATCGTTCTCGATGATGCTTACAGCCAGCTGGGCGTACTCGGTCGAGCGCCCCATCCGCTTGGGGAACGGCACCTGCGGACCCCAGTACTGCTCGAGCTGGTCGGCGGCCTTGCCGTAGGCAGGGGTGTTGATGGTTCCCGGGGCGATGGTGTTGACGCGGATGCCGAGCGGCGACAGGTCGCGCGCGGCCACCAACGTCATGCCAAGCACGCCGCCCTTGGCAGCGGAGTAGGGGAGCTGACCGATCTGGCCCTCATACCCGGCGATCGATGCGGTGTTGACGATCGCGCCGCGGGCGCCCTCCTCCAAGGGTTCGGACTTGGCGATCGCGGCCGCCGACAGCCGCATCACGTTGAACACCGCCGTCAGATAGAACTCGATCGTCTTCTTGAAGCCGTCGAGGTCAAGGGGCGAGCCGTCCTTGCCGACGAGCCGACCGCCGCTAGCCGGGCCGCCGTGCGTGTCGACGGAGATCCGGAGCGGAGCCAGCGACACGGCCTCGGCGATTGCCGCGTTGACGGACTCCTCGGAGGTGGCGTCGGTGGGTACGTAGCGAACCCCGAGCTCACTCTCCAGGGCCTTGCCCTTGTCGTCGGCGAGGTCGGCGACGACCACTTTGGCACCTGCGTCGTGCAGCCTGCGGACGGTCGCCTCGCCAAGGCCACCTGCGCCACCGACCACAATCGCGGAGCTACCGGCGATTTGCATATGGTTCCCCTTCTTGCAACTGACACTCTCAATCAGAGAGAATAACATTCTCACACCGACCGAAACGGGGTCACGCCAAGTGCCAGCAGCCATCATCTTTTAGATGACCATCGATGAGCTCATCGACGCGGCACGCAACGGGTCCACCCGGGCGGCCGGGCGGTTGCTGAGCCTGGTCGAGAGTTCTCGCCGCGACGAAGTGCTCGACGCGCTCGGCGCGACCAACCCTGTCCGCATCATCGGCCTGACGGGGCCACCGGGTGCGGGCAAGTCCACCACGGTCGCCGCCTTGGTCAGCGCGTACCGCGCCCGCGATATGCGGGTGGCCGTGCTCGCCGTCGACCCGTCGTCGCCGTACAGCGGCGGCGCACTGCTCGGTGACCGGATCCGGATGGCCGCCCACATCAACGATCCCGACGTGCTGATCCGTTCGGTCGCTACGCGAGGTCACCTCGGCGGTCTGGCCGCCGCGGTTCCCGCGGCCACCCGGCTTCTCGCCGCCCTTTCCTACGACCTGATCGTGGCTGAGACGGTCGGCGTGGGTCAGTCCGAGATCGAGATCGCCGCGATCGCCGACCCGACGGTCGTCGTGCTCAATCCCGGTGCGGGAGACGCGGTTCAAGCCGCGAAGGCGGGCTTGCTCGAGGTCGCCGACATCGTCGTGGTGAACAAGGCCGACCGCGAGGGCGCCGACCAGACCGTGCGCGACCTTCGTGCCGAGACCAACGCGCCCATCCTGAAACTCATAGCCGCACAGGGGGATGGCATCGCCGAGTTGGTGGAAGCCATCGAGGCGCATGCCCGTGCCGACAGCCCGGAACGCCGCAAGGCGCGTGCGCGCGGGCAAATTCTGTCGCTGGCCCAGACGAGGCTGCGGGGCCATGCCGATCTGGACCGGTTGGCGGAGCTGGTCGCCGACGGCCGATCGGACCCCTACACCGCGGCGGAGCAGCTGTTCGCCGTCCCGGTAGAGCCTTGATCTGATACACAAAGTTGCGACGACGGAACGGAGCGAAGCGGTGAGCGTATCGAGTCCAACAGTGTCGGGTGGCCCCGTCGTCTTCGATCCGTTCTCGGACGACTACTTCCAAGCACCCTTCGAGACGTATCGCCGAATGCGCGACGAGGCGCCGCTGTACTACAACGAGACGTACGACTTCTGGGCGCTGACCCGATACGAGGATGTCTCCGCGGCCATCAAGGATTACGCGACCTTCTCATCGGCCAAGGGCGTCACGCTCGAGATCGTCAAGGCCGCGGCGTCGGGGGACACGGACAGCCTCGCCGGGAAGATCATCATCAGCCTCGATCCACCCGAACACGAGCGGATGCGCAAGCTGGTCAACCGCGTCTTCACGCCGCGAGCGGTCGCGTCACTTGAACAACTGGTGCGCGACACCATCGATCGTTACGCGAGCCAACTCGATCCGTCGTCGTTCGACGCGGTCGCCGACTTCGCGGCGCTGTTCCCGGTAGAGATCATCACGTCGATGCTCGGCGTGCCCGCCGCCGACCAGCAGCAACTACGGCTCTGGCTTGACGAGAGCCTGGAGCGGAAGCCGGGCCAGATGAGCACATCGCCCGAGGGCATCGAGGCGATGATGAAGTCCGCCGCCTACTACTACGAACTCATTCAGGAACGCCGCAAGAAGCCGCAAGACGACATGATCAGCAGGCTCACCGAGGCGGAAGTGACCGAGGACGGGGAGGCCAGGCGGCTCGACGATATCGAGATCACCGGGTTCGCCACCATGCTCGGCGGCGCGGGCGCCGAGACGGTGACCAAGCTCGTCGGCAACGCCGTCGTGGTGTTCGCCGACAACCCCGACCAATGGCAGAAGCTGCAGGACGACCGCTCCAAGATCCCTGCTGCGTTCGAGGAGCTACTGCGTTACGAGGGTCCGTCGCAGTACCAGATCCGTACCACGACTCGCGATGTCACGTTGCACGGCAAGACGATCCCCGCCGATGACCCCGTCATGCTCATCAACGGGTCGGCGAGCCGCGACGAACGGTTCTTCCCCGACGCCGACCGCTTCGACATCGATCGGGAGCGCAAAGTCGGCTACAACCTGAACTTCGGCTACGGCATCCACAGCTGCCTCGGCGCCGCGCTTGCCAGGATGGAAGGCCGGATGGCGCTGGACACGTTGCTCGACCTGATTCCGCGGTACGACATCGACCGGTCCGGGCTGCAGCGGGTACACATGACGAACGTGCTGGGCTGGTGCAACGTACCGGTACGCGTACCCTAGGAGACCGACTTCGCCTTCGCCGCCGCGTATCCGGCACGAAAGCCGAAAACCATTGCCGGGCCGATGGTCCCGCCCGCACCGCCGTAGGCTTTACCGGTCGCACCGGCCATCGCGTTGCCCGCCGCGTATAGGCCAGGGATCGGCTCGCCGCTGACATGCAGCACGCGGCCGTCGCGATCCGTGCGCGGACCGCCCTTGGTTCCCATCGCGCCCACCGTCACCGGGACCGCGTAGTAGGGAGCGGTGTCGATCGGGCCGAGGGTCTTTCCCGCGGTCGTCGCGGCGTCGTTGTCGCCCCAATACCCGTCGTAGGCACTCGAGCCTCGGTCGAAGTCGGGATCGTGTTCGTCTGCGACGTTCTCGTTCCACGCGTCCAGCGTTCGCGCCAGGCCCTCGACGTCGATGCCCGTCTTGTCGCCCAGTTCGGCAAGATCCCTCGACTGGCAGAACCACGGGGGCACAGGGCCGTCGGGCTCCACCCCGAGGAACCCGTATCGCTTGAGGTGCTGGTCGTCGAAGACGATCCAGGCCGGATCGTTGAGGTAGCCGTGGCGCGGGTCGAGATGGTGAAACGGGCCCGCCATCGAGTTGTATTCGCCCGCCTCGTTGAGGAATCGCTTGCCCGCGCGGTTGACGATGATGCTTCTGGGCCTGGTGCGTTCGAGCCGGACGCTTCTGCTGCGTGGCTTGCCCTCGAAGGTGTCGCCGGGGATCTGGATGATCGGCACCCACCACGCTTCGCCCATGTTCGCCAGGTCGGCGCCGTGCGCCATCGCCATCCGCAGACCGTCGCCGGTGTTGTTCGGCGGTGAAACCGGCCCATGCATCGGCCCCCGCAGGAACGCCTCGACCAGCGCCTCGTCCCATTCGAACCCGCCGGTGCCGAGCACCACGCCTGCGCGAGCCCTGACGCGAATATCTTTGCCGCCGTGATTGATTCGCACGCCAACGATGACACCGTCGTCGGCGATCAGCTCCAGCGCTCTTGCCTCGGTGTGGGGAGTCACGCCCAGATCGAGCAGGCCCTTCAGCAACCCGGCGATCAGCGCGGTGCCCGCCACGCAGTAGTCACCGTCCTTGTCGTCGACGGCGGCGTGGATCCTCGCCCGCGTCTCGGCGTCGATGCCGACATTGCTGAAGTCGGCCGGAAACGACATGATTCGGTCTTTCCATTCGCCCAGCCGGGCCAGGTCGAACGGTTTGGCGTTCAGCGAGCGACCGCCCGTCGGCCGCCCACCCGGCAGCTCGGGCTTGTAATCCGGGAAACCCTCGGCGATCTCGAACTGCAGCTCGCTGTGCTGCTCGACGAAGTCGAGCATCTTCGGGCCGGTGTGCACAAACGTTTCGACGAGTTCGCGATCCATCACGCCGAGCGACTGCGCCTCGAGATACCGCAGCGCGTCGGCTTCCGTCAGCTCACCGTCGGGCGAGCGGCGATGCGCGGGTATCCACACGATGCCGCCGGACACCGCGGTGGTACCGCCCACCGTCGCCGCCTTCTCGTACACCGCCACCGATGCACCGCTTGCCGCGGCGGCCAGCGCGGCCGTCAGGCCTGCGCCGCCGCTGCCCAGCACGACCACGTCGACTTCGTCGTCCCAATCGGTCACCGTCACTCACCCTTCCCGCGCACGGACCCTCACCCGAGGATCGCGGATAATTCTCCTGCCGCCTTTACGACTGAGTCTCTGCCGTTCATCACCACGTCCTCACGGTGCGAGATGAGGTTGATACATGTCGGCGGCGACGGCGGACTCCGTCGGACGGGTACCGCAAGCCCGAAGGTGTTCGGCTCGATCTCGCCGTGTGTGATGACCCAACCCTGTTTGCGTGTCTGCGGCACCAGCGGGCGCTCGGCCGGGCGCGGAGGCATGCTGGCCAACAGGGCGATTCCGGCCGCCCCGCGGTCCAGCGGATAGCGGCTGCCCTCGTGAAAAGACAGCTGATAGAACACATTCGTCGGCACGATCACCGCGATGGCGACCTGCTGGTCACCCTCCGCGATGAGCAACGACACCGTGGTGCCGAGTTCATCTGCCAGCGCGCGCAACGTGGGCACGCTCAGCTGCCGGACATTGTTGTCGAACGACGCGCCGAGCACCGCCAGCGCTGCCGCCGAACGATAACGACCATCTTCGCCCTTGGCCACGAACCGGTACTGCGCAAGCGTGTTGAGCAGTCGGTACGCGATCGTTCGGTGCACACCGATGTCGTCTGCGACCTGCTGTGCGGTCAGCCCGTTCGGGGCCGCTGCGACCAGCTGGAGTGCGGAGAGTCCACGCGCAAGGGTCTGTGAACCGGGCGCACTGTTACCTCCAGCGTCGGGACTGGCCTTTGGCACGACACCCCCTCCTTGACAGACGGATTCTAGAGAGTGATGCTCTGACTATAGTGCACGTACATGTGCGATAAATGAGCAGAGTGCTTACAAATTACGAGAATCGGGTTCTCGTCGTCAAGAAAGGTGACGGGGTGTCGGAGCACGAAAGCGTCTGGAGTGATCTCCAGGGCGTCGCGTTCTCACAGGGTTACCTCGACGCGGGCGGGGTGCGCACGCGCTACCTGCACGCAGGTGACGAGAGCAAGCCCGTACTGGTGCTGCTGCACGGGTCAGGCGGTCACGCCGAGGCCTACGTCCGCAACCTCGAGGCGCACGCCGAACACTTCTCCACCTGGTCGATCGACATGCTCGGGCACGGGTACACCGACAAGCCGGGCCACCCGCTGGAAGTCAGCCACTACATCGCGCACCTGATGGCGTTCTTCGACGCCATCGGCGCCGACCGCGTGCACCTGAGCGGCGAGTCGCTCGGCGGATGGGTGGCATCCCGCGCCGCCCTCGATCACCCCGACCGCATCGACCGGCTCGTGCTCAACACCGCGGGCGGATCGCAGGCCGACCCCGAGGTGATGAGGCGGATCATCACGCTTTCGATGGCCGCGGTCGAGGCGCCGACCTGGGAAACGGTGCAGGCGCGGATCAAGTGGCTGATGGCAGACAAGTCCAAGGACTACGACGACATCGTCGCCAGCAGGCAGCGGATCTACCGCCAGCCCGGCTTCGTCAATGCCATGCGCGACATCATGGCGCTACAGGACCCGGAGATCCGGGCGCGAAACCTTCTCGGGCCCAAGGAGTACGGAGCGATTACCGCTCCGACACTCGTGGTGTGGACCAGCGATGACCCCACCGCCGACGTCACCGAGGGCAGGCGAATCGCGTCGATGATCCCCGGCGCCCGGTTCGAGGTGATGCCGGGTTGTGGGCACTGGCCGCAGTACGAGGATCCGAAGACTTTCAACCGGCTCCATCTGGACTTCCTGTTGGGGCGATGACCGTGGCCGACAAACAGGACATCGTGACCGGGGCAAGCGCCGACATCGTGATCGTCGGGGCAGGCCCCGTCGGCCTCACCCTTGCCAACATCCTTGGGCACCACGGCGTTCGCACCCTGATCGTGGACGAACGAGACAGCCTCATCGACTATCCACGCGGGGTCGGGCTGGACGACGAGGCGCTGCGGACGTTCCAATCCATCGGGCTGGTGGACCAGATCCTGCCTCACACGGTGCCCAACCAGATCCTGCGGTTCTTCGACGCGAAGCGAAAGCTGCTCGCCGAGATGGCGCCGCCGGACGCCCGCTTCGGATGGCCCAAGCGCAACGGCTTCGTCCAGCCCATGGTGGACGCCGAACTGTACGCGGGCCTCGATCGCTTCGACACCGTCGAGGTCCGGTGGGGCCACCAGATGGAGAACTGCACCGAAACGGCCGAGGGCGTCACGGTCGAGTTCGCCAACGGCAGGAAACCGGTGAGCGCCCGCTACGTCGTCGGCTGCGACGGCGGCCGCAGCGCCACCCGGCGGCTGATGGGTGTGTCGTTCGACGGCACCACCTCCCCGACGCGCTGGCTGGTGGTCGATTGCGCGAACGACCCACTGGGCCATCCGAACAGCGAAGTCGGTGCCGATCCGGCTCGGCCATACGTGTCGATCTCGATCGCGCACGGAATCCGGCGGTTCGAGTTCATGATCCACGGCGACGAGTCCGACGAAGAGGCGGACAGCCCGGCATTCGTCAGACGCATGCTGGCCCAAATGGTTCCCGACCCCGATCGCGTCGACATCATTCGACACCGCGTCTACACCCATCACTCTCGGATCGCAGGCGCGTTCCGGCATGGCCGCCTGATGATCGCAGGCGATGCCGCGCACCTGATGCCGGTGTGGCAGGGCCAGGGCTACAACAGCGGCATCCGCGACGCGGCCAACCTCGGCTGGAAGTTGGCGGCGGTGGTGACCGGCCAGGCCGAGGACGCACTGCTCGACACCTACGATGTCGAACGCCGCAAGCACGCGAGGGCGATGATCGACCTGTCCACCATGGTCGGACGCGTCATCTCGCCGACGAACCGGCGGGTTGCCGCCCTGCGCGACAAGGTGATTCACGGCGCCTCGCTGGTTCCCACCCTCAAGCGCTACATACTCGAGATGCGGTTCAAGCCGATGCCGCGTTACGAGCAGGGTGCCGTCTGCCACTCGGAGCCTCGAGCGGAGACCTCCCCGACGGGGACGCTTTTCATCCAGCCCCGCGTCGACACCCGCGATCAGCAGAACGTGCTGCTCGACGACGTGCTCGGCGCAGGCTTCGCCGTGCTGTGCTGGAGCAACAACCCCCGCGCCCTACTCGGTGACGAGGCGTTCGCACGATGGAAGGCGTTGGGGGCCAAGTTCGTTGCGGTGCGGCCGATGACACAGCTTCGCTGGACCGGGCACGACGATCCCGACGTCGTCATCGTCGGCGACCGCACCGGCGCCCTCAAGGCGTGGTTCGACGCCCACACCGAGTCCGTGCTCTTCCTGCGCCCTGACCGATGCATTGCAGGCGCCTGCATCGCCCAGCGCGCGGCCCCGCTGAGCGCGTCGCTGTTCAAGGTTCTCTACCTGACCCAGGGAGGAGGCAACGATGCCGCTGACACTGTGCTGTATGTCCCACAGTCCACTTCTGAATCTTCCGGGACCGTCGCAGGATCTCCTTGACGACATCGACGCCGCCCTTGCCTCCGCCAGGGACGTCGTGACCGCCTACGACCCCGAACTCGTGGTCATCTTCTCCCCGGACCACTACAACGGCGTCTTCTACCGGATGATGCCGCCGTTCTGCATCAGCACGAAGGCCACCGGGGTCGGCGACTACGGCACCCAGGCCGGTCCGCTCGACGTACCTGAAGACATCGCAACCGGACTGGCGGAAGCGGTGCTCGCCGCAGACGTCGACGTCGCGATCTCGGCGAGCATGGACGTCGATCACGGCACGGTGCAGCCGCTGCAGACGCTGTTCGGCGACGCGACCATGCGACCGGTCATCCCGATCTTCATCAACTCGGTCGCCACACCCCTTGGGCCGCTGCGTCGTTCGCGTGCGCTCGGCACAGCGGTCGGCAACTACCTGGCCACGTTGGACAAGAGGGTGCTCGTCATCGGATCGGGCGGGCTATCCCACGATCCGCCTGTCCCGACGCTCGCGACGGCGCCGCCCGCCGCGCTTGGCCGGATCGTCGGCGGAGAGCCGATGTCGGCCGAGCAACGCCAGGCGCGTCAGGTCGCGGTGATGGAGGCCGCACACAACTTCGCGCACGGCGAGAGCAAGCTACAACCGCTCAACCCGGAATGGGATCACCGTTTCCTGCAAATCGTTGACAGCGGCCACCTATCCGACGTCGACGGCTGGTCCACGTCATGGATGGCGCACGAGGCCGGCCACTCTGCCCACGAGGTGCGCACGTGGGTGGCCGCTTTTTCCGCACTCGCAACCCAGGGACAGTATCGGACCGAGAGCCGGTTCTACCGCGCCGCTCCCGAGCTGATCGCGGGATTCGCCGTGCGGACGGCGGTGCCCTCCCGATGACCGCAGGCGAATTCGACACGACGGTCGACGTTCTCGTCGTCGGCTCCGGCGGCGGCGGCATGACGGCCGCGCTCACCGCCGACGCGGCCGGACTCGACACGCTCGTCGTCGAGAAGTCGGCGCACTTCGGCGGATCCACCGCGCTGTCCGGCGGCGGCATCTGGGTGCCCGGCGCTCCGTCACAGCGCAAAGAAGGCTACGTTCCCGATCCCGACGGGGTTTTCGAATACCTGAAGACGATCACCGACGGTCTCGTCAGCGACGCGCGGCTGCGTCAGTACGTTGACAAGTCGCCGAAGATGATGGAGTTCCTCGAGCGGCGCAGCCGCTGGCTCGAGTTCGTCTGGAAACCCGGCTACGCCGACTACTACCCGGAGCTGCCTGGCGGGTCGGAGCTCGGCAGCACGATCAACGTGCCCGCCATCGACCTTCGCCGCCTCGGCGACGAGGAGCAGAACCTGCTGCAGCCACTCGCGTTGGCGCCGAAGGGTATCTGGTTCGCTCCAAAGGATCTTCGGCTGTTCTACCAAGTGCGGCAGAATTGGCGCGGCAAAGCCGTTCTGCTGAAGTTGATCTGGCGGATGTTGCGGGCGCGGGTGTTCGGCGACCGGATGGCGGCGATCGGACAGTCGTTGGCCGCGCGTCTGCGGTTGGCCATGAAGGAGCACGACATCGCACTGTGGCTCAACTCGCCGATGACGGAGTTGATTACCGATGTCGACGGCACGGTCGTCGGGGCGGTAGTGGAACGTGACGGCGAGCAGCAGCGCATCGGAGCGCGCGGCGGCGTGATTCTCGCGGCAGGCGGCTTCGACCACGACATGGAGTGGCGCAGACAGCACCTGCCGGTGCTCGAGAAGGACTGGAGCTTCGGCAATCCCGCGTCAATGGGTGACGGCATCCGCGCGGGGGAGAAGGCGGGCGGATCGACCGAACTTCTCGACGAGGCCTGGTGGTTCCCCGCCATGTGCTGGCCCGACGGCCGCCTGCAGTTCATGCTCAACGAGCGGATGATGCCCGCGCAGTTCGTCGTCAACGGCGACGGCGAGCGCTTCATCAACGAGGCGGCGCCCTACATGGACTTCGCGCACGCGATGATCAAGGGACAAGAATCGGGTGTCGCGCACATCCCGTGCTGGCTGATCACCGATATCCGGTCATTCCACCGGTATGTCGTCGGGGGTCACCTTCCGATTCCCAAGGTGCCGTTCGCTCCGGTCCCCACCGGATGGAAAGTGCCGAAGGCATGGCTGGAGTCGGGCATCGTGAAGGAAGGCAGCAGCTTCGAGCAGCTCGCCGAGAAGATCGGCGTGCCGCCCACGCAACTCCGCAAGACCGCGGACCGCTTCAACGAATTGGCGCACAAGGGCCACGACGACGACTTCAACCGGGGTGATTCCAAGTACGACAACTACTACGGCGATCCCACGCTGGGCAATCCCAACCTGCATCCGCTTGGCAAGCCGCCGTACTACGCGTTCCAGATCATCCTCGGCGACCTCGGCACCTCTGGCGGGCTGCGCACCGACGAGTTCGCCCGCGTCCTGCGCGCCGACGACAGCACCGTGAAGGGCCTTTACGCAGTCGGCAATACCTCTGCCGCCGTGATGGGCCGCAGCTACGCGGGCGCGGGCGCGACCATCGGCCCCGCGATGACCTTCGGCTACGTGGCCGCCAAGCACATCGAAGACCGGCTGCCGGAAACCGGTGGCAATAAAACCGATTCGACACTCGATTCGCATCGAAAGGTGACCAAATGAAGATCTCGCTGTTCTACGAATTCCCGCTGCCGCGGCCGTGGAGTGACGATGACGAGCACAAGCTTTTCCAGGACGGCCTCGACGAGGTGGAAGCCGCCGACAAGGCCGGCTTCTCCACCGTGTGGCTGACCGAACACCACTTCCTCGAGGAGTACTGTCACTCCACCGCGCCCGAGATCTTCCTGTCCGCGGCGAGCCAGCGCACCCGCGACATTCGGCTCGGCTTCGGGATCATGCACCTGCCGCCTGCGGTCAACCATCCGGCCCGGGTCGCCGAGCGCGTGTCGACGCTCGACCTGATCTCCAACGGACGCGTGGAGTTCGGCACCGGCGAGTCCTCCTCGGTAGGTGAGCTCGGCGGGTTCGGCATCGATCCCGCGGACAAGCGAAAGATGTGGGAAGAGGCGCTCGAGGTCTCGATCCGCTGCATGGTCGAAACGCCGTTCACCGGGTTCAAGGGCGAGCACGTCGAGATGCCGCCGCGCAACGTGGTGCCCAAGCCGCTGCAAAAGCCGCACCCACCGGTGTGGGTCGCGTGCACCAGGCCCGCGTCGGTGTCGATGGCCGCCCAGAAGGGCCTCGGCGCGTTGAGTTTCGCCTACACGGGGCCCGGCCCCCTTGCGGAGCGGGTTAACGGCTACTACAAGGAGTTCGAGGAAAGCGCGGTGCCCGTCACGCCGCAGATGAACCCCAACATCCTCGCGATCGGCGGCGACCTGTCGATGATGGTGGCGCCCACCGACGAGCAGGCCATCGAGCGGCTCGGCAAGGGCGGCGGGTTCTTCGCGTTCGGCATCATGCACTACTACATGACCGGCATGCACACGCCGGGCCGGACCGGCGTGTGGAAGCGCCACCTCGAGGAGATCGAGAAGGATCCCAGCATCGTCTACGGCCCCGACCGTGGGCCCATCGGCAGCCCAGCCACCGTGCGTGAGTTCCTGCGCGGCTACGAAGAGTCCGGGGTCGACGAACTGATCCTGCTGCTGACTCCCCGCCGCCACGAAGAGACGATGGAGTCCATCGAGCTGATGGGCTCCGACGTGCTGCCCGAGTTCATCGAACGCCACGAGAAGTCGGCCGCCGAGAAGGCCAAGAGGATGGAGCCGATCCTCGAGAGGGCCGAGGCCCGCAGGCCTGCGTCGAATGCACCCACCTTCGATGAGACTTATGCGTTCGGCGGTCTGCCGACCGGACGCGAGAACTACACCGCCAACGAGGTGTCGCTGGCGATGGACGAGATGAACGCAGGTATCGAAGCTGCTGCGGCGAAGCTCAAGTCGGGGCAAGGATGGGACAGCAGGAACCCTTCTGCGGACGCGAGGAGCGAATGACCGGGGCGGACGCGAGCTAGGACATGGGACAGATCGAGGACCTCTGGCGCTACGACGGCCGACGCGCGGTGGTCACCGGCTGCGGCTCCGGTATCGGCGCCGAAGCCGCGCGGCAGCTCACCGAGCTGGGCGCAGAGGTCGTCGGTCTGGATCTGCAGCGTCCTGCGCTGCAGCTCAAGGAGTTCCACGAACTCGATCTGTCCGACCCGGTCTCGATCGATCGTGCCGTCGCCGCGATCGACGGTCCGGTCGATGCGCTCTTCAACATCGCGGGTGTGTCGTCGGGCATCGGCGATCCACGCAAGGTCGTCACGATCAACTTCCTCGGCACCCGGCATTTCACCGAAGCGCTCATTCCGTCGATGCCGTCAGGGGCGGCGATCGCCAACGTGTCGTCGCTCGCCGCGTCGGAATATCGCAGCAATGCCGCGGTGACCGCTGGGCTGCTGGACACCACGTCGATGGCCGACGGCGTCGCTTGGTGTGAGCGCAATCCGCAGCCGGTCGCCGACGGCGGCGGGTATCGACTGTCGAAGGAGGCGATCATCCTCTACGGCATGGCCAACGTCGCGACTCTGGGTGCCAAGGGCATCCGGATCAACTGCACCGCACCGGGTGTCACCGACACACCCATCCTCGACCAACTGCGCAGCGCGTACGGCCAGGAGTTCCTCGATTCTTTCTCCACACCCATCGGTCGCGTCGCCGGCCCTGACGAGCAGGCCAGCGTGCTGGTTTTCCTCAACAGCGGTGCGGCCAGGTATATCACCGGACAGGTGATCTGGGTCGACGGCGGCTCGGTTGCCCAAAGAGTTATCGGCGACGTGGCCGACGAACGGAGAAGGGCGGAACATGGCCGACCTGAGTGACTTTCGTTGCGTTGCCGATGAAGTCCGCAACTGGGGAAGGTGGGGGGAGGCCGACGAGCTTGGCACGCTGAACCTCATCACCGCCGACAAGGTCCAACAGGCCGCGTCGCTCGTCAAGCACGGCAAGGTCTTTGCGTTGGGTGTGGATTTCGGCTCGTCGGGCCCACAGGGCGCGTTCCATTATCGGCAGAACCCGACACACGTGATGACGGTCGACGGCGGCGACGCCAGGACACTGCTCGAGTACGGCTCCAAGTGGTTGCAGAACCCGTCGGCCGTCCAGCTCAGCGGATACTCCGACGCCGGCCCGATGCGGTTCAACGACGACATGATCATCATGCCGTTGCAGGCGGCCACCCAGTGGGACGCGCTCTCGCACGTCTATTACGAGGACAAGCTGTACAACGGGTTCCCCGCGGAATCGGTCACCAGTCTCGGTGCGATTCACTGCGGCATCGACAAGGTCGACGTCAAGGGCATCACGTCGCGCGGCGTGCTGCTCGACATCGTGCGCCTGCGCGGGGTGGACACATACTGCGAGCTCGGCGACCCGATCACCCCCGCCGAGCTTGACGAGGCGGCCAGGAGTCAGGGCGTCAGCGTCGGCAGTGGCGACATCGTGCTTATCCGGACCGGTTGGTGGGCAAGGTTTCTGCAGACCGGCGACGGCGGCGAGCCCGGTGCCGGGCTGGACTGGACGTGCGCATCGTGGCTGCACGACCACGAGATCGCCGCCGTCGCCGCCGACAACCTGATGGTCGAGAACCCCGTCTCCGCCGTCGACGGCGCCATCCTGCCCATGCACATGCTGTGTCTGCGTGACATGGGCTTGATGCTCGGCGAGTACTGGGATCTCACAGCGCTGGCCGAGGACTGCGCGGCCGACGGGGTATACGAATTCCAGCTCGTCGCACCGCCGCTGCGGGTGACCGGCGCGGTCGGATCACCGGTGAATCCCATTGCAATCAAGTAGGTGGCAACGATGACGGCAACCACAACAACGGGCGGAGCACCGCTGATCGTTGGGCTCGGCGGAACGCTGAGGGCCAACTCGTCGACCGAGCGGGCGCTGCGCTACTGCCTCGCGTCTGTCGAACGGCAGGGCGGGCAGACCAGATTGTTCTCCGCCGAGGACCTCGACCTACCGATGTACGCCCCGCATGAGTTGGAGCGCACGCCCAAGGCGCTCGAATTGGTGGGCGCGTTGCGTGGCGCCGACGCCGTCGTCGTCGGCTCGCCCGGATACCACGGAGCGGTCTCCGGTCTGGTGAAGAATGCGCTGGACTACATCGAGGACCTCCGCGAGGACCCGCGGGTGTATCTCGACAACACCCCTTGGGGATGCATCAGCTGTGCGTACGGCTGGCAGGCCGCCGTCGGCACACTCGGCCAGTTGCGCAGCATCGGGCATGCGCTGCGCGCCTGGCCGACCCCGCTCGGGGTGGCCATCAACTCGGCCGACGAGATCTGGGATTCCGAAGGCCAGGTCGCCGACCCCGCCGTGCGGAACCAACTCGACATGCTGGCCGCGCAGGTGCTCGCCTTCGCCCGCACCGCATGGGAGACGGCGTGACCGACGCCCACCGCAAGACGGTGCTGGTCGACGGGCTCGCCACCGGCTATCTCGAAGCGGGGCAGGGCGATCCGGTCGTGCTACTGCACGGCGGCGAGTTCGGCGTCAGCGCGGATCTGGGTTGGGAGCGCAATATTGCCGCGCTGGCCGAGCACTACCGTGTGCTGGCCCTCGACATGCTCGGCTTCGGGCGCTCGGCCAAGGTGATCGACTTCAACGACGGCCGCGGCATGCGGATCCGGCACATCGCCCGGTTCTGCGATGTTGTCGGAGTCGACAGCGCGCACTTCGTCGGAAACTCGATGGGCGCGGTCAACATGTTCATCGACGCGACTTCGGATTCCCCGCTGCTGCCCGCCGCGAGCCTGACGATGATCTGCGGCGGCGGCGAGATCCAGCGCAACGAGCACTCGGCCGCGCTGTACGACTACGACGCGACGTTGCCCGGCATGAAGCGGATCGTCGAGGCGCTCTTCGCGGACCCGGCCTACCCGAACGACGTCGCGTACGTGGCGCGGCGCTACGAGTCCAGCATTGCGCCTGGCGCGTGGGAGGCGCTGGCGGCGGCCAGGTTCCGACGGCCGGGCCTGGAACCACCGCCACTTCCGTCGAGCAAGCGGTGCTACGAGCGGATCGCCGTGCCGACGATGGTGATCGAGGGTGCGAGCGACAAGCTGCTGCCCGATGGCTGGGCGGCCGAGATCGCCAAGCAGATCCCGAACGGCCGCTCGGCCGTCATCGACCGGGCGGGTCACTGCCCGCAGATCGAACAACCCGATGCCGTCAACGAATTGCTGTTGGAGTTTTTCGGCGAGGTGAGTTGAGTGGCACCGCGCCGAGATCGACGTTTTGGCGCTACTTACTCGCACTTTTGCGCCCAAACGTTGGTTTGGGCGAGAAGGGTTTAGCTAGGTGAGCAACGAACTCGAGGGCAAGGTCGCGGTAGTCACCGGCGGCGCAGCGGGACTGGGCGAAGGGATGTCGCGGCGATTCGCCGCCGAAGGCGCCAAGGTGCTGATCGCCGACGTCGACGGCGACGCGGGTGCGGCCCTTGCCGCCGACATCGGCGACAATGCGCTCTTCGTCGAGGCAGACGTGTCGCAGCTCGACCAGATCAGCGGGCTGGTGACCACGGCGGTCGAGCGGTTCGGCGGGTTGCACGTGATGGTCAACAACGCGGGGGTGTCGGGCACGATGCATCGCAGCCTGTTCGACGACGACCTCGCAGACTTCGAGAAGATCATGGCCGTCAATCTGCGGGCCGTGATGGCGGGCACCCGCGACGCCGCGCGCCACATGCGAGAGGCCGGCACCGGCGGATCGATCATCAACATCACCTCGATCGGCGGCATCCTGGCAGGCGGCGGTGTGATGACCTACCGGGCGTCGAAGGCGGCGGTCATCCAGTTCACCAAGTCGGCCGCTATCGAGTTGGCGCACTACGAGATTCGGGTAAACGCCATCGCGCCCGGCAACATCCGGACCGCCATCGTGCGTAAGTCGGCGTCGGGGGAGGACCTCGAGAAGCTCGAGGAGTTCGAGGAGAAGATCCGCGAAACGATGCGCAACGACCGCCCCCTGAAGCGCGAAGGAACGGCCGACGACGTCGCCGAGGCTGCGCTGTATTTCGCCACTGACCGGTCTCGGTATGTGACGGGGACGGTGCTGCCGGTAGACGGCGGGACGGTGGCGGGCAAGGTGATCGTCCGCAAGCCGAAACCGTGACGGCCCCTCTGCGCGAGCGTGCACAAACTGTCAAATTTTTGCGGCGTGTCGTGTGCAGACACGCACCGTCGCGGAGCGGACGGGTGACCATTTTAAAGCAGTCGCTTGACTTAATCGCTACGGGCGAGTTGACTGATGTGGTGACGACGGCCAGAGCTGTCCGCGCCGACCGGGCGAGCAGCACGCAAGAAGCGATCCTGAAAGCAGCCGAGCGGCTGTACGCGGAGCATGGCGTATTTGCCGTATCGAACCGGCAGGTCAGTGAGGCCGCGGGCCAGGGCAACAACGCCGCGGTGGGCTACCACTTCGGCACCAAGACCGACCTGGTGCGGGCGATCGAGCAGAAGCACCGCGCGTCGATCGAGCGGCTGCTCGAAAGCATGGTGGCCGATATCGGCGACTCGACCGAGCTGCGCGACTGGATCACGTGCATGGTGTGCTCGCTGACCGAGCACCTGGCGCAACTCGGCAACCCCACCTGGTACGCGCGGTTCGCCGCCCAGGCGTTGGCCGATCCGGCCTATCAGAAGATCGTGGTCCGCGACGCTCTCGCGTCGCCATCGCTGGTCGCCGTCGTCGACGGCATCACGCGCTGCCTGCCCGAGTTGCCGATGGCCGTAGTTGCCGAACGCAACATCATGGTGCGCAACCTGATGATGCACACCTGCGCCGACTTCGAGCGTGCCTTCGCCGATGGCGATGGCGTGCCGCGAGCAAGCTGGACGGCTGTCGCGTCGGGCCTGATCGACGCCATTGTCGGGCTGTGGCGCGCACCCGTCACGGAGAAGCCCTGACATGAGAGTGACTGTCAACCAGGACAAGTGCGTGTCGTCCGGTCAGTGCGTGCTCAATGCGAGCGACGTATTCGACCAGCGCGACGACGACGGTGTCGTGGTCCTGCTCGACGACAGCCCGGCCGACGCGCAGCAAGACAACGTCCGAAACGCCGCCGCGGCCTGCCCGGCCCTGGCCATCGACATCGAGGAATGAACTAGAGGCCTATGTCCGACACACTGACCGCCGCGTCCGACGTCACCGCCGACGTCCCCGAGTATCCGATGGAACGTGACGCTCGGTGTCCGTTCGCACCCCCACCGCAGATGCTCGAGATGGGCATGGCCAAGCCGCTGTCCCGGGTGCGGATCTGGAACGGCACGACACCCTGGCTGATCACGGGACACGAGGTGGCCCGTGAGCTGTTCGCCGACCCGCGCGTGAGCGTCGACGATCGCAAGGACGGCTTCCCGCACTGGAACGAGCACATGCTGTCCACCGTCAACAAGCGGCCCCGGTCGGTGTTCACCTCCGATGCCGAGGAGCACACCCGGTTTCGCCGGATGTTGTCGAAGCCCTTCACGTTCAAGCGCGTCGAGGGGTTACGTCCGGTGATTCAGGAGGTCACCGATCAGTGCATCGACGCGATTCTGGCCGGTCCGCAGCCCGCCGACCTCGTCACGAAACTCGCACTGCCGGTGCCGACCAGGGTGATCAGCGACATGCTCGGCGTTCCATACGAAGACCATGAGTTCTTCCAGCACCACGCCAACGTCGGGCTGGCCAGGTACGCCACCGCCGAGGCCGGGCAGAAGGGGGCGATGAGCCTCCACCAGTACCTGATCGACCTGGTCAAGAAGAAGATGGAGAATCCGTCAGAGGACGCGGTTTCCGACCTGGCCGAACGCGTCAACGCCGGTGAGATCAGCGTCAAGGAGGCCGCGCAGCTGGGCACCGGGCTGTTGATCGCGGGCCACGAGACCACCGCGAACATGATCGGCATCGGAATCCTCGCCCTGCTCGAGAACCCCGAACAGGCCGCGCTGCTTCGCGATTCCGATGACCCCAAGTTCATCGCCAACGCCGCAGAAGAACTGATGCGTTATCTGTCGATCATCCAGAACGGCCAACGGCGGGTAGCCGTCGAGGATATCGAGATCGGCGGCGAGACGATTCGCGCAGGCGATGGCATCATCATCGACCTCGCTCCAGCCAATTGGGACAGTGTCGCCTATCCCGAACCCGAGAAGTTGGACCTGAGTCGCGACGTGGGGCAGCAGCTCGGCTTCGGCTACGGCAGGCACCAATGCGTCGGACAGCAGCTTGCCCGTGCCGAGTTGCAGATCGTGTTCCACACGCTGCTGCGACGCATCCCCACCCTCAAGCTCGCGGTGCCGTTCGACGAGGTGCCGTTCAAGCACGATCGCCTCGCGTACGGCGTATACGAACTCCCCGTCACCTGGTAAGTCTTGCACCACAGCCCGATTGGAGTACCAACGATGTCTACCCCAACTGCAACTCTTTATCCGCCGGAGGGCTTCGGCGCGCCCAAACACCGCAAAGGCCATGCCACGGGCGATTTCGGCCTGCCCGCAGGCACCGAGATCTTCTCCGCCGACAACCACATCTCGGTGGCCGAGGACATCTTCTACGAGCGCTTCCCAGAGGAGCTGAAGGGGGCCGCGCCGCGGATCTGGTACGAGGACGGCGCCTACATGGTCGGCATGAAGGGCAAGGCATGGACCGGCGGTGACTTCGGCCGGGTGCTGATGCAGTACGACGATCTGGCAGGCGCGGCGTCGAACAACATCGAGGCGCGCATCAAGGAACTCCGCGAGGACGGCATCGACAAAGAGCTCGCATTCCCCAACGCCGTGCTGGCGCTGTTCCACTACCCGGACAAGTCGTTGCGCGAGCGGGTGTTCCGCATCTACAACGAGCACATCGCCGACCTGCAGGAGCGCAGCAAGGGACACTTCTACGGCGTCGGGCTGATCAACTGGTGGGATCCCAAGGGCACTCGCAGCACGCTCGAGGAGCTGAAGGCGCTCGGCCTGAAGACGTTCCTGCTTCCGCTGAACCCCGGCAAGGACGACGAAGGCAACATCTACGACTACGGCAGCACCGATATGGATGCCGTCTGGGACGAGATCGAGGCGGCCGGCATCCCGGTCAGCCACCACATCGGTGAGACGCCGCCAAAGACGCCGTGTCAGAACAACAGCGTCGTCGTCGGCATGATGGTGAACGTCGACTCGTTCCGCGAGCAGTTCGCCAAGTACGTGTTCTCCGGCATCCTTGATCGGCATCCGAGCCTGAAGATCGGGTGGTTCGAGGGTGGAATCGCCTGGGTGCCAACGGCCCTGCAGGATGCCGAACACATGCTGGCCTCCTACCGCCACATGTTCAACCATCAGCTCACCCGCGGTGTGCGTGACTATTGGAGTGACCACATGTGCGCCTCGTTCATGGTCGATCCGCTCGGTCTCGAGCTGATCGACAAGATCGGTGTGGAGAACGTGATGTGGTCTTCCGATTACCCGCACAACGAATCTACGTTCGGCTACTCGGAGATATCGCTGAAGACCGTCGTCGACGCCGTGGGACCCGAGGCTGCGACGAAGATCGTCAGCTCCAACATCAAGAGCTTCCTGGGTGTCCAATGACGACGTTCGCGACGGTCAACGGTTCCGCCATCGAGGTTCCCGAACTCCCCGACATGGCCCGCATGTACCGCGAGTGCGGTGCCCGGCTGCGTGATTCGATGAAGGACAAGGGTGTCGACGCGCTCGTCCTGCTCGGCAACGGCAACGTCGTGTACGCCACCGGTGTCAGCTGGCGACTGTTGGACGCCGGGCTTTCGCACGTCGAGCGGCCGGTGGCCATCGTGCTCGCCGACGACGAACACCCACACCTGTTCATGCCGATGCGGGAGGGTTCGGTGTCGGTGAGCGAAGTCCCCGCCGATCACCTGCACGGGCCGCTCTACCTCGAATTCGACGAGGGTGTGGAGCATTTCGCGAAGGTGCTGGCCGACCTCGTCCCCGCGGGTGCCGCCGTGGCCGTCGACGAGCTGACGGGCGCCATGCGCCGCGCACAGGCACGGTTGTTCCCGTCGGGTCCGCCCTCGGATGCCGCGCAGGTGGTCGGGCCCGCGAAGCTGGTCAAGACGCCAGACCAGATCTCGTGCGTCCGCAGGGCCTGCCGGATCACCGAAGAAGCCATGGTGGACGTGCACAAGGCGCTCGCACCGGGGGTGCGGCAGGTCGACCTGTCGGCGGCGTTCGTCCGGCGTGCCTTCGAGCTGGGCGCAACCGCCAACATGCTCGAGGCGATCTGGCAGGTGATGCCAACGACGAAAACCAGTGGCGCCGTTTGGACCACCACTGGCGATCTGGCGCTGCCGCTGCTGACGACGGAGCGTGAGCTCCAGGGCGGCGACGTGTTGTGGACCGATGTCAGCATCACCTACAACGGCTACTGCTCGGACTTCGGCCGCACCTGGCTCGTCGGCGACGAGGTGTCCGACCGACAGCAGGCTCAGTTCGAGAAGTGGCGCGAGATCATCGACGCCGTGTTGGCGGTCACCAAGGCCGGCGCGACGTCGGGGGATCTGGCCCGCGCCGCGATCGCCGCCAACGGTGGCAGGAAACCGTGGCTGCCGCACTTCTATCTCGGCCACGGCATCGGCACCCAACCCGCCGAGATGCCGATGATCGGAACGGATCTGGGTCAGGAATTCGACGACAACTTCGTCTTCCCGGCCGGAATGCTGCTGGTACTGGAGCCGGTGATCTGGGAGGACGGCACCGGGGGTTATCGAAGCGAGGAGATCGTGGTGATCACCGAGGACGGCAATACGCGAATCACGGACTATCCCTACGCCCCATACGGTCATGCGCTGATCGGCGGTTCCAATGGGCACTGAGATCCTGCCCGACCCAAAAGCTTTGCGCAGTGGCCGCCGCGAGCGGGTACTCGCGCAGATGGCGGCCAACGACATCGACATTTTGGTCCTCGGCCGCCAGGCCAACGTCCGCTATGTGACAGGTGCACCTCAGCTGTGGGTGGCGGGCACAAGGCCGTTCGGCCCGATCTGCGAGGTGATCCGTGCGACCGGCGAGATCCACCTCAACAGCACGTGGGACGAGGGTATCCCCGACGAGATCGGCCACGACCATCTCTACGGGTTGGCCTGGAACCCGATGACGCTGATCGACGTGCTCAAGAAGTTGCCAGGCGCGGCGACCGTCCGCCGGGTCGGAACCGACTCGCTGACACCGACATTCGCGCAGCTGCTGCCCATGGCGTTCCCCAACGCCGAGCTCGTCGATGCGGAGCCCGCGCTGCGCGCAGCCCGGCGGATCAAGACGCCAGACGAGATCGCCGTGCTGCGGGGGGCACTCGGCGTCGCGGAACATGCACTCGAGGCGGCGCGTGCCGAGTTGGCGCCAGGTGTCAGCGAGCGATCACTGACGGGCGCGATGATGGAGGCGATGGCGGCAGGCGGGATCACCACGCCCGCGACTCAGGACGGCGCGTGGATCACCCCCAAGGACCACTCGTGGCGACGCGATTCGGGCGAGGGCCGCGTTGCCGACGGAGACCTCGTTGCCCTGTCTGCGGGCGCGTTGGCCGACGGCTATGTCGGCGAGGTCGGCCGGACCTGGCCGGTCGGCGACGTCGCGGGGGCCGACGCGTTGTTCCGGCGCTCGAATGAGTTGTGGGAGCACCTCGTTGACGCATGCAGGCCGGGTGGCCGCGCCACCGATCTGCTATCGGCGTACGAGGCGGCGGGTGAGCCGCTGCCCGCGACACCCGTCGCGCACGGTCTCGGTCTCGGGTTTGACCCGCCGGTGATCTCGGCGGACCTGCCGTCCACCTGCGCCGAGGAGCGGCTCGAACCGGGCATGGTCCTTGCGGTGACGGGCTACGTATGGCAGTCGGGTGTCGGCGCGGTGTTCTCCAGGGACGCCGTGCTGATCGGCGACGACGGCGCGGAGGTGCTCACGACCAGCCCCACGTACGGCGCCGTCCAGGCGACGGCCTGAGCCGGACGCGAGGAGCGAAAAGTACATGGCGCCAGGCGAACGCCCATCGCCAGAGGAGATCGTCCTCTACGACAAGGACCCCGAGACCAAGATCGCGACGATCACGTTCAACCGTCCCGAGTACCTGAACGCGCCGACGTCCGCAGCACGACTGCGATACGCGGACCTGTTGCGCGGTGCGACGGTGGACGACGACGTGAAGGTCGTGGTGATCCGTGGCGTCGGCGACGACCTCGGCAGCGGTGCCGATCTGCCCGACTTCATGGCAAGCACGGACGAGGACAGGCTCGCTGAGCTTCGGGTGGACGACCCGAACGTCACGTATCCACCCGAAGGCTCCTTTCGCCACGGCGCGACGATGGGCCAGTGGTACGCCAACGCGGCGGCGGGCAACAGGGCGCTTCAGGAACTCAAGAAGATCAGCATCGTCGAGGCCAAGGGCTACTGCTACGGCTGGCATTTCTACCAGTGCGCCGACGCGGACCTCGTGGTCTCCTCGGACGACGCACTTTTCGGGCACCCGTCGTTCCGCTACTTCGGCTGGGGCCCGCGCATGTGGACCTGGGTGCTGACGATGGGTCTTCGCCCGTTTCAGGAGATGGTGTTCACCGGACGGCCGTTCACGGCCGACGAGATGCTGGCCTGCAACTTCCTCAACAAGGTCGTCGAGCGGGATCACCTCGAAGCAGAAGTCGAGAAGTACGCGCTGGCATGCGCCCGTAACCGGCCTGTGGACAGCATCTTTCAGCAGAAGGTGTTCTTCGAGGTCGTCAAGCAGTTCCAGGGTGAGTACATGGGCAGCTTGCTTTCCGCGGCGTTCGAATCGATGGGCGGCTCGGTGCGGCCCGACGGGGCAGACTTCATGCTCGGCGACGCGATCGACGCGGGGCTCGCGGATTCGGTCAACGAGAACGACAGCAAGTTCCCACCCGAATTCCGGTTGAGCAAGCAGAATCGCAAGAAGAAGGAATGACGTCACTGCCGCTCGACGGATACACCGTCATCGACCTCTCTGTCGGTATCGCAGGCGCCTACTGCACGAAGCTGCTGGCCGACGGCGGCGCCACGGTGATTAAAGTCGAGCCTCCCGAAGGCGATCCACTGCGCAGGTGGTCGGCGTCCGGAGCCGACATCAAGCCGGGTGACGACGGCGCGTTGTTCAGCTTCCTTGCGTGTTCCAAGCACAGCGTCGTCGGCGATGCCGAAAACCTCGACGACGTGGAGATGCTGCGCGGGTCGCTGGCGACAGCGGACGCGGTGGTGTGGTCGCGCGGCTCGACGATCGCCGCGCTCGACGAGTTCTCGCCGGTGGCGCTGGCCGATGCTCATCCCGACCTGACCGTCACGGCGATCACGCCGTTCGGCCTCGAGGGACCGTGGGCGGACAACCCGGCGACGGAGTTCACCGTGCAGGCGTGGTCGGGCGGCGTTATCGGCCTCGGCCGGGGTGCGCAGGACCGCGCGCCGCTGTTCGTCGCCGGGCAGATCGGCGAGTGGCTTGCGGGAGCCTATGCCGCCGCGGGCACGATGGCCGTACGCTCCGGCCTCGTCGACGTCTCCATGCTCGAAACGCAGATTCTCTCCCTCACTTACTATTCGGTGTCGTTCAACGACGCGCTCGGCCGTCCGTTCCGGGATCTGCGTCGGCTCACCGTCCCGGGCGTTGCGACGGCGGCCGACGGGCTGGTGGCGCTGGGCTGCGGCACCGCGCAGCAGTGGTTCGACCTGTGCGCCATGATCGGCCACGACGAATGGATCGACGAGGCGTCGGAGCTCTCCATCACCCAGCAGGCCAACATCCACGCCGAGCAGATCTACGAGTGGGTGCGCGAGAACAACGTCGACGACATCCTCGACCTGTCGACCGCATTCCGGATTCCCAACGCGCCGGTCGGAAACGGCGCCAACGTCACGTCGTTCGACCAGTTCGTCGAACGAGGAGTGTTCGTCACCAATCCGCGCGACGGATTCACCCAGCCAGGACCGCCGTATCGGGCAAACCCGTCGCTCGTGCGCCCGCCGCAACCCGCCCCCCGGCTCGGCGAGCACACCGACCACTACCGCCGAATCCGACATTTGGGCGCGAAAAAGGGTGAAATCAGCGCCCATACCGACATTTGGGCGGGGTTATCGTTCGAGGGGCTGCGGGTGCTGGACATGACGAGCTTCTGGGCCGGGCCGTCGTGCACGCATGTGCTGGCGCAACTCGGTGCCGAGGTCATCCACGTCGAGTCGACCGCGCGTCCCGACGGCACACGGTTGATCGCGGGAGTGCCGGCCACGGAGGACCAGTGGTGGGAGCGTTCGCCGATCTTCTCGGGTTTGAACACCAACAAGAAGAGCGTGACGCTGGACATCCGCAACCAACGCGGCGTCGAGCTACTCCACGAGCTGGTGAAGACGTGCGACGTCATCGTGGAGAACTACACACCGCGGGTGCTCGACCAGATCGGGCTCGACTTCGACGCGGTGCGAAGGCTGCGTCCCGACGCCATCATGATGCGCATGCCCGGCTTCGGGCTCGACGGTCCGTGGCGGGACAAGCCCGCGTTCGCCTACGTCATCGAGGACGCATCCGGGATCACCTGGCTGACCGGCCATCCCGACCAGAACCCGGTGGAGCCCTATGCCGTGGGCGACCCGAACGCAGGCGTGCACGGGCTCAACGCGTTGATGCTGGCGCTGGCACACCGGCGGCGCACGGGTGAGGGCGTCTGCATCGAGGCCGCGATGGTCGACGCGGCGCTCAACGTCGCCGCCGAGCAGGTCATCGAGCACTCCGCCTACGGCAGCCTGCTGCAACGCGACGGCAACCGCGGACCCACCGCCGCACCGCAGAACCTCTACCGCACAAGCGAACTCGATGAGTTCGGCCGACCCGACGACTGGGTGGCGATCGCGGTGGCCACCGACGACCAGTGGTCGAACCTGATCGCTGCCCTGGCAAACCCGGACTGGGCGACCGACGAGCTGGCGACAGCCGCTGGACGACGACGACATCACGATGCGATCGACGAGCACCTGAGCGACTGGTGCGCAACGCGAACCGGTGACGAGATCGTCCAAACCCTCTGGGGCGCGGGCGTGCCCGTTGCCAAGGTCATGCAGCCACATCGCGTCGGCGACCTGCCGCAGCTCGCGCATCGTGGCTTCTACGAGCGGGTCGATCATCCGGTGAATCCGACCGCACGGCACAGCACGCTGCCGATGCGCATCTCGAAAGGGCCGCGGCGTCACCACCGCACCCCCGCGCCGCTGCTCGGCCAGCACAACCACGAAGTGCTCTCCGGCCTCGGGCTCGGCGACGACGAGATTCAAGAACTCGAAGACCAGGGGATCATCGGTACCGCGCCCGCGGGCCTTGGCATCCGCACCACCAAGACTGGTTAACTCGACCGATGGCCATCGATCCGTCGAACATCCTCCTCACCGGCCGAGTCGCGGTTGTCACCGGCGGGGGAGAGGGCATCGGACGCGGCATCGCGGGCGGGCTCGCCGCGTTCGGGGCGAAGGTCGCCATCTGGGAGCGCAACCCCGAAACATGCGCGTCGACGGCCGAAGGCATTGGGGCTCTTGGCATCGTCACCGACGTCCGCGACGGCGAGCAGGTCGACGCGGCGCTGCAGCGGACGGAGGACGAGCTCGGCACCGTGAGCATCCTCGTCAACAATGCAGGCGGTGTCTTCTCCTCGCCGTTGCTCGAGACCACCGAGAACGGCTGGGACGCGCTGTACCGGTCGAACCTGCGCCATGTACTTCTCTGCACGCAGCGGGTGTCACGGCGACTGGTGGCGGCCGGCCTGCCGGGAAGCGTCATCAACGTGACGTCGATCGAGGGCGTGCGCGCGGCGCCCGGCTATGCGGCCTACGCCGCCGCAAAGGCGGGCGTCATCAACTACACCAAGACGGCGGCGCTCGAACTGGCCACTCAGGGAATCCGCGTCAACGCACTGGCCCCCGATCTGACCGTCACCGAAGGCCTGTTGCGGGTGTCGCGCGAGGGCCTGCCCGAGGGCGCCAGGCATATGATCCCGATGGCACGGCCGGGACATGTCGACGAAATGGCCGGTGCGGCTGTGTTTCTCGCGTCCGACATGTCCAGCTACATCACCGGCCAGACGATCCACGTCGACGGTGGCACGCAGGCGGCGAGTGGGTGGCACCACAACCCGCAGACCGGCGACTACCAGCTTGGTCCCGGTTAGCCCTGCGTGCCCTCGTTGCTGAGGCAGGGATCGCCCAACTTGGCCGCGATCGCACCCCACAGATCGGCGTAGGTTCCCGGCGCATTGCGGTAGGCGGCCCGGCGCGAGAGGAAGACGCGCGCCAAGGGCGCGACGGGCCGCAGCAGATATCGCTTCCACCCCATTCGCTCAGTCATCTCCGCGAGCATGGACGGCCATGAATGATGCTGGAAGCCCAGCGCCTCCTGTGCCCGCGCGGTGTCCATCCAGTCGGTGAGGAACCAGCCGTCGTCGTCGTCCGGATCGCCCGGCCGCCCCTCGGGTAGCACGCCGGGCAACCCGAGTGCGGCAGCGAGTGCGGCACCGACATCCTTCTGCAGCAGCTTGTGTGAGTCGTCGCCCGCGATCAGCAGGATCTCGTTCGCGACGTCCGCGGTGGTGGCCGCCGCGAACGCGATGCCCACGTCACGGACGTCGACCGTGTGAATCCGCCCGTCGGTGGGCAGTGCGCTCTCGATGAATATGCCGTCGGCGGTCAGCGGCAGGGCGCTGAAGTCCGGGCTGAGCACACCGCCGAGCCGCAGCACCACCCATTCCAGGCTCGATGCGCGGACGAACTCCTCGGCTTCGAGTTTGGTGTTGCTGTACAGCTCGAACGGCCTCGGCGGTGTTTCGGCGCGAACCACGTCGGTGACCCGATGCGGGTTGCGCGAGCCGTAGACGGCGTTGCTCGATGCCTGTACGAAGCGAGGCGGCGTGGGCTGCGCCTCGGCGGCGCGCACCAATGCCACCGTGGCGTCGACGTTGACCTTGCGGGCCAGGCTGGGATTTCGGTAGAGCGGGGGCGGGATGACGGCTGCGAGGTGGACGATCACCGACGGTGCCACCTCGGACACCAGCCGCTGCACCGCGGCCGCGTCGGTCAGGTCCGCCCACCGCACGTCGGCACCGACGGGCAGCGCCTTGGCCTTATTGCGGTTGGCCGGTGTGTCGAGGTCCGCGACCACCACCCGGCGGCCGTCGGCGGTCAGCCTCTTGACGGTCTGCGATCCGACCAGGCCGAATCCGCCTGTGACAAGCACTGCGTCTGTCATCCGTCCCCCTCTATGGAAATGACATTCTCAACAAAAGAGAGTACTATATTCGCAGGTGAGCCCGACCGGTGGGTACTCCATGCCCGCCGTGGGTATGCGACGCACACAATAGGACGCGAGGGCAGCTATGGGCGACAGGGACGTTGGCTCCATCGGCAAGGACTCCATCGGCAAGGAAGACGCCACCAAGTGGGATCCCGGCTTCACTGAGCAGATCAAGAAGTGGGCCGGGCCAGTCATCAAGCGGTACTTCCGAGCGGAGGTGCGCGGGCTGGCCGCCATCCCGCCCGCAGGCGGCGCGTTGCTTGTGTCAAACCACTCCGGCGGCATGCTCACCCCCGACGTGATGGTCTTCGCGCCGGCGTTCTACGACAAATTCGGCTTCGACCGTCCCGTTTTCACCCTCGCGCACTCTGCGCTCTTCATCGGGCCGATGGGCGATTGGCTGCATCGCGCAGGGGTGATCGAGGCAAACCGGGAAAATGCCGAGAAGGCGTTGCATGCAGGCGCGCTCGTGCTGGTGTTTCCCGGCGGCGACTATGACTCCTACCGGCCGACCTTCGAGAACAAGATCGATTTCGCGGGCAGGACCGGATACATCAGGACCGCAATCGAATCCGGGGTGCCCATCGTGCCGATGGTGTCCATCGGTGCGCAGGAATCACAGTTGTTCCTCACCCGCGGCAACTGGCTGGCCAAGCGATTGGGTCTGGAGCGGCTTCGAGCAGAGATCCTGCCGGTCACCTTCGGTTTCCCGTTCGGGCTCAGCGTGTTCTTCCCACCCAATATTCCGCTGCCGACCAAGATCGTCACACAGGTACTCGATCCGATCGACGTCGTCGACGAGTTCGGCGAGGACCCCGATGTCGACGCGGTGGACGCCCGTGTCCGTGAGGTCATGCAGGCCGCCCTCGACGAGTTGGCGAACAAGCGCCGCTTCCCGATACTCGGCTAACCGACCGGTTTGGTCGGTGCCATCGCCGTCTCGACGGTGCTGAGCTCTGCGGGAAGCCCTGCGGCGCGGCGGATCTCGGCCAGACCGTGGACCATTGCGTCGGTGGCCTCGTGAATATCGTCGAACGTGAGGTCGTCGGACAGGATCGAAATGTCGACCTGGTCGACATAACTCCACACCGTCATGTTGAAGGCGCTGCCGGACGACAGGATCCCGATCGAATAGATCTCGCTCACCGGGGCACCGCCGACATGCCCGCGTTCGCGCGGCCCCGGCACGTTGGACACCGCCACGTTCATGATGCTGTTGTGGGCGGCGCGTTTGGACTGCCACCGGAACAGCGGGGGCGCGAGCGAAGGCGGCAGGTACTGCATCAACTTGCCCTGCAGTTCCGGGCCCATCAGCTCGTAGTTCTCCTTTGCGCGCGACGCCGCAACCGACGTCAGCCGGACCCGCTCGAGCGGATCGTCGGGGTGCACCGGCAGCGACACTGACAAACCGCCGATCTCGTTGCCGGTGATGCGCTCCGTCGACTTGTCGGTGGCCACCGGCACCGAAGCCAGGATCGGCCGGTCGGCTCGACCGTCGTAGCGCAGCAACAGTTCTCGCAATCCGCCTGCCGCCATCGCCAACACGACGTCGTTGAACGTGACGCCGAGGTTCTTGGCCGTCTCCTTGACATCGGCCAGCGCCAGTGACGCCGTCGCAAACGTCCGGACGGGGGACACCACGTGGTTGAGGAACGTCGGTGGCGCCTTGAACAACTTCGCCATGTCCGGCTGGTCGCCGTGCTCGCGCGACCGGCGCCTGACTCGGGCCAACCCGCGCGCGGCGTCGCCGATCAGGCCGGGCAGCGCGGCGACGTTCGAGACGTGGTCACGGCCTGCGTTGCGCAGCAGCTCGCGCCGTGACGGCGGGGCGCAGGTGGTGTAGTCGTCGCGCTCATTCTGGTCGGCGCCGGTGAGATCCATCAGCCGCGCGAGCAGGTTGGCCGACGCGACGCCGTCGGCCAGGGTGTGGTGCACCTTGCCGACGAGAGCGAAGCGGTTGTCGGCCAACCCCTCGGCGAAGTGAAATTCCCACAGTGGGTGTTCGCGGTCCAACGGAGTACTGGCGATCTCGCCGATGACCTGGTCGAGCTCGCGGCGGCCGCCAGGAGCAGGCACCTGCACCCTGCGCAGGTGATAGTCGAGGTCGACCTCGCAGTTCTCCATCCACATCGGGTGGTGCATCTTCCACGGGATGTCGACGAGGCGGTAGCGCAGCGGGTCGAGCAGATGCAGGCGGCGCCGGAGCGTCCGTCGGAAGACGTCGAACGTGAAGTCGCCGTCGAAGTCGGTGGCGTCGATGACCGCGACCTTCAAGGTGTGCGTGTGCAGGTTGGGGGTCTCGCTGTACAGCAACATGGCGTCCATGCCGTTGAGTCGCTTCACGCCCCACCCCGCTCCCGTAGCGGTTCCATGCAACCACCCGGGCGGCCGTGCGCTGACCGGTTTGGCTGACTCAGTGAGTCCAGCCTCCGGCGGCCTGTTCGGTGAAGGTGCGGTCGATGCGCTCGAAGCGTCGTCGAATCGATTCGCGGGACGCGCTGTGCGGCAGGATGTACAGCCGGTTGGCGAGCACAGCGTCGGCCGTCAGCCGCGCTATGTCGTCGGGTCGCACGTTCTCGTCGGTCGGCGCGATCAGCGCTTGCGCAATCGCTGCGGCCTGCTCGCTGCGATCACCGTAGGCGTCACTTCTCGTGCGTTCCGAGTTGGCCATCAGCGGTGTGTCCACGATCATCGGGCATAGCACCGAGACGCCGATACCCTCACCTTTGAGCTCGCGGGCGAGGCCTTCTGCGAGCGCGACGACACCGAATTTGGCCACGGAGTACGGCCCGAGTCCGGCGTTGCCCACCATGCCGGCGAACGATGCGGTGAACATGATGTGGCGATCGCCGCCCTGCTCGACGAGCCGCGGCAGGAATGCCTCGACGCCATGGATCGGCCCCCACAGGTCGACGTCGATCACCCAGCGCCAGTCGCCGTGGGTGACGTCGGCGACGGGTCCGGCGTAGGCGATGCCCGCGTTGTTGAAGACCAGGTTCACCTCGCCGAGCAGGCGGAAGGATTCGTCGGCGAGGTGCTCGACGGCGTCCAGCTTTGTCACGTCGCAGATGACGCCATGCGCTTCCGCGCCGGCGGAGCGGAGCTGCTCGACGGCCGCATCGAGCGCGGACTGGTCGATGTCGGCCAGCACGACGCGGGCGCCGCGCCTGGTGAACTCCTGTGCGGAGGCGAAACCGATCCCGCTCGCGCCGCCGGTGATGACCGCACCGCGTCCCTCGAATGTCTCCACGGGGCGAAGACTATCGGGCCGGTCTACGCGATGGCGTCAATCGCCGCACGGGTGTCGAGGTCTCCGAACGCGGCCGCGTACCGCTGCGCGAGCGCGAGGCAGATCTCGGGGCTCTGCCAGGCGTCGCCGCCCGACAGGGTGGCCATCCAGATCGCCAGCCCGTGTGCGACCGAAGCGCGGTAGCGCAGCAGCACCTCGTCGGCGCTTGGCATTTCCTCGGACGGCAGTGCCAGCGCGGCGCGGTACTCGTCGAGGAGTTCACGCTCGCCGCGGCGCCTGTCGTCGATCGTCAGCGCACCCTGGAGGAAATAACCGAGATCAAGCGACCAGTTGCCCCGGCGCACCATCTGCCAGTCGAGAAAGCCGACGTCGTCGTCGGGCAGCACGTAGGTGTTGCCGATGTGCGGATCGCCGTGCAGCAGTGTCTGCGACGAGGTCGTCAGCGTTCCGATGTAGCGCGCCCAGATGTCGATGAACAGTCGCTCTCCGTCCAGCGCCAGTATCTCGCCGGCGACGGTATCACCCAACCGCTCGCGCGCGATGTGCAGTGGGGCGTACTGCATTCCCTCGAACGCGACGAACGGCTCGACCCAGCCCAGCGCCGGGTTGCCGGTCAGCCGGTCTCCCCAGTACGCACTGTGCAGTCGGGCGAGGCCGCGCACCCCGGCGGCGACCTGGTCGACGGTCATCGGCCGGGTGGAGTCGCGAGGATCCGCACCGCGCGCGACGACGTCCTCCATGATCATCAGGAAGTCGGAATGCTCTTCGTCGATGAGCGCCGCGTAGACCGTCGGATGATCAAGCGGCAGAGGCACTCCCGATGAGAAGAGTCGAGGCTCGTGGTACAGGCCGCTGGTCAGCGCCACGAGTTCGGCGTGCGCCGGGTCGACTGCCTTGGCGAACACCGTGGCGGGCCCCGAGCCGGCCGAATAGGTCAACTCCAGTCGGGCCCGCTTGTTCGTGCCGTCGTCGCGCAGCGCCACCCGCACGGCGTCGACCACCGCGCCGGGATGATGTGTAGCGAGCGCCGTCGTCATCCAACCCGGCGTGATGCCATCCCAACCCTGTGGGATCGTCAGCTGCGCAAGTGTCACTGCCGGTGGCTACTTCAGGCAGCTGCCACCGTCGATCGGCAGCGTCACACCGGTGACGTAACGCGCTTCGTCCGACGCAAGGAACAGCACGGCGTTGGCGATGTCCTCGGGTTCCACCCAGCCGATCGGCAGCGTGTGCATCAGCTGCCCGACGACCTTCATGTCGTCGGGGCCCGGGTTCTCCAGATCGGGCCGGAACAGCTTCATCGTGCCCTCGTTCATGAACAGCGGGGTGTTGACATTGGTCGGATGCACCGAGTTCACGCGGATGTTCTGCGCACCGAGCTCGACGGCAAACGTCCGCATCAGGCCCACCACACCGTGCTTGGCGGCGACGTAGTGGCCGGTGTGCGGGTATGCCTTCAGGCCGCCGACCGAGCTGGTCAGAATGATGGACCCGCCGCGGCCGCCCGCGAGGATGTGTGGGACACCGGCTTTCACGGTTTTCCACACGCCTCCGAGGTTGACGTCGATCATGTCCGTCCAGTCGACTTCGCCGGTCTTGTCAAGAGTCGCACCGCCGTTGCCGATGCCGGCGTTGGCGACGATGATGTCGAGCCTGCCCATCTGCTCCACGCCCGCGTCCACCGCGGCCTTCAGCGCGTCGTAGTCGCGCACGTCGACCTCGGCGGTGTAGATGCGGCGGTTGTGGCCCTTGACCAGATCGGCGGTCTCGGCCAAGTCCTCCGGCGTGGACAGCGGAATCTGCACGCTGTCGATCTGCTTACAGATGTCGACGGCGATGATGTCGGCGCCCTCCTGCGCCAGTCGAACCGCATGCGCACGGCCCTGGCCACGCGCGGCACCGGAGATGAAAGCGACCTTGCCTTCAACACGTCCAGTCATTCCAACCTCAATTCGTCGTTAGCGGAAAGGATTTCACTTCAGAACAGCGGGCATGGATTCCCAGCCGCGGACAGTCGACGTGGGGGACAGCGTCGCGTTGGTCATGTCGACATCCCACTCCGGGAACCTCTTGAGGATCTCTTCGATGGCGACGCGGCCCTCGAGCCGGGCCAACGCCGACCCGAGGCAGTAGTGCGTGCCGACGCTGAAGGACAGGTGCTGACGCAGTTCGCGGTGGATGTCGAAAACGTCGCCGTCGGGCGGGAACTGGCGATGGTCGCGCACGGCGGCGCCGATCAGCATCATCATCACGCTGCCCTTGGGCACGGTCTGGCCGTGGATCTCGACATCTCGTGTCACGTAGCGGGCCACATGGGGTGCGGGCGGCTCGAAGCGCAGCAGCTCCTCGATCGCCTGGGGGATCAAGGTCGGATCGTCGACGAGTTCACGACGCTGGTCGGGATGCTCGGCGAGCACCTTGCCCGCCCAGCCGATCAGCCGCGTCGTGGTTTCGTTGCCCGCGCCCGACACCACGTTGAGGTAGGTGAGCAGTTCCTGGCGCGACAGGGTGCGGGTGGTGCCCGTCTCGTCGACGAACTCGGCGTTGAGCAGCTCCGTCATGATGTCATCCGACGGGTGGTCGGCACGCCAGTCGATGTAGGCCTCGAAGATTTCGCCGGTAACCATGGCGCCGCCCTCTTCGTGGTTCATGGGCTTGCCCGCCTCGGTGCGCAGCTGCGCGTTGGCGTGGTCGCGGATCATCTCCTGGTCCCCTTCGGGGATGCCCAGCAGCGCGCTGATCACCTGCATCGGCATGATGGCGCCGAGGTCGGCGACGAAATCGAACCTGCCGCCGCCGACCAGCGGGTCAAGGGCCTGCGCGCAATACTCGCGGATCTTGGGCTCGAGCGCGTTGACCTTACGTGGCGTGAACATCCGTGCCAGCAGCTTGCGATGGATGTCGTGGATCGGCGGATCCTCGAAAATTACTGTGCCGGGCGGGATCTCGATATTCGCCTTGATGAGTTCGATGATCGCACCGCGGGCCGAGCTGAACGTCTCGTGGTCCACCAGCGCCTTGTTGACGTCGGCGAAGCGGCTCAACGCAAAGAAGTCGTGCTGGGCGTTGTAGTACAGCGGCGCTTCCTCACGGAGGCGCCTGAACGTCGGGTACGGGTCGGCGTTGATGGTGATGTCGTACGGATCGAAATAGACGTCGCTGGTGGCAGCTTCGGCGGTATCGACGGTCACGGTGTCCCTTTCGCAATGACCAGGGCTGGGTAAGACAAATTCATGGCCGTTGTCTCACAAACTCTGTCACCAGCGCTGCAATTGTGTCAATGGGACGGTCATTTTTTGGGATTTATACTCTCCGCTTAGTAGAACGGCCTTCTCACGTTGCCCGCAGGTCACTGTGCGACCCTCAGGAGCGCCTCCTGGCCGTAGGAGGCGACGAGGACCCCGCCCTCGGTCAGGACATCGCCGCGGCCGAAGCAGCGGCCGTACGCGAGCAGCGGGCTGTGCTGGCGCAACAGCAGCCATTCGTCGGTCCGGAACGGTCGGTGAAACCACAGCGTGTGTGAGGTGACGGCAGACGTGAACTGTGTCCCGTTGCCGCGCTGGCCCAAACCGTCCATCGGGCGCAACGCTGTGCCGATCAACGTGAGGTCGGTGGCATAGGCGGCCAGTGCCGGGGCGAGTGCCGGGTCGACATCCGGTGTGCGCATCCAGAATTCGAACTCCGGTGGACTGGTGCTCGTGAGGTTGAGGTCGTCGACGGCGCGGGTCTCCCATGGTATGAGGTCGAGTGAGAGCCGGTGTTCGGGGCCGAGTAGCGGCGGTACGTCGGCGACGGCCTGATGCTCGGGTCCGTCCTCGGCCGCGTGCATGGAGATCGTGGTGGTGGCCACCACGCGCCTGCCCTGGCGGCCCGTGATCGTCAGCGCGGCGAATGACCGGCCCTCGTGGTGCCGTACCGCCTCAAAGATCACCGGCTCGTCGGCGCGTCCCTCCCGGGGAAACACCGTGTGCAGGGATTTGACCGCCTTGTCGGGACACAGCAGGCGCGAGGCCTGGATGAGCTGACCGAGCAGCTGACCGCCGAACACCCGGTGGTAGTCGAGCCGCTGATTGCGGCCTTCGAACGTCGCGCTGCCGGTTGCCCCGTCGGTGCCGTCAGACCGTCCCGAGGTCAGCTCGAGGCACTCGAGCAGATCGCTCCACAGATCGGGCACGGCCGCCAGTGTAAGCCGAATTCTTCGGCAAAGAGAATGCAGTTCTCAGCTAGGCCGCGAAGCCGTGCGCGCAGAAATCCCACACCTCGTCGGCCGTGATGGGATGTCCCGCCTCGTCGTCGGGGTCGCCGGTGGACTGCGCGGCATTGAACATCACGGTCTGCATCGTCATCGCCGCCATCCGCTTGGCATTGATGTTGGCACGCAGCTTGCCGGTGCCAGCCGCGTCCTCCATCAGCTCCGTGAGCAGGGCGAGCAGCGGTGCATGAGCAATCTTCACCTCAGACGGATGAGACACGAGAAGGCGAGGCGCGAAATCGGTGAACAACGGGCGCTTGGCCGTCGGATCCGGCCGCGACGTCTCGAACAGCAGCTGGACAGCGACCTTGAGGCGCTCCATCGGGTCGTCGTGGTTGGCGGTGGCGGCCCGGATCTGGTCGGCGGACCGGCTCAGCGCGTCCTCGAAGAGCGCGAGCAGAAGTTCGTGTTTTCCGTCGAACTGCAGGTAGAAGCTTCGTAGCGACTGACGGGAGCGGTCGACGACCTCCTGCACGGTGAAGTCCGTGCTGCCCTTCTCGATGATGATCGCCTGAGCGGCGTCGAGGAATCGCTGTACCCGTTGGGCGGCCCGGAGCTTGGCTGTCTTGATCGACCGTTCGACCGCGCGCTGCTTCCAGGCCGGTTCTTCGCTGGGGCTGGTCACCGGCGGCTCGGGTGCTTGCCGATTGGTGAGAACATGAACTGACTGTACCGGAGAACGCCTTGCCATTGCGGTCCTCGACCCCCTCGCGGCCAACGTGTTGGAGATTGTAACTTTCTCGCCATGAGAATACTATTCTCATCTTGGTGACGATGGAAGTCTTTCCATATTTTGCAGACCGGCTGGGAGTGCCGTGCAGCTGACATTTGACGCCGACGTCGAGGCCTTCCGCGCCGAGTTCGTCGCCTTCCTCGACCTGAATTTGCCACCTGAAGCCGAGGCGCTCGATCGGTCGTGGTCGAGCAGTCACATCCCGGAGTGGGCCCGTCGCTGGCAGCGGCTGATGTTCGACAACGGCTGGCTGGTCCCCGGCAACCCACCCGAGTTCGGGGGCCGCAACGCGACGATCCTGCAGCAGTACGCATATCAGCTGGAACTTTCCCGACGGCGGCTTTATCAGACCTACAACCCCCAGGGCGTCGGCATTATTGCCGCCTCGCTGATCTCCTACGGCACCGTCGAGCAGCAGCAGAAGTGGGCCGTGCCGATCCTGCGGGCGGAGATGACCGCGTCGCTGGGGATGAGTGAACCGGGGGCCGGCTCCGATCTGGCGTCTTTGCGAACGAGGGCTGTTCGAGACGGCGACCATTTCGTCGTCAACGGCCAGAAGGTGTGGACCTCCGGCGCGCACGACGCAGACGTGTTGCTGACTTTCGTCCGAACCGACCCGGATGCCCCTAAGCACAAGGGCATCAGCGTGTTGATGATTCCCACCGACCTGCCTGGCGTAGCGCGCAGACCGTTCGCGTCGGCGTGTGACGTCGACGACCTCGATTTCAACGAGGTGTTCTTCAACGATGCGCTTGTGCCCGCCGAGAATCTCGTCGGGCCGCTCAACGAGGGCTGGCGGGTCGCGAACGGATCGCTCGGACACGAGCGAAACATGTTGTGGCTCAGCTATGCCGATCGGCTGCAGGAGCTGGTCGAGGATTATCCCGTCCGCACCCGGCTTGACATGGACAGCTACGCCACGCTGGTGATGGACAACCAGGCGCTGCGGTTGCTCGGCTCGATCGCGCTTGCGCGCGCCGCGCGTGGCGACGAGGACGCGGGTGCGCTCTCGGTGCTGAAACTGTTCGGCTCCGAAGCGTCGCAAGTGGCGTCCGAGTATGCGTTGGCGACCGCCGGGCCCGAGGCGCTGGTGCACCCCGCCGCCTCGGGCCCGTACTCGCCTTTTCATCTCGACCTGTACCGGGCCGGTTGGTTCGAGCGATACATCAGATCTTTCGGCGGCACCATCGCCGGTGGCACCTCCGAAATCCAACGCAACATCATCGCCCAGCGCCTGCTCGGGCTGCCCCGCACCTAGAAGGAATCACCGTGTACATCGACTACGAGGTCAGCGATCGCATCGCCACGATCACGCTCAATCGGCCGGAGGCGGCCAACGCTCAGAACACGGAACTTCTCGACGAACGCGACGCGGCGTGGACCCGCGCAGCCGAGGACAACGAGGTCGGGGTGATCGTGTTGCGGGCCAACGGAAAACACTTCTCGGCGGGCCACGATCTGCGGGGCGGCGGCCCGGTGCCCGACAAGATCACCCTCGAGTTCGTCATCCAGCACGAGGCCAGGCGGTATTTGGAGTACACGCTGCGGTGGCGCAACGTGCCGAAGCCGTCGATCGCTGCGGTGCAGGGTCGGTGCATCTCCGGGGGGCTGCTGTTGTGCTGGCCGTGCGACCTCATCATCGCCTCCGACGACGCGCAGTTCTCCGATCCGGTCGTGCTGATGGGTATCGGAGGGGTTGAATATCACGGGCACACATGGGAACTGGGTCCGCGCAAGGCCAAGGAGATCCTGTTCACGGGACGGTCGATGACCGCCGACGAGGTGGCCGCCACCGGGATGGTGAACAAGGTCGTGCCCCGCGACCAGCTGGATGCCGAGACCAGGGCGCTGGCCGAACAGATCGCCAAGATGCCGCCGTTCGCGCTGCGGCAGGCCAAGCGTGCCGTGAACCAGACGCTCGACGTGCAGGGCTTCTACGCGGCGATCCAATCGGTGTTCGACATCCACCAGACCGGGCACGGCAATGCGCTGAGCGTCGGCGGCTGGCCGGTGTTGGTGAACCTCGACGAGATGAAGGCCAACATCAAGTAACTCGCCACTCCAGCGCGAGCAGACGTAAATGTCCCGCGCGTCCTGCGGTTTTGCGGACTTTTGCGTCTGCTCGCGGGGGCGTTAGAGGATGGCGAGGCGGGGCGCTGAGCCGCGGGCCCGCAGACCGGCTCCGGCCCTCTTGGTGAGTTCCCTTGAGCTGCCGAGCAATCCGTCGAGCACCAGCACCCGCTTCACGTGGTGGTTAAAGTCGTGCTCGGCGGTGAAGCCGATGCCGCCGAGCACCTGCTGGCAATGCTTGGCTGCGGTCAGGGCTGCCTTGCCCGCAGCGGCCTTGGCCAGCAGCGCGGTGAGGTCGGGGTTGTCGTCCCCTGGCAGGTCGAGCGTCGCCTCGGCTCCTTCGATGGCCACCAGCGTCTCCGCCAGCCGGTGCCGGACCGCCTGAAAGCTCGCGATCGGCTTGCCGAATTGGACGCGGTCCAACGCGTGCTGACGGGCCAGGCTGAGCATCGCCCTTGCCGCACCGACCAGCCACCAGCCGACCGCCCTGCGGGCATCCACCAGCCGTACCGGGTCGCCTTCGTCCACCCGGCGCAGCGGCAGGCCGCCCAGCGTGCTGTCGCTCGCTCCGGTGTAGTCCCACACCACCCACCCGCCGCCTGCGTAGGGCAGCTCAGGGATCTCGCCGAGCTCGCGGCCGCGGGTCTGGGTCACCACGATGTCGTTGAGAACCGATGCGTGCGAACCCGTTTCGCCAAGCAGTCGGAAGACCAACGGTATCGCCTGCTCGGGCATATCGGACACCATGTCGGCCCAGCCGATGCCGGCCAGCGCCGCGTCCAGTTCGGCGCCGGAGGTCGACAGCATGGTCTTTCGCAGTCCGTTTTCGAGAAGGTCGAGTTCGGAAGCCATGGTCACTCCTTCCCGAGGTCAAGCAGCCGGCGGGCGATGATGTTGCGCTGCACTTCGGCGGTGCCGCCGTAGATCGTCGCCGCGCGTGAATACAGGTACTCGGTGCGCCACGCGCCGTCGTCGAGTTCGACGGCGCCGGGCAGCAGATCGCGAACAGTGTCATAGAGCGTCTGCTCTGCGCCTGCGAGCAACACCTTGTCGATCGACGTGTCGGGCCCCAGCTTCTGTCCGTCGGCAAGCCGGTGCTGGGTGGCCCTGGACCGGCAGCGCAGGGTATGCAGGGCCAGATACGCCTCACCAAGATCGGAGTCGGAGGCCGTGCCGAGCCCCCTGACTTCACCGATCAGTGCGTCGAATCGCGAGTACAGGTAGGCGATGCGCTGCCAGAAGCAGGTCGAGCGTTCATACGGCAGCAGATCCATCGCCAGCCGCCAGCCGTCGCCGGGCTCGCCGAGCATCCGGTCCGCGGGCACCGCAACGTCGTCGAAGTACACCTCGCAGAACTCGTCGACGTCATGCATTGTGCGCAGCGGCCGCACCGTGATGCCCGGGGTGTCGAGGTCGACGAAGAACGCGGTGATGGCCTCGTGGTTCGCGACCTCCGGCCCGCCGGTACGGGTGAGCAGGACACAACGGTTGGCGTACTGCGCGAAGCTGGTCCACACCTTCGCGCCGTTGACGATCCACCGATCGCCGTCCTGCACCGCGCGTGTGGTCAACGACGCCAGATCGCTGCCCGAGCCGGGTTCGGAGAAACCCTGGCACCACGTCTCCTGGCCCGACAGCAGCCGCGGCACCATCTCGGCGGCGAGTTCGGGTCGCGCGTAGTCGATCATGGTCGGGGTCAACACCTCGAGCATCGAGTACGGTCCGGGATGGTCGATTCCGCGGCCGACGATCTCCTCGCCGACGACGGCGCGCAGGATCTCCGGGCCCCCGAGCCCGCCCGCCGACTCCGGCCAGCCGTAACGCATCCAGCCCGCGTCGTACAGCGCCTTCAGCGCGCGAAGATGTTGTGCCTGATGTGCATCGAGGGAATCGTCGCCGGGCGGTGGCGTGAGGTCGTTCTCATCGAGCCAGGCGCGCAGTGCGGTGCGGAACGCGGCGGGCTCGAACGGTTCGGTCATCCGGCTTCTGGCCTTCCGATCGCGTGCGGCCGGCCGGAGTCGTGGTCACCACTGCGCCGGATGAACGTCATGGCACGGGTTTTCAGCCGCCAGCCGTCGTCGGTGCGCACGTACGTGTCGTTGTAGTAGCCGATGCGCATGTCGTGCTTGGAGTGCTCGATGAAGCACAGCGGCTGCGTGCCCGTGGCCTTGTCGGCGGCGTCGTCGTCGAGGTGCACCAGCGCCGTACCCGTCATGAACAAGCCCTTGGGCGCCGCGTCGACGAGCTCGGGGAACCGGGACAGCGTGTACGTGGAGCCGAACGCGCTGTATGTGCCATCGGGGGTGAACACCGAGGTCAGCCCGTCGATGTCGCCCTGGGTGATGGTGACGGCGTATTTGGCCAGCAGCTGCTGGATCTCGACGAGGTCCTCAATTCTCTTTGACTGAGTCATCTCGGAAGACCTTACCGCCCTTCATTACGAAGTTGACATCTTTTGTAACGCCGATATCGGACAGCGGATCACCTGGCACCGCGATGATATCGGCGAGGTAGCCCTCGGCGATCCGCCCGAGATCGGGCTTGTTGATCAGGTCGGCTGCGACGACGGTCGCCGCCCGCAGCACCGCATCGGCAGGCATGCCCCAGTCGACGAGCGTGACGAGCTCATCGGCGTTGCGGCCGTGCGGGATGGCAGGCGCATCCGTGCCGACGGCGATCTTCACCCCGGCTTCGTAGGCCGCTTTGAGCGACGTGCGCGCCTTGGGAAACATTTCGGCGGCCTTGTCCTGCAACTCCTTCGGCGCCTTGGACACGTCCATCGCCTCGGCCAGCCGTCTGGTGGTGACCAGGAACCGGTCGTTGTCGACGAGCATCTTGATCGCCTCGTCGTCCATCAGGAAGCCGTGTTCGATGCAGTCGATTCCGCAGTCGACGGCGTGCTTGACCGCCTCCGCGCCGTGCGTGTGCGCGGCCACCCGCAATCCGCGGCGGTGTGCCTCGTCGACGATGGCCCGCAGTTCCTCGTCCGAATAGTGCTGCGCGCCTGCTTCTCCGGTCAACGACATGACGCCACCCGACACGCACACCTTGATCAGCTGCGCGCCATGCTTGATCTGGTAGCGCACCGCCTTGCGGACCTCGTCGACGCCGTTGGCGATGCCCTCCTCGACGGTGAGCTCGAGGGCGCCGGGCATGAACGCAGCGAACATCGTGGGGTCGAGATGCCCGCCCGTCGGCGTGATGGCGTGGCCCGCAGGGATCACCCGCGGCCCCTCGATCCAACCCGCGTCGATGGCCTTGCTCAGCGCCACGTCGAGCAGGTAGCCGCCCGTCTTGACGAACAATCCGAGGTTGCGCACGGTGGTGAACCCCGCGCGCAGCGTGCGCCTGGCGTTGCCGACCGCGCGCAGCACTCGAGTCGCGGGATCGTCCTGGACCTGGGACAGCCCGGGGCTTTCGCCGCGGCCGCCCATCAGGAGGTTGACCTCCATATCCATCAGGCCAGGAACCAGGATCGAGTCGCCGAGATCGATCACTTGATCTTCTGGGCCCTGCGCGCCCTCGCCGAGCCCGACGATCCGGTCGTCCTCGATGCGCACGATGCCCGGCCGGACGATTACGCCGGCGTCGACGTCGAGCAGACCCGCTGCTTTGAGGGTCAGCACGCTCAGACCACCGGCTCCTTGATCAGTTCGATGTAGGACGCGCCGCTGTCGAGCACGCGTGGCTGTTTCCACACCTCGACGGGGAAGCTCACCATCACGATCGACTGTCCGAGATGCACAAGCGCCTTGGCGTCCTCCGGCATCCCCTTGAGTGGGAATCGCGCATCGACGTAGACCATGATGTCGTCGAGGCGTGCCATACCCGCATCGTAGAACTCAGCCATCTCGGCCATCGTAGAGTTCAGCCGCTTCTGGTAGCGCTCTTCCTCGGTGGGCAGGCACCAGTCGCTGAACCGCTCGAGGTCGGCGAAATCCTGCGGCAACTTAGACATTCGCATGGTCCTTCTCGTTGGCGGCGGAACCCGCCTTGACGGAACCGTTTCCGTTCGCCAGCGACGCCTTGTACCTGTTCACGTAGTCCCACGCCGTCTTGTGCAGGTGGCGCAGCAGGATTTCCTGGTCGCACAGCGGGAAGTCGGTGACCACCCGGGTGCCGATCTGCGTCTGCGTGGCCTCCAGGGTGTTGGCGTCCTGGAACGCGTACTCCTTGAACGTCACCGCGGCGAGCTCCTGTGACAGCCGCTGACGGAGGTTCGTCGGCGGCACGAAGTAGAGGTCGGCCTCGAAGATGTGCGTGTCAACCCCTGTCGGCCAGTAGTGGTAGGTCAGGTACCAGCCGGGCGCCCAGAACAACAGCGTGAAATTCGGAAAGAACTCGAATGAGTCTGTGCCCCAAGTCTTGTGACGGCCCGGATTGATGGCAGGCGGCAACTCGTCGGGCAATATGCCCTTGATGTCAGGCCGGTCCCACGGGCCGAACAGGCCGCTGTGCAGGATCCGCTCGATCGGCTTGACCATGCTGAGGTCCTTCGGCGGGCTCATGCCGCCCCAGGACGACACCATGGAGTGGTCGCCCTTGATGTCGTATGCGAGCGCCTCGAAGCCGAACTTGGCCAGCTTCTCGGCCTCCTCCTTCTCCGCCTGCTTCATATGCAGGATCGGCGCGTGGTAGAACTCGGTGAAGGCGTCGATGAACAGCTTCCAGTTGGCGTTGATCTCCGCGCGGTAGCTGTAGTGCTCGGTCATCTCGTGGAAGGGGTAGCCCCCAAGGCCCTTTGCGAAGTCGCCAAGGTATTCGGTCAGCGGGACGGCATCGTCGTCGAAGTTGATGAAGATGAAGCCTTCCCAGACTTCGCAGCGCACCGGCACCAGCCCGTATTGCGACTTGTCCAGGTCGAAGAACTCGTCCTCCTGCTGGACGAAGGTCAGGTCGCCGTCGAGCGCGTAGCGCCATGCGTGGTACTTGCAGGTGAACTGGCGGCAGGTGCCCGACACCTCCTCACCGGGATAGTCGTTCCACAGCAGCTTGTTTCCGCGGTGGCGGCACATGTTGTAGAAGCACCGGATCGTCTCGACGCCGTCCTTCACGTCCTTGACGACAATCACCGATGTACCTTCGCCAACCGAGGGCATCTCACGGGTAAAGTAACTGCCCTTCTTGGGGAGCCGCTCCACCCGGCCGATGTTGAGCCAGGTCTTCTTGAAGATCGCCTGCTGTTCGAGCTTGTAGTGCTCCGGGTCGATCGAGTCCTCGTAGTTCACCGGAGCAGTGCCGAGTTCCGGCCAGTTCTCAGTCCAGCTGCCGGCTGCCGGCTTGGGGAAAAATGCCACGTTCGTTACCTCTCCTGTTCGAGCTCAACGCCGAAGGTTTTCAAAGCCATGGACACGGTGACGTAGCAGCCGACCGTGAAGACGAAGTCCATCCGCTGTCGTTTGTCGAAACGCTCACCCAGCGCAGCCCACGTCGCGTCCGACATGTTGTAGGACGCGAGCAGTTCGTCCACCGCGGTGAGCACCGTGCGGTCGAACGGGTCACCGGCTTCCCCGCGCTGCACGCCTGCGATGTCCTCGTCGGTGAGGCCTTCGCGAAGGCCCAGCTTGACGTGCTGCATCCACTCGTATGCCGAGTCGGTTCGGTGCGCGACCCGCAGGATGGCGAGTTCGCGCAGCCGGGGCGGCAGCGTCGAGTTGAAGAGCAGGTGGGTGTTGAAGCGCAGGAACTCCTTGGTCAGGTCGGGATGGTTGACGAAGGTCCCCAGGATGTTGCTCGCGTTCTGCGGGTTGCGCCGCTCCTGGGGCAGCATCACGGCAAGGGCACGGTCGACGGCGTCGTCCCACTGATCGGCGGGCAGCGGGGGCACTCGCACGGCCTTCTCCTCTCAGGGGTGAGAATCATGTTCTCATTTCCGGCTAATAGGTTTCCATCTTTTGCTTCGATGGTCAATGCTAGAAGGTCGATCCGACCGCCGCACCAAACATTTGTCCCGCGATATGGTGCGCCAATGAGCGTCGGAGATTGATTCTCGCACGGGGAGAAGATAGTTTCCCTGGATAGAGAACTGTGCGGCGACTACGGTTGAAGCTTGAGAGGGAAGGGAGCCCCATGATCAAAGAGGACATGATCCTGATCAGCGTCGACGACCACATCGTCGAGCCGCCTGACATGTTCAAAAATCACCTGTCAAAGAAGTACCTCGACGATGCCCCGCGGCTGGTGCACAACCCCGACGGCAGCGACACCTGGCAGTTCCGCGATGTGGTGATCCCCAACGTCGCGCTCAACGCGGTGGCCGGGCGGCCGAAGGAGGAGTACGGCCTGGAGCCGCAGGGCCTCGATGAGATCCGGCCGGGTTGCTACAACGTCGACGAGCGCGTCAAGGACATGAACGCGGGCGGCATCCTCGGCTCGATGTGCTTCCCGTCGTTCCCCGGCTTCGCGGGTCGGTTGTTCGCGACCGAGGACCCGGAGTTCTCGTTGGCGCTGGTGCAGGCCTACAACGACTGGCACGTCGAGGAGTGGTGCGGGGAGTACCCGGCCCGCTTCATCCCGATGACTCTGCCGGTGATCTGGGACGCCGAGGCGTGCGCGGCTGAGATCCGGCGCAACGCCAAGCGTGGCGTGCACTCGCTGACGTTCAGTGAGAACCCGTCGGCGATGGGCTACCCGAGCTTCCACGACTTCGACTACTGGAAGCCGATGTGGGACGCGCTTGTGGACACCGACACCGTGCTCAACGTGCACATCGGGTCGTCGGGCCGGTTGGCGATCACCGCCCCGGACGCCCCGATGGACGTGATGATCACCCTGCAGCCGATGAACATCGTGCAGGCAGCGGCGGATCTGTTGTGGTCCAAGCCGATCAAGGCCTACCCGGACCTCAAGATCGCGCTGTCGGAGGGCGGCACAGGGTGGATTCCCTATTTCCTCGAGCGCGCAGACCGCACCTATGAGATGCACTCGACCTGGACGGGGCAGGACTTCGGCAAGCAGAAGCCCTCGGAGGTGTTCAGGGATCACTTCCTGACCTGTTTCATCTCCGATCACGTCGGTGTGCAGCTGCGCAACGACGTCGGTATCGACAACATCTGCTGGGAGGCCGACTATCCGCACAGCGACAGCATGTGGCCGGGTGCGCCCGAGCAGCTCGACGAGGTGCTCAAGGAGCACAACGTGCCCGACGATGACATCAACAAGATGACCTACGAAAACGCGATGCGCTGGTATCACTGGGACCCGTTCACCCACATCTCCAGGGAACAGGCCACCGTGGGAGCGCTGCGCAAGGCGGCAGGAGACCACGACGTCTCCATCCAGGCTCTCTCCAAGAAGGAGAAGACCGGCGTCAACTTCGCCGACTTCGCGGCCAGCGCCAAAGAGCTGACCGGCAACAAGGACTGACCAAGTCCGCTGGGGCGACAGTGCGCCGGTGCGCAGAATGCCTGACCGCACCGGCGCATTCGGCTGTGCGGACGTTGTAGTGGAGGAGTGCAGTGGCTGACGGGATGAGTTTCGAGCTGACCGAGGATCAGGAACTGATCCGAAAGTCGGTTGCCGAGCTGGCGGGCAAGTTCGACGACCACTACTGGATGGAGAAGGACCAGGCCCACGAATTCCCGCAGGAGTTCTACGACGCGATCGCCAAGGGCGGCTGGCTGGGCATGACCATCCCGGAGGAGTACGGCGGCCACGGCCTCGGCATCACCGAGGCGACCTTGCTGCTCGAGGAGATCTCTCGGTCCGGCGCAGCGATGAACGGCGCCAGCGCCATTCATCTGTCCATCTTCGGGATGCAGCCCGTCGTCAAGCACGGCTCCGACGAACTGAAGGCCGCCACGCTGCCTCGGATCGTCGACGGTGACCTACACGTGTGCTTCGGGGTTACCGAACCCGGTGCGGGCCTTGATACCTCGCGCATCACGACATTCGCCAAGCGCGAGGGCGACCACTACCGCGTCAACGGCCGCAAGGTGTGGATCTCCAAGGCGCTGGAGTCGGAGAAGATCCTGCTTCTCACGCGCACCACGCCCTATGACGAGGTGACCAAGAAGACCGACGGCATGACGCTGTTCTTGACCGACCTCGACCGCGATCATGTCGATATCCGGCCAATAAACAAGATGGGCCGAAACGCGGTGAGCTCCAACGAGGTGTTCATCGACGACCTGATGGTGCCCATCGGCGACCGGGTCGGCGAGGAGGGCAAGGGCTTCAAATACATCCTCGACGGGCTCAACCCGGAGCGGATGCTGATCGCCGCCGAGGCGCTGGGCATCGGGCGGGTGGCGCTGGAGAAGGCCGTCAAGTACGGCAACGAGCGGGTGGTGTTCAACCGGCCGATCGGCATGAACCAGGGGCTGCAGTTCCCCCTCGCCGACTCGCTGGCCCGGCTCGACGCCGCGGAACTGGTGCTGCGCAAGGCGACGTGGCTGTATGACAACGGCAAGCCGTGTGGGCGGGAAGCCAACACCGCCAAGTACCTGTGCGCCGACGCCGGATTCGGAGCCGCCGATCGCGCGCTGCAACTGCACGGCGGGATGGGCTACTCCGAGGAGTACCACGTGTCGCGCTACTTCCGGGAAGCTCGCCTGATGAAGATCGCGCCCGTCAGCCAGGAGATGATCCTCAACTTTCTCGGCGAACACGTGCTGGGGATGCCGAGGAGCTACTGATGGGGTACTTCGATCTGACGGGCCGCGCCGCGATGGTGACCGGCGCCGGCGCCGGAGGAGGCATCGGCGCGGCCGTCGCGGCCGCGCTGGCCGAGGCGGGTGCCGCGGTGCTCGTCACCGACATCGACGCGGACGCGGCCGCGGCTGTCGCGCAACGCATTCGAACCGACGGCGGAAAAGCAGACTCGTGTGCGCTCGACGTCGGTGACCGCGCGGCCGCCGATGCCGCGGCCGAACAGGCCGCCGGGCTGGGCGGGGGAGCGCTGCACATCCTCGTCAACAACGCAGGTGTCACGGCGCCCGCGATGTTTCCGAAGCTGACGGACGAGACGTTTCGGTTGACGTTCGACGTGCACGTCATGGGTACGTTCCACTGCACGCAGGCCGCGCTGCCGTACATTCCGACCGATGGCACGGGCCGCGTCATCAATGTGACTTCGGCTGCCGGGCTGACGGGCACACTGGGCCAGGTCAACTACTCGGCGGCCAAGGCAGGCCTGATCGGCTTCACCAAGTCGCTCGCCCGCGAACTCGCATCCAAGAACATCATGGTGAATGCCCTTGCGCCGCTTGCCGCCACCCCGATGACCGAAACCATCCGCACCAACGGGAAGTTCGCGGCCAACATGATGGCGCGAATCCCGCTGAAGCGCTGGGCCGGACCGGACGAGGTAGCGGGTGCGTTCGTGTTCATGGCCTCGGACGCGGCGTCCTACATCACCGGCCAGGTGCTGCCTGTCGATGGCGGAATGGTGATGTGACAGCGCCCCTCGCCGGCGTCACCGTCGTCGCAATGGAACAAGCCGTCGCCGCGCCGATGTGCACCCGCGTGCTCGCCGACTTCGGCGCCCGAATCATCAAGGTGGAGAACCCCAACGGCGGTGACTTCGCGCGCGGCTACGACGACGTGGTCAACGGTCCAGGTGGTCTGGCCGCACACTTCGTCTGGTGCAACCGCGGCAAGGAATCGGTCACCCTGAACCTCAAATCGCCCGCAGGCATGGAGGTCCTCCATCGGCTGATCGACCGCGCCGATGCGTTGGTGTCCAATCTGGCACCGGGATCAACAGCGCGCCTTGGCCTTTCGCCAGCGGACCTGGCCGAGCGGCACCCGAACGTCATCCCGGTCGAGATCGACGGATACGGCCCCGGCGGCCCGATCTCGCACAAACGCGCCTACGACCTGCTGATCCAGGCCGAAGGCGGATCGTGTGCCGTCACCGGATATCCCGGTATGCCCGCCAAGCCGGGGCCCGCCGTGGCCGACTTCACCACCGGCCTCTACGCCGCGCTCTCCATCTTGGCGCTGCTGTTCTCGCGCGACCGTCGGGATGGACCTGCACCCGCGGTCGGGCTGAGCCTGTTCGATGTGCTGACCGACGTGATGGGCTACCAGCTCACCTACACCCAGCACTCCGGCATCGACCAGCAGCCGCTGGGAGTCGGCTCACCCGCGGTCGCGCCCTACGGGGCATTCCCGACCCGCGACGGGCAGACCGTGGTGCTCGGCACCACCAACGACCGGGAGTGGCAGCGGGTGGCCAGGGAGATCATCGACCGCCCAGACCTCGCCGACGACCCCCGCTTCGCCACCAACCCCGGCAGGTGTGCGCACCGCCAGATCCTCGAAGAGGCAATCGGATCCTGGTGTGCGCAGCACGATCTCGCGCATATTCAGCAGGTAGCCGACCAGGCCGGTATCGGCAACTCGCGCTACAACGTGCCGAGCGAGGTGGTGGTTCACCCGCAGCTGGCCGCGCGCAACCGCTGGCGTGAGGTGGGTACGTCGAAAGGTCCGATCCAGGCGCTGCTGCCGCCGCCGGTCATCGGCGGATACGATCCGCCGATGGGCGCCGTTCCTGGCCTTGGCGAGCATACGGACACTGTCCTTGCAGAGCTCGGCTTCGGGCAGGACGACATCGCGGAGTTACGCGAGCAGGGGGCCGTCGGCCCGGCCTACCGCTCGTGAGGAATGGAGACGAGAAATGCGCGAAACGGTGATTGTCGAAGCGGTCCGGACACCGGTCGGCAAGCGCAACGGCGGGCTGTCCGATATGCACGCCGCCGATCTGTCCGCGCTTGTCCTCACCGCTCTGGCGGAACGTGCGGGGATCGACCCGGAAATCGTCGACGACGTCATCTGGGGTTGCGTATCGCAGGTCGGTGACCAGTCAAGCAACATCGGCCGCTACTCGGTCCTTGCCGCCGGATGGCCGGAAGCCATCCCCGGCACCACCATCAACCGCGCGTGCGGGTCCAGCCAGCAGGCGCTGGACTTCGCCGTTCAGGCGGTGATGTCGGGGCAGCAGGACGTCGTCGTCGCGGGTGGCGTCGAGGTGATGAGCCGGGTTCCGCTCGGCGCCGCCCGCGCCACCGGAATGCCGTACGGGCCGAAAGTGCTTGCACGCTATGGAGATTTCTCGTTCAATCAGGGCATATCCGCCGAGATGATCGCAGAGAAGTGGGGGTTCTCCCGCGCCAGGCTCGACGAGTACTCGGCGCAGTCGCATGAGCGCGCCGCCGCCGCGCAGGACAGCGGAGCCTTCGAACACCAGATGATCTCCGTCTTCACCGGCGGCGAACCCGTCGTCGCCGACGAGGGGGTACGGCGCGGCACCACCACCGAGAAACTCGCCGGTCTCAAGCCGGCATTCAAAGACGACGGCGTCATCCATGCCGGTAACTCGTCTCAGATCTCCGACGGCGCGGCCGCATTGCTTGTGACAACCGCTGAGAACGCGGTGACGATGGGCCTCAACCCGATCGCGCGGTACCGCGCAGGCGCCGTCACCGGCGCAGATCCGGTGCTCATGCTGACCGGCCCGATTCCGGCCACCGAGAAGGTGTTGCACAAGGCAGGCATCGGCATCGACGAGGTCGGCGTGTACGAGGTGAATGAGGCATTCGCGCCGGTGCCGTTGGCCTGGCTGGAGGAGACCGGAGCAGACGAGAAGTGTCTCAACCCGCTCGGCGGTGCGATCGCGCTTGGACATCCGCTAGGAGCGTCGGGCGCGGTGCTGATGACGCGGATGCTCAATCACATGCGGGACAACGGAATTCGTTACGGCCTTCAGACGATGTGCGAGGGTGGCGGTACCGCCAACGCCACGCTCGTGGAACTTTTCGCTTAACAGACAGGAGGACGCCGCGTGCGTCGAGACCTATTCACCTCAGACCACGAGGCTTTCAGGGAGCTGTGCCGCGACTTCGTAACCAAGGAAGTGGTGCCGCACTATCCCGAGTGGGAGAAGGGCGGCCGGATGCCCCGCGAGGTGTTCGAGCAGATGGGCTCGCTGGGCATGCTCGGCATGGCGATCGGTGAGGAGTACGGCGGCGGCGGTGAGCCCGACTATCGCTACAACGTAGTGATGCAGGAGGAGGCGGCCAACGCGCTTGTCACGCTGTCAACGGTGCGCACCCAGCTCGAGGTGATCCTGCCGTACTTCCTGCACTACGCCAACGCCGAGCAGCGTGACCGCTGGTTCCCCGGTCTTGCCGCGGGCAAGCTGTTGACGGCGGTGGCGATGACCGAGCCCGGCACCGGATCGGACCTCGCAGGCATGCGCACCACCGCGGTGCGCGACGGCGACGACTGGATCGTCAACGGCGCCAAGACTTTTATCACCGGCGGTATGCAGGCCGACCTGGTGATCACCGTCGCGCGCACGGCGACGGATCCAGACAACAGGCGCAAGGGCCTGACGCTGCTGGTCGTCGAGGACGGTATGCCCGGTTTCACCCGCGGTCGCGAGCTGGACAAGATGGGCTGCAAGGTTCAGGACACCGCTGAACTGTCGTTCGTGGACGTGCGGGTGCCCGCAGCCAACGTGCTGGGGGAGGAAGGCGAGGCGTTCAGCTACCTCGGCCACAACCTGCCGCAGGAGCGGCTGACCGTCGCGGTCGGCTCGGTGTCACAGGCGCGCTCCGCGATCGCCGCGGCCATCGACTACACCAAGAACCGCAAGGCATTCGGGACGCCCGTCGCGTCCTTCCAGAACACGAAGTTCGAACTGGCCGCCTGCTCGACCGAGGTCGAGGCGGCTCAGGCGATGCTGGACCGCGCGATCGCGCTGCACGTCGAGGGCGAGCTGAGCGGCGCCGACGCGGCCCGGGTCAAGCTGTTCTGCACCGAGATGCAGCAACGCGTCGTCGACCGGTGTCTGCAGCTCTTCGGCGGCTACGGCTACATGATGGAGTACCCGATCGCCCGGCTGTACACGGACGCCCGCGTCGCCCGGATTTATGCCGGGACCAGCGAAGTCATGAAAGTGATCATCGCCAAGTCGCTCGGCCTTTAGGTGTTGTTGGCCTGACAAATGCCCTGACCTGCGGTGTGACGGCAGTCAGAATATTTTTGCGCTGAGACCCTTGTCACAGCGGGCAAACCTACCTACTGTGTGTTCACTAGGTTGGTTGACCGAAGGAGTTCCGTGGCAGCCCCACGTCCCTACGAGACGCTGCTCGCCAAAGGCGAGGACCGTCGGCAGCGCATTCTCGGCGTGGCCGAACGCCTTCTCGCGCGCAACGGCTGGCGCAACACCTCCCTGGCCCAGATCGCCAAGGAAGCCGGGGTGACGCCCGCCGGGCTGTTGCACCACTTCGAGTCCAAGGAGCAGCTGCTGAACGCGGTGCTCGACGCGCGCGACGAAGACGACGCCATCCACGCCGACTATCAGTCGGGGGACCTCATCGCCGAGCTCAGGCGGGTGCCCGCGAGGTTCGACCGGGCCCCCGAACTCGTCGGTACGTTCACCGTGCTCCTCGTCGAGAACATCGCCCCCGACGCGCCGTTGCACGACCGCCTGCACAAGCGGTATCGCGCCGCCATCGACATTCTCACCGAGATCATCGAGCGCGGTCAGCGGCTCGGAAAGTACCGCCCGGATTGTGATGCGGCCACCAAGGCCGTCGAGATACTCGCCTTCATCAACGGAATGGAGACACTATGGTTGCTCGACCCATCGATACCGCTCACCGAGGCGTTCAAGGGATACGCGGAGTCGCTGTCCGTCGACTTGGCGTCACGGAGCTCGACATGAGGTACCGCCTCGACGTGGTGGCGGCCAATGCGGCCGACGCCGTCAGGTTCGCGGGCGGCTGGATGTATGACCGCGTGATGGCCGGCTGGGACGTCACCGTGCTGCTGGCCAATCGCACGGACGACCGGCCGTTGCACGTCCTTGGTGTCGCAGTATCGGATCTCGAATCGGCACTGGCGCTTTGGGATCAGCGTCCACACCCGCAGACGGTGGCGGTCGCCGCCGATCTTTTCGCGAGCGACGAGCGGGTGCGCCGCGGCGTGCTCGGCGCACTCGAGCAGGGCCTCACCGAGGTCACGCTGTGGGGTGAGCGCCTGCCCGCCGAACTCGACGACAGCGTGGGACCTGTTGCGCATCGGCTCAGCGCGGCGGCGCGCGCGTTCAAGAGCCAAGCGCTCACCGCCGCCGCCGACACGTGCCCTGTCACCGGGACCGAGATCTTCCGCTGCGGTGTGATGGCGAGGCCATCGGTCGCCGCGGATCTCATTCCGGCGAGTTGAACTTCGCGGGTTACGGCCGCGCGCTAAGGTCGATCAGCACCTTGCCGATGGCTTTCCCGTCGGCCACCTCCCGTAGCGCGCGCGAACATTCGGTGAGCGGGTAGACCGCACCGATGTGCGGCGCCACCCTGCCTTTAGCGAGCATCTCGCCGAGTTCTGCCTCGTTGCGGGCGAATTCGTCGGGGACGAGGTCCTGGAACTGGAATCCCAGCACCTGCACGCCCTTGACCAGAACCAGGTTGAGCGGGATGCGGGGGATGACGCCCGAGGCATAGCCGATGGTGACGAACCGGCCGCCGCGACGCAGCGACCGAAGCGCGGGTTCAGACAGTTCGCCGCCGACAGGGTCGATGACGGCGTTCGCGCCGTCGGGCAGGGCGTCGCGCAGGGCAGAACGCAGGTCGCCCGAGCGGTGATTGATCAGCTGCTTGGCGCCGTATGATGCTGCCGCATCGAGCTTTTCGGCCGACGACGCGACGGCGGTGACATCGGCGCCGAGCGCGGTACCCAGCTGCACGGCGGCCAGGCCGACGCCACCACCCGCGCCGAGCACGATGACGGAATCCCCCGCATGCAGCCGCGCGACCGACCGCAACGCGTGATAGGCCGTCCGATGGGCCACCCCGAACGCCGCAGCGGTACGGGCGTCGACACCTCCCGGAATCCGGGCCACCGCCTGAGCCGCCACCACGATCTCCTCGGCGAACGCGCCGAACATCTGGGTTCCGGTCACCCGGTCACCGGAAGCCAGATCGCCTGCCCCGCCTGTGACTTCGACGACGACACCTGCGAACTCGCTGCCGACCACGAACGGCGGCGGCACGCTGATCTGGTACTGGCCTGCGACCAGCAGGACGTCGGGATAGTTGACCGCGGCCGCGCTGACCCGCACCCTCACCTGGCCGTCCTCGAGCGGCGGTGACGCCTGCTCCTCGATCCGGACGACTTCGGGCGGCCCGTACTCCGGGCACACCGCGGCGCGGATCACCTGTAGTCGCTGGATTCGGCGAGGTCGGCGGCCGACCGCATCAGGTCGACGATCACGGGTCCGTAGGCAAGCAGCTTCTCGTTGTCGCCCGCGCGCTGGAAGCCCTGCTCGAGCACGATCGCGAGCTTCCACTTCGCCAGCACCAGGTAGTAGTCGAGGTCGTCGACCTGCCTGCCGGAGACCTTGGCGTAGTGGTCGACAACGTCGGTGCGCGATGGCATTCCGCGCATGTCGACATAGCTCATCGCCGACGGCGCTTCGGTGTTCTCCGGCCAGCTCTGCACCATCCACCCGAGGTCGAGCTTCGGATCGCCTACGGTGCCCATCTCCCAGTCGACGATCGCCGCCAACCGCGCTGGCGCGCCGTCGCAGTACATCACGTTGGCGAACTGGTAGTCGCCGTGCATCAGGCCGGGGATGAAGTCGATCGGCTTGTGAGTGCGCAGCCACTGCGTCGCGACGTCGAGGCCGTCGATGTCACGGCCCTTGATCCGCTCGAAAAAGCCGGTCCACCGGTCGACCTGGCGTTCGTGGAAGCCGTCCGGCCTGCCGAGATCCTGCAGGCCCTTGGCCTTCCAGTCCACCTTCGACAGCAGGGCGATGCCTTCGGCGAGTTGGTATGCCAGACCCGCACGCGCGTCGAGGTCGGTGTCGAACGGCGCAGGCCACTTCCGTTGGTGGAGGTCCATCGGCGACCAGCCGTCGACGAAACCCATCAGATAGAAAGGGCGGCCGAGGACCGCGGCGTCGGGGCAGACGCCGACCGCGGCGGTGTGCGGGACTTCTGTGCCATCCAGCGCCTCGATGATCCGCCACTCTCGCAGGATGCCCTTGTCGCGGTCGGGCGGGGCATCCGGCGGAGGCATGCGAAGCACGCAGTCGTCGTCGCCGCGGCGGATGCGGTAGATCACGTTCTGCGTTCCGCCGGAAAGAAAGTCGGCTTCCAGCGGCTCGCCCTTACCGGGCAGGCCGGCACCGTCCATCCACTCGGCGAGGCGCGCGGTGTCGATCGTCGGCTCGGTCACAGGTTGCCCACTTCGTGCTCCAGGTATTCGGCGAATTTCTCCTGGGCCGCTTCACGTTTGCGCGGTATCCACTCCGTCGGCCAGATGTCGTTGCTCGGCTGGTAGTCGCGCAGTACCTGCTTGGCCACCGTGGCCTTGTGCACTTCTGTCGGACCGTCGGCAAGCCCCATCACCGCGGCACCCGTCACCATCCCCATGAACGGCACGTCGTCGGTGACACCGAGAGCGCCGTGTACCTGCATCGCCCGCCATGCGATGTCGTGCAGCACTGTCGGCATCACCACCTTCACCGCGGCGATGTCCTTACGCACCTTCTTGTAGTCGTTGTATTTGTCGATCTCCCACGCGGTGTAGAGCACCATCAACCGGAACTGGAGCAACTGGGCATACGAATCGGCGATGTAGCCCTGCACGAACTGCTTGTCGGACAGCTTGGCGCCCTGCGTCTCTCGGCTCAGCGCTCGCTCGCACATCATGTCGAGCGCAGTGCGCGAAAGCCCGATGGTGCGCATGGCGTGGTGGATGCGCCCGCCACCGAGACGGGTCTGGGCGATGACGAACGCCTGACCTTCGCCGCCCAGCAGAGCCTCGGACGGCACGCGCACGTTGTCGTAGTGGATCAGCGCGTGTGAGCCTTCGCCCTCGCGCTCGCCGTGAAGGCCGAAATTGCGGACGATCTTCACACCCGGTGTGTCGGTCGGCACCAGGAACATCGACATGCCCTGGTAGGCGCTGACTTCGGGATTCGTCACCACCATCACGATCAGGAACGAGGCGGTTCTGGCATTGGACGAGAAGAACTTCCAGCCGTTGATCACCCAGTCGTCACCGCCCCGGACCGCCTGCGTCGTGAACAGGGTCGGGTCGGCTCCCGCATGCGGTTCGGTCATCGAATAGCAGGAGAAGAGCTCGCCGTCGAGCAGGGGCCGCAGGTAGCGTTGCTTCTGCTGGTCGGTACCGTAGTGGGCGAGGATCTCGGCGTTGCCGGTGTCGGGTGCCTGACAGCCGAATATGATTGGCGCCCACTGTGATCGGCCCAGCACTTCGTTGAGCAGGGCGAGCTTCAACTGTCCGTGGCCTTGACCGCCCAGCTCCGGCCCCAAGTGAGTGGCCCACAAGCCCCGCCGCCTGACCTCCTCCTTCAGCGGGTCGATGACCTTGCGACGGTTGTCGTCGAGCGGTGTGAACTGCTGGTGAGGAAAGGCGAGATCGAGCGGCTCGATCTCGCTGCGGACGAATTCGTCGGCCCAGTCGAGCGCCTTCTGGTATTCGGGGTCGGTTTCGAAATCCCACGCCATTGTGTGTCTCCTTCACCTCGGTCAGGGCTGTTGGTTGAATCCTGTGATCAGTGCGGCGATGTCGCGGCCCACCACATCGGTGAATGACCGCTCGCCGAAAGTGCCCAGCGCCCAGTGCCGCACGCCCTCGCTGACATGCATCTGAGCCAGCCTCGACAGGTGGGGCACATCGATGTGCTTGGCGAGCTTGCCATCGACCTGAGCCTTGGCGAACAGCTCGCCGAACATGTCGGCATCGACGTCGTCGGGGCGGTCACCGGTGAGGATGCGTTGTTCCTGGCGGTAGCCCTCCAGGATGGTCTCGATGATCAGGTCGCGCGGGTTGCGGGCCATCGAGCGCTCGAGACTGCGCAGCGCCTTGGCGATGACGGCATTCACGGTGTAGTCACCCGCGAGGTTCTGGTGCACTGTGTTCTGGGCGGCGCGGGTGGACAACAGGCCGACCTCGAAGAGCACGTCCTCCTTGGCGGGGAAGTAGAAGTAGAACAATGCGCGGGAGACACCCGCGGCCCGGCAGATGTCGGCGACCGTCGTCTTGGCATAGCCGTTCGTCCGCCACAGTGCCATCGCGGCCTGTACCAACGACCGCTTGGTCTCGGTTGACCGCGCCCGCTGAAACGACGCCCGGCGCTGACCACCGTCAGCGGTGGCGACGGTGTTGCTCTTCGGCACAACCGGACTCTAGCAGCTGAATTGGCACTTGCAAATAGTTGACGTCTGTCTAACTAAGGGCTCGGGCCAAATCACCGCTCCGCACTGTTCTCGCCTTGACTGCTTTCCGATGTGTGCCCCGTGTTCCCCGCAGCGGCGCCAGGGTCCAACCGCCGGGTGCCGGGCGGATCCGGGCGCCGATTGTCACCCGGGATCGGCGCGGAATCTACGCGGGGCGGCTGCGGGTCGGCCGGGGCGAGTCCGATCTTCACCGTGGTGATGGTGAGCGTCGGACCGACCAGCTTCGAGGGCCACGGCACCTTGAGCCAAACGTGGTAGGTCCTGCCGTAGGTGACCTCCATAGGCGCGTGAGGGTCAGTCACACTTGGTTCGATCGGCGGGTGGGTGCCGGACAACTGCGTACCGCCGATCGCTTCATATCGAAATTGCACTGGCCCCCACGGGTAAGGCGTCCACGTCAGATCGATGTCCTTCTCGGTCTCGGAACCATAGAAGACCACTGGGTTCTGTGAGGCCATAAGGGGCGGCGGTGTCAGCGAGGGGTACTTGTCGCTGGAGCCGTACGGGGGCGATGGCTCGGTGCCCGGGCCATTGTCCGGCGTGGCATGGACAATCGGTGCACTCAAGCTCAACAGGGTCGCGCCGACAGCAAGCGCCGAGATCGTGCGGGTGCGGGTGTTGGCGTCGGAGTTGGTGGTCATGGTGTGCTCCTTACGTGTGTTGGTCGACCGGATCGGCCGCCCGTACATGTAGGAGCGCCTCGGCTACCGCCATCGGACACTTTTAGAGGAGAGGCCACTATGTAGGGATGCCGAAGCAGCTGCACCACGTCGTCATGCGAAGCCACTCAGCGAAGGCGTTCGTCGCGTTCCTGACCGACGTGGTCGGGATGGAGGTGGCTTTTCAACTGAGGGTGCCGGGTGAAGTCCTTGAGACGACGCTGGGATGGCCGCAGTCCGACGGCGCGGATGTGACGATGGTCGGTACCGGCGAGGCGGGGCTCATCGAGGTGCTCGACGTACCGGAGCACCTGCGCGACATCGTGCCGGAGGGGTTGGCGGCGCTGTCGTTTCAGACCGACGAGTTCGACCGGACACGCGACGCAGCGAAGGCCTTCGCGAGCGACGTGACGGTATTCGACACCGGCACGCCGGGCGTCGACCTGTTCTTCTGCACACAGGGAGGGGTGCCCGTCGAGTTCATGGGAAGCTACGCGCCCGAGGCGAATTCGGCGACAAGCGAGGCAGCGAAGCACTGAGTGCGCCGACGCGACGCGCTCCGTTTGTCGGCATCGTCGCCGAGTGGAACCACTCGAACGGCGAGATCGGTGACACCGGCGTCGCGATAGCGGCGCAGACGCGCGAGCACGGCCTGCTCATCGCCAACGGCCATGGTGTCTCCGACGTCCTCGGCGTCGCCGTGTTCGAGCAGCCGGACGTAGTTCGGCGAGAAGTCGGCGTGCCCAAGCACCTCGCTGGCGTACGCGCGGGCCTCGTCGACTTCGCCCTCCGCACACAGTGCGACGGGAACGCCTGCGACGACGCGGATTCCGGACCTCCCAGCGGACTCGGCCGCTTCGGTGATGCGTGGGACCACGTAGTCGCCGATCGCCCGCTCGTCGGCCATCCACAGGATGGTGCCCGCTGTCCGCTCGCCTGCGATCCGCAGCATCGTCGGTCCGAGCGCCGCGATCAGCACCGGCATCTCGAACGCGTCGGTGACATCCACCGGGCTGCGCACGCGAAAGCTGTCGTTGTCCACGGCCACCGCGCCGGGGCCGGCGAACGCCGCGTCCAGCACGTCGAGGTAGTCGCGGACCAGCCGTGCCGGTCTGTCGTAGGGCAGCCCGAGCTGATCGGAGATGATCCAGTGGTGCGACGGCCCGACGCCGAGGGCGAACCGGCCCGCGCACGCGACCTGGGTGGTCAATGCCTGCTGCGCGAGGATCAGCGGGTGGCGGGTTTGAAGGGGGACGACGGCCGTCCCGATCTCGATGCGATCGGTCTCGTGGCCGAGCAGCGCGACAGCCGTCATCGCGTCGAGGTAACCGGGCACCTGGGGGATCCAGAACGACGCGAAGCCTTCGTCTTCGGCGGCGTGCCCGTCGGCCAGCAGACCGCTGAGCCGGTCCGCGCGTGAGCGCTCCTTGTCGGAGCCGACCATCAGTCCGACGCGCATTGAAAACTCCTACGGCACATAGCGATCCCACTGATAAGGCACGACGGGGTGGAATGGGGCGGCGAGAAGCGGCTCGACGCCTGTGTGCTCCCACCGGGCGGCGAGTACCGGCCGCAACCTCTCGGCGGTCGCAACCGGGTCGTCGTCGAGGAAACAATAGGTGAGCAGCTGACCGGCGGGCGCACTGGCGAGGCGCTCGTCGACGTCCTGCGAGGCCACCGACCAGACACCGCCGACCCCGTCGACGTCGACGAGATCAGCGGCCGACGTCGTGCCGTTTTCCAGCAGGAGGTACACACCGTGGGCCGGCCACCACGGCAGCACGTCGGCGCCGATCTTGATCCTCGGCGCCGCCACCTTCTGCGCCACGGCGTACACACCGCGCTGCACCGGCGGCAGCAGCGGCAGCTTCCGGCCGGCGCCACCCAACGCCGACGAAAGCTCGAGGAACGGCGTCAGCCCGCTCTGGTCGGTGAAGAAATACGACATGACGTGGTCGATCGCGTCGAAATGCTCGTCGCTGTGCACCCTTGCGGCCCGGCAGGCGGGCGTCGACACCAACCTCATGGAGGCGCGAACGCCTGCCAGTCGATGCTGCTCGGGCCGGTGGTCGAGGGTGTGCCAGCGCAGGTACTCGGCGTCGCGGCCTTGCGGGTGGCGCCGCGCCATGGAGACGAACAGCGTGCCGATGTCGCCGCGACCGGCGACGAGCACACCGTCGACTTCGTCGGATGGGGTTCCTGGAAGAGTCACTGCGGTCCTCGCGTCAGCTCGATTTCAGGGTGACGGGCCGCAATCATGCGCCGAAAGCCTTCGCGCCACGGCACTTTCGTGCGACCGAGCACCTCGTGCATGTGGGTCACGTCGGGCCACAGCGGCGTGTGTGCATCGGCGGTGTACTCGAAAACCGGCTCGACGCCGACGAGCTCGCCCATGAACGCGCAGTATTCCTCGACGCTTACGGTCTCGCTGCCTGCCCAATTGACGACGACCGGGGGAGTGGCGGCGACCTCCATCGCCCGGATACCGAGATCGACGTAGTCGTCCTCGTAGATCGGGTTGTAGTTGTTCGGTTTGTCGGGGTGAAGCCGAATGGGCTTGCCCGCCAACATCGCATCGAGGCGGTCGGCCGGTGCACCGCCCTCTGGCCCGTAGGTGGAGCAGATCCGGATGATGGTCAGCGGAATGTCGAAGCGGTCGGCGACCCACGTGCACACCGACTCCGCGGCGATCTTGCTGAAGCTGTAGTTGGGCCGAAGCGGCACGCCGGGCGGATCGGTTTCGCGCAACGGGCGATGGCCCTGATAGCCGTAGATCGATCCGGTGGAGCAGAAGACGAAGCCCTTTGCGGTCCGGCAATGCGCAAGCAGTGCACCCGAATTGTGCGCGTTCGTCTGAACGCATCGCGTCCAGTCGTCGGTGCCCGCGTCCACGGCCGCATGGAAGACGTAGCCGAAATCGTCGGGCAGATCGGCGAAGTCCGGATCGGCCATGTCCAGCACGAGCGGCGTGACCCCGGCCGCCGCCAGTTTGTCCCTGTCGGTCGGGTTTCTCAGGCGCGCGGCGCCCCATACCTCGTTGCGTTCTGCGAGTGCCCGGGCGATCGGAAAGGCGATCTTGCCGGTCGCGCCGGTGATCAGGACCTTCTCGCCGTCGAGCACCCACTAGTCATAGCGCATCGTCCCTTAAATGTTAAGTACTTGATATGTTGGGGCCTGTGCAACTGCGGTTCGATGACGAGGTCGAGGCTTTTCGCGCGGAGTTCGTCGCCTTCCTGGACGAGCATCTGCCCGCCGAAGCCGAGGCGGCGGCGGAGCGATCGCGCTCGACGTCGCATGTGCCGGCGTGGTCGCGGCGATGGCAGCGGCTGCAGTTCGATCGCGGCTGGCTGCTGCCGGGAAACCCGCCGGAGTTCGGTGGCCGCAACGCAAGCATCCTCGAGCAGTTCGTGCACCGCGAGGAGCTGTCCCGGCGACGCATCTACCACGCGTTCAATCCGCAGGGCGTCGGCATCATCGCGGCGTCGCTGCTGTCGTTCGGCACCGATGAACAGAAGCGGCGGTGGGCGGTGCCCATCCTGCGCGCGGAGATGACGGCGTCGTTGGGCATGAGTGAACCCGGCGCGGGCTCCGACCTTGCGGGCCTGACCACCCGTGCGGTGCTGGACGGCGAAAACTTCGTCGTCAACGGCCAGAAGGTGTGGACGTCCGGCGCACACGACGCCGACGTTCTGCTCGCTTTTGTGCGCACCGATCCCGACGCGCCGAAGCACAAGGGCATCAGTGCATTGCTGATTCCCACCGAAACGGCTGGGGTGACCTGTAGGCCGTTCGCCTGCGTGTACAACCGCGATGACCTCGACTTCAACGAGGTCTTCCTGACCGATGTCGTGGTACCCGCCGAGAATCTCGTCGGCCCGCTCGGCGGCGGCTGGCGGGTGGCCAACGGGTCGCTCGGCCACGAACGCACGATGATGTGGCTGCAGTTCGCCAACCGGTTGGGGCAGACGTTGGAAAGCTATCGCCCCGTCGGCGCTTTGCAGCGCGATGAGTACGCGAGCATCGCGATGGACTACCAGGCACTGCGGCTGCTGGGATCTGCGGCGTTGGCGAAAGCCGCCCGCGGGCAGGGCGACGCCGCCGGGCTTTCGGTGCTCAAGGTGTTCGGGTCCGAAGCGGAGCAGAGTGCCTACCGACATATCTTGGAGGCGACGGGCGCCGACGGTCTGGCCGATCCCGCGATGACCGCCCCGTACAACCCGTACAGCCCCGGCCAGTTCACCGCGGATTGGTTCACGCGCTACATCGGCAGCTTTGCGGGCACCATCGCGGGCGGTACGTCGGAGATCCAGCGCAACATCATCGCCCAGCACGTGCTGAAGCTGCCGACGCGCTGACTCAGACCTTCGGCAGCCAGCCGGATCCTCTGGGAGACAGCACAAAGCCGCGATCCTGTTGATCCTTGCAGGCGGTCGTTCCTCCGTCGTCCACTCCGCATGTCATGCCGTCCACGGTGATGGTGTGGAAGGGGGGAAGTGTCTTGACCGGGTTGCCGTGCACCTTGCCGTCCTGGCCGATGGACGCGTTCGTGGCTTTCGGCGGCCGGTCGGTGCCGATGCTCTGGACGATGCCGGGCTTCGGGTCCGTCAGGGGCGGTACGCCAGGGAGGTTCTCGGCCGCGCACCCCACGGCGGGCGGAAAGGTGGCGAATCCGCAGATGATGCCGTCGGGGGTGATGAAGTACGTTCCCGTGCTCGGCCTGCCCGGCGTGGTGGTGTCGACTTCGTAGTCCCTGACGTCGACCGCGGTCCATCCGCTCACGTCGGGGAACGTCGGTGTGTCGGCCTGCGATTCTGCTCGGCAGCCGACGGCGACGAGCACGCTCATCATCGCGAGCACCATCGTCGTGCGGTGCAGTGGTGTCATGGTCACCTGTCCTTGTTCGCGTCTGTTGGGAAGGTCGCTGGCTGTGCTGGTTGCTTTACTCCTGCGGAGTCACGTTGGCGATGATCTCCTGCGTGTTGTAGGGAACGTTGGTCGTGGTGTTCCACTGGCTGGCGAAGACACGGAGGTTGTCGAGCGTCGATCCGGGAAGGATGTATCCGCCGTAGTTCTGCGGCACGAAGTTCGGCGCGGTCGGATCGCTCTGCTGCATCAGCAACGCGGGCGGCGTCGTCCCGAAGAGTTGGGGTCGCCGGCGACGCGAACTTCGACGGCGCCGGGCCCGTTGCTGCCGTTGAACCCGAAAGCACCGCCTGGCCGCCGACCTCTCGCATGCTGAGCTCGCCGAAAGTCTGGCCGGGGTCTGACACGGCGACCGGTGCCTGTCCCGGTGTGCCCCAGTCGTTTCCGGTCCAGGGTTGCCATGCCGAACGATCGGTGACGTTGTCGGCGTCCACGCGATACATCGTGACGCCCTGGCTGCGGTCGAAGGAGTCCGCGGCGATGTAGACGTTGCCGTCGGCGGCCTCATACCCGCTGATCTGCGACGGGATGCTCGTCTGAGGCGCCCGGTACGTTCCGTCGATGGGCGCCCAGCCCAGTTCGGCGTGGTTGCCGACCTCGACCATCCACGACCCGCCTGTCGGCTTCAGGTCCCTGGTCGCCGCGACCGGACCCAGGTTGCGCACCTCGCCAGGCGTCTTGGCAGCTGCGGCAACGCGCGCGATCGCCTGTGCCTGCGCGACCAGCGCGTCGAGATGGCTTGAGCCCGTCCGAGCTGTCGCGACCGCCTGGTTGAGGCGTTGTTCCCAACAGGGTGTCGGTTCGGCCGGTGGCGGAGATGGCCGCAGCGTTTCGGTTGGCGAAATTGCGGTACTGGTCGACGAACCGACCCGACGACTCGCCCATCTGCACGCCTGCGCCGCTGGTGTCTTGTGCGGCGTTCTGCAACACACCGGCCGACCGCTTCGGGGGCCATTGACGATTGCGGAGCCGCGCCGAACAGCGACCTGGCCCGTTGGATGCTGGCCACAGCCTGCCAACACGCCGCCTCGACCGACATGTATCCAATTATCGAGCGTCGCCGGTGGCATCTCGCGCGTTTTGTCAATCAGCCAACGCCGGTACGCCGGTTCTCTTTGAGATGAGCCGAACTGCGGGTCACGAACCAAGTTGCCAGCGGGCGCGCGAGGCGGATGAGTGGCACGAGCATGCCAAAGTCCTTCTTCATATCTTCCAATTGCTCGTCCAGTCCTCGTTTCTGGTACTGAAGGAGGCGCTGGCTCTCGTCGGTGTCGACCCAGTCACCGAAGAAGCGGGCAGGCGAGGTACGCAGAAAGGCATCGACTGAAATGGGGCCGATTCCGATCGCAGTCATGAGTGCGTTCGTGAAGTCGTAATAGGTCATGCGGCAGTTGGTGCCGCCCGCGACGTAGAGCGTCTTTCCGATCGACCCCTCACAGGCCACAGCGCGAGCGAATGCCGTTCCGGCGTCGGCTGGATGGAGGAACTCGAACCGTGCGTCGGGACTGAATTCGAACATTATGCTGGGGTCCTGCGCCTGCAAGTGGATTGGTGTCACAGCCGCAAGGCGCAGGATGCTCCATTGCAGCCGTGACTGCCGGATCGCTTGCTCGCACGCCACCTTTTGGCGCCCGTACTCGTCGGCCGGAGACACGGGGGTATCAACACGCAGCGGCGGCTCGCGATCCTGGACGTCGCCGAAAATGCCCACAGACGACGCAAAGACGAGCCGGTTGGCCGTGGGCGAGGCCTCAGTCAGCTCGATCAAGCTGCGCGTCGCGTCGAGGTTCACCTTGCGAGCGAGCTCGGGCGCGCGTTCCGAGTAAGGGGGGATGATGGCCGCCAGATGGATCACTGCTTGCACGCCATCGAGTGCGTGTCGCAGCGATTCCGGACTCGTTATGTCGCCCCACACGAACCGAACACGCCCGTCGAAGCCGGATGCGAGTCGGCGCGCCCTGCGAGACTCGAGGTCGAATGCGATGACGTCGTGGCCTTCTGCGAGCAACGCCGTCAACGTGGAAAAGCCGATATTGCCCATCGCACCTGTCAACAACACCTTCACAGCTCATCCTCGCAGTCGTATCGGCGCGGCGAGTTCCCGCAGAGAAGACATGAACAGCTCATCCATCCGCGGGCTCAACTCCGCCAGGGTCGCCGCGCTGGCATGGCTGGCGGCGCCGAAGACGCGTTCGAGGGAATCGGCCGGTGTCACGGCGCCGATGGAAAGGCAGAGGCAGGCAACGCCTTCCATGCGCAGCTCCTCCAAAGCCTTGCGAGCGTCGGCCTCGGCATACTTGCCTTCATATCCGTCGTCGTAAGGAAATCCGTCCGAAAGGACGAGCAGCAGCCGGTTCGGGGTGCCGGCCTCCCTCTTGAGAACTTCGCCGGCACCACGGATTCCGGCGCCGAGGCGGGTATAGCTCGCCGGTTCGAGCCGGTTGAGCCGCGCTCGCCCGACGGCGCCGAAACTCTGGTCGAACGTTTTGATGGCAGGCAGATGCACAGCGTGTCGACCCTGCGATCGGAATGCATAGACGGCGACGCGGTCACCAAGCTCTTCGAGTGTCACGGCCAGGGTGGCGGCCGCCCGGCGCTGGTGGTCGTGCACCATGAGGCCGTCCGAATCGGCGTCGACGGCGGACCCGGAGGCGTCGATCAGAATGAGCACGCCGAGATTGCGGGCAAGTTTGCGGCGTTCCAAGTAGACGTGTTCTGGTGCGGAATAGCCAGATTGCAGATCGACGAACAGGTCGATGAGCGCCTCGATGTCGAGGTCGTCTCCGTCGGCGCGACCCCGCAACACCTTCGGACCGAGGCCGACGCGAGCGAGGCGGCGGCGCAGCACGTCGTCATGTGCGACGCCGGCATCGGAGACGTCGGCTGCGACGGTCAGCGGAAAATCGATGACCCGGCACCAGTCGCGCTTGTACCTGTCGTTGAAGACGTCCCACTCCGGAAAGAGGGTCCCGCCAACGCCTACCGCAGCACCGGGCTTGCCGCCGTCGGTGAAATGAATCCGGGTGGGCAGGGGTCGGGCATTCGGTCCGCTCTCTTGCACCCGGCGGGTGGAGCGAACGGTCATCTCGGAGCCCGCCGCGCCCTCTCCGGGGGAACGTGAACCACCGAACATCTTGCGGAAGTAATCCGACATCGACTGGTTGTTGAACAGCGGACTCTCAAACAGTTTGAGGATCTTGCTCTGCCTGGACTTCCCGCCGTCGTCGTCCGCGTCGTCTTCCTCCGACTCGGGCAGGTCGATGGGGTCGAACTGCAATTGGAGGTCTTTGTTGGTGGCCTTCCCGCCCGGTCCTGCGGGCGCCGTCGTCAACCGGGCAGGTTTGATGACACCGAACCAGTCCGGCGGGTCGGCGACCGTTGCTCGGCTCTTGGCTACCAGCAGGGATTCATCGGCGGTGGCGGTGCTGGGTGGTCGGTCATTCAGGAGCGCGGCATCGACCGGAATCTGTCGGGCGAGTTCGGCGAGAACCCGCCGACCCTCGATTGCCAGGTAGCGGCGCGACAACACCGGACGTGCCCGCAGTCCCCTCGTCAATCGCGGATCAAGGCTGCCGGCGCCGAGAAGAGCGGCCTGAACCATCATCTCGCGGCGCTGCTCGTCGGCCGAACCACCGGCCGAGACGAAGATGAAGTGGCCGTCGGTGTGCGCAGGCTGGCCTGCGGACGCCTCGGCGATTTCGACGGATCTGCCCGCGACGTAGGTGGCGAGGAACCGGAACCGGTCCGGGTTGTTGGGATCGGAACCGTCGATCATGTCCGGGGCAGGACGGCGTCCACGAGTTCACCGAGTGCGCGCACCACGTCCGCGTCGTCGGAGAGCACCTGGACGACGGCCGCGTGGACGGCGCTACGCAGGTTCAGCCCTTCAGCCGCGAGGCCGCCGGCAAGAATCAACATCCGGGTGGAGGACACTTCGCGCAACGGTGAGCCATCCAGGGTTCGGATGGCGTTCGCGAGCTTGACCAACGCACGCGCGGTCTCGGCGTTGATCCCGGCTTCGTAGGCCACCACCTCTGTCTCGACCTCGGGAGACGGGTAGCCGAGCTCGATGGCGATGAAGCGCTGACGGGTCGACTCCTTGAGGTTTTTCAATACGCTCTGGTACCCGGGGTTGTAGGAGATCACCAGCTGAAATCCAGGCGCCGCATGCAGTGTCGTGCCGAGACGGTCGACGGGCAGCTCACGGCGGTGATCGGCGAGCGGATGAATGACCACGGTGGTGTCCTGGCGTGCCTCAACGATCTCGTCCAGATAGAAGATGGCGCCCTCGCGGACGGCCCGGGTCAAGGGCCCGTCCACCCAGACTGTCTCACCGCCCTTCAGCAGGAAACGACCGACCAGATCCGCCGAAGTCATATCCTCGTGTCCCGCAACGGTAATCAGCTCCCGGCCCAGCCGGTGAGCCATGGCCTCCACGAACCGGGTCTTCCCGCATCCGGTAGGGCCTTTCAGCAGCACCGGCAGACCCCGGCGGGCTGCGGCGTGAAAGACCTCTACCTCGTCGCCGACCGCACGGTAGAAGGGTGCGTCGGAAACGGGGGTGACCACCGCAGAATTACTGTTCACGGTTTACTTGCCTCGCTCGAGCGGAACGTTTTTGGGAAGCTCTACCCCCTCGGGGAGGACAAGCTGGCCGTCGTGATTGATGTAGCCGGAATTGGTCAGGGGCATCGGTAGCGCAGGGTCGGGGCACGGCCGATCGGTGTCTTCGCCGCAGATCCCCATCAGGAAGTACGAGCGCTTCAGGACGTCCTCGGGCCAAGGATCTTGGTGCATGGCGAAGAACTGTGCCGGAATGTTGTAGAACACGAAGAAGAAGGCGCTGCACGCGGCGAAGATCGCCAAGAATCGGGTGGACTGCTGTTTGACGAAACCGCCTCGAACCTGGTCGAGTCCGCGCTCGACGAAGGTCCGGCCACGGTCGTCGGTGAAGTAGCGCATGCAGCAGAGGCCGGCCTGTACACCGCCCCACATGAGTCCTTCGTAGAGCGGCCACTGGTAGTAGGTGCCCGCATTGATCGACAGGGCCTGAATGGCGCCGGGGTAGGTGAACAGCCCCATCGGCATCAGGAACAGGCCCTCGATGACGAGATCGAAGAAGAAGGTCCACGCGACGACCACGCCGATCAGGCCGATGGTGTTGATGTTCGGCCACCGCTGCTTGGTTTTACGCATGACCCAGCAGCCCAGCATCGTGCACAGCAGGACGAAGCAGTAGCCGGGGGCGTTCATCAGGAACGGTTCGGCCATCATGGCGCCCGGCTTCCCGAACGACACCCAACCCGGAATGTCCTGGACCCACGAGCCCCGGTTCCACATCCAAGTGTTGTAGGTGCTCCACGTGTTGAAGTAGTTCAGCAGTGGGTCTTGAAAGAACAACAGGCCGCAGGCGATCAGGAGCATGCCGTCGAGGGTTATTCGCCGCTCGCGACGCCACGGCCGAATGATGAACCACCAGATCGCAATTGGCAGGCCGACGATGATCACCGCTGTCCAGGTGAACAGGATCGCCTTCATGAAGGTCGGTGGTTCCGTGGGTCCCTGCGGAACCCGTTCGAAGTTGGGCCCGGTGATCCAGCGGATCCAGACGTACAGCTGGAAGGCGAGAATCGCAGCGCCGACCGCGGCCCAGATGCGCACCGCGGTGATCTTGGACTGGGGCCGCGTGCCAAGCGATGCCTCGCTCAGCGATTCTGTGAGGGCGGGCGTCTTCTTATGCGACAGATCGCTCACGACCCCGTCTCCTCTGCACTAGTCGAACGCATGACCGTCATGACTCCCCTTGAAGTGGCCGCTGCGACGAAAACATACCAGTGAGTATCTCGATGACCAATAGTCCGATAAGAATCTGTGGCAATATGGCGGCATGGTTGAGCCATGGACCAGGGAGCGGCGCCTCGAGCGCACCCGCTCGCTTCTCCTGGATGCCGCCGAGGAGGTGTTCGCCGAAAGAGGTTTCATCCCAGCGACTCTGGACGATATCGCCAAGGCTGCTGGATACTCCAAGGGCGCGATCTACAAGTACTTCACCACCAAGGAAGATCTGTTCCTGGCCGCGAGCGACCGATACTGGCGGCGCTACTTCGACAATTTCGCCGAGGTGATGTCGTCGGCGGACCATATCGGGGCGCGTGAACTCGAGGAGATCGGCGACCGTTGGCGCCAGCTGAGTCGTGATCGCGGCGCCGAGCACGCGGCATTGGGACTGGAATTCAGCCTCTATCTGCTCCGCAATCCGGAGGCGCGGGAACGGGTGGCGGCCAAGCGGTCAGAGGTTGTCGAGGCGCTGGCGAAGTTCATCGTCGAGGGTATCGATCGCCTAGGCGCGACCCTGCTGATTCCTCCGATTACCTTCGCCCACATAATCATCGCGACGACCGACGCCGTCGAGTTGGGCAGCCACTTGGACGACCTGGATCTCTATCGGCCCACCGTCGAGATGTACATATCGGCGATCAAGATGCCCTGACCCCGCGCGTCACCGGGCCGAAGATCTCCCGCAAGCGGCAGTATCAACTACTTGCGATTGTCGGCAAGAGCGGATACCGTCGGCACGGTAGGCCCCCGCGGATTGCGTCAAAGGGCAATGACGAGTGGCTGATTGCGACAGGCTCGAACCGCGTGCGGTACGCCTGGATCTGACCGCGTGGATAGGAGTAGGCAATGGCGCGATTCCCGAAACCGGCAGAAGGCAGTTGGACGGAGCACTATCCGCAACTGGGAACCGAGCCGGTGTCCTATGAGGACTCGATCAGCCCCGAGTTCTACGACGCCGAGCGCAAGGCGGTGTTCAAACGGGCATGGCTGAATGTCGGTCGGGTCGAACAACTCCCGCGTAAGGGCAGCTACTTCACCAAGGAACTGAAGGTCGCCAACACGTCGATCATCGTGGTGCGCAACAACGCAGGCGAGGTCAAGGCGTTCCACAACATCTGCAGGCACCGCGGCAACAAGCTGGTGTGGAACGACATGCCGCTGGAGGAGACCAGCGGCTTCTGCAAGCAGTTCACCTGCAAGTACCACGCCTGGCGGTACGACCTGGACGGCAACCTCACCTTCGTCCAGCAGGAGGGCGAGTTCTTCGACCTGGACAAGAACCGCTACGGGCTGGTGCCGGTGCACTGCGACGTGTGGGAAGGCTTCATCTTCGTCAACTTCGCGCCCGAACCGCAGCAGGGCCTTCGTGCCTTCCTCGGCCCGATGGTCACCGGGTTGGAGGGCTATCCGTTCGGCCGGATGACTTCGCGGTGGCACTACCGATCTGAGGTCAAGGCGAACTGGAAGCTCTACATGGACGCGTTCCAGGAGTTCTATCACGCACCGGTGTTGCATGCGAACCAGTCGCCGGCGAAGTACTCGAAGGCCGCCGCGGAGGCCGGCTTCGAAGCGCCGCACTACCGCATCGACGGCCCGCACCGGTTGGTCAGCACGTCGGGTATCCGTGCCTGGGAGATGGACTCCGAGATGCGTAAGCCGATGGAGGAGATCTGTCAGAGCGGGCTGTTCGGACCGTGGGACAGTCCCGATCTGGGCGAGATGCCCGAAGGGCTCAATCCGGCGAAATGCGATCCCTGGGGCCTTGATTCGTTCCAGCTGTTCCCGAACTTCGTTATCTTGATCTGGGGCCAGGGTTGGTATCTGACCTACCACTACTGGCCGACCTCGTACAACACGCACACCTTCGAAGGCACGCTGTACTTCCCGCAGCCCCGCACGCCGAGGGAGCGCATCGCCCAGGAACTGGCCGCGGTGTCGTTCAAGGAGTACGGCCTGCAGGACGCCAACACCCTCGAGGCCACCCAGACGATGGTGGAATCCCAAGTCGTGGAGCGGTTTCTGCTGTGCGACCAGGAGGTGCTCATCCGCCACCTGCACCAGGAGACCGCGGCATGGGTCGATGACTACCGGAACAAGACGGCGGGGGTGTGACGCGATGACCGCGATGCTGCCTGCTGAATTCGCCGACCTGGAGTCGTTTTCCGAGTGGTGTCTGCCATCGGAGGCGCAGCGGTACGCCAAGCGGTTGGCCACTCCGATGTCGGAGATGCAGGCCTTTTACGACGCGATCACCCCGCGCGCGGAGGAGGCGATCTCCTACTGCGACAAGTTTCCGCTCGACGACCTGCCCGAGGACGTCCTCAACCTGATGCACCTGCTGTACTCGATGATCATGGTGTCGTTCCCCGTCGAGTGCTGGAAGCAGCCGCGGGTTCCCGACTCCGGTGCCGCAGCGCTGGATTGCCTTTCCGAACCCGTGCCATGACATCGACGGTTTTGCGTGCCGAGCGCTGGGCCGACGTCGAGGCAGGCGAGGTGCGCTCGCCCGCGTCGGTCGTCATCGAAGGCGACCGAATCCAGGCGGTGAATCCTCCCGAGCTGCCAAGCGATTCGACCGAGCTCGATCTCGGCGACGTCACCCTGGTCCCTGGGTTGATGGACATGGAGCTCAACCTGCTCATCGGCGGACCCGGCGGGCCCGACGGGCTGCCCAGTCCCATGCACGGTGTGCAGGACGATCCGGCTTATCGAACGCTGCGCGGCGCGGTGAACGCCAAGACGACGCTGGAGGCGGGCTTCACCACCGTGCGCAACCTCGGCCTGATGGTGAAGACGGGCGGCTATCTGCTCGACGTCGCGCTGCAGCGCGCAATCGAGGCGGGTTGGCACGTCGGCCCTCGCATCTATCCGGCCGGGCACGCCGTCACTCCCTACGGCGGCCATCTCGACCCGACGGTGTTTCAGCGACTCGCGCCTGGCATCATGCCGCTGTCCGTCGCCGAGGGCATCGCCAACGGTGTCGACGAGGTGCGTGCGTGCGTGCGGTATCAGATTCGCCACGGCGCCAAGCTGATCAAGGTGTCGGCATCGGGTGGCGTGATGTCGCACAGCACCGCCCCCGGCGCGCAGCAGTACTCCGACGAGGAGTTCGCCGCGATCGCCGACGAGGCGCACAGGGCCGGTGTGCGGGTCGCCGCGCATGCGGTGGGGGACACCGCTATCCGGGCGTGCATCCGGGCTGGCATCGACTGCATCGAACACGGGTTCCTCGCGACCGACGAGACCATCCAGATGATGGTGGACCACGACACGTTCCTCGTGTCGACCACCTATCTCACCGAGGCGATGGCCGTCGACCGGATCGCGCCGGAGCTTCGCAAGAAGGCCGAGGAGGTCTTCCCGCGGGCGCAGGCGATGCTGCCGAAGGCGATCGCCGCAGGTGTCCGGATCGCATGCGGAACCGACGCACCCGCAATTCCGCACGGGCAGAACGCGAAAGAGCTTTGCGCCCTTGTTGACAGGGGTATGGCACCCATGCAGGCGCTGCGGGCGGCGACGATCACCAGCGCGGAGCTGATCGAGGCCGACGACGAGCTCGGCCGGCTGGCGCCCGGATACCTCGCCGACATCATCGCCGTCCCAGGGGACCCGTCGCGCGACATCGCCACCACACTGGACGTGCGGTTCGTGATGAAGAACGGCGTGGTCTACAAGCAGTGACGTCCAGGCTGGCCGAGAGGAGTGCAGCGATCATGGAACAGACCGACAACATTCTCTGGCTGCTGAAGCAGGCGTGGTACTTCTCGTTGACGACCGTGAACGACGCGGTGAGTGAACACGGCGTAAGCACCGCGCAGATCGGCATGCTGCGCCAGCTCGCCACCGAGCCCGGGCTGTCCGGCGCCGATCTCGCGCGCCGGCTGCTGATCAGCCCGCAGGGCGTGCAACTGGCCCTCAAGGAACTCGAGCGACGCGGGCTGGTGGAGCGCAAGCAGGATCCGCAGCACGGCCGGATACTGCAGGCCTTTCTGACCGATCAGGGTCGCAAGGTGGCTGAGGCCGTCGTCAGCGACGCGATCGCGGCGCACGCGAAGGTGTTCGGGGTGCTCAGCAGTGACGAGCAGGAAACGCTGCGTGAGCTGCTAGGACGCGTGATCGAGCAGGGCACGGGCCACAAGCTGCACACCGATCACATCGGCCCCGAGTAGCAAGTAGTTGATCCTAATGACAAGTACTTGATAATGTTGACCGCAATGAGCAAGGACAGCGGAACCGGCGTCGCCGTCACCGACGAGATCGTCATCGAACTGGACAGCCGGACCACGACCGCGTGCTACCGCACGGGTGACACGCTTCTACAGACCGCGCGCTCGGCCGGACTGCAGGCGCCGTATTCGTGCGAAACAGGGTCCTGCGGAACGTGTATGGCTCGTATCACCGAGGGCAGCGCTCGGATGGTCAATAACGACGCACTCGAGGATGACGAGGTGGACGAGGGATACGTGCTCACCTGCCAGGCCCTACCGACGAGCAAGACGGTGAAGCTGACCTATGACTACTGACGACGTGACCAGGGTGGCGGTGGTGACCGGCGGTGCGTCCGGCATGGGTGAAGCGATCTGTCACGAACTCGGTCGACGGGGGCAGCTGGTCGCGGTGCTCGACATCGACGCCCAAGCCGCCCAACGGGTTACCGACGACCTGCGCGCCGACGGGGTGACTGCGCTGGCCGTCGCCGTCGACGTCAGCGACCGCGGGGCCGTCGAGGAGGCGTTCGCCAAGGTGCGCACCGAGCTCGGTCCGGTGACCATCCTCGTCACCAGCGCCGGTGCGGTGGACTTCGCGCCGTTCACCGAGATCACCATCGAGGCGTGGGACCGCCTGATCGCGGTGAACCTGACCGGAACGTTCCATTGCTGTCAGGTCGCCGTGCCCGACATGCTCGACGCGGGCTGGGGCCGCATCGTGATGATTTCGTCGTCCAGCGCCCAACGGGGTTCGCCGAAGATGGCCCACTACGCGGCCAGCAAGGGCGCGCTGCTGTCGCTGACCAAATCGCTTGCCCGCGAATACGGTCCGCTTGGCATCACGGTCAACAACGTTCCACCATCGGGGATCGAGACGCCGATGCAACACAAGGGGCAGGCGGCCGGCCACCTGCCGTCGAATGAGCAGATGGCGGCGAGCATTCCGGTCGGCCACCTCGGCACCGGCGACGACATCGCCGCGGCCGTCGGGTTCCTGTGCTCCGAGCAGGCGGGCTTCATCACCGGGCAGGTGCTCGGCGTCAACGGCGGGCAGGTGCTGTGACACGACAAGGAGGGGCGGATGCCGAAGTGGCCTAAACCGGCGGAAGGCAGCTGGACCGAGCACTACCCGGAACTGGGCACGGGGCCGATCTCGTTTCGGGACTCGACCTCGCCGGAGTTCTACGAACTCGAACGCGAAGCCGTCTTCAAGCGCGCCTGGCTGAACGTCGGTCGCGTCGAGGAGTTGCCACGCGTCGGCAGCTATCTCACCAAGGAAATCGACGCCGCCAAGACGTCGGTGATTGTCGTGAAGGGCCGCGACCAAAAGATCCGAGCCTTCTACAACGTCTGCCGGCACCGCGGAAACAAGTTGGTGTGGAACGACTTTCCCAACGACGAGGTCAGGGGCGCCTGCCGCCAGTTCACCTGTAAGTATCACGGCTGGCGGTACGACCTCGAAGGCGCGCTCACCTTCGTCCAGCAGCCCGGCGAGTTCTTCGACCTCGACGCCGAGCAGTACGGGTTGAGCCCGGTGCATTGCGACATCTGGAACGGCTTCATCTTCATCAACCTCGACCCCGAACCAAGGCAGAGCCTGCGCGATTTCCTGGGGCCGATGATCACCGCCCTTGACGACTATCCATTCGAAATGATGACCGAGCGTTACGATTTCGTCGCCCACAACAACAGTAACTGGAAGATCTTCGCCGATGCCTTCCAGGAGTACTACCACGTGCCGTCGCTGCACTCCCAACAGGTGCCGACGGCTGTTCGGCAGCCCAACGCAAGTTTCGAATGCGGGCACTTTCAGATCGACGGCCCGCATCGGTTGGTTTCGACGGCAGGCACCCGCAGATGGCTGCTCGATCCGGAGTACATGTACCCCGTCGAACGCGCGACGCGCAGCGGCCTGGTGGGTCCGTGGCGGACACCGGAGACTCACCAGTCGGCGGGGTTGAACCCCGGCGGCATCGAGCCGTGGGGCATCACCAATTTCCAGATCTTCCCGAACTTGGAGATCCTGATCTACCACGGCTGGTACCTGCTCTACCGGTACTGGCCGACGTCGCACAACACCCACAAGTTCGAGGCGTACAACGCATTTCACCCCGCCCGCACCGTCCGCGAACGTATCGAGCACGAGGTCGCCTCCGTCGTGCTCAAAGAATTCGCGTTGCAGGACGCGGGCATGCTCGGCGGCACGCAAGCCGCGCTGGAGTACGACGTCGTCGACGACTTCCCGCTCAGCGACCAAGAGATCCTGGTCCGGCATCTGCACAAGACGGCCGTGGACTGGGTCGAGGAGTACAAGGCGCAACGCCGCCCGGTGGGGGTGTGAACATGGCTGACACCCGACTGCCCAGCGCCTTCGTCGAGTTCGAGCCGTACGCCGAGAAATGGTGCCTGGCAACAGAACCGGAGAGGTGGAAGGCCCGGCTGAACACGCCGATGCCGGAGATCCACGCGTTCTACGACGCGTTCTCACCGCGGTTCGAGGAAGCCATCGACTACTGCGACAAATTCCCCCTCGACGACGTCCCCGACGACGCGCTGAACCTGTTGCACCTCGTCTACTCGATGATCATGGTTTCGATGGCCGTCGAGGTCTTCGGGACGCAGAAGCCCAGCGACTCCGCCGACGCCGTCATCGACCGAATAGGAGAGCCGGTGCCATGAGTGTGCTGACGATCAACAAGCTCACCGAGTCGGTCGGCGCGGAAGTTCTTGGCGTCGACTCCGACCGGCTGGCGAGCGACGATGCGCTTGGCGCAGCGGTGCTTCACGCGCTGGAGGACAACGGCGTGCTGGTGTTTCCAGGTCTCGGCCTGAATCCCGAAGCGCAGGTGGCGTTCTGCGGCCGGCTCGGCGAGATCGATCACTCCTCCGACGGTCATCATCGGGTCGCGGGCATCTACCCGGTCACGCTGGACAAGTCGAAGAACGCCTCGGCGGACTACCTGCGCGCCACCTTCGATTGGCACATCGACGGCTGCACGCCGGTCGGGGACACCGTCCCTCAGATGGCCACCGTGCTGTCGGCGAAGCACGTCGCCCAGTCCGGCGGAGAAACCGAATTCGCGAACTCGTATGCGGCCTACGACGCGTTGAGCGACGCGGAGAAAAAGCGATACGGGTCGTTGCGGGTCGTGCACTCGCTTGAGGCATCCCAGCGCCGGGTCACGCCCGATCCCGCACCGGAGGTGCTGGCGAAGTGGCGATCCAGACGCACCCACACCCATCCGCTGGTGTGGACACACCGCAGCGGCCGCAAGTCCCTTGTGCTCGGCGCGTCGGCCGACTACGTCGTCGGCTTGGATCGCGAGGAGGGCACGGCACTGCTCGCAGAACTGCTCGACCGTGCCACCCTGCCCGGCAGGGTCTACAGCCATACGTGGTCGGTCGGGGACACCGTCATCTGGGACAACCGCGGCGTCCTGCATCGCGCGGCGCCATACGACCCCGACTCTCCGCGGGAGATGCTGCGCACCACCGTGCTGGGTGACGAGCCGATTCGATAGCGGGCCCCTCGTTGACGGCGGCGAGCCACTGTGGAAATCTAATACCCACAGATGAGAATCACGTTCTCTTCAATTGAGATCATGGAGTAGCAATGTCGGAGGACCTCACCTCGGTCGACTTCTTCCGGGACGGCCGTCTGACGGACGATCCGTACACGTTCTACGAGGCACTTCGCAACAAGTGCCCGGTCAGCCGCGAGGACCACTACGGCGTGACCATGGTGACGGGCTGGCAAGAGGCCGTCGACGTCTACAACGATGCGGAGACGTTCTCGTCATGCGTTTCGGTGACGGGCCCGTTTCCCGGCTTCCCGGTATCCCTGGAGGGCCTGGAGGGCTCAGACGTCACGGAGTTGATCGAGAAGCACCGCGACGAGATTCCGTTCAGCGACCAGCTGCCGACGCTGGACCCGCCGACCCATACCAATCACCGTGCACTGTTGATGCGGCTGATCACGCCCAAGCGCCTCAAGGAAAACGAGGACGCAATGTGGCAGCTCGCCGACGACATCCTCGACAACTTCCTCGCTCCGGGTGACGGCGAGTTCATCAAGGGCTTCGCGGGCCCCTTCACATTGCGCGTCATCGCCGACCTGCTTGGTGTGCCCGAGGAGGACCGCCCCGAGCTTCTCGAGCGGCTGGCGCGCGGCACGCACGGGAGTGGGTTGGGCAACGCCGACAAGGCTCTGGCCAAGACCCCGCTCGAGTACCTCTACGAGGTGTTCGCGACGTACGTCGAAGATCGCCGCCTCGACCCGCGTGACGACGTGCTGACCGGGCTGGCGACGGCGTCCTTCCCGGACGGCACGATGCCAGAGGTCGGCGACGTCGTGCGGGTCGCGACCAACGTCTTCTCGGCCGGCCAGGAGACCACGGTGCGGCTGCTGTCCACCGCGTTGAAGGTGATGGGCGACCAACCGGAGATCCAGCAGAGGTTGCGAAACGATCGCAGCCTGCTGCCGAACTTCATCGAGGAGTGCCTGCGCATCGAGAGCCCGGTCAAGGGCGACTTCCGGCTATCGCGGGTGCCGACCAGCATCGGCGACGAAGCCCTCGGTGCCGGCTGCACGGTGATGGTGGTCAACGGTGCGGCCAACCGCGACCCGCGCCGGTTCGACGATCCTGACACCTTCGACCCCGAGCGCAAGAACGCGCGTCAGCACCTGGCATTCGGGCGTGGCATCCACAGCTGCCCCGGCGCACCGCTGGCCCGCGCGGAGACCCGGGTCGGATTGGAACGGCTGCTGGATCGGACGACCGACATCCGGATCAGCGAGGCGCACCACGGTCCGGCCGGAAGCCGTCGCTACCAATACATTCCGACGTACATCCTGCGTGGCCTCACCGAACTGCATCTCGAATTCGACCTCGTTGAAGTTGCCCCATGAAGGTCACCGTCGACGAGGACAGGTGCCGCGGCCACGGCATGTGCCTGACGCTGTGCCCAGAGGTGTTCAGCATGACCGACGACGGTTACGCCATCGCCGATCCCGAACAGGTGCCAGCGGGACTCGAGGACGCGGCAAAAGAGGCCATCGTGAACTGCCCCGAACAAGCCATCGTCGAAACCGACTGAAGAGCCGCGTCGGCGGTGCCGGCGTCCTACCGAGGAGATTGTCGTGCCAAAGGGTTATGTGGTCATCACCGAAGACGTCAAGGACCCCGCAGGGATGGGCGAGTATGCCAAGCTCGCCAGCAAGACGATGGCAGGGGCGACGATCCTCGCCTTCGACCCGAACGCCGAGCAGATCGAGGGCGAGTGGCACGGCACCCAGACGGTGCTGCTGGAGTTCGAGTCGGTGGAAGCCGCCCGCGAGTGGTACAACTCCGACGCCTATCAGGAAGCGGCCAAGGTGCGGCAGGCCGCGGCCGACTGCAAGGGCGCCATCCTCACCGGCCTGGGCTGAGAGCCCTAGTCCGGGATCAGCGGTCCCGTCGGCTTGGTGGTCGTTGCGTGCACCAGTAACTCGGCGAGTTCGCGCGGCCTGCTGAGGAACGGCGAGTGTGACGAGTCGATGGTCAACTGTTCGACGCCGAGCCTGCGCGTGACCGTGTCGGCCAGCCAGCGCGGCATCGAGCGGTCCTGCAGGCAGCGGATGAAGCTGCGCGGGATGTCGGCCGCCCAGAAGTTCGGCACGGACACCGGGGTCACCGTTGTATCGCCGAACCGCTCCGGGCCGAGGCGATCGAACGCCCATCGGGCGGTCGCCTCGTCGCAGTCGTGGTAGAAGTACTTCCACGCGCCGTCGAAGTCGGCGAACGTCATCGCGCCCTCGTCGTCGAACTTCAAGTAGCCCAACATCTCTCCGACGTCTGCTTCGAACTCGCCCTCCTCTGAATCGCGCATGGCCATGGCCTCCGGATAGGTGCGGCCCTCCCGAGGCAGCGCGGCGGCGAGGTAGGTGATGTGGCTGATCTGCTCGGGTACCGCGTCGGCGGCGAGCGTGGCGTCGAAGCCGCCACCGGAGTGGCCGACGAGGACGTCGCCGGGTCGAATCGCGGCGACGATCGCAGCCCTGCGGTTGGCCAGCGTGGACTCCTCGTCGACGAGCGCGCCATGTCCCGGTAGGTCGACGGCGACAGCGTGATGGCCGAGCCGTCCCAGCTCGTCGATCGTGTGGTCCCAGCACCATGCGGCGTGAAAACCACCGTGCACGAAGACGAACCGCATCTATGGATGCGTCAGTCTTCGCGGATGGAGATGGCCTGCCGCGGACACTGGCGCACGGCTTCGCGGATCTGGTCCTCGTTCTCCGGGGTCACCTCGTCCTGGAGGACATGCAGATAGTCCTGGTCGTCGAGGTCGAACACCTCAGGGATGATGCCCATGCAAATCCCGTTGCTCTCACACAAGCCGAAGTCGACTTCAACCTTGCTCATCTTTGTCGTCCGCTCTTCGCGCAAGCGCTCATCGCAAAACCTTCACGGGAACGTTTTTCCACCCGGCCACATTCTGCATCTGGACGCGTGTGCATTTGTCGAAATCGACCTCGAAGCGCGGCATGAAATCGAGCAGCCTGTCCAGTGCGATGGAGCTTTCCAGGCGCGCCAGCGCGGCGCCGAGGCAGCTGTGGATGCCGTACCCGAGGCCGAGGTTCTGCGCTTGGGCGCGGTCGCGGGTGATGTCGAACTTGTCGGCGTCGGTCCAGGCTCGCTCGTCGCGGTTCGCCGAGCCTGCGATCAGGAACACCGGGCTGCCCTCGGGGATCGTCGTGCCATGCAGGTGTACGTCGCGCATGTTGCGGCGCACGTTGTACTGCGAGGGCGCCTCATAGCGCAGCAGCTCCTCGACGGCACCGGAAATCATGCTGCGGTCCTCCCGCATCATCTGCCACTGGTCTTGGTGCTTGGCGAACATGTAGACCGCGTTGCCGACCAGCTTGGTGACCGTCTCGGCGCCCGCACCGCCGAGCAGGCTTGCGAAGGCGGCGATCTCGAGATCGTCGAGCCGGTCCATCTCGCCGTTCTCACGTTCGAGCTCGGCCTGAACGAGCTTGGTGAAGAGGTCGTCCCGTGGTTCGGCACGGCGCTTGGCCACCAGGTCCAGGTAGAACATCGCCTGGTCGATGTTGGCCTTCATCGCCTGTTCGCCGGTCTCGACCTGACCGACCTCGCGGTGCAACGAGTCGTCGATCCAGTGTCGTACCTGCTGGGCGCTTTCTTCTGGCACCCCGAGCATCGTGGTTATCACCTCGACGGGGAACGGTGCGGTGAACTCCTGCACCGCGTCGAAGCCGTCCGGATCGAGTCGGCTCAGATACTTCTCGATCTTGTCGACGACGTTCTCCGTCTGCGCCTGGATCGCGCGCGGCGTGAACACCTTGTTTAGCAGGCTGCGCATGTTCCGGTGCGACGGCGGATCCATGAAGATGATCATTCGGGGCCCGGACTCGGTGGGCATGCCGTTCCTGATCGTAGCCAGGTCGATGCCGTACGCCGACGAGTAGGTGTCGAAGTCCTTGAACGCGGGTGCGACGTCTTCGTGCCGGGTCAGCGCGTAGAAATCGTGCTCGTCGCTGTAGTAGACGGGCGCTTCGTCGCGCATCCGGCGATACGTCTCGTAAGCCCCGTTGAAGAAGTCCATCGAGAACGGGTCGAAAACAAGCTTCGCCTTGGTCACTGAGTACTCCTGAGCTGTGCGAACGGCATTCGATGCATTACGTATGGCTGTTAGCCTGTAACCCTATCGGTAATGCCGTTTCCACAAAAGAGAATGAGACATTCGCGCAATGTGTCTCATTGTCGCAGTCCTGCGTCGACCACGTCGTCCAGTGCGCCGAGGTCGCCGCCCAGGTCGGCAAGCGTCTCCCTGACCACCCCGACGTCCTTGCCGATGAAGTCGCCGACGGCGTCGATGAACGCCGTGGCCGAGCCCGCCCTGGTGATATGGCCCAGCGCGCGACTGCCCGCGCTTCCGTGTGTCAACGCCTCGAGAAGTGCCGGTTCGGAGATGCCGAGTAGGCCACCCAATCGCACGCCCTCGGCCACCAGCCCGATCTGCGCCGCGAAGAGCGCGTTGTTGATCAGCTTGACCAGTTGACCGGCACCGGTGCGGCCGACATGCAGGACCGGGTCACCGTAGGTGCTCAGCAGCGGGTGCACGCGCGTCACGGGGTCGTCTTCCCCCCCGACGAACAGCGTCACCCGGCCCGCTGCGATGTCATGCGGACCTCCGCTGACCGGGGCGTCGACCACGTCGACGCCGCGAGCAGCGATCGCCTGGGCAGTGCGTGGGCTTCCCGTGGTGTGTACGACGAGCACGGCACCCGGAGACATGGCCTCGACCAGGCCGTCGTCAAGGCACACCTGCCGAACCTGTTCGTCGGTGAACACGCAGACGATGACGGCATCGGCACCCTCGGTGACAGCGGCAGGCTCGGTGACGGGGGAGGCGCCCAAATCGCGCACCGCCTGGCACTTTTCGGTGGTTCGGCCCAGCGCGCGGACCTCGTGGCCCGCGTCGAGCAGGCGACGCACCATCGGGGCACCCATTCGCCCGGTGCCGACGAAGCCGACCCGCGTCACCGCGGATGTTCCAGTGCGCTCAGCGCGGCGTCGGCCGCATCGAACACCGCACCCTGCGGCGCCGACGCGGCATCGGCGATGCTCGCGGCGTGCCGGACATCCTTCTGCAACAGCGCACCGGCTATGGCCGCGAGTTGGTCTGTCCGGCCGCCGAACGCGGCGATGCTCGACAAGGCCTTGCTGTTGGCGGAACCGCGGGTGACGACCTCGCCGAGCTTGTCACGCGGAATGCCGAGGGCTTCGCCCAGTTCCAGCGCGCTGACGGCGCTGCCCATGTTCGCGGTGAACAACAGGTTGTTGAGGATCTTGGCGACCTGTCCGCTGCCAAGCGGTCCGAGATGCACGATGGGGTCGCCGTATGTCGCGAATACCGGTCGGCAGCGTTCGACGACGTCGGCCTCACCGCCGACCATCACCAGCAGCTGTCCCTCCCCGACGGCAGGCGCTCCACCGCTCACCGGCGCATCGATCAGCGAAACACCTTGATCTGCAGCAGATTCGGCGAGATCGCGGCACGTATCGGGATGGACGGTGCTGTGGATCGCCACGATCCCGCCGGATGCCAATCCGGCCAGCACGCCGCTGTCACCGGTAAGGACCTCCGTCACGTCGTCGTCGCCGACGACGCACAGGCAGACCAGGTCGCTGGCGGCCGCCAGCTCGGCAGGCGAGTCCGCAATCTTCGCGGCGGTGCCTGCGAAGGGTTCGAGGGTAGCGGGCCTGCGCGCCCACAAAGTGAGGTCATACCCACCCTCGACGATCCGTCGCGCCATCGGGCCACCTTGGCTGCCAAGTCCGATGAAGCCGACGCGCATCAACCCGCCTCCAGCTCTTCACGCGCGGTTGCGCATTCGTCGACGAACGACAGCACCCGCCGGTGGTATTCGCCCGCGCTCCAGCCGACACTGAGGTTGTGTCCGCTGTCGGCCATCTCGTTGACGACGACCCGTCGCGACGACGTGAACAACGCCGCGACGGCTTGCGCGGCCTGCGATGTCGACTCCCAGACACGCTCGTGATCGGCCACGCTGAACTCGACCGGCGCCGTCACCCGGCCCGCGATCTCACCGAAGTCGCGGCGGGGCCAGTTCGCGGTGACGTCGGCTTCATACGGTGCGCCAGGCGCCGACAGGCCGCCGGTCAGCACCTCGGGCGGATAGAGGCCGGTGGGCTGCCAAAGCAGATCACGCAGACCCGCGGGACGCGATGTTGCGGTGGCCTCACTGATGATGGCCTTCGCCGCCTCCCCGTATCGTAATCCGGTCCCCGACAATTCGACGCCAAGCACATCGCCGGCTCTCTCGTCGACCGCCATGCGCAACGCGAGTTCACATCCCGCGGAGTGCGCGAGCAGGAAAAGTCCTGCGCCACGGGAACTCTCGCCGAGAATCTTGTCCACCGCGCCAAGCGCGAAGCCGACCCGCCTTTCCGCCTCGGTCATATCGTCGTGGTAGAACGCCGACGCGCCGTAGCCGGGGCGGTCCAGCGCGATGGCCGTGTAGCCGTCGGCGGCCGCCGCGCGCAACAAGGACAGCTCGGGATGGCCGGGGCAGTCGAAGTACGCCGCCGACGTGGCGCCCCCGTGCACCGCGACGATCACGGCCCTCGGCGCCGGCGCGGAAGCGACCAACGCCGACATCGGCACGCCGTCGGCGAGGACGACGCGTGGACGCGGCGCGCTACTCATCCGTCCTCAGCAGAATGGCACCGCTCGGCGTCAGGCCGCCGCTGCTGACCACCCCGACGCGGGCGTCTCTCACCTGGCGTTCGCCTGCATCACCGCGGAGCTGCACGACGGCCTCGTGGATCAACCCCATGCCGTGCGTGCGTCCATGCGAGAGCTGACCGCCGTGGGTGTTCAGCGGAATCACGCCGTCGCGTGCGATGGCCTTGCCGCCGTCGATGAAGTCCTTCGCCTCGCCGATCCCGCAGAAGCCGAGCCCCTCCAGCCACGACAGGCAGTTGAACGTGAAGCCGTCGTAGAGCTCGGCCACGTCGACATCCTTGGGCCGCAACGACGTGCGCGTCCACAAGTGGGCAGACTGACCCAGCACCTGAGGCTCGTGGGTCATCGTGGTCTGGTCCCAGTCGGTGCGTTCGACGATCTGGGTGCCGACCGCCTCGAACAGCACCGGCTTGTTTGGCATGTCCTTCGCGGCGTCGACGGCCGACACGACCACCGCGACCGCGCCGTCGCACGGCACGTCGCAGTCGTAGAGCCCGAACGGTGTGGTGATCATCCTGGCGTTCAGGTAGTCGTCCATGGTCATCGGATCGCGGTAGATCGCGGTCGGGTTCAGCGCCGCATTGGCCCGCTGGTTGAGCGCGATCCAGCCGAGGGTCTCCCTCGTGGTGCCGTACCGGTCGAAGTGGCGCTGTGCGTTCAACGCGAGTGTGTGCGCAGCCGATGTCGCGCCGAACGGCATCTGCCAACTCGAGGTTCGGGCACCCCCCGGCGGCGACATCTTGCCCTCCTTCATCAACTGCTGGAAGGTCGCCTCCCACAGTGTGCGAAAGCACAACACATGGCGGGCCAGACCGGTGGCGACGGCCATCACGGCAGCGATCAGCGAGCCGCCGGGACCGAAGGTGTCCATCCCACCGTTGATCCACGCCGGACGCAGACCAAGCGCCCCCTCCAGCGCCGTCACCCCGCCCTCACCCATGCCCGCGATGTCGAGCCCGGGATACGTTGAGAGCCCGTCGATGTCGTCGAACGTCAGGCCTGCATCGGCCACCGCTTGTTCGCAGGCGTCGATCGTCAACGACAGCGGCGGCACCATCTGTCGCCTGCCGATCTTGGACATTCCGATTCCGGTGATCGCCGCCGCGTCCTCGAACTTCTCCTTGGTGAGCATCGGCGAGACATGCTTGGCGAAGTCCTGCGGTGCGATCTCGTCGACGGGCTGCGGCCCTGTCTTCTTCTCGACGGTCGGAGTGAACACCGGCAGCCAGACGGTTCCCGCCTTGTCCTCCAGCTTGTCGAACCGGGCCTCGACGGTCTGTCCCAACTCGAGCGAGTCGGGCTCGCAGTCAACGATGTTGGTGGTCAACCGAACCCGGGGGTCCTCGACTATCGCGACCTGTGCCACGACATAGGGCGGCGGCAGGTCGGGAAAGCCGAACCGGTGGTTGACGGTGAAGGCCGACAGGGTGGCTTCACCCGACACGTCGCGCACCCCGATGTTGCGGCCGCGGCAGTACCGGCACACCGGCTGCGGGGGATGGATCAGCGCGTCGCAGTCCCTGCACTCCTGGATTCGCAGCACGCCGTCGGCGCCCGCCGTCCAGAAGAACTCGTTCAGTGCGTTGACCTCCGGCAGCGGTCGTGTCACCGGACGAAACCCCAGACCGCCTCGTTACCATCGGAGTTCGGGTCGGGCTCGGGGGCTTCGTGTGCCTCGGGGTGCGGCACACCATCCTCGGACGGTCGATGCTCGCCCATGTAGATGATCGCGTGGACCGGGCAGTCCATCAGCGCCCGCATCACGGCGTCACGGTCCTTCTCGGGCACTGTGCCGTCACCGACCAGCGAGGCATAGCCCCAGTCGTCGAGGGAGAAGTAGTCGGGTGCGTGCTTGGCGCAGACGCCGAAGCCGTCGCACAGCGTTCTGTCGAGACGGATTCGCAAGCCTTTGGTTATTGCTCGGGCGCTCATTGATGCACCACCGCCTCCACTTCGTAGGGCCGTTGTGCCCGGAACGCGTTGTCGCTGCAGGTGTCACAGTCGTTTCCGAGGTGGCGGGCAACGGCCTGGGGAAATTGGTGCAGCAAGCTGGCGGCGATGAAGGTGGCGCCGTCGAGCGTGGCGCAGGCACCGCGACCGCGCAGCACCACCGACCACCGCTGCAGCCGCCCGAGGTCCTCGTCGGTCGCCGTCCCGTCCCGCAGGGCCCCCGCGGCCGCGGCCATCGCCGCCGTCCCGTTGAAACACGATCCGCACTGGCCCGCGTTTTCGCGGTCGAAATACTCCAGGACCGACGCGGCGACCGCGACCGGGCAGTCCTGCGTCGTCAGGATGGAGATAGCGCCGCAGCCCAGCCCGCTACCGAGCCGGCGAATCGACTCGTGGTCGAGGGTGACGTCCAGGATTTCGCTGTTCACCAGGCCTGCGAAATAGCCGCCCATCAGCACGCCCTTGACGGTGTCGGCGGCCAGCCCGTGCAACTTCAACAGCTCGGAAAACGGTGCGCCGTGCGGGATCTCGTACAGCGCCGCGGGGCGTCCCGCACCGGTGACGGTGGCGAGGAACGTCCCCGGCGACATCGGCGTACCCGCGGACCGGAAGGCCTGGGCCCCATGCGCGTGTATGTAGGGCAGGTTGGCCAGCGTCTCGACATTGCTCACCAGCGTCGGCACACCGCCCACTCCTTCTTCGAACGGGCGCGGCGGTTTGTCCGTGGGTTTTGCAGGCCCGCCGTTGATCACCCGTACCGCGGCGGTCTCCTCGCCCGCGACGTACCCGGGTTGGACCGCCACCACATCGACCGTTGTTTCCCCGAACACCTCCGCGGGAACCTCGCCAAGCGCGGATTCCACGGCGGTCGCCGCGTGCGCATCCGACACGTACACGTAGGCGCGGCGGGCACCGACCATCTCGGCCGCGAGCCGCAGGCCGTCGAGGACGAGGTGCGGACGATTGCGCAACAGCCATCGGTCCTTCACCGACGCGGGCTCGCCCTCTTCGCCGTTGGCGACCACCACGGTCTCGGAGCCGCGGCGACCGGCGTCTCCGACGGTGCGCAGCTTGGTTGCCATCGGGAACGCCGCGCCCCCTCTGCCGAGCAACCCGGACAGATCTACCTGATCGAGCAGGGCGTCGGGCCCGTCGAGTCGCTGGTAGCCACCGGTGCCGGTGTAGTCGGCGTAGTCCTCGGTACCGGTCGATGAGCGCAGCAGCCGTGGCAGGCACGAGGGCCACGTCGCCACGGTGAGTTCGGTTGCGGTGGAGTTCATGAGGTCTTCCTCCCGGCCGCGGATAGGCTGATCCGCGTGAGGACAGCGGTCGTGCGTGTCGGCGTAGACACCGCGGGCGAGCTTGCGCCCGCGCAACTAGACGACGGCATGACGCGGCTCCGTGAGCTCGCCGGTGCGGCAGGCGTTGAACTGGTCGAGGGCAACCTTGCCGCCATGCCCGCGCAGCGGCGCGAGGTTGAGCTGTTGATCGCGGGAGATGACGCCGAGGCGCTCCAGCGTCTGGCTGTCGAGTTGTGCTCCAAGGCGTTTGGCACCCGCCCGGTCCCCGGCGTGGTCACCTACATCAGTCGTGGGACGGACGACGACGCCCATGGTGTGCTGGCGGGTTTCGGCGTCACCGGTGAGATCACCCGAACTCCGGGAGGAGACGGTCTGGACGTCATCCATGTGACCATGCGCAAACAGGATCTCGACCGCGTCCCCGAAAGTCGGATCCACACAGCACTGGAAGCATCCCTCAATTGCGAAGTCCGCATTCGAACCACGTAGCAGCATCACTTGTCCAGGAACTTCAGGATCGCAGGCGCCGCCTGGACCCAGGTGTCGAACATGTTGAAGCGCTTGACCTTTCCCTGAGCGCGCGCCTCGCTTGCGCGTTCCCAGGCGTCCTCGGGCCACGGCGGGTCGATCAGCTTTGAGCCCTTGATCAGGCAGCTGATTTCCAGTGACGTCCGCTTCGGGTGGTCCCAGTCGTTCTCCCCGCCGCGGATGATCAGCGTTGGCACCTTGATCTCGTCGAACATTTCGTCGGGGACGCCGGGGATGGTCTGGCCGGGCTTGGAAACGTATGCGTTCAGCCAGCGCAACATCACCTTGAGGAACTCGTCGCTGTCATGGGCCAGTATTCGGTCCTTGTTGCGGGGGTTGGCCTCGATGAGCTCTTTCCATTCGGGCAACCGCAGCGGGCCCGCCATGCCAAGCGCCCTCGCGGCGTGGATGGTCGGCATCACGTAGTAGGCGCCGAGAGCGAACGCTCCGTATACCCCGCCGACGATGTTCCACACCACGAGCTTTCGGACGATGTCGGGATAGAGCATCGTGGTCAGCATCGAGTCTCTGGCGCCCCCGGACCCACCCGCGAGGATGCACGGCCCGATATCGAGGCCGGCGATCAACGCATGCAGCGTCTCGGCGCGCATGTGTGACTCGCTCTGCCCGTAGAACTGCACATCGGATTTGCCGCAGTTCGGCCGGTCCCACAGCAGCACGCGGTAGCCGCCATCGACCAGCTTCTTGGCCAGCGGCCGCAGCCCCTCGATGTCCTTGCTGTACCGGCCACCCGGGGTCAAGGCGATGAAATCGCCTTCCTTGCCCAGGATTTCGTAGACGACGTCGCCGCCGTTGACCTCGAAGGTCTTCTCGCCGCGCCTGAGCGTGGGACCGGCCGTCTTCGGCGTGGTCGTCATGCCTGCACCAGCACTTCGTTGTCGACGACCCGAACCGGGTAGGTGCGGATGCTCCACTCCGGTTTGACGGCGGTGGTGCCGGTGGCGAGCTCGAAGCCCCATTGGTGCCATGGGCAATAAATGAATTCGAGGTCACGGACCATCACGGCATCACCGGGCACCTTCTCGTCGACGACGGTTCGGCCCCGCGACCGGCCCGAGCACAGGGGGCCGCCTTCGTGGGGGCAGTAGTTTGCGATTGCGTAGAACGCGCCGTTGACGTTGTACACGCCGACGCCGTGTCGTCCGATCGGCACCAACTTGTGTGTGCCCGGCGGGATTTCGTCGACGGTGGCGACAACGTGCTCGCGCCCCTGTGCCAGCCGGGGCGGTTTCGTTTCCTCTGGCACTAGTCAGAACACCCGCACTTGGCCCTCGAGGGCCGGAACCGTGTCGGGCAGGTGGTAGGTCGCGATGCCGTTGCGGAACATGACGGCTTCCCGCGCGTGCTCGGGCAGGTGCTTGACGAGCCAGCGGGGATCGTCGAAGGTCCAGTGCGGATAGTCCGAGCTGAACAGCAGGATCTTCTCGCATTCCATCCACTCGAACGCCCGGGTCAGCTCCGTCTTGTCCTCCGGGTAGTCCAGCGGCTGGGTGGTGAACTTGATGTGGTCCTTGACGTACTCCGACGGCTTGCGCTTGATGTCCATCCACGATTTGCGGGCCTCATAGATCGCGTCCATCCGCCACATCAGCGGCAGGATCCAGGTGAACGCGTGCTCCACCAACACGATTCGCAGCGTGGGGAAACGGTCGAAGACCCCGTCGAAGATCAGGCTCATCACCTGGTTGGCCGCCAGCAGCGAATAGGTGACCATGAAGTCGTGGTTGTAGCTGGGGAAGCCGACCGGCGGAATCGGCAGCTCCTCGTGGTGGCCGCGGGACAGGTGACAGCTCACCGTGATGTCGTGCTTGGTGGCCGCGGCCCAGATCGGGTCGTACTTGGGGTCACCCCATGACGGACGCGGTTCGGCCTTGATCAGGATCTGGCCCATGTAGGGATGGCCGGCCCAGCGTTCGATCTCGCGGGCCGCACCTTCCGGCTCCTCGATGGCCGCGCAGATGGAGCCGCGCCACCGCTCGTGCCAGTTGTTGTGGCTGTCCAGCCAGTGATTGGCCTGCCAGTCGTTGAGCGCGCAACTCATCGCGTGGTTCGGCTCGCGGAAGCGGGCCGGATAAGCGGCGGGCTCGAGGATCGCGATGTCGGCGCCCGCCTCCATGATCAGCTGCTTGAACGCCAGATCCGGATCGCTTCCTGGGAACTGGCCGTCGGCGGGAAAGGTGTCGACGCGCATCGCGTAGGCGTGTGCGTAGTCGGGTGCGTCGTAGTAGATCTGCTCGCCGATCTTGCGGGTCAGGAAGTATTTGCTGCGCCACGGCTCGGGGATGTACTGCGTCAGCTCTCCCGCGCGCGGCGTGGGGTGGACGTCGGAGTCGACGCACCGAACGGCGATGCGCTCGGCAGCGGGCTTGCGCTCTGTCGTGGTGATTGTTGACGTCATCGTGGTCTCCCTTTGTCGAAGCCTCTAACTATCACTGTGCGCTGATACCGGCCTCGACGTCTATCCCGTAGAGCCGTGCGGCGTTTCGCCAGCAGAGCTTGTCGCGCTGTTCAGGGGTGAACGCGCTGGGCACTTCCAGCTCGTTGGCCTGCCAGTGCGGGTAGCTGGAGCCGTACATCACCATGTCCTCCTTGCCAGTGAAGCCGAGCCACTCACCGGCGAACTCGACGTCTCCTGGCCCGTCCATCGCGCCCTGAACGAAGAAGACGTGGCCGGGCAGGTAGTCGCTGGGCATCTTGGGCGCCCACGGCGTCTGTTCGAGGTGCGGGCGGCCGAAGCAGTCCATCCGCCAGATGAACGGCGTCAGCAGATCGGCGGCGCCGTCGGCCCAGACGAACTTCAGGTCGGGCATTCTCTCGAATACCCCCTCGGCGATCATGTTCATCAGGTGATACAGGTAGTTCAGCGCCATGAAGCCGACGTACTGCTCGTATGTCCTCGTGGTGCCCGAGGGCGTCGGCGCGAACTGGATGCCTGCCCCCACCTCGATATGCGCGGCGACCGGCAGGTTGGCGTCGACGGCGGCCTCCCACAACGGCCAGAACTGCGGCTTTCCGTAGACCTCACGGGACTGCATGGGCACGCCGATCTGAACCACGTTCGGGTGGTCTTTGTACTTCTCGATCTCGCGCAGCGCGCCCGCGACGTCGTCCGGATTGATCCGGATCGTGCCGCGGAACCGGTCGCGGTAGGAACCGTCGTCTAGCCAGCGCGTCACCATCATTTCGTTGTGGCCTGCGGCGATGGCGGTCCCCAGGTGGCGGTCCGGCATGATCCCGCGCGTCATCGGATGCAGGATCGCGATGTCGACGCCGCGCTCGTCGAACAGATGGCGTCCGACGATTTCCGGATCCGAACCGGGGTACTGGCGGTCGGGTCCCTGGGTGCCGTTCGCGTACTCGCCGCCGGGGGCGCCGTACCAGTCCATCTCGTAGTCCGGAAAGCCGCGGCTGCGGTACGGCTCGGCCATCCAGTTCTTGCGCAGGTCCTTGTTCGACTTGGCGAAGATGTGCACGCTCGCGTCGATGACGGGCGTCGTCGCTCCGTCAGGATGTTGGATCACCGATGGCCTCCGATGTCTGCCGGTCGGAACCGGACATACAGCCAGTGTAAAGCCAAGTTCTTCATTGGCAAGAATTGGGTTCTCAAGCGTAACGCTTACTTCTTCGCAGGTCAGGGTGTGCGCTGGTCACGTGCACGGTAGCCGATCAACGAAACGGTGTAGTCGCTTTCGGAGAACAGTTACGACATCTAAGGAGAATGTTATTCTCGTGCCCGACGGGTAATCGCACCAGGAGGCGCCGGATGCTACTCGAGTTCGATGCGGATCAGCGGCTGTGGCAGGACACCGTGCGCGATGCGGTCGGAAAGCAGTGCCCTCCGTCTATGGTCCGCGAGGTCGCCGAGAACGACTTTGACCCCGCGCCGCTGTGGCAGGCCTACATCGACGCGGGCTGGACCGAGCTGACCGACCCGGAGAACGCGGTTGAGCTTGCGATCGTGCTCGAAGAACTCGGCCGCGCAACCGACCCGACGCCGTTCCTGGCGACGTTGACCCAGTTCGCGCCCTTGGCCGGCGACCGATTTGATCCTCAGCAGGCGGGCGCGGCGGTCTACGACGGCATCACCGCCTACCGCGACGCCGACGGGTGGGTGCTGGACGGAACCGCACGCCACGTGCTCGACGCCGACCGGGCCGACCGGCTTGCCGTGGTCACCGATGGCGGCGTCTTCCTCGTCGACGCGGGCGAGGCGACCATCCGTCGCAGCAAGGTCTTCGACCCCGTCTTGCACATCGGCGACGTGTCGTTCGCGGGGGTGCGGCTGGCCGACACCGAACGGCTGCACACCGATGCGGAGAAGGCGCGTCACCTGGCGCTCACCGGGATCGCGGTCACCACGGTCGGCGCATGCCAGCGCATCATCGACCTCGTACTCGAACATGTGAAACAGCGCCAGCAGTTCGGCGTTGCCATCGGATCGTTCCAGGCGGTGCAGCACAAGGCCGTCGACATGCACGTCGCCACCGAGCGGGCCCGTGCGTTGTCGTACTTCGCGGCGCTGACCATCTCGGCCGACGATCCGCGCCGCCGTCTGGCGGCGTCGATGGCGAAGGCGGCGGCGGGGGAGTGCCAGGCCATCGTGTTCCGGCACGGGCTGCAGCTATTCGGTGCCATGGGGTTCACCTGGGAGAACGATCTTCAGTTCGCGTTGAAGCGGGCCAAGGCCGGCGAGCTGCTGCTCGGCGGCGCGGCCGAACATCGCGCGCTGATCGCGGAGGAATTCAATGCAGCTGACTTTTGATTCCGCCGTCGAGGAGTTCCGGGCCGAGTTCTCGGCGTTCCTCGACGAGCATCTGCCCTCGGAAGCCGACACCCTGGAGCGACCGAGGTCGGTGTCGCACATGCCGCAGTGGGCGCGCAAATGGCAGCGGTTACTGTTCGACAACGGCTGGCTGCTGCCCGCCCAGCCGCCGGAGTTCGGTGGCCGCAACGCAACGGTGCTGCAGCAGTTCGTACATCTCGACGAGTTGTGCCGGCGCCGCATATATCACAGCATGAATCCGCAAGGTGTGAACATCATTGCGGCGTCGCTGATTTCGTTCGGGTCCGATGAGCAGAAGCACCGCTGGGCGGTGCCGGTGTTGAAGGCCGAGATGACGGCATCGCTGGGGATGAGCGAGCCGAGCGCCGGCTCCGACCTGGCATCGCTGCGCACCCGCGCAGTACTCACCACCGATTCGTCTGGCGACCACTTCGTCGTCAACGGCCAGAAGGTGTGGACTTCCGGTGCACACGACGCCGACTTCCTGCTGGCCTTCGTGCGCACGGATCCGGATGCCCCCAAGCACAAGGGAATCAGCGCGCTGATCATTCCGACCGACACGCCCGGCGTGGTGTGCCGTCCGTTCGCCGACATGTGCGGCGAGGACAACCTGGACTTCAACGAGGTGTTCTTCACCGACGCCCGTGTCCCCGCGGAGAACCTCGTCGGACCCCTCAATGGCGGCTGGGGTGTGGCCAACGGGTCGCTCGGGCATGAGCGCACGATGATGTGGCTGGGCTTCGCCGACCGGATTGACAACATGATCGCCGACTTCCGTCCGCGCGGCGCACTGCAGCGCGACCAGTACGCCACGACGATCATGGACTACCTGGCGCTGCGCGCCATGGGTTCCGCGGCGCTGGCGAAGGCCGCCCGCGGTGAGATGGACACCGCGTCGGTTTCGGTGCTCAAGCTGTTCGGATCCGAGGCAGAGCGCCAGGCGCTCGAAAACGCGCTGACCGCCGCAGGAGCCGACGGGCTCCTTCATCCCGCGTCGACGGGACCCTATGAGCACATGAACCTCGACCACTACTTCGCGAGCTGGTTCGAGCGCTATGCCCGCAGCTTCGGCGGCACCATCGCAGGCGGTACCTCGGAGATCCAGCGCAACATCATCGCCCAACAGGTGCTCGGCTTGCCGCGGCGTTGAGTCCGGTGACCGAGACGCTGCTCGTCGAACGGCCGCACGCCGGGGTCCTTGTCGTGACGCTGAATCGGCCGAGCCGGCTCAACGCGATCAACGACATGATGCGGCGAGAACTCATCAAGACGTTCGCGTCGGTGCCCGACGACGTGACCGCCGTCGTGCTGACCGGTGCCGGCCGCGGCTTCTGTTCCGGCATCGACATGCGCGATTTCGGGCCTGGGGTGCCCGACGACGCCGCTCCCGCCATCGACCGGCTGCGGTTCCAGGAGTCGATGGCGGCGCTCCCGCGCGCCATCCGGCAACTTCGGCAACCTGTTGTCGCAGCGGTCAATGGTCCCTGCGTCGGAGGCGGGCTCGCGCTGTGCCTTGCAGCCGATATCCGGATCTGCTCCAGCGCGGCCGCATTTGGGAATGCCGCCATCTTGCTGGGACTGTCCGGCGCGGAAATGGGGATGAGCTACCACCTTCCGAGGATCGTCGGAACCAGCGTCGCCGCCGACTGGATGTTGACCGGGCGCACCGTTTCTGCCCACGAAGCCGACCGCCGCGGTTTGGTCAGCGAGCTGGTGGCACCCGACCGGCTGGCGGGACGAGCCCTCGAGATCGCCTCCGCGATCGCCGAACTGGCGCCACTCGGCGTACAGCTGACCAAGCGTGCCCTTCAGGTGAACACCGACGCCACGGGCCTCGACGCGGCGGTGGAGCTGGAGAACCGCAACCAGGTACTCAGCCACGCCACCGCCGACGCCGCCGCGCGACGGCACAAGTGGGCGCGGGACTGAGCTTTCAACGGAAGGGCGACCGATGGCGTGGGACTTCTCCACCGACCCGGAATGGGCGGAGCAGCTGGTCTGGGTCGAGGCGTTCGTGCGCGCGGAATGCGAGCCGATCGACCTGATCGTCAAGGAGTCCCACGACCTGAATGATCCGGTGCGCCAAGCGCTCATTCCGCCGCTGCAACAGATCGTCAAGGATCGTGGGCTGTGGGCCACCCACCTCGGCCCCCGTCTCGGCGGACCGGGCCACGGTCAGGTCAAGCTTGCTCTGCTCAATGAGATCCTCGGCCGGTCCGAATGCGCGCCGATCGTATTCGGTTCGCAGGCACCCGATTCCGGAAACAGCGAGATCCTCGCCCACTACGGGACGCCCGAGCTGAAGCAGCGCTACCTCGAGCCGCTGCTCGACAACCGCATCGTGTCCTGCTTCTCGATGACGGAGCCCCAGGGCGGTGCCGACCCAAAGGTGTTCACCACCACTGCGGTACAGGACGGCGACCACTGGGTGATCAACGGCGAGAAGTGGTTCTCGTCGTTCGCCTCGATGGCCTCGTTCATCATCGTGATGGCGTTGACGGATCCCGACGCCCCACCCTACGAGCGCTATTCGATGTTCGTCGTCCCCGGAGCCACCCCCGGCATCAACGTTCTGCGCGACGTCGGCCTCGGCTACCAGCCGGTCGGCGGCGGCCGCGAGGGCTACGTCCGATATGAGAACGTCCGCGTCCCGCACGATCACATGCTCGGCCCCCGCGGCGGGGCGTTCGTCGTCGCGCAGACGCGGCTGGGCGGTGGACGCATTCACCACGCGATGCGCACCGTCGGGCTGGTCCGCCGCATCTTTGACATGATCTGCGAACGCGCCGTATCGCGGTACACGCAGGGCGACATGTTGTCCAACAAGCAGCTCGTCCAAGAGATGGTCGCGGACTCGTGGATGGAGATCGAGGCGTTCCGCCTGCTCACCCTGCAGACCGCGTGGAAGATCGACCGGCACAACGACTACAAGGCCGTGCGGGCCGACATCTCGGCGGTCAAGGCGATGATGCAGAAGGTGCTGCACGACGTGTCGGCACGGGCGCTTCAGCTGCACGGCTCGCTGGGCACCACCCACGAGATGCCGTTCGTGCAGTACCTGGTCGAGTCGTTCGTGCTCGGGCTCGCCGACGGGCCGACCGAGGTGCACAAGGTCACGCTGGCCCGGCTACTGCTCAGGGAGTACAAGCCCGCGCCCGATGTTTTCCCCTCTGAGCACCTGTTGCGGCTGCGGGAGGTTGCCGAGGCGAAGTTCGCCGACAAGCTGGCCGGGATCAAGCGATCATGACGCCGTGTGACGGCAAGGTGGCCCTGGTCACCGGCACCAGCAGGGGACTGGGCAAAGCGATCGCGAAACGGCTGGCGAGTGAGGGTGCCACCGTCGCGCTCACCGCACGCACCTTGGAGCCCGATCCGAAATATCAAGGCTCCCTTCGTCAGACGCTTGACGAGATAGAGGCTGCGGGCGGGTCTGCGATCGCGGTGCGGGCCGATCTTTCGGTGACGGAAGGCCGCGAGGGCTTGTTCGGTGAAGTCGTCGAACGCGTCGGTGCGCCCGATATCCTGGTGAACAACGCCGCGGTCACCTTTCTGCGACCACTCGACGAGTTTCCAGACCGTCGCGTCCGGCTGATGATGGAGATGCATGTGCTGGCGCCGCTGCACCTGACGCAGTTGGCGATCCCAGCCATGCGTGAACGGGGCCGCGGCTGGGTGCTCAACGTCACGTCGGTCGGCGGCGACCTGCCAGTCGGGCCGCCGTTCTCCGGGTTCGATTCTTCGGCCGGCTTCGGTATCTACGGCACCGTGAAGGCCGCCCTCAACCGAATGACCAAGAGCCTCGCGGCAGAGTTGTACGACGACGGAATCGCCGTGAATGCAGCCGCGCCGACGAACCCCGTCGCCACGCCGGGGGCAGGCGCGTTGGATCTCGCCAAGACCGACACCGAAGACATCGAGCTCATCACGCAGACGGCGTTGCTGCTGTGCACCGGTGACCCGAAGACGATGACCGGTCGCATCGCCCACACCCAAGAGTTCCTGCGCGAGGTCGGCTGGTTGACCTGATCGGTCGCCGTTGCCGAATTCACCTCGGGAGTCGCGCCTCGATCCTGTCGGCGATGTCGGCGGCCTCGGTGACTGCGGTCGGCTGTTGGGGTCTGCATGCCTGAATGTCGAGGATCACGTTGGCCGCCAACGCTAGTGCGTGTTGACAGGTTCGGATCTGCGGGCCGCTTTCCCGGACATAGGGCATCGTGAGCCTGCTGTCCGATGCGGAGAGGTCGCCGCTGAGCCAGGCGGGCAACTGTTGATCGTTGAGCCGGATGTTGACGCGGTGGTTGGTGCAGTGGGCCCACCTGTCCGCCGACTCGGTGAAGAACCGTTGCGCGGCCTCGGGTGTGTCGTAGCGGACGACGGACTGCACGACGAGGCTGTCCCAACTGTCGCTGTCCGGCGTGCGAAGCATCTGTTGGCGCACCGACTGCCAACCACTCGGGTCGTAAACGGGTGCCTCGGTGACCTGCCACACGCCGAGGCAGTTCAGGTTCGGCAGAAGGTTTCGGTGATCCGCCATCTGCGCGACGGGTGGGTGAGCGGTCATTTCGCTGGTCGCCATCACCGCGTCGATGTCATCGGCAGTCAGCAGCAGTCCGGTCAGCGCCGATTCGTTCACCGACTTCGGCGGCGCGTCGGCGGCGGGTGCTGTTGCGCATCCCGCCAGGAGCGAAAAGGTCGCCCCGACAACGCATGGAAGCGATATCAGGCGTGGGTGCCGGCGGCTGCGCATGCCTCTTGTGCCCTCGTGGCGTCGTCGTTCATCTTGGTGGCTGTGGTGTTCAGGCTTTCGCCGGGAATCCGCAGGCCCATCTTGACGAGAAGTTTGGTCGCGTCGACCGACCAGGTCCGCATCGGATCGGCGATCTCAGCCTGTAGTCCTGGGGTACCTGCGGCGGTCATCGCCACGGCTGCCGCCTGGCGCAGGGCGGTGCGGCCGACCACGTTGCTATCGCTGACGGCAGGATCGGCGTAGTCCGAGCCCTCGAAGGTGTCGGCGAAGTCGCCGTAGTAGACCGATGTTCCGTCGAGCGCCTCGGCGAATGCCGAGCAGGCCGTGACCGCGGCGGGGTCGGCGTCATCGGAGGTCGGGACCGCGGCGACCTGTACCGGCCCTGGCATGGCCGGGTCGGCTCCCGCGTCGTCCGCGAAAGACGTTGCAGGCGAGGCTAATCCGACACCAACGGCAATGCACGATGCGGCCAAGCCTCCGATGAGGGTGCGCGATGAGTTCAATGTGCCTCCTGCCGAATGTGTCGAGCAACCGTCGGTCGCCGAAGCGTCCGTTGCCTGAACGGCCAACCAACGCCAGCATCACAATGGCCATCCATCTCATTGCCCGGAACTGTGAAATCCCTTGAAAGTCAGTGTGATACGGATCAAAACGCCAGCATGTCCAACCGGACGACAACGGAGTCTGCAGTGTTCTCTGTCTGTTTACCGTCTGGAAATCCCGCCATTGGATGCTCCCGGCGACAGAACATTTGGATCCGGTTGGATTCATCACGAGAGGCGCCGAATCGAATATGTCCACACGTTATGCCGCCTTGGCGGCAGTCCTCTGCATGGCAGTCCCGGTCGGGGCGGCGCCCATCGCAACGGCCGATCCGCCACCGCCCGACCCGGCAGTGCAGCCGGTGGCCGACGCCACCAACCCGCTGCCGCCGGAGGGTGCCGTGCCGTCGGCGCCTCCCGGGATTCTGGACACTCCCGACGGCTGGCATCTCGAGGTGGTCGGCAGCAACGAGACGCAGTTGCCGGTCGCCCCGCTGACGACCGCGATCTCGTCCCGTGAGTATCTGGTGGCAGGCACCTTCACCGGCAAGATCACCGGAAGCGGAAAGACCAAGCTCACCGGCGGCACGATGGAGGCGGGCGAGCAGATCGGCTGCGGCATCATCTCCGACGAGACCGAGATCAACCCCGGCGCCAGCTTCACCCCGGGAATCGCGATTCCGTTCACCGGAAATGTCACCGGCGGTTTCGGTGCCAGCCTGCAGGGCAAGGTCTACCTCAAGCCGGGCACGGTGACGTCCGTCGCGATCGACAAGAAGTCGTTCAAGGGCGACGAAACCCGCATCACGATCACCGGGGTCCGGATCAAGACCGACCAGTGTGCCGGCCAGTCCTTCATCCGCTCGTACGCGACCCTGACCAGTTCGACCGACAACACCGACGACGTCATCACCTATCTCGGCGTCACCAAGGCCGTCTGACCACAGTGAAACTCGACCGGAAGAAACTCATGCTGAATCGCTTTGTCCTGCTTACCTCCTGCCTGCTGATCGCGGTCGGCACCGCACCGCTCGCATCGGCCGATCCGCCGGTGGAGGATCCCGCGCCGCCACCGGACACCGGGGTGGTGGCATCGGCTGACCCGGGTGTGGTGACGACGCCGGACGGGTGGGTGCTGACCGTCGCGGCCAGCAATGAGACGCAGCTGCCGGTCGCGCCACTGACGACCGCGGTCTCGTCGCGCGAGTACCTGGTCGGCGGCACCTTCACCGGAGTGGTCTCGGGCCACGGCAGCACCACTCTCAGCGGCGGGACGCTGGAAGCCGGCTACCAGATCGGTTGCGGCATCGAGCTCGGACAGGTTCGGCTGATCGGCTCCGTCGGCGTCAGCACGTCGGGTTCCTCCCTCACCGGCGGCATCGTGCCGACGGGCGTCAGCTTCCCGATCTCCGGCACCATCGAGATCCACGCCAAACCGGGCACGGTCAGCAACGTCACCGTCGACAAGAAGTCGTTCAAGGCGGCGCCGGTACGTGTCACGCTCAAGGACACGCACATCAAGGTCGACGGCTGTGTCGGTCAGTCGTTCCTGCGGTCGTACGCGACGATGACGAGCTCGACCACGGACACCGACGACGTGGTCGCCTACTACGGCGTCACCAAGGCTGTGTGACACCGGTGGGTGGTCGAAACCTGAAGGCGCCGAACATTTCTTCGGTCGTGGCGATCGGCGGTTTCATGGTGGGGGCGGCGGTTCTCGGGCCGGCGGTGGCGGCCGCGGACCCGGCCCCGCCACCACCCCCGCCCGTGGAGCCTGCACCGCCGGTGCCGGTGCCGGTGCTCGGCTCCGACCTAGGGCCCAACGGGCTGGCGGTGCTGGGACAGGCGGGTGATCCGGCCCCCGGTCCCCTTGGCGCACCGAACGTCCCCGGGCTGGATGGCACCACCGTGCTGGGTCAGAACGCGGCGCCGTCGGCGCCGGGCGCCGATCCGGGAGTCACCCCGAACCTGCACGCCTTCAACAACGCCTACGGCCCGCAGCAGAACCTGGTTCCGTCGGCGCCGGGTGAGGGCGAGCAGTTCGACGTGGCGCCGGGGGAGGAGAACGCGGACGTCAACGCCAGAACATGGATGGGGCGCTACATCGACATGTACCGCGCCGGAATGTTGAAGGGCGGGTTGCTGGGACAGGTGCCGCAGGAGCAACTCGGTGAGCCGCTGCCGGGGACGGCACCGCCGCCCGGCACCAACATTCCGTCCGGCCTCGGTCAATACCTGCCTGGGCCCGACGGCGCACCGGCCGACGGAGCACCGCCCCCGCAGTGAGGGCCGATTTTCGATGGGGTTCACCGGAACCGGCTGGCACCGACTCGGCCATTTCGACGATCCGGACGCCGCTGCGTGCCGACATGGCTCTTGTTCGGCTCAGGGCTTCGCGCGACCCGAGCGGCTCAGTCGCCATTCGGGCGGGAAGTTCATGTCGTTGTCCTTCACGACGTTGTTGAGGCCCTTCTCGAACGTCCCGTCGGTGAGGTCGACGTCGCTGCGCTGGTCGTTCTGAATCAGCGGCAGCATGCCCTCGACCATGCCGGTGAGCAGGCTGCCGAAGTACTCACCCTTGTGCTGCTTGTAGAGCTCCAGGAAGGTCTTCTGCACCGCGACCGTGTCGGTGGGACGCGACCTCGAACACGCGAGCGCGTACTTCTCGGTTTCCTTCTCGAGTTGATCGCGCGGTACGACGCTGTTGATGAAACCGCATTCGTACATCTCCTTGGCGCTGAACGGCCGTCCGGTGAACAGCATTTCGGAGAACTTGCGCAGCCCCATCGTCTCGGCCCACCACCACAGCCGCGGCCCCCACCCGACGTAGCGGAACGCCGGATGGCCGAACAGCGCGTCGTCGGAGGAGACGACAAGGTCGGCGTCGCCCGCCTGATAGAAGTGCCAGCCGTAGCAATAGCCCTTCGCCTCGATGATGCTGATCTTGCGCAGCTCCTGCAGCGGCCGGTTGCCCGCACGGGCCTTGGCGTAGAAGTCGGTCACGGTCGACAGGTAGCGATACGAGCCGCCCGGCGGGTAGGTCACCTCGTCGTCGTTGATCGCCAGCTCGTGCAGCAGCGGCATGCCGGGGTTCTCCAGCATGCCGCGCTGCTCGGGAAGGTCTCCGCCGCTGCCGAAATCCTCGCCCTCACCTCGGATCACGACCACCTTGACGTCATCGTCGACGTTGCACTTGTGGATCAGGTCGGCGTAGTTCTGCCGCATGCCGAGCGTGGTCGAGTTCTGCGCATCCGGCCGGTCGAACGTGATGTAGGCGATGCGGTTCTTCTTGTCCTTCTCGAACTTGATGTACTGCTCGGCTTCCTTCTTCATCTCTTCGAAGTCGTAATCAGGCATGCACTTCTCCCTCGGTCTCGTCTGTTTCGTCCTGCACGGCAGGCATCGACTTCCAGCCCCGCACGGTCCACGTCGGGGTGGGTTCGGCATCGGTCAGATCGACCCTGTGGTGGACGTTGTTTCGGTGCTCGATGACACGCAGCCAGTCTTTCAGCGCCGGAACGCGTTGGGGGTGTTTGTACTGTTTGCTTAAAAGAAGGGCGTCAGCGCATTCCGGCTCTGCAACACCTGTCACGTCGACCCACGTTTTGCAGGAAACGTGCGAGAGGATCGCTGCACAACGTCGATCGGTGTGATTCGCGTGAAAGCGGTACATAGCCGAACCCTCTGCAACGGCATACCGTGAGGCGGGTGACCGACACGTTGGTTGATCTCTGCCAGCACCGTGGCATTTCGCATGTCTGACATCGCATTGCAGCCCGCACATGTGCTGGCCGAGGCTATTCGTCGTCGTGACGTGTCGAGCCGCGAACTGCTGGAGCACTACCTGGCCCGCGTCGAAGCGCTCAATGGCCCACTGAATGCCGTCGTCACGCTCGAACCCGGCGGGGCGCGCGTTGCCGCCGACGCCGCCGACGCGGCGCTGGCCCGCGGCGACGACGTCGGCCCGCTGCACGGCGTGCCGATGACCGTCAAGGACACCTACCAGACCGCAGGCATGCGAACCACGTGCGGGCTGCCCGCATGGGACCACGTGCCCGAGCACGACGCGGAGGCGGTCCGGCGGCTGCGCGGGGCGGGTGCGGTGATCTTCGGCAAGACCAACACCCCGACCCTGGCCGGGGACTGGCAGACCTACAACGCGATCTTCGGCACGAGCAACAACCCGTGGGACACCACGCTCACCACCGGCGGCTCGTCGGGTGGCGCTGCGGCCGCCGTGGCCACCGGCATGACGGCGCTCGAGCTGGGCAGCGACATCGGCGGCTCGATCCGCTTCCCGGCGAACTGGTGCGGCGTGTGCGGACACAAGACGACATGGGGCATCGCGTCGCAGGCGGGCCACCTGCCGCCTGCGCCTGGCACGCTCGCCGCCACCGATCTGTCCGTCGTCGGCCCGTTGGCGCGCGACGTCACCGACCTCGAGATCGCGCTCGGAGTGCTCGCGGGCGCGGCGGGCCATGCGGCCGTCGGGTGGCGTCTGGAGCTGCCGGCGCCGCGCGCCACGACATTGGGCGATCTGCGACTGGCGTTCTGGCTCGACGATCCTTCCTATCCGGTCGGCGCCGAGGTTTCGGCGGTGCTCGAGTCGGCGGCAGACGCGCTTCGCGCGGGCGGCGCGCGGGTGATCGACGCTCGGCCCGCGGTCGTGATGCCGGACGTGGTCCGGCTGTATCAGCAGTTCCTATATCCGATCCTGTTGTCCACCATGGCGAAACGTGCATTCGACAAAATGGTCGTAACGGCGGAGTCGTTGCCGCAGGACGACGACCGTCCGTTGGCGCGCACGGCGCGGTTCGCCACCCAGCGCTACCGGGACTGGGCGTTCGCCAACGAGAAGCGAGAGCAGTTGAGGGCGCTGATGGCGGAGTTCTTCGTCGGGGTGGACGCACTGCTGATGCCGGTGGCGATGGTGCCCGCCATTCCGCATGACCACAGCGAACCGTTCCCCGAACGGGTGATCGGCGTCGACGGCGAAATGCGGCCCTACACCGATCTGATGGCCTGGATCGCGTTGGCGACATTGACTCACCTGCCTGCCACCGTCGTCCCGATCGGTCGCACGGCTTCGGGCCTGCCGGTCGGCATCCAGATCGTGGGTCCCTATCTCGAGGACCGCACCACCCTCGCCGTCGGACGTCTGGTCGAGGGGCTGCTCGGCGGGTTCGTCGCACCGCCGGGGGTGTGAGCCGCCGTCAGAGTCTCTGTAGGGCGAAGGTCCAGAACTGTGTTCCCGGCGGACCTCCGAAGCAGCCGACGTCGTAGCTCGAGTTGATCTCGCCGGCCAGCGTGACCTGGTTCCACGTGTAGGTGTCGCGGGAGGGCAGGATCTCGCCCAAGGGGCAGCGCAGCCCGTCGGGCACGTCGACCACCAACGTATAGGTGTCGCCGGAAAGGTGCGCCTTGCCGCTGTACTCGTAGTAGTACTTCAACCGCGAAATCCCGCTGACGTCGATGCAATCCACCGATTTCTCCGGGATGCACGCCGAGACGTACCAGGCCCACGACGCCATGTTGTACCTGTTGGTGAGCACGTCGTAATTGCCAAGCAGCATCATGGCGCCCGCGGGCGGGGCGACGACCGTCCCCGCCGCGGTGAGCAGGGCCGCCGCAATCGCAGCCTTCAAAGGCTTCATGAGCGTCTCTCCGTTCCCGGTCGCGTGCTGGCTGCTTATCAAACCATCCGGCCTGAAGGCCGGGTTGGCGTTTCAGTCGATGACGGCTGCTTCCTTGCGCTCGGTGATCGGCCGGGCGAGTTCCTGCTCGATGCAGATGCGCTGGAGTTTCTCGAGCGTCTCGTCCAGTCCGGGACCCAGTCGCTTGCCGGGTGTGAAGGTGGCGGGTAGATGCTTCATGCCCTGAATGACGCCGATGGTCTCGTAGTGTTCGGTGCCCTCGGGATCGCACACGTAGTCGGGCATCCGGTCGAGCACGGCGGTCAACATCGACTTGAACACCGTCCTGGCGACGTTGGACCCGACACAGCGATGCACGCCGATGCCGAAGCTGAAGTGCCGGTTGCCCTTTCGGTCCATGATCAGCTCGTTGGGCTTCTCGAACACCGCGGGGTCACGATTGGCCATCGCCCACGAGATCCAGAGCCGCTCGCCTTCCTTGAACTTGGTGCCCTCGACCTCGACGTCGTCGGAGAAGGTGCGACCGTCGCCCGGCGCGGGAGTGTAGAAGCGCAGGAATTCCTCTGTCGCCGGGTTCAGCAGGGTGTCACGTTCGCGGCTGAGCAGCTCGCGCTGATCCGGATGTTCCGAGAGCCACTCCAGCGAGTGCGCGGTCAGCGCGGTGGTGGTGTCGAACCCGCCACCGATGATCAGCCCCAGGTTGCCAAGGATCTCCAGATCGGGAGCCGGCTGGCCGTCGATGCGCAATTGCAGCAGCGCGTTCACCAGGCCGGGTCGCGGATTATCGCGGATCTCCATCATGGTGTTGATCATGTCGATGCCCATCTGCCGGTTCATCTCGGCGACGCGCGCGGCGTCGGGCGAGTGCTCCGGGGTGGATACCGAGAGGTGCGCTGGCTCGCTGTAGACCGGCCACTTCTTCAGCTCGATGCCCATCATCGCGAGCGTCAGCACCGCAGGCACGATGTTGGCGAGGTCGTCGACGAAGTCGATCCGGCCGGACTCGATCTTCTCGTCGATGGCGGCGCGCACGATCTCGTCGACGAACGGCTCCCACCGTTTGATGGCGGCGGGGGATAGGTACGGGTTCAGCGCGCCGCGGTAGAGGCTGTGCTCGGGCTCGTCCATTTCCAGGATTCCTCCGCGCACCACGGTGGCTCGCTGTGCCTTCGGAATCGTGATGCCCTGATACCCCTTGCGCTCACCGTTGATGTCGTGGTCGTTGGACACCACCGGACAGCGCGCGAGCTCGAAGACATGCTTGCTGTCAGCGGCGACCCAGTGTCCGTTGTAGGTGTCGGTCCAGGCCATCGGGCACTTGGCCTGCATCTCCTCGGTGATCTGGTCGAACTGCATCCGGTACTCGGGCGTGTGCCGGTCGAAGTGGTACTGATTCTTCTTGCGGTTGCGGTCGGCGGCTGATTTTCCGGCGAAGTCGTCGACGGTGCTCATCTGTCTTCTCATTCCTCGATCGAGATGGCCTGCTCGGGGCACGAGTGCACGGCTTCGCGCACCGCGTCGTCCTGGTCGGGCGGTACCACTTCGTTCACCGGCGACGAGGTGCCGTCAATATCGCTGAGCTGAAACGAATCCGGAGCGATCATCGCGCACAGGGTGTGCCCCTGGCAGCGCTGCGAGTCGACGAAAACCTTCACTTCCAGACCTCCGTTAGACGTGGTAGTCGTACCACTTCAGATAGCCGCCTGCGTCGACGCGCTGCTGCGTGCCGGTGACGTAGCGGGCCTCGTCCGATGCCAAGAACAGCACCATGTTGCTGATGTCCTCGGGCTCGACCCACGGGACCTTCATCGCCTGCTGCACGTAGAACACCGGTTCGGCGTCGGCCCGCGTCGGTTCCTCCAGGTCCGGCCGGAAGGACTTGTACATCGGTGCGCTCTGCAGCATCGGCGTGTTGGTGTTCGTCGGATGCACCACGTTGGCGCGGATTCCCCTGGGCGCCAGCTCAGCCGCGAGGTTGTGCACGTATTGCGACAGCAACCTCTTCGAGTGCAGGTATGCGGCGCCGCCGGGGTCGGTGCCGGGGTTGTCGTTCTTGGCGACGTCCATCAGCGCAGCCGTCGAGCCGGTGGCGACGATCGAGGCGCCTTCGCCGAGATGCGGCAGCGCGGCGTGGATCGCGTTGAGGGTGCCGATCAGGTTGGTGTTCATCACGTCGATCCAGGCCGCGAGATCCGCTGACCCCTTCATGCCCGCGATCCCCGCGGCCGTGACCACGATGTCGAGCTTGCCAAGCTCGGCGACGCCGTCGTCGAGGACCGACTTCAGGCCGCCTGCGTCGGCGACATCCACCTTCGCGGTGATGACGCGCTGTCCCGTCTTCTCGACGAACTGCGCCGTTTCTTCGAGGTCCTCCGGAGTCGCCATCGGGTAGCCGACCGTCGCGAAGTCCGCGCACCGGTCCACGGCGATGATGTCGGCGCCCTCCTCGGCGAGCCGGACCGCGTGGCTGCGGCCCTGCCCCCGCCCGGCCCCGGTGACGAAGGCGACTTTTCCTTGAACGCGACCCACGTGAACGTTGTCCTTTCGTTTCCGTCGAAAATTTCAGGTGTTATCTCAGGTGTTTCTGCCACCGTTGACGCCGAGGATCTGGCCGGTGATGTAGCCGGCGTCCTCGGAGATCAGAAAGGCGCAAGCGGCGGCGATGTCTTCCGGCCTGCCGACCCTGCGCACTGGGGTCCGGGCGATGTGCTCCTCGACGGTTCCCCCGAGCCGCCCACGCTCCTCCGACTTGCGCAACATCGGGGTGTCGATGAAGCCGGGTGGCACCGCGTTGACCGTGATTCCCATCGGCCCGTACTCGAGAGCCAGCGACTTGGTGAGACCGTTCACCGCGGATTTCGCCGCCACGTATGCCGACATGTAGGGCTGCCCCGACTGCGCGCTGGACGAAGAGATGTTGACGATCCGGCCCCAGCCGGCGTCGATCATGTCCGGCAACACCGCCTGCACGCAGTGGAAGACGCCGTTCAGGTTGACGTCGACAACGTGTTGGAAGTCCTCGAACGTGAGGTCGGTGAAGCGTTTGAAGCGCTCGATGCCCGCCGCATTGACGAGGATGGAAACCGGGCCGAGCTGATCTCGGACGGCGTTCAGCGCGGTGTCGACCGCGGCCCGGTCCGTCACGTCGGCGGTGTGCGCGAACGTCTCGTCGGACTCGGCGAGGTCGAGGGTGGCGACGTGGTAGCCATCTGACCGCAGCCGGTTCGCGACGGCCTGGCCGATGCCCGAACCGCCGCCGGTGACGACGGCGGTCTTCACGCGGCGGCGCCCATCTCAATCATCAAGAATCAACCTTTCCGAATAGGAGAACGGTACTCTCGGCAGGTGCGGTATCGCAAGACAAAACCTTCCAATTTGTCGCATGCGTTCCCGGCCCAACGCCTCAATCAGGGCACATGACTAGGCCATCTTCATTTCCTTGAGTTCTCATGCTGCGAATGTATGATTCGCCGAGGATGAGAATGAAGTTTCCATCACATAGGGAGTATGGATGACAGAAGCGGCGACGATCTCGCGGGGCACACCTGCAGAAAACGCTGATCGGCGGATGCTTATCGACGGCGCCTTGGTCGAGACGGCGCATACCTTTCCGTCCATCAATCCCGCCACCGAAGAGGTGGTGGGCCACGCGCCGGATGCGACGGTCGCCGATGCGGAGGCCGCGGTCGCCGCGGCGCGGAAGGCGTTCGACACCACCGACTGGTCCACCAACACCGAGTTTCGGATCCGCTGTCTCGACCAATTGCACCGGACCCTTGCCGACCACCGTGACGAGCTCGCCGAGCTGACCGTCGCCGAGGTCGGTGCGACGCCTGCGATGTGCGCAGGCGCCCAACTCGACGCGCCGATCGCGATCGTGGCTTACTACGCCGACCTGCTGAAGACGTACCCGCTGACCGAGGATCTCGGCAACAGCGAGAGCCACGGCATGCAGCACCACCGCTGGGTGGAGAAAGAGGCCGCCGGCGTGGTGGCGGCGATCATCGCCTACAACTACCCGACCCAACTGGCGTTGGCCAAGCTCGCACCTGCGCTCGCCGCAGGCTGCACCGTCGTGCTGAAGGGCGCACCGGACACCCCGTTGATCACGCTCGCGCTGGGCGAACTCATCGCCGAACACACTGACATCCCGGCCGGAGTCGTCAACGTGCTTTCCGGTACCGACCCTCAGGTCGGTGTCGCCCTGACGACGAGCCCCGACGTCGACATGATCACCTTCACCGGCTCGACCCCGACCGGCCGGGCGATCATGGCCGCGGCCAGCGAGACGTGCAAACGTGTCTTTCTCGAACTCGGTGGGAAGTCGGCGGCGATCGTGCTCGACGACGGCGACTTCGACATGGCAGCGCTGTTCACCGCGTTCGCCACAGCAAGCCACTCCGGCCAGGGTTGTGCGATCACCACACGGATTCTGGTGCCGAGCGCACACCACGACGAGATCGTCGAGAAGTTGAGGAACAACTTCGGGGTGGTGAACTACGGCAACCCCACCGAAGAGGGCACCTACACGGGCCCGTTGATCAGCGAGAAGCAGCGCGACAAGGTCGACGGCATGGTCAAACGCGCCGTCGAGGCGGGCGCGACGCTGGTCACCGGTGGCGAGAAGGTGAGCCCTGGATTCTTCTACAAGCCAACGCTTCTCACCGACGTCGACCCGGACAGCGAGATCGCCCAGCATGAGGTGTTCGGGCCGGTGCTCGTCGTGATCCGCTACGAGGACGACGACGACGCCGTGCGCATCGCCAACAACTCCATCTACGGTCTGTCCGGTGCCGTGTTCGGCAGCGAGGACCGCGCCATCGCGGTGGCGCGCCGCATCCGTACCGGCAGCCTCTCGATCAACGGCGGCATGTTCTTCGCGCCCGACAGCCCGTTCGGTGGCTACAAGCAGTCGGGTATCGGCAGGGAGATGGGCGCCGCAGGGCTCGAGGAGTTCTTCGAGCGCAAGACGATCGCGACGGTGGTCGGCTGATGTGGGGGCACCGCCCGCTTGCGGGGGACGCTTGCGCGAAGAGGAGACAGTACTGATGAGCGCTCCTCTGGACGGAATCCGCGTTCTCGAGGTCGCCATGTACGGCTTCGTCCCGTCGGCGGGCGCCGTGCTGACCGAATGGGGTGCCGACGTCATCAAGGTCGAGCACGCGATCACCGGCGACCCGCAGCGCGGTCTGCGCCAGACCGGTTTGTTGCGGGTCGAGGGTGACCCCAACCCCAACATCGAGCACGCCAATCGCAACAAGCGCAGCATCGGCCTGGACATGTCGGTGCCCGAGGGCAAGGAAGTGCTCTACGAACTCGCCCGGCGCAGCGATGTCTTCCTGACCAGCTTTCTGCCTGCGCACCGGACGAAGTTCGGCATCGACGTCGACGACATCCGCGCTGTGAACCCCAAGATCATCTACGCCAGGGGCAGTGCACTGGGCCCGCGCGGTGAGGAATCGGTGAAGGGCGGCTATGACATGACCGCCTTCTGGTGCCGTGCAGGAACCGCGGCCACCATCACCCCGCCGGGCATGCCCGGGATGATCGGGCCGCCCGGTCCGGCGTACGGCGACACCATCAGCGGCACCAACCTCGCCGGCGGTATCGCGGCCGCGCTTCTCAAGAGAGAGCGCACCGGTGAGCCGTCCATCGTCGACGTCTCGCTGCTGGGCAGCGGGTTCTGGTCATTGGGCCACACCGTGGCGCTGACCAAGCACCTCGGCCAGCGGATGGAGGCGTTCCCGCCGGGGGTGCACGGTTCGCCGATCAACCCGCTTGTGGGTCTGTATGCGACCGCCGATGAGCGTTACATCTCGTTCGTCATGATGCAGCCGACAAAGTTCTGGGCCGATGTCTGCAACCACATGGACCTCGACGACCTGGCCGACGATCCACGGTTCGCCACCGTTGAGTCGATCGCCGAGAACACCGCGGCGGCGGCGGAGATTCTCACCGCGGCGATGTCCAAACGGCCGCTGGCGGAGTGGAGCGAGCGGTTCGCGACACTGCTAGGGCCGTGGGCGCCGGTGCAAGACACCCTGCAGGCCGTCGAGGACGCACAGATCCGGGCCAACGAGTATCTCGTGCAGGCCGGTGAGCTCGAATTGGTGGCGAATCCGGTGCAGTTTGATGTCACCGCACCCCATTCCGGTCCCGCGCCGGCGTTTGCAGAGCAAACTGACGAAATCTTGCTGGAACTCGGTTTGGATTGGGACCGCATCATCGAGCTCAAAACGGCCGGCGCCGTCACCTAGATTGCGAAGGACAACATGCCCTACGTCGCTTCGATCGGCACCTACCTGCCGTGCTGGGGAGGTCCCCGGCACCGGGTGGTCGGCGACGACGAGGACGCCATCACCCTTGCGGTGGAGGCGGGCCGCGCCGCCCTGAGTTCAGGTGACGCCGTCGAGCGCGTCGTCCTGGTCAGCCGTGACATGCCGCTGCTGGAGAGCAGTAACGCCGCGGTGTTGTTGGCCGGGCTCGGGCTCGACCCCGAGCTCGAAGTGGACGAGCGGCTCGGCGGCGCGCCCGCCACGGTCGACGCCGTCAGCTCGGCACGGCCGAGGACGATGATCATCGGCGCGGACCTGGATCCCGCAGGCGCCGCAGCCATTATCACCGCCGACCACGGGCTGCAGATCCGGACCGCGGCGCGGGTATCGCGAAGCCTGCCGGTGCGGACCCGCAACACCACCGGCGCCGTGCACGACTACGGCGACCCGCGCCTGTTGCACGAGCGGGGATTGATCGCCTCGCTGGAGGCCGCATGGCTGGACACCCCGGCGGCGGTGGCGGGTATCGATCATCAGCGCGCCAGCGACCTGTGCAGGGAGAATCCACCGGTGCTGCCGACGACCGGCGCGAGCTCGAGCCTGTTCGCTCTTGCGGGTATGAGTGAGCGGGGGGCAACCGGGCCGTTGGTCGCGGTCGAGCAGGCCATCCTGTCGGGTATCACGGTTGCGGGCGGCAAGGCGCCGATCCATCGCCGCGAGCCCGCCGCGCGCCCTCTGCCCGACGGCCGCTTCATCGCCGACGTCGAGATCCCAATCTCGCTGGCCGCCTACGAACGAGCCTTCGAGGCCAAAGTTCGTTGGGAGGCAGGATATTTCGCGGACTCCGAGCAGTTGGACTTCCCGCCGAGGTACCGCGTCTCCGACGACGGCAGCCTTGCCACCCGGTACGAATTGGTGCCGCTGCCCCGAACCGGAACCGTCTACACCGAGACGACGGTGCACATTCCGGTTCCCGGGCTGCGCACGCCGTACTCCCTGGTGATCGTCGAACTGGACGGTGTGGCGGTTCGCGCACTCGTGAAGGTGACAGGGGCGCGGCCGGGCACGGTCGGCATCGGCGACCGTGGTCGAATGGCGCTGCGCCGCGTCGCGGTGCGGTCCGGAGTGCCGGACTACGGCTATGCGTTTGAGCCGGAAGCTGCGGCGGCATGAGGACCCGAAGGCGAGCGCGAGTGAGGATCGCAGCGCAGCGAGGCCCGGTGGGCCCACGCCCGCAGGGCAGGGGACGAGCGGGAGCCGAGGCATGAGGAACGTCGCGATCGTTGGCGCCGGTATGACGGCGTTCGGCGAGCACTTCGCGCTCGGCATCAAAGACCTGTTGCCGATGGCGTTCGCCGACTGCGCCGCCAGCGTCGACAAGGGTCTGCAGAAGTCGGACCTGCAGGCTGCCTGGTTCGGGGCGATGGGCACCGCCGACGGTTTCCCGTCGGGCATCCTTGCCGACTCGCTCGGGTTGCCCGACCTGCTCGTGACCCGAGTGGAGAACTCGTGCGCGACCGGCAACGACGCCGTCCGCAACGCGTTGTTCGGGGTTGCCTCGGGCGCGTTCGACGTCGCCCTCGTGATGGGCGCCGACAAGCTGCGCGACACGACGTCGGCGGACATGCTCTGGGAGTGGGAGGCGATGGCCCGCGACATGGCGTGGGACTACCCGCTCGGTCTGGTGTCTCCCGCCGGCTTCGCACTGCACGTTGCGCGATACCTGCACGAGTCTCCAGCCACCGAGGAACACCTGGCGATGGTGGCGGTGAAGAACCACCGGCACGGAGTGAACAACCCGAAGGCCCGACTGCGCTTCGAGATCACCATCGAGCAGGCCATGTCGGCGCCGACGGTCGTCACGCCATTCCGGCGTTATGACTGTGCACCGCCGAGCGACGGCGCCGCCGCGCTGGTGATCGCCGCCGAGGACGTTGTCGACCGATTCACCGACCGGCCGGTGTGGATCCGTGGTGTCGGCATCGGGTTGGACTCCGTCATGCATCAGCACAAACCGGACTTGACGACATTCACCGCTTCGGTGCGCGCCGCCAAACAGGCATTTTCGATGGCGGGTATGACACCATCCGATGTCGACGTCGCGGAAGTTCACGATTTTTTCACCGGCATCGAGTTGATCAGCTATGAAGATCTGGGCTTCGCCGAGCGTTTCGGGGCCTACAAGCTTCTCGAGGCGGAGGAAACGACCATCGGCGGCGCATTGCCCGTGAACACCAGCGGCGGATTGAAGGCCAAGGGCCACCCGCCGGGCGCCACCGGTGTGGCCCAGTGCGTCGAGCTCTTCGCGCAGCTTCGGGGCGAGGCCGTCAACCAGGTCGACGGCGCGCGAATCGGCCTGGCGCACAATCTTGGCGGTCCGACTGCGGTGTCTGCGGTCACGATTCTGGAAGGACCGGTTGCCCGTGGCAGATAGGTGGTCTCCAGGCATCACGATCGGCAAGAACCTGTCGGGCCCGATGCAGGCTATTGGTGGGTTGTTTGCGATGTCGGCTGATGCGGTTCGGTTTGTTTTTAAGCGGCCGTTTCAGTGGCGGGAGTTTTTGGAGCAGTGTTGGTTTATTTCGCGGGTGTCGTTGGCGCCGACGTTGTTGGTGGCGATTCCGTTTACGGTGTTGGTGAGTTTTACGCTCAATATTTTGTTGCGTGAGTTGGGTGCTGCCGATCTCAGTGGTGCGGGTGCGGCGTTTGGTGCGGTGACCCAGATCGGGCCGTTGGTGACGGTGTTGATCGTGGCGGGTGCGGGGTCGACGGCGATGTGTGCGGATTTGGGGTCGCGCACGATCCGTGAAGAGATTGATGCGATGGAAGTGTTGGGCATTAATCCGGTGCAGCGGTTGGTGACTCCACGGTTTTTGGCGTCGGGTTTGGTGGCGTTGTTGCTCAACAGTCTGGTGGTGATCATCGGGATTTTGGGTGGCTACATGTTTTCGGTGTTCATCCAGGATGTGAATCCGGGTGCGTTCGCTGCGGGGATCACGTTGTTGACCGGTGTTCCTGAGGTGATCATCTCGTGTGTGAAGGCGGCGTTGTTTGGTCTGATCGCGGGGTTGGTGGCGTGTTATCGGGGGTTGACGATCAGTGGTGGGGGCGCCAAGGCGGTGGGTAACGCGGTCAACGAGACGGTGGTGTATGCGTTTATGGCGTTGTTTGTGATCAATGTGATCGTGACCGCGATCGGTATCCGGATGACCACGGGATAGGGCAGGGGATCACGCGATGGCGTTGCGGGCTACCTATCCCCGGGTGTTCCGGGAGGCGCGTCGGCCGGTGGATTTTTTCTCCCGGATCGGCGATCAGGTGTTGTTTTACGGCAAGGCGTTGGGCGGTATCCCGCATGCGGGGGTGCATTTCCGTAAGGAGATCGTGCGGCTGATCGCCGAAATTTCTATGGGTGCGGGCACGTTGGCGATGATCGGCGGCACCGTGGTGATCGTCGGGTTTTTGACGTTGGCGGCGGGCGGCACGTTGGCGGTGCAGGGGTACAGCTCGCTGGGCAATATCGGTATTGAGGCGTTGACGGGGTTTTTGGCGGCGTTTATCAATGTGCGGATCAGCGCCCCGGTGGTGGCGGGTATTGGATTGGCGGCCACGTTCGGTGCGGGGGTGACTGCGCAGTTGGGGGCGATGCGGATCAACGAGGAGATCGACGCGTTGGAGTCGATGGCGATCCGTCCGATCGAGTATTTGGTGTCCACCCGCATCATCGCGGGGATGATCGCGATCACTCCGTTGTATTCGATCGCGGTGATCTTGTCGTTTGTGGCCAGCCAGTTCACCACGGTGGTGTTGTTTGGTCAGTCTGGTGGGCTCTATGACCATTACTTCAACACGTTCCTCAACCCGATCGACTTGTTGTGGTCGTTTTTGCAGGCGGTGTTGATGGCGATCACGATCCTGTTGATCCACACCTATTACGGCTATTTCGCCACCGGCGGGCCCTCGGGGGTCGGGGTGGCGGTGGGCAACGCGGTGCGCACCTCGCTGATCGTGGTGGTGTCGGTGACGCTGCTGGTCTCGCTGTCCATCTATGGCGCCAACGGCAACTTCAACCTGTCGGGATAGGGGACACCAGTCGATGAAAGGTAGTGCGGTGCGCCCGCTGGCGGGCGTTGGCCTCGTCGTGGCGATCCTGTTGATCTTCGCGCTCGCCGTCGGCCTGTTCCGCGGGACCTTCACCGAAACCGTTCCGGTGAGCGTCGTTTCGGAGCGTGCTGGCCTTGTGATGGATCCCGACGCCAAGGTGAAGATGCGCGGCGTTCAGGTCGGCAAGGTGGACAGGATCGAGAACCGGGCAGACGGAACGGCCGTCCTGCACCTTGCGATGGATCCCGAGCAGCTGAAACTCATCCCGTCCAACGTCCTCATCGACATCACGTCGAGCACGGTCTTCGGCTCGAAGTTCGTCCAGCTCAAACCCCCGCCGGACCCCTCCCCGCAGAAGTTGCACGAGGGCCAGGTGATTCAGAGCCAGCACGTGACCGTTGAGATCAACACGGTCTTCCAGCAGCTGGTTGCGGTGCTCGACAAGATCGACCCGGCGAAGCTCAATGAAACACTCGGCGCCATCGCGACGGCGTTCAACGGTCGCGGTGAGAAGTTCGGCCAGACGCTGGTCGACTTCAACGCGCTATTGGCCAAGATCGAGCCGAGCCTGCCCAACCTCTCACACGACATCGAGGCGTCCGTGCCGACGTTCACCGCCTACGGCGACGCGGCACCGGATCTCATCTCGACCATTCAGAACACGACAACACTGAGCAATTCCCTCGTCGATCAGCAGCACAATCTCGATGAGTTCCTGGTCAGCGCAATCGGTCTGGCTGACCTCGGCAACGAGGTCGTCGACGCCAACCGGCAGGGGCTTACCGATGTGGCGCATCTGTTGGTGCCGACGACCGGCTTGCTCGCTGAGTACCACGACTCGCTTCGCTGCGGCCTCGGCGGCCTTGTGCCGTTTGCGAAGTCGCCGCCGCAGTATTCGTCGATCATCACCTCGTCCGGCCTGACGATGGGAGTCGAGCGGTATCGATACCCGGGCGACCTGCCGAAGGTGGCGGCCAAAAGTGGTGGCGCGAATTACTGCGAGGCCCTTGGGCTGCCCGAGCTACCCCCCAACTTCGTGCCGCCATTCGTCGCCGGTGACGTCGGCTCGAACCCGGCGAGGTACGGGAACCAGGGCATCCTGCTGAACTCAGATGCGCTCAAGCAGTGGCTGTTCGGCCCGCTCGACGGGCCGCCGCGCAACACCGCACAGATCGGGCAGCCGGGATGACGCGATCAACAGGCACACTCATCAAGTTCACTGCCTTCGGGCTGGTGATGGCGCTGCTCACCGTATTCTTGTTCCTGGTTTTCAATCAGACGAGAACCGGCGCGACGAACGGTTATTCGGCAGTTTTCGCCGACGCGTCGCGGCTGAAAGCCGGGGACACCGTGCGGATCGCCGGCATTCGAGTCGGCACCGTCGGGGACGTGCAGCTTCAGGCTGACAAGAATGTCCTCGTCAAGTTCGACACCGACCGCAGCATCAAGCTGACCACCGGAACCAAGGCTGCGATCCGCTATCTCAACCTCGTCGGGGATCGCTACATGGAACTCGTTGATTCTCCCGCGGATGCGACGAAAATCCTTCCCGCCGGTGCACAGATACCAAAGGACCGTACCGCGCCGGCACTCGATCTCGACCTGCTGCTCGGCGGTCTCAAACCCGTTATCCAGGGCCTGAATCCGCAGGACGTCAACGCACTCACCGGGTCACTGATCCAAATACTGCAGGGCCAAGGTGGAACCCTCGAATCGCTGTTTTCGAAGTCGTCGTCGTTTACGAACTCACTAGCCGACAACAACCAGGTAATCGAGCAGTTGATCGAGGACCTCAAGACCACTCTCGTCACGCTGTCCAAGGATGGTGACCAGTTCGGCGGCGCGATCGACCGGCTCCAGAAGCTGGTTTCCGGGCTGTCGGCGGACCGCGATCCCATCGGCACCGCGATCGAATCGTTGAACAACGGCACAACGTCGCTGGCGGACCTGCTCGGCCGGGCGAACCCACCGCTGGACGGCACGATCGACCAGCTGGACAAGCTAGCGCCGATATTGGACAACGATAAGGACCGCCTCGAAGCCACCCTCCAGCGTCTGCCGGGCATTTACAAGAAGCTCGCGCGGGTGGGCTCGTACGGCGCGTTCTTCCCCTACTACATCTGCGCGGTCACCGTGCGTGCGAGCGACCTGCAAGGCAGGACCGTGGTCTTCCCATGGATCAAGCAGGAAACGGGAAGGTGCAGGGAAGAGTAGATGCAGAAGTATCGCGGAAACAACCTCGTCAGGACAGGCATCATCGGCGTTGTCCTGGCCATCCTCGTCATCGCGATCGGGCTGCAGCCCGAGCGACTGGCGCAGTGGGCGACGTCGCTGCGTTACCAGGCGCTCTTCTCTGAGGCGGGTGGGCTGAGCGAGGGCAACGACGTGACGGTGTCCGGCATCAAAGTCGGTACGGTGGACAAGATTTCACTACAGAACGGCGATGCGCTAGTCCGCTTCACCATCGCGGGAAAGTACGCACTGGGATCAGATACCTCTGCGCACATCCAGACTGGATCACTGCTCGGTGAAAGGGTACTGGCGCTGAAGTCGGAAGGTAGCGGCACGCTCGACCCCCGTCAGGTGATCCCGGTCTCGCGGACCACCTCGCCCTATTCGTTGACGGATGCGGTCAGCGAACTCACCTCCAACACCGCTGGCACCAACACCGAGTCGCTCAACCAGTCGTTGGATACGCTGTCGGAGACACTCGACCAAGTCGCTCCGCAGTTGGGCCCGACCTTCGACGGCGTGGCGCGGCTGTCGCGGTCCCTCAACAACCGCAACGAGAGTCTGGCCGAGCTGCTCAAGACCGCCGGCGACGTCTCGGGGATATTCTTCGACCGCACCCAGGGAATCAACGAGCTGATCCTCAACTCCAACGACCTGCTGGGGGTGCTCAACGACCGCAGGTACGCGATCACCAGCTTGCTTGCCGCCACGGCGGCGGTTTCTCGCGAACTCTCCACCCTGGTCGCCAACAACGAGAAAGAGCTGGCGCCCACACTGAGGCGGTTGAACGATGTCACTGCGATGCTGGAGAAGAACCGGGATGCCCTGGCTGCGGTGCTGCCCGGTGCCGCGAAATACTATCTGACACAGGGCGAAATCGTGTCCAACGGCGCGTACTACAACGCGCTGGTGCCGAACCTTGTGTTCGGACAGCTCCTTCAGCCGTTCATGGACTACGCGTTCGGCTTCAGGCGCGGTGTGAACGCGGGCCAGCCACCCGACAACGCCGGACCGCGCGCCGAGCTGCCGTTCCCCGTCAACAGCATCCCTCAGCCAGGAGACCTGCCGAACGATGGAGACCCCGGTGAACCCGCGCCGTAAACCTTTGGTCACCATCGCCGCCATCGCCCTAGCCGTCGCGCTGGTTGCCGGTGTGGCGTTCCTGGTCCGCCAAGTGTTCTTCGGGCCGAGCACCATCACGGCGTACTTCACGAGCGCAACGGCCGTCTATCCGGGAGATGAAGTCCGGGTATCGGGTGTGAAGGTCGGTACGATCGATGCGATCACGCCGGAGGGCACGCAGACGAAGATGACCCTCAAGGTCGACCGTGATGTGCCGGTCCCCGCCGACGCAAAGGCCATCATCGTGGCCCAGAACCTGGTCGCTGCCCGCTACGTCCAGCTCACGCCCGCCTACCGGAACAATGAGGGGCCGAAGATGGGCGACGGCGGAGTGATTCCCGCCGACCGTACCGCCGTCCCCGTCGAGTGGGATGACGTCAAGACCCAGTTGATGCGTCTGGCAACCGAATTGGGCCCCAAGGAAGGCGGGCAGGGCGGAGTCTCGGGTACCTCTACTTCCCGGTTCATCGACAGCGCCGCGAACGCGTTGGGCGGTAACGGCGAGAAGCTTCGCGAGACACTGGCGCAGCTGTCCGGCGTCGCGCGAATATTCGCCGAAGGCAGCGGCAACATCGTCGACATCATCAAGAACCTGCAGACCTTCGTAAGCGCGCTGCGTGACAGCAAAGAGCAGATCGTTCTCTTCGAGAACCGGCTCGCGACTCTGAGCAGTGTCCTCAACGACAACAGGTCCGACCTCGACGCCGCGCTGACAAATCTGTCCACGGCGCTCGGCGAGGTGCAGCGCTTCGTTGCGGGCAGCCGCAACGAGACCGCCGAGCAGATTCAGCGGCTGGGCAATCTGACCCAGGTCGTCGTCGACAACAAGATGGCGTTCGAGAACGTTCTTCACATCACGCCCAACGCCATTGCCAACTTCAACAACATCTACTACCCGAACGGCGGTTCGGTGACCGGCGCCTTCTCGTTCGTGAACTTCTCCAACCCGGTGCAGGCCATCTGCGGGATGATCGGCGCCGTCGAGAACACCACCGCACCCGAAACGGCGAAGCTGTGCGCGCAATACCTCGGCCCGGCGTTGCGGCTCGCGAACTTCAACGGCATCCCGTTCCCGATCAACCAATACCTGCGTCCGGCAATCAATCCCGACCGGATCATCTACACCGATCCAAAGCTGGCACCCGGCGGCGCAGGACCGGGCGACGCGCCCGAGCCGCCGCCGACGGTGTCGGCCTACACCGGCGCGGGTGACATACCGCCGCCTCCTGGCTGGAACGGGCCGCCGAACGATTACCGGGGCATGTATGCACCTCCGCTCGGCAACGACGCACCGTCCACCCCGAGCCCGGCGTTGATCCCCAACGCGCCACCCCTGGTCGAGCCGCACATCATCTCCAACGTGCCTGCCCAAGGGTCGACCGTCGAGGGGATGCTGCTTCCGCAGACCGCGGTGCCACCGCCGCCGGACCCCAACGCACCGCTGTTGCCTGCGGAAGGGACACCGTCACCATGATTCGTCGGACAAGATGGCTGGTCGTCGTCGGCTCCTGCGTCGCGCTGACGATGACGGGGTGCTCCTTTCAGGGCCTGAACTCCCTGCCGCTGCCCGGTGCGGTCGGCCGGGGCTCTGACGCCGCTACATACCACGTTGAGGTCCAGAACGTCGGGACGCTGGAGTCGAATTCGCCGGTGTTGATGAGCGACGTTGTCGTCGGCAGTGTCGGCAAGATGACCGTCGACAACTGGCACGCCGACGTGGAGATATCGGTCAAGCCCGATGTCGTCGTGCCCGCCAATGCCGTTGCCACTGTGGGACAGACCAGTCTGTTGGGGTCGATGCATCTGGCGCTCAATCCGCCGCTGGGCGAAAAGCCAAGCGGCCAACTGAAACCCGGTTCCACCATCCCCTTGAACGAGTCGTCTACGTATCCGTCCACTGAGCGGACGTTGTCGTCCCTGTCGACCGTCGCCAACGGTGGCGGACTCGGTCAGATCGGCGACATCATCCACAACTTCAGTGCCGCGCTGAGCGGGCGTGAACCCGAGATCCGCGAGTTGCTCACCCGGCTGGATAACTTCGTCGGCGTCCTCGATGCCCAACGCGACAACATCGTCGCGTCCATCCAACAGCTCAACCGGGTTGCCGGTACCTTCGCCGGGCAGCGCGATGTGATCGAGCGCGCGCTCAAGGACATCCCGCCCGCACTGGACGTGCTGATCAAGCAACGGCCCCAGCTGACGACTGCACTGAAGAAGTTGGGGGTTTTCAGCGATACCGCAACAGGTCTGGTCAACGACGCCGGTGACGACCTGGTCAGCGATTTGAAGAGCCTGGAACCGGCCCTCAAGGCGCTGGTCGACATCGGCCCGGACTTGTCGTCTGCGTTGATCTGGGCTACGGCGTTCCCGTACGGGCCAGGCTTCGCCGACACCATCACCCGCGGTGACTACATCAACCTGGTTGCCGTCTTCGACCTGACCTATCCACGGTTGAAGAAGACGTTGTTGCTCGGCACCCGGTGGGGTGACGAGAACGCCAAACTCATTCCGGCGCCAGGCGATCCTTATTACCTGAACTATTCGTACAACCCGATATCGGTCGGTGTCGCACCACCACCGGATCAGGCCCTGCCTGCACCTCCGCCGTCGCCGGACGGCGCGCCACCGCCGATCCTCGGGCCGGTGTTGCCGGTTGCTCCGCCGCCGACGGCACCGCAGATGATCCAAAACCAGGCCGGCCCTACATCGTCGATCTTCGCGGGACCGTTCGGTGCGGACGCACCGCCACCGCCCGCGGAGCCCGCCGCCGCACCGCCCGACGTACCTCCTGCGCCGGGAGGCGGTGGCTGATGCTGACGCGTTTCGTCCGAAACCAGTTGATTATCTTCACGATTGCGTCGATCGTTGGCGTGGCCGTCATGCTGTTCGCCTACATGCAGGTACCCACATTGCTGGGCATCGGCAAGATCGACGTGAAGATGGAAATGCCCGCGGCGGGCGGACTGTACAGGTTCTCCAACGTCACCTACCGCGGTGTGCAGATCGGTAAGGTCACCGATGTCAAGCTCACCGATAACGGCGCGGAGGCAACGCTGACGCTGGACACGTCGCCGAAGGTTCCCGCGGACCTGCAGGCCGAGGTTCGCAGCGTGTCGGCGGTCGGCGAGCAATATGTGGACCTGCGTCCGCGCACGGATTCCGGTCCGTTCCTCTCCGACGGCTCGGTCATCGAAAAGGACAACACCACCATCCCGCAAGAGGTCGGTCCGATGCTCGATCAAGTGAGCTCACTTGTGGACAGCATTCCGGAGGGTAGGATTTCGGACCTGCTCGACGAATCGTTCAAGGCGTTCAACGGCGCAGGCCCGGATTTCCAGTCGCTGGTCGACTCCGCGGCGAAGTTGTCGAGTGACATCAACGGCGTATCCGACCAGACGCGGGGGCTGATCGATGACAGTGGGCCGCTGCTGGATTCGCAGGCGGAGACCGCTGAGCAGATTCGGACGTGGGCGCGCAGTCTCTCGGGTGTGACTGCACAGATCGCGCAGAACGATCCGGAAGTGCGCTCGATCCTGCAACGCGGACCCGGCTTCGCGCAGGAGGTTTCGTCGCTGCTGGAGCAGGTGAAGCCAACTCTGCCGATCCTGCTGGCGAACCTCACCACAATTGGTCAGATCCTTGTCACGTACAACCCGTCACTGGAACAGCTCCTCGTGATCTTCCCCGGAATCATCGCGGCACAGCAGTCCTTCGGTCTTCCCAAGAACAACCCCACGGGTCTGCCGTCGGGTGACTTCGCGCTGACCATCAGCGACCCGCCGCCGTGCACGGTCGGGTTCCTTCCTCCGTCGCAGTGGCGCAATCCGGCCGACGAGACCGTGATCGACACACCAGACGGGCTCTACTGCAAGCTGCCACAGGACTCGCCGATCTCGGTTCGCGGTGCCCGCAACTATCCGTGCATGGGACACCCGGGTAAGCGGGCTCCAACGGTCGAACTCTGCAACGACCCGAGGGGCTTCCAGCCGACGGCGATCCGCCAGCACTACATCGGGCCCTATCCATTCGACCCGAATCTTGTCGCCCAAGGCATCCCGCTCGACGACCGTGTCGACTTCAACGACCGGATCCACGCGCCTGTCGAAGGCACGCCCATGCCGCCAGGGGTGGTGGCGTTTGTCCCGGCAGGAGCGCCTCCCGACGCGCCGCCACCGGGTGCGCCTGTCCCGCTCGGCCCTGCACCGGGACCGTTGCAGGCTCCGTTTGTCCAGGGCCCTGCCGCGCCTCCGCCGCCGCCGGGGAACTCGCTGAACGGAGAACCGATACCTGCGGCTGCGCCACCCGTCGCAACGCCGCCCGGCGACGCGGCCGTCGTACCGCTTCCTGGCGACGGGGCCGTCCCGGCTGCGCCAAGTGCGTTCAACGGCAATGCTTCTGGGCAAGCTGGCGGACCTACGGTGGCGACTGCGCACTACGACCCGAACACCGGCGAGTACATCACGCCAGACGGTCAGTTGCAGCAGGTGAAGAATCTGGCAGCTGGGGGCGCGCCGAAGTCGTGGAAAGACCTGCTCCCGATCTAATCGCCGTCCGCGGAGGCGCGGAGGCAGGGGCGGTTAGGAAATCCGCTCCATCCTGACGGGTATCTCGATGTCGAGGGGCTTGTTGATGCCGCAGGCACCGCTGTCGGTTTCGGTGATCTGGTGGCCGGCGAGAAGGTCGGTGATCTTCAGGTCGCGCTCGTTGACGGTGGGGTTGATTCCCCAGACCGTCCACTTGTCGTGGCCGGTGGCGAAGGTACCGTCGGGGCACGGCGCCCAGCTGGGGATGTCGCGGTTGACGATCCAGTACACCTTGACAAAGTTGATGGGGGCGGTCCAGCCTTGGTCGCTGGTCACCGTTCCGGTGCATTCGAGCGGGCTCACACAGCTGGAGGAGATGGTCCAGTTCTGGATCACGACCTTCTCGTCGATGAGGACCTGATTCGTCCTGGCCCATTCGCCGTTGCTCATGACACGCCAGGTGCCGTTGAGCTCAATCCCGAAATTCGAGGCGTGCGCCGCAGGCGCAACGCCTAGGCTTCCGAGCACGGCGATCGCTGTCGCCGCGACGCCGCCGATGACACCCACTGCGCGCATAGCGATCAGCCTAACGCCCCCCAGAGCAATGCTCTCCAAAAGGGAGAATTTCGTTCCCGCCGTATGTGAGAATGACAGTGTGCGATCTGTCGTTGCGGTGCTCGCTGGGTTGATGACTGCGGGCCTGCTGACCGCCGCGCCGCCCGCGGCAGCCGAGCCGGTTCCGCCGGCTGCACCCGAGTGCAACTACCCCGATTGCACGCCGGGCATCCAGCCCAACGTCGTGCTCGGCTCGTACTGTGGCAACTCCACGTATTGGGCGTTCGGCGTCACCGACTGGGGCCGGCTGGTGTTCTGCGGGTCGCCGCGCAGATATGACTCGCGGTGGTTCCGGGCACCCGAGATGCACGGCGTGAAACTCGAAGGCGACTACTGCTTCGGGCAGGACGGCGACGTCGCCCAGGCCCCAGACGGTCTCTTCCTCACCTGCGTCGCCCAGAACGGCGCCACCCGCTGGGAGCGCGGCGACCTGTAACGCTCACTGCGCCGGGGTGAACCTGATGTTGATCTCGGTCAGCCCCCGCAAGATGAATGTCGGCTCGTAGTTGTAGGCGCGCGCGTCGGCCGGGCCGTGCTTCTCGTCGTCGATCGAGATGTCGACCAGCCGATCCAGGATCCGCTCGATGCTGACCCGGCCCTCAACCCGCGCCAGCGGTGCGCCGGGGCAGGAGTGGATGCCGCGGCTGAATGCGATGTGCTCGCGCACATTCTTGCGGTCGAGTGAGAACTCGTGGGGCTGGTCGAATCGGTTGGGATCGCGGTTGGCGGCGCCGGGGCTGACCATCACCGTCGTGCCCGCGGGCACGACGGTCTCGCCAAGCGTCGTCGATTTGCGCGCCATCCGGAACACGCTCTTCACCGGGCTGTCCATCCGCAGACTCTCCTCGATGAACACGGGGATGAGGGTGCGGTCCTCTCTCAGCTGCTGTTGAATGTCGGGCCGGTCGCCGAGCACCCGCAGCGCAGCGCTGAGCAGTTTGGCTGTGGTCTCCTGACCCGCGCCGAACAGGAAGGTGGCGGTGCGAACCACGTCGACAACCTCGGGCGTCGACCCGTCGGGGTAGAGCGCGGTGGCCAGGCCCGTCAGCACATCGTCGCGGGGGTTCTTGCGGCGATCCTCGATGTAGTGGGAGAACTTCTCGTCGGCCCACTCCAGGGGATTGGCCGCGATCGGCTCGTGGTCGAGCCCGCCGATGCTGGTACCGGGCCGCTGCGCGCCGAACGCCTCGCGGAACTCCTCGTGGTCCTCCTCGGGAACACCAAGCAGGTCGGCGACCACCAACAGCGAGAACGGCCTTGCGTAGGCAGCGAGGAACTCGCACTTGCCGTCGGCGATGAACTCGTCGATGTGGCGGTCGGCCAGCCGCCACATGAAGTCCTCGTTCTCCTTGAGCCGCTTGGGCGTCAGCAACCGGCTCAGCAGCGAACGCGCGTCGGTGTGATACGGCGGGTCCATCGTGACCATGTGCTCGAACATTGGGATCTCCGCGCGGTGTTCTACGAGCTGTGCGCAGATGTCGTCGCCCTCGGGGGTGAACGGGATCGGGGTGAACGGGCCTGCGACCGCGACGCACGACGAGTAGTTCTCGGTGTCCTTGTAGACGGCGTTGGCCGCTTCCCAGCCGGTGACGGCCAGCACCCCGTGGTTGATGGGGCAGCAGGCCGCGTCCTTCGTCCGCAGATGATCGAAATACGGGTGTGGGTCCGGCACGAGAGACGGATCAGTGAAGTAGTCCACCGAATCAAAGTCTGTGGTCATGTAATGCGTGCCTCCCGGGCCGGAACCGTGATCGTCGTCGAATGACGCAAATATGCTGAGCACCTGCTTAGCATGGCGCTAAGGTCAGGGTCAAGGCGACGTGCCCGGTGGCGGCTAATATCGGCGTTTCGGGCGGTCAACCTGCTGGTCGGCGGCGAGGAAGGCAAAGTAAAGGGATGGCATCGGAGCGCAGGATCGGAGCACCGGACGCGAAGAATCGCACCGTGCTGCTCGACGCCGCCGAGCGGTTGATGCTCGAAGAGGGCTACGGCGCGGTGACGTCGCGTCGCGTCGCGGAGAAGGCGGGGCTCAAGCCCCAGTTGGTGCACTACTACTTCCGCACAATGGGCGACCTGTACCTGGCCGTGTTTCGCAGGCGAGCCGAGCAGGGGCTCGAGGCGCAGGCCAAGGCGCTTGAGTCGGCGCAGCCGCTGTGGGCGCTGTGGCGATACAGCTCGGATCCAAGGATCACGGCGTTCACCGTCGAGTTCATGGCGCTGGCCAGCCACCGCGACGAGCTGAGGGCGGAGTTCGCGCGCTACGGCGAAATGTTCCGGCGCAGAGAACGTGAGGTGCTCACCGAGACGCTGCAGCGCTACGGCATCGACGCGACCGACGTGCCGCCCGTCGTATGGGCGGTGTTTGCGACCAGCCTGTCTCGCATCCTCGTGATGGAGACGGCGCTTGGCATGTCGACGGGGCACGCCGAGACGCTGGAGTTCGTCGAGGCCTGGCTGCGCCAGCTTGAAGGGGAGCCGGCCGATTCTGCGGCGGCCGTCACGGCCGCGCACAGCTGACCGACTCACCAGGTGCGGATCGAGCAGAGCGCTCCCTTGGGTCCCTGCGCAGTCTTGACGACGACGCCGTCGACCGCGAGCACGCAGTGGAAGTTCGGCATCGCAGTCGAGTCGCTCTGGATGCCTGTGGTGACCATCGCCCACGAGTCGGGGTTGGCCAGATACACGTCGAGGTTCCACTTCTGGTCGGGGCCGACCTGGGCCTCGACGTTGGGGCTGTAGAGATAGGGATTGTGGCTGTACTCCGCCCAGTTCGGCGGATCGGTGTCGCGGTAGTAGATCTCGGCGTTGCCGTACGGCTGCTCTGTCCACACCGTGTACTGGACGTGCCGCAGTGGCGGGGGAGCCGGATCCGCCGGGTCGGCCCGCACGACGCCGGGGGGCGCAGCGGTGGCGGCTGCCATCAGCATCGCCAAGACCGCCGTTGCGCTGAGCAGTCGGGCGCGCAGCGTCGCACAGCCTGCCGGAAACATCATTTCCGGATTTTAGAACAAGATTTCCGACAGGAATAGCGAATCATCCAACCGACGGTATCGGTCCAGGGCGATCAACACGGTCAGATTGCCAGGATCGTCATTGGGAGGCTGTGCGTGAATGGACGCAACCCGCGGATTCGGGGTCGCCGACCTCCCACGCGACCGGCAGGGAGACAGATCCCCAGCAGGTCTCCTGTGCGAGGTCCGTCTGATCGTCATACGTCCCGCTGTCGGGCGCCGCGAGAGCAGCGGTGCCGCCCGCGAACGCGCCGAAACCCGCCAGGCAGATTGAGAGTGCGGATGCTGCGAGAACCTTCGTGAGGGTGTTCATGGCCTTCCCTTTCGATGGGGATGTGCGCCTTGACGGCGCCTCTACATCGAAAGTTTCGGCGCGAATTCGCCTGTCGGACCGAGTAGCCAGGCACTCGCTTTCGAGCCGAATTCTCGGTCGGCGACTACCTACACCCTTGGCGTACTACTCGCTCAGAGATCAACGTCCCCCCGTCACTGGGTGAGGCCGATCATCCGGCGCGTCATCTCCTTCAGGTAGGCGCGCAGAGTGTCACCGTCGACGTCGGCGATCAACGGATGCATGACGGCGACGCTGATCGCGCTCGACAGCATTGCCGCGTGTAAGCGCGCCTCGACACCAGCCTCTGTGCCGAGCAAGGCCGCATAGAGGCGTTCGATGAAGCTTTGAAACGGTTCGTGCTGCGCTTGAAGGCGAATGATGACGGGGTCGAACATTGGAATGCTGTAAGCGCCGCGGCGGTCGATGGCTTGTTCGATCATCCTGTCGAGCAGGACTTCCCGCGCCCGCAGGGGATGTCCCTGGGCCTCGGCGGCCTCGAGCGCATCCTCCAGTCGGCCCATCTCGCGCTCGGTGATGGCGATGACGATCTCTTCCTTCGTCTTGAACTGGCGATAGACGGCCGCCTTCGTCACCCCCATGGCGTCGGCGATCATCTGCAACGACGTCCCACTGACACCGTGTTCCACGATCAGCTCCAATGCCGCGTCCAGCACGCGGGTTTGGGCAGCGGTGCGTGTGATCGCATTGAACCCGCGGTCCTGCTGTGTGAACGGCACAACGACGAGGGTAGCCGGGCATTGACCGTGCAGTTGCCGATCGGCTACCGTCCCAGTTGCCGATCGGCAACCAAAGGCACTCGCGATGAGGATTCAACGATGAGACGAACTGACGGTGAGTTGGTCCTCCTGTGGACACTGCCCGTGGTGGCGATCATCTGGATCGCCGCGTTCTTCCTGTTTCCCGGCTTCTTGCACCCGATGTCGCCCGACTTGTCCGCTGAGCAGGTCGCGAACTTCTATCGCGACGAGACAGCGCGGATCCGATACAGCATGATCTTGTTCAACTGGTTCGGCGTAGGTCTGATCCCGATCGTGATCCTGTTGGCGATGCAGATCCGCCGAATGGCATTCCGGACGCCGATCCTGACTTACAGCCTGATCGCCTGTGCAGGCGGTCCGCCCACACTCTTCCTGATCGCCAACATGTTCTGGCTCCTCGGCGCCTTCCGCCCCGATCGCGCACCCGAACTGACCCAGTTGCTCAACGACCTGGCCTGGCTCACCTTCACGACCCTGGTGCCGTATTTGATCGCGCAGTGCCTTCTGCTGGCTCTCGCGATCTTCTGGGACCGGCAGGACCAACCGGTCTTCAGGCCGTGGGTGGCGGTTTTCAACCTGCTCGTCGCCGCGGCGCTGGCGCCCGCCGCGTTCACCGCACTGGCCTCAACGGGGCCACTTGCCTGGGACGGCCTGTTGTCCTTCTGGCTCAAGAATGTCGCCGTTGCGGTATGGATCGTCGTCATGGGAGTTGTTCTTGGCCAAACGATTCGGCAACAGCGCGTGCTGAACAGGGTGGATGCATGAGCAGGGCGACAGAACAACCGTGCATAGTGCCTGACCCGCCAGCCGGGCCGCGGATGCGCCGGTTGATGTGGAACTTTCGGCACCATCCCAAACGCGAGTTGTGGTTCGCGTGGTGGGTGATCGTGATCTTCTACCAGCTCTACGGTGTGCTGTTCTTCTTCGTCACTCGCGTGCAGCCGCCGCCGAGCCCGGCGTGGGACACCCCGACGGTCGTGCGATGGTTCGACGACCACGGCCTTGGCATTCTCACCGGCTTCGCCGTCGTGTTTCTTGTCGCCGGAATGTGCGCGCCGATGAACGCACTTCTCGCGTACTCGATGCGGCGGATGTCGGTGAGCCCGGTGTTCGCCTACTCGTACCTGATCATCTATTCGCTCGCCGGAATTCCCGGCATGCTTGTGATGTCCATCGCGATGACCGCCGCGGCGCTTCGGCCGGATCGCGACCCCCAATTGATCCAGTGGCTCTACGATTTCGCGTTCTTGTCGTTCAGCGGGACCATGGGTGTATTCATGATCGGCTCCCTTGTCTGGCTGGTGGCCGTCCTGCTCGACAAGAACCGCGTGTTTCCGAAGTGGTTCGGCTACCTGAGTCTGTGCAACGCGCTGACCGAAGTCGTCGTCGCGCCCGCGTGGATCTTCCAGCGCGGCGCCTTCTCCTGGAACGGCGCGATCGCCTGGTGGATAAACATGGTGGTGTTCGTTGCCTACACAGCCGTATTCATCGTGTTGTTGCGGAAGATGATTGAACGCGAGGATTTCGGAACCGGCCCACTGCCGGATCTTCCAGGCAAGCACGAGGCCGCACAGTCGGATTCACTGGAGGCGGTTCGATGACGAACGTCGCCGGTGCGGATTCCGTGCCACAGCAGGTCGAAGGGAAGCCGGCGAGGTTCATACCGGGTCAGCCCGACATGTGGATGTTCGTTCTCTTCGAGACGCTGCTCTTCACCGGGTACTTCTCGGTCTATCTCATCTCGCGGACCCAGGATCGGGAACTGTACTTGCAGTCCCAAGCCGATCTGGATCTGCGAATAGGCGTCTTCAACACCATCGCCCTGCTTCTCAGCTCGTGGGCGATCGCGCGCTGCGTGCAAGCCGCGCGGGCAGGCGCGTACCGGGCGGCGAATCTCAATGCCTACCTGACGATCTGTTTCGGGCTGCTGTTCCTCGTGTCGAAGATCCTGGAGTGGATCAAAGAGATTCGGATGGGAAACACGTTCACCAGCAACGAGTTCTTCCAGCACTACTTCTTCTTGACCTCGATCCACTGCATACACGTCCTGATCGGGTTCGTCGTGCTTGGCGTTCTCATCTATCAATTGTCAAGTCCGCTTCGGCGATCACAGCAGCTGGTCGAAACCTGCGCCACCTATTGGCACACAATCGATTTCCTGTGGGTTCTGATCTTCGCGTTGCTCTACGTCGTGAGGTGATTCGTGAGCACCACTTTCAATAAGAGGCTTCTTGTCGTTTGGGCGATCTTGACGGCGATGACGCTGGTATACGTCTGGCTGGATCACTCGGTCGATCAGAACGGAACACTCAAGGCAAGCACGGTCGTCACCGTGAGCGCGATCGTCATCGCACTCATCAAGGTGCGCATCATCTTCAGGGAGTTCATGGAGGTGCGCCACGCTCCGGCCTTGCTGTGTCGACTCACCGACGGGTGGGTCGTTCTCATCGGCATCTGCCTGCTCGGTAGCTACTTCGTCGGCTCGGCGATCGCGGGCTAGATTTTCCGGCGGTCAGACCGACAGGATCGTCGCCGACGCGGTACCCGGCGCGCCGTAGACCTGCGCCAGACCCACCTTCGGTTCGCCGGGCACCTGGCGGTCACCTGCCTCGCCGCGCAGCTGGCGCACCAGCTCGTGCATCTGCCGCAGCCCGGAGGCGCCGATCGGCTCGCCGTTGGCGATCAGCCCGCCGTCGGTGTTGACGGGCATTGTGCCACCGATCTCGGTGGCGCCGTCGGCCAGCAGCTTCTCCTGCTCACCGTCGGCGCACAGCCCGGTCTCGGCCATGTGGATGACCTCGGCGCCCGCGTCGGTGTCCTGCAGCTGGGCCACGTCGACGTCGTCGGGGCCGATGCCCGCCGTCTCGTACGCGGCCTTCGCGGCATACACGGTCGGCGAGGCATCCTCGTCGAGCGGCGCGAACGTCGCATGCACCTCGTAGGCGCCGAAGGTGCGGGTCCGAATCTCGGTGGCCTTCACATACACCGGCTTCTTGGTGAAACGGTGCGCGATGTCGCCGCGGCACATGATGACGGCGGCAGCACCCTCGTCGGGGGCGCAGAACATGTACTGCGTCAGCGGGTAGTTCAGCACCGGCGAGTTGAGGATCTCCTCCTCGGAGATCGGCTTGCGGCGGAACGCATTCGGATTCTTCTCGCCGTTGCGGAAGTTCTTGGCGGCCACCTTGGCCAGCGTCTCCTGGGAGATGCCGTGCTTGTTGAGGTAGTGGTTGGCCTTCATCCCGAAGAACTTTGTGGTGACGAACTGGCCGTTCTCGGCGTACCACTGAGGGAGTGCCAGCTTTGCCGGATCGTCGGTGAACGCGCCGCGGGGGTGCTTGTCCAACCCGATGGCGATGCCGATGTCGTATTTGCCGAGTCGGATCGTGTCGGCGGTCTGCGCAATGGCCGACGCTGCCGTCGCGCAGGCATTGAAGACGTTGGTGAACGTGATCCCGGTCAGGCCGACCAGCCTGGTCACCGCGTCCGGATTCGACACCTCATGGCTACCGCCGAAGCCGAACTGGATGTCCTTCCACTCGACACCCGCGTCCTCGAGCGCGAACTGGATCGCGTCGGCGCCCATCTCCATCGCGGTCTTGTCGAACCGGCCGAAGGGGTGAAGCCCCACGCCGATGATGGCGACGTCGTTGGTCATGGCGTCCTCTCTAGACCGGCTGGAAGGCGAACGTGACGAGCTCGTTGCCCTCGTCATCGGTGGTGAACGGGATCATGGTCAGCTCGACATCCATGCCGAACTGCAGCTTCTCCGGATCGTTCTCGGTGAGCCGGCCCTCGACGCGGATGACGTCGTCGAGCTGCACAAGTCCCACTCCGAAGGGGACGAAGTCCTTGCCGGTCGGACCCTTGTACGGCGCTCCCGGCGGAAAGCCCTGCGTCGTCCACGCGACCAGCGTTCCCCGACGAGGCAGGTTCACATCGGACATGTCGCCGCCACTGCACCTGGGGCAGCGCTGCTGGACGGGGAAGGTGGTGGCGCCGCACGTACCGCAGCGGCTGCCGATCAGCTGCGGGCTCTCGTCGGGCCAGGTTGAGATCTCGGGCGCGAGCGCCTTCTGCGGTGTCGACACCAGGCTGACACTAATCGGAAATGACATTCTCGTCCAGAGAGAACACGCGGTCCAGACCATGGCATTGGGTTAGCCTGCCCGTGTGGATGCCGACAGGACAGCGATCACCGACGTGCTCATCCGCTACGCAACCGGAATCGATTCGAAGAACTGGGCGCTGTTCCGCAGCTGCTGGACCGACGAGGTCGACCTCGACTACGGCGAGGTCGGAACGTTCACCGACCCCGACGCCTTCACCGACTTGTTCGCACAGCTGCACAACCCGATGGGGCCCACATATCACCGACTCTCGAACTTCGTCATCGACGTCAACGGCGACACGGCGACCGCACGCACCTACGTACACGCCGTGCTCATGGTGACTCCGGACGACAAAGGCCCATGGGTCGACGTCATCGGACACTACGACGACGAACTCGTGCGCGGCACCGACGGATGGCGAATTCGCCGTCGCACCACCAACACTCCGCGGATGCTCACCGGGGGTGGCGCGCCATCGTGACGGATGATTTCGCGCAGCGCTACGGTCCGTGGGCCGTCATTGCAGGCGCGTCTGAGGGAGTCGGCGCCAGCCTGGCCGACCAATTGGCCGAACGCGGGCTGAATCTCGTGCTGATCGCCCGTAGTGAGGCGCTGCTCGACGAAGTCGCGGCGGGAGTGCGCGAACGCCATGGCGTCGAGGCCAGAGCTGTTGTACAGGACTTGACGGATTCAGAGGTGGCGGCGAAGTTGGCCGCAGCGACTGACGGGCTCGAGATCGGGCTTGTCATCTACAACGCAGGCGCAACCGATCGAACGACCTCGTTCCTGGAAAACGGCTTCGACCATGCGCTCAAGCAAATCAAGCTCGACTGCATCGGCCCCGTCGCGCTGGTGGACCAATTCGCGCCCGCCATGTGCGATCGCGGGCGGGGCGGCATCGTGCTGGTCGCATCACTGGCTTGTGTCGCGGGCTCGGCGACCCTGGCGGTCTACTCGGCGGTCAAGGCGTTTCAGCACAATTTCGCCGAGGGGCTCTGGGCCGAGCTGCGTGAGTTCGGCGTCGAAGTGTGCTGCACACCTCTCGGCGCGACATATACGCCCGCGCTGCAGCGGATGGGTATCCGGTACGACCCTGCGATGCAGATGCTGTCGGAGGACGTCGCACGCGAGATCACGGAGAACATCGGCAACGGGCCCGTCCACGTCGTCGGCGAGAACAACCGGGCGGTGGCATCCCAGATATGGACGGTCGACCGTCGCACGTTGGTCGAGATGATGAGCGCAGCCTCAATCGATTTCGCGAGCAAGAGCGAGACCTGAGATGCGCGCGGTGGTACTTCGTGACGGGAAGCTGGATGTGCGCGAGACGGCAGACCCGTCGCCCGGGCCGGGCGAACTGCTGATCAAGCCGCTCAGCGCGGCGATCTGCGCGTCCGACGTGCACTACATGGACCATCCGAACTCGGCCGACCGGTTCGTGTGGGACTCCGACCGGGACACCATCATGGGCCACGAGTTCATCGGTGAAGTCGTCGGCCACGGTCCGGACTGCTCGGGAGACATCCCGGTCGGTGCGCGCGTCACCAGCCTGCCGATCATGATCCGGCACGGCGAGGAGCCGCTCGTGATCGGGCACCATCCGGATGCGCCAGGTGCCTTCGGTGAGCTGATGCTGGTGTCGGAGGTGATGGCACGGAAGGTGCCCGACGACGTCCCGAACGACTCTGTGGCGGTGGTGGACGCTTTCGCGGTGGGCGAGTTCTACGTTCGCTGTTCGGGAATCAAGCCCGGCGAGCTGCCGCTGGTGATCGGCGCTGGCGCGATCGGCCTGTCCACCGTGGCCGCGCTGGCCGCACGCGGCGTCGCCCCGATCGTGGTGTCCGACTACAGCGCCGACCGGCTGGCCTACGCGAAGAAGTTCGGCGCCGACATCCTGGTCGACCCGTCATCGCGCGATCCGTACGAGGTATGGCGAGAGACGTTTCGGACCAACAACTTCCAGACGACCCAGGTCATTTTCGAATGTGTCGGCCGCAACGGTCTGCTGCAGAGTATCGTCGAGAATTGCGAGTTCATGGCGCGGGTGTACTCCGCGGGTGGGTGGTACGACGCGGGGACGATCGACTGCACCGCTGCCACCCACAGGGGCGTGACGATGCAGTTCGGCGGCGGACCGCATCCCCAAGACTGGTACGGCACGCTGAACGCGGTGACCGAGGGCCGGCTTGATCCGTCACCCTGCATCGGCAGGATCATCGGGCTCGACGACGTGCCTGGCGCCATCGAGCAAGTGCGCAAAGGCCAGGGGCCGCCGCGTGTCGTCGTGCATCCGAGCGCCTCATGACGGCCCTGCCGGGTCCGGTTCGCCAGATGGGTTACGTGGTAACCGATCTGGACCAGGCGATGGCCGGATGGCTGGAGCTCGGCGTCGGCCCCTGGTTCGTGATCCGCGGCCTGCCCCTGCGCGCCGACTATCGCGGCGAACCGTGTGAGACCACGCTGTCGCTCGCCTGCGCCAACAGCGGCGAGATGCAGATCGAGCTGATCCAGCAGTTGGATACCACGCCGAGCATCTTCACCGAGTTCCTCGCGGCCCATGGCCCAGGCTTACACCAGCTGGCTTACTGGACAACGGATTTCGCAGCCACGATGAGCGAGGTGAACAAGGCCCGCTGGCCAGTCGTGTGGTCTGGCGGCGAAGGCTACGGAGTGCGGTTCGCCTACGTCGAGCCACCGAATGCGCCTGCGGCCGTCATCGAGATCTCCGAGCTCACCGAGGTAACGGCTGCGAACGCGATATTCATCCACGACGCCGCGGCTGAGTGGGACGGCACGAACCCGATTCGGGTGCTTGGCGGCTAGCCTTCTCAGCGCGAGGAGACTTACTTGTCGCGCTTCATCACCTTGTCGGCGGCGGTCCAGTGCTCGTCAGAAACCCACAACCGCGCAAAGGCGGAGACGGCCTCGGTGGTGGTGACGCCGCGCATCACGCGCTTGATCTCGCCCGCGGGACGGTGGGCCAGTGCCTTGGCGATCTTGCGCGACTCGGCAGCGAAGGACTCGCGTGGGATCAGGTGGTCGACCAGCCCGCTGCGTTGCGCCTCCTGCGCGGTCAGGATCATGCCCGTACCCGCAAGAAGCAGGGCCTTGCTGAAGCCGACCAACGCGACGAGGCGCTCTGCGCCGCCCCACGCGGGCATGATCTCGAGCGTCACCTGGTTGAACCCGATCTTGATGTCGTCGGCGGCCAGCCGGATGTCGGCCGCCACCGCCACCTCGGCGCCGCCGCCGAGCGCGTGCCCGTTCAGCGCCGCGATGGTCGGGCCGCTGAAGCCTGCGATGCGGTCGCAGATCGAGCGCATCCGCCATGCCATCGCGCCTGCCTCGCGTTCGGTACGAAGTGCGCTGAGCTCCTTGAGATCGCCACCCGAGACGAATGCGCGATCGCCTGCGCCGGTGATGGCCAGTGCGGACGCCCCCTCGGCCCCGTCGAGCGCCTTGTCGAACTGGTCCATCGTCTCCAGTGAGATGGCATTGCGGGCGTGCGGGCGGTCGATGGTGATGACCGCCAAACCCTCATCCATCTCCAGGTCGACCACGAGTCGTTCTCCATCTGCGGCATTGGCATTCTCTCTAGCGGAGAATAGCATCACGACTGAACGGAGGTGCCTCGGCGCGCGATGCGAAAAATCCCTGTAGAGCTGACCAAACGCTATGAGGACGAGGGGTGGTGGCGGCCCGAAACACTTGGCGATCTGATCGCCGACGGCCTTGCCGCCAGCCCGGCAACCGGCTTCGTCGTGCACTCGGCCGTGCGGCCCTTCGAGGGCACGTTCGCCGACGTCGAACTGCGGGCGCGCAGGCTGGCTGAGGGGCTGCGCCGGCGCGACGTCGGGCCGGGTGATGTGGTGGCGTTGCAGCTGCCGAACTGGATGGAGGCCGCGGCGGCATTTTGGGCATCGGCGTTCCTCGGTGCGGTCGTGGTGCCGATCGTGCACTTCTACGGCCGGAAAGAACTGACCCACATCATGAAAACCGCCCGGCCGAAGGTGTTCATCACCGCCGAGGAGTTCGGGCGGATGAAATACCAACCGGACCTGTGCGCGGACGTGCCGATCGTCGGGTTGGTCGGTAGCACATTCGACGAGTTGCTGGCCGATGAGCCGCTGGCGGGCACCATTCCCGCCGATCCGGCCAGCCCAGCGCTGATCGCCTTCACCTCGGGCACGACAAGCGACCCGAAGGGCGTCATCCACAGCCATCAGACGCTCGGCTTCGAGACCCGCCAGCTGCATGCGAACTACCCGCCGGACCGCGGAAGGCAGCTCACCGCAACGCCCGTCGGTCACTTCATCGGCATGCTGGGCGCGTTTCTCATCCCGGTGCTCGAAGGCGCGGCGATCGATCTTGCCGACGTGTGGGATCCGGGCAACGTGCTCAAGCTCATCGAGACCCACGGCCTGTCGATCGGCGGCGGCCCGCCGTACTTCGTCACCAGCCTGATGGACCATCCCGACTGCACTCCCGAACACATGGCGCACTTCAAAACCGTCGGCTTCGGCGGGTCGACGGTGCCCAACGCGGTCACCCGCAGGCTGGCCGACATGGGGATCTTCGTATTCCGGTCCTACGGAAGTTCCGAGCATCCGTCGATCACGGGATCGTGTCGCGATGCGCCAGAGGACAAGCGGCTCTACACCGACGGCAATGCCCGACCGGGGGTGGAGGTCCGGCTCGGGCCCGACGGCGAGATCTACAGTCGCGGACCCGATTTGTGCCTGGGCTACACCGACGACGCGTTGACGGAGCAGGCCTTCGACGACGACGGCTGGTATCGCACCGGCGATGTCGGTGTGCTCGACGACGACGGGTACCTGACCATCACCGACCGCAAGGCCGACGTCATCATCCGCGGCGGTGAGAACATCAGCGCTCTCGAGGTCGAGGAGCTGCTGCTGACGATGCCCACCGTCGCGGAAGCCGTCGTGGTGTCCGCGCCCGACGCCAGGCTCGGCGAGCGCGCAGCCGCCGTCCTGCGGGTCAAGCCGGGGCAGAGCATGCCGACGATGGCCGAGGTGCACGAGCACTTCGCGCGGATCGGCGTTGCGAAGCAGAAATGGCCCGAGGAGTTACATGAAGTCGACGACTACCCCCGCACCGCGAGCGGCAAGGTGCAGAAGTTTCTCGTGCGCCAGCACATTGCGTTGAGCAAGTAGTGAGAATAGGATTCTCTCAAGACGATAAGGAGTGTTTCATGGGGCAGCTTTCGCATCGCGTCGATATACCGTTTCCGCTGTTCGACGCGGACAACCACCTCTACGAGCCGCCGGAGGCGATGACCAAGTACCTACCCAAGGAGTACAAGGACGTCGTCCAGTACGTGGAGATCAACGGCCGCACGAAGATCGCGCTGAAGGGCCTGATCAGCAACTACATTCCCAACCCCACCTTCTCGGTGGTCGCAAGGCCCGGCGCCTGGGAGGAGTACTTCAAGTTCGGCAACCCCGACGGTAAGAGCAAGCGCGAGCTGTTCGGTGAGCCGATGAGGGCGATCCCGGCGTTTTTCGAGCCCGCTCCCCGCATCGAGAAGATGGACGAGCTGGGCATCGAGCGCTCGCTGATGTTCCCGACGCTGGCCAGCCTGATCGAGGAGCGCCTCAGCGACGACCCGGTCGCCATCCACGTCCTCATTCACGCGCTCAACCAGTGGCTCGACGAAGTGTGGGGCTTCAACTACCAGAACCGCATCTTCACCACGCCGGTGATCACCCTGCCCATCGTCGAGAAGGCGATCGAGGAGCTGGAATGGTGTGTCAAGCGCGGTGCCCGCGCGATTCTGATCCGCCCTGCGCCGGTGCCCGGCTTCCGCGGCCCGCGGTCGTTCGCGCTGCCCGAGTTCGACCCGTTCTGGGAGCGGTGCGTCGAGTACGACGTCTTCATCGGCATGCACTCGTCGGACAGCGGTTACTCTCGCTACACCTCCGAGTGGGACGGCGCCGCCCAGGAGATGCTGCCGTTCCAGACCAACGCCATGTCGATCCTCAACGAGTGGCGTCCGATCCAGGACGCGGTCGCCTCGTGGGTGATCCACGGCGCGCTCTTCCGGTTCCCGAAGCTGAAGGTGGGCATCGTCGAGGCCGGGTCGAAGTGGATGTTCCCGCTGCTGGACTCCATGGCCGAGGTGTGGAAGAAGGCTCCGGAAGCCTTCGCGGGCAACCCGATCGAGGAGATCAAGAACCGCATCTATGTCAGCCCGTTCTACGAGGAGGGCATCGACGATCTGATCAACCTGATCGGCGTTGACCAGGTGCTCTACGGATCCGACTGGCCGCATCCTGAGGGTTTGGCAGAGCCGACCCACTACGTGACCGCGCTCGAGCACCTCTCACTGGAGGATCAGGCGAAGATCATGGGCGGCAACCTGGGCCGCCTAGTCACGGTGTGACGCGCGGCGACGGCCAACGCTGGCAGACCATCCCCGAGATGGTCCTGAGTGCGGCCGACCGCTTCGGCGATGCGGAGGCGGTCGTCGACGGTCCGCTGCGGTTGTCCTTCGCCGAGGTCGTCGACCGGATTCGGTGCGCCGCAGGGGCATTCAGGGACCTCGGCATCGCCAAGGGGGAGCGGGTCGCCGTCTGGGCGCCCAACTCTGCGGAGTGGATGATCGCGGCGTTCGGTCTGCTCACCGCGGGCGGCGTGCTCGTTCCCGTCAACACGCGGTTCAAGGCGGAGGAGGCCGCCGACATCATCGGTCGCAGCGGCGCCAAGGCGGTACTGATCCAAAAGGGCTTCCTCGACCAGGACTACGCCGCCCCTTCGGGTGTGCCGGTGATCGATTTGAAGTCCGACTTCCTCTCCAGCGGTTCGCCTTTCGCGAACGAGGTGGGCGGCACCGACATCTCCGACATCATCTACACATCGGGCACCACCGGCAGGCCCAAAGGTGTGATGATGAATCACCGTCAGAACCTTCGCCTGTACGCCGAATGGTGTGAGCTGGCCGACCTGCGCGAAGGCGACCGCTATCTCATGATCAACCCGTACTTCCACACCTTCGGGTTCAAGGCGGGGCTGATCGCGTCGTTCACCCGCGGCGCGACCATGGTTCCGGTTCCCGTGTTCGACGTCGACCGCGTAGTGGAACTGATTGCGGCCGAACAAATCACGATGCTGCCCGGGCCGCCCACGCTGTATCACTCACTGCTGGGCGTCGAGGACAAGAGCAAGCTGAAGACGCTGCGGGCCGGGGTGACCGGGTCGGCGGACATTCCGGTCGAGCTGATCCGACGGGTGCACGAGGAGCTGCCGTTCCAGACGCTGGCGACCGGCTACGGCCTGACCGAAGCGGGCACCGTGACGCTGTCGCGGCCGGGCGACTCGTTCACCGATATCGCCACCACCGCGGGCGTGCCGTGCGACGGGGTAGAGGTGCGTATCGCCGACGACGGCGAGGTGCTTGTCCGCGGCTACAGCGTCATGCAGGGTTATCTTGACGATCCGGTCGCCACAGCAGAAGCGATCGACGACGACGGCTGGCTGTACACCGGTGACCTCGGCAGGTTCAACGACGACGGCAGGCTGCTGATCGTGGGCCGCAAAAAGGACATGTTCATCGTCGGCGGCTTCAACGCCTACCCCGCCGAGATCGAGGGTTTCCTGCTCGAGCATCCCGCTGTCGCGCAGGCGGCGGTCATCGGTGTGCCCGACGACCGCCTAGGACAGGTCGGCAAGGCATTCGTGGTGCTCAAGGGTGGCCAGGGGGACACGTTGACGGCCGAAGAAGTCGTGTCGTGGAGCAGGGACCGGATGGCTGGTTTCAAGGTGCCGCGGTACGTAGAGTTTCTGGACGAGCTGCCGCTGAATGCGACAGGCAAAGTGATGAAGGACCAACTGATCGGGAGATAGCCCAAGCGCCCGCACAGCGCGTAAATAGCATTTCCGCAGGACATGCTTAAAATTTGCCGCCTTGCGCATCATGTATCGTCGCGGCGATACCGAAATAGCAAACGCCATTCTCATTGAACAAAGTGCTTACCGGACAGGAGGTTGCATGCGGTCCCGGAAGCAAACTCCGCCGGAACTCAACGGCGACCACATCGACGACTCGGCTGAGGAGCCGGATTCGGCCGCCGTCGACGCGCTCGCCCTCGCGGAAGAGGCGGAGGCCGAGGCCGCAGAGGCCGAAGCCGCCGCTGCCGCTGCGCGTGCGCGAGCGAAAGCCCTGCGGCTGCGCCGGGAAGCCGAGGCCGAGGCCGCCAAGGCGGCAGAGACCGTCAAGGCGACAGAGACCGTCAAGGCGACAGAGACGGTCGCGCAGTCCGACGACGACACCGAGCAAGACGACGACGCAGACGAAGAAAATAAGGAAGGCGGCGCCGTCGCCGAGGAATCCGTGAAGGACTCCGCCGGCGCCGAGCGTCGAGGCGTGCGGATACCGCTGCCGTCGTGGAAGGCTGTCGCGGCCGCACTGACCATCCTCATCATCGCCGCCCTGCTCGCCGTTTCCGGCTGGATGTTCATGGGTCACAAGAAGGCGCAGGCCGAGCAACAACGCAGGGCCGAGTTCGCGGCCGCCGCTCGGCAGTCCGTCGTGACGCTGATGTCGCTGGACTACAACAGGGCCAAGGAAGACGTTCAGCGCATCATCGACAACTCGACCGGCCAGTTCAAGACCGACTTCGAGAACACGAGAGACGATTTCGTCAAGGTGGCCACCGATTCCAAAGCGATCACCGAGACCAATGTGACCGCAACCGCCGTCGAGTCGATGACCAACGACACCGCGACCGTTCTCGTCGCGGCCACGTCGCGCGTCACCAACGCCGCGGGCGCCAAGCAGGAGCCCCGAGCGTGGCGGCTCAGCGTGGACCTGGCCCGAGACGGCGGACAGTTGAAGCTGGCGAAAGTTGAGTTCGTACCGTGAGCGCTGAGCAGGACGCCCCCGACGTCGCTGTGACCGACAGCGACGAGCCCACGTCAACAGCCACCGAGGCAGAAGCCATCGAGACGGCAAAGGCGACGCCAAAGCCGAAACGCGACCTGGTCGGCCGGGTCAGGCAGGGCGCCAGGAAGCAGTGGGCGACCATCGCGCTGGCGTTGGCGCTCGTCGCGGCCGCAGGCCTGGCGGCGTGGACGTTCTTCTTCGTATACCAGCCGGACCGCGAGACCGACACCGCCGCCGCCGATTCCGCGATCAAGGCGGCATCCGACGGCACCGTCGCGCTGCTGTCGTACTCGCCGGACAGCCTCGACAAGGACTTCGCGACCGCCAAGAGCAAGCTCACCGGCAGCTTCTTGTCCTACTACACCCAGTTCACCGAGCAGATCGTGGCGCCGGCGGCCAAGCAGAAAGCCGTGAAGACGGAGGCGGCGGTGGTCCGGGCCGCGGTTTCGGAGATTCACCCCGATACGGCAGTGGTTCTGGTGTTCATCAACCAGACCACCGAAAGCAAGGACCGGCCCGACGCTAGCTTCATCAACAGCGCTGTGCGGGTCACCATGCAGAAGGTCGACGGCGGCTGGCTCATCTCGTCCTTCGACCCGGTGTAGCGCCGTGCGGGGCCGTGCTCGTCATTGACCTCGGCGACCCGCCGACCGGTTCGCCTGCCCCGACCGGGGTGGTCGTGGCGGTCGGATCCACCGCCGACATCGCGTCACCGGCCGCCCAGCCGTGGGTCGAGCACGCCACCTTCGCCCTGACCGAGGACAAAGTCTCCGATCGACGGGTCATCACCGTCGCATCGGCGGCGGCCGCGGTCACAGAGCTGACCACCCGGTTCGAGATGTGGCCGCAGGCCGCGACCGTGTGCGACGAGGTATTGCGGTCGGTCGATCCGGCCGCGCCTGCGCTCGCGGGGGTGATCACGGAATCGCTCGCGTACTCGACGCTGCAGTCGGGTGGCGAGTTCGCGGCGTGGCTGCAGCAGCGCGGACCCGCAACGGCGCCGGTCTTGCCGGACCCTGTGGTGGCCGAGCGGGACGGCGACACGCTGCACATCCGGTTCAACAGGCAGGCGAGGCACAACGCCTTCTCCAACGATGCCCGTGCGGCGCTGCTCGAGGCACTCGACATTGCCCGTCACGACCCGTCGGTCGACGAGGTGATCCTGTCCGGCAACGGGCCGTCGTTCTGCAGCGGCGGCGACCTCGCCGAGTTCGGCTCGTTCACCGACCCGGCCAGCGCGCACATCGCACGCGTCCGGCACAGCCCGGCCCTGATCCTCGATGAACTCACCGCGAGGCTCGGCATGCGCTGCCGCGCGCGGGTGCACGGCCAGGTGCTGGGCAGCGGGCTGGAGATGGCTGCATTCTGCGGCTGGGTGGAGGCGCACCGCGATTCGGTGCTCGGCCTGCCCGAGATGAGCCTCGGACTGATCCCCGGAGCGGGGGGAACCGTCAGCGTGCCGCGACGAATCGGCCGGTGGCGCACGGCGTACCTGGTGATGTCCGGCCGCACGATCGACGCGCGCACCGCGCTCGACTGGGGTTTGGTAGATGCGATCGAATTGGCATAGACCGATGCAGAATGGCGTGGTGGGCTCGTTGGGCATCCCCGACGCCGTGTTCGCCCGTGCGCGGCGGGTAGCCGACGGCATCGGCCGCAGTGCGGCGGACCTCGGTGGCGCCGTGAGCGTCGATGCCGACGAGCTCCTCACCGGGCGAGCGGGACTGCTCCGGCTGGCGCCGGCCGGGCGAATCTCGGCAGGCGGTTCGACGCGGCTGCTGGCCACCAGGGACGGCTGGTGTGCTGTCACGTTGTCGCGCGCCGACGACATCGAGGCGGTTCCCGCACTTCTCGAACTGGCCGAACAACCAACCGACGTGTGGGCGGCGTTGGCCGCCGCGGCTGCGGTCCGGGCTGCCGACGAGTTCGTCGCACGGGCACGGATGCTCGACCTGCCTGCCGCGGTACTCGGTGAAGTCGATTCCACGCCAACGCGATTCGTGCCTACCTGGCACTGCGCGGCACGGGCGGTACCCGAACTCCTGGTGGCCGACCTCTCGTCGATGTGGGCGGGCCCGCTGTGCGGGCGCCTACTCGCTGCGGCCGGGGCGACTGTCGTCAAGGTGGAGGGCCGCGGCAGGCCCGACGGCACCCGGCAGGGAGACCCCCGATTCTTCGACTGGATGAACGCGGCAAAGTTGTCCTATGCCATCGATTTCCGCGACGATGACCTGCGCCCACTGCTGGCGGCCGCCGACGTGGTGATCGAGGGATCGCGACCCGCCGCGCTGATCCGGCGTGGTCTCGGTCCCGATCAGGTGCGGGGTCGCGACGGCCGGATCTGGCTGCGGATCACCGGATACGGCACCGAAGGGGAGCGCGCCGACCGGGTCGCCTTCGGCGACGATGCCGCTGTTGCAGGCGGTCTCGTCGGCGATGGCGTCGAATTCATCGGAGATGCGATCGCCGACCCGCTGACCGGCTTGGCGGCAACCCGTGCCGTGCTCGATTCGCTCGGGCGTGGCGGCGGCGAGATCGTGGAGACCGCCCTCGCGGGGGTGGCCGCCGACTATGCCGCGTTGCCGCTCACCGACGGATCGAAAAGCGCTGAGCCACCGCGGATCCCCGACCCGCCGCAGGTGCATGCACCCGAGCTCGGCGCGGACAACCGGCGCGTGCGCGAGCTCATCGAGGCCAGGCTCGCCACATGCTGATACGCCGCGCCCGCTTGCCGGACGATCGGGTCGTCGACATCCGGGTCGACGAGCGCATTGTCGAAGTGGCCGACCGGCTCGACCCGCTGGACGCCGAGCAGGCGATCGATGCCGACGCCGCTGTCGTGCTGCCCGGGCTGCACGACCATCACCTGCACCTGCGGGCGATGGCCGCTGCACTGGACTCCCTCGTGGTCGGGCCGCCGGACGTCCGGACGAAAGCGCAACTGGCGCAGGCATTGAAATTCGCCGAGCCTGGGCCAGACGGCTGGATCCGCGCCATCGGGTACCACGCCTCGGTCGCAGGTGAGCTCGACCGCGAACAGCTCGACACCCTCGTCGCCGGCGCACCGGTGCGCATCCAGCACCGCAGCGGCGCGATGTGGATCCTGAACTCGGCCGCGCTGACCCGCGTCGGGCTGGCCGATCATCCGGACGGCAGGCTGCACAGCGCCGACGACTGGGCGGACGCGCTTCCACGCCGAGTGACCGCGCTCGCCGATATCACCCACCGGCTGGCCGGCTACGGCGTCACCGGAATCACCGATGCCACACCGGATCTCACTGCCGACGACGTGGTGACACTCTCACTGGCGCACAAGCGCGGCGAGATTCCGCAACGGCTGCATTTCCTTGCGCCCGGTAAGCGAATCCTGCACGACGACCGGCTCGACGTCGACGAGCTCATCGGTTGGGTTGGCGATCACCACGACGGCGATGTGCCGGTGGCGTTGCACTGTGTCACCCTCGCCCAACTGGTCGTCGCGCTCACCGCCTTGCGGTCGGCGGGCATTCACCCGCAGGACCGCATCGAACACGCGGCCGTCGTCCCCGACGACATGATCGCCGACCTGGCCGAGGCCGGGGTCACCGTCGTCACCCAGCCGAACTTTGTCGCCGAACGAGGCGAACACTATCTGCGCGACGTGCCGACCGACGATCATCCCCAGCTGTGGCGGGTGGCATCGCTTCTACGCGCAGGCATCCCGTTGGCCGCGAGCACCGACGCACCGTTCGGGGGGATGGACCCGTGGTCAGCGATGCGAGCCGCGGTTCATCGCAGCACCCCGGGGGGAGAGGTCCTCGGCCTCGACGAGCGGATCTCCGCGCAGGAGGCGCTGCGACTGTTTCTCGGTCACCCTGACCGCCCGTCGGTGCCCCGCACCGTCGACGTCGGTCAGCCGGGCGACCTCATCGTGTTGACGCCGGGCGCCGATGTGGAGACGCTGGCGTCCGACATGGTCGCCACCACCATCATCGGGGGACGGGTCAGTTAGCGTCGGCCGGTTGTGGTGGCCGGTAGAAGAGCACGAGCTGACCGATGCCACCGGCCAGGCCCAGCCCGGCCGCGATCAGCAATCCCCACCAGCCGTGCAGAAAGTCGTAGATACCGGTGCCGGAGAACAGTGCGTGATCCAGGCTGAACCGGCCTGCGCCGAGCCCGGCCAGCGCGACCGCACTGACCGCGAGGATCAGGTTGTACTCCCACCCCTCTTTGACGATGAAGAAGCCGTTCGGGCGGTGCACCGTCCACGCCGCCACCAACATAAGCGCGACGAAACCCGCGGCAGGGATCGGGGTGAGCAGCCCGACGGCCAGCCCAAGGCCCGCCGCCATCTCGGTGGTCGCCGCGATGCGGGCGTGCAACACGCCGGGCTTCATTCCGATGCTCTCGAACCAACCCGCGGTGCCGGGTATCCGGCCGCCACCAAAGAATTTGTTGTATCCGTGTGCCGCCATGGTGAGGCCGAGGCACACGCGAAGAATCAACAGCGCAGTGTCGTGGGCGTAACCGTTCATGACTGACAAACCTAGTTCATTGTGTAAAGCATGGTGCCGGCCACCGTCCTGATCCCTGGCCCGGCATCGTCGCGCGACGGACTATTCAGCCAGGTTGAACGCCTTGAGTACCTTGGTCGGCCGCAGCCGGACCACCAGCTCGCCCGGCACGCCGTTGCGGCGGCCGTATTCGTCGGCACGGTCGGCACCCATGTACCGGGCGCCGGTCCGCGTCGCGATGTCGACCAGGTCGGCCGGATCCTCGCTGATCGTCACGGTGCCCTGCACCTGCACGAAGGCATACGGCGGCCGCTGGTCGTCCACGCAGATCACCGCTCGCGAGTCACGGGCCAGTGCACGGCCTTTGGCGGTGTCCTTGCCGGTGTTGAAGGCCAGTTCGCCGTTGTCGACGACGAACCAGACGGGTGCCACCAGCGGGCGGCCGTCGGACGCCGTGTAGCCGAGCTTCCCGGTCCGGGTGCCGTCAGAAATGAAAGCGATAACGTCGTCGGTGAGTTCGTCCACCCGGGAAAGGCTAGTGCTAGTCCTCTGCGTGCCGCTCGTAGTCCCAGCGTTCGAGCCGCGCCTGCAACTCGTGGACGCCGAGCGCGGCGATCGGCGCCGCCAGGCTCAAGATCACGAGTAGGGCGTTCATGGCTCTCGTCCAATCTCTGTCGTGTGTATCTATTTGACGATGAAAGCCTAGGAATCGTTCACAGCGACACGCGCGCGTAGTGCACTACCTGTCTTATTCGCGCGAACCCATGAGTGCGTCGAGTGCGTCGAGTCGCAGCTGGCGGTAGGTCGCGCGGGCGTGGGCGTTCCAGTCGTCGGTCCATCCGTCCAGCAGGGCGCCCTCCCGCAACAGGGGGAGCAGCTCGGCGGTGAGGTCGCGGTCCGGATGCGCCCGTTCGGAATGACCCACCAGCTGCCCGATCAGATCCACCGATTCATACCAGTCCACCGAGACGTCGGGTGCGAGGGCGATCGATTGCGGCGTGACAACCATCAGGGTGTCGGCGCCCATCGGCCGCAGCCGCCACAGCGTGGTGCGCAACCGGGCCGTCGCCCGGTCCGGCCGCGTCGTCGGCCACAGTGTTCGGCACGTCCAGCTACGGGGCACAGCTCTGCGTTTCAGCGCGACAAGCGCGACCAGACGCTGGCACGAGGGCGGCAGGTCGAGCAGCTGCCCGTCGCGGTAGACCTCGAAGCCACCAAGCATCGTGACCGTGAACTGTTCGGACATCGCGACCTGCCTTCCGCCTGACCGGCTTCTGCAGTTGATGATGCGAAGCCCGGGTCGCGGTGGCATGCGTAGTCGACTACCTGTTTCGTCGAAGCTCCAAGTAGAAGACCGCGGCGCGACGGATCGCGTCGTGCACCGGCGCGGGCCGCCAGCCCAATTCCCGCTCGGCCTTGCCATGATCCATCGGCGGCATGACGTTCAGCAGCCGCACGCTTTGGCTGCACAGCTTCATATCGAGCCGCAGCACCGTCCGCATGACGTCGCCAAAATATCCCAGTGCGTACATGACACGAAGGGGGACACCGAATTTCGGCGGGCGCGCACTCACCGCGGCGGCGGCGGTCTCAGCCAGCTCGCGGGCACTGAGCATGCGCTCGGAGACGATGTAGCGCTCACCGTTGCGGCCCTTCTCAGCGGCCAGCACCAGCGCGTCGGCGGCATCCTCGATGCCGACCACTTCGTTTGCGACCCCCTCGACGTAGAACGGCACCTTGCCGCTCGCGGCGGCCGATACGAACATGCCGTGCGGTGTCGGGCCGAAATCACCGGGGCCGTAGGTGTTCGACACGCACATGGCGACGGCGGGCAGGCCCTTCTCCCGCGCGTAGCGCAACACGAGGTTCTCGGCCTCGACGCGCGAGCGAATGTAGCCGCCCGCCCTTTCGCCCCAGTTGAACGCGTCCGCCTCCGTCGCAGGACCGTCGTCGCGCAGACCGATCGTGGTGAACGAGCTGGTGAACACGAAGCGATGCAGGTCGGCAGCGACCGCCGCATCCAGAACATGCCGCAGCCCTTCGACATTGGTGCGAAACAGCGGAGTCGGGTCGCGCAGCCACGCGCGGGTGTCCACCGCGCAGTAGAAGACGTCGTCGCAGCCCGTCATGGCGGCGGCCAACGCGGCGTCGTCGAAGATGTCGCCGTAGCAGCGTTCGACGTTCAGGTCGTCGATGGCCGCCGTCGAGCTCGTGGTCCGGATCAGCACGCGGACGTCGTCGCCGCGCTCGACAAGGGCCCGGCTGACGTGCGAGCCGAGGAACCCGCTGGCGCCGATCACCAGCTTCTTCTGTCCGGCCATCGAGCAAATGTAACCGGGGGCGCCTGGACAGCGCCGCTACGGCTGGGCAAACTCTGCAGGTCATGAGTGAGGTTGAGTCGCACCGGCCCGAAAAGGTCGAGGTGCACCGCGTCCGCAGGATGTCCGGCCGTGATCCCCACGAGGTGCATCGGTCCGCGACACCGCTGGAGCTGCTGTTCGACCTCACGTTCGTGATCGGGTTCGGCATCGCGGCCTCTGAGTTTGCCCATCAACTCGCAGAAGACCACGTCGGGACGGGGCTGGCCGCCTTCGCGTTCGCGACGTTCTCCATCTGCTGGGCGTGGATCAACTTCAGCTGGTTCGCCTCGGCCTACGACACCGACGACTGGATCTACCGGCTGACAACGATGCTGCAGATGGTCGGCGTCATCATCCTCGCGCTGGGTCTGCCCGCGATGTACGCCTCGATCGCCGAAGGCGGCGACGTCGACAACCGGGTGATGGTCGCCGGCTACGTGGTGATGCGAATTGCCCTGGTGGCGCAGTGGTTACGTGCGGCAAGGCAGGACCCGCAGCGGCGAGCGGCATGCCTGACCTACGCCACCGTCGTCACCGTCGCGCAGATCGGCTGGATCGCGATGATCCCGGTCAGCACGTCGATCGTCACCACGTTCGTGTGGGCGGCGATGTTGGTCGCCTTCGAGATGTTCGGGCCGTGGCTGGCCGAACGGCGCATGGGCGGCACACCGTGGCACGCCCATCACATCGCCGAACGCTATTCACTGCTCACGATCATCGCGCTCGGTGAGGGTGTCGTTGGCACCGTCGCCTCGCTGTCGGCGGTCGTCTCGGCGCAGGGCTGGAGTGTGGCCGCCGTCCTGGTCGCGGTCGCAGGCACCGGTCTGACGTTCGGCATGTGGTGGGTGTACTTCATCGTGCCGCAATCACAGCTGCTGCACGCTCGTCGCGAGCTGTCCTTCCGGTTCGGCTACCTGCACATCGTGGTGTTCGGGGCGATCGTGGGTACGGGCGCCGGCCTGCACGCCGCCGCCTACTACGTCGAGCACCACTCGAAGCTCGATGCGCCTGCCACCGTGCTCTCGGTGGCGGTGCCGGTGGCGATCTACATCGCCGCCGTTTATCTGCTCTACGCCTCTTTGGTCCGGGTGCGGGACGCCTTCCACCTGCTCCTCGTCGTGCTCACCGTCGCGGTGCTGGTGGCGGCGGTGCTGCTCGTCGGCTGGGGCATGTCGATGGCCAACGCGCTGATGATCGTCATGCTGGCGCCTGCGGTGACCGTGGTGGGCTACGAGCTGCTCGGTTATCGGCACGCCGAGGAAGCCATCGCTGCCCGTTTAGCGGCCGACGGGCCGGGTACATCCACCTCGTAGCCGTCCGAAGTCGCGCGGGATTGCAACCGGCACCATTGTCTCGCGAGGGCGAGCACTCGAGTCGTCTGGTCAAGAAAGCGGCTGTCACTCATCTGGGATCGACGAACCAACCTCGCGACTTCGGCGGTTCACACCTCTGGCCACGACGCAGGAGCACGCCATGCCGAAGACCACGTCACGGGGCACCGCCAAGGCGAGCGAGTTGCCGAGCACACTGCGCAAGTCGTCCGCGAAGGCGCAGCGGACCTTCGCCAAAGTCCATGATGCGGCCCTCGAGCAGTACGGCGAAGGCGAGCGGGCCTACCGGGTCGCCTACGACGCGCTGAAGCACAGCTTCGAGAAAGTCGGCGACCACTGGGAGCCGAAGGTTCAAAAGGGCCCGTCTGACACGCGAGCGCGCAGCGGTGGCCCGAATCCCTCAGGCACGTCGGCAGAAGGCGTCGATGCCAATGCCTCGAAGGCGCACCTGATGGGCATCGCACGGCGCCTGGACATTTCGGGTCGATCGACCATGAGCAAAATCCAGTTGGTGAACGCGATCAAGAAGGCCAACCGGCGGGTCACCAGCCGCAACAGGTAGCCGTTACCCCGTTGCCGCGGGCGCCGTCGGGTGAGGCTCGAAGCCCTCCAACAGCTTTCGTTCCTCCCGCAACTGTTTGCGCGCCTTCTTACGGGTGATCAGAATGCCGACCGTCGCTATCGCCCAGATCGCGTACTGAACCGTCCACGCGAGCCGGAACGAGTCGAACGAATAGCCGCCCACCACCCCGATCACCAGGCCCATCGCCTGCATCACCAGCAGGGAGGCCAGGAAGCCACCCATGTTGACCATGCCCTGGGCGGTGCCGAGTGTGGCGCTCGGATTGAACGTACGCGCGAAGTCGAAGCCGACCATCGAACCAGGGCCACCGACAGAGATGACGATGACGAGCAGCGTCAGCAGCCAGAGCGGCGCGGCCGACGGCAGTGCCAGCACGACAGTCCAGACTGCGGCGTTACTCGCGATGATGGCCAGCACCAGCCGTGACCGTCGATGCGGCCGTCGTCCGGTGAAGATGCCGATGACGATTCCGGACAGGATCGCCGCGGCGACCGAAAGGGTGAGCAGCATGCCCGCGACGTGAACCGAAAGCCCTTGCCCGACGGTCAAATAGGGCAGGCCCCACATCAGCGCGAAGACGGTCACCGAGAATTGCGTGCCCATGTGGGTGAAGAAGCCCAATCGGGTCCCTGGTCGCAGCCAGACGGTTTTGACGCTGACCAGGATCTCGCGCACGGAGGTCGACGGCGGTCCGGCGGCCCTGCCGTTCGGGGTGTTTTTGACCAGGCCCAACGTCAGCGCGATCGACACGACGCCGAGCGCGACCACCGACAGATATGCCGTGGTCCACCCCTCACCCGCGAGCAGCGCCAGGAACGGCAGCGCAGAGAGCACTTGGCCGAGCTGGCCGCAGATGCCCGTCAGCTGGGTCACCAACGGAACCTGGTCCGGCCGGAACCAGTGCGGCACCAGCCTCAGCACCGAGATGAACGTGACCGCGTCGCCGAGCCCGACCACCGCGCGGGCGGCGATCGCGGCGGGCAGCGCCTCGGTGAACGCTAGCGTCAGCTGGCCAGCGGCCATCAGCGTCGCGCCAGAAACAATCAGCACCTTGGAGCCGAAGCGATCGAGCAGCAGTCCCGCGGGCACCTGCGCGCCCGCGTAGACGACGATCTGCAGCACGACGAACGACGACAGAACGCCGGGGCCCGCGGTGAACCGGTCGCCGGCCTCAAGGCCGGAGACGCCGAGCGTGGTGCGGTCGAGGACGGCGACGATGTATGCCAGGAGTCCGGTGGCCCAAACGATCCAGGGACGCACGCGGAACCTCTCTTAGCAGACTTTGTCTTGACAACTTGCCGCTCCATCGTCCCGTAGCGACATGTCGATGCGCCAATTCATTGCCGGTGAGATCACTCACCGGGTCGTCGGGAATAGTCGATGGATGCGTCGCAAAATTGGCTGAAACTGCACACCCGCGTCGTGTTCGAAAGCCGGAATCGGATAAATACGCAGATGAGTGGCTTTTAGAGCGCAATCATTAATTTCTGACCGAACCCGCCGTGACTTCGCTCAAGATCGCTCTTCGCGTACTACAGTGTGGGCATGCCCGATGTCCGCCCCCGTCAATGTGTGGTGCGTCTCGTTGGCTGAGTACCAACTGGACGAGCTCGCACGGATCTCGGGAGTCAGTCCGCGCAATATCCGCGCATACCGTGAGCGCGGGCTGCTCGACCCGCCCCGGCGCCAGGGCCGGTCGGCGTTCTACGACGACTACCACCTGTCCCAGCTGAAAACCATCAACCAGCTGCTTCGCAAGGGTTTCAACAGCGCGCACATCGCCGAGTTCTTCGCCCGCATGCGCGAGGGCCACGACTTGGCGGCGATTCTGGGCGTCCAGCAGGCGATTCTGGGCAGCAAGGCCGACGATTCCGTCGCCGAGCCCGCGGCTCTCGATATCGATCCCGATGGTGACGAGGCCCAGCGGCTGGTGTCGTGCGGGCTTGCCGAATTCGTCGAGAACTCGGTTGCCCTCGTTCATCCGGCGATAGCCGAGATCGTCACGCGTTCAACGGATCAACTCTCCTCCGTTCAGATGATTTTGCGGGTGGTCGATTCCACCGGCGGCACGATCGACGAACTGGCGGCCACACTGGTTGGCGCGATCGAGGAGGCCGTCACCGCCCGCTACGGGTCCGGGTATGTGCCCAAGCCGCAAGAGTCCGACGAGGTGGCCGCGCTCATCGCGGACTACCGTGATCTCGGCATCGCACTCGCCACCCACCTGCTCGACAAGGGATTGCGGCGGCACATGGTGTCTGCCTTCTCCGACTACACCACCGGGATCGGGGCCCGCGGGAACTGGATACCGGCCGGCTCCTAGAGCTCACACCCGCGTTGTCGCGGGGTCGCCGCCGAACCTCTGGGCCAGCCACACCGGGATGATCGCAACCACGGTCAGGGCCGCCGCGACGACGTTGATGACCGGAGCCTGGTTGGGCCGGAACAGGTTTCCGAAGATCCAGATCGGCAGCGTCTGCACCGTCGGACCCGCGGTGAACGTCGTCACCACTATTTCGTCGAAGCTGAGCGCAAAGGCCAGAATCGCGCCTGCGACGAGCGCGCCGCGCATCATCGGGAAGGTCACGTAACGGAAGGTCTGCCACGGCGAGGCGCCGAGGTCAGCCGACGCATCCTCCAGGCTGGCGCCCAGCCGCCGCAGCCTCGCCTGCGTGTTGTTGAACACGATGACGACGCAGAACGTGGCATGACCGACGATCACCGTCGCCAAGCCCAGCGTGACGCCGAGTGCCGACGTGAATGTCGCGTTCAGCGCGATACCGGTGACGATACCCGGCAGCGTGATCGGTAGCACCACAAGGAAACTGACGACCTCGCGGCCGAAGAACCTGTACCGCTGCACCGCGAACGCGGCCATGGTGCCGAGGACCAACGCGATCGCCGTCGCCCCGAGGCCAACCACCGCCGAATTGGCCAACGACGTCCACATCCCCTCGCTGTGCCATGCCACCACCCACCATTGCGTCGTGAAGCCGCTCGGCGGGAAGGCGAAGGTGCGCGATGAATTGAATGCGTTGACGAGCACCAGAGCCAACGGGGCATAGAGGAACAGAAGGATCAAAACGGTCCATGTCCGTACCGCATGCCGCGCACCGCCGGAGAGCATCAGACGTTCTCCAGCGCGCCGGTCCGGCGCATCGCCAGCAGGTACAGGATGATCGCGGCAAGCGGAATGATCGACAGCGCAGCGGCGAGCGGTTGGTTGTTGGCGGTCACCAACTGGCCGTAGATGACATTGCCCAGCAGTTGCGTCTTGCCCCCCACAATGGTCACCGCGATGTAGTCGCCGAGCGACAGCGAGAAAGTGAAGATCGAACCGGCGGCGATGCCGGGAAATACCAACGGCGCCATCACCATTCGCGCCGTCGACAGGTCGGAGGCGCCGAGGTCCGAGCTGGCATCGATCAATGAGTCGGGCACGCGGTCGAACGCCGCGAACACCGGGATGATCATGTAGGGCAACCACAGGTAGGTCAGCGTGATCACGGTAGCCGTCAGGCCGTATCCCGGTGTGTAGCCACCGGCCCACGCCAGCGGACCCTCAGGGGAGAGCAGCATCCGCCACGCGTACGCCTTCACCAGATAGCTTGCCCACAGCGGCGTCGTCACCGCGATCACCAACAGCAACCGCATTCGCGGCGAGGCCACCTTGGCCATGTACAACGCCAGCGGCACCGCCAGCACGATGCAGATCACCGTGACTACCAGGGCAACGCCGAGTGTGCGCAGCGTGGTGACCCGGAACACCGTCTCGGTGAACGCCGCCACGATGTTGTGGGTGGTGAACTTGTGTACCACCGCACCGGTGAAGCTGTTGGTGCTCCAGAACGCCGAGACGAGAAGCACCGCAAGCGATCCCAGGTAGGCCAGCACCAGCCAGGCCATCGGCGGGACCAGAAGAAAGACAAGCCCGGCGCGTCGCCGGAGCCGATGCGGCGGCGACATTCGAGTCAGCGTGGACACCGAGATCGGAGCGGCCTCTGTTACCCCTTGATCTGCTGCCACTTGGTGACCCACTCGTCGTAGGTCGTGCAGTTGTCACCGCTGCCGTCGACACAGTTCTTCTGTGGCGTCGTCCAGTAGTGGATCTGCGCCGCGTAGTCGGCGTCCGTCGCGTGGAAGATGTCGCAGAAGTCCTTCTCGGTGGTGTACTCGCACGCCTTGGTCTGGCCCGGTGCCTCGCCGAAGTATTCGGCCACCTGCGCGTTGATCTTCGGTGACGTGATCCAGTCCATCCACTTGTACATGCAGTTCGGATGCGCGGCCTTCGACGAGATCATCCAGGTGTCAGACCATCCCGTGGCACCCTCCTTCGGAAGCACGGTGTTGACCTGGACCTTGTTGTCGGTGCCGATCAGGTTGGCGATCACCTGCCAGGTGGTGCCGATCACCGACGTGCCGGACTCGAACGCCTGCACCTCTTTGGTGTAGTCCGACCAATACTCGCTGACGTTCTCGCGCTGCTTCTTGAGCAATTCGGCTGCGGCGTCAAGCTGCTGCGAGGTGAGCGAGTACGGATCCTTGATGCCCAACTCCGGCTTCGACTTCATCAGATACAGCGCCGCATCGGCGATGTAGATGGGGGAGTCGTATGCGGTCACCTTGCCCTTGTATTTGTCGGCGCCATCGAACACCGCACCCCATGAGTTCGGCGCGTCACGCACGACGTCGAGGTTGTACATCAACAGGTTGGCGCCCCAACCGTGGGGGATGCCGTACATCTGGCCGTCGACCGAGTTCCACGACTTGTCCTTGAGGAAGTCGGAGATCGTCGCGTAGCTCGGCACCAGGTCGGTGTTCACCGGCGCGACGTCGCCCGCGTAGATCAGCCGCAGCGTCGCGTCACCCGAAGCCGACACCCCGTCGTACTGCCCGGTGCGCATCAGCTGGACCATCTCGTCGGATGTGTTGCCCAGCTTGACGTTCACCTGACAGCCGGTCTCCTTCTCAAATGGCGTCACCCAGTCGACGGTCTTGTCGTTGGAGCCGTCCTCGGCATAGCCGGCCCACGCGATGAGGTTGAGCTCACCTTCGCCGTCACCGATCGAGCTCAGCTTCTCGAGCTTCGGCGGGGCCTCACCCGTGCCGGACTCCTCGGAGCCCGAACACCCGACGATCAGCGCGGCGCACGCGCCGAGCACAAGACCCATCCGGACGGTTGCTTTCATGGCTACTCCTCGTTTGACAGTTGATGAAGGGCTTTTTCGGGCCACGCCAACGTGATTGGGGTGCCATGCGTAAGGTCCGGCGGCAACCAGGTGCTGGCCGTGAGCACGGTCGCGGTCAGGGTGATCCCCGAGGGGGTCGACGCGGCGATCTTCGTGGTCGGGCCGGCGTAGATGACCTCGAGGACCGTCGCGTCCACCGTTCGGACGCCGGATACCGGATCGGTGCCCGGTGCGAAGACCGCGATACGTTCGGGCCGCACGACGAACGTGCCCGGTCGGCCGACGAGTGCCTGCGCGTCGGGTCCGTCGAGCACGTTTGAGGTTCCGACAAAGTCGGCGACGAACCGGTTCGCCGGGTTCTCGTAGACGTCGCGGGCCTTGCCGATCTGTTCGATGCGGCCGTTGTTGAACACCGCCAGCCGGTCGCACAGGGTCAGGGCCTCGTCCTGATCGTGGGTCACGATGACGAATGTGATGCCGACCTCGCGCTGGATCTCCTTCAGCTCGATCTGCATCTGTTCGCGCAGTTTGAGATCGAGTGCGCCGAGGGGCTCGTCGAGCAGCAGCACCCGGGGACGGCCGACCAGGGCGCGTGCCAACGCCACCCGCTGACGCTGACCGCCCGACAGCTGTGCGGGCTTCCGAGACGCCTCGCCGCTCAATCGGACCATGTCGAGCGCATCCGAAGTGCGCCTGCGGCGTTCGTCGCGCGCCACTCCTTTGACCTTCAGTCCGTACTCGACGTTTTGGGCGACGGTCATGTGGGGGAACAGCGCGTATTCCTGAAAGACGGTGTTGACGTCGCGACGCCGCGCGGGCAACGCGGTGACGTCGACGCCGCCGAGGCGGATCGTGCCCGCCGTCGGCTGCTCGAACCCAGCGACCATGCGCAGCACGGTGGTTTTGCCAGAACCGGACGGGCCGAGGATCGCGAACAGCTCCCCGTCGCCGACGTTCAGGTCTGCACCCTCGACGGCGACCACCCTGTGGCCGCGGCCGTCGCCGAACTCCTTGCGGACGCCGATGAGCTCGATCTGCGGATCGTCAACGGCGGCAGCGGGATCTACGCGCTGCTGGGCGCTGGCCATCCCTGAGGGCATTGGGAGATCCTACGAATTCCGCGGTCTACGCGCAGCGCCATTAGCGATTTCGGCGCGTTCCTCGACGCTGAGCGCACGTTTCCGCGCCGAATTCGCATTCAGGGGACTGTGGCGAAGAACGCCCTGATGTCGTCGACGAGCAACTGCGGCGTTTCCATCGCGGCGAAGTGCCCGCCGGTGTCGAAGTCGCTCCAATGGGTGATGTTGAACAGCCGCTCGCCGTATCGGCGAATTGCCAGATCGGCGCTGAAGACCGCGACGCCCGTAGGTACCGGCGAGGGGTCTGGCAATGCGCGGGTGTGCGTCGTCTCGTAGTAGAGATTGGCCGACGACGTCGCCGTACGGGTGAACCAGTACACGGCCACATTCGCCAGCAGTCGATCCCTGGGCACGGCATCGTCGGGCAGCTCCTTTGAAGCGTCCGTCCACTCCTTGAACTTCTCGACGATCCACGCCAACTGACCGGCCGGCGAGTCCTCGAGGCCGTAGCCGAGAGTCTGGGGCCGGGTGCCCTGAAGCCTGAAGTAACCCGTCATCTCCGCGGCCCAGGTTCGCGATCTGGCCACCCTGTCGCGTTCGCGGTCGGTCATCGACGCGAGGTCGTCGTCGGAGACGTTGCGGCCGGGGTTGAAGCCGAAGGCGGCCGCGTTGACGTGCACGCCGATGACCCGATCGGGCGCGAGACCGCCCATCAGCGGACCGATGAACGAGCCGTAGTCACCGCCCTGCACGCAGTACCGGTCGTAGCCCAGCCCGGCCATCAGCTTTGTGAACGCCGCCGCGATGCGATTGGCCGTCCAGCCGGCCCCCGACAGCGGGGTAGAGAAGCCGAAGCCGACGAGCGACGGGATGACGAGGTGGAACGCCTGGCCGGGGTCGAGGCCGTTGGCGCGGGGATTGCTCAGCGGACCGATGACGTCGAGGAACTCCACCACCGAACCTGGCCAGCCGTGCAGCAGGATCAGCGGCCGTGCGGCCGGTTCGGGTGACTCGATGTGCAGGAAGTGGATCGTCTGGCCGTCGATCTGGGTGCGGAACTGTGGGTAGGAGTTGAGCTCGGCCTCCTGGGCGCGCCAATCGAAGCCGTCGGCCCAATAGTCGGCCAGTTGCCTCAGGTAGTCGACGGGTGCGCCGCGCTGCCATGGTGTGCCTGGCAACTGCTCGGGCCAGCGCGTCGCGGCCAGCCGGGCCTTCAGGTCGTCCAGGTCGGCGTCGGGAATCGCGATGCGGAACGGCTCCAGGGTCAGCTGTGCGGTCACACCGCGATCATGCGGCAACGGCGGAGCGTTCGCGAGAAGGGCGCCACGTTGACTCTGCGCGCAGGGCGCAGAAGTGCGAGACGGCTAGACCCTCACCGCAGAGTCAACGCCGTGCGGCGTACATGCGGGCCCTGCGGCCGCTGGCGTTTCTGAGAATCTTGATGCAAGTGTGACCAGTGGCGTTGAAGTGAATATTGAGGTTTCTGTCGTACTCTGTGGCACGTGACGGTGCCCAATTCGGCCTCTCGGTCGGTGTCCCGTCGGACGGTCCTGAAGTACGCGGCCGCGGCCCCGGCGGTGCTCGCCGCGTCCTCGTTGCTGCCGCCGCCGCGGGCGCAGGCTGCGCCGCTCGGCATCCTGCTGGACTATGCGGCCGGGGTCATCAAGGCCGCCGATATCCGCGCCGCGGGTGCGCACGGAGCTATCCGCTATGTCTCCGATCGCAGGCCCGGCGGTGGCTGGATGCTCGGTAAGCCGATCCAGCTTCCCGAGGCCCGCGATCTGTATCAGAGCGGCCTGAAGATCGTCTCGTGCTACCAGTACGGCAAGCAGGACACCGCCGACTGGCTCGGCGGACAGGACGCCGGTGTCCGGCACGCCAAGCGAGGCTGGCAGTTGCATGTCGCCGCGGGCGGCTCGTATGGCGCCCCGATATACGCATCGATCGACGACGACCCGTCATATGAGCAGTACAAGCAGCAGGTTGCGCCCTATCTGCGGGCCTGGGAAACCGTGCTCGGCCATCAACGGGTCGGCGTTTATGCCAACTCCAAAACCATCGACTGGGCGCTCCAGGACGGTTTGGGCGCCTACTTCTGGCAGCACAACTGGGGTTCGCCGAAGGGTTTCGTCCATCCCGCAGCACATCTTCACCAGGTCGAGATCGACGAGCGTAACGTTGGCGGCATCGGAGTGGACATCAACCACGTCCTCAAGCCCCGGTTCGGCCAATGGGACTAAACCTTACCGATCAGTAATAAGCGTCAGCAAACTTTCTGGGTTGTCCGACGCCTCCGGCAAGACAAAATTCACCATTTTGTCGCTTCTGCAGCTGTCCGCGAAGCGCCGCGAACAAGGCGAAATTTTTACATAACGATTTGATAACAGTCATGCCTTGATCTGCACTGTTTGGCCTACTCGACCGTAACCACGTGCATGCAGGACGTTTGTCCTAGATGACTTCGGCGGTTGTCGAGGCCGGTGTTACCGAACGCGTGGTTACCCGCGCGTAGAACTCGCCAGTAACCATTTCAGGCGGAAAAATGACGCTTGCTCTTATGACACTCTTAGTACGGCTGGAGTGTCCGACGGACGTCCACGAAGGCCGCCAGACCGTCCGCTGAAGCGGAACGTGTCCGAGAGCCAGTCGGGATTCGACGACGAATCAGGTGTGGCCCCGCAGGGGAGCCGGTCGCACAACCCAGACGACGACAGCCCACAGACAACAACGAAGCGCGACACGAGACGTGCGAGAAGCAGGACTGAGGAGATTACAAAACGTGACGATCAATGAACATGACAGGGTGTCCACCGGCCGCGACGACGAGTCGGGAGCCCCTCAGTCCAGCCACGCCCTCGTCGATCGCCTGACCACAGGCGAGCCTTTTGCCGTCGCGTTCGGCGGCCAGGGCAGCGCCTGGCTGGACACTCTGGAGGAACTGGTGTCCTCGGCCGGTATCGAGGCCGAGCTGTCGACGCTGGTGGGCGAAGCAGAGCTCCTTCTGGAGCCGGTCGCGCGCGAGCTGATCGTCGTGCGGCCGATCGGGTTCCAGCCGATGCACTGGGTCCGTGCGTTGGCGGCCGAGGAGGCCGTGCCGACCGCCAAGCACCTGACGTCGGCCGCCGTCTCGGTGCCCGGCGTGCTGCTGACCCAGATCGCCGCGGTGCGTGCGCTGAGCCGCCAGGGCTTGGACCTGACCGCGACACCGCCCGTCGCCGTTGCAGGCCACTCGCAGGGCGTGCTGGCGGTGGAGGCGCTTGCAGCCAAGGGTGCAAAGGACGTGGAGCTGCTGGCGCTGGCGCAGCTGATCGGCACCGCAGGCACGCTGGTGGCCCGTCGCCGCGGCATCTCCGTGCTTGGTGACCGACCGCCGATGGTTTCGGTCACCAACGCTGACCCCGCGCGCATCGCCGAGCTTCTCGAGGAGTTCGCCCAGGACGTCCGCACCGTACTGCCGCCCGTGCTGTCGATCCGCAATGGCCGCCGTTCTGTCGTCATCACCGGAACTCCTGAGCAGCTGTCGCGTTTCGAGCTCTACTGCGAGCAGATCGCCGAGAAGGAAGAAGCCGAGCGCAAGAGCAAGGTTCGCGGCGGCGCGGTGTTCAACCCGATCTTCGACCCGGTCCAGGTAGAGGTCGGCTTCCACACCCCGCGGCTGTCGGACGCCATCGACATGGTCGGCAACTGGGCCGAGGTCGTCGGCCTCGACGTCAACCTGGCCCGCGAGATGGCCGAGGCCATCCTCGTCCGTCGGGTGGACTGGGTCGGCGAGATCAGCGGACTGCACGAGGCTGGCGCCCGCTGGATTCTGGACCTCGGGCCCGGCGACATCCTGACCCGGTTGACGGCGCCGGTCATCCGCGGACTGGGCGTCGGCATCGTGCCTGCCGCCACCCGCGGCGGGCAGCGCAACCTGTTCACCGTCGGCGCGGTGCCCGAGGTGGCCAAGCCGTGGTCCAGCTACGCACCGACGGTCGTCACCCTTCCCGACGGTTCGGTGAAGCTGTCGACGAAGTTCACCCGGCTGACCGGGCGGTCGCCGATCCTGCTCGCAGGCATGACCCCGACGACCGTCGACGCCAAGATCGTGGCGGCCGCCGCGAACGCCGGCCACTGGTCTGAGCTCGCAGGCGGCGGGCAGGTCACCGAAGAGATCTTCGACGGCCGCATCGCCGAGCTGACGCAGCTGCTCGAGCCGGGCCGCGCCGTCCAGTTCAACTCGCTCTTCCTTGACCCGTACCTGTGGAAGCTCCAGGTCGGCGGCAAGCGGCTGGTGCAGAAGGCGCGTCAATCCGGCGCGCCGATCGACGGCGTCGTGGTCAGCGCAGGCATCCCCGAGCTGGAGGATGCCGTCGCGCTGATCGAGGAGCTCAACGACGTCGGCATCAGCCACGTCGTGTTCAAGCCGGGCACCATCGAGCAGATCCGTTCGGTCATCCGGATCGCCGCCGAGGTGCCGACAAAGCCGGTCATCATGCACATCGAGGGCGGCCGCGCCGGCGGCCACCACTCATGGGAGGACCTCGACGACCTCCTGCTGGCCACCTACTCCGAACTGCGCTCGCGGTCGAACATCACTGTCTGCGTCGGCGGCGGTATCGGCACCCCCGAGCGGTCTGCCGAGTACCTGTCCGGCCGATGGGCACAGGCCTACGGCTTCCCGCTGATGCCCGTCGACGGCATTCTCGTCGGCACCGCAGCGATGGCGACACTCGAGGCGACGACCTCGCCCGCCGTCAAGCAGATGCTGGTCGAGACCGGCGGCACCGACCACTGGATCAGCGCCGGAAAAGCCCAGGGCGGCATGGCTTCCAGCCGCAGCCAGCTCGGCGCGGACATCCACGAGATCGACAACACCGCGTCGCGTTGCGGCCGCTTACTAGACGAGGTGGCCGGTGACGCCGAGGCCGTCGCCGACCGCCGCGACGAGATCATCGCCGCGATGGCCAACACCTGCAAGCCGTACTTCGGCGACATCGGTGAGATGACGTACCTGGGGTGGCTGCAGCGCTACGTCGAGCTGGCGATCGGCGACGGCAACAGCACCGCCGACACCGCGGCGCCCGGCAGCCCGTGGCTCGCCGACACCTGGCGTGACCGGTTCGCCGAGATGCTCAAGCGTGCCGAAGCCCGCTTGCACCCGAAGGACTTCGGCCCCATCGACACGCTGTTCAATGATGAAGCGCTGCTCGACAAGCCGCAGCAGGCGATCACCGCCCTGCAGGGCCGCTACCCCGACGCAGAAATCATCAAGCTGCATCCGGCCGACGTGCCGTTCTTCGTCCAGCTGTGCAAGACACTGGGCAAGCCCGTCAACTTCGTGCCTGTCATCGACAAGGACGTGCGGCGCTGGTGGCGCAGCGACTCGCTGTGGCAGGCCCACGACGCTCGCTACGACGCCGACCAGGTGTGCATCATCCCGGGCACCCAGGCCGTCGCGGGCATCACGAAGGTCGACGAGCCCGTCGGCGAGCTGCTGGACCGGTTCGAGAAGGCATCCATCGACGATGTGCTGGCCTCAGGCGCCGAGCCAGTCTCGGTGGTCAGCCGCCGCCAGGCGCGCGGTGACGTCACCGGTCCGCTGGCCGTCGTGCTCGACGCGCCCGACGTGCTGTGGGCAGGCCGCACCTCCATCAACCCCGTGCACCGGATCGGTGCACCTGCCAAGTGGCAGGTCAACCAAAACAGAAGTGCCACACATCCGTCCACGGGTGCGCGACTGGAGCTGTCGGGTGACGACACCGTCACGCTGAGCGTTCCGCTGTCCGGCACTTGGGTCAACATCCGGTTCACGCTGCCGACCTGCACGGTGGACGGCGGCATGCCGGTGGTCACCGTCGACGACGCCTCGGACGCGATGCGTTCGGTGCTGGCGATCGCTGCGGGTGCCGATGGCCCCGAAGGCTTGCCGTCGGTGGTGGACAACACCGCAGAAGTGACCGTCGCCTGGGATCCGGAGAGGGTCGCCGACCACACGGGTGTGACCGCGACGTTTGGTGCGCCGTTGGCGCCCGGTCTCACGCTGGTGCCCGATGCGCTGGTGGGCCTGTGCTGGCCCGCGGTGTTCTCGGTGATCGGCTCCGCCGTCACCGGCGAGGGGTTCCCGGTCATCGAGGGTCTGCTGAGCCTGGTCCACCTGGACCACGCCGGACATCTGCTGACCGCGTTGCCAAGGACGCAGGCCGAATTGACCGTCACCGCAACGGCTTCGGCGGCGACCGACACCGAGGTCGGCCGGGTGGTGCCGGTTGACGTCACGATCACCGATGCCGACGGCACCGAGCTGGCCAAGCTCAAGGAGCGGTTCGCGATTCGCGGGCGCACCGGTGCGCTTGAGCTCACCGATCCGCCGCGTGCCGGCGGTGCGATGACCGACAACGCGACCGACACGCCACGGCGTCGTCGCCGCGACGTCACCGTCATGGCACCGACCAATATGAGCGCGTTCGCGGTGGTGTCCGGTGACCACAACCCGATTCACACCGACCGCGCCGCCGCGCTGCTGGCGGGCCTGGAATCGCCCATCGTGCACGGCATGTGGCTGTCCGCCGCTGCCCAGCAGGTCGTCACCGCCACCGACGGCAAGGCCGTTCCGCCTGCCCGGCTGGTCGGCTGGACCGCCCGCTTCCTTGGCATGGTGCTACCGGGTGACGAGGTCGACATCCGCGTCGACCGCGTCGGAATCGACCGTGGCGCCGAGATTATCGAGGTTTCCGCCCGCGTCGGTTCTGATCTGGTGATGTCGGCGACGGCACAGCTGGCCGCCCCGAAGACGGTGTACGCGTTCCCAGGCCAGGGCATTCAGTCCAAGGGCATGGGCATGGACGTGCGCGCCAGGTCCAAGGCGGCCCGCAAGGTGTGGGATAACGCGGACAAGTTCACCCGCGACACGCTCGGCTTCTCGGTGCTGCATGTGGTGCGTGACAACCCGACGAGCCTGATCGCCAGCGGTGTGCATTACCAGCATCCAGAGGGCGTGCTCTACCTGACGCAGTTCACCCAGGTCGCGATGGCGACCGTGGCAGCCGCGCAGGTCGCCGAGATGCGCGAGCAGGGTGCGTTCGTCGAGGGCGCCATTGCCTGCGGTCACTCCGTCGGTGAGTACACCGCACTGGCCTGTGTCAGTGGCGTGTACGAACTCGAGGCGCTGCTCGAGGTGGTGTTCCACCGCGGGTCGAAGATGCACGACATCGTGCCGCGCGATGAGTTCGGCCGGTCCAACTACCGGCTGGCCGCCATCCGGCCGTCGCAGATCGACCTCGATGACGCCGACGTCGTGGACTTCGTCGCCGAGATCGCCGAGCGCACAGGTGAATACCTGCAGATCGTGAACTTCAACCTGCGTGGCTCGCAGTACGCGATCGCGGGTACCGTCCGCGGCCTCGAGGTGCTCGAGGAAGAGGTCGAGAAGCGCCGGGAGATCTCCGGTGGCAAGCGGTCCTTCATCCTGGTGCCCGGCATCGACGTGCCGTTCCACTCCTCGGTGCTGCGGGTCGGCGTCGCCGACTTCCGCCGCTCGCTGGAGCGGGTCATGCCGCGCGACGCCAACCCCGAACTGCTCATCGGCAAGTACATCCCGAACCTGGTGCCGCGGCCGTTCACGCTGGATCGCGACTTCATCCAGGAAATCCGCGATCTGGTGCCCGCCGAGCCGCTCGACGAGGTCCTCGCCGACTACGACACGTGGCGCAACGAGAAGCCGACCGAACTGTGCCGCAAGGTCGTCATCGAGCTGCTGGCATGGCAGTTCGCCAGCCCGGTGCGCTGGATCGAGACCCAGGACCTGCTCTTCATCGAAGAGGCGGCAGGCGGCCTCGGCGTTGAGCGGTTCGTCGAGATCGGCGTGAAGTCCGCGCCGACCGTCGCCGGATTGGCCACCAACACGCTCAAGCTGCCCGAGTATTCGCACAACACAACGGAAGTGCTCAACTCCGAGCGCGACGCCGCGGTGCTGTTCGCGACGGACACCGACCCCGAGCCCGACCACGACGACGTCGCAGACCAGCAGCCACCCGCGCAGGAGGCCCAGGCTGAACCTGCCGCCGCCGAAGCCGCGGCACCTGCCCCGGCCCCCGCGACTGCGCCTGCGGGAACGCCGCAACCCGACGACATCCCGTTCGACGCCGCTGACGCCACCACGGCGCTGATCGCGCTGTCGGCGAAGATGCGCATCGACCAGATCGAGCCGTTGGATTCCATCGAGTCGATCACCGACGGTGCGTCGTCGCGCCGCAACCAGCTGCTGGTCGACCTCGGCTCGGAGCTGGACCTCGGCGCCATAGACGGTGCCGCGGAAGCCGATCTGTCCGGGCTCAAGGGCCAGGTGACCAAGCTCGCGCGAACGTACAAGCCTTACGGCCCAGTGCTTTCCGACGCGATCAACGACCAGCTGCGCACGGTCCTCGGGCCGTCCGGTAAGCGGCCTGCAGCGATCGCGGAGCGGGTCAAGAAGACCTGGGAGCTCGGCGACGGCTGGGTCAAGCACGTCACGGCCGAGGTGGCGCTTGGTACCCGTGAGGGCTCCAGTGTCCGCGGCGGCAGCCTTGGCGGGCTGCATGACGGTGCGCTGGCCGACGCCGCGACCGTCGACAAGGTGATCGACGCCGCCGTGGCTGCGGTGGCGGGCCGACGTGGTATCGCTGTGGCGCTACCGTCGGCCGGCGGCGGCGCAGGCGGGGGCGTGGTGGATTCCGCGGCGCTCACCGAGTTCGCCGAGCAGGTCACCGGACGCGACGGTGTGTTGGCTTCGGCAGCCCGCACGATCCTCAGTCAGCTCGGGCTCGACAATGCCGTCTCCACTCCGGAGTCCTCGACCGACGCCGAGCTGATCGACCTGGTCACCACCGAACTCGGTTCGGACTGGCCGCGTTTGGTGGCGCCGGTGTTCGACGGCCGCAAGGCGGTGCTGTTCGACGATCGGTGGGCCAGCGCGCGCGAGGATCTGGTGAAGCTCTGGCTGATGGACGAGGGCGAGGTCGATGCCAACTGGCCGAAGCTCTCCGAGCGGTTCGAGGGCGCCGGTCACATCGTCGGCAAGCAGGCATCATGGTGGCAGGGCAAGGCTCTGGCCGCAGGACGCAACGTGCACGCGTCGTTGTTCGGCCGCGCCGCTGCCGGTGCGGAGAACCCGGGCAAGGGCCGCTACAGCGACGAAATCGCCGTGGTGACAGGCGCATCGAAGGGTTCGATCGCCGCTTCGGTGGTGGCCGGACTGCTCGACGGTGGTGCCACGGTCATCGCGACCACATCGAAGCTCGACGACAACCGGCTCGAGTTCTATCGCAATCTGTACCGGGACAACGCTCGCTTCGGCGCGGCGCTGTGGGTGGTGCCCGCCAACATGGCGTCCTACTCCGATATCGACGCGCTGGTGGCCTGGGTCGGCAACGAGCAGAGTGAAAGCCTTGGGCCGAAGTCCATTCACCTCAAGGACGCCCAAACGCCGACCCTGCTGTTCCCGTTCGCGGCACCGCGGGTGGCAGGAGACCTTTCGGAGGCCGGCTCTCGTTCCGAGATGGAGATGAAGGTTCTGCTGTGGGCCGTGCAGCGGCTGATCGGTGGCCTTTCGCACATCGGCTCCGAGCGCGATATCGCGTCGCGGCTGCACGTGGTGCTGCCCGGCTCGCCGAACCGTGGGATGTTCGGCGGCGACGGTGCCTACGGCGAATCCAAGTCCGCACTCGATGCGGTCGTGACGCGGTGGAGTGCGGAGTCGTCGTGGGCGCAGCGAGTCAGCCTGGCGCACGCGCTGATCGGCTGGACTCGTGGCACCGGCTTGATGGGCGCCAACGACGCGATCGTCAACGCCGTCGAGGAGGCGGGCGTCACCACCTATTCGACGGAGCAGATGGCGGCCATGCTGCTCAATCTGTGCAGCGTCGAGTCGAAGGTGGCCGCCGCGCAGGAGCCGTTGAAGGTCGATCTGACCGGCGGGCTCGGTGATATCGACATCGACATGGCCGAGCTGGCCGCCAAGGCCCGCGAAGAGATGGTCGGCGAGGCGGTCGACGAGAGCGATGAGCAGGACGGCACCATCGCCGCGCTGCCGTCGCCACCGCGCGGCTTCACCTCCGCACCTCCGCCGGCGTGGAACGACCTCGACGTCGACCCCGCCGACCTGGTGGTGATCGTCGGTGGCGCCGAGCTCGGCCCCTACGGCTCGTCGCGGACCCGCTTCGAGATGGAGGTCGACAACGAACTTTCGGCGGCCGGTGTGCTCGAGCTGGCCTGGACCACCGGCCTGATCAAGTGGGAGGACGACCCGAAGCCGGGTTGGTATGACGCCGAATCCGGGGACCTTGTCGACGAATCGGAGTTGGTCGAGCGCTACCACGACGCGGTGGTGGAGCGGACCGGCATCCGGGAGTTCGTCGACGACGGCGCGATCGATCCCGATCACGCGTCGCCGCTTCTGGTTTCGGTGTTCCTCGACAAGGACTTCACCTTCGTGGTGTCGTCGGAGGCTGACGCTCGCGCGTTCGTTCAGTTCGACCCGGAGCACACCGTTGCGACGCCGGTGCCTGGCAGCAGCGACTGGCAGGTGACTCGCAAGGCGGGCACCGAGATCCGGGTGCCGCGCAAGACGAAGCTGTCGCGGACCGTCGGCGGTCAGATCCCCACCGGGTTCGACCCGACGGTGTACGGCATCAGCGCGGACATGAATACGTCGCTGGACCGGGTGGCGGTGTGGAACATCGTCGCCACCGTCGACGCGTTCCTCGGCGCGGGCTTCACCCCCAACGAGCTGATGCGCTGGGTGCATCCCGCGATGGTGGCCAGCACGCAGGGCACCGGTATGGGCGGCATGACGTCGATGCAGACCATGTATCACGGCAACCTGCTCGGTCGGAACAAGCCGAACGACATCCTGCAGGAAGTCCTGCCGAATGTTGTTGCCGCCCATGTCATCCAGTCCTATGTCGGTAGCTACGGCTCGATGATCCATCCGGTCGGCGCTTGCGCGACGGCTGCGGTGTCGGTCGAGGAGGGCGTCGACAAGATCAAGCTCGGCAAGGCCGAGCTCGTGGTGGCGGGCGGCTTCGACGACCTGACGCTGGAGGCGATCATCGGATTCGGTGACATGGCGGCCACCGCCGATACCGAGATGATGCGCGCCAAGGGCATCAGCGATTCGAAGTTCTCCAGGGCCAACGACCGTCGCAGGCTTGGCTTCCTCGAGTCGCAGGGCGGTGGCACGATCCTGCTGGCCCGCGGCGACCTTGCCCTGAGGATGGGCCTGCCGGTGCTTGCGGTGGTCGGGTACGCGCAGTCGTTCGCCGACGGCGTGCACACCTCGATCCCTGCGCCAGGGCTCGGCGCTCTCGGCGCGGGTCGCGGTGGCAAGGACTCGCTGCTGTCGCGCTCGCTGGCGAAGCTGGGTGTCGGCGCCGACGACATCGCTGTGGTGTCCAAGCACGACACGTCGACGCTTGCCAACGACCCCAACGAGACGGAGCTGCACGAGCGGCTCGCCGACTCGTTGGGACGCTCGGACGGCGCCCCGCTGTTCGTGGTGTCGCAGAAGAGCCTGACCGGTCACGCCAAGGGCGGCGCGGCGGTGTTCCAGATGATGGGCATGTGCCAGATGCTGCGCGACGGGGTCATCCCGCCGAACCGCAGCCTGGACTGTGTCGACGACGAGCTGGCCGGCTCCGAGCACTTCGTGTGGGTGCGCGAGACGCTGCGGTTGGGCGAGAAGTTCCCGCTCAAGGCGGGCCTGATCACCAGCCTTGGTTTCGGTCACGTCTCTGGCGTCATCGCGCTGGTGCATCCGCAGGCCTTCATCGCAGCGCTCGATCCCGAGCAGCGGCAGGCCTACCAGGAACAGGCCGGTGCGCGGATCTTCGCGGGGCAGCGAAGGCTGGCCTCGGCGATCGCCGGTGGCACACCGTTGTACGAGCGGCCTGCGAGCAACCGCCGGTTGGACGACGAGGCGCCGGAGAATCGCGAGGAGGCCGAGATGCTGCTCGACCCGGCGTCGAGGCTAGGCGAAGACGGCATCTACGTGCGATAGCGTGCACGACGTGAGCATCGTTGGCGTCGGCATCGACCTGGTTTCGATCCCTGAGTTCGCAGAGCAGGTTGACCAGCCTGGAACGCTGTTCGCCGAGACATTCACGCCCGGTGAGCGCCGTGACGCCGCGGACAAGAGTTCGTCGGCGGCGCGGCACCTGGCGGCCCGGTGGGCGGCCAAGGAGGCGGTCATCAAGGCGTGGTCGGGGTCGCGGTTCTCGAAGCGGCCGGTGCTCCCGGAGGGCATACACCGCGATATCGAGGTGGTGACCGATATGTGGGGTCGGCCGCGGGTGCGGCTGACCGGCGCGATCGCCGAGCACCTGGAGAAGGTGACGATTCATTTGTCGCTTACCCATGAAGGGGATACCGCCGCGGCGGTAGCGGTGCTCGAAGAGCGCTGACCTTCTCCCGGTCCTTCTCCCGGCGAGCAGACGCAAAAGTCCCGATTTCATCGGCGTGTCGGGGACTTTTGCGTCTGCTCGCGCAAGAAGGGCGAGCGACTAACCTCGACAGCATGAGCGATCTGGTGGAGCGGGTGCGTGACGTGCTGCCCGCGGTGCGGCGCGACCTGGAAGACCTGGTGCGCATCGAGTCGGTTGGCGCCGACCCGTCGCGTAAACGCGAGGTTCAGCGCAGCGCCGAGGCGGTAGCAAAATTGTTGTCGCAGGCCGGGTTCGGTGATGTACAGATCGTCAGCGAGGGTGGCGCACCGGCCGTCATCGCCCGGCATCCGGCACCCGAAGGCGCGCCGACGGTGCTGCTCTACGCCCATCACGACGTCCAGCCAGAGGGCGATCCCGACCAATGGGTGTCGCCGCCGTTCGAGCCGACCGAACGCGACGGTCGTCTATACGGCCGGGGAAGTGCCGACGACAAGGCCGGCATCGCAACGCATCTGGCCGCATTCCGCGCGCACGGCGGCCGGCCGCCGGTCGGGGTGACGGTGTTCGTCGAGGGTGAGGAGGAATCGGGGTCACCTTCGCTCGGTCGGCTGCTGGCCGCCCATAAGGACACACTGGCCGCAGACGTCATCGTGATCGCCGACTCCGACAACTGGAGCACCGAGACCCCCGCGTTGACCGTGTCGCTGCGCGGGCTGGCCGACTGCGTCGTGGAGGTCGCCACGCTCGACCACGGTCTGCACTCGGGTTTGTGGGGCGGGGTGGTGCCCGATGCGCTGAGTGCGCTGGTCCGCCTGTTGGCGTCCCTGCATGACGACGACGGCAATGTCGCGGTAGAGGGCCTGCACGAGGCGACCGCCGCCGATGTCGACTACCCCGCGCAGCGAGTGCAGGAGGAGTCCGGGATGCTCGACGGTGTTACCGAGATCGGTTCTGGCTCGGTGCCGCAACGACTTTGGGCCAAGCCGGCGATCACGGTCATCGGCATCGACACCACTGCGATCGCGTCATCGTCGAACACTCTCATACCGCGGGCACGGGCCAAGGTCAGCATGCGGGTGGCACCGGGCGGAGATGCGCGGGCCCACCTGGACGCGCTGACTCGTCATCTGGAGAAGCACGCCCCGTGGGGAGCCCAGGTCACCGTCACACCCGGCGACATCGGCCAGCCGTACGCTATCGACGCGACCGGACCGGTCTACGATGCCGCCCGTGCGGCGTTTCGGCAGGCGTGGGGTAACGAGCCGGTCGACATGGGTATGGGCGGCTCGATTCCGTTCATCGCCGAGTTCGCCGATGCTTTCCCGTCGGCGAAGATCTTGGTTACCGGCGTGGAAGATCCCGGGACACAAGCGCATAGCATCAACGAGAGCCTGCACCTGGGGGTGTTGGAACGCGCCGCGACGGCCGAGGCGCTGCTGCTGGCGAACCTGGCGTCAGACGGATAGATCGCGCCGCAGCTTGGCGACGTGGCCGGTGGCCTTGATGTTGTACTGGGCGACTTCGATCTTGCCCTTTTCGTCGACGACGAACGTGGAGCGGATGACGCCCTGCACTGTCTTGCCGTACATCATTTTCTCGCCGTAGGCGCCCCACGCCGTCAACACCTTGCGATCGGGGTCGGACAGCAGCGGAAAGGTGAGCTCCTCGTTGTCGCGGAACTTGGCGAGCTTCTCCGGCTTGTCGGGGGAGATGCCGATGACGTCGAGCCCGGCGTCGTTCAGTTCGCCCAGGTTGTCGCGAAAGTCGCATGCCTCCTTGGTGCATCCCGGTGTCGATGCCGCCGGATAGAAGTAGACGATGACCTTTCGGCCGCGGTAGTCGGCCAGAGACACCAACTTGCCGTCGGCGTCGGCCAGGCTGAACGCGGGGGCTTTGTCGCCGACCTCCAGGCGTGGGGTCTGTGCCACCAGTTATCCCTTTCTTCTCCACCGGCGCGTGGGGGTTGGCGCCGGCTGATCTAGGGTAGTGCGGCAAGGCAGAGCGGACGCGAGCAGCGCACGAGCCGCGTGCGGGCGATGGAGGAACGACAGTGGTGGATCGAGATCCAGAAACCATCCGGCAGGACATCGATCAGGCCCGCGATCAGCTGGCCCTTACCGTCGATAGCCTCGCTGAGCGTGCCAACCCGCGCAGGATCGCCGACGATGTGAAGTCGGGGGTGGTTCGATTCGTCAAGAAGCCGCCGGTCGCGATCTCGCTTGCTGGAATTGGCGCCCTGCTGGTCGTGCTCTTCGTCCGCAAGCTCAGGCGTTGACCGGCCTGCTCTCAGCGGCTACGCCGATCGCGTAGCCAGTCACCAAAGGAAAAGCCGGGCGGGTTGGCGCTGCGGCCGAGACGACTGCAGTTGAGGATGGCGGCGGGCTCGGGTAAGTCCGCCATCTGCATAGCAACACCATTTGAGGCAGGGTGGGCCGACCCATCTGACGAGCGCATCGCATCGAACGCTAACATCAGCTAAGCCTCCCTTCTGCTCCTGCAGCTGGCAGTTTTTGCATACGCAACGACGCTCAGCTAACAGCAGACTAACACGGCACGGGGCTTTTATGCTGCTTGATCCGGTGAGTTAGCAATTTCCGAAACATCTCCGTTACCTGATCTTGTTTCGCAATCTGGATAGCTTAGCTTGTCAACGCGGGTGCGCAGCACATATTGACGGTTCGGTGTGATTTTCTGGGAGATCGCTGCCACGGGAACCCGGGGCAACCATCTGCCAATGGCGGGGTCTGCGATTGGGACGTTTTCGCTGCTCGTGGCGCAGGTATTGCCAGGGCCGGGACTCAGCGACGCATCGGCTAATTCGAAGTTTGCCGGGCTATGAGGAATGGACCCGCGGGTTGCTACGTGTCAGCATGACTTCATGTCCGCGCGGGTCGTCAGCCGTGAGCGGCAAGCGTCCGCGATCGCCGAATTCTTGACCTCGGTTGTTGCCGCGCCCTCGGCTCTGGTGATCGAGGGTGAGCCTGGCATCGGCAAGACCACTCTGTGGTCGGAGACGATTCAACGCGCCGAGGCGGACGGCTTCCGTGTGATGGCCGCGCGGCCGGTCGCTGCGGAGTCGGTGCTGGCCTATGCGTCCCTGGCCGACATGTTGAGCGACGTCGACTCCGCCGTCCTGACGGAGCTACCCGAACCCCAACGTCTAGCGCTCGACCGTGTCCTGCTGCGCGGCGACGCCGAAGATGTTCCAGCTGACCAGCGTGCGGTGGCTGCGGGATTCCTGTCCATCGTCACCATCCTCGCGGAGACGACGCGGGTCCTGCTGGCGGTGGACGACCTGCAATGGCTTGATTCCTCGAGCCGCCTCGTTGTTGCCTTCGCGGCGCGTCGGCTGACCGGACCGGTCGGCATCCTCGCCACAGTCCGCACCGGCGACAACGACAGTGCGGGCTTGTGGTTGCAGCTTCCGCGTCCTGATTCGATCCGGCGAATCACCGTGCCGCCGATGAGTGTCGGCGCGCTGCACGCGGTGCTTTCCGACCGACTGGGCCGCTCTTTCTCGCGGCCCACGATGTTGCGTATCGAAGCGGCCTCCCGCGGTAATCCGTTTTATGCCCTTGAGATCGCCAGGATGATGGATGACCGCGAGCCCAACACCGGCATCTCGTTGCCCGACAGCCTCAAGGAATTGATCCGCTCGAAGGTGCGTGGCGGGGACTCAGATGTCGATGATGCGTTGCTGGCCGTGGCGTGCCTCGCCGCTCCGACCGTGGGATTGGTTGCACGTGCACTGGGCTCCGATCTCAATGTCGTTGCCGCGCAACTAGAGTCTGCCGAAAGCCGCGGCGTCATCGATATCGACGGCGATCAGCTCCGATTCAGCCACCCGATCTTCGCTCGCGGGGTCTACATCGACAAACCGCCAGAGCGGCGACGTGCCATGCACAGGCGACTGGCCGGCGTCGTCGACGAACCCGAGCTGAGGGCCAGGCACATGGCCCTTGGATCCACCACGGGAAACCCCGAGACGCTTGCGGCGCTCGATTCGGCAGCAGAGTCGGCGCGCATCCGCGGGGCCCCAGCCGCGGCGGCCGAACTGGTCGGTCTCGCGATCGAGCTGGGCGGAAGCACGCCGCAACGCCTCGTCCACGCGGCGGGCGACCATTTCAATGCCGGCGAATCCGGCCGCGCCCGTGCGCTTCTCGAACAGGCGATCGCGAAACTCGAGCCGGGCGTGGCCCGCGCCGAGGCGATGAGTCGACTCGGCTACGTGCGGCTGCTCGACGACAGTTTTCCCGAAGCGGCCGATCTGCTCGACGGAGCGCTCGCTGAGGCTGCCGACGATCCGGCAGTGCTGATTCCGGTGCTGGTCACACTGTCCTTCGCGCTGTTCAACTCGGGCCGGCTCGACGCATCGTTACGGCGTGCCGAGGAGGCGGTCGAGAAGGCCGAGGAAATTGGGCGGCCTGAATTGTTGAGTCAGGCGCTCGGTATGCGAGCGATGGTCCGGTTGCTGCACGGTCACGGCGTGGACGAGCTCGGCCTGCAACGGGCGCTCCAGCTCGAGGATCACCAGGCGAACATCCCGTTCGCACTCCGGCCGACCGTGCACAACGCAATCGTTCGGTCCTGTACCGGCGAGCTGGATTGGGCCCACGAACAGATGACGTCGCTTCGGCGGCGTTGTATCGAACACGGCCAGGACGGTGAGCTGATGCTCGTCGCATTCCAGGGCACCTTGGTCGAGATCTGGCGCGGCCGTTTCGCGGAGGCCGCGCTCATTGCCGAGGACACGATGGAGCTCGCGCAGCAATTAGGTGGTGACTTGCCGCTGTCGGTGGCGCTCACATGCCGGGCATTGCTCGCGGCCTACACGGGGCGGGTCGATGAAGCGCGCGCCGCGGTCGATGACGCGCGGGCAGCCAGCCAGCGTTGCGGCTCGGTCAGGTTGGGCGAATGGCCCACAGTGGCGCTTGGCTTCCTCGAGGTTTCGCTGGGTGAGTATCGGTCGGCGCTGACGGCCCTTGCGCCTCTGCTGGGCAGGGTGGAGATGATGCCGGACGTCACCGAGATCATCACTGCCTCGTTCATCCCTGATGCGGTGGAGGCGATGGTCGCGCTGGATCGGCTTGAGCATGCAGAGCAACTGGTGACGGCGCTCGAACGAAACGGATCCCGGCTGCGTCGGGATTGGATGCTGGCAGTCGGCGGCCGCGGCAGGGCGATGCTGTTGGCCGCCCGCGGTGACATTGCCGGGGCGTTCGAGGCGGCCGAGCAGGCGATGTCGGCGCACGAGAGAATGGCGATGCCCTTCGAACGGGCACGTACACAACTCGTTGTCGGACAGCTCCAGCGTCGTCAGCGCATGAAGGGCGTGTCGGCGCTTAGCTTCCAGGATGCGCTGGAGGCGTTTGAACAGGTAGGTACGCCGTTATGGGCGGACCGTGCGCGCACTGAGCTCGGTCGTGTCATCGTGGGCGCGCGCCGAAAGGTGCTCACCGTGTCCGAACGGCGGGTGGCCGAACTCGCGACCTCGGGGCTGACCAACCGCAACATTGCCGCCGCCATGTTCATCAGCCCGAAGACAGTTGAATCGAACCTGGCCCGCATCTACGCCAAGCTCGGTATTCACTCGCGCGCAGAACTCGGCCGACACGTCGCCGAGCTGGATATCGAACTCGGCCGACACGTCGGCGACCTAGATATATAGGGAAACACCCGATTCCTTTGCGCCGATATCCGGTTAGCGTTCAATCGATGACAGTTCCGGTGCCCTGCTATCTCGTCGAGTGGTATCACTCCGCCGTCACGGAGGAACCGCTCGATGACACAGTCGCGCGTCTGAAGGACTCCGCGGTGTTGATGTCTGCGCAGGGGTCACCGGTCCGACTGCTCAATCTGCTCGCCGTGCCCACCGACGAGGTGCTCTTCGCCGTGTTCACCGCCGACTCGGCGACCGTCGTGGCCGAGACCTGTGACCACGCCGGGATCCCGGCTCAGCGGGTCAGCACCGCGACCGAGGTGGACCTTTAGCGGACGCAGTGATCTGGAGCGGTGCCTTCAGCCGACGAGGTCGCCCGGTCTACCCCGTCGCCCCCGCACTACGTCAATGCACCGGCGGCCGCCCGCAGCCGGGTATGTGTGCCGTCGTAGGGGTCGGACCGCGGGAGAAGCGACTTCGCGATCTTGGTGACCGCGCTGTAGTTGACGTCGACGACGTTGGCCAGCGGGGACCTGCAAAGCTGGCTGCATACCTGATAGGCATCCATCCGACCAAGCCCGTATAGCTCGGTCAGCCACCTCACCATCTCGACCTGCGAGCACCGCCAGGCGTCCTCGAGCGGACGCGCGGAGCCCACGGTGAGCAGGGCATCGTCGTGCTCGAGCCGGGGCCAGGCCGGCGCGCCGCCCTTGATCAGGTCGACGACGATCGTCACGTTCATCGCCCCCTCCAGTGCGGTACCACACGTTTCGCCCTCGCCCTGGCGGTAATGACCGTCGCCCACCGAGAACAACGCACCCTCGACGTTGACGCCGAGGTAGATCGTCGTCCCCGCCCGCAGTTCCGGGGTGTCCATATTGCCGCCGAAGTAGTCCGGCACCAGTGTGGTGCGGACCTCGCGCAGGGCCGGCGCGACGCCGACGGTGCCCAGCATGGGTGCCAGCGGCATCGTCATGGTGAAGTCGCTCTCGTGCGCGACGAACGTCGCCTCCCGAGCGACTCTGTCGACCTGGTAGATCCAGGTGAGCTCCGGCAAGGGCGTCTGCAACGTCGCGGTCCTGTCGGTTCCGGTGAGCGCGCCGAACAAGGGGATTGTGGTGGACGCCGCCCAGTCACGAGCGGGCTCCAAGGACACGACATGCAACGCGAGGGTGTCACCGGGCTGGGCGCCGGTCACGTAGAAGGGTCCGGTCTGCGGATTGAGCTCCTTGGTGTTGAGAACCTCGCTTGGCTTGTCGGCGCTCGAGGTGACTCGACCGGCGAACGCGTCCTCCGTCCACAGTTTGAGCACCGTGCCCGGGGTCACCTCCATTACCGGCTCGGCACCGCCGAAGGTCCAGACGTACTGATCCGGTGTCGGCGTGAACTCAACGGTTGCCATGCATTGCTCCCAATAGCGACGCCGGTGAGTCGACTCGGGAGCTGCGGGGGAGCATCACCACGAAGCCCGCGGCTATGACGGTCCACAGGATCGCCTGGGTCACCAGGGAGCCGATCCTGAAGTCGCTCAACACCTCTGCGGGGAATCCGGGGAAGACGATGTCGCCGTCGGGTCCGGTCATCGGTCCCGGCACCTCGTGGAAGGACGGCATCAGCGCCACGACTGCGGTGACCGCCAATAGGTAACCGGCCACCGCGGCCATCGAGGCTTGCCAGGCACCGATACGGGGCGCGAACCGCAATGCTGCGGCCGTTGCCACCGCAATCAACACCACCGACACGACGACGACCGCCAGGTATGCGGAGGTCCGCTCGCCGATGGTCTCCTCGAGGCCGACGCCGGGCGGGTTCGGCGGGTAGGCGAGCGAAGGGATGAGGGTCGTCGACACGGACGCGGCCACCGCGAGCAGTGCCGCAACTGCCCGTGCGTCGACACGCATCTGGCGCCGGCGCAGGACTGCTAACAGGACGCTGAATGCGACCGCGAACAGTGCGCCCATCACTGTGCCGAACACCACGGTGCCGACGCCCGCGCCGACGTTCTCCTGCAGCTGCCTGCTGAAGACCTCGTGCGCGTGGCCGTGCTCACCGGTCAGCAGCGACTCGGCGTGTGCCCGGCCTTCTTCGTAGCCGATCGCCGCCTCGATCAGCGGCGAGATCTGCATGCGGGCGTACGCGAACGACGCCAGGCCGGCAATCAGACCCGAAGCGACACCAAGGGCGATGTACTTCTTCTCCATGTCGAATCCTGTTCAGTGGCAGGGGAAGCCCAGCAGATGGCGGGCGTCGTGGACGAATTCGTGAACGTGGGTGTCGGCGCCGAATATCGATACCGCGCCCTGGTCGTAGCCGAGGAAGTAGTAGGCGATCAGGGCCAGCACTGTGGTGGCGGTGAGCCAGAGCGCGATGCCGATCACGGTGCTGTCCGGGGTGTCGACGGCACCGCTCCAGCGGGCAACCGAATCGTGGGAAGCAGTCATGGCGAGGGTCCTCCTTGGTTCAATAGTTCCACCACGCAACTATTGCGCGCAGCGGTGAGTCTGTGTCAGTGGGCGGGCTGCGTCAACCCGAACCACACCGGGTGCCAACCTGGAAACCAGTTATTAACAAAGGAGTTCGGCTCCGGTAAATCCTGCGTTACGACCCGACCGCAGCGTTTGCGCTCAGCCGAAGACGTGCTGTTAGTTGTTCAGTGAAAGTATTTCGCAAATGAACTAAAGGATCGGAGACGACCGACATGCATGGACCGCACGACGTCGGAGGCCGCGACGGTCTCGGCCCCATTGCCACGGAGTTCCTCGAACCCGGCATACCCGACTGGCGCTACCCCTTCGAAGGCCGGATGCACGCGGTTACCGCAATGGCGATCGCCAAGGGCGCGTTCAACCTAGACGAGCAACGCCATGGCATTGAGCTGATGCGGTGGAGCGACTACACCGACTCGACCTATTACGCGCATTGGCTGTTCTCGGTGGAGAAGCTGCTCAACGACAAGGGTTACATCACCCACGACGAGATCGACCAGCGGATGGCGGAGCTCGGGGCACCGAGCATGACGCCGCACCCGCAGAAGCCAGAAAGCCTTTCGCCGTTTGCCGAACAGATGATCGACGTGCTGTGGAAGGGCACCCCCCACGACCTGCCTGCCGAGACATCCCCGTCCTACGACGTCGGCGCCACCGTCCGAGTGCGCAACATCCACGACACCAGCCACAACCGGCTGCCCGGATACCTCAACCGCGCCACCGGTGTGATCGCCAAGCAGTACGGCGCGTTCCATGATCCCGCGGCCAGTGCGCATCAGCAGACCGAGGTGCCTCACCAGCTCTACATGGTCCGGTTCACCTCCACCGAACTGTGGGGCGATGCCGCGGTCGAGGAATTCGATCTGTATGCAGACCTGTTCGAGGACTACCTCGAGCCCGCCGAATAACCGCCTAGCTCCAAAAGTCAACGAGAACAAGGAGATCAGAAGATGGACTGGCTTTCACTACCCGACGTCGAAGCGCGGGTGAATGCGCTGGAGTCATTGATGGTGGAGAAGGGATTGGCCGAACACGAGGCCGTCGACGCCGTCGTCGCATCGTTCGAGAACGACATGGGCCCCGTCAACGGCGCCAAGGTGGTGGCCAGGGCGTGGACCGACCCGGAGTACAAGGAGTGGCTGCTGCGCGATGCCACCGCGGCCATCGCCGATATGGGGTTCACCGGCCTGCAGACCGAGCACATGGTGGCGGTGGAGAACACCGCCGAGCGGCACAACGTCGTGGTGTGCACGCTGTGCTCCTGCTACCCCTGGACGCTGCTGGGCATTCCGCCTGCCTGGTTCAAGTACCCGCAGTACCGGGCTCGGGTGGTGAAGGAGCCGCGTAGCGTGCTGGCTGAGTTCGGCGTCGAACTGCCCGAGGACGTCAAGATCGACGTGTGGGACAGCAGTGCCGAGATCCGGTATCTGGTGATACCGCAGCGACCCGAGGGCACCGACGGCATGACGATGGACGAACTGATGCTGCTGATCAGCCGCGACTCCATGGTAGGCACCGCGCTTGTTGGGGCGGGGGCCTGATGGCCACCGCCACCATCGATCTGACGGGCTTCGACGACCTGCGCGGCACCTCAGCCCTGCCGAGATCGAACGGCGAACTGGTCTTCGACGCGCCGTGGCAGGGCCGGCTCTTCGGGTTGGTGGTGCACCTGTGCAAGGCGGGCGCCTTCGAGTGGGACGAATTCAAGACGCACCTCATCGCCGTGATCGACGAGTCGGGGCTCACCGACGTCTGCGACCCCGCGGTGTATTACCGCCAGTTCGGTGAGGCGTTCTGTCGGCTCGCCGCTCAGAAGAAGTTCTTCGACGCAACGACGCTCGACAAACAGACCGTGGCCGAGGCGGCGCTGCTCGCCCACGACGACCACGACCATGATCACGACCACCCGCATCACCACTAGGAGCATCGAGATGAGCAAGGCCACCGCGCTGTCCATCAGCGTCGGAATCTTCGGCGCCCTGTCCACGTGGTTGACGGCGACCATCTGGCCGCTTCCCGTGTGGGTGCTGTTCCTGGCGTGGGCGTCGTTCTTCTTCGTCGGCTCCGGCGGCTCCGGCCTGGTGAAGTCCGTCGCGTGCAACTGGGCGGGCATCCTCATCGCCACGTGCACGCTGCTTGCCGTCAGTGCCACCGCCAGTGCCGTACTGCTCGCCGTCGCGGTCGGAATCGGAAGTCTGGCAATGGTTCAGGTGTCGCGGTTGCCGTGGCTATCGGCCACCCCCGCCATCGTGTTCGGCTTCGCGATGACGGTCGGCACGATCGCCGCCACCGGTAATGGCATCCTCACGCCAGGGGTGACCAACCCCGCCCTGATCGCGGGTGTCACGGCACTGGTGGGCGCCACGTTCGGCATTGCGTCGGAGTGGGGCGCCTCGGTCATCGCCAAGTTTGCAGGCGTTCGCGCAGTCGAATCAGGACAGCCGGCGTGAACACTGCGGCCGGGGCCCGTCGCCAGATATGCTGCCGAGAACAATAATTCGCGGTGAAAGCGATTGCATCAGGAGGGGACGTGCCCACCTCGACGAGCATGGACAGCGTCTCCGAGGTTCTGTTGCGGGCCGGGCGCTGGTGGACCGACGCATTGTCGAGCGGCCTGGTGGATGCCGAGGTGAACAGCATCGAGGGCTGGCGAGTGCTTGGCGCCCTGCGCGGTGGCGAGGGGTTGACCATGAGCGACGTCGCCGCAGCGATGTCCGTGCCTCCGCCGACCTTGACGCGGATCGTGGACAAGTTGGTCGACGGCGGTTTCGTCCTGCGCCGCGTAGACGCGATGGACCGCCGCCGGATTCTGGTCTACCTCTCCGCGAGGGGAAGGGCGAAGGTCCGCAAGCTTGCCCGCCAGGAGTCGTTGATGAAGGCAGCTCTCGTGGACGAGCTCGGCGAGGAGACGGCCGTCCACCTGGTGCGCACCCTCGCTCGGGTGGCCGAACTATCGGTACCCGGCAAGTAAGTGTGTGGCGTCGTGACTTTTCGCATCACGAACAGGCGTGAAATGCAACGGTAACTGCGAGCCTTCACGATCGTTGCGAACGAAAGTGGACGGAGGTCCAACGTGTACGGTGCGACGCGCGGCGTGGCCCGCGAAACCCTGGACATTGCGCTCGTCGTCCCGCACACCGGTTCGGCGGGTATCTATGGGCCGTCGTGCGAGGCGTGCGCCGCGCTGGCGATCGCCGACGTGAATGCCGGCGCCGGGTTGCTCGGACGGCGGATACGACTCATCCCCGTGGACGGCAGTCGAGCACCGCTGGCCGTGGCGGCCGAGATCGCTGCCCTGCTCGAACTCGGCGTTATCGACGCGGTGACGGGCTGGCACATCTCACCCGTGCGGCAGGCCATCGCGAAAGTCACCGCCAACCGGGTGCCCTACGTGTACGGCCCGCTCTACGAAGGCGGCGAGCGAACGCCGGGTCTGTTCCTAACCGGCGAAACTCCCTCCTGCCAACTGCTGCCCGCCATGGACTGGATGAACGCCGCCTACGGAGTCGACCGGTGGGTCGTCGTTGGCAACGACTACGTCTGGCCAAGACAGACCGGCTCAGCGGCACGCCTGCACGCCCAGGCGCGCGGTCGCCCCCTGGTCGGCGAGATGTACTTCCCTTTGGGCACCACCGACTTCAGCGCGGCGATCCGTCACGTCGAGGCCAGTGCCGCGTCGGGAGTGCTGCTGCTGTTGGTCGGTGGCGACGGGGTGGCATTCAACCGACAATTTGCAGCGACCGGCATGGCTGCGGCGGTGCCGCGTCTCAGCCCGCACGTCGAGGAGAACATGCTCATGGCCAGCGGCTCGGAGAGTAACGACGGGCTGTTCGCGTCCGCCGGGTACTTCGAGGCGCTCAACACCACCGCGAGCATGGACTTCGCCGCGCGCTACTACGCGCATTTCGGTCCAGCCGCGCCCGCGTTGAACAGCATCGGCGAATCATGTTATGAAGCACTGACTTTGCTGATGACGCTGGCTACGCGGGCGGGATCGCTCGACATCACCGACCTCACTGTGGCAGCGGCCAACCTGACATACTGCAGCCCGCGCGGCGAGGTGACCATGCGCGGTAACCAGATGTCACAGGACATCTACGTGGCCGAAGCGGTCGGCCTGGATTTCGAAGTGCGCGACCGTATCTCGGCGGCATGAGCGTCGGACGGGAGCGGGATCTCAGGCGCTTTCGGCGGCAACCGACGGCGCCGACGCGACCAGCCGATCGAAGCGCCCGATACGGCTGCGAAGTCGGGTGGCCGGATCGTGCATCGCCAGGGATGCGAGCTCCTGTCGGATCGCCGCTGCCACCCGGTTACAGAACTGCTTGGGTTCGCTGCGTGCATCGGGACATTCGGGGATGACGCGGTCCAGCGCACCGCTGGCGAGAAGATCCGCCGCGCGAACGCCCTGCCTTTGGGCGATCTCGGGAGCTCGCCGCGTGTTCTGGTAGAGAATTGCGCTGGCACCTTCGGGTGGCAGCGGCGACAGCCATCCATGCGCTGTCCCCAACGTGCGGTCGGCGGGAAACAGTGCCAGCGCGGCGCCTCCTGTGCCCTGTCCAAGGAGTATCGAAACCGTTGGCACGTCGAGGGCAATCATGTCGGCAATGCACCTGGCGATCTCACCGGCGACACCGCCTTCTTCGGCCTCTGGCGACAGCGCGGCACCAGGGGTGTCGATGACCGACACGAGAGGCAGCCCGAGCTCGGCGGCCAGCCGCATGCCCCGTCGTGCCTGCCGTAGTGCCGCCGGGCCGATCGCACTGTCAGCCTGGGCGAGGCGATCCTGGCCGACAAGAACGCACGACACATCGTCGAACCGCACCAGTGCGACGATCAACCCGGTGTCGACCTCACCCTGGGCTGTGCCGTTGAGGGCAACGACGTCGGTGGCCGCCGTGGCGAGCAGGTCCTGCACACCGGGCCGAGTCACATGCCGGGTCGCCTGCACCGACAGCCAGGCGGGCACGGTGTCGACGACACGTTCCGAAGCGGGCGTGACCGCCGACGCGCGCGACGGTGTCGCGACGATGTCCAGCGTGGCGGCCACCAACCCCGCGAGGTCCTCCGGACGGCAGACCGCATCGAGAAGCCCGTGTTGGTGCAGGTTTTCGGCGGTCTGCACGTTCGGGGGGAACGGGCTTCCGTGGAGCGCCTCATACACCCGTGGTCCGAGGAATCCGATCAATGCCTGCGGCTCGGCGAAGGTGAGATGACCCAACGATCCCCACGACGCGAAGACCCCACCGGTGGTGGGGTGACGCAGATAGACAAGGTAAGGCAGGCCGGCCGCCTTGAGATCGGCGATCGCCGCCGTGATGCGCACCATCTGCAGGAACGCGGTCGTACCCTCCTGCATGCGGGTGCCCCCTGACGTCGGCAGCACAAGCAGGGGCAGTCGTTGGGTCGTCGCACGACGGATGGCTGCGGTGAGCCTGTCGCCTGCGCCCACGCCGATCGAGCCGCCGAGAAATCCGAACTCGCACACCGCGATCGCGATCTGATGCCCCCGAATGGACGCAACGCCGGTGAGTATCGACTCATCGATGCCCGTCTTGGCGCGAGCACACTCCAACTCATCGGCATACTCGGCACTCCCACCCACATCGGGCAGGGTGATATCCCACGAGGTCCACGATCCTTGATCGATGAGTACATCGAGCATCTCGCGCGCGCTGAGCCGAGTCATCGGTGCTCCGCAAGAAGGGTCGATTCGATGAGGTCGTTGTCGGCACCGAGCACCGGGGGTGCGGTGTGCTGGTTATGTGTCAGTTCAGTGCCGTCGGAGTCGAAGAATCGCAGTGGCGGGCCAGGCAATGTGATGGTCCCCAGCGTCTCGTGATCAACGTCTATCAGCAGACCCTGCGATCTGGTCTGCTCCCATTCGTAAACCTCGCGAATGCTGCGAATTCGCCCGGCAGGCACACCGATTCGATCCAGTTTGCTCAGTAGCTCGTCGGTGGTGTGCAGCGCGAAAGCATCGGAAACCATCTCTTGGACTTGCTTGCTGTTGGCTACCCGGTGCGGGTTCGACTCCATGCCGGGGGTAGTGGCGTCGAGCCCGAACCCGTCGCAGAACCGTCTCCAGAGGCCCTCGCTGCCGACCGCGATTTGCACCGCGCCGTCGGCGGTGTCGAACAGCCCATACGGGCTGATCGATGGGTGGTGGTTTCCGCTGGCCTCGCCGGTCTGCCCGGCGACCGTCCACTTCGTCCCCTGGAAGGCGTGAACGCCGACGACGGCGGCCAGCAGTGAGGCTCGGACCACCTGGCCGCGACCCGTGCGCTCGCGTTCCTGAAGTGCCGCAAGGACGCCGAATGCGCCGTACATCCCGGCCAGCAGGTCGGCGATCGGCACTCCCACGCGTTGCACATCGGTCGGTGCCGAGCCGGTCACCGACATCAGGCCCGCTTCCCCCTGCGCGATTTGGTCATAGCCTGCGCGCGCGGCTTCAGGACCGTCATGGCCGAAGCCGCTGATAGACAACACCACGAGGCGCGAATTGATCTCGGCTAGCTGTTGTTGGGAAAAGCCAAGCCGGTCAAGGACTCCGGGGCGGAAGTTCTCCATCAGTACATCGGCTTGGCGGACCAGAGCGCGCAACGCGGCCCTGCCGGCGTCATCCTTGAGGTCGAGCGTCACCGACTTCTTGTTTCGGTTCGCACAGAGGAAGTACGTCGACTCTCGTTCGCCCCGATCCGGTTCGACGAATGGCGGACCCCAACCGCGGGTGTCATCGCCGCCCTGCGGGTTCTCCACCTTGATGACGTCTGCGCCGAGGTCGCCGAGCATCATCGCCGCGTGCGGCCCGGCCAAGGCACGCGTCAGATCGACGACTGTCAGCCCGGCCAGGGGCCCGGTCGGCCGCGTCGCGGAGGGAACTGGGAATGTCATCGGGGACCACCTTCGGCCTAGTGACTTAGTGGGTTAGTGGACTAGCCAATTTAGGAAACCATGTCCTGACCTGCGCGTCAAGGGTTGCCGATAAGCGCATATGTGATCTGGGTCATATAGAAACGCGATCGGCGACCCGCATTTGCAGCGGGCCGCCGATCGCGGACGTCAGGTGGTGCTCAGAGCCATCCCGGCAGCACGAGCGCCGCCCAAGCGATGAGCGGACCGATTGCGACAACCAGCGCGCTGTACTTGAGGATCTGTTTGTAGAACTTGTCGCGGTCGACATCATGGGCGTTGGCCAATACCAGCGCCCCGTTCGTCGAGAATGGACTGACGTCGACAATTGTCGACGAGATCGCCAGGGCGACCACGACCCCGATCGGGCTGACCTCACCAGCGAGCAGCAGTGGCACGGCCAGAGGGATGGTGGCGCCGAGGATGGCCGTCGATGAGGCGAAGGCCGACACGATGCCGCCGAGATAGCAGAGCAACAGCGCGACGAGGAGAGGCATGCCAAGTCGTGCGACGCCGTTACCGACCCATTCGACGCTGCCTGCCTCCTGCAGCACGCCCACGAAGGTCAACACGCCGCCAATCAAAAGCACGGTGGACCAACTGATTTGGGATACTGCGCCCTTCTGTGCCTTCGGCGAGGCCAGCGCCAGCACTGCGGCGACCGTCATCGACACGAACCCGATGTCGAGATCGAGGATCAGCGAGAACACCGCCAGTGCGACGAGGCCGATGATGGTGAGCACCTGGTCGTAGGTGACGGACTTTGTGGGCAGCAGCGGGGCGTCAACCTCGGTCTCGACTCTTGTTGAAGACATGGTCGTGGTGCCGCCTCTGCCGTCACCGGACGGCGTGGGGCCGCCCGACCCATCGGCCGTTTCGTTGATGTCCTCCGGCGTTTCGATGTCGTCGTGCACAGTTCGACCGATCAACGAACGTCCGCCGAGGAAGGCGAACAACGCCACGCCGATCGCGGCATTGAAAAACAGGCTGCCAAGGAACAGGGCGACCGGGCTGTTCACCAGGTCGGCCTTGGCGACGATGTTGTTCACGGTGACGCCGTAGATGCTGATCGGCGAGAAGCCGCCTGCCTGCGCGCCGTGGATCACCATCATGCCCATCAGCAACGCATTGATCTTGTAGCGCCTGGCGAAGTTGAGCGCGATCGGCGCGATGATCGCCACGGCGGCCGGGCCGAGCGCGCCAAGCGCGGTCAATACGCCGGTGATTCCGAACATCACCCACGGAATGAACGCGACGCGGCCGCGTACCATTCGGACTGCGCCGCGCACCATCAAATCGACCGTGCCGTTGTTCTGGGCGATCGCGAACAGGTAGGTGACGCCGACGAGCGTCAAGAACAGCTCGCTCGGGAAGCCGGCGATGATGTCGTCGGTGTTCATCCCGACGGCGAGGGTGCCGACAAGGAATGCGGCGACAAAGCCCAGCGTGCCCATGTTGATCGGCAGCAGTGTGGCAGCCGCGAACATCGCGATGAGAGCCAGAATCGGAATGAGTTCGAGGGGCATGACGATCTCCGGATCTATCCGTTTGGGCCGACTGACCTAGTGGAGCATTGGCCTAGCCAGTAAAACAGTGAGCGCAGTCACTGTCAACCCGCATTGTGACCCGCACATCACTGGACCGCCGGAGGGGTTGAGTATGGTGGAGCAGAGAGTAGGTGAGTCAGTGGTAGAGCAACTCAGACCTGTCACCCGGCCAAGGCTGTATGAGGTCATCGTCGAGCAACTCTGTTCGTACATCGCCGACAACGCGATGACGCCAGGGGATCGGCTTCCGGCCGAGCGTGACTTGGCGTCCAAACTCGGCGTGAGCCGGGCATCGCTGAGTCAGGCGCTAGTGGCCCTTGAAGTGCAGGGCGTCCTGTCGGTGCGCCACGGTGACGGAGCCATCCTGGTGCGGCGGCCCACCGAGGAGCGCGCCATCAAGGCATTGCGCGAACATGCTGACCGCATTCCCGACATCATCGAGGCGCGCGAGGCGCTCGAGGTGAAGCTGGCGGGGCTTGCTGCCGCGCGGCGCAGTGAAGTAGAGATGGCAGCCATCGACGCGGCGATCGCGAAGATGGAGTCAGAGGTCGACGCAGGGGACCGTGGCGTCGTCGGTGACGAAATGTTCCACGAGGCGATTACGACTGCGGCGCATTCGTCGTTGCTCGCCAAGCTGATGCACGAGATATCCGGGTTGGTCAGGGAAACGCGTATCGAGTCCCTATCGCAAGAGCATCGGCCCCGGCAGTCGCTCGAGGGTCACCGGCGGATCGCCGAGGCTGTGCGCCAGCAAGATTCGGCCGCGGCGTCACGGGCGATGGCCGACCACATTCGGCTGGTGTCCGACGTCGCGTTGCTACGCAACGCAGACTGACCTTTAATCCACTTCTTGCACGGGGGGCCAGCGCGGCTCAGCCGCCGAGCAGCTGGATGAGGCGATGATCAACGAGTTCGCGCATGACCAGCGACGTGTTGGTGCGTCGGACGCCGCGGATGCTCAAGATCTGACCGGCGATGCGGTAGAGGTCGTCGGCGTCGCGGGCAACGACCTGAATGAGAAGGTCGGCACCGCCGCTCAGGCCGAGCACTTCGACAACCTCCGGTATCTCCGCCAATGCATCGGACACTTGGCTCAGCAGACGCTGTTTGAGGCGGGCGCGGATGAATGCGCGCATCGGATATCCCAGAAAAGCCGGATTGACGCGGCGGTCGAATGCCAACAGGGCCCCGCTCTGGTCCCACTTGTTCAACCGGGCTTGCACGGTATTGCGCGACACCCCGGTCTGCGCAGCCAGGGCGATCGCTGACGCCCGCGGATCACGTGCCAACGCGACAAGAAGCCGGGCGTCGATCGGGTCAGGGCCGGCTTTGGTTGTCATTCTGAGCACCTCTCAACGTCGCCCACGGGATCCACGGGTGCATTCTGCACAATTATTGTGACGGTAGTTGCTCATTTTGATGCCAGGTGCTGCACTTGATCTGCAATCTGCCCCTCGTATCCGCCGGCTGCGCCTCTGCGGTTATCGGCAGATGGACAAGAACGAACCGTTGAGGAGCGCCGATGACGACCAGCGGTGACATCGACCGCGCACGGTCGGAACTGTGCGACAGCGACCCGCTGGAAAAGATCGCCGAGCAAGTGCTGTGGCTGTCGACGGCGATCGTGCACCACGCCAACAATATTCGGCCAAATCCGAGCGGAATGAAGGTGGGTGGCCATCAGGCGTCGTGCGCCTCCATAGTGTCGATCATGACCGCCCTTTACTTCGAGCAACTCCAAGCCGGGGATCGGGTGTCGGTCAAGCCCCACGCATCACCGGTGCTGCACAGCATCAATTACCTGCTCGGATTCTTGGACGATAAGTATCTGACCACGCTGCGCGAATACGGCGGGTTGCAGAGCTATCCCAGCCGTTCCAAGGACCCCGATCCAGTCGATTACTCCACCGGGTCGGTGGGCATCGGTGCCACCGCACCGATCTGGGGGGCGGTCGCGCGCCGATACGTCGACACCACACTGGCGTCCACCGGCAAGGGCAGGCAGTACTCGTTGGTCGGTGACGCCGAACTCGACGAGGGCGCGGTGTGGGAGGCGATATTGGATCCTGCCGTGCACGACCTCGGTGAAGTGGTGTGGATCGTCGACATGAACCGTCAGTCGCTGGACCGGGTGGTTCCCCGCATCGCAGCGGGCAGGCTCGCCGCGATGTTCGCCGCCGCCGGCTGGCAGGTTATCGACGTCAAGTTCGGCACCCTGTTGACGGAACTGTTCAACCAGCCCGGCGGGCAGCAACTGCGGCAGCGGATCATCGAGATGCCCAACCCGGAATATCAACGGCTGCTTCGCTGCGACGCCGAGCAGTTGCGGGCCCGGCTGCCGGGATCGGGGCCCGACGCGCCAAATATCACCGAGGTGATCAGCGGCCTCACCGATGCCGCGCTGCTGCGTGCCATCGCCAACCTGGGCGGCCACGACTTGGCGTCCCTGCGAGAGGCCTTCGCACAGATCGACGACACCCGCCCGACGGTCATCATCGCCTACACCATCAAAGGCTGGCGCCTACCCACTCAAGGCCACCCCCAGAATCATTCGGCCCTACTGACCGTCGAGCAGTTCGACGAACTCGCCGCAACCCTTGGCAAGAACCCTAGCCAGCCGTGGAGTCGCTTCGCTCCTGCCACCCCGGCAGGCCGACTGTGCGCAGCGGCCACCGAAAGGCTCAGGCGCCCAGAACAATCCGAGGCTACGCCGCCAGTGGTTCCGGTCGAGATCGGCCGCACGCCGCAAGCCATCACCACCACCCAGGCGGCACTGGGCCGCACCCTGCTCGACCTCACTCGCGACGCACCCGAGGTCGCCCAACGAATCGTGACCGTCAGCCCCGATGTCAGTTCCAGCACCAACTTGACCGGCTGGCTCAACAAGGTCGGGGTGTGGTCGTCCTCGGAGCGCCGCGACTGGTTCGACGACGACCCGGAAACGATCATGCACTGGCGCGAGAAGCCGACGGGCCAGCACATGGAGCTGGGCATCGCCGAGACGAACCTGGTCGGGCTGATCGGCGAACTCGGCGCCACCTGGAGTCGGTGGGGTCAGCCTCTGTTTCCCATCGGAGTGCTCTATGACCCCTTCGTCGAACGGGCCCTCGAACCGTGGTCCTACGGCATCTATGCCGGCGGCCAATCGATCCTCGTTGGCACGCCCTCGGGGGTCACCTTGGCGGCCGAGGGTGGTGCGCACCAGTCCATCAAGACGCCCTCGATCGGGCTCGAGCAACCGGGCTGCATCAGCTACGAGCCCGCGTTTGCCGTCGAGGTCGAATGGACTCTGTTGCACTGCATGTCTCGACTGGGTCGGCCCGACGGCCAGTCCGCCTACCTTCGGTTATCGACCAGGCCCGTGGAGCAGGCACTGGCAGGCATCCCCTCTGACCCCGCCGCACGCGAACGGCGACGCCGTCACGTGATCGCCGGCGCCTACACGCTGCGCGCGCACCCTCGGCCTGACGTCGCGATCGTTGCCGTAGGCGCCATGATCACCGAAGCTCTGCAGGCCGCCGATCGGCTCGCGCAACTCGAGATCACCACCGAGGTGATCTGCGTGAGCAGCCCAGGTCTGCTCTTCGAGGCCCTGCAGGCCCGCAACGGGCTGGGCACGGCGCCGTCGTGGATCCTGGACCAGATCTTCCCGCCGGAGCGCGCAGCACCCATGGTCACCGTGATCGACGGCCACCCCCACACCCTGGCATTCCTGTCCTCGATCAATCGGGTCGCGTCGAAGTCATTGGGTGTCAGCATGTTTGGGCAGGTCGGCTCGCTCGACGCGGTCTACCGTCATCACGGCATCGACACCGACAGCATCGTGCGCGCCGCGCTCGACCTCGCCACGTAGCGGCGACACCCACGCACCATCGCTACCCGTCCCGGTCCAGATCGTCACACGCACGGCGTGAACCCGACCATCGGAATGGGGGTCTGCACGCCTGGGCCGCAGATGGGCTCGCGCGCCGGCAGTGACGGCAGCGCTGCGTCGACCCCGATACTTGGCAGTCCGATCCCGGGGAGGCCGATGTCGATGCTGGGTGAAGATATTTCCGGCAGCTGCGGTGACGCCGGCAAGTCGTCGACTCCGGAAAAGTCAGACACCAAGGCGGACAGTGGATCTCGGCATTCACCAGATCGCGTGTCCAGTAGCGTGTCTTCACCGCAGTAGGGGGCGCAGCCGCCCTCTTCGGCGACCTGACCGATCTGACAGGCCCAGCTTGGAGCCGGCGTTGCCACGGTTGCAACTGCCATCGGGGCGAGTGCTAACAGGTTCGCAAGGGCGAAGGTCGCCCCGGTGCGGCGTGATGTCCGAACACGTCTGATCATTTTCACCCTTTCGTTCGGGTCAGATCCCTGTGGTCATCAGAAACACCCCAACCACTGCGACCATCACCGCAAGGATGCTGCGGCGGTGGACTCTCGACCACCCGTGAATTCGCAACATGACGGCAAGAGTGCCGCCCGGATTCACCAGAAAGCTGACGAGCGGTATTTCTACGATCGCGAACGCCAGAATGGTGAAAAGGACGGCGGCGGCGATCTGTGCGCCGATCGCCGCGCCCGACGCCATGATCGCCGCAAGCACCAAGACGCATTCGACCGGCGGCGTCGCCGATCCGAGCCCCATGACGAAGGGGATCCCGGGTGATCGGTCCTGCAGCGCAACGCTTGCGCGCGCACATGCCCGTGCGATCGCGTTAGGAATCGGCGGGGCGGTGGCCGTTCCTTCGGCGACGGGAGCCACGGGCATCCTCCGAGGCGCGGTGGCACGTGAGGCGATCACCACCGCAATCACGATCGCGGCTGCCCCGGCAGCGATCTGGATGTGACGAGCGGCCGGGCTGCCTATCGTGGCCGTCACAGTCTCGGCCAGCACTGGCGCGGCGTCCCGGAGGAAGAGCAGCACGACCAGTGCAGCCGCGAGGCCGGTCACCATCCCACCGAGCCAGAATGCAAAGAGGTTGATGACCGGGCGCGGACGCGAGATCAACAAGACGGCGATTCCGATGCGTATGGGGTCGGTTGCAGCCACAAGCGCGAAGACCAGAACCGTGCCCCACATGGATAAGAATTTACCCCCTCCCAACTTGGTTCGTGGCGCTTAGACTGTGTTCGCTGAACACGATATGTTATTTCGCTGATTGCCGTCCTCGATACAATTTCGGAGCAAACAAATGCTATTTGCTATAGCGGCACACGGCACCCGGGGGGACATCGAGCCGTGCACCGCGCTCGGTCTCGAAATGTCCCGGCGCGGGCACGAGGTCCGGATGGCGGTTCCGCCGAATCTCATCGGTTTCGTCGAATCGGCCGGGCTGCATGCGGTCGCATACGGTCCCGACTCGCAGCAACAGTTGGATAGCGAGTTCTTCAGAGAGTTCTGGAGGATCCAGAACCCGGTCGCGCTCATCCGAGCGGGACGGGAGTATCTCGCGCAGGGGTGGGCGGAGATGAGCGCGACGCTGGTGTCGCTGGCGGACGGCGCCGACCTACTCATGACGGCCACCACCTACCAGGAGGTCGCAGCCAACGTTGCGGAGCACTACAACATCCCCTCCGCCGCGCTGCATTACTTCCCGCTGCGCGCCAACGGTCACATCGCCTTTCCCGGCCTGCCGTTCCCTGCGCCGGTGATCCGCTCGGCCACTTCCGCGATCTGGTGGCTGCACTGGCAGATGACGCGGGAGGTGGAAAACCGCCAGCGACGGGAGTTGGGCCTGCCGGAGGCCAGCACGACATCGGGTGAGCGCAGCATGCGGAGAGGAGCACTGGAGATCCAGGCCTACGACAAGGTGTGCTTTCCGGGCCTGGCGCAGGAGTGGGCCGGCTCCAGACCATTCGTGGGTGCTCTGACGCTGCAACTCGATACCGAGGCCGACGACGAGGTGATGGCATGGGCGAAGGCCGGGACTCCGCCGATCTATTTCGGTTTTGGCAGCATGCCCCTCGACACGCCAGAGGACACGATCACGATGATCGCCTCGGTGTGCGCCCAGTTGGGCGAACGGGCATTGATCTGCTCAAATCGCTTGGCTGGCACCAGCTTTACCGGGGGCATGGCGAATGACCGCACGAAGGTCGTCGCCGCCGTCAAGCACGCAGTCGTCTTTCCTGCGTGCAAAGCCGTGGTGCACCATGGCGGGGCAGGCACGACAGCGGCAGGCATGCGGGCAGGCGTACCCACGTTGGTCCTCTGGGTCGGTGCCGATCAGCCGATCTGGGCCGCCGCGGTCAAACGGCTCGGGGTGGGTGAGTCGGGCAGGCTCAACGGCACCACCCCTACATCGCTCGCGGCTGACCTGCGACGGATTCTTCGCCAGGGTTGTGTCGATCGCGCGCACGAAGTCGCGTCGCAACTGACCACGCCCCATGAGAGCGTCGACGCGGCCGCCCATCTATTGGAGCGCCAGCTCGTCTCTCAGGTCTGAAAGTCAACGACTTGCAGGGGATCAAGGAAGCGTTGCCACCTCGGACCCCACACGGTCTGCATCCCGCGCCACATACCCCAGGCGGCGCGGGCGTGGTATCCGCGCCCGAATGCGCCCGATGTCGCCGTCTTGCGGCCGAGGTGATTGATGAACGCCCGTTCGGTCGCATAAATACCACGGCCGGTGCGTAGAGTCCGAAGGCTCAGGTCGACGTCGGCGCCCCACGAGAACTGGCCGAAGGACCGTTCGTCGAAACCGCCCGTCTCGAGCCAGGATTCGCATTTGATGGCAAGTGCAGTGCCATCGGTCATGGGGAGCCTGCGGTACCGATCAACGGGCCGGTATTCCGCGGCGGGGCCTTCATAGGGCACCTCGAGATATTTGTTTGCGCGGCGGTCGTCGTATACGGGCGTGATTAGACCCGCGTCCTTCGGCAACTGTGGGTCGAGGATCGCGGAGACGAATCCTTTTGATATCCGGGTGTCGTTGTTGAGCGTCATGGCGTGGGTGTATCCCTCGGTGAACGCGACGCGGAAAATGAGATTCGACCCGCCGGCCCAGCCGAGATTGCGACCGGGCACGATTACGCGCTCGGTGTGCAGCCGTGGATAGTCACCCCTGTTGTCGACCACCACGTAGTCGGCGCCCTCCCGATCCAGGTCCTCGACGAGCTTGTGGGTGTAGACGTGCTGGCCAAACACCGGAACGCCGATCAGCAGCCGATCCATCAGACTTCAACCTTCGTGACGATCGCGGTTACGTCATACATGTCCAATGCCTCGTCTGCGATTTCCCAGTCTTTGTCGCCCGCCTTCGCGCGGGGCGGTGCCCTGCGGGGTTTTGCGTGCTTCGGCCCTTTGCGGCCGGCGGGGGCTGCGCGAGATGGCCACCAGTTTGTGCTGCCGAGCAAGGCAGCGATGGCGGGCACTGTCACGGTCCGGATCAGGAACGTGTCGAGTAGCAGCCCGATGCCGATGACGAACCCGGCCTGGATCAGGGTACTGATGCTGGCGAACACCAGCCCGAACATCGACGCGGCGAAGATCAACCCCGCAGAGGTGATGACGCCGCCGGTCGAACCTACGGTCCGGATGACGCCGAATCGCACGCCGTGCGGAGACTCATCACGGATGCGCGACATCAGCAAGAGGTTGTAGTCGGCGCCGACCGCCACCAAAAGCACGAACGTCAGCCCGGGAATGCTCCAGTGCAATTGCTGACCGAGCAGCACCTGGAACACCACGACACCGATTCCGAGGGCCGACAAGTACGAGACGACCACCGACGCGATGAGGTACAGCGGTGCGACGATAGCCCGCAACAAGGCGATCAGAATCAGCAGCACCACTGCGATCGTCACCGCGACGATCAGCTTGAAGTCGTAGTTGTAGTAGTCGCGGGTGTCCCGCAGAGTCGCGGTGAAGCCCGACATCGAGATCGACGCATCCGACAGCGTGGTGTTCGGCTGTGCTCCGTGAGCGGTGGCGGTGATCGCGTTGATCTGGTCCATCGCCTGGATGCTGAACGGGTTCAGCGTCGTCTGGATCAGGTACCGGACGGCATGACCGTCGGGTGAGATGAACGCGTCCGCGGCCTTCGTGAACTCTTCTTGGGACAGCATCTGCGGTGGAATGTAGAAACCGGACATCGACGGTGTCGTGGCGTTGAATTTCATCGCGAGCAGCAACGAGGACGCCTGGTCCATGCCAACGCCCATGTGCTTGGTCTGGTCGACGAGCTGCGCAACCCCGTCGGCGAGCTTGCGGCTGGCGTCGGCGAGGGTGTCGGCGCCCTGCTCGAGAGTCGCCAGCCGCGTCGCCACGACGCCCGGCTTGTCCAACCCCATCGACCGCAGCGCCGTCTGCGCGGTGCCGAGTGCGCCGCGCAGCCCGTCGACCGTCGCGTCCAGTCGCTGAGTGCCCTGGGTGCCCTGTAGCCGTTGGGCCAGTTGCCCGATGTCGGCTAGTGTTCCGTTATCGCGGGCCTGGACCAGTCGGCGCAGCTCATCACGGGTGGCACTGCAACTGGAGTCGACGGTGCACAGCGGGCTGAAATCGAGTGCCCTGAGCACGGGGTCTGCCCAGTCGATGTTGTCGGAGACGTTGGCCAGGTTGACGCCGATCGACTCGCCGAGAGCGTGCATGCTCGCGACGAGCTTGGATGCGTCGTCGATGTCATCGAGCGTCTTGCCGCCGCCGAACTGGTCCTGCAACGACGACAGCGCGTCCGTGAGGCCGCGGACGGTCAACACCGCGGATGTCACCTGGCCGCGGACGTCGTCCAGGCCGTCGGCCAGCACGTCGGCTCCCTGACTGAGTTGGTCCAGGTCGCCGCCGCGGTCGGCGATCTGGCGTGAGCCGTCGCCGAGTTGGGCGCCGACCTCTCCGGCCTGGAAAGAAACTTTCGTTTGCTGAAGTGGTTCTCCTGCAGGGCGGGTAATTCCCCTGACAATCGAGATATCAGGTAGCTGAGAAATTCGCTGTGCCATTTGTTCAAGGTCCGCGAGTGTTTCAGATGATCGCAAATCGTGGGGTGAATTGACAAACAGATATTGCGGGATGGTCGAGTTCAGCGGAAAATGGCGGTCCATCGCGGTGTAACCGACGGCACTGTCCACAGAGCCCGGCAAGGTTTTGCGATCGTCGTAGCTGTAATCGGCGAAACCCGCGCATGAGGCGAGCACCCCGAGCACCAACAGGCTGGCGACCAGGTGGGGTATCGGCCGTCGCACAATGCGGACGCCCGCACGCCGCCAGAACCTGGCAGTCATGTCGCGGCGCGGTTTGATCCAGCCGCGTCGACCGGTGAGCACCAGGATGGCCGGAAGAAGCGTCGCCGCGGCGAAGAAAGCCACGGTGATGGAGATCGCGAGCGCGGGTCCGCCGGTGGAGAAGACACCGAGGTGGGCGAACACCATCCCAAGGAACGTGACGGCCACGGTCGCCGCCGATGCCGCGACCACCTTGCCGATCGAGCTCAAAGCTTTGACAACGGCGACGTCCGACGAATCGCCGAGACGCAGGTGGTCGTGGTAGCGACTGATCAGAAAAACGGCGTAGTCGGTACCGGCGCCGACCATGATCCCGCTCATCAGCACGACGGTCTGGTTGGAGATGCCCAGCCCAGTGAGCCGGGACACCGCCGCGACCGCCCCTTGGGCGATGGTCAGCGATACCCCGATCGTCAGCAGCGGCAGCAACATGGTGATCGGGTTGCGGTAGATCACGAGCAGGATGGCGATCACCATCAACGCAGTCGCGATCTCGATGAGCTTGACGTCGTGTTCAGTGACGACACCGAGGTCGGCGACCGTCGCGGCCGGCCCCGTCAGGTTCGCTGTCAGCGTCGAGCCGGCAACCGACGACCGCACGGTCGCGGCGACGTTGTTGTACGCCTCGAGACCGTCGGGGGAGCCGAGGGCTCCCACCAGGCTCGCCGGCAGATACCAGGCCTTGTTGTCCTTGCTGGTCACCACCTCGCGCAACGGCGGCGTGCTGATGAAGTCCTGCAGCGCCACGACATTGCGGGTGTCGGCCCGCAACCTGTCGACAAGTCGCCGGTAGGTGGCTTCGTCCTGCGGGCTCAACCCGTTGTCGTCGGTGAGGACGACCAGCAGAACGTTCTCCGAATCTGAATCGCCGTAGGCCTCGGCCATCGCTTTGGTCGTGACCGTTGTCGGGGCGTCGTCGGGCAGCACCGCCACGGGATGCTCCTGCGACATCTTCGCCAGCGAAGGAACTCCCAGCGAGAGTACGACGGCTACCGCGATCCATAGTCCGATGACCAGCAGCGGCCAGCGCACCACAAACCGCCCCAGGCGTCCGAAAATGCCTGGAATGTCGGCTGTTTCGCTAGGCGACCGAACCGAGCGCACTGCCGGCCGCGGCTCGGGCGTATACGGACTTCAGCACCGACACGTACTCGGTCACCGATTCGTGCGCCACCGGGTTGTCCGGATAGAAGATCGTCACCGATGTCTCGGTTTTCATCCGGTTCACCCACATGCACACCTGGGCCGGGTAGTCGCCGTCGCCATAGACCTTGGCGTTGAGACCGAGCAGGGCCGAGTCGATCATCGCCGACAGCGGAGGCAAGCCGGCATCGAGGAACGACAGCATCGGAAATCCGATGTTCGGCCGGTGCAATCCCAACTCGTCTGGCGCCAAACGCAATACCGTGTCGAATGGCACGAGTGCCAGCTCGGCGCCGGAATCGAACGACACCTGGGCGGCTCGCGCTGTCGCTCCGAAGTATGCCGGGGAGACGGGCACAGTGATCGGAATCATGCCGGTGAACCACCCCGTCGTCATGTACTCCGCGGGGCCGGTGCGCGTGTCGTGCGGCGTTATTGCGTAGTAGGTGTCCTCACCGGTCAACTCGTAGTGTGTGAGGGCGGCGCACGCGAAAACCCCACCGCTGAACCGTGCTCCCGCGGACACGCAGGCATCTTCGAAGCGGTTCATCTGTTGTTCGTCGAGCAACGGCACCGTCATCAGCGCACCGGCACAACCAGGTTTCAGATCACCGGTGGGCAACGGGAACGACGGCATGGTGCCCTGGTTGACCGATGCGAAGTCCAGCCAGGCGCGCACCGGCGGCGACTCGGCGGTGAGCGACGAGGTGTAAATCTGCTGACGCACGCAGAACGCCGCGTAGCTGCCGGCGTCGGGAAGGGCGACGGGAGCCGCTCCCTTTGCCAGCGCTTCATACATCATGTGCACCTCGGCGAAGATCGATCCCATGAACATCGCATCGACATGGAGGTGGTCGACGCTCACACAGAACGTGAAGTGATCGGCGTACTGGATGATCGCAAACCTGAAACAATCCCACTGCAACGGGCTTGGCGTCGACAGCAGGAACTCTCGCCACTGCTGCGGTGACATCTCGCCGTGCTTGGTCGGTACCAGCGTGATGTCGGCGGGACGATTGACGGTGTGGCGGGTGATCTCAGCCCCACCATCGTCGTCGAGATCACCACATTCGAACCAACTGTGATACGTGTCGTGGCGTCGCAGATGTGCGGTGACGATGTAGGACATGGCCCGGACGTCGCATCGTCCCGGAATGTCCCAGGCGGCGATACACAGTCGCGACATGTGGAGGCCGTGCGCGGCGTGCTTCTTGAAGCCTCGCAGATGTTGTGCCTGCATGTAGCTCGGCGGAACCGCGCTGATCGGCGCGGCACGCACCTTGGCCAGCGACGCCGGCGACGGAGCCCACGTCACCACGGAACCGGGGGGCGGCTCCCATGCGTGGATGGTCTCGACGGCGATGTTGCCTAGAGCGACCACGTACTCTCCTTGTTCGTCGAGTGGTGCGCGGGATGACTGCCGGTGGAGCTGAGCGCAGGGGCGTCGGCGGCAAAGGCGTCACACAACATCTCGGCCAATGCTCTGACCGTGGTGATATCGGTTGAGCTGACGCGGATTCCGGTCTCGGTCTCGATGCGAGTCCGCAGTTCCAGGCTGCCCAACGAATCCAGGCCGTACTCCGACAGCTGGCGGTCTGGATCGACCGAGCGACGAAGGATGACGCTCACCTGTTCGGAGACCAGGCGACGAACCCGTGTCGGCCATTCGTCACGCGGCAGCTCGATCAGTTGCGCGCGCAGGCCGGTTGAATCTGTCCGGCCTTGACCCTTCTCGCTGAACACCTCGGCGAACCGGCTGCGCTGAGCAAGCGAGGTCAGCCAAGGACTTCCGATCACCGGGGCGTAGCCGCTGTAGGCGCGGTTGTGACGGATCAGCGTTTCGAACGCGCGCGCACCTTCCTCCGGGGTGATCATCGTCGTGACGCCTCCGTCGGCGAGATGACGGCCACGCCCGATCTGTGCCCATGCCCCCCATGCGATCGCGCTGGCCGGAAGCCCTTGGGCGCGACGCCAATGCGTGAAGGCATCCAGCCAGCTGTTGGCTGCCGCGTAGGGGCCCTGGCCGGGTGAGCCCAGCAGTGCCGCCGCCGAGGAAAAGGAGCAGAACCAGTCCAGCGGCTGGGTCGTCGTCGCGCGATGCAGATGCCAGGCGCCGTAGACCTTCGGTGCCCAGTTGCGGTCGATCAGTTCGTCGGTGATGTTGGTCAGGATCGAGTCCTCTACCACCGCCGCCGCGTGCAGCACCCCACGCACCGCGAGGCCCGTCGCAGTCGCGGTCGCCACCAATCGGTCGACGGTGTCGGCGTTACTGACGTCTCCGCAAACGACGTCGATGTCGCAGCCGTCGGCCCATAGCCTGTCAATGGCCGCCAGCGCAGCGGGATTGGGACGCGACCGCGAATTGAGCACGATTCGTCCGCACCCGGCAGACGCCATCTTCGAGGCGATGAACAACCCGAGGCCACCCAGTCCGCCTGTCACGATGTACGCACCGTCGCTGCGGAACATCGGCGCCTGCTCCGGTGGCACAACCACGCTGGTATGCCCGACCCGCGGGACTGTCAGCAGCAGCTTCCCGTGGTGCTCGGCCGCGCTCATCACGCGGATCGCGGTGGCCGCGTCGTCGAGAGGGTAGTGCGTGCTCTCCGGCAACGGCAGGACACCCTCGGCGGTGAGGCTGTACACGGTGTTCAGCAGATCGCGGATCCTCTCCGGATGCGTTGCGCACATCAGGCCGAGGTCGACGCCGAAGAACGACAGGTTGCGCCGGAACGGGAACAGCCCGAGCCGGGTGTCGCCGTAGATGTCCTTCTTCCCGATTTCGACGAACCGCCCGCCGAACGCCAGCAGTTCCACCCCGGCGCGTTGAGCGGCACCGGTCAGGGAGTTGAGAACCACATCGACGCCGTAGCCCCCGGTATCGCTACGGATCTGCTCGGCGAACGCTGTGCTGCGCGAATCGTAGACGTGTTCGATGCCCATGTCGCGCAGGGCTTGTCGACGCTCTTCGGTGCCCGCGGTGGCGAAGATCTGCGCTCCGTAGGCGCGGCAGATGGCAATCGCCGCCTGCCCGACACCGCCGGTGGCCGAGTGGATCAGCACCTTGTCGCGGGAGCTGACGCGGGCCAGGTCGTACAGGCCGTGCCAAGCGGTGGCATGCGCCGTGGAGATAGCGGCGGCCTGATCATCGCGCAGATTCGACGGCAGTGTCACCGCGACATTCGCGTCACACGTGAGGTATGTCGCCCAACAGCCATTGGGTGACATGCCGCCGACGTGGTCGCCCACGCGATGGGTGGTGACGCCGGGACCCACAGCCGTCACGACGCCTGCAAAATCGGTTCCAAGCCGCGGTTTGACCTTGTCGAAGGTCGGGTAGCGGCCGAAGGCGACGAGCACGTCGGCGAAGTTGAGGCTCGACGCGGTCACGGCGACCTCGATCTGTCCGTTGGCCGGCCTGACCCGCGTTACCGCGGCCAGTTCCAGCGTCTGCATGTCACCCGGAGTGCGGATCTGTAGTGCCATTCCGTCGCGCTCGTGATTGACGACGGTGGTGCGTCGTTCGTCGGGTCGCAGTGGGCTTGGATACAGCCGGGCCGTGTGCCGCGTGCCGCTACGCCACGCCGTCTCGTCCTCGTCACAGTCGCTGAGCAGTTGGTTGGCAACGCGGTCGGCTTCGGTGTGTTCGTCGACGTCTATCTGCGTGACCGCCAGATGCGGGTGCTCGGCGCTGACTACCCGCAGCAGGCCACGCAGGCCTGCCTGCTCCAGGTTGGGGCGGTCGCCCGGTAACACGGCTTGCGCTGCCCTTGTGACCACGAACAAGCGCGGGGCGTGCCCGGTGATGTCCCGGACATCGGGCAGTTGGCGGATGATTCGGACCATGTGCTGGACACAGTCACGACCGCGGACGTCGCACTGGTGCTCCGGATAGTCGTTGCGCGGTTGCGTCACGACGGCAACACCGGTGAAACCGCCCTCGATGAGGGTCTTGCGCAGCCGATCGGCGTTCGTCAAGTGATCTGCGTGCAGTGGCCACGACATCGTGGTGACCTCGGCCTCGTTCAGCTTCAATGCGTCGACCATTTTGCTGGACAGCAGGTCGGGGACATCGGCCGTGCTGATCAGCAACCAATTGCCCGGCGCCTGCTTTGCCTCGGGCAGGTCCTTGGCGTGCCACTCCACCGCCAGCAGTCGTTCGCCGAGGAGTCGGTCGCCGTCGGTGGCGTCGGTCATGCCGGAGCCCATCTGCAGACCTTGGGCGCTCAGCAGGACGGCGCCGTGTTCGTCGAGCAGATCGAGGTCGGCTTCGACAAGGGAACCGTCGGTCGACGTGACCCGCGTGAGGCAGAACTGCGCGGTTCGGGTGGGCCCGTAGGCGCATAGCCTGCGCACCCCGAGTGGAAGCAAAAGCCCACCGCCGCCTGCATTTTGGACGGCCGGGTGTGCCGCCACGGACTGAAAGCAGGCGTCAAGAAGAACGGGATGCATGCCGTAGGCGCGTTGCTCCGCGCGGATGGCGCTCGGCAGCCCAACCTCGGCCAGCACGGTGCTGACCGGACCTTCAGTGGTGTTGGCTGCCGCCAACCCCGTGAAGCCGGGCCCGAACTGCACGCCGCGGCTGTCGAACCACTGGCGCAGTTCAGAGCCTTCGATGCGGCTCGGGTGTCTGGCTTTCAGATCGGTCATGTCGTATGCCGGCGGCTGCTCGGGTACCTCGAGTGCCTGCAGCACGGCGGTGGCGCACCGCGATCGCTGACCGTCCTGGTCGGTCTCGACCACGAACCGGGCGACCCCCGGTGATTCGACCGAAGCCACCGCACCGACCAGCGTTTCCGTATCCAGCAGCAGCATCTCTTCGAATCGGAGGTCGCGCACCCCTGATTCGTCACCGAACATTGTTCTGGCTGCGGCCAGCGCCATCTCGCAATACGCCGCGCCGGGCAGTGCGGCGACGTTGTGGATCTGGTGGTCGGCAAGCCAGGGGAGTGTGCCAGTACCCACATCGGAGTGCCAGGCGTGACGCTCGGGCTCCTCGAGAAGTCGCACGTGCGGCCCCAGTAAGGGGTGAGTTGTGACGGTGTGAGTTCCGGCGGACTTATGTTGGGCGCCATCCGAACTCAGCATCAGCCGCCGGTGCGTCCACGTCGGCAGGGGGGCGTCAACGAGCTTTCCGTGTGGCGCGAGGACGGCCAGATCGATTGCGGCCCCGGCGCAATGCAGATCTGCGACGAAACCCAACAGCCCGTGAGGCAGGTGCTGTTCGCGTCGCATGCTCGCCAGCGCAGCTGCAGGAATTTCCAGGCTCGTCGCGGTCTGGGCAACCGCACGGATCAGCAGGGGATGCGGAGACAGCTCTGCGAAGACCCGGTACCCGTCCTCGAGCGCGGCCTGCACTGCGGCGGCGAATCTGACCGTATGGCGCAGGTTGTCGACCCAGTAGTCGGTGTCGCACACCGGTTCTTCTCGGGGGTCGTATGAAGTTGCGGAGTAATAGGGAATCTTTGGTGTGCTCGGCCTCAGATCCGACAGCACGTCGGCCAGGGCGTCGAGGATCGAATCGACCTGCGGCGTGTGCGAAGCGACGTCGACGTTCACCTCGCGCGCCATCACGTCGCGCTCCTCCCATGCGGCGATCAGGTCGCGGACGGTCTGCGGAGTGCCGCCGATGACCGTCGACTGCGGGGAGGCCACCACGGCGACCACGACGTCGTCGATGCGGCGGGCGGCCAGTTCCTCGTGCACGCGCTGAGCGGGTAGCTCGACAGAGGCCATTGCGCCAACGCCGGCGATCCTGGTGCACAGCCGCGACCGACGGCAGATCACCTTGATCCCATCCTCGAGGGTCAATGCGCCTGCGACGACGGCGGCGGCGACTTCGCCCAACGAGTGACCGATGACCGCACCAGGTCGGACTCCGTGTGAGGTCATCGTTGCGGCGAGAGCGACCTGGAAAGCGAACAGTGTGGGTTGAACCCGGTCGATCCCGGTGACCGTGTCGGCCGACATCATCGCTTCGGTCACCGAGAACGACGATTCCCCGGCGATAAGCGGCTCGATCTCGGCAATCGTGGCGGCAAACACGGGTTCGGTTTTCAGCAGGTCAGCGCCCATCGCAGCCCACTGCGAGCCTTGACCTGAGAACAGCCACACCGGTCCGCGGTCGTCCTGGCCGACTGTGGGCTCGGCGACGGGCGCATCGCCGGTGCCCGCGGCGATGTCGCGTAAGCGGGTGATCAATTCGCCACGGTCGGTGGCGAGCGCGGCGGCGCGCACAGAGCGGTGAGCGCGCCGCCGCGCAAGCGTGTATGCCAGATCGGACAAAGCCACATCTTCGGCGTGGGTCTCGATCCAGTCGGCCATTCGTTGCGCGGTGCGAGCGAGTTCCTGCGCCGATGTCGACGACAAAGGGAACAACAGCGCGGGCAAGACGGCATGTGGGTCGTTCACCTCGTCCGCGGGCTGTTCAGGAGCCTGTTCGAGGATGGCGTGCACATTGGTGCCCGACATGCCGTACGACGAGACAGCAGCGCGGCGTGGTGTCGCGACGTCCAAAGGCCACTGCGTATTCGTCTGCGGCACAAACAGTTTCGTCTCGATGCTTGCGAGCTCATCGGGCAGTCGGGTGAAGTGCAGCGTCTGCGGCACCACCCCGTGTTGGAGCGCGAGGATGGCTTTCATCAGTCCGAGCGCACCCGCCGCCGACTCCGCGTGGCCGAAGTTGGTCTTCACCGACACGAGCGCACACGGGTTGTCGATGCCATAGAGCCGGGCGAGACTGCCGTACTCGATCGGGTCGCCGACGGGGGTTCCCGTGCCGTGCGCCTCGACCATGCCGACAGTCGCAGGGTCTACGCGGGCGACCTCGAGCGCGGTGCGGTATACCGCCGCTTGCGCCTCGAGGGACGGTGTGGCGATGTTGTCGGTGCGTCCGTCCTGGTTCGCGGCGGTGCCGCGAATGACCGCGAGCACCCTGTCGCCGTCACGTGCAGCGTCCTCGAGTCGCTTCAACAGCAAGACCACGCACCCCTCGGAGCGCACGAAACCGTCTGCTGCGGCGTCGAACGAGCGGCACCGCCCACTCGGCGAGAGCATGCCCTGGCCGGACGCCGAGACGTACTTGCGTGGTTCGAGCATTATCATCACGCCCCCGGCCATTGCGAGATTGCTCTCGCCTTCGTGAAGGCTGCGGCAGGCCATATGGACGGCGAGCAGGCTCGACGAGCATGCGGTGTCCACCGTCAACGCCGGACCGTGCAGGCCGAGCGCGTAGGCGATACGCCCTGAGGCCATGCTGAACGCCGTGCCGGTGAACGCATACGCCTGATCGAGGGCACCCGCGTCGCTAGTGACCATGACGTAGTCGTCGTGAGACATACCCATGAACACGCCGGTGGTGGTGTTCGCCATGCGCGCAGGGGTGTGTCCGGCGTGTTCCATTGCCTCCCAACCGGTCTCCAGCAGCAGTCGCTGCTGCGGGTCCATCGCAATCGCCTCGCGCTCGCTGATGCCGAAGAACTCTGGATCGAAACCCGCCACGTCGTCGATGAATCCGCCCCACCGCGACACCGACCTCCCAGGAACTCCCGGCTCGGGGTCATAGAATTCGTCGGCGTCCCAGCGGCCCGCGGGAATCTCGGTCACCAGATCATCGCCGCGCATCAGCGCACTCCACAGCGCCTCAGGAGAATCGATGCCTCCCGGAAGCCGGCATGCCATACCGATAACGGCGATGGGCGTGGCTGGCGCTTTTCTCACGGACGCCCACCTTTCATGTTTGGCTGCCGATGCGAGTCGGAAGCGTAATGGATCTCAGCGCTCGGATGTTACGATTCTCCACACTTCCTAGCGCAGCGCCAGACGTACGGAAAAACTCATACGGGCGTGATATCTAATCGGGGGACGTATTGAGTTGCGGAAGTGGAGAATGCTGTGATGGCTAGCCGGGACCCGACGCCGGTTCCCGAACCGTCAACGGATGCGACAAGCGAGAAGATTCTCGACGCGGCGTTGCAGGTCTTGACCGACTTCGGTTTCAAAAAGGCCACGGTTGAGCTGGTGGCCAAGACCGCGGGCGTCGCACACACGACGGTCTACCGGCGCTGGAGCACCCGAGATGAGTTGTTGCGCGCTGCCGTCATCCGCGAGGTGCACGCCGTCTTCGATGCTGCACTCCGGACCATCGATGACGAAGCAACGTTCGACGACAAGGTGCTCACGGCGTTCATCGAGGTCGTCTGGTCCGTGCACACGCATCCGCTGATGGCGCGCGAGCTGAGAATCGAACCCGAGACGGCGCTTCCGTTGTTGACCACCGCGGCCGCTCCGGTTCTGCCCGGTGCGCTCGACTTTGTCGCGGAGCGGTTGCGCATCGTTGCCGCGGCTAGTGGGGTGCAACTCGACGATCCCGAATCGCTGGCCGACATCCTGCTGCGGCTGGCGCACTCGCTGGTGCTGGTGCCCAATCCCGGCCGGCCGCTTCGCCGAAAGGCCGACGTCGACGCCTACGCTCGGCGTTATCTGCAACCGCTGACCCAATCGGCCGTGGTGACCGGTGTTCGTCCCTGACCACAGGGGTCGCACCCGGCGATCACCGAACCCCAACGGTGAGAACTTGTGACCGCCATGCCGAGCGAGTTCGGTACACCAGGTGCGGTGGCACCAACCTGCGCGTCGGAGCGCATCCTGGCCGCGGCATCCGATCTGTGCACCCTCGTCGGCGTCAAGCACGCGACAATAAGCGACATCGCCAGGCACGCCGACGTCTCCGAGGACGCCATCTACGGGCAGTGGGGGGCGGTTACCGACATCTTGAGCGCGGTGGTCATTCGGGACTTTCGCGCCGGCATCGACGACACCGAATCGCGCGTCCATGCACACGAACAGCTCGAGGACATGATCGCAGAGGCGTTCGCCTCGACTTTCTGGTTCCTCGACAGCCACCCCATCGTCGGTGGCGCGGTGCGCTCCGACGCCGACACCATCTTGCCGGAGGCGCAGGTGTCGATCGCCGCGGTCATCACCGCCGTCACCCGGTGGCTGGTCGACATCATCGGCATGACCGCGCACCGTAGCGCCGGCCTGGTGATCGACGCCGAACTTCTCGAGGAGATAACTACCCGGCTGATCCAGTCGATGCTGTTGGCGCCCAACCTGTCCGGCCCCTCAAACACATTTGTCGCGATTGCCGATTACGCGCGACGGCGTTTCGTCCCGTTGGTCTACGCCATGTGCAGGCCCGGCTCGGGTGGTTGTGGACGATGAGCGAGGACAAGAGATGACGGGGCGTCACCACAGGGGCCCGACCCCGGGCGCCGGGCCGGATGCGCTGGGGAGCGCCGTGAGGACGGCCATCGACGCGGCGCTTGCCGTGACAGACGACAAAGCGACGTTCGAAGACCAAGTGCTCGGCGCGTTCACCGACGTGGTGTGGCGACTGCACATCGAACTCGGAACTGCTGCGGCAGAGGACGAACTGGCGCCGTTGACCGCCGCGGCCGGCCCGGTCCTGCCAGCGGTTATCGACTTCACCGCCCGACGCATCGAGGCGCTAGCCACAGACACCGCCGTGCACCTCGACGACAGTGAATCGTTGGCTCACATCTTGGTGCGAGTGGCGCATGCGGTATTGCTGGTGCCGGACCCAGATCGGCGACTGAGTACTCGGGCCGACGTCAGCGACTACGGCCGGCGCTATCTGGGACCGGTACTGCGGCACGCCGTCGGGGGACCGCCGCGAGGCCTCGATGGGGTTGCCGGGCAACAACTACCGCCGCGGCGGCGGTTCCGCGGGGAAGCGGTGTTGGCCACCTTGATGGCGGCATTGATCGGTTCGGCGGGACTGCTGATAGCGCTGGCGCGGCCGGATCCCCCCTCGGTGACGCCGACCAACCTCACCGGTTCGGTGCCGCAGCCCTCGCCAGAGCCAGACGCGGTCACCGTCCCGACCGTGGCGTCGCCGTCAGCGACCGCCGCACCGCCTGCCCCTGACCCGGCACCGCCGTCTGCCACAGCAGCGCCGACGATCGCGCCGACCGAAGTTCCGACACCGCGAGTTGTTGGTTCCGCACCGACGGTCGCCGACCCCGCCGGTTCCGACGAATCCGATGGGCCGATGGACGAACCCGTCGGTGCGCCGCCGGGTCCGTTGTCGCCCATGCCATCCCGTCCGATCGCGGGCGGCCCAGTCCCAGCGTCGCCTCAGCAACCCACGGTCGCACGGCCGCCCACGTCGAGCCCGTTTATCGGCGGAGGGTCGGGTCCTCGGACGCCCCCGCACTCCGGTGGCGGCCCCGGCGGACCACCGTAGACAACAGCGGTCGCGGCCGCTTGACGGGTTTTAACTCCCGCGCTGGCGCACAGGTCTGGCAGCTGCGGGACCGGGCCGACGACTGAACTCAGCCGTCGGAATCGGCGGGCTGTATGTGGATTGTTGAGTTGCCGCCGTGGCGTTTGGCGTCGAACATCGCATGATCGGCGTGCCCGACGATGGTGTCGAGCAGTGCGGCAGGGTCAATCCCAGGCGCGGCGAAGGTGGCCAGGGCAACACTGGCGACGCCCACGCTGGCGGTGATCGGAGCGTGATCAGCCGGCGCACCGACTGCGGACCTCACCCGCTCGGTGATGCGTTCTGTGTGGCCTGGATCGGTGAGCTCGACGATGACGAATTCCTCCCCGCCGACCCGAGCCACCAATGAGCTGCCGCGAACCGCGGACTTGATCCGTCGTGCACTGCGGATCAAGACCTCGTCACCGACAGCGTGACCGAAGGTGTCGTTGATGCCTTTGAACCGGTCCAGATCAACGACCATCACCAGCAGTTGGGCGTCCTTGGAATGCCCGTCGCGCACCAGGTCGCCGACATGAAGGTGCAGTCCGCGCCGGTTCAGCAGGCCGGTCAGCGGATCGGTGACCGACACGTTGGCGTCGTTGCGCAGAGTCCAGATCCCGAATTGGATCCCCAACGGAGTCGCGACCACACCCGCCGTCGCCATCAACGTTTTGGCGGCGAAGGCGACCCCGTCAAAGTCCCCCCCGCCGACGTGCACGGCAAAGACCGTCGTCGACACCAGTATCCACACCGTATGCAGCGAAAGGACTTTCGGCCCGTCGAAAAACATCAGATAGACGCCGATCAGCGCAAACGCGTTGAACCCGAAGAACGCTCTCAGCCAGTTTGTATCCTGCAGAGCCACCACGGCGATCCCGATATCGCAGGAGACGATGAACCCGATCGACCATCGTCGCGACGGCCACGGCCGACAACACCAGATGCAAGCCCAAAAGATCGTCAAGATGGCAAACAGTGCCGCGACGACGTGAGACGCGATGCTGTCTGAACTGGCGGAGGGCAACTGGATCGCCAGCGAAACGACCGCGACAATCCCCGTCCCAGCGCCGATCATCACTCTGATCGCGTCGGCCATCGACCGCTTGGTGAAATACTGCACCTGGGCTGCATAGTCGACCGGCTCACGCCACCAATCACGGACAAGACGGCCGAACACACCAAAGCTTCTCGAATAGTCCGGCAAACCACACCCCAGCTATTCCTGCAACCAGCCCGCCCTCTCGGGCGGCCAATCCAGCCCTGCTGGACGAGCCAGAGCTGCAATCGAGTCTGGCCAGGATAGCGGTTTTCGCGAACTCGGAAGATACCGGGCTTTGACAGCGAAGATCGGGACACTGTGACAACGGCCGAGTCGGCCAATACTGCGTGGGCCTCCCGCGCTGCTCACCGACGAATCCAGGGCGACCAATGGCGTGTCGCGTGGGTGCGCTGCGTCGTCGGCCACCCGCATGACGGCACACCGCCGCTCGATGTGCTGATCACGCTGCGTTCCAGTACCCAAATGAACAGCCTCCCCGAACTTTTCGTCGTTGAGGAAGCATACCTGTTAATTAAGTGCCACTAGGTCGGCAATATCCGGCCGCGTCTTTCCTGCACGCGCTACGCCGGACATGACAGTGGGCGAGTAATTCCCCCACTGGGCCGAGGTCGAGAGCTGTGCTGCGCTTGGTCGCCGAGGGCGACGTCTTGATCGAAGGGTATCGGCCAGTCACCGCGCGACTCGGGTCCGGCACCGCAGGACTGCGCCAAAGTCGATGAGGGGCTGATCTACGGGCGCATGACGGGTGGGGCCAGGACGGGCCACGTGCGTCACACGCAAGTCATGACAGCAACTACATCTCCCTGACGGCGTCCTGCACGCGATCGGTCGCAAGGGCGAGCGGGTTGTGCCACCACCGGAGGCGGCAAACCGCGAGTGCAGCGTCGTCGGGGGCAACATCCACGCTGTGGACTTACGCCCATGTCCCGCATGGATATTCCGGCGATGCCACCGAGGCGATCGTCGCCCAGATCGAGCGGTTCGCCCCGGGGGTCCGCAAGCGCATCATCGGGATGGCTGTGCGGAGCGCCGTACAGATGGCTGACTACAACCCCAACTTCGGCGGTGGGGACATCATGACCGGCGCCAAGGACATTCGTCAGTTGACTTTCGGTCCGCGTCACCTTGTCGCCCTACAAGGTCGGCGTCCCAGGAATGTATATCTGCTCAGCCGCGACCCACCGAAACCTGGCGCACTCGGGATGTGCGGTGCCGATGCTGCCGATGTCGGGCTCAAGGAACCGTAGGCGGCGAGATCTGTGTGAAGGTCGTGACGTGCGCCGATTCGCGGCCCTGGTGCAGATTTCGTAGGTGGTAGGGGAGTAATCGCACGAGGTTCGAGTAACGTCTTGCCAGCTCTACTCGTTTGAGCAGGCGAATTGCATATTCCGCCGCTCGACCTGATCAGTTGAAAATCCGCCTTGACGACAGTTGTCGTTCGAACATCTGCATCACATTCGAGGCCCTCGGAGGCGATCGGCGGATCAAAGATTACGATCCGCTGCAAAGGGCTGCCCGAGACGTTCCTGCTTCGCGTGATTTGGCATGGTCGAACGTTCTGTCTCACAATCGAGCGGAATGGCGCAATTCGTGGGGCAACCCGGTGATGTGGTGTCGGCCTCGCGGCCGGCGAGCGACTCAGCTGTAGGCAGGTTGTCCTGATGTATCGTCTCACCTCGCTCGCCGGCGCGAATGACCGTTTCTACGGTGATCAGCGACTGCGGTTGTTGCGAATCTTTTTGAGCGCTACGACATTTCTTTATGTGTATGGGGTCGTATTCACGTTGTTTCCGGTGCGCACCGACCTCACCTACGGCAACCCGACCGGAGGGATCATCGCGATCTTCCTCGGGACGGGGGCGCTGGCCTGTCTAACTGTGAAGCCGGATTACGTCATGTTGGCTACCGTCGTTGCGATTGTGGCCACCCCCGTCGTGATGGCCTTTCACGTCACGATGACCGCCGAATACGTCTGCTTGATCGCTCCGATGTTTCTGGCGATGTATCTACGAGCATTTCACCCACCCCGCCAAGCCTGGGCGCTGATCGGCTCGCTCATCACGGCTTGCGTGATCGCCGTCGTTGTCGCACCGGCGCCTCACGTGGGTGTCATTACCGCTCTCATCATCGTCGTTGCGATCACCGGAGCCGCTGAGTCCTTCGGGCTTCTCATGCGTGCGATGTTCACCGCTGCATGCACGGACCCCCTGACTGGCCTGCTCAATCGCGCGGGCTGGGAGATCGCAACGACCGAGCTGCTGGCCCGGTTTCGGGCGACTCCGGTACCGGTCACTGTCGTCGTTCTCGACATCGATGGCCTGAAACTCCTCAACGACACATACGGACACCAAGCCGGCGACCGTCGCATCATGGAGTGCGCGCACCGCTGGGCACGAGCCATTCCTCGACGCGCTGTCTTGGCCCGACTGGGAGGCGACGAGTTCGCCGCCTGCATCGCCGGGGAAAGACCCGAGGTTGTGGAGAAGTTCCTTCGCAGTATCGAGTTAAATACGCCGGGGGTCAGCCTTGGAACGGCTACGCAGACCCCGCTAGACGCCAGCATCGCCGACTTGTATGGACAAGCCGATGCCGCGCTATACCAGAGCCGGGGACGTCCTCTCCGCGATGACTTCGGGGGCGCCGCGAATGCGTAATCGATAATCCGAGGTCGCGATCATCAATCGTTTTTCGCCGTCGAGTCAGCGACTACTTACTCCGCTGGTGACCACAACTCCGACGACATCGCTGACGACAGTTGCATGCCCACCACGTCCGGAGTTCGAATCCCGTTAGCCCCACTTCGCTTGAGCGGGTCAGAGCATGTTCTGAAATGTGGCGGATTCGACGTGACACCCGACAGGACATTTGAGGCGTGGAAGGCAATGCGAGGGGGACCGCGTAATAGTTTGGTGGGTGGTAATCAGAGAACGGCGGAAAGTCGGAGTATTCCGCCAAGACGATCAGACATGATCGAGTTCCGGCTGCGGCCTGGCCCGACTGATGCATTGCGCGATGCCTGTCAACGGCAATTGAAAACTGATTAGCTGGCGGCAATCGAAAATTGACCAGTTTGGGGTTCATTGGTCGTCGGCCCTGACACTGGCGACGCGGCCGAGGTCTCTGTCTTTGATGCGGTAGCTGTCTCCTTTGAGTGCGATGACTCGGGCGTGGTGCACGAGGCGGTCGATCATGGCTGCGGCGACGACGTCGGCGTCGACACGGTCAGGGCGTCGTCGGCGCGGACCCGCATACGGCACAGGATCAAGCGGCCCGCCTGCTTGTCGACGCATTTCGAAGCCAAGCACTTGAGTTGGTCAACCCCGCGTTGATGTGAGGCCGGCGCCGCGGCGTGTCCGCCAGCGCGGTCCCACCGCCTCGACGTCGGGCACCGTGACGGTCGATTTCGAGGTGTCAGGCGCCGAAGATGCGGTCATTGTGCTCGAACGGCGGGGTGTTGTCGTGGCAGCTTGGCTCCGCGTGCAGCCATCGCCTTGCACGGTGTCGCTGCCAATCCTAATAAGACCCGATTCGAGTAGCCGATTACTCGTGTCTCAGGTTACTGGCGCGGTCAGAATTCGATTACCGCTGCACCGGCAGAAGAAAAGGGGGTGCACTCATATGAGCATGTCCGGAATCACAATGACCGACAATCACGGAAACGGATCGGAGAAACCTGATCCGAAATCCGCCCCGACGTTCGAACCGGTCGGGGGACCGGTGTCGGTGGCGTGGCGGGAAAGCACCCTGACACGGGCCTACGAACTCGAGGCGCTATGCGACTGGGCAGTGGAGAGCCAATCACTGGATAGGGCGTCACCTTTGGTCGAGGCGATCAAAATTCACCTCAAAGCCGCCAGGGAGGCCGCCTGCGGCAAGAAGCCGGACGGGCCCCGCAGGCGGTTGTGGGTGTTCGGTGACGGACCGCGGATCGAGCGGGCGCGAAGCAACCTGGATGCCGCCGAGGCTCAACTCCTCAATATCGCGCACGCTGAGTACATTCTCGGTCAAATGCCATCGCTGCTCAGACACGTGCAGCGCCATCTCAAACCGACCGACCCGGGTCGACAGGAGTTCGAATGGATCGCCCGCGGCCTCGGCATCAACGACCCCGAGCGCCGACTGGCCGGCAACGGCCAGGAGCGAGATCAACGGGCGCTCACGCAGATGCTCGATCTGGACACGATCTCCAGAGAGCGCGGCAAGATCGTCACCACGGTCCGCGCGGCAAGCTCGGAGGCGTTGCGTGTCAACGTCCGGCTGCGCAGTTTCCGCAACGTCGTGGTGCTGGTGACGGTGATCATGACACTTCTCGCTGTTGGTGTGGCGGTCGTGGGCTACTTCCAGCCGACTTGGCTACCACTGTGTTTCGCACCCCAGGACGGCGGCAAGTCGGTGGTCGTGTGTCCGACGAACCAGTCGGGACCATACATTCCGTTGCAGTCGGCCACACCCGATGAGCGGGCGCAATCAGCAGCCCTTGCTGATCGGGGTTCATCGGATCAGGAGGTTGCCTGGCCGTTGGTACTGGACAACGATCTTGTTGTCGAGAAGACGGCGAAACCGCCTGACCTCATGGTCGTGGAGCTCGTCGGCCTCATCGCCGCCGCGGTCGCGTCGGCTGCGGCGATCAGGACCATCAAAGGGTCATCGGAACGGTACGGGATACCTCTTGCACTCGCCATGCTGAAGCTTCCCACTGGCGCAGTCACAGCGTTCCTTGGACTGATGCTCATGCGTGGCAATTTCGTCCCCGGCCTGAGTGCACTTGACAGCACCGCTCAAATCCTCGCCTGGGCCTTGGTTTTCGGATTTGCGCAGGAACTATTCACACGCTTAGTCGATCAGCAGGGGCACACGGTGCTCAACACTGTTCGCGCGTCGGACATACCGAAGTCGGATAAGCCAGCTTAATGCCGCGAGGAGCGTTGCAACGGCTGTCGTGGACGGTCACCTCGCTGGCATCGAGGTCGACGTCGCTCCACTTGAGTCCGCAGACCTGACCGCGGCAGATACCGGTAGTGAGTTCTAGCAAGAACAGCGCCGCGAACCGGTAATTGCGCACCGCTGCCAGGAACTTCTGAATCTCCTCAGGACTCCACACCGTGCGGCGGGTTCGGGGCAGTCGCGGCGGCTTGACGTTGGTTGCAGGGTTGTCGGCCAAGAATTTCCATACACCGCGTCGGCGAGCGCACCGTGAACAAAGGCACGGGCGTTCCGGACCGTTTTCGGCGCTAGTCCTGGTGACGCTGCGGCCCGCGCGGTCGGCCGCCACGGTGGCCGACTGCTTCTCACGTGTCGCGGGCGCGCGGAGTACGAGCCGAGGGTCCGATTCGAGCGGGATGCGTTTGCCGAGCAGCTCCTAAAGAGACTTTCAACATGCCGCATCTTGCGGATTCGAACCCGCTATCCTGACTCCACGCGGTTGCTGTGCTCAGAATAGGCATGACCTGAATTGGCTGCCCCGAGAGCAGGTGGGTTGCAAGGATTGCTGGGAGTGGTGGTTTTGCCAGACTATTCGAAAAGCCTTGGTGTGTTCGTCCGCCTCGTCCGCGAGTGGTGGAGTGAGCCGGTCGATTACGCCGCCCAGGTGCAGTACTTCAAGAGGGCGATGTCCGGGGCGGTGCAAATCTTGATCGGCCTGGGTACGGGGATGGACGCGGTGATCTCGGCCGTGGTCCTGCTGCCGTCGGCGAGCACCTTCGCGTCGAAAGTCGCAGTAGCGGTGTTCGTCGCGCTACAAGTCTTCTGGGCGTGGGTCTGGTGTTGTCGGTCGTGGCCCTCGCGTTCGACGTCGCTCGCGTTCGTCTTCTCCGCCGACCTCGCGATTGCCGTGATGGTCCTGCTGGATGGAAGTTGGGTGCTGGCCTCGTTCGGGTTCGGTTTCTTCGCCATGCTGTCGGTGTATTTGGTGTTCTTCGATGGTCCAAAAGTGCTCGCGGGCCATATCGGGTGGGTGCTGGTGACGACGGCGGCCGTTGCCGTAAAAGTTGGTGTGGACGCGCAGCTCGACGTCGTTGATTTCACCGCGAAGACACTCCTGTCGGCGGCACTGGTGGCCGGGACACCGCTGGGATTCCAAGCCGCGATATGGGCTTTGCGTCGCGATGCGAACGAGTCGGTCACCGATCCGCTGACCAGTCTGCTGAACCGGCGCGGGCTCCACATGCAGGTCGGAGACTTGGTGCGCGACGGATATCTCAATAACGCCCACGTGGTGGTGATGGTCGTTGACCTAGACAGGTTCAAAGGCATCAACGACGCCTTCGGTCACGCTGTAGGCGACGAGGTCTTGGTCCGCAGCGCACGACGGATCAAATCCGCCGTTCGCGGCAGTGCATTGGTGGCACGCCTCGGCGGCGAGGAATTCGTCATCGTCGATCTCACCGAGCCAGGCCACACAGAACGCGTCACCGAGCGAGTACTTTCAGCGGTCGCCGCACCGGCTGATCGCGCCCCGATCACTGCCAGCATGGGCGTCACCAGTGTGGCCCTGGCCAAATTGGCGCCTGAGATTGATCCCGCCGCACTGCTAGACACCCTCATTGGGCACGCCGATCATGCGATGTTCGAGGCAAAACGCCACGGAGGCAACTCAGCAATCCACACACAGCCCGTCGATTCCGACGGCTGAAAGCCCGCCCCCGTGCTCGCCGAACTGCTCGGGATATCGATCACCGCAGCGACCCGCTGGACGGCCACCGTCGTAGCGACAAGGCCAACTACCTGAGCGCGCGCCGCGAGAGCCCATACCGCTAACTGAACCCACACAGACAATTCTGACAGCCCACCGGGCCACCCCGTCCACACCGATCAACACTCGGATCGCGCCCGAAATGATGGGGGGACGGCAGATCGACTCCTGAGGCGAACAGATCAGCACCCAATTGCGTTGCGCACGAACTGAGTTGCGCGAGTTCGGTTGCGTTGCAAAGTATTCAACCCGATCAGCGGTTGGCTGAGCGCGTTGACCGTCAATTCCTCACGGGCCAAGACCTAGGAGTGCTGCGACGCGACGTCCACTCCCCGGCGGGGCTCAGACCACGGGCGCCAACCGGTCACCATCGCACACTTGTGAGGTCCACATGTCCGCAGTTTCGTCAGCGGACCAATCAGGGCGGCTCTGCACGATCGCAAAGGACGGATTGACCCTATGCCGCAAAATATCAACATTCTCCATGGCTGCGCACCTGGCTCGCTCACTGGGAGCATCCGCATGGGGTGCACCAAGACCCCACCACCTCCACGCCAATGGCAGCGTCAACCGCGCCGACGGTCAGGAGCTGACTCCGTTCGCGGCAGTGACATGGTTTCACGCCGACCAAGCCTTCGACATCGACGGCCCCACCGACCGCAACGGCCTCACCGCCGCCATAAACGACAAGATCGAAAGCGCCAACCTCATCTACGCGATCCGAATTACCGGTCAGTTCAGTGCAATTCACACGCGTACCGTGACCAAGCAAGACCCGCCCTACGTGGGGATGACGGAAGCGACGAAGAATCAGCGCGAGACCGTTCTCGACGACACCGAAGGTGTGATGGCGGGTTTTCGCATGCCCGACTACGAGCAGGGCGTCACCGTCGCTGGGTACCACTTGCACTACCTCGACCACGACCACACGCGCGGCGGGCACGTGCTGGACTTCGTGATGACCCGCGCGCGCGTCGAGATCAGCATGCAGTCGGATCTGCACCTGAGCCTCACCACGGCGCAATTCCTGCACGCGCATCTCGACCGCGGTGACATCGACGCCGATGTCAGCCGGGTGGAAGGCGGCCGGTCAACCCTGATTCGACCTTCTCGGCGACCTGCGAAATCGACATTCCATCACTGATCACTGCCAACACGGCCTGATACCGCTGCTCGGCCACGCTCAACTCCCTCATCTAGGGAGTGTCAAGGATCAACCGAAGTAGGTGTTAAAGCATCAGCCGAAACACTGTCAGCCATCAACCGAAGTAGAAACGTCAAGCATCAGCCGAGGTAATACACCTCTGAAGTGCGCCGTCAGGGTTTCGAACCCCGGACCCGCTGATTAAGAGTCAGCTGCTCTACCAACTGAGCTAACGGCGCGCGTGAGCGACAATAACAGGCGCTGTGGCGGAGGGTGAAATCCCTTTCCGCCCCCTGGCCTGAGGAGACTCTCAGCGAAGTCGCGCTGACACTCAGGTTGCCCTTAGACTATTGCCAAGAATCCCGATCAGCGCGACCCGTTATGAGTTGGAGCAAAGTATGTGGCAGGTCAACGATATGGCCCGTCCTCGTCGTTTTCGTGCCTGGTTGATGGCCGTCGCGGTGGTACCGGCCCTGGTCTTAAGCCTCAGCGCGTGCGGCGGCAACTCGGCTCCTCCACAACCCCAGGTCATTAACGACAAGGGCACGCCTTTCGGCGACCTGCTGGTGCCCAAGCTCACCGCGTCGGTGAAGGACGGCGCCGTAGGTGTGACGGTGGACCAGCCCGTGACGGTGGGCGCCGAGGACGGTGTCCTTGGGGCGGTTTCGATGGTCAACGACGACGAAGGCACCCCGGTCGCCGGTGAGCTGAGTCCCGACGGCCTGACGTGGCACACCACCGAGCCGCTCGGCTACAACACGCGCTACACGCTGCAGGCACAGTCGCTGGGCCTTGGCGGCGCCGCGAGCCAGCAGATGACGTTCCAGACGCACTCGCCCGAGAACCTCACCATGCCGTACCTGTTGCCCAACGACGGCGAGGTCGTCGGCATCGGTCAGCCCGTCGCCGTGCGCTTCGACGAGAACATCCCGAACCGGCTGGCGGCGCAGCGGGCCATCACCGTGACCACCAACCCGCCCGTCGAGGGCGCCTTCTACTGGCTCAACAACCGCGAAGTGCGTTGGCGCCCAGCACAATACTGGAAGCCGGGCACGACGGTGGACGTCGCCGTCAACACCTACGGCGTCGACCTCGGCGACGGCCTGTTCGGCCAAGAGAACATGACGACGCACTTCACCATCGGTGACGAGGTCATTGCGACCGCCGACGACAACACCAAGACGCTGACCGTCCGACGCAACGGCGAAGTCGTCAAGACCATGCCCATCTCGATGGGCAAGAACAGCACGCCCACCAACAACGGCACCTACATCGTCGGCGACCGGTTCGGGCACATGGTGATGGACTCGTCGACCTACGGTGTGCCGTCGAACTCGCCCAACGGGTATCGCACCGAGGTGGACTACGCCACGCAGATCTCCTACAGCGGGATCTACGTGCACGCCGCGCCGTGGTCGGTCGGCAGCCAGGGCTACAGCAACGTCAGCCACGGCTGCCTGAACGTCAGCACCAGCAACGCGCAGTGGTTCTACGACAACACCAAGCGCGGAGACGTCGTCGAGATCTCCAACACCGTTGGGTCGACCCTGCCCGGCGAGGACGGCCTCGGTGACTGGAACATCCCGTGGGATCAGTGGCGCGCCGGTAACGCCAACATCTGACGCACGAGCGTCATTCGACTATCTCGTGGTCGGCGTTGGCGTGGGCGCCAGCGACAGGCCGGTGTAGATCTCGTCGAGCATCGTCGGCAGCAGTGCCTGCGCAGTCGTGTTGTCGTCGGGCGAGATGGTCAGGTTTGTCCAAATGACCAGGGAGACATCGTTATCCGGGTCGTATCCCATGAACGAATTGAAACCGGGCATTTCACCGCCGTGGTAGTACATCGCCGCTGTCGGGCCGAACCGCTGATACGAGATGCCGTAGCCGTACTTCTGCCCGTCCGGATTATCCGGGTCCTCGGGCTGCACGCTTTCCCGCCAAATCCGTTGGAATTCGGCGTTGAAGACCTTGCCCGACACCAGGGCCTGAATCCAGGTTGCGATGTTGTCGGCCGTGGAGATGGCGCCGCCGGCCGCGTGGGCGTACGACGGGTTCTGGTTGGTGTAGTCGATGGGCTTCAGCGTCCCGGCCTTCGCGGCGGCCTTGATGTCGGCCGGATAGGGATCGTCGACCATCGCATAGACCGACCCCCCGTACATGTAGCCGTGCGAGTACGGATCCGGGATCGACGTGTCGTCGATCGCCGGTAGCGATGTCTGCTGCAGGCCCAACGGTCTGAAGAGCCGGTCGGTGAACTGGTCTGCCAACGGCCGGCCGCCGACCTTCTCGGCGATCACCCCGAGCAGCGCGAAGTTGGTGTTGTTGTACTCGTAGGTGGTGTTGGGTGGGGCGTTGGGCGGATGGGCGAACGCGATCTCCAACGCCTCCTGAGACGTCCAAGCTTTCGAGGGGTCAGCATCCAATTCCGCCGAGAGCTCCGGTGCGCTCGTGTAGTTGTAGAGTCCGCTGCGCATCTTCAGCAGATCGGCGACGGTGATGTTGGCGCCGTTCGGCACATCGGAGACGTAGTCGGACACCGGGTCGGTGAACTTGAGCTTGCCGTCCTGCGCGAGCAGCACGACGATCGCCGCAATCATCGTCTTGGAGTTCGACGCGATCCGGAAGTGTGTCTCGGCGTCGGGGGGCGTCTGCTTGCCAAGCTCGGTCGTGCCGACCGCCACGGTGTAGCTGCCCTGCGGCGTGCGAATCGCCACGACCGCTCCGGGCACGAGCATCTCCTTGGTGGCCTTCTCCACGATGGCCTGCAGCCCTGCCTGATCAATGGGCTTGAGTGGCGAAGACGCTGACCGGGTGCCCGCAGTCGTCGTCGTACCCGATCCCGTCGTCGTCGACGGCGTCGAAGAGCACGCTGTCACCACGAGGGCGGCGCAGGTAGTCATCAAGGCGATCCTGGCCATGCTGCTCATGAACGGTGCTCCTCGCCGCGTGATCGTGACCGGAGCCTACGGCGACACATGCCGCAGTTGGTCGGAACCGTCGCTGAAATCTGTGCGTGACGCCCACAAGCGGGCACTTAGGCTGCTTGTATGGCGCCGATCGAAGTCGACGTGCTGGGACTGTCGACATTGGGCGGTCACCACGAACGGCAGGCCGCAGTTCTGGCCGCTATTGCCGTGCCTGCGGTATGGGGCGGTGGGAAGCAACCATCGATCGCTGCGGTCACCGCTGCGCATAGTGACGTCGATTCCACTAATGCCCGGCTGGCATTGCGACTGCAAGCCACGGCGACAACGGCCTCAGCCGCGGCTGTCGAGTACTCCGACGCTGACGCATCTGGAGCGGTCGCGATTGCGGGTTGCCGGGACGCCTCGTGGGCGGCGGCATTCTTCCGGATAACGCCTTGCCGCATTTCGTCGGACCGCCGCACACTAAAGAGCTACCTGTCATCGGTGACGGAATACCCGATTCAGAACGCTGACGAAAAGGATCACCGTGATGGAGCCGTACGGTTGAGTGGCCGCGATGGCGTCGACCAAAGTTCGGAACGACTGCGCGATCAGTTGCTCCGCGACGTGCATTCCGACCCTTGCCTGCCTCTGGCCCATTTCGACCATGTGGCAGCGAGGCATGCGCCTGCGGATTCGCAGTCCACTCGACAGCAACTGTTGTTGAGCGCGGTTCGGTCGCTCATCGAGCACGGGCTCATCGTGGTGGGCGGAATTGTTGGCGGATCCGACGAACGTGTCGAGCCCTGGAACATGTCGCTGGACGTCGCGATGGCACGGATTCACGACGAGTACGTCGTGCACCATGACGACCAGAACTGGGTGTTCGGCATATGGTTCGCCCCCACCGTCCGCGGCGAACAGGCAGCCGAAGCCTTGAAAGAAGCCGATCCCGAGCCCTGATCAACATGACGGAGACACACGGAGTCGGCGGCAGCGATGCCTTAGATCCGATATCAGCACATGTGCGCGAACAGCTGCTGCGCGACGCGCTTGGCGACTGCCTGCCGCTGGCTCACGTCGATAGCGTCGTCGGACACGCAGCGGTCGACTCGCTGTCCGCTCGCCAGGAGCTGTTGCTGCGGACTGTTCGATCGCTGATCGATGACGGGCAGATGGTGGTGGGAAACATCGTCGGCGGATCCGACGAACGTGTCGAGCCCTGGAATTTGTCGCTGGATGACGCGATGGCTCGAATCTACGACGAGTACGTCGTTCATCATGACGACCAGAACTGGGTCTTCCGCACGTGGTTCGCTCTCACCACCAGCGGCCACGAGGCAGCCGAGGCCTTGAAAGAAAAAAGTCGGAGGGCTGAAAAGCCCTCCGACCTGCGGGGTGGCTGACGGGACTCGAACCCGCGACAGCCAGGATCACAACCTGGTGCTCTACCAACTGAACTACAGCCACCATCGCCGCTGACCCAACGGGCACCGCGGCGTCGTCGATATTAGCCGCTCGGACGCTCAGCAGCCGAATCCATTTGGTCGCCGTCGGACGCCGACGGGCTCAGTTCGGCGGAGATCGCGGCGATATCGCTGGTCGACGGCCCGGGCGGGGCGACGAAGGCCGTCCGCCGGTAATACTGCAGTTCGCGGATCGACTCGTGGATGTCGGCCAGCGCGCGATGCGCCAGGCCCTTCTCCGGCTGGCCGAAGTAGATGCGCGGGAACCAGCGCCTGCAGAGTTCTTTGATGGAGCTGACGTCGATCATCCTGTAGTGCAGGTAGTTGTCCAGCGCCGGCATATCGCGGGCGATGAACCCCCGGTCGGTGGCGATCGAGTTGCCCGCGAGGGGAGCGGTCTTGGCCTGCTTGACGTGACCGCGGATGTAGTCCAGCACCATCTCCTCGGCGGCTGGCACGTCGACCGTCGATGCCCGCACCTCTTCGGTGAGGCCGGATCGGTCATGCATCTGGGCGACGATCTCGATCATTCCCGACAGTGCTTCATCGGGTGCGTGGATGACGACGTCGATTCCTTCGCCAAGGATGTTCAGGTCGGCATCGGTCACCAGGACCGCGATTTCAATGAGACGGTCGGACTTGAGGTCCAGGCCGGTCATCTCACAGTCGATCCACACCAGTTCTTCACGCACGGCAACCAACACTAGGCCCACTGCGATCGGGTATCTCACCACACCCACCGGGTCGGGGTCTGCACAGTAATGTGCGATCCATGACGACCGAGTCGACAGCAATCCCCGCCCAGCAGATCGCCGCCGGCTACGCCGTCGAGGGTCAGGCGCTTGAACTGGGCACAGTCGTCGTTGACGGCACCGTAGATCCGACTGCGCAGGTACGTATTCCGCTGGCCACCGTCAACCGTCACGGTCTGGTCGCGGGCGCAACCGGCACCGGCAAGACGAAGTCGCTGCAGGTGCTCGCCGAGCAACTCTCCGCCGCAGGCGTTCCGGTGATGATGGCCGACGTCAAGGGTGACCTATCCGGTCTCTCGCGACCGGGCGAGCCCGGTGACAAGACAACGCAACGCGCCAAGGACACCGGCGACGACTGGACGCCGACAGCTTTTCCCGTCGAGTTCCTGTCGCTGGGTACATCGGGTATCGGCGTGCCTGTCCGGGCCACCATCTCCAGCTTCGGGCCGATCCTGTTGTCAAAGGTGCTGGGGCTCAACGCTACTCAGGAGTCGACGCTGGGCCTGATCTTTCACTGGGCCGACCAGAAGGGCCTGTCGCTGCTGGACCTGAAGGACCTGCGTGCGGTGATCCAGTTCCTCACCAGCGACGAGGGCAAGCCCGAGCTGAAGAACCTCGGTGCGGTGTCGCCGACGACCGCGGGCGTCATCCTGCGCGCACTGGTCAACCTCGAGGCAGAGGGCGCCGACACGTTCTTCGGCGAGCCCGAGCTGGAGCCCAAGGACCTGCTGCGCCTCGACCCGCAGGGCCGCGGCATCATCAGCCTGCTCGAACTCGGCACCCAGGCCGCTCGGCCGGTGATGTTCTCGACTTTCCTGATGTGGGTCCTCGCCGACCTCTTCACGACGCTGCCCGAGATCGGTGACGTCGACAAGCCGAAGCTGGTGTTCTTCTTCGACGAGGCCCATCTGCTGTTCACCGACGCGTCCAAGGCGTTCCTCGAGCAGGTCGAGCAGACCGTCAAGCTCATCCGGTCCAAGGGCGTCGGCGTCTTCTTCTGCACGCAGCTGCCCACGGACGTGCCCAACAATGTGCTCAGCCAGCTCGGCGCCCGCATTCAGCACGCGCTGCGTGCGTTCACTCCCGACGACCAGAAGGCGCTCTCCAAGACCGTCCGCACCTACCCGAAAACCACTGTCTACGACCTGGAGTCGGCGTTGACGTCGTTGGGTATCGGAGAGGCGATCGTCACGGTGCTTTCGGAGAAGGGTGCGCCGACACCGGTGGCGTGGACGAGGATGCGCGCCCCGCGGTCGCTGATGGACACCATCGGCCCTGATGCGATCAAGGCAGCCGCGCAGGCCAGCCCGTTGCAGGCCGAGTACGGCCAGACGATCGACCGCGAGTCGGCCTACGAACGGCTGAACGCGCGGCTCGCGCCGCCGGAGCAGCAGCCGCCCGCCAACGATCCGTCGCTGCCGCCGCCGGTCTACGTGCCCCCGCAACCGAGCGGTGGGGCGAGCGCAGAGGGCACGGTGACGGCGAGGAAGTCCGTCGAGCCCGGCATGTTCGACAAGATGATGAGCAGCCCGGCGTTCAAGAGCGCCATGCGTTCGGCGGGTACGGTCATCGGCCGCGAGATCACCCGCAGCATCTTCGGCACCGGTCGTCGACGCCGATAAGCGCCGCTAGTCGCCGCCGAGCTTCTTGTAGACCGCGCCGACTATCGGGCTGACGATCGCGCGCGGAGCGTATCCGGTGGCCACCGACATGGCCTTCGAAGTCACGCCGGGTACCACCCGAATCTTGTTGCGCTCCAGCGCGTCCAGCGACAGCTTGGCGGTGTATTCGGTCGAGATCCATAGGAAGTCCGGGATCAGCTTCTCCACCAGCGACTGCTCGTGCTCGGCGGGCAACGTTTCGCGGACCGGGCCCGGCGCTAGCACCGTCACATTCACGCCCGCACGCTTGAGCTCGCCGCGCAGTGACTCGCTGAACGTGTTCACGAACGCCTTCGTCGCCGCGTACGTTGCATTGTTCGGAATCGGCGAATTACCAGCCACCGAACCGGAAATCAGGATTCCACCCGCGCCGCGTTCGACCATGCCGGGCAGCACGGCGAGGACGAGGTCGTGCACTCCAAGGACATTCAGCTGTACCTGGGCCTTCTCGTCGGCGGGATCCAGCTTCGCCACCGGCCCGAACGTCGCCGTCCCGGCGTTGGCGCACAGGATCGAGATGTTGCGGTCGGCAAGCTCCTCGGCCAGTTTCGAGCGATCGGCCGCGTCGGCGAGGTCGACCGGCCGCACCTCGACGACCACGCCGTATTTCTCGGTGATCCTGTCGGCCAGCGTCTGAAGCACGTCCGCGCGCCTGGCAGTGACGATGAGGTGATGCCCGCGCGCGGCGAGCTCGATCGCCAGCGCCTCGCCGATGTTCTGCGAAGCACCTGTAACAACTGCACGGGCATCCGGGCTGGGTGCGGGTACTGGCATGGGCCGGACTATATCGTGGGCGACCGTGAGCGAAACGCGGCCGCCCGGGCAATCCGCACCGCGATCGCAGGTCCTGGCCTGGGGACTGTGGGACGTTGGCGCGACGGGTGTCAACGCGATCGTCACGACATTCGTCTTCTCGGTCTATCTCACGAGCACCGTCGGCGACGACCTACCCGGAGGGACGACGCCGCAGAGTTGGCTGTTCCGGGCGCTGGCCGCCGCCGGCCTGGTGGTCGCTGTGCTGGCTCCGCTCACCGGTGTGTGGGTCGACGCGCCCTGGCGGCGCCGCGGTGTGCTTGCGCTGCTGAGCGGGGTCGTGGTGCTGCTGACCGCATCGATGAGCCTGGTGCGCGACGACTACCACTATCTGTGGCTGGGCCTGGCGCTGCTCGGGGGCACCGCCGCATGCGCCGAGCTCTCGACGGTGCCCTACAACGCGATGATGCGCCAGCTCTCGACACCTCAGACATCGGGCCGCATCTCCGGATTCGGTTCCGCCATGGGCTATTCCGGCAGTGTCATGCTGCTGGTGATCGTCTATGCCGGCGTCATTGCCGGCGACGGCGATACCCGGGGACTGCTCGGAATCCCCGCCGCCGACGGCCAGAACGTGCGGGCGGCCATGTTGCTCGCCGCCGTGTGGTTCACACTGTTCGCGCTGCCCATCTTCTTTGCGGTGCCCACGCCGCCGCGTGAGCCCGGCGACGCAGCGGGCGTCGGTCTCATCGGGGCCTACCGCAAACTGTGGCGCGAAATCGTCGGCGAATGGCGCCGCGACCACAACATCGTCTATTACCTGTTCGCCAGCGCGGTATTTCGCGACGGGTTGACCGGAGTGTTTTCGTTCGGCGCCGTTCTCGGGGTCAGCGCTTACGGGATATCGAGCGCCAACGTGCTGCTGTTCGGTGTGAGCGCGAGCGTCATCGCCGCATTCGGTGCAATTGTCGGTGGTCTCGTGGATGACCGGCTCGGATCCAAGCCCGTCATCCTCGGCTCACTGGCATCGATGATCGTGATCTCGATGGTGCTCTGGTCGCTGTCCGGACCGCTCGGCTTCTGGGTCTGCGGGCTGTTGCTCTGCCTGTTCGTCGGGCCGACGCAGTCGTCGGCGCGCACCCTGATGCTGCGCATGTCGACCGAGGGTAAGGAAGGCGTGACGTTTGGCCTCTACACGACGACCGGTCGCGCGGTGTCGTTCCTCGCGCCGTTCCTGATCTCGGTGTTCATCGACTGGTTCGGTGCGGTTCGGGCGGGTATCGGCGGTCTCGTGCTTGTACTGGCTGCGGGCATGGTGATGATGGCGCTGGTACACGCGCCGCACAAGGTTGCGGCTCGCTAACGGAGGGCGGTGCAGATCGTCAGGCCATTGCCGGTGTTCGACTGCACCTTGACCCCGTTGACCGTCACCGAGCAGGACACCTGCCGACCGACATTGATGATCGTCAGGCTCGCCGAATCCTCTGCTGGACTCGGCAATTCGACTTCCTTGCGCCAGGGCAGCACGACGTTGAACTCCGTCTGGAGCAGACTGCCCGTGTCGACGTAGGTGATGTTGATCGCCCTGCCGGTTCCGGTGACCTCGTAGATCACCGACTCGGTCGCGCCAGGGGTCGACGACTCGCTGGGCGGGGTGGTGGTGGTGCTCGGTGTCGGAACGGGAACGATCGGGGGGAGTGGCCGCAGCGACGTCGTCGGCGGCGTCCGAGTCGTCGATGTGGTGGGCTCCGGCATCGGTGGCGGCGCAACCACAGTGTCCTGTTTCGAGCTGTTGACGACGACCAAGGCGATCACCAGGCCGACAACCAGCAGCACCGCCACCCCGGCCGCCGCCCACAGCCACCGCGGCGACTTGGGCTTCTGCGGGCCCTCCGACGGTTCGCCGGGCGGGTACGGTTGGCCGTATTGCCCTGTGCCGTATTGCCCTGTCCCGTATTGACCTGTCCCGTAATGGCCAGTGGAGTATTGGTCGTAACCGTACGGCGAGTACGGCGGTAGCTGCCGGGTGGCATCCGGCGCCTGGGGCGCTTGGTAGGTGGGTGGATACGGCGGTTGGCCTGCATACGCCGGATCACCGTACGCGGGATAGCTGGGGCCCAACGGTTGTGTTGGATCCGGGCCTTCGCCTCGTGGTGTGTTGGTCATGCCCACCTCATTTCTGCAGGGTACCTGCGCGGCTATGCGCTCCGGGTGCCGCTGCCGGCCCGCGGGCGGACAATTGGCGTGGACGACCAGGATTTAGCCGCCGCCGCTGGGGGCACTCCTGCATTACTCGAGCGTCAATTACTGCAGCGAGATGAGTGAGCCATGCCGCGAACCCTGGGTGTCGAGGAGGAGTTTCACCTCGTCGACCTCAAGACCCGTCGGCTGACGGCCCGCGCGCCCGAACTGCTCGACGAGTTGTCCGACACCTACGTAGCCGAGCTGCAGCGTTGCGTGATCGAAATGAACAGCGGCGTCGTCGATTCCCTCGATGCCCTGCGCGCCGATCTACGCGGTCATCGCGAGGTGTTGGTAGACGCAGCCAGCCGGCTGGGCATCGGCGTAGTCGCTGCGGGCGCGGTGCCGCTCGCGGTGCCCGCCGAAATGCAGGTCACCCAGACCGCTCGTTACCGGCAGATGCTCGCCGACTATCAGCTGCTCGCCCGAGAACAACTGATCTGCGGCACCCAGGTACACGTCGGGATCGAGGACCGCGACGAGTCTGTTGTCGTGGCCAATCGGGTGGCGCCCTACCTCCCAACCTTGCTTGCGCTGAGCGCCAGCTCTCCGTTCTGGGCCGACGGATCCGACACCGGCTACTCAAGCGGTCGCACCCTGGTTTGGCAGCGCTGGCCGACGACGGGGCTTGCCGCGCCGGTTTCGTCGGCAGCCGAGTACGACAAGCTCGTCTCCGAGTTGGTCGCCAGCGGCGTGATCACCGATGAGGGGATGGTCTACTTCGACGCCAGGCCCGCAATCGCCACGCCGACGCTGGAATTGCGGATATGCGACAGTTGCCCGTCCGTGGACACCATCGTGCTTATCGCCGGGCTGTTCCGCGCGCTGGTGGAACGCGAAGTCGACGGGCTGCGGGCCGGTGTGCCCGCGTTCGAGGTGTCCCCGCCGCTGGGTCGGGCCGCGCTGTGGCGGGCTGCGCGATCCGGGCTGGAAGGCGAGCTCGTCGACGTCGATGGTCCGGTGAGCCGACCCGCAGCCGACGTCGTCTCCGACCTGGTCGGGTCATTGCGCCCGCAGCTGGAGGCCGCGGGTGACTGGGACGCGATCAGCGATCTGACTCGCAGGGTTCTCATCGCGGGGACCTCGGCAGCCCGTCAGCGCCGCGCTTTGCGTCGCCGTGGTCGGCTGACCGACGTCGTCGACCAGTTGATCGCCGAGACTGCGGGCAATTGGCCGAGCGCTTCGGCCGCGGTGACGCAGAACCCGACGCTGCTGTTCGGTTACCAACCCGATGGCGACTACGACAACAGCGACGAGTTCGCGGCGGTGAGCTACGACGAAGCCGTCGATCCCCAAGGAAATCCGCGATCGGCCTACGAGAGGATCCTGGGCTCCGTTGTCCAACTGGGGGTTTCGGTGCTGCGCTCCCGGGAAGGCGAGATCGAACAGGAACAGCGCGCCGACGGCATCATGTTCCGCGTCAGTGGTCAGAGCCGCGCACAGGTGTTTCCACTAGACCTGGTGCCGCGCATCGTTTCTGCCGAAGAATGGTCGCAACTCACCGTGGGGCTGGGTCAGCGGGCCAGGGCGCTCAATGCGTTCCTCCGCGACATCTATTCCGAGCAAGCCATCGTCAAAGACGGCATCATCGGGCTGCACGCGTTGGACCGCGCCCCCGGATTTCGGTCGACGGGGCAGGTGTCGCGCGACCCGGTTCGTGCGCACATCAGCGGAACCGACGTGGTCTGCGACCGGGCGGGCAACTGGATGGTGCTCGAGGACAACCTGCGCATCCCTTCCGGCACCGCGTACGCGGTCGTCAACCGGCGGCTGCTGTCGAAGCATCTGCCCGAACTGGACCGGCCCGCCGACACCTGTGACGTGAGCCAGGTGGCCCAGTCTCTGCTCGACACGCTGCGCGCCGCCGCGCCGGCGCGGGCCCCCGAGGAGGTGACGGTGGCCCTGTTGTCGGCGGGCTGGGACGATTCGGCCTGGTTCGAGCACAGGTTTCTCGCCGAAGAGATGGGCATCGCGCTCGTGCAGTCCTCGGACCTGTCGGTGCGCGAAGGAAGATTGTTGCGCCACATGGGTTCTGGTACCCACGCGATCGACGTGTTGTACGCGCGGATGGACGAGGACATGGTGTTGTCGTCCACCGGCTACGACGGTGCGCCGCTTCGGGAGGGCCTGCTGGGGGCGGTCGCGGGCGGAACGTTGACCATCGCCAATTCTCTGGGAAATGGAGTCGCCGACGACAAGGCGATCTATGCCTACGTCCCTGCGATGATCGAGTACTACCTCGGTGAGACACCGTCCCTCGCTCAGGTGCCGACCTTTATCTGCGCCGAACGCGAACAACGTGACCACGTGCTGGACAACCTCGCCGCCCTGGTGACCAAACCGATCGACGGGCTAGGCGGCGGCGGTGTGGTGATCGGTCCCGAGGCGACGATGGAGCTGCTGGACGCCCGTCGGCGCGAATTGCAGGCGCAACCCGAGCGATACATCGCACAGGAGGTCATCGCGTTGTCCACGCACCCGACCTTCGACGGTGAAGGGATGTACCCGCACCACGTAGACCTTCGGGCTTTTGTGCACCTTCGCGCCGGATCGGGGGATTCCATTTCGGCACACGTCATGCCTGCCGCGCTGACCCGGGTGGCGGCGGCAGGCTCCCGAATCGTCAACTCGTCGTCCGGTGGCGGCAGCAAGGACACCTGGATACGGACAGGCTCGACGTAGGGAGACAGGGATATGTGTGGCATCTGCGGAGAAATCCGCTGGGACGGTGCGTCGGCAGACGTCGCCGCCGTCACCCGGATGACCGAAGCGATGGCGTCACGCGGACCGGACTCCGACGGGATATTCGCCCACGGGCCGATCGCGTTCGGTCATCGGCGACTCTCGATCATCGACCTGTCAGCCCGGGGTGCACAGCCGATGGTGGACAGTGACCTCGGGCTGACGCTGGTGTTCAACGGCTGCATCTACAACTATCAGGATCTGCGCAAGGAACTCGAAGCCGCCGGCTATCGATTCTTCTCGGCGGCAGACAGCGAGGTGGTCATCAAGGCCTTCCACCGGTGGGGCATCGGCTGTGTGGACCGCTTCAAGGGCATGTTCGCGTTCGCGATCGCCGACCGCGAAACCGGTGTCGTCACGCTGGCGCGCGACCGTCTCGGCATCAAACCGCTATACCTGGCGCAGACTCCCGGGCGGCTGCGGTTCGCATCGACTGTGCGCGCGCTGCTCGACGCAGGCGACGTCGACACCGAACTGGATCGTCACGCCCTACATCACTACATGAGTTTCCATTCCGTGGTGCCCGCGCCGCGCACCATCTACCGCGGCGTGCGAAAGCTGCCGCCCGCCACCGTCCGCGTGATCGCGCCCGACGGTTCCTTCGACGACACCGTGTACTGGACACCGGTGTTCGAGCGGGACCCGTCGCGCGCCTTGTGGTCCGCGAGGGATTGGCAGGACGCGCTGATGGAGGCGCTTCGTACCGCGGTGGAACGACGCATGGTCGCCGACGTGCCGGTCGGGGTGTTGCTGTCGGGTGGCATCGACTCCTCGATTGTGGTGGCACTGCTTGCCGAGCAGGGCCAGCACGGCCTTTCCACGTTCAGCATCGGCTTCGACTCGGTCGGTGATGAGTCCGGCGACGAGTTCTTCTACTCCGATCTGATCGCCGAGACCTTCGACACCGAGCATCATCGCATCCACATCGACAGCTCGCGGCTATTGCCCGCGGTGCCCAAAACCATTGCGGCGATGAGTGAACCGATGGTCAGCCATGACTGCGTGGCGTTCTATCTCCTGTCCGAAGAGGTCAGCAAATCGGTCAAGGTGGTCCAGTCGGGCCAGGGCGCCGACGAGATCCTGGCCGGTTACGACTGGTACCCGCCGCTGGCGAACATCGCCCGCGAGCACACCACCGAGGCCTACGCGAAGGTCTTCTTCGACCGCGGCCACGCCGAGGTGTTGGAAATCTTCTCGCCCGAATACGGGATTGCGACCGAGGATCCGAGCCACCGGTTCGTTTCGGCCCACCAATCCGCGCCGGGCGCCGAGACGGCGATCGACGCGGCACTACGGCTTGACACGCAGGTAATGCTGGTCGATGACCCCGTCAAGCGGGTGGACACCATGACAATGGCCTGGGGTCTCGAAGCAAGGGTGCCGTTCCTTGACCACGATTTCGTCGAACTCGCCGCCGCCTGTCCCGCCGAACTGAAACTGGCCGAGGGTGGCAAGGGTGTTCTGAAGAACGCATCGCGCGCACTGCTGCCATCCGAGGTGATCGACCGCACGAAGGGCTACTTCCCGGTGCCCGGCATCCGGCACCTACACGGTGAGATTTATGACATGGTGCGCGATGCGCTCACCAACGATGCCGCGCGCGCACGCGGCCTCTACCGGCCGAAAACCGTCGACGCGCTGCTGGCCGCCCCGAATGAGACCCGCACGACCCTTGGTGCCAACGCGTTGTGGCAGCTGGCGGTCCTCGAGATGTGGTTGCAGAGCATGAAAGGCTGATCCCATGAGGCAGCAGGTGCGCACCAACTACGGTGCGTCCCTGTCGCCTGACGCAACGGCGTTCGCGCACCTCGTCGACGACGGTGGCTACCCGCGGGCGGTGCAGCGTTTTCTGCGCGGCTGGCGCGCGAGCTCGTCGCGGGATGTCGAGCTACCCGTCGAGGGCCCGGTCATCAGGGTCATGCATTCCGCCGACGGGCACTGGCTGGCCTGCCAGGTCGCACCGGAAGGCGGCAGCCGCAGTCAGATCTGGGTGGTCACCACCGATCCCGATGACCGCGATGCTCGGCGCATCGACATGTGGCTGCCTGGCGCGCCGGAGGGCACCGCCGAGTTGATCGGTTGGGACGGCACACAAGTCGCGGCCATTCTCACCGGCGAGGACGGCGTCGGCAGTTCCTGCCTCATCGATCCCGCCGACGGCACCACGACGATCCTCGACCGCCGGTCGGGCGGACGGCTGGTCGACGCCTGGGCCGGCGCGGCGTTGGTGCGCGTCGGACCTCGCGGTTACCGTGACCTGATCATGCTGCGCGGGCTGACTGAAACCGCGCTGCTGCCATACGATCCGGGCTCGACCACCGACACCGGCATCATCCTGGACGATCAGCACCCACGGCGTTTGCGGTCGGGTCTGGAAGGGGAGACGTTCGAGCTGTATCAACCCGCGAAGTTCTACGGGCGCAACAGTACGAACGGTTACGTGCGCGCACTGATCCGCAGCGAAAACGGGACCAACCACGCACGCCTGCTCGAGGTGACCACGACTGTGGACGGGGTGTCCTACCAGGTCGTTGCCGAGCGCCCCGGCTATGAACTCGACGAGTTCGCCGTCAGCGACGATCTCTCGACGGTGGCTATGCTGTGGAACATCTACGGCGCCAGCGAGTTACAGATCCTCGAGTACGCCGACTACACCCTGCACGAGCCGATTCCGCTGCCCGGTATGGTGGCCAGCGAGCTGAGCATCAGCGCGGGCGGGTCGATGGTGGCGATGACGGTCGAGGGCCCGGACAAGCCGCGCACCGTGGAACTCGTCGATCCGCGAACCCGAGAATGGGAGCGCATCGACCGCGAGCCCAGCAGGGGGCCGCTGTCCGCAGCCCCGACGCTGGAGACCATCACCACCCGCGACGGGTTGGACATCACCGGCTGGTTGTTCCGACCACCAGACGGGGTGGATTCGATCGGGGCGATGATGTTCCTGCACGGTGGGCCCGAGGGACAGGGCAGGCCGGGGTACAACGAATTCTTTCCACCACTGCTCGAGGCGGGCATCACCGTGTTCCTGCCAAATGTCCGCGGATCCGGGGGATTCGGCCGGTCCTTCATGCATGCCGACGACAGGGAGAAGCGTTTCGCGGCCATCGACGACGTGGCCGATGCGGCGCTGTTCTTGGCCGACCGAGGTCTGGCCCCCGCTGGGCGCATCGCGTGTTGCGGTTGGTCCTACGGCGGATACCTGACCCAGGCGGCGCTCACGTTCCATCCGCAGCTGTTCGCGGCGGGCATCAGCATCTGCGGGATGAGCGACCTGAACACGTGGTACCGCAACACTGAGCCGTGGATCGCCGCGGCGGCTTATGCGAAGTACGGCCATCCGGTGAGTGACCGGGAGTTGCTTGACCAACTGTCACCTTTGCTCCGCGCACACGCGTTGACCGCACCCCTTCTGCTCGTCCACGGACTCAACGACACCAACGTGCCGCCCAGCGAGTCACAGCAGATGTTCGACGCGTTGCGGGCTTTGGGCCGCACTGTCGAGCAACTGCTGTTCGAGGACGACGGCCATGAGATCGACAAGCGTGAGAACCGAACCGTGCTGGTCAAAGCGATGGGTGAGTGGCTAAGCATGGCGTTTGCGTCGGTCCCCGATTCCTGAACGGTTCAAGATCAAATTGACGCGTTTACTGAAATTATCCCCTGGGTAAAACTCTCCTGCGCCAAGTCGGCGCTCAACAGGAGGAGGCCAGCATGCGTGGTGGCGGAATTCTCGGCGTAATCGTCTTGGTTTGGTTGCTGATCGGTGTCGTGGCGGCCTACCAACGGGATTACTTCAAGACCGACGCAAACAATTGCGCCACAGCGGGAACCATCGCGTTGACGGTCGTAGCAGGGCCATTGAACTACGCGGGCGCGAACCCGAAGGTAGCGGATTGTGATGTAAAACTGCCCGAGCCCAGCCAGTAGTCAACGGGCTCTTGATAATTCACTAATCGAACGGAGTAACCATGATTGTCCTTGGAGTGATCCTCCTGATACTCGGAATCCTTTTCGGCATCTCGATCTTGACGTACATCGGCGTGGTGCTGATCGTCATTGGCGCGGTGTTCTGGATCCTCGGGGCCACCGGCCGCGCTGTGGGTGGTCGAAAAGTCTGGTACTAGCGCTGGCTAGCGCCTAACCGCCGCTTCGGCCGGCCGACGACAGGGCCGCGATCGTCATCTTTCTCAAGATCGCCCGCGACCCGGAAATCGTTCCTCGGCCGGCCGATTTGGCCGCGCCTGGCCGGACGCTGTGCGGCGTTGAATTCAACAGTCCGAAGACGGCGTGCGCCATCAACCGCGCATCCGCCTCGTCGCTCGCGCGGTCCAGCCGGAGAAGAACGTCGACCCAGATCTCCACGTATTGCCTCTGGGCCTTGCGGACCTGACGCTTCGCCGGGTCGGGCAGATATTCCAGGTCGCGGTCCTGAATTCGGATCAGATCCGACTCGCCCAACGCGAAGTCGAGGTGGAAGTCGATCAATCGCTCCAGCGCGGTGGCGGCATCGGCAGCTTCGACGACGACCGTCCTCGCCCCGGCGAGCAGCCGCGCGCTGATACCCACCAGCAGCTCGACCAGCAGCGCTTCCTTGTTGGGGAAGTGCCGGTAGATCGCGGGCCCGCTGACACCTGCTGCGGCGCCGATGTCCTCGAGTCGCACGGCGAGAAAGCCACGCTCGGCGACCAGCCGTTCTGCCGCGGCGATCAGCTTGTCGCGCCGGTCGGACTTGGCCTTGCTGCGGCTGGTTCCGGCCGGCGCGGAAGCCGACCCTGACGCGGGGAGGGACACGGTCTTACCCCCAATCCGCGCTGGTGGACATTTCGGTTAATCGTCACTAACATCTTACGAGTTAGTCGGCATTAACTCAACCGAGACGGGCAGCACCGATGACATCGACGCTTCAGTCCAGCCGCGAGCAGCATGTGCAGCTCGTCGCGCAGCTGCGGGAGAAGATGGCTACTGCCGCGCTCGGCGGCTCGGCCAAAGCTCGCGGGCGTCACGTCAGTCGCGGCAAGCTGCTGCCGAGGGATCGGGTTGACGGGCTCCTTGACCCCGGAAGCCCACTGCTCGAGGTCTCGGCCCTTGCCGCCGACGGCATGTACGACGACGAGTGTCCCGGCGCGGGCATGATCGTCGGCATTGGGCGGGTATCGGGGCGCGAATGCATGATTGTGGCCAACGACGCGACCGTGAAAGGTGGTACCTACTACCCGATTACGGTCAAGAAGCATCTGCGCGCCCAGGAGATCGCCCGGCAGAACCGGCTGCCCTGCATCTACCTCGTCGACTCGGGTGGCGCGTTCCTGCCCCGACAGGACGAGGTCTTTCCCGACCGCGACCATTTCGGCCGCATCTTCTACAACCAGGCGACGATGAGCGCCGAGGGGATTCCCCAGATCGCCGCGGTGCTCGGCTCGTGCACCGCGGGCGGCGCATACGTACCCGCGATGAGCGACGAAGCGGTCATCGTCCGCAACCAGGGCACGATCTTCCTGGGTGGCCCGCCGTTGGTGAAGGCCGCGACCGGCGAAGTCGTGACCGCCGAAGAGCTCGGCGGCGGTGACCTGCACTCGAAAACCTCCGGTGTGACCGACCACCTGGCCAACGACGACCGCGACGCACTGCGGATCGTGCGACGCATCGTCTCGACGCTCGGGCCGCGCCTCGACGCACCGTGGGACGTCGCCCCGACGGTCGATGCGGTAGCCGACCAGAGCGAGCTCTATGACGTCGTTCCCGTCGATGCGCGGGTGCCCTACGACGTGCACGAGGTGATCACCCGAATCGTCGACGGCGGCGAGTTCGCGGAGTTCAAGGCCGAATACGGCTCCACGCTGGTGACCGGCTTCGCTCGTATTCACGGCCATCCCGTCGGGATAATCGCCAACAACGGGGTGCTGTTCTCCGAATCAGCGGTGAAGGGTGCACATTTCATCGAGCTGTGTGACAAGCGGATCGTCCCGCTGCTGTTCCTGCAGAACATCTCGGGCTTCATGGTCGGCCGCGACTATGAGGCAGGCGGCATCGCCAAACACGGCGCCAAGATGGTGACCGCCGTCGCATGTGCGCGGGTGCCGAAACTCACCGTGGTCATCGGCGGCTCGTACGGCGCGGGAAACTACTCGATGTGCGGGCGCGCGTATTCGCCCCGTTTTCTGTGGATGTGGCCGAACGCCAGGATCTCGGTGATGGGCGGTGAGCAGGCCGCGTCGGTGCTGGCCACCGTGCGCGGCGAGATGACACCAGAGCAGGAGGAAGAGTTCAAGGCCCCGATCCGGGAACAGTACGAAAGTCAGGGCAATCCCTACTATTCGACCGCGCGGCTGTGGGACGACGGCGTGATCGACCCCGCTGACACCAGAACCATTCTTGGGCTGGCGCTTTCGGTGGTGGGCCAGGCACCGGTCGAAGCGGTCTCCTACGGCGTGTTCCGGATGTGATGTCGTGAACTTCCATACTGTCCTGGTGGCCAATCGCGGCGAGATCGCCGTGCGGGTGATCCGCACGCTGCGCGAGATGGGCATTCGCTCGGTTGCAGTGTTCAGCGACGCCGACGCCAACGCCCGCCACGTCGCCGAGGCGGACGTCGCTGTCGGTATTGGGCCCGCTCCCGCAAGGCAGAGCTACCTCAACATCGACGCCGTCGTCGACGCCGCCCGCCGAACAGGAGCCCAGGCGATCCATCCCGGTTACGGGTTTCTCTCGGAGAACGCCGAATTCGCCGCCGCGTTAGAGGCGGCGGGCATCGTGTTCATCGGGCCGCCGGTCAAGGCGATCCAGACCATGGGCGACAAAATCGCCGCCAAGACGACGGTTTCGGCGTTCGGTGTACCGGTCGTGCCTGGCATTGCTCGGCCCGGCCTCACCGACGACGACCTGATCGCGGCGGCGGGCGACGTCGGCTATCCCGTACTGGTGAAGCCGTCAGCAGGGGGCGGCGGCAAGGGCATGCGGGTCGTTCACGAACCGTCGGAGCTAGCGGCCGCCCTGACCAGTGCGCGGCGTGAGGCCGGCGCGGCATTCGGAGACGACACCCTGTTCCTCGAGCGATTCGTGTTGAACCCCCGCCACATCGAGGTGCAGGTGCTCGCCGACGGCTACGGCAACGTGGTCCACCTCGGCGAACGCGAATGCAGCCTGCAGCGACGCCACCAGAAGGTGATCGAGGAAGCGCCATCACCGCTGTTGGACGTCGCCACGCGGGCGCGGATCGGCGCCGCGGCCTGCGACACCGCGCGCAGCGTCGACTACACCGGCGCGGGCACGGTCGAGTTCATCGTGTCCGCCGACCGGCCCGACGAGTTCTTCTTCATGGAGATGAACACCCGCCTGCAGGTCGAGCATCCGGTCACCGAAATGGTCACCGGCATCGACCTCGTCGAGCAGCAGGTGCGCATCGCTGCGGGGGAGAAGCTTCCGATCGCACAGGACGAAATCACGATGACCGGGCACGCCATCGAGGCGCGTGTCTACGCAGAGGATCCCGCGCGCGGATTCCTGCCGACCGGTGGCGAGGTGCTCGATCTCACCGAACCTTACGGCCCGGGTGTGCGAGTGGATTCCGGCCTCGCGACGGGAACGGTGGTCGGCAGCGACTACGACCCGATGCTGGCCAAGGTCATCGCGCATGCCGCCGACCGGCCCGCCGCGCTACGCGCACTTGACCGCGCACTGGCCGACACCGCCGTCCTGGGGGTGTCGACGAACGTCGAGTTCCTGCGCTTCCTGCTGGCCGACCCCGATGTCGTGGCGGGCCGGCTCGATACCGGGTTGTTGGACCGCAGGACAACGGATTTCGCGCCGTTTCAACCCGGAGACGATGAGCTGATCGCCGCAGCGGCGTACAAGTGGCTGCGCAGCTGGCCGGTACCGGCGGGCAACCTGTGGGAGGTGCCGTCGGGCTGGCGGATAGGGCAGCACGGTTCGACCGCCGCCCGGCTGCGCGCAGGTGATCGTACCGACCACGTGTACCTGACCGGAACGCCGCAGGCAGCAACCGCCGTCGTCGAGGTCGGCGAATCACGTCCGCTCACAGTAAGTCTCGATGGCGATCGGCTTGTGGTGACACTCGACGGGTTGCGCACCGACTACCTGGTCGCCGCGGCAGACGGCCAGGTCTGGTTGGCGCGCGCAGGACGCACCGCAGTGGTCGACGAGGTGCGAGAGGCGCCCGTCCGCCCCGACGACGAGCACAGCGGCGACGCCGAACTCGTCAGCCCCATGCCGGGGTCCGTCGTCGCCGTCGGTGTCGAGGACGGCGCGAATGTCGATGCGGGTGCCGTCGTCGTCGCGGTCGAGGCGATGAAGATGGAGCACGCGTTGACCGCACCGGTTGCCGGTGTGGTCGAACTGCTCGTCGCCGTCGGCGACCAGGTGAAGGTGGACCAGCCGCTGGCCAGGATTACAGCTAGTGAGAAAGCAGAGCAGTCATGAGTGAATTTCTGGCAACGGGGATGCTGCCCGACCATTACGAGCAGCTCGCCAAGACGGTGCGGGACTTCGCGCAGAGCGTCGTGGCGCCCGTCGCCGCCAAGCACGACCAAGAGCACTCGTTCCCGTACGAGGTCGTATCGGGCATGGCCGACATGGGGCTGTTCGGACTGCCGTTTCCCGAGGAGTACGGCGGCATGGGCGGCGACTACTTCGCACTGTGCCTCGCGCTCGAGGAACTCGGCAAGGTCGACCAGAGCGTCGCCATCACGCTGGAGGCCGGTGTATCGCTCGGCGCGATGCCGGTGTACCGCTTCGGCAACGACGACCAGAAGCAGGAGTGGTTGCCGCTGTTGGCAAGTGGCAAGGCGTTGGGCGCGTTCGGGCTTACCGAGGCGGGCGGCGGAACCGACGCGGGCGCGACCAAGACGACGGCGAAGCTCGATGACGGGCACTGGGTCATCAACGGGAGCAAGCAGTTCATCACCAACTCCGGTACCGACATCACCAAGCTGGTGACGGTCACCGCCGTCACCGGGGAAAGCGATGGCAGGAAGGAGATCTCGTCGATCCTGGTGCCGGTCCCCACTGACGGTTTCACCGCCGAGCCCGCGTACAACAAGGTCGGCTGGAACGCCTCCGACACCCATCCGCTGAGCTTCGACGACGTCCGGGTGCCCGCGGAGAACCTGCTGGGCGAACGCGGGCGCGGCTACGCCAACTTCTTGCGCATCCTCGACGAGGGCCGCATCGCGATCGCCGCGCTGTCGGTCGGCGCCGCACAGGGCTGCGTCGACGAGTGCGTGAAGTACGCCAAGGAACGGGAGGCCTTCGGCGCGGCGATCGGCACGTATCAGGCCGTCTCCTTCAAGATTGCGCGGATGGAGGCGCGGGCGTATACGGCCCGCACGGCCTATTACGACGCCGCCGCACTCATGCTGGCCGGCAAGCCGTTCAAGAAGGCCGCCGCGATCGCCAAGCTCGTTGCCAGCGAGGCCGCGATGGACAACGCGCGCGACGCGACACAGGTGTTCGGCGGATACGGCTTCATGAATGAATACGCCGTCGCACGGCACTACCGCGACAGCAAGATCCTCGAAATCGGTGAAGGGACAACCGAAGTGCAGCTGATGCTGATCGCTCGCGAGGCTGGGCTGTGAGCGGAGTGAACGATTCGGCAGAGGTGACCGACAAGAAGGTGATAACTCAACGCGGCCTGTGGTTCGAGGAGTTTGAGCCCGGCGTCGTCTACCAGCACCGGCCGGGGCGCACCATCACCGAAGCCGACAACGTCTTGTTCACCACGCTGACGATGAACACCCAGGCGCTGCATCTGGATGCCGCCTTCGCCGACGCGCTGCCGCCGTTCAACCAGCGGCTGGTGAACTCGATGTTCACGTTGTCCACGCTGGTCGGGTTGTCGGTTGCGCAACTGACCCAGGGCACGATCGTCGGCAACCTGGGGTTCGGCGAGGTCGCCTTCCCGAAGCCGCTCTTTCACGGTGACACGCTCTACGCCGAGACCGAGGTGACCGACAAGCGCGAGTCCAAGAGTCGTCCGGGGGAGGGCATCGTCACCTTCGCCCATACCGGCCGCAATCAGCACGGCGACATCGTGGCGACCGCGTCGCGAAAGACGATGGTGCGCAAGCGGTCTGAGGAAGACGCATAGTGGCGCCGCGCACGCAAGGAGCGAAATGGCTCTAGCGAATAACGGCCCCGGCTGGTTGTTCTGCCCGGCCGACCGCCCGGAACGCTTCTTGAAGGCGGTGGCCGCAGCGGATGTGGTGATCCTCGATCTCGAAGACGGTGTCGCGGCGAAAGACCGGGAAGAGGCCCGCGCGGCGCTGATCGACAACCCGTTGGATCCCGACCGCACCGTCGTCAGGATCAACCCCACCGCCACGGCCGACCACGCGCCGGACCTCGATGCGCTCGCGAAAACGAAGTACACGACCGTGATGCTGGCCAAGACCGAGGACCCGCAGCAGATCCGGGACTTGGCGCCGCTGGACGTCATCGTGCTTATCGAGACACCGCTGGGCGCGGTGATGGTCAACGAGTTGGCGCGTATGGACAACGCTTTTGCCCTCATGTGGGGTGCCGAGGATCTTTTCGCGTCGACGGGCGGCACCGCCAACCGGTGGCCCGACGGCAGCTACCGCGACGTCGCCAAGCACGTCCGCTCACAGTCGTTGCTGGCGGCAAAGGCCTACGGCCGGATGGCGCTGGACTCGGTGTACCTCGACATCAAGAACCTCGACGGGCTGCGGGCCGAAGCCGACGATGCCGTTGCGGTCGGCTTCGACGCCAAGGTGGCGATCCATCCGACGCAGGTCGCGGTCATTCGGGATGCCTACGCGCCGAGCGATGACCAGGTGGATTGGGCGCGGCGAGTGCTCGACACGGCGCGCGGTGAACGAGGCGTCTTCCAATTCGAGGGCATAATGGTGGATGCCCCAGTGCTGCGGCGGGCAGAGCGCATCGTCCAGCTAGCGCCTCACCCTGGCAACTAGCCGGCAGCCCCTCACCAGGGGTTTTGCTCTGACCGCCTCCGTGCTGAGCACCTCAGTCGCCTGACGGCGCGATCCGCCGTCAGTGACCCTAGGAGGCGGTATGGCAGGGTCCACTCAGGCACCCTTGACGTCGGTCGCTGATGTCGAGCTGGAGCCGATTCGACTGGTCGCCCCGGACGGGACGCCGACCACCGAGACCCGGTATCGCCGAGATCTTCCACCCGAGACGATGGGCTGGCTCTACGAGCTGATGGCCGTCACCCGCGCGCTTGACGCGGAGTTCGTCAACCTGCAACGACAGGGCGAACTCGCGCTCTTCGCGTCGTGTCGCGGTCAGGAGGCCGCTCAGATCGGTTCGGCGGCGTGCCTGCGTAAGACCGACTGGCTGTTTCCGCAGTACCGCGAGATCGGGGCGTTCCTGCTGCGCGGCATCACGCCTGCGCAGATGGGCGCGGTCTGGCGAGGCCGGTGGCACGGCGGGCTGGGGTTCACCGAGAAGTGCGTCGCTCCGATCGCAATTCCGATCGGCACCCACGGTCTGCATGCGGTCGGAGCCGCCATGGCCGCCCAGCGTCTCGGCGAAGACTCGGTGACCGTTGCGTACCTCGGCGATGGCGCGACGAGCGAGGGCGACGCGCACGAAGCGCTCAACCTCGCCGCCGTCTTCAAGGCGCCGTGCGTGTTCTTCGTGCAGAACAACCAGTGGGCGATCTCCGTTCCGGTCAGCCGTCAGCAGGCGGGGCCGTCGATCGCGCACCGGGCGATCGGTTACGGGATGCCAGGCATCCGCGTCGACGGCAACGACGTGCTGGCGTGCCACGCGGTGATGGCCGAAGCCGCGCAACGCGCCCGCGAGGGTCACGGCCCGACGCTGATCGAAGCGGTCACCTACCGGCTGGGGCCGCACACCACCTCCGACGACCCGACCCGCTACCGGTCGCAGGACGAGGTGGACAAGTGGGTGGCGCTGGACCCGATACCGCGCTACCGCAAATACTTACAGAACATCGATGTGTGGGACGAACGGCTGCAACACCGCGTCGAAACCCGGGCGGCCCGGCTGTGCACGGAACTTCGCGATGCAATCGTCAACACACCCGACATGGATGTCGGCCAGCTCTTCGACACGACCTATGCGGAGATCACTCCGACCCTGCAAGCCCAGCGCGACCAGTTGATGGCCGAGTTGGCGAAGGAGGCCTGACATGACTCAGATCATCGAGCGGCCTGCGGATTACGGGGACGACGCACACGAGCCGCCGCTGTTCACGTCGGTATCGACCACCACGAATCTGACCATGGTGCAGGCGATCAACCGGGCACTGCACGACGCGATGGCGGCCGACGACAGGGTGCTGGTTTTCGGCGAGGACGTGGCGACGCTCGGCGGTGTCTTCCGGGTCACCGAGGGACTCACCGAAACCTTTGGTGACGGAAGATGTTTCGACACGCCTTTGGCGGAGTCTGCGATTATCGGCATCGCGATCGGGTTGGCGATCCGCGGCTTCGTGCCGGTTCCCGAGATCCAGTTCGACGGGTTCTCCTACCCGGCGTTCGACCAGATGGTCAGCCACCTTGCGAAGTACCGGGTGCGCACCCACGGCGACGTCGACATGCCCGTGACGGTCCGCATCCCGTCGTTCGGCGGAATCGGTGCGGTCGAACACCATTCGGAGTCCACCGAAGCGTATTGGGCCCATACCGCGGGCCTGAAAGTGGTGGTGCCGTCGACACCGTCGGACGCCTACTGGCTGCTGCGGCATTCGATCGCCAGCCGGGATCCGGTGGTGTTCCTCGAGCCCAAGAGGAGGTACTGGGCGCGCGAGAACGTCGACACCGTCACGCCCGGATTGCCCATCGGCCGTGCCGCCATCCGGCGCGCCGGCGACGACGTCACCGTGCTCACCTACGGCGGGCTGGTGCAAACCGCGCTGGCGGCAGCAGATCTGGCCGCCGACCACTACGGCTGGAACCTGGAGGTCGTGGACCTGCGCTCGCTCAACCCGCTGGACTTCGACACCATCGCGGCCTCGGTGCGCAAGACCGGGCGCGCCGTCGTCGTCCATGAGGGTGCCCGCACCCTCGGCTTCGGCGCCGAGTTGGCGGCCCGCATTCAGGAGGAGCTGTTCTACGACCTCGAGGCGCCGGTCTTGCGCGCCACCGGTTTCGACACGCCGTATCCGCCCGCGCGCCTGGAAAAGCTGTGGCTACCCGGCGTGGACCGGTTGATCGACTGCGTCGAGAAGGCAATGAGCTCATGACCGGCTCCGTGCGGGACTTCCTGGTTCCCGATCTCGGTGAAGGCCTGGAGGACGCGACGATCACCAGTTGGAGTGTGGCGGCCGGCGACGATGTCGAACTCAACCAGACGCTGTGCACAGTGGAGACCAACAAGGCCGAGGTGGAGATCCCCAGTCCCTACGCGGGTCGCATCGTCGAACTCGGTGGTGCCGACGGTGAAACGCTCGCCGTCGGTGCGGTGCTGGTGCGCATCGCGACCGACGCACCCGCTCCCGCATCGCAGAACGGTGGTAAACCGGCGCGCAAGGCGGTGCTGGTCGGGTATGGCACCGACGACGATATGGACACCAGTCGGCGGGCGCCGGTCTCCGACGGTGTGCGAGCGCGCGCCAAGCCTGCCGTGCGCAAGCTTGCCGCAGACATGCACGTCGATCTGGCCTCGCTGGCGCCTGGTTCGGGTCGGGACGGAATCGTCACCCGTGAGGATGTGCGCGCGGCTGCCGGCACGTCGGGACCCGCCCTCGACACCGTCGGCGTCACCGGGGTGCAGGCCACCATGGCGCAGCGAATGGCGTTGTCACGGAGCAAAATTCCGGATGCGCACGCCAGTGCCCAGGTCGACTGCTCGGCCCTGCTGCGGGTGCGTGATCGGCTGCGGGACGCGGTCGGCGATGACGGGCCGCCGATCACGCCGTTCGTTCTGACGCTTCGGCTGTTGACGATCGCGCTGACGCATCACCCGATGTTCAACTCCACATGGGTGGATACCGCCGGTGGGCCGCACATCCACGTTCATTCGGCCGTGCACCTGGGCTTCGGCGTTGCGGCGCCGCGCGGGCTGCTTGTGCCGGTCGTCAAGGACGCGCAGGACAAATCGACGCGTGAGTTGGCGGCGACGGTGTCGCGGCTCATCGAGGAGGCGCGCGCAGGAACCGTCAAACCGACTGAGCTGCAGGGCTCCACGTTCACCGTGTCGAACTTCGGCGCGCTCGGGTTGGACGAGGGCGTGCCCGTCATCAACTATCCCGAGGCCGCCATCCTGGGCATGGGGTCGTTGAAGCCGCGTCCGGTCGTTGTCGACGATGCCGTCGTGGCTCGACCGACGATGACGTTGACGTGCGCATTCGACCACCGCATTGCCGATGGCGCACAGGTGGCTGCGTTCCTCGGCGAACTCCGACGATTGATCGAGTCGCCGGAGCTGGCCCTGCTCGACAGCTAGCGCTACCTGCGCTTGGCGGCGGCCAGCCGCTCGGCGAATTCCGGCGAAAGAATCGACGCCGCTTGCGGTTTCAGCTCGGTATCTACCGCGATCCGGTGTTGGTCGATATCGAGAGAACCCGGGTTGGCGGTTGCTCGCATAGAGGCCTTCGTGGCGAGCACCACCTCGCGAGGCGCGGCCGCAGGTCCGGTTGCCAACTCCTTGGCGGCGGCGACCGGGTCGTCGGCGACGGTCAGCGCCAGCCCGTATCGGACGGCGGCCTCGGCGTCGAAGCGCATCCCGAACAGCAGTGAGGCCCTTGCCGCCTGCACGCCGACCGCGCGCTGAAGCATCCACGTCGCACCGCCGCCCGGGTGGATGCCGAGTTTCTGGAAGCGCGGATCGAACAGCGCGGCAGGCCCGGCGATGCGCACGTCGGCGGCCAGCGCGAGGTTGAGCCCGGCGCCGACGGCGGCGCCGTTGACGGCCGCGATCGTGGGAAGCGTGCAGCTGGCCACCGCGAGGAAGCCGTCGTAAATGGCACGCAGGCCGTCCTCGGTCGCCTCGCCGAGCGCGGTCAGGTCGGCGCCCGCGCAGAAGGCCTTGCCCGCTCCGGTGACGATGAGGGCGTGCACGTCGGTGTTCGCTTCGGCCGCATCGACCGCCGCCCGCAGCGCAGCCGAGATCTCGGCGGTGACGGCGTTGCGGCGCTCAGGGTCGTTGACCGTGATCAGCGCGACGTGGTTTTCGACCTGCACAAGGACGCGATCAGACATCGCCCCAGGTTAGTGACCGGCTACAGGGTGGCGGTGATGGGCCCGAGGATCTGGCAGTTGTCCGCAGGCAGGGTGGGCACGATGATCCCGCAGCCGCGCCCGCGTGACGCGTAGGTCGCGCCGGGTTGGTAGGGCTCGGCGTAGTAGGCCTGTGCGGAGTCGGTGCCCTGCATGCACGAACCGCCCTGCTGACCGGCAAGCTCAACACACGCCACGCTCTGATACGGGCTGGCCGCGACGCCGCAGACCGCCGAGGTGATGGTGGCGGTGACCTTGCTGACGCCGTCGACCTGCACCACATGTGGAGGCGACAGCGTGAAGCCGCACGGCGGCGGGGGCATGGGCTCGGCGTGCGCGCCGGCCGCGCCGACGACGCCCGCCAGCGCCAGGGTCAGGGCCGCCAGGGACGCCACACCGGCTCGCATCATGGGTGGATGGTAGTCGAGGTCACCACCTGGTGGACAGCTCCTTCGGGGTCCATTCGGGCCACGTGGAAAGGCCAACGGCGAACCCGCCGCTGAACTGCGCGACGATGCGCGGGCCCTTAAGGCCGCTGTTGTCGTAAACGGTGGCGGAGTCAGACCGCATGATCGCAGCGGCGACGTGCGCCCAGAGCCGTCGATAGCGTTGGCGTATCTTGTCTTCCGGCACGTCGTGCCCGCCCGCGCTGACGCGATGCCGGACGCGCTGCACCGCCAATTCCTCCGGGATGAGAAGTGCGTGCAGCACGACGGTGTAGTCGGCAGCGCGGGCCACGTCGATCAATTCGAGCTTGGACGGATGCGAGAACACCGTCTCGGCGATGAAGGACCGGCCGAGTTCGATCAGCTTGAATCTGGTATCGGCCGCCACCCGTGCGGCGTCGTACGCGTGTGCGGCGGGATCGTCGGGCCAGCGCTGCCGTGCGATCTCGTCGGCGTTGACGAACACGGATTGCGGCAGCAGCGGGGCAAGTGTGAGTTCGACGAAGGTGGACTTACCCGCTCCATTGGGCCCGACGACGAGATCAAGCCGGTTCATCGGGTGGTCGTGCTGGTCACTTCTTGCGTCGAGACGGCTTGCGCCGCGCAGTCAGCACCACGGAGCTGCCGTCGGGTCGGTGCTCGACGATCTCACCGGATTCGTTGAGAGCAACGGTGGTGATACCGCGTCTGGCCAACACGTCGCCGTAGTTCGATTGGGCGAGGTTCTCCTGGATGGCCGCGGCTACCTCGGCGTTGAACACGACACCCTCCTCGACGCTGAGTTCGCGCAGCTCGAGATCTCCGGCGAGGGCCTCTTCGACCCGCATGCGTGCTGCGGTGTGCCGACTGGATACCTCGCGACCGACCCGCGCCCAGTGGTCGAGTTGCTGTTTGGCCGATCGGCTCTGTCGTGCGCCCTCGGCGGCCGCGCTGTCGAGGAGATCAGCGGCAAAGCGGGTGACGCGGTCGGTGGTACCCGCCATCATCGCCTCCATATGTAGCAGTGTGTAACCAAGTGTAGCAGTGTGCTACATACGACGGCCTCGACGAATTCGATCACGCCTGGCGTCACTGCGGATGGGTCGCCAGGTACTCCTTGACCGGAACCGGCGTCGACGATGCATAGCCGATGGGCAGCAACAGATCACCCGCGGTCGTCTTCAGGTAGACCTCCCAGCGGTAAAACCCGGTGAACGCTGCGGGATCGGCGGCGAGCACCATCGCGTAATCGTTGACCGCCCGGACGTATTGAGCGGCATGGTTGTAACGGTAAATCGCTTGGTCGCGATCGCCGGTGAAGCCGTTGGCGGCAAGGTAGCGGCCTGCCGCCATAATGCTGTCGCGGGGTGAGTAGATGTCGCCGCCGTCGCCGTATGCGGCGAAGGTCGACGGCAGGAACTGCATGGGGCCTTGCGCGCCAGCGCTGCTCGGGCCGACGACGCTGCCCAGCCGGGTCTCGATCAGATTGATCGCGGCCAGATAGTTCCAGCCGACGCCCGAAGCGGCTTCCGCTTCGCGGTAGTAGCTCAACAGTTCATCGGCGGGCGCCGGGGCAACGATGCGCCAGACCGGGATCGTGTCCCTGGTCTCCGCCATCGCGGTGAGCTGCCGACGCGCGTCGACGTTGAGGTCGTAGATCTCCAGTAGCGGGGCCGGGATTCTGGGGCGGGTGATCGCGTCCAACTGGCCGTCGCGCCCGATGGCGCGGTAGGCCGCCTGCTGGCGGCGCGCCGCTGCCTGCAGTGCGGCCTCGGGCGTGGACGGGTCGCGGAGCGCCTGTTCGTCGGCGACGAGGTCGTCGGCCAGCTGCGCAGGATCAGACGCCAGTTCGGGCTGCGCGCCCGCGGGCTTGGGTGTCTCGTCGTCCAGCAGGCTCACCGTGGGAGGCGCAGACGGTGCCGCGCTCGGGGCAGCGGTCGGTGCGGGCGGCGGCGCCGGAGGCGGGCTGTGCGTGCACGCGACCAGCGCGAGCCCGATCGCGGCCAGCGCCAGCGGGTTGCCCCGTTTTCCGCTCACCGCACGAAGCGTATGTCCTAAGCGCGGTACTTTTCGACCGCGGCGGCGTAGTCGTCGAGCAGCTTCAGAGACTCGTTCTCCGGTTTGGTCGGCAGCAGGAGCGCGACCCGTCCGTAGCCGAGCTCATCGAGGGCAGCCCAGTAATCGGCATCTATCGGAGTGCCGAACGTCGCCAGCGGCACGTCGTGGCCTGCTCCGTCGCGCATCTGCTCGATGCGTTTCCTCAGGTGCTCCGCGGGGCTCGGATTCGATATCCAGCCCGCGTCGTGCCTGATCACCCGCTTGACGGTGGCATCGGAGTCGCCGCCGATGAAGATGGGCGGGTGCGGCGTCTGCACGGGCTTTGGCCGCAGGTAGGACGCGTCGAAATCGACGTAGCGGCCGTGGAACTCGGCCGGCTCGTCGGTCCACAGCGCCCGGATGGCTTCGATGCGTTCGTCGAGTAGTGCGCCGCGTGTCTTCGGGTCGGTCCCGTGGTTGCTCAGCTCCTCGATGTTCCAGCCCGCGCCCACACCGAACACGAATCGGCCACCCGAGATCAGGTCGATGCTCGAGGCCTCTTTCGCGGTGATGATCGGGTCACGCTGGATCAGTAGCGCGATCCCGGTGATCAGCTCGATCCTCGACGTCACGGCGGCTGCCGCCGCGAGGGTGACGAAGGGGTCGAGAGTCCGGTAATAGATCTGCGGCAGTTCGCCGCCCATGGGGTAGGCGGACTCGCGGCTGGCCGGAATGTGTGTGTGTTCGGCGATGGCCAGCGATTCGAAGCCCCGCTCCTCTATTGCACGTGCCAACGTCACCGTGTCGATGGTGTCGTCGTTGACGAACGTCGAGATGCCGAACTTCATGCCGCCTCCGGGGATCGATTACTGCCACGTTCCGACGTCAGGTAGGCGATTGGTATTCCCCGAGCCTGCCAGGGCTGTGGTCCGGTGATCAGACTAGGGCTTCGCGATTTCACTCAGACGTGATGTGCCGATCGTCGTGAGCATATCGGTGTGGGTCGGGGTCGCCAGTTCCTTCTTCCTGTTGAGGTGCAAAGGATGCCTGCCGGGGTGCCCGCCTCTGAGCGACAAATTCGCTGTTGCCGAAGAGCCAACAGTGGCCCCGTCCGGTCGAGCGAATCTGTCGCCCGAAGGCGGGCAGGTCGACGCGTGCAGCGCTGCGGGCCGACGGGTGGATACGTGATCGAGAGCGCCCTGCCCGGTGTAGTCGCGTTGCGGTTTCAGTGGCTCGGGGCCGAGAGGTCGTACACGGTCGCGGAACCGGCGCGCACCGGCAGGAAGTTCGCCGCGACCCATCGGGTGATGTCGGTGTGCTGCTGGCGGCCATGGCCGCGGGCGGTGTCGGGTGCGATGTAGTAGCCGATCCGGTGGTTGGTCACGTCGTCCTGGAATTGGCGCAGTGAGGGCACCGGATCCGAGCCGGAGAACCCGCCGATCGCCATCACCGCGGTGTTGGTGGACAGTTCGAGGCCCGCCGCCGCCGATGAGCCGTTGATCGCGGCCGACCACTGATTGTGAGTGCCCTCGAGCAAATCCTGGAGCGCAGTGTTGTCCGCGTCGTCATCCATCCAGCCGCCGCGCCCGAACCCGTTCCCGTCTGCGACCGCTGGCCCGACTCTCGCGCCTCCGCCTTCATGGGACTGGCCGATCGTGGCGAACGTGTATGAGGCCGATCCCGCGCCTGCGACGACGACGGCGGCCGCGAGGCAGACCTTGGCCGCTCGCCGACGGTGCGGCGAACCAAGTGCCACCAGCAGTGCGATGGTGGCGGCGATCGTCACGGTAAGGATTGCCCATCGCAACGCAGGCAGCCAGTCCGCGTTGCGGCCGAGGAGCCACCAGCTCCATATCCCTGTCACGAGAATCATTGCGGCCAAGGCACTTCGGCCGAATATCGTGTGACGCAAGCGCCACGCCTCGCTACCGCCGATGGCGACAAGCCCTGCCATCGCGGGTGCGACCGACAAGCAGTAATAGGGGTGTGCCATGCCCTTCATGTAGCTGAGCACCAACCCGTCGATCAGCAGCCAGCCGCCGAACAGGATTGCGCCGCCGCGGGTGAGGTCGGCGCGTCGCGCCCGTCGGCGCGTGACGACGACCACCACCAGCGCGAGCAGAGCCGCCGGGAGCAGCCAGCCGATCTCGAAGCCGAACTCCCCGGAGAACAGCCGTGTGATGCCCGCGCCCGCGCCGCCGAACGCGTTGAAGTCGCCGTGACGCACCGACGATATGCGAACGTCGGATCCCAATGCGGAGCCGATCGACGGGCCGAACATGAATGCGCCGCCGTGATCGCGGCCGAGTACTCGCGCGAGCCCGTTGTAGCCGAGGACCAGGTTCATGAAGTTGTTGTCGGTCGAGCCGGCGAGATACGGCCGCGACGAGGCCGGCCACAGCAGCGTCAGCACCACGAACCAGCCCGCCGACGCGAGGCACGCGAGCGCCGCTGCGCCCACGTGCAGGAGTCGCCGCCGCAGCGTCGTCGGCGCGACGATCATGTAGGCCAGCCCGATCGCCGGTGCCACCATCAGGCCCTCCAGCATCTTCGCCAGAAAAGCGAAACCGAGTGCCGCACCGGCCAACGCCAGCCACTTTGCGCTGGCGCGCTCCAACGCGCGCACTGTGCAGTAAGCGGCTGCCGTCATGAGCAGCACCATGACGGCGTCGGGGTTGTTGTATCTGAACATCAGCGCCACTACCGGAGTCAGCGCGAACAACGCGCCTGCGAGTAAACCCGCGTTCGCCCCCGCGATGCGCCGGACGGCGCCGTACAGCAGCGCAACGGACGCGACGGCCATCAGTGCTTCCGGCACGAGCATGCTGGCGCTGCTGAAGCCGAACAGCTGACCCGACAGCCCCATCACCCACTGCGACACCGGAGGCTTGTCGACGGTGATGAAGTTGTCGGGATCCACCGATCCGAAGAGCAGCGCCTCCCAGTTCTTCGAACCCGCCTGCGCGGCGCCCGCATAGAACTGGTTGCCCATCCCGTTGACGGTGATGTTCCACAGGTAGGTGACCGCCGTGGCGACCAACAGAACGCCGAGCGCGACGCGACGGCGATTGACTTCGCCGATGCGACGTCGAATGCGAACCGGAATCTGGCCCGCAGCGTCAGCAGCGGTGGGCGCCTGCAGCGTCGAAGTCATATCCCCATTGGGCAGGCGCAATCGGTGTCGCGGCTATGCCCACGTTGGAATGTTCCTGTGAATAGGTCACCCGCAGGTGTTCACCGTGAACATCGCCACGCCGTGTGACGGAACATGCACAGGACCGATCGCGTCGGTGCTGTCGCTTTCGGTATGCGACCAGAGATCGCGCACGCGGTAGCAATCGGCGGCTGGCAGACCCACTGCCTCTGCCGTGGTGCCGATGTCACCTGCGGCGTTGCCCGCGTTGGTCAGCGCCACGGCGACCGCGCCGCCGGCGAGCGGCTTGACCCAGACGCGTGGATCGCTGTCGAGCGGGCGCCCCTGCGCGACAAGCGGATCCTGGTCGACGGCGATGACGTCGCGGTTGGTGAGGATGGCCAGGGTCTGCGGTCTCATCGCGCGGACGTCGTTGCCCATAAGCAGTGGTGCCGCCAGCATCGCCCACAGCGATAGGTGCGCCCGCTGCTCGATGTCGTTCAGGTCGGCCTGCGCCGGTCCGAGGGACATCGTCGGGTGCGTGCGGACGAACTCATTCCACCCGAGCCCGATCACCATCATGTCGGGATCGTTGATATGGGCGGGGCTGCTCTTGTCCGCCTGCGGGATTGCGACGCCCGCGCCCTGCACCACGCCAGCCAGACCTCGAGACCACAGCGCGTCGTCGCCCCATGCGGGGACCAGATCGACCGAGTTGCGGTTCATGTCGGCGATCTTGGACCAGTCGTATCTGGTTCCGGCGCCTGCGTCGTTCGAACTATTCGGGTTGATGCTGTAGAAGATGCGACGACCCGTGGCGCGCAGGGCATCTCGCATCGCGGAGAAGTAGTGCACCTGCTGCGCGTGGGTGGCCTCCGGCCGGCACCAGTCGTATTTGAGGTAGTCGACCCCCCAATCGGCGAATGTCTGCGCATCGATGCGCTCGTGGCCGGCCCCGCCGATCCGTGGATCTTGACCGCAGCCCTGGTTGAACGGGCTGTGGTAGATGCCTAGATACATATGGCGATCGTGGGCGTAACGGGCCAGTGAGGCTATCCCATGCGGGAAGCGGGCAGGGTCTGCCGCAAGCTTGCCGTCCTCGTCGCGGGTCGATGCCGCCCAGCCGGCGTCGAGGTTGACATAGCGGTAGCCGGCGTCGCGCAGACCCGACGCCACCATCGCATCGATGGTTTGCGTCACCGTCTGCTCGGTCAGCGGTATTCCCGAATTCCAGGAGTTCCAGCCCATCGGCGGAAGCATCGGCGCGCGGCCAGGCGCGCTGCAGCCTGCGGCGCAGACGCAGACGCAGACGGCGAGGGTCAGAAGGCGGCGCACCGCCCCAGCGTGGCATCCCGTCCTGGCAATGACGTTGGGGGTCGGCAATGACGTCGGGGGCGGGTGGCTTGGCGGGTCAGCCCGCGGCGTTGGGCCGCAACGGTGGGCACGCGCCGCCATAGTCGCTGGCCAGCTCGAAATGCCAGATCTCGTTCGCATAGATCTGACACAGCCCGAACGCCGAGCCGTTACGGATCAACCAGTTGTCGGCGCCCGCGGGGCCGACGTCCACAGCTTTGCCGATCACGTGCTTGGAGATCTGCGGGGACGCCACGTACTGGCTGGCGATCTCGGCGTTGCCGTACTGGACAACGGCGTCGTCGAACAGTTGCTGCTGGAACTCGGGTGACCGCCATCCCGACGTCAGGCCGACGCTGACGCCCTGGGCGGCGGCGCTGTCGGCGGCCCGCTCGATGGCGTCCAGCAGCGCGGGATCGAGGCGGTACACGGCGGGGCTGGAGAGGTCGAACGGGCTGACCCGCTGGCCGTCGGGGAGCCCTCCCTCGGCGCTGTAGTCCACCGTCGCGGGATCGGCTGACGCCTGGCCTGCGGCGCCCAAGGCGGCAAGCATCATTACCGCTGCCGTCTGCGCTGCGATAAGCCAATTTCGCGACATCTGCACATCGTCATTATCGGTGGCGGAGGCTTCCTGGACGAAATCTCATGGTCAATGCGGTTCGGCGACGCTCACCTACGGGATCACCGGGCTGGGTGTTGCGTGGCTCCGCATTCGGTGCAGGCGCAAGCCGAGAGCTAAAGTCGTTCTGTGAGTGCATGTTTCGGCAGCGGAACCCTCGCTGGGCAGCATGATGGTCTGCTTCTCGACCTGGATGGCACGCTCTACCGTGGGTCGACTGCAATCGAAGGTGCTGTCGAGGTACTTGAACACATCGGTGCTCGTCGCGTGCTGTTGACCAACAACGCCTCGCGATCGTCTGCGCAGGTCGCAGACCATATGCGGGCAATGGGTTTTGCGATCGGCCCAGGTGACGTCGTGACAAGTGCCCAAACGGCCGCGCGCATGCTGGGGCAACAACTCGAATGCGGATCCAAGGTCTTGGTGATCGGCACCGATGCCCTCGCCGCCGAAGTGGCCGGTGTCGGCCTCGAGCCTGTCCGCTCACAGAACGACGGGCCGGTCGCCGTCGTGCAGGGTCATTCGCCGGACACGGACTGGGGGTGTCTGGCCGAGGGAGTGCTGGCGATCCGAGACGGCGCGACGTGGATCGCGTGTAACGCCGATGCGACCTTTCCCACTGAACGTGGTCTGGTGCCAGGGAACGGCTCCATGGTCGCCGCCCTGCGCGCCGCGACTGGCGCAGAGCCGCTCGTGGTCGGCAAGCCGGCACCTCATATGGTGCGAGAGGCATTGAGCCGAGGGTGTCTCGAAGCGCCTCTGGTCGTCGGCGATCGACTAGAAACGGATATCGCGGCTGCCAACTGCGCCGGGTTGCCCAGCCTGCTTGTGTTGAGCGGGGTCAGTTCGGCTTCCGATGCCATTCACGCCGCCGCCGATTGCCGGCCGAGCCATCTTGCGGAGGACATCGGTGGCCTCGCTCTGCCGGTCGACTCTGTGCGGATCTCGCCGCAGCCAGGCTGGCACGTCGAGATCAGCGAAGCTGAGGTGACGGTCACCTCGGCCAATGGCCATTTCCACAGCGGACTTTCGGTGATTCGTGCCATCGCGCACGCGGTTTGGCGCAGCGGCCTCGATGGCCGCCGTCCGGTTATCACGGCCGGCGATCGGTACGCGCAGCGCGCACTCCGGAGGTGGGATCTGATCGACGCGTGACGGCTCAGTCGGCCTGCAACTGCGACGCCAGGCCGGGATCGATGCGGGCGCGGGTGCGCACCGATGCGCAGGTTGCAGCGACGATCGTCGCGGCATCGGAGTCGTGGCCCTTCGGGATGAGGATCGCCCCGCTGTCGGGATCCTCCCGGTGTGCCATCAGCCAGTCATAGAGCAGCCAGTCAAGCGCGGAGGCGACGGTGAACGGGTCGGCATCGTCGGCGGTCGCCCCGGCCACGCAGGCCTCGATAGCCTCGCGGTGTTCGCGCCTGGCGGCGTCCTTGTTCACCCCTGAGCTATCGAAAAGCATCATTGACAGCGTCAGCGGATACCGTTGTCCGGTTTCGGACCTCAGCACCCACCGGCCGCCCTTCCACGGTCGTTCCTCGTCGACCATCGCCATCTGCCCGAATCCGCTCATGACGCCCATCGACGGCTCGTCGAGTTCGCCGTCGAACGGCGCAGATCCGAGCAGCCCGATGGGGAAGCGTGCGCGGATAGAGAAAAGCGCGGCGGTGCCGATGATCTTGCCTGCCCGCACATCGGGGATGATCCCGCTGATCTCGGCCGCCAACGCGTAGTCGCGCATCAGCCAGTCCAGGTTGCGGTGCAGGTCCACCAGCTCATCTCGTTCGTCGGGGTCGGGCAGCCTGCCGCCACCGAGAAGCTCGCCGAACCGCCCCGCGGCGATGATCAGCGCATCGTCGAGCGCTTCGAGGTGGGTGGCCACCAACCTGTCGGGCTCCTCATCGTCGATCACCAGGTCCGGCAGGGTGGTGGGCGTACCGTCCGGCGTCACCCACCGGAATCCGATCTGACCGTCGGCCTGGACGATTCGCGGCCTCACGACGGACTCGAGCTCAGTCGGCGGGTGGTGGCGTGCAGCTGTCGGTCGGTGCTGACTTTCAGTCGTGCGAGGTGCTCGGGTGTTAGTCGGTCGCATACCTGTCGCCAATGCAGTGCGACGAGATCGCCTGGCTTGACGGCGATGTCGCTGCGCGCCGCGGCGGTCGCGTCCACGGTGCTCTCCTCTGGTGCTGACAGCGAAAGGACCGGGCGCCTCCAGCGCAGGCGGGGGGACGAGACAACAGCGGTGGCACCGTCGGTCGACACCACGGTGCCCCAGGATATCCGGCAGTTGTCGAGGATGGACAGCGGATGCTCGTCTGCGCCCTTGCCGAGCAGGCGCGACCACGGGTAGACGCCGAACACGTGAAAGCAATGGTCCGGTGAGGCCCCGTCGACGAGGTCTTCGGTGAGATGACTCCAGTAGTGACCGGCTTGCGGAGCGATGATGTCCAGCAATTCAGTGGTGAAAGTGGCCGGGTTCAGCTCGGCACCGATGCCGCCGCCGAGCCAGTACGAGTCGACCAGCCGATGGTCGAGCGGATCGGAGATGCCCGTCATGCGTGACGTCACTTCGAGATACGGCCACGCGCCGGTGAATTGCCTTGCTGCCTTCTCGATCTCGGCACGCGAGCCGGTCAACATCCTCGAGTCCTGCGGTCCGCAGTAACCGAGTTGGTTCGGGGCGAAGGCATAGCGCGCGAACATCTCCGCACCCCGGGTGCCGGTGATGTCCGCCGTGGTCATGCCCGCGCGCCCTGCCCGATCAACGCCGCGGCGTCGCGGTGCAGCCTGCCGAAGTTGTAGTACGCGGCGCACGCGCCCTCCGGGGAGACCATGCATGTGCCGATCGGTGTCTCCGGAGTGCACGCCGTGCCGAAAACCTTGCACTCCCACGGCTTGAGAACACCTTTGAGGACTTCGCCGCACTGGCAGGCCTTCGGGTCGGCGACCCGGACCCCTGGCAGGGAGTATCGGTGCTCGGCGTCGAAGTCGACCAGTTCGTCACGCAGTTTCAAGGCGCTCTGCGAAATGAATCCCAGTCCGCGCCACTCGAAGTGGGGCCGCAGCGCGAACACCTCGGCCATCAGGGCCAGGGCTGCCGGGTTGCCCTCTTCGTTGACGACGCGCGAGTACTGGTTCTCGACTTCGCAACGGCCTTCGCGGATCTGCCTCAACAGCATCGCGATCGACGCCAGGATGTCGAGCGGTTCGAAGCCAGCCACTACCAACGGCTTACCGTAAACCGCGGGGACGAACCGGTATGGCCGGTTGCCAACGACGGTCGAGACATGGCCGGGGCCGAGGAAGCCGGACAACCGCAGATCGGGGGACTCCAGGATCGCCTTGATCGGCGGCACGATCGTGACGTGGTTGCAGAACACCGTGAAGTTCTTGATTCCGAGTTCACGCGCACGCACAAGGGTGACCGCGGTGGACGGCGCAGTGGTTTCGAATCCGATCGCGAAGAACACGACCTGTTTGTCCGGGTTGTCGACGGCAATCTTGAGCGCGTCCAGCGGCGAGTAGACGAACCGGACATCCGCGCCGCCCGCTTTGGCGTCGAGCAGGCTGCCGTTCGAGCCGGGCACCCGCATCATGTCGCCGAAGCAGGTGAAGATCACGTCTTGTTGATGAGCGAGCCAGATCGCGTCGTCGACCCGACCCATCGGGATCACGCAGACTGGGCAGCCGGGGCCGTGCACCAGTTCGACGTTGTCAGGCAGCAGGTGTTCGATGCCGTGCCGGTAGATCGTGTGGGTGTGCCCACCGCACACCTCCATGAACTTGAAGTGCTCGTCGGCGCCACCGGCGGCGGCAAGTGTGTCGATGGCGGCCAACAGCTTTCGCGCGGAAGCCGGGTCGCGGAATTCGTCCACAAAGCGCATTGTCTTCTCCCGAACTCAGATGATCGAACTCAGATGATCGACGACGAGTCGAACGCTTCGATCTCGTCGGCGTAGGCCTCGCCCAACTTCTTCACAGCGGCGAGGGTCAACAAGGCCTCCGTCTCGTCGATCTTGGCCATCGCGAAGCCGACATGGACCAGCACCCAGTCGTCGGGCGCGGGCATGTCTTTCTCCAGCAGGCGCACGCTGATGATGCGACGGACCCCGTTGACATCCACCTTGGCAAGGCAATTGGCCGCGTCGGTGATCTCCACGATCCGTCCGGGAATTCCCAGGCACATACGACGTCCCCTCTCAGCAGATCCGTGGCAGTGGGTCGCCGACGAGCATGTCCACGATGCGGGTTCCACCGAATCCGGTGCGGACTACGACCGTGGCGGCCGGTTCGTCGGCGATGTGGCCGATCTCGGTGGCGTCCTGGCCTGCGGGGTGTGAACGGAGCGCGTCGAGTGCCGCGTCGGCCTCGGCCGGGTCGACGACGGCGAGAAACTTGCCTTCGTTGGCCACGTAAATCGGGTCGATACCGAGCATTTCACACGCGCCTGCCACCTGCGGCCGGACCGGAATCCGGTCCTCGGACAGAATCACCGCAAGGCCGCATGCCTGTGCCAGCTCGTTACAGACCGTGCCGATACCGCCGCGGGTTGGGTCGCGCAGCCACCGCGTCGACGGCGCCGCCTCCAGCAGACATTCGACCAGGCGGCTGACCGCGGCTGTGTCGGAGCTGATGTCCGCCTCGATCGCCAGATCTCCGCGGGCGAGCATGACGGCCATGCCGTGGTCGCCGATCGTCCCGGACGTCAGCACCTTGTCCCCTGGCCTGACCTTGTCGGGCGACAGTTCGCGACCTGTCGGGACGATGCCCACGCCCGAGGTGGTGATGAACATGCCGTCGGCCGCGCCTCTCGGCACCACCTTGGTGTCGCCCGTGACGATCTGCACGCCGGCCGCGAGCGCGGCGCCGGCCATGTCGGCGACGATCTCGCGCAGTTCGGCTATCGCAAAGCCCTCTTCGATGACGAATGCCGCCGACATCCACGACGGCACCGCGCCCGCCATCGCCAGATCGTTGAGGGTGCCGTGAACGGCGAGGTGGCCTATCGATCCGCCCGGGAAGCGTAGCGGTTGCACGACAAAGGAATCGGTGGACATCGCCATCCGCATGCCGCCGGGCAGGGTGATGACCGCGCCGTCGCCGAGCGATTCGAGGTGCGGATTGCGGAACGCCTCGACGAACACCCCGTCGACCAGTGCGGCGGAGGCCTTTCCGCCCGCGCCGTGCGCCAGGGTCACCACGGTGTCGCGCAGTCGCGGGCGGCGTTTGCGAAATGTGCCGATGCGGTCGATGACTTCGCCCTCACCGAAGGACGGCCCCGAGGTGAGGTATTCGGCGACATGTTCTCTCATTGACAGCCCTTCTGCGCATGAACGGCTGACCACAGCTGATAGCCGAGCAGCGCCTGCGACTCCTGGATCCGGTGCACGCTTTGGGACCGCACGACGAAGCACACGTCCACGTCGGGGTTGGCCGCGAACGCGCCCCCGTCGTACCCGGTGAACCCGATCGTGAACAGGCCGCGACCATGAGCCTCCCGCATGGCCAGCAGGAGGTCCGCGGAGTTGCCGCTGGTCGACATCGCGACCGCGATGTCGTTGGGCTGCGCCCTTGCGATGAGTTGACGGGCGAAGACAAGGTCGAAGCCGACGTCGTTGCCCAGCGCCGTCAGCACCGCCTGATCGGCGGTCAACGACCAGGCGGGCAATGGTTGGCCCTCTGGCGGCCGGGCGAACAAAGATGCCAGAGTGGCTGCATCCGTTGAGCTTCCGCCGTTGCCGAAGGTGAACAGCCGTCCGCCTGCGGCGAATCTGCGCGCCAACTCCGCGCTCGAGGTCTCGATGAGTCCCGAACAGGCCTCGAGCGTGGAACGGCGAAGTGCGGCGCTCTCGGCTGCCTTCATCGACGCGGACGCCGCCAGGTCGGCGAGCAGTGCGGCGGAGTCGGTTTCGTTCCCGTCAATGAACGGATAGAGGAAGTTCGTCGGCTCGTCGAGATCTTGTCGGCCGGCCACCGTCACGTCTCCCTCAGCTTGCTGATCACCATTCCGGCATGGACGAGTACGAGGTCGCCGGGGAACAACGTGCCTGCGAGCACGGTGACGACGTCCTCCCTGCCCGCAGCGGTGCGCACCGACGCCGTCCCATCGGTTGCGGTGCTCAGTACCTCTGCGGGACGGCCTTCGTCGCTGCAGGTGATACACACGTCGTCGGTGCAGACGGAAGGTGGTGCGGTCAGCAGTCCCGGGTGCTCGAAGCAGACGTGGGTGAGTTCCCACAACAGGTGATACATCAACACGAACTCGCCGGTGGCCGCGAGAGTCGGGTCGGGATCGTCAAGCCACAACACGTGATCGGCCGCTCCGATGGCCGGGCGCTCACCGTTGCCGATCCAGATCGTCGTGACCCCCCATGCGGCGGCCCGGTTCATGACGGCACGGACCTCGGGATCACCGGCGCCGGCACAGGCGATGACCACGTCGCCGGGGCGGACGGACATCCGTACCTGTGCGACCAGGTCGGGGCCCGTCAACGCCACAGCGGGAAGGGCGCGTTTGCCGACGACCACCGGATGGACGAATTCGACGGCGATGTGCTGGGCGTGCGGGGAGAAGGCAGGCGCGATGCACCACATGGTTGCCTTGTCCGAAAACCTCTGCGCCAGAGTCAATGAAGCATGCGCGAGATCAATCGCGAGCTCGGGCGCCATCCCGGTGTGCGCCGGTGACGTCACGACGCCGCCTCCTGCTCGCCGAAGACGCCGTACTCGCGCATCGTTTCCAGCGTGATCTTCGCCGACTCCTCGTCGATTCGGGTGAGCGCGAATCCGGCGTGCACGATCGTGTAGTCACCCACGGCCAGGTCCGGAAGATAGGCCAGGCAGGCGGTTTTGACCTGATCGGCGAATGCGATCTTCGCGAACCGCCCCCCGCCCGGTTCGTCCCACACCTCGGTGATCCGCCCGGGGATCCCTAGACACATTCTGTGGTCCTTTCGCGTTGTGCATCGTCGGCGTCCTCGAGCGCCGCCATGGTGGCTATCGCAGCCTGGCCCAGCGCCAACCCGCCGTCGTTCGGCGGGACAACGCGATGGGTCAGAACGGTGAAACCGTCGTCTTCGAGAAGTCGGCGGCATGACTGCAGCAGCAACACATTCTGGAAGACTCCGCCGGTCAGCCCGACCGTGGAGATGCCGCCCGCCACCAGCCGGACCACCTCAGAGACCGCGCGTGAAACCGCCCGATGAAATGCCATGGCCAGGCCCGCCCGGTCGGCATCGTCGCGCAGCGCGCGCACCATTGTGGCGATCATCCGTGTCGGGTCGATGACCCCGCAGCTGTCGACGTCTAGCCGCAACGGCACCTCGGCCGTCGTGTGGTCGGCAGAAGCGGCCAACACCTCGAGTTCGATGGCGGCCTGTCCCTCGTAGTCGATGTGTTGTCGGACGTCGAGAAGTGAGGCCACAGCATCGAACAACCTGCCCATGCTGGTTGTTGGCACGCATCCGCGACCAGTCGCGAACTGCGTTCTCAGCAGCCGCAATTCGGCCGGAGTGGCGGCTTGGACCGGAGACAGCTCGGCGGTCCACGGCACGCGTGCCTGCCATAGCTGTGCCAGCGCGACCCGCCATGGGTTGCGCACCGCGGCATCCCCGCCGGCCAGCGGCACGGCAGCGAGGTGCCCGACGCGGCTGAAGCGATGGCTGTCGTGGCCCAGTCGCAGGATCTCACCGCCCCACACAGTGTCGTCGCACCCGTACCCGGTGCCGTCGAATGCGACACCGATGATCGGCTCGCCCAACATCGCGTGCTCGGCCAGAAGCGATGCCACATGGGCGTGATGATGCTGGATCAGGTCGACGGGGCGCTCGCCAGCGTTGTGCTCGGCCCAGTTGCGGGTCGCGTATCGCGGATGCAGATCGGCGGCCAACCGGCTGGGCTGCCCCCGCATCTCGCAGAGTTGCCGCACGCTGTGCGTGAACGCCTTCAGCGTGGCGACCGAGCCCATGTCGCCGATGTGGGCAGAGCAGTATGCGCGGCGACCGTCCGTAAGGCAGAAGGTGTTTTTGAGCTCCCCGCCGACCGCGAGAACAGGTGGGCTGTCTCGGCCGAGGTCGACGGGGAGCGGCACGTGGCCGCGTGAGCGGCGAATGGGTATCTCCCGTACTTCTTTTCCGTCGTCCAGCGGACGAACCACCGAGTCGTCACACGGGACATGGATGGGCCGGTTGTGGTCGAGCACAGCGTCGGCCAGCGCGCCCAACCGCTTGGCCGCGTCGTCGTCGGTGTAGCAGATGGGTTCGTCTGACCGGTTGGCGCTTGTCAGCACGATCGCCTCCGGCGGAACGGTTTTCGCACCCGGCACCCGCGCCAGCAGCAGGTGGTGGATCGGCGTGTACGGCAGAATCAGGCCGAGCAACGGGTTGCCCGGCGCAACTCCCGCGCCGACCGGTGCATCGCTTCTGCGTCGCAGCAGCACCACAGGCCGAGCCGCGCTGGTGAGCACTGCGGCGTCGGCCTCACTCACCTCTGCGTAGCGCTGCGCTACGTCGAGGTCACGGACGAGAACCGCGAACGGCTTGCCGCGCCGGCCCTTTCGTTGGCGAAGTTCGGCAACCGCCGCATCGTCGTCTGCCGCGCAGGCGAGGTGATAGCCGCCGATGCCTTTGATGGCGAGTATCCTGCCCTGTTCGATTGTGGCCTGGCCTGCCTCGAGTGCCGCGTCGGTGCCGTCGACGCGGCCGCCACTACCCGCGAACCACATCGAGGGGCCGCAGTCCGGGCATGCGATCGGCTGTGCGTGGAATCGGCGATTCGTCGGCTCGTGATATTCCGCCGCGCACTGATCACACATGGCGAAGCCCGCCATGGTGGTCGCAGGTCGGTCGTAAGGCAGTGCACGGATGATGGTGAAGCGCGGACCGCAATTGGTGCACGTGACGAACGGATGCCGGTAGCGGCGGTTGGCGGGGTCGAAGAGGTCGGCCATGCAGTCCTCGCAGACCGCCGCGTCGGGCGGGATCGGGGTGGGCGCGGCGCTAGCGGACCTGCTGATGACGATGTGAAATCCATCGTCGTCTGACGGCTTTTCCGCCAGTTCGGTGCAGAACACGTCGCTGACGACCGCCAACGGCGGCGCCTCGGTCACGAGCCTGTGCCCCAATGCGTCGAGCGCGCTCGACGGGCCCTGGGCTTCGATGAAAACGGCCGCCGAGTCGTTGCCGACGAACCCTGACAAGCCCAGTTCGGCGGCCACCCGATGGACGAACGGCCGGTATCCGACGCCCTGAATCACGCCTGTCACCGTGAACCGGCGCCGCTGCACAGGCTCGGCCGTCGTGGGTGTGGAAGCAGACATCATGACCGCCGCCAGATCATCACCCGGTTGTTACCGGCGTCGGCAACAGCGAGTCGGTCGCCGTGCAGCCAGACACCGTAGGGCCAGCACAGGGAATCGTGAGTGACCGCGCTCCAACGGTTTTCACCGTTTGCTTCAAGCGTGGGTTGGGCAAGCACATGATCGGCCGGTCGGCCGTCACGCGGCACGCCATCCCAGAACAGAACTCGGTTGTTCGCGGTGTCGGCGACCGCCAACCGATCGTCGTCCATGCTCGCGGCGTATGGGAACCGGAATCTGTCGCCGCACTGGGGCCCGTACGGCCACTCGCGTGCGGTATGGAGGTCGGGCTGACCCATGAGTCGGTCGGCGGGACGGTCGGCGTCGGGCAACGGTGACCATCCCAGCACGCGGTGGTCACCAGCGTCGGCGATCAAAAGGAGGTCGTCGGAGCCCGTAATGGCATGCGGCCAGCGAAAGCTGGCCGGGCCCACCTGTCCGCCTCGGTTCTCCTCGCGGCCTGCGAAATCGGGTTGACCGAGCACGACGTCTGCGGGTCGATTCACGTCCGGCAGGCCGCCAAACCAGCCAAGCACCCGCCGGTTGCCGGTGTCGGCAACCCAGAAATTGGACCCGACGACCGCGACGCCGAACGGCCAGTACAGTGACGACGCCGAAGCCGTACTGCCCATGTTCGGTTCCACATCGGCGCTGCTGCGTTGTCCCAGAATCAGATCCGGCGGTGTCCCACTCTTGTCGGGCACGGTGCGCCAGATCAGGATTCGGTGATGCCATGCGTCGGCGACGATCAGCCGACCCTCGTGCACGAGCACGCCGGTGGGCAGGTTCATGCCGTTCTCCGTGCCGCGCCCTGCGGCGGCCCGCCCTTCGGTTACGCCGTCGGGTTGGCCCAACACGACATCCGCGGGTTGTTCGTCGGTGCTTGGCATTCCGTGCCAGATGAGCACCCGGTGGTTTCCCGAGTCGGCGACGACAAGGTACCGGTCGTCGAAGAACACACCACGAGGTGAGTACATCCAGGCCAGGGTCGGGCTGGCGGCAGGCAGCGCCAGGCCGCCCGGCGCGGGCGCACCCAGCCATACCTCGGGGCGCCAACCGCCGGACAGCGCCACGCCGGTTCCCGTGTGGGCTCGCGGTACGCGCGGCGCGAGACTTGTGCGCACGGTCAGGCTCGTCATGTGCCGACCCGGACCCAGATCCGGCCCTCGTCAACACGCAGCGGCAACTGCTCGAGCTGCGCCGCGGGTGCCGTAAGGCATTCGCCGGAAGCCGCGTCGTAGCAGAATCCGTGCCACGGACACGTCAGCGTGCCGTTGGACGTGTCCAGCACCGCGTTGTCCAACGGCAAAGCCTCATGGGCACATTCGTTGACATAGGCGGTCAACCGCTGATCGAGGTTGACCATGAGCACCGAGACCCGTTGGTCGGAGTTGGCTGCGGACAGCTCGACTACTTTGAGGTTGCCTTCGGCCACATCGGCGATGTCGCCGGCTTGTGCCCAGCCATCCTCGATCCGATGTCGTGCTGGAAACAGCGAGTCGGCCGAAATCAGCGTCGGCTCAGGCTCGTTGGGCAGTACCTCGACTGACGTCACCGATGGCAGATTCTCGACGAGCGCCTGCTCGACCAGGTTGCGCAACGTCACCGAGGACATCGAGCAACCGTTGCACGCCCCCTTCAGCCGGACGAACGCCGTCCGGTCCTCGATGCGTACCAACTCGACATCGCCACCGTGGCCGTGCAACTGCGGGCGCACCGCATTCAGCGCCTTGGTGGCCTGCGTCATCGGATCCGGCCGGATGATCTCGTGCAGCGACAACAGCAGGTGCACGACGGGGTCGTCGACCAGATCGAACAGCACCGCCTGCGCGGCAACGTCGGCCCGCATGCCACGCACGATGGTAACGAGCCCGGCGCGGTGCACGGCCTCGATCGCGCTTTTGAGTTCCTCGGCGACGGCGCGTGCAGCGGGGTCGAGGCTCTGAAGCGCGGCCACCGCCTCGTCGACGCGCTTCGCCAGCTCTTCGAAGCCGGGCTCAGGAGGCTGCTCGACGGCCGATCGGGGCGGCGAAACGTCGGACACGGTGGTGGACAATCAGGGCCCCTCCGTTTCGTCAGTGACGGAAAGCACCCGCTGGCGTGCGATCTCGTCGAGCACGCCCCTGACGGCACGCACCGAATCGTCGTCGCCGAGTTCCTCGAAAAGAAACCGCGCCTCGTAGAGCTTGGCCTTCGCGTCGTCGAACACGCCGAGATGCGCCAGCACGTTACCTTGGTTGGCCAGCACCCTGGCCCGACCGAGCGGGTCGGTGGTGCGGTCGCGGGTCTGCAGCACCGCTTCGTAGATCTCGGCGGCCTCGACCAGGTTCTCCCGCTGATGGCGCGACGGCGTGTAGACGAGCGAGTTGGCCAGATTGAGCTGGACGCTGGCCCATTCCTGCGGATGCTCGTCTCTCGTGTAGACGGTGAGCGCTGAGCGCAACGACTGCGCAGCCACCCCCAACCGCAGTTGGCTGGAGGCCTCGACCATGGGCATGGTCAGGTATGCCGCGGCCAGTCCGGCGTGCGCTGCGGCCCACAACATCGGCGCGTCGGCACGCCTGACCAGTTGCAGCGCCGAGTGGTAGTGGGGGATCACGGTCGTCAGTAGCTCGGGCCGCCGTTGCGCTTCCTCGTGCAGCGCGCTCGCGAGGCACAAGTGGATCTCTGCACGTGGGACCCGCAGGCCGTCCGCGCCGTCCAGGTCGGACAATGCCTTCTGCAATCGTGATCCGTAGCTCTCGTCGCCGATGTCGCGGCAGATTGCACCTGCCGCGCCCCGCAATGTGCCTGCCAGCGACGCCGATATCGGTGCGGCGGCCGCTGCTGCGAGGTCGAGCATTTCGACTGCGGCCTGGTGATCTCCGCCGATCATGGCGTGACTCGCGCCTGCGGACAGCACGGCCGCGGCGATCTCGCCGTCGACGGAGTCGGAATGAGGTGGCGTGTCGATGCGCCCGAGCGCGAACAGAACGACATCCACCAGGACGGCGAAGTCACCCAATCCACGTCGTAGCTCTTCGGGATCGACGTTGTCGGGGTCGAGCACGAACTGGTTGTACCTGCTGACCGGGTCGTGGTGGCCCTGCAGTTCGGCGATCGCGGCGCCTCTTTCGCCCGCGGCGGCGAGCTCGTGGGCGCGCAGGTTCTGCGGCCAGCTCGCGGGGAGCCGCCCAGAAAGCAGCGCCTCCCGCACGCCGTCAGCCTCTTTGCCCGCCGGAATCAGCATGAACCCCAACGGCAGTGGAAACAGGCCGAGCGGCTGTGGCCGGGGGATCACCACGGAGACATGGGAAAGATCTTGATCCACAACGGATGTGGAGGTCAGCATTGCGTCATCCATTAAGGGGTCCTCTGATATCGCGTTCGGCGGCTCGTTTGATCATGCGAGCCGACAGCTCGGCCCTTGCCCTGGTGGGGTGGGTATCGATCCGCTTGTGCACGACGCCGTCGGCGAATACCACGACTATGTCGACAGCCCATCGTCCGCGCTCCTCAGTGACGACGGTGTCGACACTGAACGCCTCGTCGGCCGAGCTGTCCTCGCGCCGCTTGGTGCGCGGACGGATGTCACCGTAGTCCGGCGCACCTGAAGCATCGTGGCTGGAGGTCGGATCGGTATCGGGTCGCTCGGCCACCATCGTCACTTCTGCTGCCCCAACGGAACCCGCAGCGCGCCCTGCGCGTCCTCCCAGACCGCGTTACGGCAGCCGACGGGGATGTCGTCGTCGAGCAGTTCTCGAACCAGGACCGCGCGATCGCCCGCCGGGGTGCGCTGCTTGAGCAGAAGCCCGCCGCTGCGCGGGCCCCGCAAGGGCAGCAGCCACAATGCGCCGTCGCGAATCGTGCCGACGGCGACATGGGCGGGGAAGTGCGCCGCACACAGCGCGGCACCAAGGCGCAGGTAACCGTCCTCGGTGAACTCCACCGCAAGGTCATCGGGATCGCTGGGTTCTTGCGGGCGCAGCGCCGCGATGAAGTCGGCCTCGATGATGTCGATCACCGTGTTCATCGCAGTGGTTACCACGGGCGAAAGGTCGGCACCCATCGCAACATTGGCCGCCTCGATCAGAAAGACGGTGATGTCGGACGGACAGTCGTCGGCCAACGCCCAGCGTGCGAATGCGATGGCATGGTCCCAGCGGAACGAATGAGTGTGTAGACCCTCCAGCGGGGGGAGTTCCGCCAACTCCGCGCCGGGGACCCGGTACACGGTGCCCGGCGCGGCACCGGTGGCCGACGCGTCGACGATCACGACCCGCCCGGCGCCGCGCATCTGGAATGCGACATCCATTCCGGCGGTGCCGCCGTCGACCAACCGGAGTCCTTCCGGCACACCGCGTTCCCAGAGATGACGCACCAAAATCGGCCCGACGCCGTCGTCACCGCGCAACAGGTTGCCACAGCCGACAACCATGACCGCACAACCCGGCGGGTCGAGTGCTGGGTCGGCCCTGCCGGATTGCGCGATCTCGTCGGGGGTGGTTGACGTGGGAATCACACCATTCCGTTGATGACGAACTTCGACAACTCACGACCGGACTTTCCGTCGTAAGCGTGCACCGTGCACACCAGACAGGAGTCGAAGCTGCGCGCGACGTGACCCAACTCCACCGGGTCCTCGGTATCGACGATCGGGGTTCCCACAAGCGCACTCTCGATCGGGCCGAGTACCTCAGAGCCGTCGCGGGGCCCGATGTTCCACGCGGTCGGGGTGACGACCTGATAGTTCTTGATCTTGTTGTCCTCGATGACAATCCAGTCCGATAGCGAACCGCGGGCGGCCTCGGTGGAACCGAAGCCCTTGCCCTCGGCGTGCTCGGTCGGCTTGGTGTAGAAGCTCTCCTTGAGGTCGAGCTGGTTGAGCCACTCGCGGGTCCAGTTGTAATACTTCGGCGCTTCGTGCATGCGGGCCAGTTGACGCACGAACACGCTCGGCCCGAGCTTGTTGTAGAGATCCACGAACAACGTGTCGTCGTCCTGGTGCGGCGCGGCATTGGGACCGCCTGCGGCCATCCGTCGGGCCAGAGGCCCCGCCTCCAGCGGAATGTGGCCAAGGCCGGGCACGTCGTAGCGCGGGGACTTCGCCCAGCTGTACTTGCCCTGCTTGCGGCCCTCTTCGGGGTCGACAGGGATGGTCTCGCCGTCGAACGGGTGAAGTGCCCCGGTCCCTTGGTAGAAGGAATGCGTGACATCCTCGCGCACCCGTGCCTGGTCGAACTCGGACCATTCGCCGTCGGCGAAGATCCCCGACCGGCCGATCAGCGCCGCGTTGCGTCCCTCGATGGTGGGATTTTCATAGAGCGACGGATCGAAATAGGTACCGGTGGCAATGTAGTTCCCGACGCCGCGGCCGTACTTGTCAAGGCCGACGTCGAGGCAGAAGCGGATGAAGAAGCCGCAGTCGCTGTTGTGCTGCTCCTCGTTCTCGTCCACCCACTCCAGGACGTCCTCCCACGTCTTGTTGGCCAGCCAGCGGTCGATCGAGCAGCCGAGCCACTGCTTTTCCAGCCAATTGTCCTTCCAGTGCTCGAGGATCGCGATCGAACGCGTCACATCGGTCAGCGTGGGTGCGCACATCACACCGCCGGGCACCATAAAGCTGGAATGCGGCCACTGACCGCCGAAAATCGCGTACACCTCAACGGGTTTCGAGGACAGCACCACGCCGGGCTGGTAACTGGTGCCGACGTAGGGCGCGAAGCGCCGGACCGACTCGGCGTAAAGCGGGGACTTTGCGTAGTTCTTGTTGGTCAGATCGATTGCGAACAGCGCGTAGAAGTACCTGGGAATGGACTGCAGTGTCTCGGCGGCCTGACAGATGTTGCGGACAAGGGTGGCGTTCTGCGGCACGTGGGTGCGCCACGCGGTGTCGAGCGCATAGGCGGACTTGTAGAGATGGCTGCCGCCACAGATACCGCAGATCCGCGGTGTCACTACGAGGCCGGCTTGCGGATCCTTGCCCTGCAGAATGATTTCGAAGCCGCGAAACATCGCGGCTTCGGTCCACGCCGAGGTGACAACCCCGTTGTCGATGGTGACGCGCACATCGAGGTCACCCTCGACACGTCCGAGGGGACTGACGAACAAGTCCAACGCAGTCATACGGTAAGTCCTTTCAAGACCTTGGGCTGAGACTGTGGGCTGTAGCGGGGCGTGCGGTTGGGATCAGACGACGAACATGTCTTCTTTGGACCACTGCGGCGCAGCTATTTTGGCCGCCGCTGCGTGCGCCATGTACGTGAGATGGTCGCTGCCCTCGGGAACTTCCTTGGGGATCATGCCGCTGACCTTCTGAGTCTTGAATACCGTTCCCGGTGCGAGGTCGAAGTGCGGGAACTCGGGTTCGGTGCAACCAAGGCACGGCATGCCCGCCCTGGTCTTGGACGACTGCCGGTTCCACAGGATTCGGTTGCACGGAGAGTGGGTCATCGGACCACGGCAGCCGAATTCGTAGAACAGGCAGCCGGTCCGGGTGCCCTCGCCGAAGGACATGGTCGACTGCTTGTATTCGAAGAACTGCACGCGGGTGCAACCGGTCTGGGTAAATGTCTTGAAAAACGTTTCCGGCCGGTGCAACTCGTCCAGCGTGATATCACCCGCGCGGCCCGTCGCAAGCGCGACGATGATCTGGGTGATCCAGTCCGGGTGTGCGGGGCAGCCGGGGATGTTGATGACGGGAAGACCCATCTTCGAACGGAAATCGGGTCCGAGGTAGCCGCCTTTGCGGCGCTTGTGGAATTGCAGGCCGGTGGACGCCGAGGGGTTGGGCTCAGTCGCCGGTATGCCACCCCAGCAGGCGCAGTCGCCTATCGCGACGACGACCTGGGCGGCGGCACACAGATCGTCGACCCAGTCCTTCATCGGCCGGTCGGCGAATATGTCCATCCGGCCGGTGCCGTTGGGAGCTTCGATGACGGAGCCCTCGAACACGAAGATGTCCAATGGTCGCTCGCCGCGTGCGCAGTCCCAGAACACTTTCTGGGCGTTGTCACCGAGTTCGAGGCCGAGCGACGGATGCCACAGCAGGTCGAGCCCGAAGTCGACGATCAGGTCGACGACGTTTGGTTCCTCGGCGTTGAGGAACGACATCGTATTGCCGCTGCACGCGCCTCCTTGTAACCAGAGCACGGACGCCATGAAATCTCCTCTCAGTGCCTGCGGGCTGGGCAGGCGTTGGGCTGTGTTCGAGCGGTGGGCTGTGTCGATGGCTATGTCGCGGCGTGCCTGCCGTTACCGCTTGATGGTGACGTCCCTGATGAGGCAAGCCGCTGGCCGAAGGCTCGCGCGATATGAATCATGAACCCCAGACCGCGGGAGACATCAGGGTCTTTAGCCACTCGCATCAGTGCGAAAATCCCCTTGGGCCCGCGCGGATCGGCCGCTGCGGCCTGGCGTCCCTCGAGGAGTGCCTCGCCGAGGTCGGCAAGAACGTCGGCGGTCTTCACGTCGGTGAGCGGTGAGTGCAGCAGCCTGTCGATGGCAGGCGTTGCGTCGACGACGGCGCTGGACAACCGGGTGACGGTGTCGCTGAGGGCGGCGAGATCGACGCTGGCCCATGGCCGCTGGCCATTGGTTGCCAGTTCTCTGACCTCTGCGACGCTCGAGGCGAGGTTGTCGCCGATCACGTCGGCCCGCCGCAGCATGCCGTCGAGGCCGACGATGATCGTCGCCAGGAGATCGGCATGGTCGAGGATCAGCGAAATCGACGAGGCGATCTTCGGGTCGTCCAAGCGGGCGATCAGATCGTCGCCTGGGGACTCGTCGACCAGTTCGTCGCTGTCCAGGGCCGCGATGACCGAGCCGTGTGCGGGCACCAATACCTCCTGAGTCGGTGTGTTGGTGCTCACACACGCTAGCCGTGAGTCTGCACATGGCCTATCGCTTTCGCGCAATCACTGTCAGAATTGCGCAAACTTATGCGCGCAGATGCGCTCAATGCGCCGAGGAGACTTGAATGATCGCCGCAAACTCTTCAACGAAAGGTCGAACCATCATGGGTGGTGCGGACGGTCGACGCTGATGTCGCGCCTGGCCCGGATGGGCTTTATCGACAGCCGCCGCACCGGCGATCCGGTGCGACGCAAGGTGCGTTCCCGTGGGGTGCCGCCCGCGCTGGCAAACAACGAGATCTTCTACACCGAGAGCATCCGAGAAGCAGGCGCCTTGCTGAGCCGGGCGCTGGCGCCGGGATGGATCACCCTGACCGAGGATGGATCAGGATTCGCCGCAACGATGCACGGGGTGCGGCTCCGCAACGTCAGCATGCTCTACCTCGATCTACATGTGCGGTCGACACTCGAGATCCCGGTCCTGGGGCGGTATTTCGGAGTGCATATGCCGATGAACGGAAACGCGAGGTGTCACCACAACGACCATGAATTCGAGGCCAACACAATCAGGGCGTTGGTGACGAGTCCGGGCGCGGGGCTCACTATGCACTTCGACGACGATTCGCCGCAGTTGCTGATCCGCTTCGAGGAACAGGCACTGCATGAGTATCTGACGCGGCTGCGGGGCCGACGCCTTTCGGGGCCGCTGGTCTTCCATCCGGAATTCGACTTGACCAGCGACGTGGCCGTGCGCTGGCATGCCGCGGTGCAACTTCTGCACACCGAGGTCTACCACGCCGGGTCTCTCGTACAACTCGGTCACGGGATCAGCGGGATCGAGGAGCTGTTGATGAACAGCCTGCTGCACATCCAGCCGTCGAACTACCACGACGAGTTCATCCGGCCTGCCTCCCACCCTGGCCGCAGGGTCGTGGCTGAAGCGATGACCTACATCGACGCACATCTGGCCGAACAGATCACCATGGAGTCGATCGCCCGCCACGTCCACATGAGCATCCGCTCGATTCAGCAGGGCTTTCGCGACGAACTCGGAGTGTCCCCGATGACCTACGTCCGCGACCGAAGGCTCGAGCGTGTGCATGCCGAACTCGCCGATGCCCTGCCGAGCGACGGGGTCACGGTGACCGACGTGGCAACACGTTGGGGCTTCAACCATCTCGGCAGCTTCGCTTCCGAATATCGGAAGCGCTGGGGTATGACGCCCTCAGAAACGTTGCGACAGTAGCGCGCCGGTGCGTGTATGGTCGCCTCTGACTCGAGGAGGGTAGGAGTGCATGAGCTCTCGATCTGCAGCTCGATGGTCGGCATCGTGAAGGAGCACGCTGCGGGCAGGGAAGTCCGCGCTGTGCACGTCCGGATCGGCGAGATGCGCCAGATCGTGCCCGACACACTGGTTTACTGCTGGTCACTGGTCACCGAGCAATCCGACCTCGAGGGCGTCGAGCTTCACGTCGAGCGCATACCCGTCAAGATTCGGTGCACCGGCTGCGGGCACGAGCAGGTACTCGCCGAGCTGGCCTTTGTGTGCGGTTCCTGCTCGGGAAGCGAGGTCGATCTCATCGAGGGCGACGAGTTCCTCATCACTTCACTCGATCTGGCAGGGGTGTGACGCTGTGGGCAGGTTCCATCGACACGAAGACGGCCGCGAGCACCATCACGACCACGACCACGACGATCCACATGACCACGGTGATGAGCGGGTCGCCGAACACGACCACGGCGATCATTCGGGCTATGTGACGGGCACCGAGCGAGTTGTGGTGCTCGAGCGGATATTCGAGGAGAACGATCAGACCGCGGCGGCCAACCGCCGCGACTTCGACACCGCTGGTCTGACGGCGGTGAACCTGATGTCTTCACCTGGCGCAGGCAAGACGACGGTGCTCTGCGAGGCCCTGCGCCTTCTGCAAGGCCGGCTCGCCGTCGGCATCGTCGAAGGTGACATCGAAACGAGCATCGACGCCGACCGGCTCGACGGGTTCGGCGCCGCCATCGCGCTCATCAACACCGCCAACGGATTCGGCGGGGAATGCCACCTCGACGCCCCGATGGTGCGTTCGGCGTTGTCGCGGCTCCCGCTCGCCGACCTCGACGTGCTCATCATCGAGAACGTCGGGAACCTGGTGTGCCCGGCGGAATTCGACGTCGGCGCGCATGCCAACGCCATGGTGTACTCGGTCACCGAAGGGGAAGAGAAGCCGCTCAAGTATCCGGTGATGTTCCGGTCGGCCGACCTCGTCATCGTCAACAAGGTCGACCTCATTCCTCACCTCGACTACGACCTGGCGTTGTTCTACGCCAACCTCAACAAGGTCCATCCCGGGGTGGCTGTCATTGAGACGAGTGCACGAACCGGGCACGGGATCGACCAGTGGTGTGACTGGTTGTCCGATCTGCACCGCGACACACGCGTGGCGACCATCGGCTGACCGCAACGGTGGGCAGCCACCCGAGCGCCCACCCATGAGGGGGATGGGCCCTCCCATCGGCACCGACATCCTTGGACCATGCTTGCCGATCGCACCACGTTGGTGCAGTTCCTGATCGAAGAACGCCGGCGTCACCCTGACGCGTCGGGCGACTTCAATGCCCTGATCCTCGATGTGGCACTGGCCTGCAAGGCGATATCGAACAGGGTGGCACTCGGCGCACTGGTCGGGGTGCTCGGCGCGGTCGACCACACCAACGTGCAGGGCGAGGTGCAGCAGAAGCTCGATGTTCTCGCCAACGACTACTTCCTGCGCGCCACCGAGTGGAGTGGCCATGTCGCCGGGATGGTCTCCGAGGAACTCGACGCGCCCTACTTGCTGCCGACCGAACATCCGCGGGGCAAGTATCTGCTGCTGTTCGACCCGTTGGACGGTTCGTCGAACATCGACGTCAACGTGTCGGTCGGCAGCATCTTCTCGATACTGCGGGCACCACAACCCGGGTCGGACCCCGACCGCGAGCACTTTCTACAACCCGGTTGCCAACAGGTCTGTGCCGGATACGCGATCTATGGTCCGTCGACGATGCTGGTGCTCTCGGTGGGCACAGGTGTGCACGCGTTCACCCTCGACCCGAACCTCGGTGAGTTCATCCTGACCCGTCAGTCCATCCGTATACCCTCGAGCGCAAGCGAATTCGCTATCAACGCATCCAACCAGAGGTTCTGGGAGCCGGCGGTGCAGCGGTACGTCCAGGAATGCCTGGCGGGTCGATCGGGACCCCGGCAGAAAGACTTCAACATGCGCTGGGTCGCCTCCCTTGTCGCGGAGACGCATCGAATCCTCGCCCGCGGAGGTGTCTTCCTGTATCCGCGCGACTCCCGTGAGCCCGTCAAGCCGGGACGGCTTCGACTGCTGTACGAGGCCAATCCGGTGGCGTTCCTGATCGAGCAGGCCGGCGGTGCGGCGAGCACCGGGCGGCAGCGCGTCCTCGACGTGGTCCCTGGCGATATCCACCAGCGTGTCTCGTTCATCTTCGGTGCACGCGAGGAAGTTACCCGGATCGAGGACTATCACGGCGAGACCTATGAGCTCACGTCCACACTGCCGCTGTACCGCACTCGCGGTCTGTACCGCAACGTGGCGGGGTGATCGGATGTCACGCAGACATCCGATCGTCTCGGTTGCAGGTTCGTCGGGCGCGGGCACCACATCGGTGATGCGCACTTTTCAGCAGATCTTTCGCCGCGAGGGAATCAACGTTGCCTACGTGGAAGGCGACAGCTTCCACCGCTTCGACCGTAAGGAGATGAAGAAGGCGATCGCCGAGGCGCACTCGCGGGGTGACCACGCGTTCAGCCACTTCGGCCCCGAAGCCAACCTCTTCTCCGAACTAGAGGACCTATTCCGCACCTATGGAAAGACCGGAGTCGGCAGATACCGCAAGTACCTTCATGACGAGGAGGAGGCCGCTCCGTATGACCAGGAGCCCGGCACCTTCACCGCGTGGGAGCAGTTGCCGGGCGACACCGACATGCTGTTCTACGAGGGACTGCACGGTGCAATCACGACCGACACGGTCGACGTCGCACGTCATGCGGACCTTCGCATCGGCGTGGTGCCGGTAATCAACCTCGAGTGGCTTCAGAAGTTGCACCGGGACAAAGTGGTTCGCGGCTACACCTCTGAGGCCGTCACCGACACCATCCTGCGTCGCATGCCGGACTACGTGAACTACATATGCCCGCAGTTCTCGAACACCGATGTGAACTTCCAACGCGTCCCGGTCGTCGACACGTCAAACCCGTTCGTCGCGCGGACGATTCCCACCGCCGACGAGTCCATGCTGATCATCAGGTTCCGTGATCCGCATGGCATCGACTTCCCCTATCTGCTGGCGATGCTGCACGATTCGTTCATGTCACGCCCGAACACCATCGTGTGTCCCGGTGGCAAGATGGACCTTGCGATGCAGCTCATCTTCACCCCGATGATCATGCGGTTGATGGATCGGCGCAATGCGGAGCGCAGTAACGCCGATCTGGTCAAGGCCTGAAAGCGAAAAGCTGCGGACTAGCGCGAAAGCGCTCGCACGACGATCTCGGCGACCAGTTGCATGGTGAAGTGCCGGGACGTCCGAGGGCCGGCCAGTTCCACGAGCCGGAAATCACCTCGCACCGACCGTCGGCTCGCCAGGGCCACAGCTTGTGTCGCCTTACTGCCGACCAGTGCAGTGGTGTCAACTTCCACTGCGGGACAATGAATGTCGTGGATATCGCCGTCAATGTCCGGCGCGGCCGGATGGCCGCAGTCGACCACGACCAAGCCGGTGAACCGCGCACCGTAAGTGGCGGCGAGGCTCCACGCCAGGTCGCCTGCGGCGCCGTCGCCGACGAGCAGACCACTCGACACCTTCAGCTGGTCCAGCACCGTGACGACGGCCTTCGGCGTCAGCCGGGCGTGCACGGATATCACGACCGTCCGGAACATCGCCACGTGCAGTCGTTCCCGGATCGGGTGGTAGGGGTCGCCTGCTGGCGGCGCCTCCGCGAACATGATGACGGTCCGGCCCGTTTCCGGGCCGGACACGGTCACCGGCACCTCGACCCCGTCGAGCGAATCGACATTGTGTATCGACGGGCGGTGTGTCGGGTGCAGTGCGTTGATCACGGCGACCCGTACCGGTCCCCGGGCGGCTGCTGGGTGGCGTAGGCGAACGTGGTGTAGCCGATCCGGCGATCGGAACCCTCAGCGCGATTGAGGCGGAAGCCGGGCTCTTCGTCGGGTCGCTGCACGATGAACGAAAAGGCGGTGGTCTGGCGGCCAAGACTGGCGTCGTAGGCGTTGAGACGCACGTAGGAGTTTGGATATGCGCTGCGGCAGGCATTGACCTCCAACAGCACTCCTGCGGCGTCCTTGAGGTCGAACATGGGCAGCCCCCACATCTCCCAGTAGACGTTTCGGGGATGTGGGTCGTCGGTGAACTCCACCGACAGCGGCCAGTTGTTGTTCAACGCGTAGTTGATCTGCGCGGTGATCTCCTCGTCGGTGAAATCGGGCAGATAGGAGAAGGTGCCCTGGGTGACTTTCATTGGTGTGTCTTCTTTCTCAGCTAAGGGTTGGGGTGGCGACCATGTCGGGGGTATCGGTGGACTCGTAATTGAACGAGATGTCACCCCAGGTGGCCAGGGCGGTATCGAGCGCACGGTTCTTCGCGGCCGCCTTCTTCAGGATCTCGGGGCCCTCCGCGTAGTAGTCGCGGCCTTCGTTGCGCGCCTTGATCATTGCCTCCAACGCGACGCGATTGGCCTCGGCGCCTGCAGCGATCCCCATCGGGTGGCCGATGGTCCCGCCGCCGAACTGCAGGATGACATCTTCGCCCAGGTAGTGCAGAAGTTGGTGCATCTGACCCGCGTGGATGCCACCCGATGCGACCGGCATCACGCCGGGCATCGATGCCCACTGCTGGTCGAAGTACAGCCCCTTGACCGGATCCGCGGCGATGTTGTCCAGCCGCAACGTGTCATAGAATCCCGCGATCGAATTGGGGTCGCCCTCGAGTTTTCCGACGACCGTGCCCGCGTGGATATGGTCGACGCCGGCCAGCCGCATCCACTTGGAGATCACTCGGAAGCTGACACCGTGATTCTTCTGCCGGGTATAGGTACCGTGGCCGGCCCGATGCAAGTGCAACAGCACGCCGTTGGCGCGGGCCCAGTTGGCCATCGACTGGATGGCCGTATATCCGACGGTCAGATCGATCATGACGACCACGGAGCCGAGTTCCTTGGCGAAGTCGGCGCGTTCATACATGGCTTCCATGGTTCCGGCAGTGACATTCAGGTAATGGCCCTTGATTTCGCCGGTTGCCGCTTGCGCACGGTTGACGGCTTCCATGCAGAACAGGAATCGATCCCGCCAGCGCATGAAGGGCTGTGAGTTGATGTTCTCGTCGTCCTTCGTGAAGTCCAGTCCACCGCGCAACGCCTCGTAGACCACGCGACCGTAGTTGCGTGCCGAAAGACCGAGCTTCGGCTTGGTGGTTGCCCCCAGCAGGGGCCTGCCGAACTTGTTCAAGTGCTCGCGTTCCATCACGACACCGTGTGCGGGTCCCTGGAACGTCTTGACGTATTGGGTCGGGATACGCATGTCCTCCAGGCGAAGTGCCTTCAGCGGCTTGAATCCGAAGACGTTGCCGATGATCGAACTCGTGAGGTTGGCGATCGAGCCCTCCTCGAACAGATCAAGGTCATACGCGATCCACGCAATCCACTGGCCCGGTGCATTCGGAACCGCATCGACGCGGTAGCACTTGGCCTGGTAGTGCTCGAAGGTGGTCAGCCGGTCGGTCCACACCACCGTCCACGTGGCGGTGCTGGACTCGCCTGCGACCGCCGCGCCCGCCTCTTCGGGAGGCACACCCGGCTGCGGCGTTATCCGGAAGGCGCACAGGATATCTGAGTCCTTCGGAACGTAGTCCGGTTGCCAATAGCCCATCTCTGCGTACGGGATCACCCCGGCGTTCCATCTATCTGTCATGCCCGGAATGCTGCCAGCCAATTCTGAACATGTCTATTGAGAATATGCCAGTCTCAATCAAGCAAATACTTGAATGAGTCACCCTCCGGGTCCACCTCCTAGGTGAGGCCGACCGGGCCGGGTTGCCGATAGCTTTCAACCGACAATCCATGTACCGAAGGGCATACCCACATGACGACCTGCCGACAGATCGCCGCGCGAATGATGGCTCCCGGCAAGGGGATCCTTGCTGCGGACGAAAGCATCGCAACGATGTCGAAACGGCTGGAGGAAGCCGGTGTCGAACCGACTGCCGAGAACCGACGGAAATATCGGGAGCTCCTGGCCTCCGCGCCTGGCCTTGCGGACAGCGTCTCGGGCATCATCTTCTGCGACGAGACGTTGCGCCAGACGTTCAGTGACGGCACTCCGTTTCCCGAGACGGTCAGCGCATTAGGCATACTTCCCGGGGTCAAGGTGGATACCGGTGCCAAACCGTGCCCGGGTCTGCCCGGCGAGACAATCACCGAGGGACTTGACGGGTTGCCTGCGCGCCTGGCCGAATATGCGGAAATGGGAGCGGCGTTCGCCAAGTGGCGTGCCGTGTTCACGATCACCGGCGACACCCCGACGCGCGGCGCGATAAGGGCGAACGCGAGTGCCCTGGCGCGTTATGCCGCTGCCTGCCAGGAGGCGGGAATCGTGCCTATCGTCGAACCCGAGGTGCTCATGGACGGTACGCACAACCGCGGTGTGTGCAGGGACGTGACGGCCGAGGTTCACACCGCGGTGCGATCCGAACTGGCGCTACTCAATGTCGATTTGGCCGGGATCGTGCTGAAGCCGAACATGGTTCTCGAGGGCGAGGGATATGGCAGGCAGGCCACTCCTGAGGCGATAGCCGAGATGACGGTCGGGGTCTTGAGGGCGTGGCCGGGCGACCTTGCAGGCGTTGCCTTCTTGTCCGGCGGACAGCCCCCGCAGCGTGCGACCGCCAATCTTGAGGCGATGCAATCGCACAGAACGCCGTGGCCACTGACGTTCTCGTTTGGCCGTGCGTTGGTCTCTCCCGCGTTGGCAGCATGGCGCGGTGACCCGGGTCGTGTTGCCGACGGCCAGGCGGCCCTGATTGAGCGTGTCGCCGCCAACGGTGCCGCGGCGCGGCTTCGTAACGAACTCCAACCTGCCTGAATGAAAAGCGGGGGCGGCGCGGTTCGATGCGCCGCCCCCGTTTTGTTGTGCTACTGGAGCACCCAGACCGAGCGTCGAGTCTGATCGATGATCTCGCGGCCGCCGCGGTCGTATTGCACGACGATGTGGCCCGGTGTGGTCGAGGAGACCCGGCCAAGTCTCCCGAAAACACCGTGGGCGACCCGCACGCGATCACCTGCAACGGGAACGAGCGAAGACATCATCAAGGGGGCGAAATATGCAGGTGTATGGCTCATTTCGATGCTCCTTCTTCCGACGTCCTTGGCTACCATCCTGCCGTCCCAGTGCGGGGATTACTGCCCCCAGATGGGGGTAGTCGAGGGGTGCCCCGCCTGCCGGCATATCGCCTAGTGGACGAAGTCCCCGGCATGGATCGTCAGATCGAGCAACGGTTGTGGAAGTACACCGAGCAGAACGGTGCCCGCCGCGGCCACGGTGACGACCGCCGCGGTCGCCAATGCAGGCCGGGCCGCGGCGGGCGCATAAGTGTCCGGCACGGCGAAGAACATCGTCACGATCACGCGCGCGTAGGCGTACGCGGCGACCACACTGGTAAGTGCGCCGACAACAACAAGTATCGCGGCGCCGTCGGCTGCGGCGGCGGCAAAGATCGCGAACTTGCTGACGAAGCCACTGGTAAGCGGAATGCCGGCAATCGCCAACAGGAACAAAGCCATTGCGCAGGCGACCGCGGGGGAGCGCCGCCCGAGTCCCGCCCACCGCGAGGTGTCGGTTTCCTCCTCGCCGTTTGCGGCGCGGATCATCGTGACGGTGGCGAACGCCCCTAATGTGGTGAGGCCGTAAGCGATCAGATAGAACAACGTCGACGAGAGGCCGGCCTCGGTCCCGGACACGCCCAGCAGCAGGAACCCGACGTTGGCCACCGCCGAATAACCGAGCAACCGTTTGATATCCGTTTGAACGATCGTCAGCACGGCGGCCACCACCATCGTCAGGGCCGCAATGCCCCACAGCACCGGCCGCCAGTCCGCGGCAAGCCCGGGCAGCCCCACGTAGAAGATCCGCAGCATGGCGCCGAACGCGGCGAGCTTCGTCGCCGCAGCCATGAACGCCGTGACGGGTGTCGGCGCGCCCTGATACACATCCGGGATCCACGAATGAAATGGAACCGCGCCAACTTTGAACAGCAGCCCGACGGTCAATAGGGCGACTCCGGTCAGTACCAGCGACGTCTGGCCGCGGTCGTCGATCGAGGTGGCGATACCCGATAGCGTGAGGGTGCCTGCGTAGCCGTAGATCAGCACTATGCCGTAGAGAAACATTGCGGATGAGAATGCGCCGAGCAGAAAATACTTCAGCGCCGCCTCCTGGGAGAGCAACCGACGATGTCGAGCCAGCCCGCAGAGCAGATACAGCGGCAGCGAGAGCACCTCGAGGGCAATGAAGATCGTCAATAGATCCGACGCCGCCGGGAACAACAACATTCCACCAACCGCGAACATGAACAGCGGAAATACCTCGGTCTGCAGAACACCTGCCCGCATGGCGTCTCGCTCCTCGGCGCTGCCGGGAACGGTCGATCCCTGTGGTGCGAATGCGGCGAGTCGACGTTCACCGAGTGGTGCGATCGCGACAGCACCCGCCAACAGGATGGCGCCTTGCAGAATCAGCGTCGGACCGTCGATTGTGACCGAACCCATGACGGCGTGACCGCGATGGCCCGCCTGGCGTACGACGGCGACGAAAGCTGCGCCGAGCGCGATGCAATTCACACCCAGCTGGGCACGGTACCGGAGATGCCGAGGGAGTAGCGCTTCGAGAAGGACGCCAAGGACACCGGCGCCGAACACGATGAGCATTGGTGAGAGGGCGGCGAATTCGACATTCGGTGCTGGCAGTGTCATTTGGCGGCGATCTTCTGTGCGGGATCGGGTTGGTCGATGGTGCTGATGGTGTGGGTGACCGCGGGATCGATCACATCGAGCAGGGGTTTCGGGTACACGCCGAGCACCAGCAGCAGCGCGATCAGCGGCGTCACCACCGCCAGTTCGCGGGGGATCAGGTCACGTAGCCGGTCGTTGCCTTCGGCGACCGGGCCGCCCATCATCCGTTGGTACATCCACAGGATGTAGATCGCCGAAAGCACCAGCGCCGTGCTCGCCACAATGGCGGCAAGCGGATATCGGGTGAATGTGCCGATGAGCACCAGGAATTCGCTGATGAACGGTGCGAGTCCAGGGAGCGCGAGAGCGGAGAGGCCTGAGATGAGAAAGGTGCCTGCCAATACCGGGGCGACCTTCTGTACGCCGCCGTAGGCGCTGATTAGGCGGGTTCCTCTGCGCGATACCAGGAACCCGGCGATCAGGAACAGTGCGGCGGTTGAGATGCCGTGGTTGACCATGTACAGCGTCGAACCCGATTGGCCTTGGCTGGTCATCACGAAGATGCCGAGGATGATGAAGCCGTAGTGCGAGATGGAGGTGTAGGCGATCAGCCGCATCACGTCGGTCTGGCCGATGGCCAGTATCGCGCCGTAGACGATGCCGATGACGGCCAGGGTGATGATCAGCGGCCGGAAATACGCTGAGGCGTCGGGGAACAACTGCAGGCAGTAGCGCAGCATGCCGAAGGTGCCGACCTTGTCCACGATGGCCATCATCAGCACCGCGGTCGCCGGTTTCGCCGACGTGGCGACCCCTGGCAGCCAGGTGTGAAACGGCCACAGCGGAGCCTTGATCGCAAACGCCACCATGAAGCCGAGGAACACAAGCTTCTGGACAGTCGGTTCGGTTTCGGGCGCGATGCTCAGAAGCGACTGGAAATCCAAAGTGCCAGGCCCTGATCCTGCGGATACCGCGTACAGGCCGATGATCGCGGCGAGCATGATCAACCCGCCGAACAGGTTGTACAGAAAGAACTTCAGCGCGGCTTTGGACGCCGCGGAGTCAGTGTGATCAGGTCCGGTGCGGTTTCCACCAAATCGACCGATGAGGAAGTAGAGGGGAATCAGTGTTGCTTCGAATACGACGTAGAACAACAACACGTCGAGCGCGACGAATGACAGCATGACCATCGATTCAACCGCCAGCATCAGAGCCACGTACGTCCCCGCCGCCAATGGGGCGTCGTCGGCGTCGTTCCAGCCGGCGACGATCAGCAGCGGCACCAGCACCGCGGTGAGCAGGACAAGCGCCAGTGCGATGCCATCGACGCCGACGGTGTACCCGGCGCCGAAAGATCGAATCCACGTGTGGGTTTCGACGAACTGATACCGATCGCCCGTGACGTCGAATCCGACCGCGAGCAGGCTTGCGACGGTCAGGACCGCCAGTGAGACAATGAGCCCCACGCCCTTCGCGAGTCCACGGCGTGGCAACAGCATCACGATGCCTGCGCCGGCTACCGGGCCGACCCACAGGATGGAGAGCCAAGGTGCATCGATCACGACAGCCCCACAACTACGAGGGCGGCCACGACGACCGCTGATCCGGCGAGCATCGTGAGCGCGTAGGAGCGGGCGTATCCCGTCTGCCAACGGCGCACCCTGCTCGAGGTGTGTGCGACCGCCCCGGCGATCGCTTCGACCGCTGCGTCAATGACGCTGTCGTTCAGCGCTTCTGACGTACTCACCAGCCGGGTGCCCGATTTCATCAGTAGGGTTTCGTTGATGGTGTCTCCGTACAGATCTTTGCGGGCGGCCACGGTGAGTGCTGTCACGTCTTGGGGTGCGGTGTCGGGGACCGGCTTTTGTGCGTACATGCGGTAGGCGATGAGGATGCCGATGGCGACGACGGAGAGCACGATGATGGTGACGACCCAGGCGGGTAGGGCGTGGTGTGCTTCGTGGGCGCCGACGACGGGTTGGAGCCAGTGCGCCAGGGTGCCGCCGATGGCGAACAGGGCGCCGGATGCCACTGAGCCGACGGCGAGCAGGATCATCGGC
>NZ_RARC01000040.1 GCF_003719305.1 Mycolicibacterium stellerae
AAGATGGGGATAAGAGACAGGGGAGTACCGAGCTGCGCGCCAGCTCCTCGATCTGACCGATGGCGTTGTCCAGGCTGCCCGACGGCAGGCCGGCGATGATCTGTGCCCGCTCCGAAGGGCGCATGTCGTTGACATTGAGCATGCGGCAGTTGAGGTTGCCGTTGGATTGCCCGGCGCTGATGAGCGACAGGTCATTTCGTTCGTTCAGACAACCAAGGAGGTAAGGCTCCTGGAGCTGGTATCCGAGAAAGGAACCCTGAACACCGCGCATGATCGACACCGTGCCGTCGTGTTGGGTGACGTAGTAGTTGTTGCGGACGATCTCCCTGCCGACGGCCAGCCCGGCCAGCACCACGAGGATCAGCAACGCCGCGGCGATCAGCATTTTGCGGCGTGAGCGCGGGCGGCGAGGAATCTCTTCCGGTTGCGCGACAACACGTTTGGCTTCGGTACGCCGGGGGTTGAAGGCAGAAGCGCGTCCCGCAGCGGTATCTGGCGGGGCAACCTGGTCGTCGTCCCCTGACACCGCGCCCGCCAGGATCGGCTGGGTCTGCCCGTAGTCGTAGTCGATGACGTCGGCGACGACCACCGTGACGTTGTCGGGTCCGCCGCCGCGCAGCGCGAGTTCGATGAGCCGGTCGGCGCTTTCGGCAACATCCGGTATCTGCAGGGCGTCGAGGATCGTGTCATGGCTGACCGGGTCGGACAGCCCGTCAGAGCACAGCAGGTAACGGTCCCCGGCACGGGCCTCGCGCACGATCAGCGTGGGTTCGACTTCGTGCCCGGTGAGCGCCCTCATGATCAGCGACCGTTGCGGGTGGCTGTGCGCCTCCTCCGCGGTGATCCGGCCCTCGTCGACCAGCGTCTGGACGAAGGTGTCGTCCTTGGTGATCTGGGCCAGCTCACCGTCGCGCAGCATGTAGCCGCGAGAGTCACCGATGTGCACCAGTCCAAGTCTGTTGCCGTCGAACAGGATTGCGGTGAGCGTGGTGCCCATGCCCTCGAGTTCGGGATCGGCCTCGACATGTGCAGCGATCGCCGAGTTACCTTCCCTGACCGCGCCGTCGAGCTTGGAGAGCAGGTCGCCACCTGGCTCGTCGTCGTCGAGATGCGCCAGCGCGGCGATCACCAGTTGGGAGGCCACCTCGCCTGCCGCATGACCGCCCATGCCGTCGGCCAGCGCCAGCAGGCGCGCGCCCGCGTATACCGAGTCCTCGTTGTTGGCCCGGACCAGGCCGCGGTCGCTGCGCGCCGCGTAACGAAGAACGAGGGTCACATTGCTCCTCGCGTGCGCGGGGTCATGGGCGCAGCTCGATCACCGTTTTGCCGATTCGAACCGGCGTGCCTAATGGAACACGTACCGCCGTAGTCACCTTCGCCCTGTCAAGGTATGTGCCGTTGGTCGATCCTAGGTCTTCGACGTACCATTCCGAACCCCGTTGCGACAGCCGGGCGTGCCGCGTCGACGCATAATCGTCGGTCAGCACCAGAGTGGAGTCGTCGGCGCGGCCGATCAGCACCGGTTGCCCGCCGAGTGTGATGCGGGTGCCCGACAGCGCGCCGTCGGTCACTACGAGGGTGCGGGCGGTGTGACGTTTCTGCCGCGACGGCAGCAGCGAACCGCGCAACGCGAGTCCGCGCCGGACCATCACCGCGCCGGTCGGCGCGTAGATGTCGGTGCGCAGGATCCGCAACACCGACCAGATGAAGAGCCAGAGCAACAACAGGAATCCGACGCGCGTCAGCTGCAGCACTAATCCCTGCATCTGACGTCCTCTCCGTGCCCGCCCCTCGGCAACGTCACGATACTTGGACAGCCAGCGGAGTGAAGGGGAAGCAGAGAGCTTGTCCCCGTGCTGCGACCGGCCGTGCCCGTCAGTGGACGCGGACGATGATCTCGGAGTGCCCGAGTCGTATCACGTCGCCGTCGGCCAACTGCCACTCCTGCACCGGCGCGTTGTTCACGGTGGTGCCGTTGGTGGAGTTGAGATCGGCCAACAGCGCGACCTGGCCGTCCCACCGGATCTCGAGATGTCGACGGGAGACGCCGGTGTCTGGCAGCCGGAACTGAGCGTCCTGGCCGCGTCCGATCACGTTGGCACCCTCGCGCAGCTGATAGGTCCGGCCGCTGCCGTCGTCGAGCTGAAGGGTGATGTTGGCACCGCCGGCGGGATAGTCACCCTGCCCGTAGCCGCCGTAGCCTCCGGCAGGCGCAGCGGGGGGTTGACCGTAGTCGTACCCACCGGGAGCGGGCTCGCCGTAGCCCGGGTCGGCGTAGCCGCCGGCAGCAGGCGGCTCACCGTAGCGGCCGTAGTCGGGCTGGGCGTACTCCTGGCGGCCGTACTGCTGACCGCCGTAGCCCGGATCCTGATAGGCGCCACCCTGGTCAGGGTAGCCGCCGCCCTGCTCGGGGTAGCCGCCCTGGTCGGGATAGCCGGCAGGCGGGCGGCCGTAGTCGTCCGGTCGCGGTGGGGACGCAGGCGGAGCTGACGGTGGACGGCCGTAGTCGCCGCCGTAATCGCCGGCGGGCGCACCTGGCGGCGGGTAGCCACCTGGCGCAGGCCGGTAGCCGCCCTGGTCGGGGTAGCCGCCACCAGGCGGCGGGCCGTAACCGGCAGGCGGGCGCTGCTCGTACTGCTGCGGTGGGTAGCCGCCCTGGTCGGGGTAGCCACCTTGCTCGGGGTAGCCGCCCTGTTCGGGGTAGCCGGGCCGCTGGCCGTAGCCGGGGTCGCCCTGCTGGGGCGGATAGCCCCGCGGGTCCGGCGGCGGGTACTGGCCGCGGGGCTCCTGGCCGCCTTCCCGCTCCTCGGGGCGCCCGTACCGGTCGTCGTAATAGTCGTCGGGCCGCCCCTGTCCCTGGCCTCCGCGGTAATTCGGGTTGTCGGTCATCGGTTGTACTCCTGGTTCTGCGGTGTACGCGCGGTCTGGTTGTACTGGGGCGGGTTCGCCGGTGGTGGAGTCGGGGTTGACGGCACCACGAGCGCGAAATTGTCCGGTGTGCAGGTTCGCTGACTGCTCGAACCTAACGACCACATCACCATACGTTTGCCACCCCTGCTCATGGATGTAACCCTCCAAGTGCCGGGCAAAAGTGGCCGATGTCAGGTCCGGGTCAGCGCTCACCTTCTGAAAGTCGGCCACGCTGAGGGTAATGACGTACTCGTTCGGCGCCAAAATCCTGCCACCCGCCAATTCCCGCACACCGGAGCCGGCTTCTTTGTGCAGCATGGACTCGACCTCTTGCGGCACAATCGATCCGCCGAACACCCGCGCGAAGGCGTCGCCCACGGTCGACTCAAGCTTGCGCTCGATGCGGTCGACAAGACCCATCCAATCGCCTGCCTCACTCGCCGTCGTCGGTCACTTCCGATCAGATGCCCGGTCACCCGCGTGTCGTGTAACCACACCTGTCACATTGCATGGTATCGGCACCGCACACCGATGCGGGACCAACAGAACTCTGAGAATCGTCCAGGTGCTGGTGGCGGGCCTCTGGGCCGAATCGGTACGGTTGGGGATCGGGGATGCTTATTTGATAGGCTCCCCCGGTTGTTGGGGCGAGTGGCGGAATGGCAGACGCGCTGGCTTCAGGTGCCAGTGTCCTTCGGGACGTGGGGGTTCAAGTCCCCCTTCGCCCACAATGTGATGAGTCGGGTCATGGGTTACCCATGACCCGCGTGATCGGCGACAGGTTGCCCCGATTCGTCAAAGCCCTTCGGCCGTGTCCTTTCGGTTTGACGCCGATGCAGTCGGCGAATCCGTCAGGGAGGGGTCTGATGCCACCCTTGCGATTTCAGGGAGAAGCAAGCGCCGTGCGTCGGGTTCGGTGACCAGCTGTCGGGACACGTCGGTCAGGTGCTTGTTGTGATCTCGGGCGTAACGGCGGAGCAGCGTGAATGCTTCGTCGAGGGGCAGATCGAAATGCTCATGCAGAAATCCCGTGGCCTGGTCGACGACAATCCGGCTGACCAAGGCGTTCCGTAGCGGGGACAGGACGGTCTGAGCAGTGGGTGCCCGTTCCTGCAGGATCGCGACACAGGCGACGTGGGCCAGGGTTCGGCCGACGAGCAGGTCAGCGCTGTTGAGTTTTCCGACGTTTGTCCCGAATAGGCCCAGGGCACCCAGCACCGTGCTGGCCGCGCGAATGGGCACCGCGTGAATCGAGGCAAAGCCGGCTTCGGTCGCGGCCGCCGCGAACCGTGGCCATCGTTGGTGTTCGGACTGCAGGTCGACCACCGAGATCGGTTGCCCGCTGGCGTAGCTGTCCAGGCACGGTCCTTCGTGGGACTGCAGCTGGAACAACTCCAGGTCGCGGGTCTTTCGGGTGGTTGCGGCCATCAGGTGGAGCCGGCTGCGGGGGTCGGCGAGCAGCAGCCCCGCCGATGCGATGTCGAGGAGGGCAGCACATTGCTCGGTCAGTTGGATGAGCAGGTCAACGACGTCGAAGTCGTCGAGGAGGGTGTCGACCAGGGAAACCACCGCGTCCAGGACATGGGTTTCACGCGGGAGCTCAGCCATTAGTCGGCCTCCAGTTCGAGTCGGTGGGCAAGGATGTCGAGGGCGATGTCGGTGGCGCTACGACCGGTGACGTAGGCGTGCGCGCGGAGCCGCAGCAGAGCGGCCGCAGGCGCCACCTCGAGCTGTGCAACCAGGGCGCCGGTGGCCTGGCTGACCTCGGTGCGGGACAGGGTGTCCAGTTCGGCCCAGGCGTCGCTGTCGGGATCGGTGAGCGCGGTCTCCAGGTCGGTACCGACAAAGTCCAGGAACGGCAGCTGGGCGAGGTCGGCGGCGGCGAGCACGCCGGTCAGGTCATCGGCCGCTAACAGCCCGGGAAGATTCCGGAACAGGTCCAGTGCGCCGACAAACTGCCCGGCGATCACGATCGGCAGCGCGTAAACACCGCGGATCTCACGGGCAAGCAGCGCAGGGCGGTAAGCGGGCCACGACACCTCACGGGGGTCGGCCAGATCCAGGACGAAGATGGGGATGCGGTGGGCGACGGCATCAAGGCAGGGCCCTTCGCCGACGGTGAATTGCAGTTCGTCCAGTTCCCGCGCGGTGGTCCCGCTGGCGCCAAGGATGCCGATGTCGACGCCGTCGAAGATGAGTGAAATCGCGGCGGCGTCGACGTCGAACAGTGCGACGCACGCCTCACACAGCCGATCACCGGCCTGCGCGCCTCGTGCATCGCCCACGACCGCGAGTAGCTCCTCGAGCGCGGTCACGTTAGCCGTGCAACCCGCCGGCCCCGGGTGGAGGCGGGCCCACAATGGGCAAGAGGCGCCGTCATCGCCTCACTTTGCGCCCTTTGTGTCGCCGGCGGGGTCAGTTGAGCCGGCTTGCCCCACTCGAGATCGCCTTTTTGCGGTTGTCAGACCGCCCATCTCACTGATATGCCGCCGAGGTCGGCGTGTAATACCGTGGTCTGGTGGCCGGAGACTCGACATGGTGGCGGTATGTCGCGGCGGTGACCGGCAATGCGTCACAGAAAGACATCGCCGCCGCCACCGGTATCGATCAGTCCAGTATCTCCCGTTGGCAACGCGGTTCCCATTCCCCCGGCGCCGAAGCCGCGGTCGCCCTGGCGCGCGCCTACCGACATTCGCCCGTCGAAGCGCTGGTGGCGGCCGGTTACCTGTCCAGCAGCGAGCTGGTCGGGGTGGAACCAAGCCCTCTCACCAGGGACTTCACCGAGAGGTCGCTCGATGCATTGCTCAGCGAGATGAACGCATTGCTCGGCGAGGTCAAGAGGCGATCGGCAGCAGAAGTGCAGAAGAGCGACGACTGACCGGCGAAACCGGGACAACTCAGCTCTGTCACACGGAGTTGCGATAGGTGGTCGGGCTGACGCCGACTCGCTGCTTGAAGGTGGTGGCGAAATGGCTTGGGGTGGAGAATCCGACAGCCGCGCTGATCTCGGTCACGCTGGCCGTCGTACCGGTAAGCAGGGTCTTGGCCCGTCGGATGCGCTGTTCGATCAAGTATTGGTGGGGAGTCGTCCCGAAGGCCGCCGAGAAGGCGGACAGGAAACTGCTGGTGCTCATCCCGACGGCCTGCGCCAGCACGTCGAGGTCGATTCGGCTGTCCAACTCGGTCTCCAGGTAATCGATCACTACCTGTTGGTTGAGTCGATCGAGTTGGCGCCCACTGCCGCCAAGGTGTTGTGGCTTGGGCTGCGCCCCGTACTGGTCGGCGATGTGAAATTGCAGGGTCTCTGCAAGTGATTGTCGAAATAACGTCGCTGCCGCACCGTCCTGGTTTGCCTGGCCTGCAAGACGCTCGACGAGACGATGCAGCAGTGTGTCCTGGTAGCCCACCCGTGGCAGCAAGTCTTGTTCGCCGAGTTTGGTTGTGGGCACGATGATCTCGCAGAATCCGACCATGGCACCCTGCGCCAGCGCCGCGTAACGGTGCTCGGCGGGAATCACCCATACGTCGCCGATTCGCGGGAGACATCGGCCCGACGGGCCGCTCTCGAAGTCGATCTCCATCGACTTGAGGTCGCCACGGCGGTGCACGACGAATACATGATGTGGTTCCTGGAAGCACCAGTCGGTCGGAGCAGTAACCGTCTCCGCAACGAAGCGGAAGTCCAGACCTTGCAGGCTCATTCCTCGCTCAGACACAACGGCGCGGTCACTGCGCGGGCGCCGGCCGTCCCATACCTGCATGTCGCTTGCCCTCCGTACGTGCTTTTCGCAAGTGGCGACTTTTTCGAAGGTGTACAGAAGTAGCTCACGATACTGTTCCCGCCGCAAACTCACGGAGGAGGAATGGTGGCTGACAACACCATCACAGGCAAGAACGTTCTCATCGCCGGTGGGGCGAAGAACCTGGGCGGACTGATCTCTCGCGACCTCGCGGCGCAAGGTGCGCGAGCAGTCGCGGTGCATTACAACAGCGAGGCCACCCGCTCGGCTGCCGAAGAAACCGCGTCCGCCGTCTCGGCGGCGGGGGCGGCCGTACATCTGCTTCAGGCCGATTTGACCAGTGCAGCGGCGGTGAGCAAGTTGTTCGACGACGCCAAGGAAGCGATCGGACCGATCGACATCGCTATCAACACCACGGGGATGGTGATCAAGAAACCCCTTCGGGAGATCACCGAAGAGGACTACGACAAGATCTTCGCGGTCAACGCCAAGACCGCGCTGTTCTTTATTCAGCAAGCCGGCGAAAAGCTGTCGGATCGGGGCAAGATCGTCACTTTGGTGACATCGCTGCTGTCGGCGTTCACCGGCTTGTACTCGATCTACGCCGGCTCCAAGGCACCGGTCGAGCACTTCACCCGTGCGGCGTCCAAAGAGTTTGGCGAACGGGGTATTTCCGTCACCGCGGTAGCGCCGGGGCCGATGGAAACGCCGTTCTTCTACGGGCAGGAAACGAAAGATTCGGCCGAATACAATCAGAACGCAGCCGATCTATCGAAGTTCACCGCGACCGGGCTGACCGATCCGAAGGATATCGTTCCGCTGGTGCGGTTCCTGGTCAGTGACGGCTGGTGGATCACGGGCCAGACCATCCTCGCCAACGGCGGCTACACCACCCGATAGTGACAACGCCTCTGTTGACGGCGGCACGCAGGCGGGACACATCGCTGCGTTGAGCGCGGCGAGCTGATCGCCTCATGGTGGGGCCGCAGCGCCAGCACGGTCGTCGACCCAACCGGGACCGACTCGATACACGTCCTGTCGTCGTCGCGACCCGGCTGTCCCTGAAACGAAAGATGACCATGCCCCCTGTGCTGCACCCAGCGGTACGCACGCTGATCGACGCCGCCAACCTGGGTGACACCGAGGCCTTCCTGGACGCGTTCACCCCCTACGTCGGGATCGTGGACGACTGGGGACGCAGGTTCAACGGCCCTCGGGAAATCCAACGGTGGAGCGATAGCGAGTTCATCGGAAAGCGCGTCACGCTCAAGGTCGTTCACTTCTATTACACCGACGATGCCGAAGTCATCGTGATCGCTCAGGTCGGCGGCGACGGGTTCAACGGACCGAGCACCTTCACCTTCCGCATCGCCGACGACCGCGTCACCGAGATGCGAATCACCGCCTGACGCAACGAGTTCGCCGAGCAGCTGTAGTGCTCTATGCGTGTTGAAAGACGTAAGACCCCGCGGTGATCGCCTTGTCACCGTTGCCCTCGTCGTGCAGCAGGGCGCGTACGGCGATGGCGCCGTCGGCGCCGACAAGCGGCTGTGCCTCGACACGGAACGGTCCGACCTTCCCGCGGGCGAGGAACATCACGTGCGCCGACATGCCCTGCAGTTGATCGGTTCCCGCCGCGCCGCAGGCCACATCGAATGCGGCGGTTTCGAGGATGACGAACTGCGGCCCGATGTGAAGCGCTGCGTCGGGCGAGGCCACCTCCGCCGACAGCTCCGGCAGCACCCAGTGGCCGTCGGGTCTGCAGGCTCCGCCGAAGGCCTGCCACAGCGGCGGCAGGTCGGGGGAGTCGACCACCTCGAGGGGGACGTGCTCCATCTTCGTTAACCCTTCGGGGGGAACGCCGATGCTGACGCCCTGACCTTCGGTGAGCGCTAGGACCCGGCTCGGTTTGTCGGCGTCGACGATCGTCGATCGGCTGTAGGCCATCTGCCGTCCCTGCTTGAGCACCTCGGTTCTGACCTCGAAGCGCTTGATATCGCGTCCGGGGTCGAGCACCTGACAGGACCAGATGACGGGGTTGGGAACCGCCTCCAGATCGGAGACACCGCCGCTGTCCGGCGATGCGATGCCGAGTACGGCGAGCAGCAGGCCGCCGCTCGGATTGCGCATGTCGCGGCGCATCGTGACGGTTTCGTCGGCGACCCCGTTGTCCATCGATGCGTGAAAGCGGCCGATGTAGCGGTAGCTCAGCAGCCCACCCCAGCGCCTGCGGAGTTCGGCCGCGTACGCCTCCGGGTCGTTGGTCAGTTCGCGAATGTCTTTAAGAACTTTGGGTGCTCCTCTCGTCCGCGGGCGACCCGCTCAGCACACCGTGCAAAACGAGATCGGTCAACTCCCTGGCCGCGCGATCGGTGTTGGTCACGTGCCGCACGCACACCGCATACCAGGCGCCGCCGGCGATCATGTCCATCAGGATGTCGGCGCTGATCCCGCGTCGCGCCACCCCCGCAGCGGCCGCATCGTCAACCCTGCCCGCGAGCTGACTGCGGGCGGCCGCCTCCAGGCGATCGCTGATCATCCGGCGCAGCCCTCGGTCCGACCGAAGGTCGACCATCAGACCCGGAATCGCCTCGCGCACAGCCGGATCGCGGTACATCTGGACGGCGCCTGCGCAGAGGCGGGAGATCTCGGCGACGAAGTCGTCCTGGGGCGGTTCCTGGCCGAGGTCGGGGAAGACGGCTTCGTGCACCAGCTGGGCCTTCGATTTCCACCGGCGGTAGACGGCGGGCCTGCTCACGCCCGCGGTGGCAGCGATCAGGTCGATGGTCGTCGCCGAGTAGCCGCGCTCGACCAGCAGCGCCCGAGTCGCGGCAAGCACCGCCTCGTCGATCGCCGGATCGCGGCGCGATCCCTGTCGCCGGTGCCGCGAAGGCGCCGTGCCCCCGTTCACGATTCCGCTTCTCCCGTCGGCAGGTTGTCGATACAGTGTGTCACAACAAAGGTCCAATGGAGGTGGCGATGACCGCGGGAATGACCAAGCCGGTGGCCGCGACCGGTGAAGACGGCCGGCACCTATATACCTGCCCGCTGTGTGAAGCCATGTGCGGCTTGGAGATTCAGGTCAAGGGCGGCAAGGTCGCCGCGATCCGCGGCAACCGCGACGACACCTGGAGCCGTGGGCATATCTGTCCCAGGGGTGCGACGCTTGGCGCCCTGCACGAGGATCCCGACCGGATCCGGCGGCCGATGATCAAGGTCGACGGCCAATGGCAGGAGGTCAGCTGGGACGTCGCCTTCCGGCGCTGCACCGAACTGCTCGCCCCTGTCATCTCCGAGCACGGCATCGGCGCGGTGACGTGCTACACCGGCAACCCGCTGGCGCACTCGTTCTCGCTCGGCCGCTACACCGGTGTGCTGCTCGGGATGTCGGGCATCCCGCTCAGCTACTCGCCCGGCACCGTCGACCAGTGGCCCAAGAACCTGTCGTCGCATCTGATGTACGGCGGCTGGTGGAGCTTCCCCGTGCCCGACATCGAACGCACCGACCTGCTCGTCGTGATGGGCGCCAACCCGGCCGCATCGCAGGGGTCGTTGCTCGCCGCGCCCGACGTGATGGGCATCATCGATGGAATCCGCAAGCGCGGCAAGGTGATTGTGATCGACCCGGTGCGCACCGCGACCGCGGCGCGGGCCGACGAGTGGCTGCCGATCACGCCAGGCACCGATGCCGCTCTGCTGTTGGCCGTCGCCCACACGCTGTTCGCCGAGAACCTCGTCGACCTCGGGAATCTCGCGCTGCACGTCGACGGCCTGGACCGGCTGCGCGAAGTGGCCGCCGACTGGCCACCTGAACGGGTCGCGGCCGCCACCAGCATCGACTCCGAGCGCATCCGCGAACTGGCGCGTGAACTCGCCGCCACGCCGCGCGCGGTCGTCTACGGCCGGATCGGCACCTGCAACCAGGAATTCGGCAGCCTGGCCAGCTGGCTCGTCGACGTCGTCAACATCCTGTCCGGCCACTTCGACGTCGAGGGCGGTGCCATGTTCCCCCGGGCAGCCGCGTGGTCGGTCACGGTGCAGCCGATACCCGGGCTCGAGGACGGCGCCCCGGAGTTCGGGCGCTTCCGCACCCGTGTCCGCGGCGCCAAGGAAGTGCTGGGCCAGGTGCCGGTGTCGTGTCTCGCCGAGGAGATCGCCACCCCGGGCGAAGGTCAGATCCGGGCGCTGATCACCGTCGCGGGAAACCCGGTGCTGTCCACCCCGGCAGGCCACAAGCTCGACGAGGTGCTGCCGACACTGGATGCGATGATCGCCGTCGACCTGTGGCTCAACGAAACCACCCGGCACGCCGATGTGATCCTGCCGGGATCGTCGCCGCTGGAGCAGCCACATCACGACGACCTGATCCTCAACTTCGCGATCAACAGCATCGCCAACTACTCGGCGCCGGTCTTCGCCCGACCGGATCGCGACGCACCGCAGGAGTGGGAGATCCTGATCCGGCTGACCGGCCTGTGCACCGGCGTGCCCGCCGAAGACGTCGATGTCGCCGCGATCGACGACGGCTTCTTCGACTACATGGCCTACACAAAGGGACTCGATGGTGCCGAGATCCGCAACCTCTACAAGCTCGGCGGACCCGAGCGGATCCTCGACTTCACGCTGCGCACCGGGCCGTTCGGTGACCAGTACGGGAAGTACCCCGACGGGGTGACCCTCGAGAAGTTGAAGGCAAACCCCAACGGCATCAACTTCGGCCCGATGATCCCGCAGGTGCCCGATGTGCTCGGCACATCCGACGGCAAGATCCGGCTGGCACCGCAGTACCTGCTCGACGACCTGCCCCGGCTGGCCGCGCGCCTCGAGCGGCCGGCCGACGAACTGGTTCTGGTGAGCCGACGCCATCTGCGGTCCAACAACTCGTGGCTGCACAATGTGGGGCCGCTGATGAAGGGCAAGGACCGCTGCACCCTGCTGATGCACGACGACGACGCCAAGCGTCGCGAGGTGCAGACCGGCGACCTGGTCACGGTCACGTCGTCGGGCGGCCACATCGACGTGCCGGTCGAGGTGACCGACGCGATCATGCCCGGCGTGGTGTCGATGCCGCACGGCTGGGGCCACGGCAAGGAAGGCACCCGGATGGCCGTCGCGAACGGCTCGCCCGGGGTCAACACGAATGTGCTGTCGCCGCCGACGTTCATCGACGAACCATCCGGCAACGGGGCGCTCAACGGCATCCCGGTGACGGTCAACCCGGTGCGGACCTGAAAGTATTCGATCGTGGGTAAGAACGAGCGGTCGAAAATCGTCATGTCCGACGGGGAAATCGTCGAATTCATCGAGCGAAGTCGCACGGCGACGATGGCCACCGTGCTGCCGGACGGCCGGCCGCACCTGGTCGCGATGTGGTACGCCGTCGTCGACGGCGAGATCTGGTTCGAGACCAAGGCGAAATCGCAGAAGGCGGTCAACCTGCGCCGCGATCCGACCATCACGGTGATGATCGAGGACGGCCAGAGCTACGACACCCTGCGCGGGGTCTCCATTGACGGGCGCGCCGAGATAATCGACGACCCGGAAACCAATCTGCGTGTTGGGAAAAGCGTCTGGGAGCGCTACACCGGCCCCTACACCGACGAGATGCGTCCGTTCGTCGACGCGATGATGCACAACCGGATCTGTGTGCGGGTGGTGCCCGGCCGGTTGCGTAGCTGGGATCACCGCAAGCTCGGTATGGATCCGATGCCGATCGGCGGCAGCACCGCCCAGTACCTAGGTTGATGGCAATGGACGCAGACAAGAAGCCCAAGCAACTGAACGCGCCGTTCGTGAAGACGGTGATGCGCTACGCGGGTCGCGCGCACGCCTGGGTGTACCGCAAAAGCGGCGGCAAGATCGGCGGCAACTGGCGCGTCGGCGCGGGAGCCAAGAAACCGGTGCCGACGCTGCTGCTCGAACACAAGGGCCGCAAGTCCGGCAAGCTGTTCGCCTCGCCGCTGGTCTACATCAATGACGGCGATGACGTGATCATCGTGGCGTCGATGGGCGGTCGCGACGAGAACCCGCAGTGGTACCACAACCTGGTCGCCGATCCTGATGTGCACATCGAGATCGGGCGCGACCGGCGGGCGGTGCACGCGGTGGTCGCGAGCCCGCAGGAGAAGGAGCGGCTCTGGCCGAAACTGGTCGAGGCCTACGCCGATTTCGATGCCTACAAATCGTGGACCGACCGCGACATCCCGGTCTTTATCCTGAAGCCGCGCTAACGGCGGCTGGGCGGTCGAAAGCCGGGGTTGGCCAGACCCGTGGCCACACCGGTGCCGATCGCGCCGAGGTGATCGAACATCGTCGCCGTTCCGGTGGCCACTCCTGCGTGGCTGTGGTGCGTCAGCCCCGCCAGACCGATGTACTCACCGTCGGGTAGCCGACTCAGGGTGAGCGTGTAGTCGGCGTTGATGTAGTTCAAACCGCTTGCGCTGGAATGGGTTAGCGAGCTTGTCACGTCGCCGGCCATGGCCGCGCGGACGAACGGAGTAATGGACTCGCCGCTGACCAGCGGGATGACGTCGCGCACCCACGCGAATTTCTGCCCGCCGTGGCGCCACTCGCTGAGATCGTTGCTAGGTGCGGTCAACTCCGAGTTGGTGCTGTAGGCCCACAGTTCCATGGTGAAGTCACCCGACAGATCGACCGGCTGACCGGGCGGCGGCGGCATCTCGATCGGCATCGTCCACGCCGAGTCGGGAGGTTGTTCGCCGCGGCGCAGGAACAACCCGCTGGCCCGGGCGACGACGGTGTCGTTCTGTCGCATCGTCGCGTCCACCAGCCGAATTCGTCTGCCCTCCCGTTCGACGTTGGTGTCCACCCGCACCGGGTCGGCAAGCGCGACCGGCCGCAGCAGATCGACGGTCAGCCGCGCGGGCTGCAATTCGGGGTCGCCGCCCGCGCGTTCGATGGCCCGCCCGAGCAGGCCGCCGATGTAGGTACCGCTGATCGTCGAACCCCACGGCCCCCGCGCGAGCGGGGTCGGCACCAGCACGTCACCGTCGACGTTGAAGAACGCCTGGCCATGATTCGTCATCGCCACAGACGATAGCTGGCCTAATCGTCAGCCTTAATCGTCGACGATGTCGGAGTATTCGTCGTGCTTCTGGAGGTAGGCGGCGACCATCGGGCACGTGGCCTTGATCCGTAGGCCGGCGTCTCGGGTGTTCTGTAGTGCCTCGCCGATGAGAATCGTTGCCAGGCCGCGTCCTTCGTAGTTCTTGTCGACCTCGGTGTGGGTGAAGACCCGCTTCTCGCCGCGATCGAGGTACTCGGCCCTGCCGACCGTCTTTCCCTCGACGGCGATCGTGAAGCGATCCGGTTCGGCGGTGACGGCGGTGGGTGCGCCGGTCTTGTCTGTCGGGCTCATGTGATCCTTTCTGAGTTCGGGTTCGGCCGGGGGCGCAGCGTGGCGTTCGGAAGCGGTGGTGCGGGTAGCCGGTCGACGGCGCCGCGGTAGCCGTCGACGGCGCCGAACCGGGCGTCGCGCGCCTGCCACAGCCGGCGGTACTCGGCGATGTCGTCGTGCCTGCGGCCGACGAAGTTCCACCACATCACCAGCTCCTCGCCGAACGGCGGGCCACCAAGCAGAATCGCGCGGGTCGACGCGTCACCCGGATTGTGCAGCGACAGGACATTGCAGCCGATCCCCTGGAACGCGAGGTCGGCGACATCGAGCGTTGTGCCGGCTGTCTCGAGGCCGCCCTGGTCGAGCAGCACGCCGTGTTCGAAGGACGGGTCTATGTCGAGGTCAACCCGTGCGCCGGGTTCGAGGTCGACCTGCGCGCCGAGCAGCGGCGTGAACGTGTGCACGGGCGACCGGCTACCCGCCAGTTCGCCGAGGAACACGCGCAGCACGGCACCCGGCACGGCGACGGGTTGCGGCGCGTAGTGCGCGAAGTCGCGGCCGGTGTCGCGATCGGCGTCGGGTAGCGCCACCCACAGCTGCACCCCGTGCAGGACCGTCGTCGCGGCGGTGGAGACCTCCGAATGACAGATGCCCGCCCCCGCCGTCATCAGGTTCAGTTCACCCGGCCGCACCATGGCATGCACGCCGGCGCTGTCGCGATGGGTGACCTCACCCTGGAACAGCCAGCTGACGGTCTGCAGCCCGGTGTGCGGGTGTGGCGGCACGTCCATACCGACGCCATCGCGGACGTCATGTGGCCCGTAGTGGTCAGCGAAACACCACGCCCCGACCAGCGACCGCTCCCGCTGCGGCAAGGTGCGCCGCACGCGGATGGCGCGTGGGCCACCCAACGGGACTTCTCTTGGATGCAGCAGACCGGTGAATGCCGATGCCGCGCAAGCCACTTCGGCCGGGGCGATGTCGGTATTGCTCACCTTGTCACAGTAACGCTATCCCGTCATCGCCGAGCGGATCACGTCGAGGTCGTGGTCGTCGATCCGAAAGACCCCGAACCGAAACTTGTATCCCCAGCGCTTCTTGTCCTCGATGAAGTCGAGCTGCTCGATCAGGGGCTTGATCGGCGTCTCGGCACAGAACAGGAAGTCGACGTTGCGCCGCCACGGTCCGACGTCGTCGGACGCCGCCGCCTGATAGGGCTCGTCGTCGGCGACCTGCCCGATGGCGGTGAAGGCCTGCAACGGGTCGCCGTCGGGGTGGACGGTGCGCGGCGAGTAGAAGACGATCCAGTCGCCCCGCACCATCTTGCGCAACATGTTCGGCTTACCGTGGTTCGCCTGTGTGAAACGGCCGCGGACACCGCGTTCGACGTGGTCGCGGCTGACCGTATTGATCCAGTTCGTCATGACCGCACGCTAAGTCGCGGGCCCGACAACCCGGGCCGTTCGATAGCCGGCCTGTGGATAACTCGGCCCTGCCAGAATGTCGCGATGGCCTCCAATGACAGCGACATCTACGATCGGCTGCGCGCGCTCGAGCAGCTTGTGCGGCATCTCTACAAACAGACGGGCGTGCCGATGCCCGATCCGCAGGCGCTCGCCACCACCGAAGTGTCCGATCATGTGCGGCAGCTCGTCGCCTCGGGCAACAAAATGGCAGCGATGAAGGCATACCGCGACGAGACGAACGTCGATCTGCGGACGGCCGCGCAGGTCATCGACTCGCTCTACGGCGGCTAGAACGGGCTGCTATTGGATTGCCGCCGCGCATCCTCGGGGCGAGGTCCGTATTTGGCGATGTAAGCGTCGTGGTAGCTGGCGTTCTTTTCGCGCGCGATGTCGTCCAGGATCTTGGGGTCAAGGCCGTGCTGGGCGAGCCGGTGGCGGCGCCACACCTTGTTCAGCGCCAGCGCCATCAACAACGCCCAGATGTAGATCGGCGCCGTCATCTCCGTATGTACGTACAGCGACGCAGGCAGCAGCCAGAACGGTGCGAGCACCAGCAGCGGCGGGATCGCATAGCGGAGCATGTGCCTTCGGATCGCCCCAGGCCCGGTGAGGTCGTTGCGCACCCAGTCCCGCAGGCCATCGGGAAGCCTGCGGCCGAAGACATAGCCGATGTACTGGGCCGGGTTCGGACGGTTCATGCGCGTTCTCCTTCGAGGGCGCCTGCCGCGAGCGCGGCGGCGTTGATTCGGGTCAGCACCGAATGGACGTGTTCGAGCTCGTCGAGCCCCACCCCGAGCCGTTCGATCACTGCGGGCGGAATCTTGAGGGCCTTGCGCCGCAGGTTCAGGCCGGCCTTGGTGAGTTGCACGTCGGTGGCCCTTTCGTCGGAGGCCGACCGGGTGCGGGTGATCAGGCCCAGCGCCTCGAGGCGTTTCAGCATCGGCGACAGGGTCGCCGAATCCAGCTGCAGCGAGCCGGCGATCTCCTTGACCGACAACGGTGTGCCACTATTGCTGCCGCGGTGGTGGTCCCACAGTGCCAACATCACGAGGTATTGCGGGTGGGTCAGCCCCAGCGGCTCGAGCAGCGGCCGGTACACCGCGAGCACGGCCCTGTTGGTGGCGGCAAGGGCGAAGCAGACCTGGCGTTCGAGCGCCAGCGGGTCGACTTCCTGGGCCACGACGGGCATAACTGCAATGTACCCTAATAGTTAGGGTGCTAACTAGTTGGTGACGAAGCTCACCGCGGCGTTTAGCATCAGCGCCATGACCGACTGGCTGACGGCGAACGAGGTGCGCGAAACGACTTTCGGCAAGCCGCCGTGGGGTAAACGCGGCTACAACGAAGACGAGGTCGACGATTTCATCACCCATGTCGTCGCGCGGCTGGAGGGCCGCGGTGGTCTGACCGCCGACGACGTCCACAACGTGGCGTTCTCCAAACCGTCGTTCGGTAAGCGCGGCTACAACGAAGCCGAGGTCGACGCGTTTCTCGAGACAGTCGAGGCCACGATCGCCGGGCTGGACCGCCGGGCATGAGCGGCCCGATTCGCGCCGACCATGCCGAGATGGTGCGTCGACGCGCGTTGACGCAGGACGCCGCGCGCCCCGAAGCCGTTGAACGCAGGCACGCCTCCAACGGCCGCACGGCCCGCGAGAACATCGACGACCTCGTCGACCCCGGCTCGTTCGTCGAATACGGCCGGTTCGCCATCGCCGCCCAGCGGTTCCGCCGCGAGCTCGATGACCTGATCGCGCGCACTCCCGCCGACGGGCTGGTGGCGGGCACTGCGCGCATCAACGGCGACCTCTTCGGTGCGCAGCGCAGCGCCTGCGCGGTGTTGTCCTACGACTACACCGTCTTGGCGGGCACCCAGGGCTATCTCGGGCACCGCAAAAAGGACCGGCTGTTCGAGCTGATCGAGCGGATGCGGTTGCCGACCGTCTTCTTCGCCGAGGGCGGCGGCGGCCGGCCGGGCGACACCGACTTTCCGACGGTGTCGTCGCTCGAGACGCGCGCCTTCAAGCTGTGGGCGCTGCTGTCGGGCGTGGTGCCGCGGATCGCGATCGTCAAGGGCCGCTGCTTTGCAGGCAACGCGGTCATCGCGGGCACCTCCGACCTGATCGTGGCGACAAGGGACGCGTCGATCGGGATGGGCGGGCCGGCCATGATCGCAGGTGGCGGCCTCGGCGACGTCCACCCCGACGAGGTCGGCCCGATCTCGGTGCAGGAGCCCAACGGCGTGGTCGACGTCGTCGTGGCCGACGAGGCCGAGGCGGTCGCTGTCACCAAGCGGCTGCTCGGCATCTTCCAGGGATCGATATCTCCTGGCGATGGTGGCGACCAAACCCCTTTGCGCACAATGATTCCCGAGCGTGACCGGCGCGCATATGACGTCGGCCCGGTCATTACGACGTTGGCGGACAACGGTTCGGTGACGTTTCTGCGGCCGCGTTTCGCCCGCGAGATGGTCACCGCGTTCGCGCGGATCGAAGGCCGGGCGGTCGGGGTGATCGCCAACGACACCCGGTACATGGCAGGGGCGATCACCGCAGCCGCGGCCGACAAGGCGGCCCGGTTCCTGCAGCTGTGCGACTGCTTCGGGATTCCCGTGCTGTCGCTCATCGACTGCCCGGGCTACATGGTCGGCCCGGCCGCCGAGGGCGAGGCGCTGGTGCGCCGTGCGTCCCGAATGCTCGTCGCGGGCGCGGCCATGCGGGTACCGCTGGTGGCAATCGTGCTGCGCCGCGGCTACGGCCTTGGCGCACAGGCGATGACGGGTGGCAGCCTGCACGAGCCGGTGCTCACCGTGGCGTGGCCCGGAGCGCACCTTGGCCCGATGGGGCTCGAAGGTGCGGTGCGGCTGGGCCTGCGCAAGGAGCTGGAGGCGATCGCCGACGACGACGAACGCGAAGAGCGCGTCCGGCAGGCAACGGCTGCCGCGCAGGAGAATGCCAAGGCGCTCAACGCCGCCCAGATGTTCGAGATCGATGACGTCATCGACCCGGCCGACACCAGAAGGATCATCGCCGAGACGCTGACGGCAGCGACGGCACATGCCGAGCCCACCGCGCCGCGCAGGTTCGTCGACACCTGGTGAAGAAGGGTGGACGGTGCCGCCATAGCGCCTCACGGCAAGTGGTCGCTCGAGGCGACGGTTATTCAGGTGGTACCCGGGGCATGTCCGGCACCGTCCGACTGTCTAACGGCGTCGGCCGCCCGGCTATTCCGAGACTGATTATTCAGTTGATCGACAGGGCCGCAGCAATGGCACGGCGCATGTCGTCGTCGTTGACGATCAGATCGGTGTCGGCGGCCTGGGCCAGAAGTTGCGGTGGCGTACTGCTGAGCCGACGGGCCCGCTCGTGCTTGCAGTGCACGATGACCTTGCGCGCGAACCGGCCGTTGCCGGCGGTGTCAAGTGCGGTGCCCTGCTCGATGGGGGTGTCGCGCAGCCTGGCGGCTTCGGCGCGGAGTAGCGGCCACGCGGTGTCGGCGATCACGAGCTTCTCCTTGCCCGCGATCAGCTGCCCGATCGCCACGATCTCGTCGGGCGTGTAGCTGGTGAACGAAAGGGTCAGGTGGAAGCGCGACGCCAAACCGGGATTGGCCTGCATGAACCGCCGCATCTCCTTCGGATAGCCTGCGACGATCACCACCAGCCGGTCGCGGAAGTCCTCCATGTACTTCAGCAGGGTGTTGATCGCGTCCTTGCCGAACGAGTGACCCTCGTGCTCGGGCGCCAGCCGGTACGCCTCGTCGATGAAAAGCACACCGCCCAAGGCGGATTCGCACACTTCTTTCATCCTGGCCGCGGTCTGGGAGATGTATCCGACGACGAGATCCTCTTCGGTGACCTCCACGACGGTCGGGTGGTCGATCTTGCCGAGCCCGAACAGGATCTCAGCGGCGATACGGGCGAACGACGTCTTCGCCGTACCGGGCGGACCCTCGAGCACCATGTGGTTCTCGTTCGTCATCGACGTCTCCTCGCCCCTGTCGGCGAGGATCTGGTCGATCTGGATCTCGGTGCGCCACACCGTGATCTGTTCCTTCGGGCCCGTCAGACCGATCAACTCGTCCAGCTTGCGCTGCGCCTGCGCGAGTACCTCGTCCTTCTGCTGCTCCAGAGCCTCGGCCGCGCGTTGCGCCTTGGACGTCTCGGTGCTGGGATCCCAGGGGTCGGTGCGGGTGGCGATGGTGTCCGAGTCGGTGACGATCAGTCGGTAGCCCGGGTTTGACAGTGCCTGCGAGGCGGCGTCGAGCAGTACGCCGTTGTTGGTCGCCTGCTCGAACGACGCTCGCGCGGCGTCCTCCTGACCCAGTTCGCGCAGACACCATCCCCTGGTCAGGGCGGCGTCCGCGGCGATGTACTGGTTCTTCGTCGCGATGGTGTTGGCGCGATCCAGCGCGGTTTGAAACTGCCCGATGCTGGCGGCCGCCGCCGCGGCAAGCGTGTCGACCGCAGCGGTGAGGTCGTCGACGACGTGGGTGGCGTGCGCGGGCGGCGACTTGGCGGCGATCCTCAGCACGTCCGGCCACCGTTGGGCCAAGTGGTTGGCGGCCGCGCCGACGAACTGAGCCCACTGTGCGGCCATCGCATCGCCGGTGACGACGGGATCTTCGAGCACGTCGACCGCCTCGGCGAAGCGCCGGTCGGCAATCAGGGCGGTGGCGTACGCCAGCGCGATCGTCGAGCGTGACCAGACAGGCATCGTGACGTACAGCGGCGCGTCGAGCCTGGCGTGCAGATCGCCGTCGACCAACCCGATCCGCCGGGTCTCCCGGTACAGCGACCGCGAATTGCGGTGCGCCGCCTCGAGCACGTCGATGGCGTGATCCCCGCAGGCGATCCTGCCGAGCCAGGCGTCCGACATCGTCGGCTGCGCGGCAGTGACCGCGACGAAGCCGGTCAACGCGCCGCGAGCGTCGCCGGCCTTGAAGCGTTCGATCGCGGTGTCGAACGAGCGGCGCTGATCGGTCGGGGCAGTCATAAATTGCTCCTCGCGTCCGCAGTCATCAATTGCTCCTCGCGTCCGCAGTCACAGAGTGCTCCTATGCGGTCTGGCCCGCGGCGCCCAGGAAGGGCTGCTCGGCTTTGAAGGTGGCGATCTGGACATCGGTGGTGAACGCCGAGGTGGCGATGCGGACCGTCGACGCCGATACCTGGGTGAACGACAGATCCGGCGTCGGTGTGTTGCGATCGGCCTCACCGATCGTGATCACCGACGACGCCAAACCGGCTGGCGGCGGCCCGCCGGCCCGGTCACTGACGATGATCGATGGCACGAACTCCGGGGGATGTCTGCGATCGACCACCGCGATCAACGGCTGCTCGAGCTGGCGCCACCTGGCGGGCTTGTCGGTGTAGATCGCGATCCGCTCGCCGACCGCCGCCGCCCGAACCAGCAGCTGGCAGGCGTACTGCATGCCGGTGTGCAACGCGATGCGGGTGGCCTGATCCGGATCGGTCAACGACAGCAGCAACAGGTCGCCGCGCTGAGTGGTGCCGACGAGCACACCCGATGAGCCGACCGGCAGCTCGAGCGGTGAGCTGTCCAACGGCCGGGCAGGCACCGCGTCGAACCGGCGCGGCAGCGGGGCAGACCGTGTCGCGGCGGGGCCCTGATGACCGGGCAGCGGGTTGAGGTACAGCGTGGGCGGCCTCGTCGGCGCCTGCGGGTCGTTGACCCGCACGATCGCCGACACCCAGGCGCGGCCCTCCGTCGGCCCTCGGTTCTTGGTCAGCGAAATCGTCTGCACGACACCGTCCGAACGCAGCGCCCACATCTGGTTGAGCGTGTTGGTGGTGATGTCCTCGGGGGAGAAGTAGTAGGACGTCAGATAGCCGGGATGAGCCTCGATCGACTTCCACAATTCGGTGGGAGCCACCGGAGTCGGGATGCGTACACCCACGGGTGTGTTGTCGGGCTCGGCTTCGGCGGGCACCACAGCAAGGCTTGCCCCCAGCTCGACGAGCGCGGCGTCGACATCCTTGGCGGTCAACGGTTTTGCCCGGACACCGCGCTGCAGCAGCGCATTGATAATCCGCTCGGTCGCCGCTGCCGCGGCCGCGCCGACCGTCGAGCGATATGCAAGTCCGCTCACCGAGTTGGCCACGTCGAGTCGCACCACCAGGTACGTTCGGCGCTGCCCCGCGGCGGGGCGGTCGGCCAGCAGGGTGGAATACAGCGGCGGGTAGCCGATGCCGCGGCGTACCCGCAGGCCGCTCGACACCACGTCGACACCCGACAACCGGATGCCGCCCGGCTGATCGAGCAGATCGGTCAACGCCTCAAGCGGCAGCCGGTTGGGGGTCAGCGCAGTCGCCGATCCGGTCAGAAGCGTCGGCGAGTAAGCCTGGCCGGTCACCTCGACCATCGTGATCGCTTCACCGTCCAACCTGTCCGGGACCCGAACGCCGTAAAGCGAAGCGCCGTGTGGGATGTCGACCGACGCGGCAAGGGATTCGAAGCGGCGACGACGTCGCCACCAGCGAACCCGGTCGACGAACCACGTGACGACGTTGCGCCGGTACACCGTGACCATCAGCAGCGCGATCGCCACCACCGCCGTCGCAGCGGTGGGCCACCACGACGCCCGTGCCGGCGGGAAAACCACGATCGCGGCGAGCACCGCGACTTCGACAGCGACCACCACGGGAATGGTGGCGTTGATGCCAAGCGTGCGCGCCTTCATGACCGCCTCCGCCGAACCGCCGCAGCCGCGGCGACCACCGCGGCCAACCCGGCCACGACCGCGGCACCGATCAGCGCGGTGTGCCGCGGTCGCAGATCGGGGGGTGGCGGCGGGGTCGGCACATGCAGCAACTTGGTCAGATGCTCGGGCGGCAGCCGATCGCCGGGTGGCACGTCGAATGTCAGCGCGGCGACCGGATCGACGACGCCGTAGCCGACCTTGTTGTCGACGCCGCGCGGCGGGTTGTGCGCGGTCTCGGTGATTCGCCGGATGATCTGGTGGGCGGACAGTTGCGGGTACTTGGCCCGCACCAGCGCCGCCACCCCAGAGGTGTATGCCGTGGCGAAGCTGGTGCCGGACAACGGAACCGCCTTGCCCGGGTCCCGCCCGGGCAGCGCGTTTATCGGTGCGCCGTTGACGCTCGACAAGCCCATCACCTCCAGGCCGGGCGCTGCGACACCGACCCACGGACCCGCGATGCTCTGCGGCAGCGGCTGCCCGTCAGGGGATACCGCACCGACCGCGAGGACGTAGTCGGAGAACCAGGCCGGCGTGACGATGGTGGATACGTCCTGCCAGTCGCGGGGGTCCTCGGCCCGCAGTGGGTTGAACAGGGGGTTCTGTCCGCACGACGAGCCTTCGCCCTCGTTGCCCGCGGCGGCCACGATGACGATGTCCTTGTCGACCGCGGCGTAACGAATGGCGGCACCGAGCGCGGCCTGATCGATCGGCTGCGCGGCGTTGATGCACGCCGTCACCGAGATGTTCATCACCCTGACCCCGAGGTTCGCAAGGTGCACGACGGCACGGGCGAGCGTCGCGATGTCGCCTGCCTTGCGGCGGATCTCCTCGTTGTCGCCGGGTTGCGGTCGCGCAGGCCCGAACGCGGATGACGACTGACGCACCGAGATCAGCGTGGCATCCGGGGCGACACCGACGACACCGTCGGGGCTGCCCGGTGGTGGTCCCGGCACCGGCGGCACCTCACCTCCGCCGGGCCCGGCCGCGGGAGCGACGGGCTCTTCGGGGGGAGGAGGCGCCTCTTCGGGCGGCGGCGGTGCCGGCGGGGGCGGAGCGGTGACCGTGACCGTGCTCGGCTTCGGCGGGGCAGGTGGCGGGGTCGTCGGAAACGGCGACGCCGGAACGTCGGGAGGCGGAGGCGCGGCCTCTACGCCGGGGGGCATCGGAGGTGGCTTTGCGGCCGGGTCGGACGGTTGCGCGGCGATGATCGACGCGACGACGGTGCCGTGCGAGTCGCAGTCGAACAACCCGCCGTTCTCGTCACCCATCACATAGTCGCCGCCGGGAAACAGCGCGGGGAGGCGCGGATTCGGGGTGACGCCGGTGTCGATGAGCCCGACCGTCACACCCGCGCCGGTGGAATATTTCCACGCCTTGGAGACGTCCAGCATGACGTTGCCCGGTGCGGCCTGGGTGACGTCGGGGTTCGCCACGGTCAACGGGTCGGCGCAGGTGTTCTGCTGCTTCATCTCCTGATCGGGACCGGGTGTGTCGTCCGGCGGCAGGGCGGCAGGATCGACGCCGGGTGGCTCGATGGCCACCGCCGCCGCGGGCATCATCACGTTGGCGCCAAGCAGCAGGACAGCCACTGCCGCCGCAGATGTGCTCCGCGCTGCGCGGGTCGGTCGATCCATCAGTGATAGCGGATGTATTGCAGGATTCCGAGCGCCCACGCTGCGAACGGAATCACCAGGGCCAACAGGATGTATTCGGTGTACTCGACGATCTTGCGCACCGGCGGCGAGAACACCCGTGGCGGCACCACGGTCGCGGCCACCAGGCCAAGGGCCGCGATGCCAAGAGCCGCGCCGGCAGCGAGCAGCGTCGCGGACGTGTCGTTGGCCGCGGACTGCAGTCCGTACTTGGCGGCGGCCCCGATCAGCGCGGCAACCGCAATGGCGACCAGGATGATCGCGTGCCTTCGGTCGCGAAATGCCCTGGCGCGCAAGATCAGAATGGCGGCAACCGCTCCAAGCACCACCAGCTGTGCCCACTCCCGCTCGCCGTGGGGTGTCACCGCAACCCACGACGCGGGCACGGCGACGGCGGCGACGCCGAGCAGCACCCCGGTCAACACGGTGTTGGATTTGCGTGCCGCGGCCGCCACCTGCGCGCCGGAGAGCGTGACATCCGACGGCGGGCCTTCCTCGACCGGCGACACCGTGTCTTCGGGCTGGCCGGGAGCACGCGCGAAGATGTCGCGGCCCGTGATCGAACCGAACGTCTGCCGGGGGACATTCGCCATCCGCAGTGCGATTGTCGGCGCGGCGCTCACCGCGACCAGGACCGCGACCAATATGGCAACCGCGATCCGTGGCCCCGGCACGTCCCAGTACATCCGCACAAGGGCAACCACGGCGGCGCCGAAGCCTGCCGTGATGATCGCCGCGGCCGCCGTCCAGTAGCGCCCGGAGAACCGCACCAGCAGCCAGACTCCCGCCAGCGTGGTGGCGGCGGCCAGAAACGCGTGCGGCGCACCGGGGGAACCGCCTGGCGGAATGGTCGCCGCGGCCAATCCCGCAGTGACGAGCGCCGCCCACGCCGCGCCGTCGGTGACGACTCGGCCCGCGCCGACTCGCGCACCGATCGCGACGGTCAGCAGCAGACCGATCGCCACGGCCGCAAACAGGATCGGCACCAACAGCGCGCTCTCGTGAGCCCAGCGCAACCGCCACGCCAGCATGCTCGCCACACCGAGCGCACCGCCGATGATCACAACGGCGACCGTCAAGGCGGTCGCAGCGGTGACCCGGACGAAGTGCTCGGAGGCGTATTGTGCCAGCGCCGTCGAAACGTTCTCCACCACCGGCCCGTAGCGTTCGGCCTTGCCTGCGGGTACCAGCGCCAACACGTCGCCGTCGGCGATGTTGTGACCGGCGAGCGAGACGTCCGACGCCAACGCCGACATCCCCGCCGCTCGCGCGAATTCATAAGCGGCTGGAGGCAATTCGGTGGCGCCGCGGCCGCGCAGCACTTTGTTGATCGCGATCACCGTCGGATCGACCAAGGTGTTGAGCGGAGCAGCCGACGGCAACACGAGATCGATCTGGTGGGAATCGCCCGCCAGTATCGACACCCGGCACGACGGCGGTACCTCGACTCCAGTCGCGGTGCGGGTGGCCGGGCTGGGTGCCGGTTCGCGAACAGTCGTCACCGGCGGTCCCGCGGTCCGTCGGTGGTGGATGCGAAGTGCTCGGCGATCGCCGCGGTGACCTCGATGAAGCGTCGCCTTGTCAACGGCGACATCTCTGAGGTCACGTCGATCACCCCGCCGGGCCGCAGGTGCGAGTCGAACGGAACTTCGACGACGACCTGACCGCGACTGGCGAACTGCTGCACGAGGATCGAGCGGGTGCGCTTGTCGGCGTGACCGTCGGAGTCGTTGAGCACCACCACGGTGCGATGCAGTAACCCGGTGTAGCCGCGGTTGGCCAACCACTCCATCGTCTGGCCGGCCGCCGAGGCGCCGTCCACCCACGGCGAGGACACCACGATCAACGCGTCGAGGTCGCGCAGTACCTCCTGGGCGATCGCGGAGTCCATCGTCGAGCCGCAGTCCACGATCGAAATGGTGAAGTGCCTGTCCAGCCGTGCGGTGGCCTCGCGATAGATCGCCGGGTCGAGCACCCGGCGCCGCGCCGTGCTGGATTCACCGGCGAGCACGAACAGTCCCGCGGAGTTGTTGCCCACGCGACTGCGAACGTCGGCGAAGGTGTCGAGGTGTTCGTCGGCCGCCAGTTCCCAGTACGAGCCCGCCGCGTTCGGATCGATGCGGCTGCCGAGCTTGCCGAACGCGGTGTCGGCGTCGATGGCCACCACGCGGTCGTCCTGGCGCAGCTCGGCGAAGATCGAGCCGACGCTGGCCGCGACCGTCGTCTTTCCGACACCGCCCTTGCCGAACACGCCGATCTTGTAATGCCCGCGCAGCAGCGAACGGATCTTGAGCTCGAGGTCGGCCAGACGCTGTTCGTCGGGTGACGGACCGAGATTGATCAGCCCAAATGTGCCGCGATAGATGAAGCGCCGCCAGCCTTTTCGCGGCGGCACCTTCTTGGACGGCACCAATTCGCTTGTGCGGATGCTGTCGACGTAGGAGTAGCCGGTCGACGGCGGCGCTGCAGCGGGGGCGGCGGCCCAGTTCGGTGACGACGACGACTGCGACGACCAGTCCTGACCGGCCGGACGCGGGGAGCGGTCGCGCGGCGGCTCCTGCTGCCAGCCAGGCGATCCGGGACGGCCAGAAGCGGTATTGCCCCTCCCGTCCGCACCGGTCGGCGGTATCACCCGGGTGGACTCGGCCGGCGTCTCCTCCCGTGGCCTGCCTTCGGGGCGGGCGCCGGTGCCTGGCTCTCCGCCGGGCGCGGGTGGCGCGCTCGGGTCGGTCGGACGCGGCGGCGGCCCATGCCGGAAACCGCCTGGCGGTATGCGCTGAGGTCCCGTGTGAGCCCGGCCGGGATCTGCGGTCCACCGCGGGCGGCGATCATCGCCGGGTCGGCCCGGCTCCGCCGGCCTGCGGACGGCGTCCTCGCCCGGCCGGGGCGCGTCGCCCTCGGGGCCGCTATGCCGCGGTCCGTCGTTGATCCCGTTGCGCGTGGAAGTGTCATCCGGCCCCGCCTGCCGAGGCGGCTCGGGCGGGCGGTTCGCGGGCTCATCGCCGGAATCCGATGGCGGTGAGAGGTGTTCCCGCAAGAAGTCGTCGCGTTCGGTCACGGCGTGAATCCTGACTGCGCGTCCATGGTCTCCTCCGGTGAATCTCGTTGTCTGCGGGTGTTCATCGAGCTCATTGCGGTCTCTGCGCCTGGGTGAGCGGGGCCGCCTCGGCGGGTGCCGCCAGGGTGTCGTGCTGGGTCATCGCGTCGGTGCGACTGAGCGCGGGCCCGGGAGCGAATACCCGGATCAACGGCCACGGTGCCTGTCGCGCCATCGGCGGTGAAATGCCAAGTGCCCGGAGCGTCTCGTCTTCCAGCGAGATTCCGTACCGCACGCCCTGATCGCTGATCCACCACATGGACTCGCGGCTGGTGGCGTCCGGCGCGGCGCCGGTGGTCATCACCAGGTTGGTCGCCCCAGGAGACATATATACCTGGTCGGCCTCGATACTCGTAGCCGACCGGTCATTCTTGACCAGCTGCAACAACCGGTCGTCCGACCCGATCGGGATGGGCAGGCCCTTGCCGGAAAGCACCATGGTCTGCGAGGTTCGGTCGGTCGACCCCTTCGACCAGTTCAGGCAGGTGACCGGATTGGTCGCGGTGTCGACGAGCTCGAGCCGGGTGGCGGGGTAGTAGTCGACGGGGAGAGTCTCGACGACGGGAACGCTGGCGAGCCGGTCTGGAGCGACCACGACCGGTAGCTCGTCTCCGAACGAGTTGGCCGACCGCAACAGCGACGCCACGAACGGCGAGATGGGCTGGACGCCGTTGCGCAGCAGCACATAGAAGTTGTCGGCGTCGGTCTGCAGATCACGCACCGAAAGCACCGATCCGACGACAGCACCGCGGGCCACGTTGAACTGCGACGGTGCGCCCGCCCCAGGGATCGCCGGGGTGTTCAGCGGTTCGGTTGCGGGCAGCGCATCGAACAGCGGCGTCGAGATCTTCACCGGCTGCGGGGCGTCGGAGTCGACGCCGAGCGCAAGGCTGACCGCCTTGTTGGACAGGTCGATCTCGGAGCGCTGCCCATCCCAGACGACGTAAGTCTTGTCGTCGTGCTCGGCGAGCACCGCCTTCGGTGGTTGCAGCGGCGTGGCTCGTGATCCGACCGTAAGGGGACCGCCGATGGCCGTGACGACGGGCGCGGCGTTCGGATTGTCGGGCGCGCTGTCGCAGATCGTCCACTCCGAGCTGTCGGCGGTGCGCAGCGGCATGGTCGACGGCGCACCGGCAATGCCCACCGACGGGCCCTGCGGGTATTTCGCGAGCTCGTTGGCTTTGACGAAGGTGGGGTTACTCGACTGGCCGGTGATGAGCCGCGCACTGATCAGATTGACCGCAGGGTGCAGCCGGCCGTCGACAAGGACGAAGGTCGCGCCGGTGTCGCGGTCGGCGAGGATCGCCGATTGTCCGACCTGCCCTGCGGGCTTGAACCAGGACAGCACGAACATCAACGCGACCGCCAGGAGCGCGAAGATGAAGCCGAGAATCAGCGATGCGCGCTGGCGCTGAACCGGATCGAACTCCATTCGCACACCGTGATGCGACAGCGCTGCGGCATTTCGCCGGTTCCAGAAGAAGTGCGCCGACACCTGGAGTCCGCTGGCCAGATTCAAAGCCATGACTCAATACCTTACTTGCGGGTTCGGCCCCGTCGAACCGCATATTCTGCGGAGCAGGGCGGCATTCGTCGGGGTATCTGTTGGCGTTTGCTGGGGATGACGCGGCGACGGCTACGCTGGCGCCTTCGCCGCGTTGAGTAAATTGCCGAGGTCTTGTCGCAGCGCCTCGGCGGAGGCGGGCCACACGCTCGTCCAGCGGGTCCCGTCCGGCCCCGTCGTATGGCTGATCGTGATGCGCCCGAACTCAGAGTCGACCACCGAGATCACATAAGGGTGGAAGTGGTTCTCGATGCCGTGCTCGATCACTGAGACAACCGCCATCGCCGATTCGTCGAGGTGCACGCCAGCCGACACCGCCGCGACCTGATCGGGCGACAGGCCCAGGCGGGCCAGTGCCGATGCCAGCACGGCGCGACCTTTCGGGACGTTCTCCTTCAGAGCGCTCTCGAAGGCTGCACTTGGCACGTTGAAGCCCGAGATCGCCGCAGCCTCACCACGGGAGAACGCATGCATTACGGTGTCGCAGATCAAATCGAGCTGTTCGTCGCTGCGTGCGGCCTCGCCCAGCGGAGCGAGCACCACCTCGTCGCCGCTGCGCGCGATCATGGCCAGCCAGCGCTCACGCTGGCAGATCGACATCACCCGCTCGTCGATGAAGGCGGGCGGGTCCTCCCCGCCGGAGATCGGTGCGTCCAGCGGCGCGGGACGACGGATGACGACCAGAACTTCTCGCTGCGGCCTGCCGACGACGGCCATCCAGTCGCGAACCGCATCGTCGACGCGACCGTCGGCGTCGATGACTCCGGCAGCCACGTGGGCTTGATACTCGGCGGTCTGCGACCACGGGACGTCGCCGAGTTCCGTCGCCACGGTGCCGTCCCCGTCCACCGACGGGATGAAGGGACGTAACCGCAACGCGGTGGGCATCTTCTCGACGCCGAGCAGCGCCTGGAGGATCCAGATTCCGTTCGGTGTCGTCGTCAGCTCCGGCATCGGTGCCCTCCTCTCGGCCGTAGACGTAGCAGGGGAGGCCAACACGTCGATCGGCCTCCCCTGCTCACGCGGGTGTGCGGTGCTTTGTCAGCCGCCGATCCCGAACGACTGGCCGGCGGCGGTGTCGGTGTTCATCATCTCGTCGAGCACGTGCATGACGGTGCTGGAATGCCTGTTGCAGACATCGACGCCTTCGTCGATGCCGCTGTTGATCAGCATCTGGGCTTGCTCGAACGACCCACCGCCGTTGCCCTCGAACTCTTCGCGGACGCTGACGAGGGTGTTTGTCGCCGATTGCCTGATGTCGTTGAGGTGACTGCTCGCCCCGCCGATGGCCTGGGCGTATTCCGGGATCATGGCCGGGTTGTACTCAAACATGGTCGATAAGTCCTTTCGGGTCAGTCAGGTCAGTGAGGTCGCAACTACTGCGCAACGCCTTGCATGGCCGCCCTGGCGGCCGCTTCCTGCTCTTCGTACCTGGTTGCCGCGGCCTGCAGGGCGTGGATCAGCTCGCCCCACTGGGTGTTCAGCTTCATCTGGGCGTTGTGGATCTCCTCGGCGGTGACCACGTTGGCCATCGACGCGTCGCCCTTCCATCCGCCGCTGGCGATGTCGTGCGAGGCGGACAGGTAATTCGTGAGAGTGCCCTCGGCCTCATTGCGCAGGTGCTCGAGTTGGGTGGCTGCGGCGCGCAGCTTATCGGCGCCGACGATAACGGTAGATGGCACGTGATGTTCCTTTTCTTCAGTTTGCTGCCTGGATGTCTAGAGCCTATTCCGCTTGCGCGGAGGTCTTTGCACCAATTTCTCGGTCAATCCTCCCTTCCGGAGCGTGGACCAACCGTCAGCTGCATGGTCCTGCCCTCGGCGGAGCCTTCCCTGCCGCGTTCGTCGCGTCCCATGTGGCCGGCAGCGCCTGCGGCGGCCGGCGCGCCGTACAGTCCGCCAGTGCCGCCGCCGGTTGCCGGGCCTGCCGATGCTGCGACCTCGGGGACGGCGGCGCCCGGCGTCCAGCCGGTCGGCAGCTTGGGGGGACCTGGCGCATTGAAGCTGCCGGTGGGCCTGGTGAAGCTGGACATCACGCCGGCTCCGCCGCCAAGGCCCCCTGCGCCGCCGCCACCGCCGCCACGTGCGGCGGCATCGGTGGTGGCCGCCAGCGTCGTCTGGTCGAACTGGCCGACCTTGTCGATGCCCGCCGTGCCGATACCGCCCCCGCCCATGCCGCTGCTCAACGGTCCGAGCATGCCCATCGCCATCTGCGGCATCTGACCCAGCATCTGCGGGAACTGACCCAGCATCTGCAGCGGCTGGGCAGCCATCTGCGGGAGTTGACCCAGCTGGCTCATCATCTGTGGCGCCATCGACGCCATCGACTGGGCCGGCGCGGCCGCTGTCTGGGCGCCCGGCTGCACAGCGCTTGCCGCCTGGTTGACTCCCGACAGGCTCTGCGACATCGCCGCGCTTGTTGCACCGCTCGCCGCGGCCTGGCTGATCGCGGCGGCCTGGCCTGCCGCGCCCGCGGGGTTCGCGGTCAACGGCGCCGGTGGCGGCGGGATGCCAAGCGTGACGAGGATCGCCGACACGATCCCCTCGTATCCGCCCATCATCCCGGCGTTGTTGGTCCAGAAGTGGCCGAAGTACTCCACGTCGAGCGCACCCATCGGCGGGAAGTTGATGCCGAAGAAGTTGGTCTTGCACAGGCCGTCCCACGTGACGCGGTTGGTCGTGCAGGCCGGCACCGGAATCATCCCCATCTTCGCGGTCACGTAGGCCTGCTCGATCGCGGCGGCCGAGGCAGCCGACTGCTGCACCCATGCGGCAAGCAGTTCGAGGGCGGCGACGTAGGGCATCGCGGTGGCCATCATCGCGGTTCCGCCGACGCCGACCCATCCAGTCGAAGCGGTGACGCCTGCGGTGGCCGCCATCTTGGCGCCCTCGGCGGTGAGCGCCGCGGCGAGCGCCTCGTACGCGGCGGCCGCCGCGGCGATGCTGGCGCCCTGGTCGCCGGCCATCAGTTGGCCGGCGTTGACCTCGGGGGGCAACGCGCTCCACTGGCCCGCCATGGACGGCTAGGCCCCTCCGATGGTGGTCGCGGCGGTGTTGATGGCCTCGACCGCGGTGTAGGTGGCGCCGCTCGAACCGATTGCGCCAGCGAACAACTCCCGCATGGCGATGTACTCGGTGAGGATGCCCGTGGTTGCGGCGCTGCGGGCGATGAGCGCCGCGGCCGCCCGCACCGACACGTCGTCGGCACCGGGGGGGATAACGGCAGAGGTGGTCCCGGCGGCGGCTGCCGCCGCACCCGCCAGGGTCGCGGCGCCGCCGCTCTCCGAGGCGGCCGCTGCTGCCAAGATCGCCGGATCGACGTTAACTAGCATGTTCTCTCCCGACTACGTAGCTGCTGTATCCAGTCTAAGGCTGGTTCTGACTACTCCGCGACACCAATTTCAGAAGCGACACCACTGTACCCTTAAGTTTGCGGGCCCGCTGGGGACGGTGGAGTCGGGGGAGTGCTCCACCCGATCAGTGCACCTGTAGTGCCTGTTCGAGTGAAGTAGGTCGCTTTGCCAGGACGCTGCGGCTCGGCGTAGATGTCCGCGACGATCTTTCCGGCGTCGCGCCGGCCGTCCAGGATCAGGATTGGCGCAAGCGAAGCGCGCAGTTTGCCAAGCACGGAGCTGCCGATTGCCACCTGATTCCAGTTTGCAACGGCGGTCGCCGCAAAGATGTGCAGGCCGGTGTCTCTGGCGCCTTCGACGTGCGGGCCCAGATTCATCAAGGGGTTGTCCATCGTGGACCACACCCCGGCATCGTCGATCACGACGAAGATCTCGGGCCCGGTGTAGAACTTCTTCGTCATCATCTCCTCCTGCGTCGTGCCGGGAGGAGGTTGCCTGCTCTCGAGCTCAGCAACGAGTTCGCGGATCGCTTCGCGGATCGCGGACTGGGTGTAGGCGTAGTCGCGCAGATGCGGGCCCCGCACAACGCCGAGCAGGGTACGGCGAGGGTCGAGCACCAGAACCTGGGCCTCTTCGGGACGGTAGAGAGAGGTGATCGACCGGCACATCACCCGCAGGAAGTTGGTCCGTCCCGACCGTGGCGCACCGACCGCGACCGCGTGCGGGTGATCGGCGATGTCGATGTAGGCGGGTCCGAGGTCGGCCTCCGAAAGGCCGAACGGGACAAGGCTCCGTCGGGTCACCGGCTGAGCAAGGCGCTGCACCTCTTCGAACGGCACCGATTCGGGCAGCCTGCTGACGGTCGCCGCCTTCTGGACGCCGGAGACCTGGGCGATCAGCGGGCCGATGTCGCGCGTCGCCACCCGGTCAGAGCCGGCCTGCTCGCCGAGCTCGGGCACACCGATCAACAGATGCATGCCCGCCTTGGTCAGCCCGCGGCCCGGCGCGTTTCGCGGCACTTTCTTGGCGAGCTGGCGGTTCATCTCGGAATCGCCCGGATCGGTCAGCCGCAGCTCGATGCGCTCGGTGGCCAACGGTTTGAGCGCCTGCTTGAAGCCCTGCAGATAACTCGTGTGCGAGATGACCACGTGCACGCCGTAGCTCAGGAGGCGTGCCAACGAGACGATGTGGTCGACGTACTGCGGATATTCGCTCGCGAACGTCGCCCAGCCGTCGATGACGAGGATGACGTCGCCGCCTGCCACCGGAACCGGTTCAGGCTTGTCGCTGAACTTGCGCCGCCGGACTTCCTCCATGTCGAGGCCGGTCTTGGCGAACACCGCCTCACGCTCGGCGACGATGCCCTGCACGGACGCGATGATGCGACCGACGCCCTCACGGTCCACCGCGGGGGCCAGGCTCGCCACGTGCGGGAGCCCGCCGATGGCCGCAAGGCTCGGGCCGCCTGCGGCGATGCAGTAGAACTGCACGCGCTCCGGCCGGTACATCAGCGACGCCGTGGTGATCATGGTGGCGACGGTGTTGGTCACCCCGGATTGCGGTCCGCCGATCACCAATGCGTTGGCGCTCAACAGATCCAGGAAGTGAACGTCCTGGCGGTGCTGGCGTGGCCGATCCTCGATTCCGACGGGAAACGCCAAGCCGGGCGTCTTGCCGTAATCGACGTCCCACGGCTTGCCCCGCACCAGCCGGACCAATTCGTCGGCGGTCGCCGGCTTCTCCAGCGGCGGCAGCCACAGCTTGCGGGGCGGACGGGCTCCTGTCGCCCGCAACGAGTCCACGATGGTGTCGACGACGGTCGGCGGCAGCTCGCCGGGCGCCAGCGGGGTTGGGGCCTGCACCTGAACCGGCGCAGGCTCCTGGCCGTTGCGCTCCGGCGGCGACAGCAGCCCGTCTTCGTCGGGCACCTCGGTCGCGGTGAACGATCGCGGCGTGAACCACGTCCCTGCGGCAGCCACCGGCGCGGGCCCGCCGTCTTCGGGCGGCGCCACGTAGGGCGGCGACGAGTAGAAGGCGCGGAACTCGCGCGGCGGACGCATGCCTTCGCGCAGATAGCCGGTGCCTTCCTTGCCCTTTTCCGGGAGGTGGGCGGCGATCGACGAGCCGATGGCCTCCCGGGAGTCCTCCTCGGTGCCGGTGCGCAGCGCCATGAAGAAGCCGATGAGGCTGCGGATCTTCATCAGCCGGTGTGCGTCGACGGTCTGGCCGGCCAGCTGGAGGAAGACGTGCATCGAACGGCCTTGTCGGACAATGCGCCAACACAGGTCGACGAACTCGGTACCCAGCTCGCTGCGGAACAGCTCCTGGTACTCGTCGATGATCACCACCAGGCCGGGAACGGGTTCCAGCGATGGGTCGACCATCCGCTTCTCGTTGTAGACGTTGAGGTCTTTGCAGTTCGTCGCCGCACACAACGCGCCGCGCCGGTCGAGCTCGCCCTCGAGCGCCTCGAGCATGCGCTCGACGAGATGCATCTCGTCGCCGAGGTTGCTGACGCTGGCGACCACGTGCGGAAACCGTTCCAGCACAATGCCTGCGGATTTCATCTTCCAGTCAAGAAACGCCACGTTGACCGTCTCCGGCGAATGGGTCAACGCCAGCGAGGTGACCTCGGTGATGATCGTCTCGGACTTACCGGAACCCGAGAACCCGATCAACACGGAGTGCATGCCCATTCCGTACTGGGAGGTCTCCTTGAGGTCGAGTTCGACCACTTCGCCGGTCGGGTCGAGGCCGATCGGAAAGCGCATCCACAGCCGGTTCTGCGTCCGCCGCGCAGACCAGAGCCGATCCACGTCGAGTTTCCGGGCATCGCGAATGCCCAAGACTTCCAACAGGTCTCGCGCCGGACCGTCGGAGGTGACCGCGGTGGCCGCGCCGACCGGACGCCACGGGGCCAGTGTGCGCGCGAACCGCTCGGCCTCGGCGATGCTCATCGTGTCGGCGACGGCGTAGAAGGCGTCGTCGAGTTCTTCTGGCAGCGATGTCACCGGTAACCCACCCCCACCCGCTTGCGCAGCACACCGCCCGACAGCCGGTAGGTCGTGTCGGGGGCGAAGCCGACGCCCCGGTGGGATGTCGCCGCCCCAGCGGGTCCGGCGCCGACCTCGGGGGCCAGCCGCAGGAAGCACACCCGCCCGACGCCCCGCTTGCCGGTGGCGCCCGCCCAGTCCTCCGCTGCGCCGCAGTTGTCGTCGACGATCACCCACAGTGGCGGTGCCGACGGATCCGGGCCGCCGTGCAACCCGCTGGCGGGCGGCGTCCACTCCTTGCGGTCGAGCAGGTCGTCGCCCGCGAAGGCTTCCAGATCGGCGGGGGAGCTGAACAGCAGCCTGCGTTCGCCGCATCCGTCGCGAGCTTCGCGATGCTGGCAGTGCGGAAGCCACTTCGCCCAATCCCAGCGGTCGGGCGCCGACGTCACGATCATGATCTGCAGATCGGCCGGGCTGTGGAACGCGGCCAGCTGACACAGCATCGCCCTGCAGATGCCGCGGACCGCGTCCATCTCGCCGACAAGTGAGATGCCGGGGCTGCGCTCAAGCCACAGCACCCTTGGCATGCCGCGGACGTGCCGCTGTTCGAGCAGGAACTTGCGCAGCGCGTGGCCGGTCGCGGGCTCGATCTTGGATGCTGCGGCGATCTGAGGCTTGTCGATGGTCATCGCCAGCTCGACCCGCCCCGTGCCCAGTCGCACCACACCGAACTCGGGGTCGCCGGGACGGCGCTCCCACATGCGGGGCGAGCCGGCAACGCTGATCAACTCCGACGGCGCCCAGTGGCTGTGTTCGCGATGCTGCCACTGCTTGCGCGCGGCTTCCTGGACCTCGTCGCGCACCTCGTCGAGGCGGGCGAAGTACTCCCTGCGGTACTGCTCGAGCTGACTCCACGGCATCTTCTGGGCGGCCCCACGTCCGCGGAACAGCATTCCGCCCATGCTCATCAGCATGATCAGCGGAAAGATAGCAAACCCGGTAGCAAGCGATCGCTGGCCCGAAACGTACATCGCGATGATGAAGCCGAGGACGCCGACAATGAGGCCGATCGGCAGCACGATGCCCCAGATGCTGCGTGGCGGCGGAACCGGTGCGGCGATGGGCGGCTCAACCGCGATCTTGCCCCCACCGGCCTCGGGAGGTGGCACGCGCGGTGGCGGCACAAACGGGCGCGTGGTCACTTTCTAACCCTAACCGAGATCTGGGCCCTGGTAGGTCGGCAACTTTTCGCGTCAGCCCTCAGCGGCTGGCCTTCCAGGATTCTTGGGCAACGACATTGGCTCTAGCAAGCAAATCGTTGAGCTTTTCCTCGAGCCCGAGGTGCGTGAGCCTGCCCGGCACCGATTCGTGAATGGACAGGCTGAGCAGGCGGCCGTCCGGGCCGAGCTGGATGCGGATGTCCCCGTCGGGGTCCATGGCGTCGGTGCGCAACGCGGCCAGCCGATCCAGGATGGCCGTCAGCTCGTCGTAGGTAGCCGCCAGTTCGGCCCGGCTGTATTTGACCTTGCCCGCGTCGTCGAGTTCGTCGAACCCGGTCATAGTCGTCGGTTCTTGACGCAAGTGCTCATCACGTGCGCTCATTATCTAACGGCGCCAACGTGATTCGCCGCAACACCGGCCCGCGAGGTGGGTCGTCGTCGCCGGCGTCGGCGTCGGCACGGGTGCGCGACGCTTCGGCCGCGGCGGCAGTGCGGTCGGAGACCTTGCCGGTGACCGGCTCGGTGTGCGGCTGCGGAGGCGTGACCACCTTCTTGTCCGCAGCCACCCGGTCGGCACCGGCGTCGCCGCCCTGGCCGTGCGGCATCATCCCGCCCATCGGCATGCCCATCGGCATCCCACCCATCGCGCTGCCGCCCGCGGGAGCCGGCGTCGTCGGGGGAGGCGCCGCACCCGCGGGGACGGTCGGCACGGTGTGCGAGGTCGACGGGGTGACGGCTGGTCCAAGCGCCCCGGCCGGATGGGTGTCGCCGACGCCACCGCCGCCCGCTCCGCCGGCCCCCTTGGCCTTGGCCAGCTCTTCGTGGTCCAGGTTGCCGACGGATTTGGCCAGCTCCGGGTCTGTCGCCTTCTTCGACGCCAAGCCGGACATCCCTTGGCTGGCGGTCTGCGCCAAACCTTGACCGGTCTGCATGAGCGCCTGCGGGACCTGACCGGCCATGCCCGCCAAGCCGCCGGCCATGCCGCCGATCGCGCCGAGTGCCGATGGCAGCATCTGCGCCAGCTGACCCGCACTCTCTCCTGCCTGTCCGGCCTGGCTCGCTTCTGCGGCACCCGCCTTGGCCAGCTGAGCCTGCCCAGGCGCAGCGGTGGCCTGGGGAATTGGACCTGCGCCGGCGGCTGCCGGGGCGCCACCCCCTGGTGCGCCGACAGGGGCCTGGGGTGCGCCGGCGCCCTTGGGCGACGTGCTCGTCTCGGTCACGCCCGCATACCGTGTCGCTTCGGCGGTTGCGCGGGCTTCGAGCATGCCGAGGTCGGTACGTGCCTGCGATGCCGCGATCTGGTCCCGCGCGGCCAGCGCCTGATTCAGCCTGTTGGTGGCGTCGGTGAATTCCTGCGGCTTGGGGGTGGCGGACACCGTTTCGCTGTAGTCGTCGGCGTGTTTACGCGACTGGCCCGCGAGCTCGAACCATCGGTCGGCGATGGTATTGAGCGCGGTGACGTGTTCGTTGAGCCGGCCCGCGAGAGCGGCGGTGCCGACGGGACTGTCCCAGAGTTCCGGCACCGTCGCGGCGACCTCTCGCACGGCGATCGCCGCGGTGTCGATGGCGATGGCGTTGTTCGTCGCGGTGTTACTGAACCCGACCCCGTTGGCCGCGGACCCGGTGTGGACGAGCTGGGCAAAGCCTTCGCCGCTGAGCGTCGCCCCTGGCGGGATGGGCACCCGCACATCGGGCGGGATCGGCGGAACGGGTTCAAGGGTGGCCAGCGTCGTGTCGTCTACGGCCACCGCTGAAGGCAGCAGTACATTCAGGCCTGCGGCGTTGAGCTCCTCCTGGGTACCGAACTTCTGCGCGATCAGGATCAGGTGCCCCGCGGCCCTGTGCAGGCTGTAGGCCTGCGCGCACGCCGCTCCCCACAGTTGCATGGAGGCCATGTCGAGGCGCGCCGCGGCTCCGCCCGATGTGGGATCGGCTGCCAGCGGCGCCATTTCGGCGAGCAGACCCTGCGCCGAAGTTGCCAGGCCAAGCAACTTCTGCGCGGCGGCGACGAGCCCAGCGACATCGACCTTCATCAGCGACCTACAGCTCTGCGAGCTTCCGCTCGGCGGTGGCGAGGTCCTGCTCGGTGGGCATATCGTCCACAGGAATCGACCTGCCCTCCAGCTCGGAACGGATCACCAGCTGCCCCTTCAGATACGCGACATCGTTGCACGCCATGATGCCCTGTGCGATTTCGATGGCCGACCGCTTCATGGCGGCGGGCTCGATCTGCACACCGAGCGTGTGCCCGGCGACGGCGACCCGGACAAAGATTGTGTTGTCCGGTGTCGCGGCGGTGAACGACTGCTCAGTCAAGGCGGAGCTCCGCGGCGTTGATCTCTTCCTGGTCGCGGAACCGCACCGCGATGGCTCGTAGGTTGTCGGCCGCCGCGCGATGCGCCGCCTCGTGGTCGGCGAACGCCGCATCACGGCGCGCCACGACGTCGTTCGCCGCCGCCTTGAATTGATGCATGATCGGCCCGTGGGTGGCCACCGACGCGAGGATCTCCGATCCCGCGCTGCGGGCAACGGCGATCTCGTCGGCCACCCCGTCATGCCGCGTGGCGACCTGGTTCAGCAGTGCAGGGGTAATCCGGATTGTTGTCATGCGGTGCTCCTACAGCAGTCGGGCCGGCCGGGTCTGGGCGGGACCGTCCTCGTCGGGTGGCCCGGGATCGTCGGGTGGACGCGGTGTGCGACGGTCCTCGGGGCGGTCGTCTTCATCGGCGTCGGTCTCGTGGTCCTCGTCCACGTCCACGTCCTCGTCCTCGGTTGTCGATGTCTCGGCGAGTTCTTCGGTGAGGTCGGGCTCGTCACCGCGGTCCAGAAGTCCCGACGCCAAGCCGGCCAGCGGAGTGGCGGCTCCAGCCAAGCCACCTGCGCCCTGGGCGGGAGCGGCTGCCGCGCCCTGCGCCGCCTGGGGCAATGCCCCAAGCGCCGAGCCGACGGCGGGCAACATGCCCGCGGTCGGATCTCCGGTCGATGCGCCGCCGGACGCCGTGGCAGGCGCAACCGCACCGGCGCGCTCGGAAATGGGGAGCAGATACCCGCTGGCGAGTGCGCGGGTGAGCTTCGCGTGGTCCTCGTCGGTCAGTGCGCCGGTTTCGACGATGTCGGCGATCTCGGCGACCTTGCTGCGCAGGAACAACAGGAAACCGCGCTCACCGGCGGGCGTATCGAGCGCCGCGACCGGGTTGTTGATGGCCTCGATCAGCTGCCGCTGAATGTCCTGCAGCGCACCACGGCCGGCCACCGTCACCGAATGGGCGGACAGGATCGCCTCGGTGAGTTGGATTTCCGCAGACCGCATTTCGGAGTAGTCATTGCTAAGCCCGGCCTGCAGCGTGCGGACGGCGTCTGCGGCCGCGCCGGACTGTGGAGTGTCGACAGAAGGGTGCGTCACAGCAATCCGCCGCCGAGGTCATCCTGGAGGTCGGGGCGCGGCGCGAATTCTGCAGGCAACGTCGGCCTTCCCGCGCCGTCGAACAGCTCCTGGGCGTGCGACAGGGCCGTCAGCACGGTGCTGACCTGCCCGAGCAGCCATCCGTCCACGTCCGCCCCTTCCGTCGCCAGTCAGCCTAACGCGCAGTGCGGAGGCCTTTCTGCGGCAATTTCAAGGTGGAGAGCAAACTGGCGCTCGGCGTGGTTTCGTCAGGCGTCGAGGTCCTGCTCGACGAGTTCGGCGACTTTCGCCAGCGCCGCCTCGTCGTCCGAGTGCACGGTCACCTTAGCCCCGTTGCCTGCGCCAAGCGTCATGATCATCAGGGCCGAGCCGGCGTCAACGGGTTCGCCACCGTCCATCGAAAGCGTCACCGGCACACCGGCGTTGACGACTGCCTCGGCGATGATCGCCGCGGGTCGGGCGTGCAGGCCGATCGCCGATCCGACAGTGACGGTCTTGGCTGCCATGGGGTTCTCCTTGTTGTCGTTGGGTTGATTGTGCGGATCAGGCGGCGGCCAGCGCAGGCGTTTCGTCGACCTTGGCGGTCGGCTTCGCGAACTGCTTGGCGGCGATGACGGCCACTGCGCCCGCCACTGTTCCTGCCGCGAGGGCGACCAGGAACCAGAGCAGGTTGCCGATGGCGAAGAACACGAAGATGCCGCCGTGTGGAGCCTTGAGCGTGACATCGAAGGCCATGATCAGCGCGCCGGTGATCGCGCCGCCGAACATCATCGACGGGATCACCCGCAGCGGGTCGGCCGCGGCGAACGGGATGGCGCCTTCGGAGATGAACGATGCGCCGAGAAGCCATGCCGCCCGGCCATTTTCCCGCTCCGGCTCGGTGAACAGACCCGGGCGGACGGTCGCGGCAAGAGCCATCGCCAGCGGCGGCACCATGCCTGCGGCCATCACCGCGGCCATGATGCGTAGCGACGAAGGATCGGCGACGTTGAGGCCCGCGGTAGCGAAGGCGTACGCCGCCTTGTTCACCGGTCCGCCGAGGTCGAAGCACATCATCAGGCCGAGGATGACACCGAGGATGATGACCGAGGTTCCCGTCATTCCGCTCAGCCAGTTGGTCAGGCCCGACGTGATGGCGGCCAAGGGTCGTCCGAGCAGCAGGAACATCAACAGGCCGACGGCAAGCGATGCGAACAGCGGAATGATCACCACCGGCATCAGGCCCCGCAGCCACCTCGGGGTGTTGATCCGGCTGATCCACAGCGCAGTGAATCCGGCGATCAGGCCACCGACGATGCCGCCGATGAAGCCACCGCCGACGAACACGGCGACGGCGCCCGCGGTGAACCCGGGTGCGATGCCAGGCCGGTCGGCGATCGCGAACGAGATGTAGCCGGCCAGCGCTGGCACCAGGAACATGAACGCCAGCCCGCCAAGGGTGAGAAACACCGCGCCGAGGTATTGCATCAGCCCGCCGGACGGCAGGTCGGTGAGCGAATTGGTGCTGGCGATGAGGTTGCCCATGGAGCCGAAGCCGAAGGGCAGAGACGGTTTCTCCCCGTCGGGGGGATTTCCGAGTTCGTAGCCGCCGAACAGGAAGCCGAGCGCGATCAGCAGACCACCTGCGGCGACGAACGGAATCATGTAGCTCACGCCGGTGAGCAGGATCTGCCGGGTGCGGGTGCCCCAGCCGACGCCGCCTGCGGGCGCGCTGCTCGCAGGCGCGCCTGCTCCCGAGCCCTCGACCCTGGCGGCGTTCGGATTGTCCGCGGCGGCAAGCGCTTCGGCGACCATCTTGGCGGGCTCGTTGATCGCGCGTTTGACGCCGGACGCGATGACCGGCTTGCCCGCGAAGCGGCCCTTGTCCTTCACCCCGACGTCGGTGGCGAAGATGACGGCGGCCGCGCCTGCGATGGTCGCCGGGTCAAGCGGCGTGCTGCCCGATGAGCCCTGCGTCTCGACATGCAGCGTCACCCCGGCCTCCTTCGCCGCGGCGACCAGCGAGTCGGCGGCCATGTAGGTGTGGGCAATGCCGGTCGGGCAGGCGGTGATCGCCACCAGTGTCTTGGGTTTGTCGGCCGCCGGCGTCGCGGCCGGGGCCGCCGGTTTGGCCGTCTCGCCGGGATTGAGCACCTCGTCCACGAGGGCGACGACCTCGTCGGTTGTCTTCGCGTCGCGCAGGGACGCGACGAAATCCTTGCGCACCAGCGCACGGGCCAGGCTGGAGAGCAGCTTCATGTGCTCGGAGCCGCCACCTTCTGGCGCCGCGATCAGGAACGCCAGATCGGCAGGGCCGTCGGGTGCGCCGAAGTCGACGGGCGGCCGCAGCCGCGCGAACCCGATCGACGCCGTCTCGACGTACGGCGACCGACAGTGCGGGATGGCGATGCCGCCGGGCAACCCGGTGGCGGACTGCTCTTCGCGGGCCATCGCAGCGGCGATCAGCCCGTCGGCATCGGCGGTGCGTCCTGCGTCGGCGAGGCTGCCGACCAGACGTCCGATCACGGCTTGCTTGTCGGCGCCCGCGTCGACGTCGAGCAGAACCAGACCGGCGTCGATGATGGGTCGGGAGGCGGTGCTTGTCATGGCGATACCTTCGGTTTGTTGTTACGAACTGGCGAAGCTTGTGCGGGCGGGCGGAACAGACGAAATCGGCGTCACCCGAACGGCATTGAGATCGATCTCGGTGGGACCGGGCAGTGCGGAGCCGGGCAGTGCGGCCGCGGCGCTGCCATATGCGACCGCCATCTGCAGCCGTTGGGGTGGCTCGGCGCCGCCGACGTCTGCGCGAACGTAGCCCGCGAGGCTGGAGTCGCCCGCGCCGACGGTACTGCGCGGGACGATGGGCGGCGGGGTGGCCAGCCAACTTCCTGCGTCGGTGACCAGTACGGCGCCCGCGGCGCCGAGGGTGGCAAGCACGGCGCCCACGCCGCGGTCCACGAGTTGCTGAGCCGCTGCGACCACGGGTTCGGGATCACCCTGGGCGACCGCGGCTTCCAGAGCTTGCGGCGAGTAGCCGATGACGCCCGCGAGTTCCTCGGCGTTGGGCTTGATGAGGTCGGGTCCGGCGCGGTCGAATCCGGCGACCAGTGCCGCGAGCGGACGATCGGAGGTGTCGATGGCGACCTTGCAGTCATACGGCGCGAGCATCGCGACGACATCGGCGTACCAGCCGTCCGGCATACCGGGCGGCAGGGATCCCGACATCACCACCCACTCGGCGTGTTCGGCGTGGCCGACGACAGAGCGGGTCAGCGCGTCGATGGCGGCCCCGTCCAACTGGGCGCCGGGCTCGTTGATCTTCGTTGTGGTGCCGTCCATTTCGGTGATGGCGATGTTCGTCCGCACCGGCGCGGTTATCGGCACGCAGCGGAACGGCACCCCGAGGACCTGCAGCGCGGTCACCATCGGATCTGTGCCCGACGCAGGCAGCAGCGCCACGGCGTCGAGGCCCGCGAGGGATAGGGCGCGCGCGACGTTGACGCCTTTGCCGCCGGGTTCGGTGGTGACAGAACTGACCCGGTGCACCGCACCGCGGGTGAGCGGGGTGTCAAGCGTGACGGTGCGGTCGAGGCTCGGGTTCGGTGTGACGGTGACGATCATGCGACGACCACTTCGATGCCCTGCTCGGTGAGCTGTTTGCGGTAGGCGTTGCTGAGTTCGGAGTCGGTGATCAACGCGTCGATGCTGGACAGCGGCGCGAAGCTGACGAAGTCCTCACGGCCGACCTTCGACGAATCCGCCGCCACCACAACGTAGTTGGCGCTCGCGATCATGGCCCGCTTGACGGCGGCCTCGTCGCTGTCGGGGGTGGAAAGGCCGTGCCGGAGGCTGATGCCGTTGGTGCCGATGAAGGCGATGTCGACGCGAAGCGTGTCCAGCACCCTCAGCACCTGCTCGCCGACGGCGGCCTGAGTGAGGCCACGGACGCGTCCGCCGAGCAGTTGCAGGGAGACCGACGGCATCCCGGCCAGGCGCGCCGCGATGGGCACCGAGTTCGTCACGACGTTGAGCTCACGGTCGGACGGCAGTGCGGCGGCGATCCGACTGGTCGTGGTCCCCGCGTCGAGCAGCACGCTGGCCCCGCTGAGCGGAAAGAACTCGATGGCGGCCGCGGCGATGGCGTCCTTGTGCTCGGCGCGGGTGTTCTCCCGCTCGCCGACGCCCGGCTCGACGAGGCGGAGGGCCCGCACGGGAACGGCGCCGCCGTGTACCCGCCGCACCAGCCCGGCGCGGTCCAGAACCGCCAGGTCGCGACGGACGGTCTCGGTGGTGACGTCGTAGGTCTCGGCCAGTTCGGCCACGGAGGCGCGCCCCTGGCTGATCACCAGAGAGGCGATCGCTTGCTGACGCTCTTCGGCATACATGGCACTCCGTTGGTGTGGGTATTGGCCCATATGAATGTTGATATGTGTTGTTTTACTCCTGAACGTGTTGACTTGTCAATGGTTCGTTTGTAACCTGTTTCACATGACCGCCTCAACACCACTCACATCACTGCCATCGGATCGCGGCGGCGCCCCCGCGGCAGGCACGGTTCTGCAGGGTGTCCCCGTCGTCGCAGGAGTTCAGTACGGACCCGTGATCCGGCCGGGGCGACTGCCCGCGCTCGACGACCTGGCTGCGGCGCCGGAGCTTGACGAGCAGGACCGGCCCGCGGAGGCGGCGCGCTTCACCACGGCCGCCAACGTCGTCGCCACCCGGCTGCGCGACCGCGCCGCACATGCGACAGGGGCGGCGTCTGAAGTTCTGGCGGCGACGGCCACGCTGGCGCAGGACCGGGCCTGGCTGCAGGCGGCCGAAAAGCTCATCAACGCGGGCACCCCCGCCGCCCGCGCCGTCGTGGCGGCCGTCGACCAGTTCGTCGACCTCTTCACCCAGCTCGGCGGCTTGATGGCCGAACGCGTCACCGACCTGCGTGACATCCGCGACCGCGTCATCGCCGAGCTCAGCGGACTACCCGAGCCGGGCGTTCCACAGCCCGATGTGCCGTCGGTGCTGCTCGCCGAGGACCTCGCTCCCGCCGACACCGCGGGCCTTGACCCGTCCCTGGTCATCGCGCTGGCCACCACGTTGGGCGGCCCGACCAGCCATACCGCGATCATCGCCCGCCAGCTCGGGCTTCCGTGCGTGGTGGCCGTCGCGGGACTGGACACGGTCGGGGCGGCCACGATGGTCCTCGTCGACGGCACCCGCGGCACCGTCACCGTCTCACCCGACCCGGTCGTCGCCTCCGAGGCGGTGGCCGACGCCAAACACGCGGCCGAACTGGCGGCCGGTTGGACAGGGCCCGGCGCGACCGCGGACGGGCACGCCGTGGCGGTGCTCGCCAACGTCCAGGACGGCGCGGCCGCCCGCAGCGCCCGCGAGACACCGGCCGAGGGCATCGGGCTGTTCCGCACCGAACTGTGCTTCCTCAACCGCGACACCGAACCCAGCATCGACGAACAGGCGCAGATTTACGGTGAGGTGCTGGAGGCCTTCTCCGGACACAAGGTGGTCATCAGAACGCTGGACGCGGGTTCGGACAAGCCCCTCAAGTTCGCGGGACACCCGCAGGAGGCGAACCCTGCGCTCGGTGTGCGGGGCATCCGGATCGCCGAAGGAAACCCCGGGCTGCTCGAGCGCCAACTCGACGCGATCGCCGCTGCAGCCGATAACACGGGCAACGCGCCGTGGGTGATGGCGCCGATGATCGCCACCGCTGACGAGGCCAAACGCTTTGCCGCGCAGGTCCGCCTCCGCGGCCTCACCCCAGGCGTGATGATCGAGGTGCCGTCTGCGGCGCTGCTGGCCGACCGGATCCTCGAACACGTCGACTTCCTATCGATCGGCACCAACGACCTGGCCCAGTACACGATGGCCGCCGATCGCATGTCGGCCGACCTGGCCACGCTGACCGACCCGTGGCAGCCCGCCGTCCTCGCATTGGTCGCGATGACGGTGCGGGCGGGCGCGGCCGTCGGCAAGCCCGTCGGTGTGTGCGGCGAAGCGGCGGCGGACCCGCTGCTGGCGTGTGTGCTGGCCGGCCTCGGCGTGACGTCGCTGTCCGCGGCGGCAGCGGCGGTCACCGGTGTGGGCGCCAAGCTCTCGCAGGTCACGCTGCAGCAGTGCCACGAAGCGGCGGACGCCGTACTTGGCACAGCTAGTGCTGCCGACGCTCGTGCTGCGGCCATGGCCGCGCTAACCTGAGGAATTAATCGGACCGCAGTCCGGTTCTATCCGGCATGCCTGCTATCACTGCTGACACATTGACATTGCCGCGGCTGGAAGCACCCGCGACATCCGACACCGAGCGGCCTGTCCGCTCCATCACCACCGGCCCGCGCGGCTACGAAGGCGAAGGCTTTCCCGTCGTGCGCGCGTTCGCCGGCGTGAGCTCCGCCGACCTCGACCCGTTCGTGCACATGGACCAGATGGGTGAGGTCGAATACCAGCCCGGCGAACCGAAGGGCACCGACTGGCACCCGCACCGCGGCTTCGAAACCGTGACCTACATGATCGACGGCCGCTTCGCCCATCAGGACAGCCACGGCGGCGGTGGACTGATCACCGACGGCGCCACGCAATGGATGACCGCCGGGTCGGGGATCCTGCACATCGAGACCCCACCCGCCGAGCTCGTCGAGAGCGGCGGAATGTTCCACGGCATCCAGCTGTGGGTGAACCTGCCAAGCGCAGACAAGTTCGCAACGCCGCGCTACCAGGCCATCGAGGGCAACGAAGTGAAGCTGCTGTCGTCCGAGGACGGCGGCGCGCTGGTGCGCGTCATCGCCGGTGACGTCGACGGACATGGCGGCCCCGGCGCCACTCACACGCCGATCACCTTGGCGCACAGCACGATCGAGCCAGGCGCCAGGCTGAGCCTGCCGTGGAACCGAGACTTCAACGCGCTGGTGTACGTGCTGTCCGGGCGAGGCACCGTCGGCCCCGTCGGGCACCCGATTCACGAGGGCCAGCTCGCGGTGTTCGGTCCAGGCGACCGGATCACCGTGGCCGCCGAGCAAACCCAGGAGTCCCGCAGGCCGACGATGGAGGTACTCATCCTGGGCGGCAAGCCGATTCGCGAGCCCGTCGTCGCCTACGGTCCGTTCGTGATGAACTCCAAGGCCGAACTGGTGGCGGCGCTCGAGGATTACAACGCAGGCAAGTTCGGCACCATCCCGCCGAATGCGTTGATGCCGCACAGGGTTCGCTGATGAACTACCGGTGGGCCGGGTCGAGTTCCACCGGGTGCGGATAGACCAGTTCCAGCTCTCCGATCGCGGCCGCGACCGTCACCAACGGCATCGCGGCCGCGATCGCCATTTCACCCACCCCGCTCGCCTCGGCCCGCAGCGCCATCACGAACTCCTCACCGATCGGCGTCCAATTCTGACCGGTGCCCAACTTGCCCGACAGCCGGTCGCGGATAGCGTTGGCGTGGAACTCGATCACTTCACGAACCCTCGGGTAGGTGCCAAGAGGTGGCGGCGTTGGGATGTCCATGATCAGGTCCGCCGTCGCGCGCACCCGGATCGCCCGGTTGAAGGCACGCACGATCGGCCCACGGAAATCGGTCTTGCCGCCACCCTCGGAAAGATATTGCCGTACAGCGTCATCAGCGACCCTCGACGCCGCGATCGCGTCGTGGCTCAGGATGGCGAGCTGGTCGGACATCTGCTCCGACGAGCCGCGGGTGATCCGCAGCACCGCCGCCGCCAGATACTTCGCGAAGACGTTGCGGGCCGACTCGACCGCCGCCTCCGCCGACGCCGTCGCGCCGCGCGGCCACAGCAGCAGCGACACCATCATGCCGACCAGCGCGCCGACGACGACGTCCTCGACCCGGACCAGACCGACGCTCCATCCGGTCGGCACGATCAGGTTGAAAAAGATCAGCACCATCATCGTGAAGGCGGCCTGGCCCGCGGTGAAGGATGCGATCTCCGGCACGAACGCCGAACCGAACACCACCACCGGCAGCAGAATCCACAACACCGCGGGGTCGATGCCGACCACGCTGATCAACACCGCGCCAAGGACGAACCCGATGGTGGTGCCGACCACGGCGCGCAACGTCTTCGTGCCGGTGGTGAGCGCACTGCTGCGCAGCACCGACAACGCACCGAGCACCACCCAGAATCCGTGCTCGACGGGAAACGCGTGGGTCACCGCGACCGCAAGCGCCAACCCGAGGCCGGTGCGCAGCGCGTTGCGCATCGCCACTGACCGGGTGCCGAGGAAGCCCGACGTCGTCGACGTGACCGACGTCGTCGCCGGAATCAGCCGGTCCGTCGCGGTCGTCGGTGGCAGCCGAAGCCCCAGCGCTCGTGCCCACACCGGCCGCGCGTCGGCGGCGGCCGCCGCGGCGATCACCCGCCCGGTCGCCCCGATGGTGGCCGCGATGGTCCTGCGGTTCAGCAGCGCGCGGCCGATCGTGACCGCGGCGGCGTCGTCGGGGGCGGCGAGGATCCGTTCGACGTCCTGTCGGTAGCGGCCTCGCGCCACCGACCGCAGGTGGATGAGCGCGGCCTCTAGATCGGCGCGGTCGGTGGTGCGATCGGCCGCCCTGGTCTCCCGAAGGACCGCGGCAGAACACCGCAGCACCCGGATGCCGGGAGCCTGCATGTCGCGCAGCGCCGGGCCCGCCTCGTCGCTGACGCGATCGGCGAGCCATTCCAGGTCCTCGACCACCCGCACGAGTGCGCGGCTGCCTGCCGACAACCCGACCGGCCGGAAGTCCGCGCCGAGGAAGTTCTCCCGCAGGGCCAGCATCGCGTGCACCACTTCGGTGCGGGTGGCTTTGCCCTCGAGCCGGTCCGCCAATGCGGTCACCGCGCTGGCAGCGTGTCTGCGCAGCTCGCCGTGATGGCGCGGCGGCAGCAGGAACAGTGCGGCTGGCACGCACAACGCGAGCGCGATCGCCCAGCCCGTCAGGCGCTCGTCGATCGGGCCCGGCGGGGTGCACGCCGGCAGCACAAAGGTCAGCAGCGTGGGCCGCTGACCGGCCGCGATCGTCTCGCTGAGCACACCGGAGAACATGACGGCCACGCCGATCACGAACATCAGCACGACGGCGAGCCACGCGTGCGGCGACACCAAGGTGCCCAGCGTGATGAGGACCGCGCCGTTGATGCCGAGCCCGGCGTATGCCACGGCGCGGGTCTGGCGGTTGCCAGGGAAATTCGCCAGCACCAGCAATGCGAACGAGCCGAAGAGCGTGTACAGCGGCGTCTGGGTGTTACCTGCGACGGCGAAGCTCAGCGCGGCCGCCAACGGCACGACGATCGCCGCGCGCAGCGCGCGCCGCAGCGCGTCGAACTCGGGATCGCGCTCGCGAATCCGGTTGACCGCCCGGCGTAGGAGACCGGCCGGCGCGTCAGCCATCTGTGGGTACGGAAGCGAATCGGCCGCTGTCGAGTGCGTCGGTGAGCTGCTTGGCGATCCACGCGAGCGCGGTGGTGTCCCGCGGAAGAGTTGCCTGTTCGTGTCCGACGAGCAGGTAGATGGCCCAGCGGGCGAACATCTGCGCCTGGTGCCGATCGTTCAGGAGCTCCATCGCCGAGGAGTACATGACGTCGAACCGCAGCTGGTCGACCTGTAGCTGGAGCTCATACACCTCGGGATCGATCGAACTCCACACCCGGATGGCGGCCTCGGCGCCGTGCGGAAGCTCGAGCCCGATCTGGATCAGGCTGTCGATCCGGCGGCGCGGGTCGGGCTCGCTTTTGGCGAATTCGATGACCAGAACGGTTCGCTGTTTCATCCAGTTCTCGACGAGCTTGCGGGTATAGGCGGGCCAGCTGGAGAAGTAGTGATAGAAGGACCCGGTCGTGACGCCGAGGCGGTTGCACACCTCGGCCAGCTTGAGGCCGCCGTAGCCGAGGTCGGAGAGCACTTCGAGGCCGGTCTCGAAGTACGCCTCGCGCGAAACGACGCCCGCCATGGGTGGGAACCCTAGCGTCTATGGAGGATTACGGAGCCCGGTCCGCGATCTGGTTCGTAGATCGGTAGCAACGCCGAGAAATCAGACCCGTTTCCGCACAGTTTGCTGAACTAGCATTCAATCCTCGTGTTTTGTTAAGCCTCTTGATGTCGTATGGCAAGATATTGACCATGCCGCATACCGCGAGCAGGGGGCCGGGGCGTCCACCAGCAGCGAAGGCCGCCGAAACGCGTGAGCGCATTTTGCGTGCCGCTCGCGAAGTGTTCAGCGAACTCGGCTATGACGCTGCCACTTTTCAGGCGATCGCCATCCGTGCGGATCTGACGCGCCCGGCGATCAACCATTATTTTGCGAGCAAACGGTTGCTGTACCGGGAAGTAGTCGAGCAGACAAATGCTTTGGTGGTTAGCACGGGCATGGCGAAGGCCCAGGGCCAGACCAGCTTGCTCGGCCGGCTGTCGGCGTTCTTCTCCGCGGCGATGCAGGCCGACAGCGAGGACCGTTCGGCGGCAGCGTTTCTGGTGACCTCGGTGCTGGAGGGTCAGCGCCACCCCGAACTGCGCAGCGACGAGCAGGACTCGATGCGCAACTCACGTGGCTTCGTCTCCTGGGCTGTCAACGACGCGATCGAGAAGGGCGAGCTGACGACGGACACCGACGTTCCGCAACTCGTCGAGATGCTCGTCGCGGTGATGTGGGGAATGGGCTTCTACGCGGGTTATGTCGGCTCGCACAATCAGCTCGAATCCATCGTCGAGAAGCTGGAATTGCTGCTGGCCAACAAGCTGTGGAAGCTGGCCGAGTAAGTCTCTTTCTGACAATCTGCTGTGTGACCTGGGGTGACATCTGCCACTAGGCATATAGATAAGCTAAGTTGTTTAGTAGCATGGCTTACGAAATGACTGATTTGCATGAAGCACCCTCGATTCGCGCCGACGGCGACAGCTGGGACATCACCGAAAGCGTTGGGGCGACCGCACTCGGCGTCGCCGCAGCCCGTGCCGTCGAGACCGCACGTGAAGACGCCCTGATCCGCGACGACTACGCCTATCTGCTCGTCGCGTCGGCCGGTCCGCAATGGGCCCAGATGGCCAGCAGCGACCCCGCCTGGATCGCCAACGACGACGAGTTCCGCGCGTTGCACGAGATGTCTCGCGACTACCAGGCCGTGCGCACCCACTACTTCGATGACTATTTCCTTGCCGCGATGCGGGCAGGCATCCGGCAGGTGGTGATCCTGGCCGCTGGCCTGGACTCCCGCGCCTATCGGCTGGACTGGCCTGCGGGCACGACGGTGTTCGAGATCGACCAGCCCAAGGTGCTGGAGTACAAGACGTCGACGCTGGACGCGCACGGGGCGCAGCCGCGGGCGCACCGGATCCCGGTGGCGGTCGATCTGCGCGACGACTGGCCCGCGGCGCTGGCCGATGCGGGCTTCGACGCCTCGCAGCCGACCGCATGGCTGGCCGAAGGGCTGCTGCCGTATCTGCCGCCCGACGCGCAGGATCGGCTCTTCGACCTCGTCACCGCGCACAGCGCCGCAGGCAGCCGGATCGCCGTCGAGTCGTTCAGCATGGATCTGTCGGAGCAAGCCGAGGAGCACAGGATCGCCCGCCGTGAGCGCACCGCGCGGATGCGGAAACGATCCGGGATAGACATCGACGTCGACACGTTGACCTACGCCGATGGCAACAGGGCGGACGCAGGCAGCTGGCTGGCCGACCACGGCTGGCGTGTCGACGCCGTGCCAAGCGAGGTCGACATGACCCGGCTGGGCAGGCCGGCGCCGGACTACGAGGCCGAAGAAATCGCCTCGAGCGTGCTGTTGAACGCCGAACTGGCCGAGGAGACCCGATGAGCTCGCTGCGCACCCACGACGACACCTGGGACATCGCCAGCAGCGTCGGCACCACAGCGGTGATGGTGGCGTCCGCGCGCGCCGCCGAGACCGCGCGCGACGACGCGCTGATCACCGATCCGTACGCCGCGGTGCTCGTCGAGGGGGCGGGCACCGGTCCATGGACGACGATGCTCGACGAGAAGGTCGTCGAGAAAGCGGCGGCCATCGACCCCGAGGTCGCCGCCATCTTCCGGCACATGCGCAACTACCAGGCGGTGCGGACGCATTTCTTCGACGAGCATTTCGCCAAGGCCGCGGCGGCCGGTATCCGGCAAATCGTCATCCTGGCCTCCGGCCTGGATTCGCGGGCGTACCGCATCGAGTGGCCCGAGGGCACCACGGTGTTCGAAATCGACCAGCCCAAGGTGCTGCAGTACAAGGCCGAGACGCTGGCGGACAACGACGTGAAGCCCAGGGTGACGCTGCACCAGGTGCCGGTGGATCTGCGGTATGACTGGCCGACGGCGCTGCGCGAGAACGGCTTTGATCCCGACCAACCCACCGCGTGGCTGGCCGAGGGCCTGCTGATGTATCTGCCTGCCGACGCGCAGGACCGGCTCTTCGAGCTCATCACCGAGCTCAGTGCGCCGGGGAGCCGGGTCGCCGCCGAGGCCGTCGGTGTCCGGTCCGACGAGCGGCGCGCGGAGATGCAGGAGCGGTTCGAGAAGATCGCCGACGAACTCGGCATCGAGCGCGAGTTCGACGTGGCGGAGTTGATGTACAACGACCCGGACCGCGCGAACGTGGCCGACTGGCTGAATGCGCACGGCTGGCGTGCCGATAGCGTGCCCTCGCAGGACGAAATGCGGCGGCTCGGCCGGTTGGTCGATCTGCAGAATGCCGACGACGACGCCTTCGCCACCTTCACCACCGCCGAGCGGCTCTGACCCTCGCACCGCGAGCGTGTCTGCACACGACACGCCGCCTAATGACGTGCAACTGTGCACGCTCGCGGTGGAGGAGCTACGCCCTTCTTGACGGCCCAACCGGTTGGTTAGGATCGGGCGCAGTGAGGGTAAGGCATCTCTTGCCCTCGGTCAGGAAGGACCTCCACCATGACCACCGATTCGATTTCCCAAGCCACGCCGGCAGTACCCGCGCCGGTGGCGCCCAACATCCCCGAGACCGTCGCCCGGCTGCGCGCGACCTTCGCCAGCGGCCGCACCCGCAGCGTCGAGTGGCGTAAGCAGCAGCTCAAGGCGCTGGGAGCGATGGTCAGCGAGAACGAGGCCGCCATCGCCGCCGCGCTGGAGCAGGACCTCGGCCGCAAACCGTTTGAGGCGTGGCTTGCCGACATCGCCCCGACGGTCGGCGAGGCCAAGGATGCACAGCGCAACGTCCGTAAGTGGATGCGACGCAAATACCGCCTTCTCGAGATGTCGCAGCTACCCGGCCGTGGCTGGATCGAATACGAGCCGTACGGCACCGTTCTCGTCATCGGCGCGTGGAATTTCCCCATCGTGTTGACGCTGGGACCCGCCGTCGCCGCCATCGCAGCGGGGAACACCGTGGTGCTCAAACCGTCCGAGGTCGCGCCGGCGTCGTCGGCGGTGATGGCCGAGCTGGTGGGTAAGTATCTGGACAACGACGCGATCGCGGTGATCGAGGGTGACGGCGCAGTGAGCCAGGAGCTGATCGCGCAGGGCTTCGACCGGCTTTTGTTCACCGGCGGCACCGAGGTCGGCCGCCGGGTGTACGAGGGCGCGGCCAGCCATCTGACGCCGGTGACCTTGGAGCTGGGCGGTAAGAGCCCGGTCATCGTCGCCGAGGACGCCGACATCAACGTGGCAGCCAAGCGGATCGTATGGACCAAGCTGATCAACTCGGGACAGATCTGCATCGCGCCGGACTACGCCCTCGTCGACGCGAAGGTCCGCGACCAGTTCGTGGACAAGATCAAAGACGCCGTCACGGCATTCGAGGCCGACAACCCTGGCGGTAAGCGCATCGTCAATCAGCGCCACTTCGACCGGCTGACCGCCGCGATCGCCGCGACGAAGGGCACCATCGCGATCGGCGGCGGCTCGGACGCGGCATCCATCTCCATCCAGCCGACGGTTGTCGTCGACCCCGATCCGAACGAGCCATTGATGACCGACGAGATCTTCGGGCCGATCCTGCCGATCGTGACCGTCGAAAACCTCGACGGTGCAATCGATTTCGTCAACGCACGGCCGAAGCCGCTGGCGGCCTATCTGTTCACCAAGGCCAAGAGCATCCGGGAACGCGTGATCAAGGAAGTCTCGGCGGGCGGCATGGTCGTCAACCATCTGCTGTTCCAATTCGCGAGCAACAAGCTGCCGTTCGGCGGCGTCGGCCCGTCCGGCATGGGTGCCTATCACGGCAAGTTCGGCTTCGAGGAGTTCAGCCACAAGAAGTCGGTGATGACCAAGCCGACCCGACCCGACGCGATGAGCTTCATGTATCCCCCGTATACAGAGACGGCGAAGAAGCTGGCGCGCAAGCTGATCTGACACCGCGCCCGCGCTAAACAACGAGAGGAACACCAGTGCCAGGAGTTCAGGATCGCGTCATCGTCGTCACCGGAGCCGGCGGCGGACTGGGGCGCGAGTACGCGCTGACGCTCGCCAAGGAGGGTGCCAGCGTCGTCGTGAACGACCTCGGTGGTGCGCGCGACGGGACGGGCGCCGGTCACAACATGGCCGACGAGGTGGTCAACGAGATCAAGGCCGCGGGCGGTCGTGCCGTGGCCAACTACGACTCCGTGGCCGAAGCCGATGGCGCCGCCAACATCATCAAGACCGCCGTCGACGAGTTCGGCAAGGTCGACGGCGTGGTGAGCAACGCGGGCATCCTGCGCGACGGCACGTTCCACAAGATGGAGTTCGCGTCGTGGGACGCGGTGCTGAAGGTGCACCTGTACGGCGGCTACAACGTGATCCGCGCCGCGTGGCCGCACTTTCGCGAGCAGAGCTACGGGCGGGTCGTCGTCGCGACGTCGACCAGCGGGCTGTTCGGCAACTTCGGGCAGGCCAACTACGGCGCCGCAAAGCTCGGTCTGGTCGGCCTGATCAACACGCTGGCCCAAGAGGGCGCCAAGTACAACATCAAGACCAACGCCGTCGCGCCGATCGCGGCCACCAGGATGACGCAGGACATCCTGCCGCCCGAGGTGTTCGAGAAGCTCACCCCGGAGTACGTCGCACCTGTGGTGGCCTATCTGATGAGCGAGGAAAACCAGGAAAGCGCAGCGGTTTTCATCGTCGGCGGGGGCAAGGTGCAGCGCGCGGCGCTGTTCCAGAACGAGGGCGCGACGTTCTCCGACGGTGTGCCTTCGGTCGACGACATCGCCGCCAAGTGGGGCGAGATCACCGACCTGTCGGCGGCGCAGCGGGCCACGTTCAGCCTCGGCTGATCGCCGTCGCATGAAAGCACTTGTCGCACGGGAGCTTTCCGGCCCGGCAGGGCTGGACTACACCGAGGTCGACGATGTGGGCGGTGACGACGCGGTCGTCGTCGACGTCGGCGCGGCCGGGGTCAGCTTCCCCGACCTGCTGCTTCTGCGCGGCGAATACCAGATGCGGCTCGAGCCGCCGTTCGTCCCCGGCATGGAAGTCGCCGGGGTGGTTCGGTCGGCGCCATACGAGTCCGAATTCAAGCCGGGACAACGGGTCACGGCGCTGTCGATGCTCGGCGGCTGGGCCGAACAGGTGGCGGTGCCGCCGGGCAACCTGACGCTCACCCCGGACGGCCTCGACGACGCCGAGGCCGTCGCGCTGCTGGGCAACTACCAGACCATGTATTTCGCGCTGGCCAAACGCGGCGCCCTTCGCCATGGCGAGACCGTGCTGGTGCTCGGGTCAGCCGGTGGCGTCGGGACGGCGGCCGTGCAGATCGCAAAGGCTTTGGGCGCCAAGGTGATCGCCATGGTGCACCGGCCGAAGGCCCGCGCGTTCGTGGAGTCGTTGGGCGCCGACGTCGTGCTGCCGCTGACCGACGGCTGGCTACAGGCGGTGAAGGATCACACCGACGGCCGCGGCGTCGACCTCGTCGTCGACCCCATCGGCGGCGACGCCTTCGATGACGCGGTCCGCGCGCTCGACACCGAGGGCCGGTTGCTGGTGATCGGCTTTGCGGCAGGCGGCATTCCGACGGTCAAGGTGAACCGGCTGCTGCTGCGCAACGTCAGCGTCATCGGCGTCGGATACGGCGAGTACGTCAACCGCAAGCCGGGATCGCAGTCGGTGTTCGAGTTCGGGGTCGCCCAACTGGTCAAAGCGGGGCTGCGGCCGCCGCCACCGATCAGGTATCCGCTCGCCGAGGGCGGGGCGGCGTTGCAGAGCCTCGCTGACGGGGGCGTGCTTGGCAAGGTCGTGCTGGAGCCGAAATGAGTCCGAAAGCGCTCGCGTTCGACGTGTTCGGCACCGTCGTCGACTGGCGCTCCAGCATCATTGCCGAGCTCGAGGAGTTCGGCAGCGTGCACGGCGTGGACGCGGACTGGTCGGCGATGGCCGACGGCTGGCGCTCCGGTTACGCCCCCGCGATGGACCGGGTGCGTCGCGGGGAGCTGCCGTGGACGCGCATCGACGACCTGCACCGGATGATCCTGGACGAGCTGCTCGCGGCGGCGGGCATCACGTCGATCGCCGACGACGACGTCGACCGCCTCAACCGCGCGTGGCACCGGCTCGACCCGTGGCCAGACAGCGTGGCCGGCCTCACGCGGCTCAAGAAGCGGTTCGTCATCACGACACTGTCGAACGGGAACGTCTCGCTGCTCACCAACATGGCCAAGCGCGCGGGGCTGCCGTGGGACTGCGTGATCTCCGCCGAGCTGTTCGGCCACTACAAGCCCGACCCTGAGGCGTATCTCGGCTGCGCCGACCTGCTCGGTGTGCGACCGGATGAGCTGATGCTGGTCGCCGCCCATCCCGGCGATCTGCGTGCCGCGCGGGACGTCGGCCTGAAGACCGGCTACGTCGCGCGGCCGCTGGAAAACGGGCCCAATCAGCCGCCTCAGAGGTATCGAGACGGCGAATTCGACTTCACGGCAACGGATTTTATCGACCTCGCCGGCCAGCTTGGCGTCTGAACATTCGGCGTAGCGTTAAGGGGTGACCGATCAAATGACTACCATGCCACCCGCGCTGAGCAGGGCCATCGACCTGCTCGCCGACCCGCCCGCCGACCCCGACGTCACCAAGGGCTACCTCGACCTGCTCGCCGACGTCCCCGAAACGGACGTCACCCCGAAGAACACCGGTGTCATCCAGGCGGCCTGGGCGTCCGGGCTCGGTTCGATGCTCTACGACAACGCACAGGCCTTCGCGCGCAAGCTGGTGAGCGCCTGGCAGCTGCCGATCGACTGGCTGGACATCCCGGCCGGTGGCGTCGCCCTCGACGTCGGCAGCGGGCCCGGCAACGTGACGGCATCACTGGCTCGCGCCGCGGGCGCCGACGGGCTGGCGCTCGGCGTCGACATCTCCGAGCCGATGCTGGCCCGCGCGGTCGAAGCCGAGGCCGGTCCCAACGTCGGCTTCCTGCGTGCGGACGCACAACAGCTGCCCTTCCGCGACGGCGTTTTCGACGCGGTCACCTCGCTCGCCGTACTGCAGTTGATCCCCGACCCGTCGGCCACCATTGCGGAGATCGCGCGGGTGCTCAAGCCCGGCGGGCGCGTCGCGATCATGGTGCCCACGGCGGGCCGCGGCGGGGAAGTTCTCAAGTGGCTGCCCAACGGCGGCGTGCACTTCTTCACCGAAGACGAGCTCGGCGACGCCTTCGAGGAGCTCGGCCTCGTCGGCGTGCGGACCAAGACGCTCGGCAACATCCAATGGGTGCGCGGCAGACGCCCCTGACGCCGACGCCGCCGTGCGAGGCGACGTGTGCTCGACGGCCCTATCGCTGATATCGACATGGTGGTCGTTGGTCGTGGCCGATTCGTGCTGATTGACAGCCCCGGTGTCGAAATGGGCGTTAGAGGCCGCAGGTACCTGATGGCGGGACAGGGGTTGCGCCGCCGGCGGCCGCGACCAACTAGATTCGAGCCGTGAGCACCGGCGGCATCGTCCTCGTCGCACTGGTGATCGCCGTCGGGATCGTCGGCATCATCGTGCCGCTGCTGCCCGGCATCCTGCTGGTGTACGCCGCGATCCTGGTTTGGGCCGTCGTCGAGCACACCGTCACGTCGTGGGTGACGCTCGGCGTGGTGACGGTGCTGATCGGCGCCACCACCCTGGTGAAGTACATGTGGCCGATGAAGCGGATGCGCGCCGCAGACGTCGGCACGATGACGCTGCTGGCGGGTGCGGTGCTCGGCATCATCGGCTTCTTCGTGATCCCGATCGTCGGCCTGGTGATCGGGTTCGTGCTCGGCGTGTATCTGGCCGAGTTGGCGAACCGCCGCGACCAGCGGGTCGCGTGGACGTCGACGAAGCACGCGCTCAAGGGGGTGGCGCTGTCGGTCGGCGTCGAGTTGGCGGGCGCACTGCTGGCCACCTCGGTGTGGGCCGCCGCGGTAGTGATTTCGGCGTGAATGGTTGCGCGCAGCGCTACCAAACACGCCGAAGGCGCGAGTAGCTTCCAGTAATGGCCAAGCTCCGCTTCGGGTACTTCATCGCACCGTTTCACCGCGCAGGCACCAACCCCACCCTCGCGCTGCAGCGCGACCTCGAGTTCGTCGAGCATCTCGACAGGGTCGGCTTCGACGAGGTGTGGATCGGTGAACACCACTCGGCGGGCAGCGAGATCATCAGCTCACCCGAGGTGTTCATCGCCGCTGCGGCGCAACGGGCCAAGCGGATCCGGTTCGGCACCGGCGTCATCTCGCTGCCGTACCACAATCCGCTGTGGGCGGCCGACCGGTTGATGCTGCTCGACCACCTCACCCACGGCCGAATCATCGGCGGCGTTGGCCCTGGCTCGCTGCCCACCGACTCGTCGATGATCGGGTTGACTCCCACCGACACGCGGGAGCTGCTGGAAACCAACCTGGACATCCTCGTTCGCCTGCTGGCAGGCGAAACCGTCAGCGCCAAGACCGCGACCCACGAGCTGTTCGACGCCAAGCTTCAACTCGCGCCGTACTCCGAGGACGGCATTCCGCTGTCCGTGGCGGCAGTCGCTTCGCCGACCGGCGCGCGGCTGGCGGGCAAGCACGGCATCGGCCTGTTGTCGATCGGCGCCACGCTGATCGTCGAGGGGTTCGACGCGCTGGCGCACCACTGGGGGATCGCCCAGGAACGCGCGGCCTTCTTCGGCACCACCGTCGACCGCAAGAACTGGTCGCTGGTGTGTCCCATGCACATCGCCGAAACCGAGGAGCAGGCTCGCGCCGACGTCCGTTTCGGCATCGCACCGTGGTTCGGGTACTTCCAGAAGGTCGCGGCGTTCCCTCAGATGACGATGCCCGGCGACCAGGTCGACGAGATGATCGGCATCATCAACGACGCGGGCGCGGGGGTCATCGGCACGCCTGAAACGGCGAGGGCTCAGGTGCAGCGGCTGTGGGACCAGTCGGGTGGGTTCGGCTGCATGCTGCAGATGGGCCACGAGTGGGCCAATCCCGCTGCGACCAAACGCTCCGCGGAACTGTTTGCCGCAGAGGTCATTCCGCACTTCCAGGGTCAGGCGCAACCGACGCTCGACGCCGCGGAGCGCGCCAGCGGTGTGCGGGAAGGACTGGCTCAGAGCGCAATGAGCGCGATCGAGCACATGACGCAGAAGTACGAAGCCGAAAAAGCCGGCGGCTAACTGTACTGACCTGAGAGGTTAGGTACGCGGCTGGCGGGTGGTTGACCGCCGAGTGCGGTGTGGCCGCGGTGGTGATTGTAGGTGTGTAGCCAGGTGATGAACGCGGTGCAGCGTTCGGAGTCGCTGG
>NZ_RARC01000041.1 GCF_003719305.1 Mycolicibacterium stellerae
TGACGATGTTCACTGCCGGTGGCATCGCTACCCCGGCTGATGCGGCGATGATGATGCAGCTGGGTGCTGAGGGGGTGTTCGTGGGTTCGGGGATCTTCAAGTCTGGTGATCCGGCGTCGCGGGCTGCTGCGATCGTCAAGGCCACCACTTTCTATGACGATCCTGACGTGCTGGCCAAGGTGTCGCGCGGGTTGGGGGAGGCCATGGTGGGCATCAACGTCGAAGACATCGCCGCCCCGCACCGGCTCGCCGAGCGGGGATGGTAGTAAGTCTGGTGATGAGCGGCTCGCGCGAAGAACAGCATCTTTAGTGGCGATCGAGGAGATCCTTGACCTCGAGCAGCTCGAGATCAACATCTACCGCGGTGGCGTGTTCAGCCCCGAATCAGGCTTCCTGCAACGGACATTCGGCGGCCATGTAGCCGGCCAATCCCTTGTCTCGGCGGTGCGAACCGTCGACCCGAAGTTTCAGGTTCACTCGCTGCACGGATATTTCCTGCGGCCCGGCGACGCCAAGGCATCCACCGTCTTCATCGTCGAGCGCCTGCGTGACGGCGGCTCGTTCGTCACGAGGCGCGTCAACGCGATTCAGCACGGCGAGACCATCTTCTCGATGTCGGCGTCGTTCCAGACAGACCAGAGCGGAATCGAACACCAGGACGCCGCGCCGTTCGCGGTGCCGCCCGACGACCTGCCCAACTTCATCTCGAAGGGCGGCGTGTTCGACGACGCCGGATTTCAGCAGTTCGCGGAGTGGGACGTCCGAATCGTGCCTCACGATCAGCTGAACCTGCTGCCCGGCAAGGCATCCCAACAGCAGGTCTGGTTCCGACACCGCGACCCCCTGCCCGACGATTCGGTTCTGCACATCTGCGCGCTGGCCTACATGAGCGACCTGACCCTACTGGGTTCGGCGCAGGTGAACCACCTCGAGGAGCGCAAGCACTTGATGGTGGCGTCGCTGGATCACGCGATGTGGTTCATGCGGCCGTTCCGCGCCGACGAATGGCTGCTCTACGACCAGTCCTCGCCTTCGGCATCCGGCGGCCGGTCGCTGACGCAGGGCAAGATCTTCACGCGCACCGGCGAGATGGTGGCGGCAGTCATGCAGGAAGGGCTGACCCGCTACAAGCGTGACTTCAAGCCATGAGCGCGCCCCACATCGGCGTGCTCGCGCTTCAGGGCGATACCCGCGAACACCTTGCCGCGCTGCGCGAAGCGGGCGCCGACGCGATCACCGTCCGCCGCCGCGGTGAACTCGACGCCGTCGACGCGCTCGTCATACCGGGTGGCGAGTCCACCACGATGACGCACCTGTTGCGTGAATTCGAACTGCTCGATCCGCTTCGAGCGCGGATCGCCGACGGAATGCCTGCCTACGGATCGTGTGCCGGAATGATCCTGCTGGCCAGCGAGATCCTCGATGCCGGCGTTGTGGGCCGTGAAGCCGCGCCGCTGAAGGGGATCGATATGACCGTGCGGCGCAACGCCTTCGGCCGGCAGGTCGACTCATTCGAGGGCGATATCGAGTTCGAGGGCCTGGACAGCGCGGTGCATGCGGTGTTCATCCGGGCGCCATGGGTGGAGCGCGTCGGCCCCGACGTGCGGGTGCTCGGGCGGGCCGCCGACCACATCGTCGCGGTCCGTCAGGGCCAAATGCTGGCGACCGCGTTCCACCCCGAGATGACCGGAGATCGCCGCATCCATCGACTCTTCGTCGACATCGTCACCGGCCGTGCCTAGCGGCTAGGCAGGCTCGACGTTGTCGAACCATTCATCGCTTCCGGGATCGTCGAGCACCGTGAGCGAGGGGCTTCGAACATAGGTGACATGGTTGCCACCGCTCTTTCGTGATTCGTACATCGCGTTGGTGGCGATCGACAGCAGCTCGTCGAGCACATCGTGTGGCGGAAGTTGAACCAGAGGCTGTAGGGGGGTGGTGACCACCCCGATGCTGGCCGACAGCCGAGACGGAGAACTGGAAACGGTGCCGCGCACGCGTTCGATGAGCGCCGACGCGTCGTCGCTCTCGAAGAGGTCGCCGATCACGAACTCGGAGTCGGCGATGTGTGCGAGCACCGCATCGCGTCGCGCGGTTTCGCGCAGGCGCGCCGCGATCTCGACCCTGGCCCGATTCGATCCGGTGAGGCCGGAGAACTCGCCGACCAACGAGAAGGTGTCCAGATTGACCACGGCGATGGCGAGGAAGCGGTCGTCGCCGCGGCTGCGCGATGCCAGAAGGGTGGTGGCCTTCTCGTAAAAGCCGTCCCGGTTGAACAACCCGGTGAGTGGTTCGAAGTTCTCGTGCAGGATGTCGGCGTCGACGAGCCAGATCGCCGCCTTTCCGGTGAGCGATACGAACATGACGATGAAGGCGACCAGCAGCACCGACGAGATCGCGAAGGCGATATCGGTGGCGGCCAGCCTGATCCCGAGAAGAATCAGGGTCGCGCCGGCCACCACCCAGCTGACGGTCAGCCATTGAGTGGTGTGGAAAACCGCGGCGTAAATGCAGATGAGTGTGAACGCGGTGGCGCCGAACAGTCCGGCCAGCGGGTCCGCCTGGATCAGGCACGAAATGGCGACGCACAACGATCCGAGACAGACGCAAATTCTGGACTCGAGGGCGCTCGGCCAGCGGCCCCTCAGCCATAAAGCGGTCATCCCCCAGCAACACACCGCGACGACCATGGCCAGGACCTGGTTGCGCAGGCCCTGCGGACCGGTCGGGCTCCAGATCAACGTTAAGGAAATGGCGCTCAGTGCGAATATGACCAGCGCAACCAGGCGGCAAGTGGTTTTCTGGAGTCCGCGGGCGGCGAGAAAAGCGGTGAGCCAGTAGTAGTGGTCGAGGCCGTGCAACCATCGCTGCGCCGGATTCATCGGCGAACCAATCGGAGCGTGCAGCGCATTTACGAAGGGTAGCAATTCGGTAAACGGGCCACCCGCGTCCGGCTCTGTTTATTTCGCGAAATGTCCCGCAGACCGAAGAAATGGCTCAAGAATCTAAAGCTCCGCGAATTGGCGCCGCAGCCAGCCGATGATCATCGGCACCACATCGGCTGCCCTGCTCATCGCGACGTGCCCGGTGCCGGGAATCAGATGAACCTCGGTGTGGCGCCGGTTCTGGAAAATCAAGGTGTCCGATTGCGGCACAAAATAGTCGTCGGCGCCGTTGATCACCAGCATCGGTGCGCCGGCTCGCCGGGTGAGTAGATCGCGCCGGGACAGGTTCTGCAGTTCGCGGCTGAGTTCGTCGAGGGTCGGGGAGCGATCCCAGCCCATGGCGTTGCCGAGGATGTCGTGCATGCCGTATGGCAGTTTGGCGGCGTGGTCGGCGTCAAAGGCGCGCACTACCGGTCCGCCGAGATCGACCGCGCAATCCACGGTTGCAGACAAACCGGTCATCGCCGCGAAGTTGCCGCCGAACGACATGCCGAAGTGAGCCACTCTGCCGTCACCGATCGATCGGGCGTGTTCCGCGATGCCGCGAATCAGGTCGTCGGAATGCTCGTCGAGTGCGACCGGGCATTCACCGGTGCCGGGGTTGTCGAATGCCAGGGCGGTGACGCCGGCTTTCATCGTGAGGGCCAGACACCATGGATGAAAATCCATTTTGAATGTGTCGACGCCGCCGCTGGCGATCAGCACCGGTCGCGCCGAGTAGTCGCCGTCGGACGAGTACAGGTGGACCGGAACGGCGATGGTTCCGCCGAGGTAGGGGAGTTCGATGATGCGCCGCTCGAACTGCACCGGAAAGTCCTTGGCGGCCAACTCATACTGCTCGAGTTGGTTGGCCATGGCGTTGACCCGGGCCGGGCTGTTCAGGCACGGGAACTTCGCGAATCCGTACGCCGTTGCGGCGGTGGCGTGGTCGCCGGAATCGGCGTAAGACTGGGCCAGCGCCGACCATTCGTAGACCCAGCCGCCAGGTGCATCCGCCCACATCTCGGTGACAGCCGTGCGGACGCGTTCGATGTCATCGCGTGCGATACCGAACTTCTCGAACTGCTGATACCGGTCGTCGAACATCGCCTGCGGGTCGACCTCGTAGGTGTACATCTGCTCACCGTGCTATCTGCGCGAAGTAGTCGGCGACACCGGCCTGGTCGTCGAGCGCGGTGACGGCACCGATGTAACCGTCGGGCCGGACCACGACGCGACCGCCGTCGCGCAACCCGTAACGCTGTGCGACCACGCCATCGGGATCGGCGATGACAGCGTCGTAGCCACCGACAGGGAGGTCGTCGGAGGTGATGAGCACCTGCACCTGCCCGGCGGGCCCGGCGGCAGGGGCGGGCTTGCCCGCCGTCACCGTCAGCACCGTGTGGCCAGGATTGTCCGCGCCGCACAGCGTGCTGATTTCTTTGTGTAACTGCGTGTCGCTGATATGCGGGACATGGTGGCCCGCAGCAATTCTCGCATGAGGACTGTGGTCGCGGCGAACCAATGGGCTGCCCTGGTAGCCGACTTCGATCTCCTCGACGATGCTCGCCATCTTCTCGCCGACCGCCGGAATGTTGCCGACCACGCGCAGGATCGCGTTGCGCACCACCCGCGCACCGCCCCGCAGCGTGCCCGCCTTGGTCAGGTTGGTGGTGAACCCGATCACCTTCTCGGCGACGGGGTGACGTTCGGCGTGATAGCTGTCGAGCAGTGTCTGGCCACCCTCGCCGTGAACGACCGCCGCCAGTTTCCAGCTGAGGTTGAAGGCGTCCTGCATCCCGGTGTTCATGCCCTGTCCGCCTGCCGGGCTGTGAATGTGTGCCGCATCGCCCGCGAGGAACACGCGGCCGTGCCGGTAGGCGGACACCTGGCCGTGGTGGATCTCGAAGCAGGTCAACCAGTGGCTGTGGGTGATCGTGATGCCGCCGACTCGTTCGTCGAGGATCCGCTGCAGGTCGTCTTGCGCCGGATGCAGGTTCAGCGGCGTGCCGGGCGCGTCGTGGATCTGTGCCATCAGCCGTGCCCTGCCCGCCCGCATCGGCATCGCGATCACCGTGCCCTCCGGGGAGAAGACGGTGTACATCGACTCGGCGTCCATGTCGTGCTCGGCGTCGCAGTCGCCGAGGATGAACAGCTCGCCCTTGAACGATCCCTGCAGCTTGGTGCCGACCAGATGCCGCACGGTGCTGTGGGCGCCATCGGCCCCGACGACCCATGACGTCGTCACCGCCTCGGTGGATCCGTCCGCGTGCCTCAGCGTCAGCGAAACGACGTCGTCGTCCTGAGTCAGTTCGACGAGTTCGATGCCGCGGTCGACCGCGACACCGAGTTGGCCGAGCCGCTCGGTCAGCACGCGTTCGGTTTCGGTTTGCGCGGTCAGCAGCGAGTAGGGGAAGGCACTGTCGACGCCGCCGAACCTGACCTGGAACAGCTGCTGACCCCCGCTGAGCATCCGCATGTTTGTCGACTTGACGCCCGTCGCGACGAGGTCGTCGACGATGCCCATCCGGTCGAACATGTCGAGGCTGCGCGACATCACCGCGATGGCACGCGATTCGTTCGTCGGCTCGGCCAGCTTGTCGATGATTCGGACCGCAACGCCGCGGCGAACGAGCTCGCAGGCGGCGACCAGGCCGACGGGGCCTGCGCCGACGACGATGACGTCTGGGTTCTGGGGGGTGGCGGTCATTTCATGCGCTCCTGATTTTCACGTTTCGTTGAGACTAGTTTCACGGTACGATGAAACAAGTCTCAACGCAAGAGGAAAATTAACGGGGAGGATGAAAAGGTGCCGAAGAAGGCCATACCCCCAGGTCCGAGGGATGAGCGCGGGGTGCTCGCGGCCCGGATCCTGGCCGCCGCGCGCGAAGCCTTCGCCGATACCGGCTTCGCAGGCACGACGATCCGCGCCGTCGCCAGGGCCGCCGACGTCGACCCGGCGCTGGTGTACCACTACTTCGGATCGAAGGACGCCCTCCTCGACGCGGCGACCAACCCGCCGGCGCGCTGGCTCGAGAGCGTCGCCAAAACGTGGACGACACCGCTCGGAGACCTTGGCAGCGCGCTGCTGCGGCTGATGCTCGGTGCGTGGGCCGACGACGAGATCGGCCCCGTGCTGCGAGCCGTTTTGCAGACCGCCGCACACGAGGCGAGCACCCGCGAAAAGCTGCGCAGGGTCGTCGAATCCAGCCTGATGGGGGTGTCGCAGCTCGGGGTTGACGACCACGACCGCAAGGTGCGAAGCGGGTTGATCTCGTCACAGATCATGGGGCTGGCGATGATGCGCTACATCTGGAAAATCGAGCCGCTCGCCTCGATGAGCGATGATGAGCTCGTCGCCGCGATCGCACCGAACCTGCAGCACTACATCGAGGGGGAGATCCGGATCGCGGCGCAGTAGGGCATAAACGTCCACGTAGACTCGTTGATCGGACTTCGTCTGCGGGCAAAGCAGTAGTGAAAGAGGTAGTACACGCATGAGCGGCCATTCCAAGTGGGCCACCACCAAGCACAAGAAGGCCATCATCGATGCCCGGCGGGGTAAGAACTTCGCCAAGCTGATCAAGAACATCGAGGTGGCAGCGCGTACCGGCGGCGGCGATCCGGCAGGCAACCCGACGCTGTATGACGCCATTCAGAAGGCCAAGAAGACCTCGGTGCCCAATGACAACATCGAGCGAGCCCGCAAGCGCGGCGCAGGTGAAGAGGCCGGCGGTGCCGACTGGCAGAACATCACATACGAGGGCTACGGGCCCAACGGTGTCGCGGTGCTCGTCGAATGCCTGACTGACAACCGCAACCGCGCCGCGGGCGAGGTGCGCGTCGCCATGACCCGCAACGGTGGCAACATGGCCGATCCCGGTTCGGTGGCCTATCTGTTCTCCCGCAAGGGCATCGTCACGCTGGAGAAGAACGACCTGACCGAAGACGACGTGCTCACCGCGGTGCTCGAAGCGGGCGCCGAGGAGATCAACGACCTGGACGACAGCTTTGAAATCATCTGCGAGCCGGGCGATCTGGTGGCGGTTCGCACGGCGCTACAGGACGCGGGCATCGACTACGACTCGGCAGAGGCCGGTTTTCAGCCGTCGGTTTCGGTGCCGCTGGACGCCGATGGCGCACGCAAGATCATGAAGCTCGTCGACGCGCTGGAGGACAGCGACGACGTGCAGGACGTCTACACCAACGCCGACATCCCCGACGATGTGCTCGCGCAGATCGGCGACTGATTTCGCTTTGAGATTGCAACCACGCAGGCCTCTACTCGAACTTCTCCTGCGTCAGCGCAGTCTCAACGCGGCCTGCTCGACAACGACAACTAGCTCTGCGCCGTCGCAGTCTCGCGAAGGAATGCGCCGATCGCATCTGCCGTTGCCTCGGGCTGGTCAAGCATGACCAACACGTAGGCGTCGTCGATCATTCTCAGTGTGCCGCCGGTCAATGCGGCGAGTGCCTCCGCGTGCGCGACGGGCATTACCCGGTTTCGGCTCCACAGCACCAGCACGTCACCGGCGAAGTCGCTTAACCGGTTGGTGGCGCGCACGAGTTCAGCCTTCACGAATTTCGTGCGGCTGTACTTGAGCAGATCGCGCCGGATCCGCTTGTCGGCGATGCCCGGCCCTGTCCATGCCTCGATGACGTCCTGCGGGATGGACCGCCTAGCCATCATCCCGAACATGAAGAACCGATCGCGCAGCCAACCGATCCGCATCTGTTTCATGGCCAGCGCGGCAGTGCCGGTGGTGCGGGTTGCCAGCCAGGTGACCTTGCCGGGGAACCCGGGCGGAAAGTTGTCGAACGCCTCGGACGGGCAGATCACCATCCGGGCAATGCGTTTGTCGCGCCCGAAGTCGGTGAGCAACAGTGGGCCACCCCAGTCCGTCACAACGAGCGTCACGTCCGACAGGTCCAGCGCGTCGAGGAAGTCCGCGACGATGTTGACCATCCCCGTGATCGTGAGGTCCGCGTCGTCGCGCATCGGGACGCGGTGTCCGCCGATCGGCAGAACCGGCAGCAGGTAGCGGTACGTCCGTGGCAGCAGCGGAAGCACGAGGTTCCACTGCGTGTCGTTCATCACCAAGCCGTGCAGCAACACGACGGGCGGACCGTCCGGGGTTCCTTCCTCGCGATATTCGATCGTGCCTGCCGCGACTTGCACCGACTTCATCCGTCAACCTCCATTAGAACGCTGATTCTAGAACGTATGCTCTAGTGTGTCGGGAGGAGGTCACATTGGCAAGGTCGACAAGAGAATCGATTCTGACGGCGGCCGCCGAGCTGATGCGCCACAAGGGCTACGCCGCCGTCGGCATGAAGGACATCGTCGCGGCATCGGGCTTCCCGATCGGGTCGCTCTATCACCACTTTCCCGGCGGGAAAGTGCAGATCGCCAGGGAGGCGCTGCTCAACGCCGGCATCGCCTACGGATTGCTCATCCCCACGCTCGTCGACCCGCACGACGATCTTGGCGAGGCCATCGAGGCCGTCTTCGTTCAGGCGGCCGAGGACATGGCGTCGACGGGGTTCGCGAACATGTGCCCCGTCGCGAGTGTCGCCGCCGAGACGGCGGACACGGTGGCCGAACTGCGCGACACATCGGCGGCCGTGTTCAACGGCTGGCTTGACGGCGGCACCGCGTACTTCGTGGCCCGCGGGCTGGCCGAACCGATCGCGCGCGACATCACGGTTTCCCTGATAGCCGCCCTCGAGGGCGCTTTCGTTCTCGCGCGCACCTTGCGCAGTGCCGAACCGCTACTCGCTGCCGGCCGCGCATTGGGCCCGCAGCACCGAGGCGTCGCGCTGGTGGAACGCGCTCAGGCCCGGCCGTTGGGGCTGGCGTAGTCGTCCTCGCGGTCGGTGGTGTCGTCGAACGCCCGCCCTCGCGCATCGGCCTCGGGGCTGCCGGAGAACAGGCTCGAGGCCACCCGCCTCGTCTCGCCGTCTCCGTCGCCGCCGCGTGGCCCGGTCTCGGTGATCGTCTCGGCGGCCTCGATGCGCTGCGTCGGCAACACACCCCGGTGTTGCACCCAGTTGACCATGCCCTCACGCACCGCACATCGCAGATCGAACAGCGCACCCGCATTCGGGGCGCTGACCACGATGCGCACCCGAACCATTCCGCCCACAGCGTCGGTCACCTGAAGCACACCGCGGCGGCCGTCCCAGAGATCGCTTTCGGCCAGCAGCCGGTCGAGTTCGGCGCGCATATCCGCAAACGGCACCGAGAAGTCCACGTCGAACTCGACGGTGCCCATGATCTCGGTCGCGCTGCGAGTCCAGTTCTCGAACGGCTCGGTGGTGAAGTAGGTGCAGGGCAGCACTAGTCGGCGCTCGTCCCACAACCGCACGACGACGTAGCTGAGGGTGATCTCCTCGATCCGGCCCCACCATTGCCCGTTCTCCAGCTGCACCACATCGCCGACGCGAATGGCACCGGAGAAGGCGATCTGCATGCCTGCGAACACCGCGCCGAGCGACGTCTGCGCGGCCAGGCCCGCTACGACGGACAGCACGCCGGCCGATGCGAACACGGTGGTGCCGATGTCGGAGAATCGCGGGAAAGTCATCAGGATCGCAGCGCCGCCGAGAATGATGACGAGCGCCATGGCCAGCCTGCGCAGCACCGTCACCTGTGTGCGGATCCGTCGCCATTGGCGGTCCTCGTCGACGATCTCCACGTCGCCGCCGCCGTACCTGGCGATCGCGCGACGTTCAGCGACCAGCACCAGGCTCGCGAGCAGCCATGTCAGCGCTGCGATGAGCAGGATCTGCAGCGTGTGGTCCAACCAGCCGCGCCAACTGTCGGTCGGGTCCGACGTGCGCTGCACCGCGATCGACGAACCGAACACGACCAGCGCGGCGCGCACCGGCATCCGCGTCAGTTCGGCGATGTCACGGATCACGGCGCTTCGGCGCCCGATGCGCATCAGCACCCGGGTCAGCACCAGCCCCAGCAGATATGCGGCCACCACGGCGCCTGCCGCCCAGGCGAGGGTGAGGGCGAGGTTTGTTGCGGACTCCAGTTCGTTTTCGTCGGGCATCGTGTGAGTTCAGCTCCACGGGTTGACGTCAGGTCCATCGCGACGTTAGCGACGATCGCCGCCGGCGTCACATCGACGCCACGGGGCGTGTCTTTACGGGGCGACGTCGGTCAACCACGCTAGGCTGCCGTCGAACAGGTGTTCACGTAAAGGGGTTTGACGTGCGCGTAATGGGAGTCGATCCCGGGTTGACGCGCTGCGGGCTCTCCGTGATCGAAAGCGGGAAAGGCAGGCAGGTCATCGCGCTGGACGTCGACGTCGTGCGCACACCTTCCGACGCGCCTCTGCACCAGCGCCTGCTGATCATCAGCGACGCGGTCGACCACTGGATGGACACGCACAGTCCGGACGTCGTCGCGATCGAGCGGGTGTTCTCCCAGCAGAACGTCTCGACGGTGATGGGCACCGCACAGGCGGGCGGGGTGGTAGCGCTGGCCGCCGCCAAACGCGGCATCGACGTCCACTTCCACACACCCAGCGAGGTGAAGGCCGCGGTCACCGGCAACGGCAACGCCGACAAGGCTCAGGTCACCGCGATGGTGACGAGAATCCTGACGCTGCAGACCAAACCGACACCCGCGGACGCCGCCGACGCGTTGGCGCTGGCCATCTGTCACTGTTGGCGCGCGCCGATGCTGGCGCGGATGGCGGCGGCCGAGGCGATGGCCGCCGAACAGAAGAAGAAATACCGGGCACGACTCAAGGCGGCACGATGATCTCATCCATTCGCGGAGAAGTTCTCGACGTGGCACTCGACCATGTCGTCATCGAGGCGTGCGGTGTCGGCTATCGCGTCAACGCGACGCCATCGACGCTGTCCACGCTTCGACGCGGAACCGAGGCCCGACTGGTGACCGCGATGATCGTGCGCGAGGACTCGATGACATTGTTCGGCTTCGCCGACTCCGACGCACGCGACCTGTTCACCACCTTGCTGTCGGTGTCCGGCGTCGGACCGAAGATCGCACTGGCCACGCTCGCGGTCCATGACGCACCGGCGTTGCGGCAGGCGCTGGCCGAGGGCGACGTGACGGCTTTGACCAGGGTGCCGGGCATCGGCAAGCGCAGCGCCGAACGGATGGTCCTCGAGCTCCGCGACAAGGTCGGCCCGACAGGGGCTGCCATCGGGTTGCCCGCTGTCAACGGCCACGCGGTGCGCGGCCCTGTGGTGGAAGCCCTTGTCGGGCTTGGCTTTGCGCTCAAGCAGGCCGAGGAGGCCACCGACAAGGTGCTGGCCAACGAACCGGAGGCGACGCAGTCGACGGCGTTGCGCTCGGCGCTGTCCCTGCTGGGCAACAAATGAGCCGTTTCACCGACGACGAGGAGCCAGAGGACCGCGAGGTCTCTGCGGCGCTGACCGTCGGCGAGGGGGACATCGACGCCAGCCTGCGGCCGCGGTCGCTCGGCGAGTTCATCGGGCAGCCGCGGGTGCGCGAACAGCTGCAACTGGTGATCGAGGGTGCCAAGAACCGCGGCGGCACACCGGATCACATCCTGCTGTCCGGCCCGCCGGGGCTGGGCAAGACGTCGCTGGCGATGATCATCGCCGCCGAGCTGGGCTCGTCGCTGCGGGTGACGTCTGGTCCGGCCCTTGAGCGGGCAGGCGACCTTGCCGCGATGCTGTCCAACCTCGTCGAGGGCGACGTGTTGTTCATCGACGAGATCCACCGCATCGCACGGCCTGCCGAGGAGATGCTGTACCTGGCGATGGAGGATTTTCGGGTCGACGTCGTCGTCGGGAAGGGCCCTGGCGCAACGTCGATTCCGCTCGAGGTCGCACCGTTCACCCTTGTCGGCGCCACCACCCGGTCCGGCGCGCTGACCGGTCCGTTGCGAGACCGGTTCGGCTTCACCGCACACATGGACTTCTACGAGCCTGCCGAGCTGGAGCGCGTCCTGACCCGCTCGGCCGGCATCCTCGGTATCGAGCTCGTTGCCGACGCGGGGACCGAGATCGCCCGTCGCTCAAGGGGAACGCCCCGAATTGCCAACCGGCTGCTGCGCCGCGTGCGCGACTACGCGGAGGTCCGCGCCGACGGTGTCATCACCCGCGATATCGCGAAGTACGCGCTGGCGGTGTACGACGTCGACGAACTCGGCCTGGACCGGCTGGACCGTGCCGTGCTGTCGGCGCTCACCCGCAGCTTCGGCGGCGGGCCCGTCGGTGTCTCCACCCTCGCGGTCGCGGTCGGTGAGGAAGCCACCACGGTCGAAGAGGTGTGCGAGCCGTTCCTGGTGCGTGCGGGGATGCTCGCCAGGACGCCGAGGGGCCGGGTGGCCACCGCGCAGGCGTGGACGCACCTCGGGCTGACCCCGCCCAGCGGGGTGACCGGGCTGGGGCAGCAGGGCCTGTTCGAGTAGCGAAGAAGCATAGGAGTCGTAATGATCACCGCTGCACTGATTTTCGCGGGCCTTGCTGCACTGTTGCACGTCTATATCTTCGTCATGGAGTCGTTGACGTGGACGTCTGCGCGCACCCGCGCGACGTTCGGCACCACGGCGGAGGAGGCCGAGACCACCAAGCTGCTCGCGTTCAACCAGGGCTTCTACAACCTGTTCCTGGCGATTGTGACGGCCGTCGGCATCGTCGCTCTCTGCCTGGGGCACACCGCGGTAGGCGCCGCTTTGGTGTTCGCGGGCGTCGGGTCGATGGTGGCTGCGGCGGCTGTACTGCTCGCATCATCGCCGGACAAGGCGCGCGCCGCCGTCACGCAGGGCACATTTGCCTTGATAGGCGTCGTGCTGCTCGCTTTCGGTCTGGCGACCTAGCGCCGTCAGGCGCGTCACAGCAACCCGAGCAGCTCCAGGTCGGTGACGTACTTGACGATCACCTCCGGGGTGACATGCGGGATGTCCTTGTCCGAGCCCACCTTTGCGCTCTGCACCGCGGCCCGGAAACGGTCCGTCGGTGCGATCGACCCGCGGATCGGCTTTTCCGGCCGCTGATAGTTGTGCAGCAGCGGCAACAGTGACGCCTGCCGCTGCCGTTCGGGCAGGGCACGGATCGCCGTCTCGAACCGCTTCAACCAAACGGCGTAGTCACCCACCCGTTGTATCGGGTAGCCCGCGGCGATCAGCCAGTCGACGAACTCGTCGAGGCCGATGCCGTCGTCGTAAGGATTCATCACGTGGTAGGTCTCGAATCCGTCGACGACGCCCGCACCGATGGTCGATATCGCCTCGGCGATGAATTCCACCGGCAGGCCGTCGTAATGTGCCCGCGGCCGGTGTCCGCCTGCGTCGAGTTCGTAGAACGACGACGGCGCGATCCCGGTGGCGACGAGGCTCAGCATCATTCGGGTGAACATGTCCGGCAGGTTGAGCTGACCGGCATAGGTGGTGTCGGCAAGGATCATGTCGCAGCGGAACACCGACACCGGCAGGCCGCACAGGTCGTGCGCTTCGCGCAGAAGGACTTCTCCGGCCCACTTGCTGTTGGCATAGCCGTTGGCGTAGCTGTCGTCGACGTTGCGGGTTGCGCTGATGGCCCGGATGTCTGCGTCTTCGGTGAACCTTCCCGGCTCGATGCCCGCACCGACGCCGATGGTCGAGACGTATACGAACGGTTTGATCCTGGTGGTTACCGCGATGCGGATGAGCTCGGCGGTGCCGAGCGCGTTGGGTCCGAACAGCTGGTCGTAAGGCAATACATGGTTGACCAGTGCTGCCGGGTCGACGATCAGGTCGACGGTATCGGCGAGCCGCTGCCACGTGTCCTGGTCGAGCCCGAGGTTGGCCTCGCCCTTGTCGCCTGCGATCACCTCGAGGTGATCGGCGGCCAACCCGCGGTAGAGGCGCAGTAGTTCGGGGTCACCGCTGTCGAAGATGGTATCGAGGCGTCCGCGGGCCGAGTCATCGTCCGTCGCGCGGACCAGGCAGATCACCTTTCCGCCGACCAGATCCATCCGCTGCAGCCACTCGAGCGCCAGATAGCGACCGAGGAATCCGGTTGCGCCGGTGAGTAATACCGTTCTCACCTCGGCGCTGGGGCCGGGCAGTGACCGCGCCGCGGCGAGGGTCTCGGCGTCGATGAACTTGTCCAGCGTCAGATCGGCGGCGTGTACCTCGGTCGCACCGAGGCCGTGCACGGACGCGAACGTCGGACGCTTCGTGCCGGGTCGGCGCTCGGTCTCGATGTAGGTGGCGATCGCGGCCAGGTCGCTGGCCGGGCTGACGATGACGCCGACGGGTACCTCGATGTCGAAGATCTCATGCAGCAGGTTGGCGAACGTCAACGCCGACAACGAATCACCACCGAGGTCGGTGAAGTGGTCGTCGGCCGCCACATCGGCGGTCGCCGCACCGAGCAGTGCGCCCGCCGCGCGGATCACGGTGTCGCGCACCGGCCCGTCACCGCCACCCTGTCGCAGCGCGCGCAATTCGTCGGCCTGCCCCTTGGCCAGCTCCGCATAGAGCTGCTCGAGGCGGTCACCGTAGTGCTCCTTGAGCTTCGGTCTTGCCAACTTGCGGATGCCGGTCAGCAGGCCGTTCTCCAGGGTGAACGGTGTCTCCTCGACGAGGAAGTCACGCGGAATCTCGTAGGACTGCAATTCGGCAGCCTTCGCGACGTCCTGAAGCGATTCGCCGACAACGGTTTTGAGCTCCGAGGTGTCATAGCGTGCCAGCGCTTCGGTGGTCGGGACGACGACTGCCAACAGATAGGAGCGGGCGCTGTTCCCGTACACGTAGATCTGCCGGACCAGTGGGCTGTCGCCGAAAGCGGCTTCCAGTTTGGAGACGGCGACGAACTCACCCTGGGAGAGCTTGAGCACGTTGTTGCGGCGGTCCAGGTATACCAGTTGGTCGGGGCCGGTCTCGGCGACGATGTCCCCGGTGCGGTAGTAGCCGTCGTCGTCGAACACGTCCGCGGTCACCTCGGGGCGCTTGTAGTACCCGGGAATGATGGTGGCGCTCTTGACGAGCAGTTCGCCACGCGGATGGGGCCGGTCGGTGCCGAAGTAGCCGAGGTCGGGCACGTCGGCCAGCTTGTAGTCGATCACCGGTGGCCGCTGAATGTGGCCGTCGACGAAGAGCGCACCTGCCTCGGTCGAGCCGTAGCCGTCGACCAGATGCATGTCCAGGAGCGTCTCGACGAACGACTTCATCTCGGGCGACATCGGCGCCGACCCCGTCATCGCCATCACATACCGGCCACCGAGCAAGTGCTGACGTGCGTCGGCAAGCACCGTGGCCTCGTCGGAGGTTCCGCGGTCCAATTCGGTCTGGACTTGGGCGAAGATCATGTCCCACACGCGCGGGACGAAGCTCAGCTGGGTGGGCCGGACCAAGGCAAGATCGTCCAGGAACGTCGAAAGGTCGCTCTTCGCAGCGAAATACACGGTGCCACCGGCGCCGAGGGTGCCGTACAGCAGGCCACGGCCCATCATGTGGCTCATCGGCATGAAGCTCAAGGTGATCGACGGGTTGATGCCGTCGTCGCCCCAGGATCCCCGGACCGAGCGCCGCCAAGAATTGGCGACCAGCCGTTCGGGATACATCGCGCCCTTCGGCGTACCCGTGCTGCCCGATGTGTAGACGAGCAGCGTCAGCGGATCGTCCTCGTCGGCGATGAACGGTGGCACGGCGGGAAGTTGGGCTCCACGCCGACACACGTCCGCCAGGGTTTCGACGATTACCCGACTACCCGCTTCGGCCAGGCGCGCCTTGGCGGCGTCAAGCGCGTCGCGATGGTCGTCGACCTGCGACAGGTAGTCGAACACGATCAATCGAGCGGGTGCGAAGCCGGTGAGGACCAGTTCGGTTGCGTCGCTGAGGTAGTCGACGCTCGAGGCGATGAGGGTCGGCTCAGTCTCGGAGATGATCGGGCGCAGCTGCGCGGCGGGCGCGCTTGTCTGAAGCGGCACGGAGACGGCGCCGAGGCCGATCAGCGCGACGTCGATGGATGTGTAGTCGACGCTGGTGAAACCGAGCAGTGCGACACGGTCGCCAGGGCGGACCGGGTCGCACGCCAACGCATTGGTGATCGATTGGACGCGTCCGGATAGCTCGCCGTAGGAGATGGTCTGGAAGCGGGGGAGTAGTTCTGCCTTGGTGCGGCCGGTCTCGCCATCGGTGCTGAACTCGACGGCGCGGGCGCCGAGCGCGGGGCGCTCTGCGTAGCCGTCGAAGACGGTCGCGACGATATGCGCGAGCCGAAGCTCGGGCCGCTCGATTGCTTCGGAGATCGCTTCGTCTGGGCTCGTGTTGGCGAACTGTGGATCGGTGGCTTTCAGGTCGGCGATGCGGCGTTCTAGTCGCTCGTCGCGGGTGTCAATCGGCATCAAAAATCCTAAGAATAACCGGGAAAGGTGACGCGACGCTGCGTCTACACAGAACTACGTTAGCAAAGCTAACGTTATTCCCGCTAACTCGTGAGCCTGGCTATCTGCTGTGAATCTCGGTGCTCTCGGCCTGGCGCGTCCGGTTCCCGCCTGCTCGTTTGGCCTCGTACATCGCCGCGTCGGCGGCGTCTACCAGGTGGTCGACCACCATCCTGGTATCCAGGTCAACGGTGTCGTCTCGGCTGATGCTCGCGACGCCGACGCTCGCCGTCGCGCCCCCGGGAATCGCGGCGACCTCCTGCGTCAACCGCTCGGCGATCATCTGGCCTTCGCCGGGTTGCGTCAGCTCGGCGATCAGGAACTCCTCGCCGCCAACCCGCGCGATGACCGCGCGCCTTCGCGTGGTGTGCCGCAGTCTGTCGGCCACGGCGACAAGGATCCGGTCGCCGGTGGTGTGCCCCCTGGTGTCGTTGACCTTCTTGAACCCGTCCAGATCCATCATGATGACCGAGAGACACGGTTCCGTGGCGTGTGCCGAGCCGTTGGTCAGTTCGCGGACGGATCTGTAGAACCCCCGCCTGTTTCGCAGTCCGGTGAGGGGATCGGTGTGCGACTTCAGTGCGTCGTCACCGAGCAGATGCACGAGCACGTGCACGGAGAACGGGACGGCAAGCACGCCCACGGCGATGATGAGCAGATTAGCCACGGCGACAAGGACGCCCCCCGCGAACGCCAGCTCGACGGCGCAGACGATCGAGGTTGCGGTGGCAGTAGTCAACACCACCGCGAGGTAGCGACTGGTGTGGAAGAAGGCGGTATAGCCGGCGAGTGCCGCAAACGCGGTACAGCCGACGAGCGACATGGCCGGAGCGGAGTACGTCAGGCACGTCGCGGCTATGCATGCGGTGGATACCACCACGAAAAGGACCGACTGACGCCTGCTGGGCCAGCGGGTGAGCCACATGGTCGCCATTGCCGCACAGCAAACAATGACGAGGGCGCTGATCACCATGCCAAAGGTGCTGTCCGGGCCAATGGAAGTGAACATGACCAGGAGTGGGACGGCGCCAAGTGCGATGACGACGGTGGCCATCATTCGCCGGGTGAAGGCCCGAAGGTTTCGGTGTCCCAGATACCCGGACAACCAGCGGTAATGGTCGGGTTGCAGCCACCACTTCCTCATCCAGCCCACTTGCGTAGTCTAAAGGGCCTTTGCTAGTTCGGCAGACAGCAATTCTCGATTGGCCGATGGGGGCTCGGGGTATCCCGACATAAACCTTCAGGAGGCACCCGAATGAGTGATACGCGCGCACATCGCGGCGGCAGGCTGCAGATGCCCCGCAGCCGCGGCGCGGCAAGTGGCTTTCTACTGATACTGCTCGGCATCTGGGGTGGGCTCATCCCGTTCGTCGGGCCGTATTTCGATTTCGCATTCAGCCCCGATCGTGAGTGGGCGTGGACAGCGGCGCGCGGCTGGCTCGAGGTGCTGCCCGGCGTTGCAACGGCGGTGGGCGGCTTCCTTCTGCTGAGCTCGCGCAACCGCTTCACCGCCATGCTCGGCGGCTGGTTGACCGTTCTCGCGGGTGCGTGGTTCGTGGTCGGGCGGGCGCTGGCTGGACCGTTGGGTCTCGGAGATGTCGGCACCCCGGTGGCCGCGACCGAGACCAAGCGCGTGGCCCTGGATCTGGCCTACTTCTACGGGCTGGGCGCACTGATCATCTTCCTCGGTGCGCTTGCGCTGGGCAGGCTGTCCATCCGCAGCGCGCGCGATGTCCGCTATGCGCAGCGCTCGGCGGTGACCACCACTGAGCCTGAAGCGTCGGACGACGTGACAGAAATCCGGCCTGCCGAAGAGGAGCCGGAGCCTCGACACCGCTCCTGGGGCGGCATGTTCGGCCGCGGCGGGCGACTCGCCCACCGCTAGATTTTTGCGTCTGCCCGCGCGGAGTGACAGTGTGCCGTAGTGCGACTTGTCCAACGTCTCTACCGGCTGCTGGCGCGCGTGATGTCACTGCGCATCATCGTCATCGTCGCCGCGCTGTCGGTGGTTGCGCTGGTCATCATTCTGGGGGCGTGGGTCTGGTTCGGGGTGACCAACGACCAGTACAGCCAGCTCGACCGCCGCCTCGATTCGGTCAGCAGCCTTGGGGACATCAGCTCACTGCTGCGCAACTCTGAGAGCCTGGGACTCGTCGAGCAGTCCCCGAACGGCGAGCTCGTGCGGACGGCCCGCGTCGACGGCGTCACTGTCTCGGTGCCCAAGGACATCGTCTTGCCGCAGTTCGACAACGGTTACGTCAGCACGACGATCGACGGCATGGAGTACCGGGTCCGCACGTTCACCGCCGGTAAGGCATCTATCGCCGTCGGCGCTCCGCTTGCCGAAACACAAAGGCGGATCGACGAATTGCACCGACGCGTGCTGTTGATCTGTGGCGGGGTCATCGTCGCGACGCTGGTGGTCGCCTCGGTGCTGTGGCTGATCATGATCAACCCGTTCCGGGTGCTCGCCGAGCAGGCCCGGGTGATCAACGCGCAGTCCAAGCCCGATGAGGTGAAGGTGCGCGGGGTGCAGGAGGCCGTCGAGATCGCCGAAGCGGTCGAGGGCATGCTTGCCCGCATCGGTGACGAACAGCAGCGCACCAAGGCCGCATTGGAGTCCGCGAGGGATTTCGCGGCCGTCGCTTCCCACGAACTGCGAACACCGCTGACTGCGATGCGTACCAACCTCGAGGTTCTCTCGACGCTCGACCTTCCCGACGAGCAGCGCAAGGAGGTGATCGCCGACGTCATGCGCACCCAGACCCGGATCGAGGCGACGCTTTCGGCGTTGGAGCGGCTGGCCCAGGGCGAGTTGACCACCGTCGCGGATTTCGTCCCGGTCGACATCACCGACCTGCTCGACCGGGCCGCCCATGACGCGATGCGCAACTACCCCGATCTGGACGTGTCGCTGGCGTCGCCCACCACCGTGCTGATGGTCGGGATGCCTGCGGGCCTGCGACTGGTCATCGACAACGCGATCACCAACGCCGTAAAGCACGGCGGAGCCACCGAGGTCCGGCTGGCCGCGATCAGTTCCGTTGACGGTGTCGAGATCACGGTCGACGACAACGGGCTCGGCGTGCCGGAAGAGGAGCGGGCCGCCGTCTTCGAGCGGTTCTCCCGCGGCTCGACGGCGGCACGGGCGGGCTCCGGTCTCGGTCTCGCGTTGGTGGCCCAGCAGGCAGAGATCCACGGCGGAACTGCCGCCCTCGAGACGAGTCCCATGGGTGGTGCCCGGCTGCTGCTGCGGCTGCCACCGCCCAGCTAGCCCCGCGAGTCGTTGGGATCGAGCCCGTCGAGCAACCGTTGCATGGTGCGGCACATCTGGTCGAAGTTCCTCCGGCCCGCCAGCGCCGACCACCGGCGCTCGATGTCGGCGACCCTGCTGCCCGCGTCGGCCATCAGATCCCGGCCCCTCTTGGTCAGGTCGATCAGCTTGGCTCTGCCGTCCGCCGGATCGGGCCGCCGCGTCAGGTAGCCGAGGTCGGCGAGGTCGTTGACGAGCTCGGAAGTGGCCGCCAGGCTCAGCTGCGCGCGGTCGGCCAGCTCGGTGAGCCGGATGCCGCCCATCCGGATATTGCCGAAGATCTGGAAGTGCGGCTCGCGAACGTCTCCGTAGCCCGCCTCGGCGCGGGGAGCGGCCAGGTCATCGCGGAATTCGCGAAGCAGTCTGACCAGCAGCTGTCCGATGGCCAACCGGTCTGGCACGTTTTCCCTTGACGTTTCCACAGTCGAAGAGAATACTACGGTTACCGAAGTTTCGGTTTCCGAAGTAAATGGAGAGTCGCGATGATCACCCCGAGTTCAGAGTTCGTCAGCACCGACCTCGGGCGGCTGCACGTTCGGCGCGCAGGAACCGGGCCGCCGGTTGTCTTGTGGCACAGCCTGTTCGTCGACTCGCGGTCCTGGGGGTCGGTTGTCGACGAGTTGGGCAGGCAGCGCACCGTGTACGCCATCGACGGTCCGTGTCACGGCAAGAGTGACGCTGTGGCACGAGATTTCACGTTCCCGGAAGTGGTGGCCGCTGCCGAACAGGCGCTGGACCGGTTGGGGGTCACCGAGGCGGTGGACTGGGTCGGAAACGCTTGGGGCGGTCATGTCGGTATCCGTCTTGCCGCCGGGCAGCGGTTGCGCAGCCTGACGACCATCGGCACCCCCATCCGGGGCTTCACTTTGACGGAGAAGTTCACCAAGGCATGGCCGCTCGTCCACCTGTATCGCTTCACGGGACCGAACGGCTTCATCGTGAAGCAATTGATGAAGTCCCTGGTCGGCGGGGTATCGATCGCCGCACAGCCCGAACTTGCCGCGACGGTCACGGCGTCGTTCCGAGAAGCGGACCGAGACGGGATGTATCACGCAATGCGGTCGATGATGTTGCAGCGCACGGGGATCGAGGACCTTCTCGGCAGCATCGCCGTGCCGACCCTGGTGATGACGGTGCGCGACGACGTCACGGGCTGGCGGCCCGACGAGGCCCGCCACGCGTGTGCCGCGATCGCCGATTGTCGCGTCGAGGAGGTCGCGGGTACCGGCCACGTCTCACCGCTGCTGATCGACCGCGACCGGATTCTGACGTTGATGACCGAGTTCTGGAACGCGATCTCTCCGCGAGCAGACGCAAAAGTACCCAAAACCCCAGGCGGTTAGGGACTTTTGCGTTCCCCTACTTGCGTGTGGACCCAGCTCCCGGTGGAAAATGAGCCGCCTACAGGTCGGCGAGAACGAGCGCGAGTACGTCGAGGGCCTCGATGAGAAGGTCGTCGCTGATGCTCAGCGGAGGCAGGAACCGCAACACATTGCCATAGGTACCGCACGTCAGCACGATCACACCAGCGGTGTGGCAGCCGGCGGCCAACTTCCCCGTCAGCTCGCCGTCGGGTTCGGTGGTCCCGGACTTCACGATCTCCATCGCGATCATCGCGCCGCGGCCGCGGACGTCGCCGATGCGGTCGTCCTCGGCCTGCATCCGGTGCAGACGGTCCTTCATGACCTGCTCGATTTGAGCGGCCCGCGCCACCAACCCGTCGGATTCGATCGTCTCGATGGTGGCCAGCGCGGCCGCGCAGGCGACCGGATTGCCGCCGTAGGTTCCGCCAAGCCCGCTGACGTGCGGCGCATCCATGATCTCGGCGCGGCCGGTCACGGCCGAAAGGGGAAGGCCATCGGCGATACCTTTGGCGGTCACGATCAGGTCGGGCACGACGCCCTCGTGCTCGCAGGCGAACATCGCGCCGGTACGCGCGAACCCCGTCTGTACCTCGTCGGCGATGAACACCACGTCGTTGTTTGCACACCAGTCGAGCAGCGCGGGCAGGAAGCCGTCGGCTGGAACGATGAATCCGCCCTCGCCCTGGATCGGCTCGATGATGACCGCCGCCAGATTGGCGGCGCCGACCTGCTTCTCGATGACGCTGATCGCGCGGCGGGCGGCCACCTCACCGTCGGTCGCCATCTCCTTACCGAACTCCGCGTCGCGGAACGGGTAGGAAAGCGGCGCGCGGTAGATCTCCGGCGCGAACGGGCCGAAGCCGTGCTTGTAGGGCATCGACTTCGCGGTCAGCGCCATGGTCAGGTTCGTGCGGCCGTGATACGCGTGATCGAAGGACACCACCGCCTGCTTGTGGGTGTAGGTCCTGGCGATCTTGACGGCGTTCTCCACCGCTTCCGAACCGGAGTTGAACAGCGCCGAGCGCTTCTCGAAGTCGCCGGGGGTGAGGCGGTTGAGCGCCTCGGCGACGGCCACGTATTCCTCATACGGCGTGACCATGAAGCAGGTGTGGGTGAAGTCGGCGACCTGCTTGCGCACGGCCTCGACGACCCGCGGCGACGCGTTGCCGATCGTGGTGACGGCGATGCCAGACCCGAGGTCGATGAGGCGGTTGCCGTCGACGTCCTCGACGATGCCTCCGCCTGCCCGCGCCGTGTAGACCGGCATGGTGTTGCCGATGCCGCGAGATACGGCTGCGACCTTGCGGTCCATCAATTCCTTGGAGCGCGGACCCGGGATGGAAGTGGCGAGAAAGCGGCTCTGCTCGAGGATGGTCACGCTGTGTGAGCCTAGTCCCGAGGCAGTCGTGCGGTCGGCGCATTGGCCGCCCGGAACACGGGGGCGCTCGGCCGTCAGCTGGCGCAATGGCACACTGGTCACCTAGAAGGCCCTTCAGGATCCACCAACGGTCCAGGGCCGTCATCACACATCGACACGAAAGACACTTGCTGCCATGGATCTGGTCGCCTTACTACCCCTGCTCGTCATCCTCGGCGCGTTCATGTTCTTCGCCTCGCGACGGCAGAAGAAGGCCATGCAGGCCACCATCGACCTGCACAACTCGCTGCAGGTCGGTGACCGCGTGCACACCACGTCAGGACTTCAGGGCGTGATCACGGCCATCAACGACGACACCGTATCGCTCGAGATCGCCGACGGCGTCGTCACCACGTGGATGAAGCTCGCCGTGCGGGACCGCATCGTCGAAGACGACGAGCTCGACGACGACATCGACGACGCCGGCCAGCCGGAATCGACCGCCACAGAGATCACCGACAGCACGGACCAGAACCGCCTGAACTGACGACTGACAGTCGGGCACTCAGCACGGCCACGTACCCTTTGCGGTGCTGACGACCTGACCTCGAGGAGACCAAAGAAACGTGGCATCGCCTTCGACGCCGGTGCACCCTGCCCGCTACCTGGCAATCTTCCTCGCGCTGTTGGTAGGCGTGTACCTCCTGGTTTTCCTGACCGGCGACAAGAAGGCCGAGCCCAAGCTCGGCATCGACCTGCAGGGCGGCACCCGGGTCACGCTGACGGCGCGCACGCCCGACGGATCGCGGCCGACCCAGGACGCGCTCAACCAGGCTCAGCAGATCATTTCCTCGCGCGTCAACGGCCTCGGCGTTTCAGGATCCGAGGTGGTGATCGACGGCGACAACCTGGTGATCACCGTGCCGGGGAACGACAGCAGCGAGGCCCGCAACCTTGGCCAGACGGCGCGGCTGTACATCCGGCCGGTGATCCACGTGATCGCGGCCCAGCAGCCGCAGCAGCCCGGTGAGCAGGCAGGCCCTGCGCAGGGCGGGCCGCCGGCAGGCCAGCCGGGTGCGCCACAAGGCCAGCCTGCAGCGCCAGAGGGCCAGCCCGCACCGGAGGCGCCGGTGGCGCCCGCCGAACAGGGCGGCGCCCAAGAGGTGCCAGCCGAGCAGACGGCGCCGCAGGCACCGTTGGCTCCGCAGCCGCGTCCGTACCCCGAGGCGCCGCCGCCAAGCCCGACGCCCCCCGGTCCCGCGCCGAAACCCCAGGAGAAGGATCTCGCGCAACGCATCACGGACGAGAAGGCGCTGCGACAGAGCACCGAACAGCAGATCCAGATCCTGGCGCTGCAGTTTCAGGCAACCCGCTGCAACGAGGACGACATCCTTGCGGGCAATGACGACCCGAACCTGCCCCTGGTGACCTGCTCGACCGACCACTCCCAGGTGTACCTGCTCGACAAGTCGATCATCAGCGGCGAGCAGATCAAGAACGCCAGTTCCGGTATGGACACCCAGCGCGGCGAGTACGTCGTCCAGGTGGAGTTCAAGCCCGACGCCGCCAGCACGTGGGCGGACTTCACCGCGTCACACGTCGGCACCCAGACCGCGTTCACGCTCGACTCGCAGGTCGTCAGCGCCCCACAGATCGAAGAGGCGATCCCCGGCGGCAACACCCAGATCACCGGACAGTTCAACGCCGAGCGGGCCAAGGAACTGGCCAACGTGCTCAAGTACGGCTCACTGCCGCTGTCGTTCGAATCCTCGGAGGCCGAAACGGTTTCGGCCACACTGGGTTTGACGTCGTTGCGGGCAGGCCTCATCGCCGGTGCTATTGGTTTGGCGCTGGTGCTTCTCTACTCTCTGCTCTACTACCGCGTGCTCGGATTGCTGACGGCGCTGTCGTTGATCGCTTCGGGTGCAATGGTTTTCGCCTTATTGGTGTTGCTCGGTAGATACATCAACTACACGCTCGACCTGGCGGGCATCGCCGGTCTGATCATCGGTATCGGCATGACCGCCGACTCGTTCGTGGTGTTCTTCGAACGCATCAAAGACGAGATACGCGAAGGCAAGTCGTTCCGCTCCGCAGTGCCGCGCGGTTGGAAGCGTGCGCGAAAGACGATCATCTCGGGCAACGCGGTGACCTTCCTCGCCGCGGTCGTGCTTTACGTCCTTGCCATCGGTCAGGTGAAAGGCTTTGCCTTCACCCTCGGACTGACGACAATCCTCGATGTGCTGGTGGTGTTCCTGGTGACGTGGCCGCTGGTGTACATGGCGTCGAAGTCGACGCTGCTGTCCAAACCGGCCTTCAACGGCCTCGGTGCCGTACAGCAGATCGCGCGCGAACGCCGAGTTTCCGCAGCGACGGGACGGGGGTAGGCGATGGCCAAGCGCACTTCTGACGTGACCGAATCCGGCGCCGTTGAGGCACCGGATCTCGAAAGTTCGGCGGTCGACGCGCCCAAGCACGGCTTCTTCGTACGGCTCTACACGGGCACCGGTGCTTTCGAAGTCGTCGGGCGCCGCAAGCTGTGGTACACGATCAGCGGTGTGATCGTCGCGGTCTGCATCGCGAGCATGGTGTTGCGCGGCTTCACGTTCGGCATCGACTTCGAGGGCGGTACCAAGGTGTCGATGCCCGCCGCGGGTGTCACCACCGAGCGTGTCGAAGAGGTGTTCAGCCAGGCGCTTGGCAAGGACACCGAAACGGTTGTGATGGTCGGCAACGGCCCGTCGGCGACAGTGCAGATCCGGTCCGAAGCGCTGAACAACGACGAGACGACCAAACTGCGCGACGCGCTGTTCGACGCCTTCCAACCCAAGGGGCTAGACGGCCAGCCCAGCAAGCAGGCCATCAGCGATTCTGCGGTATCGGAGACCTGGGGCGGCCAGATCACCAACAAGGCGCTGCTGGCGCTCGTGGTCTTCCTGGTGCTGGCGGCCACTTACATCGCCGTGCGTTACGAGCGCTATATGGCCATATCGGCAATGGCGACGCTGTTTTTCGACCTGGTCGTCACCGCCGGTGTGTACTCGTTGGTCGGCTTCGAGGTCACCCCGGCCACCGTGATCGGCCTGCTGACCATCTTGGGGTTCTCGCTCTACGACACCGTCATCGTGTTCGACAAGGTCGAGGAGAACACTCACGGCTTCCAGCACACCACCCGCCGGACCTTCGCCGAACAGGCCAACCTGGCCATCAACCAAACCTTCATGCGGTCGATCAACACCAGCCTGATCTCCGTGCTGCCGATCCTCTCCCTGATGGTGGTCGCGGTGTGGCTGCTCGGGGTCGGCACTCTCAAGGACCTTGCGCTCGTGCAGCTCGTCGGCGTCATCGTCGGTACCTACTCGTCGATCTTCTTCGCCACCCCGCTTCTGGTCACCCTGCGCGAACGCACCGAGTTGGTCCGTACCCACACGCGCCGCGTGCTCAGCCGTCGTAAGCCGACAGCCGAAAGGTCCCGCAGGGCGCCAGAGACCACGGCGCCCGACGACGACACCGACGCCGAACAGGAAACCGTCAGCGCCGTATCTTCGGCCCCGGCGACGGGCAAGCACGCGGTCGCGGACAAGCCCGTGCCTGGCGCGCGGCCGATCAGACCGACGACCAGCAGAACCGGTCGGCCCGCGGGTAAGCGGAACACCCGGCGGCGGTAGTCCATGAGGGCCCGCTTGCGGGGGACCGCCGTAGCGGTGACAGTCGCGCTCGGCTGTGTTTTTGGCGTGTCATCCTGCTCCGACAGCCCGGCAGACGAGATCACCTACGCCATCGACGGGACGCTGAGCACCTACAACACCAACACCGTCCTCGGTGCGGCGTCGGGCGGTCCGCAGGCGTTCGCGAGGGTGTTGACCGGATTCAACTATCACGGTCCCGACGGCCAGATCGTCGGCGATCACGACTTCGGCACAATCGCGGTTGTCGGCCGTGCGCCGCTGGTTCTCGACTACGTGATCAGCGACAAGGCGGTTTACTCCGACGGTAAGCCCGTCACCTGCGACGACCTCGTCCTGGCCTGGGCTTCGCAGTCCGGCCGGTTTCCCGGCTTCGAAGCGGCCAACCAGGCCGGCTACCGCGAGATCGCCACCGTCGACTGCGCGCCCGGCCAGAAACGGGCCAGGGTGTCGTTCGCCGCCGACCGCGGGCTTGTCGATTTCGGCCAGCTGTTCGCCGCCACGTCGCTGATGCCCGCCCACGTCATCTCCGACGAACTCGGCGTCGACGTCACCGCCGCGATCATCAACAACGACGGCCCGACCATCGACCGCATAGCGCAGGCGTGGAACAGCACCTGGAACCTCACACCCAACCTCGACGTGAAGCGGTTCCCGTCGTCGGGGCCCTACAAGCTCGAGTCGGTCAGCGACGACGGCGCGGTGGTGCTCGTCGCCAACGACAAATGGTGGGGTGCAAAGCCCGTCACCAACAAGATCATCGTCAGCCCGAGAGGCGCCGACGTCCAGGACCGCCTCAACAACGGCTCTGTGGACGTCGTCGACGTCGCCAGCGGTTCGTCGGGTGTGCTCAACATGCCCGAGGACTACACCCAGGCCGACAGCCCGTCCGCAGGCATCGAACAGCTGATCTTCGCCGCGCAGGGTCCGATGGCCGCGCCGCAGGCGCGCCGGGCGCTCGCTCTGTGCACACCCCGGGATGTGATTGCACGCAACGCCGAGGTGCCGATCGCCAACACCCGCCTCAATCCGGTGACCGAGGAAGCGGTAGGAAGCGCCGAGGCCGTCGGGGCCGATCAGTTCGTCGCGTCCAATCCCGGCGCCGCGCGCGACGCATTGGGTAATCAGCCGTTGGCCGTGCGGATCGGATACCAGACCCCCAACGCGCGACTCGCCGCGACAGTCGGGGCGATCGCCAAATCCTGCGCGCCCGCGGGCATCGCCGTGCAGGACACCAGTTCTGGAACAACCGGTCCGTTGACATTGCGCAACAACGAGATCGACATCCTGCTGGCAAGTACCGGTGGGTCCACCGGCAGCGGATCCACCGGCTCGTCGGCAATGGACGCCTACGACCTGCACACCGGCAACGGCAACAACCTGTCGGGCTACACGAATCCGCAGATCGACGGCATCATCGACGCGCTCGCGGTGACCGCCGATCCCAAGGAGGTGGCTCGACTGCTCGGCGAGGCGGGACCCATCCTGTGGGCCGACGTGCCGACGCTGCCGTTGTACCGTCAGCAGCGCACTCTGATCACATCCAAGAAGATGTATGCGGTGAGCAGTAATCCCACGCGGTGGGGCGCGGGGTGGAACATGGACAGGTGGTTGCTGGCGACATGAGTCCCGACGCATGAGCACCGAGGTGACAGCCGTCATCGAGTCGCTGACCCGCGAGGTCGCCGACTTTCCCGAACCGGGGATCCAGTTCAAGGATCTGACGCCGGTACTCGCCGATCCGCGGGGTCTGGCCGTCGTCACCGCAGCGCTGGCCGAGCTCGCCGCCGGTGCCGAACTTGTCGCGGGCATCGATGCCAGGGGCTTCCTGGTCGGGGGTGCGGTCGCCAACAAGCTCGGGATCGGGGTGCTGGCCGTGCGCAAGGCGGGCAAGCTGCCGCCGCCGGTCTACAGCGAGACCTACGACCTGGAGTACGGTTCGGCGACGCTCGAAGTCCCCGCCGACGGCATCGACCTGACCGGCCGCAACATCGTGATCATCGACGACGTGTTGGCAACTGGCGGCACCCTTGCGGCCACGATGCGGCTGCTCACCGCCGCCGGTGCAAACGTCACCGGCGCCGCGGTCGTCCTCGAACTGGCCGCCCTCAACGGCCGCGACCTGCTCGAACCGCTGCCCGTCAACAGCCTGCACATCATCTGAGGCGATATCCTCGAAGTCTGGAGCGCCGATGAGCGCTTGCGCGCCGAGCAGGGGACCGGGAGGTGACGATGGCTGAAGAGCGGGGCACCGGCCAGGCTGTGCAATCACCACCGGTGCCAAGCGAGGGTCCGGAGACCGCACCGATGCCCGTGCCGGTGCCCGACACTGCGAAGACCTCCACCTCACGGCGGGTACGCGCCAGGCTGGCGCGGCGGATGACGTCGCAGCGCAGCGCGGTGAACCCGGTGATCGAGCCGCTGGTCGCGGTTCATCGCGAGTTCTTCCCGAAGGCCGACCTACCGCTGCTACAACGCGCCTACGAGGTGGCCGAACAGCGGCACGCCGACCAGATGCGCCGCTCGGGCGACCCGTACATCACACACCCCCTTGCGGTGGCGAACATCCTGGCCGAACTCGGCATGGACACCACGACGTTGGTGGCCGCCCTGCTGCATGACACCGTCGAGGACACCGGCTACACGCTGGAGGCGTTGACCGCCGACTTCGGCGACGAGGTGGGTCATCTGGTCGACGGCGTCACCAAGCTGGACCGGGTGGTGCTCGGCACCGCCGCCGAAGGCGAGACCATCCGCAAGATGATCATCGCGATGGCCCGCGATCCGCGGGTGCTGGTGATCAAGGTCGCCGACCGCCTGCACAACATGCGCACGATGCGGTTCCTGCCTCCCGAGAAGCAGGCCCGCAAGGCCCGCGAGACGCTGGAAGTCATTGCGCCGCTGGCTCATCGGCTTGGCATGGCGACCGTCAAGTGGGAGCTCGAAGATCTGGCTTTCGCCATCCTGCACCCGAAGAAGTACGAGGAGATCGTCCGCCTCGTGGCCGACAGGGCACCGTCGCGCGACACCTATCTGGCCAAGGTTCGCTCCGAAATCAATGCCACGCTGGCGAAGTCGAAGATCACCGCCATCGTGGAGGGTCGGCCTAAACATTACTGGTCGATCTACCAGAAGATGATCGTCAAGGGCCGCGACTTCGACGACATCCACGACCTCGTCGGAATCCGCATCCTGTGCGACGAGATCCGCGACTGCTATGCCGCTGTCGGCGTGGTGCATTCGCTGTGGCAGCCGATGGCAGGCCGGTTCAAGGACTACATCGCCCAGCCGCGCTACGGGGTGTACCAGTCGCTGCACACCACCGTGGTCGGCCCGGAGGGCAAGCCGCTGGAAATCCAGATCCGTACCACCGACATGCACAACACAGCCGAATACGGCATCGCCGCGCACTGGCGGTACAAAGAAGCCAAGGGCCGCAACGGGGTACCGTCGGGCAACAGCGCCACCGAGATCGACGAGATGGCGTGGATGCGCCAACTCCTCGACTGGCAGCGGGAGGCCGCCGACCCCGGCGAGTTCCTGGAGTCGCTGCGCTACGACCTCGCCGTGCAGGAGATCTTCGTGTTCACGCCGAAGGGCGACGTGCGAACCCTGCCGACCGGGTCGACGCCGGTCGACTTCGCGTATGCCGTCCACACCGAGGTCGGTCACCGCTGCATCGGGGCACGCGTCAACGGCCGACTGGTCGCACTCGAACGCAAGCTGGAAAACGGCGAAGTCGTCGAGGTTTTCACGTCCAAGGCGCCCAACGCGGGGCCGTCGCGTGACTGGCAGCAGTTCGTGGTGTCGCCGCGGGCCAAGGCGAAGATCCGGCAGTGGTTCGCCAAGGAGCGTCGCGAGGAGGCGCTGGAGTCAGGCAAGGACGCCATCGCCCGCGAGGTGCGCCGTGGCGGACTTCCGTTGCAGCGCTTGATGAATGCCGAGTCGATGGCGGCACTGGCCCGCGAGCTGCGCTATGCAGACGTCTCGGCCCTCTACACCGCCGTCGGCGAGGGCCATGTGTCGGCGCGGCATGTCGTGCAGCGGCTGGTGGCCCAGCTCGGCGGCGACGACGAGGCCGCCGACGAGTTGGCGGAGCGGTCTACCCCTGCGACGATGCCGGTGCGCCAACGCAGCAACGAGGACGTCGGGGTGGCGGTGCCGGGGGCTCCCGGCGTGCTGACCAAGCTGGCCAAGTGCTGCACCCCCGTGCCGGGTGACAACATCATGGGTTTCGTCACCCGCGGGGGCGGGGTCAGCGTGCACCGGACCGACTGCACCAACGCGGGATCGCTGCAAGAGCAGGCCGAGCGGATCATCGATGTGACATGGGCGCCGTCGCCGTCGTCGGTGTTCCTGGTCGCCATTCAGGTGGAGGCCCTCGACCGGCACCGGCTGTTGTCGGACGTGACGCGCGTGCTCGCCGATGAGAAGGTCAACATTCTGTCGGCGTCGGTGACGACCTCAAATGACCGCGTCGCGATCAGCAGGTTCACCTTCGAGATGGGTGATCCCAAACATCTGGGCCATGTGCTCAACGTGGTGCGCAACGTGGAGGGTGTCTACGACGTCTACCGCGTCACCAGCGCCGCCTGAGATACACCGACGCACCGACGACGACCACGGTGACGGAGATGCCCGCCCCGATCACGATGACCCGCATCAAGTTGACAGACGCCGTCTGCGGCAGCGTTGCCTCCGTCGACGATTCGTATGACAGGGTGAGCGGCAGCGCGCCGCGGTTGAGCGCATCGGCCAGCGCCCGCGCGCTGTCGGCATCGAATTGTCCGGTGATCTGAGTGCGGCCACCGGGAATCTGATCCTGGATCTGCGGAGCGCGCAGGACACGGGTGTCGATGGTGAATGCCGTCTGGGTGCCGATGTGTTTGGCGGTGTAGTCCGCCCATGTGCGCGCGGCAGCCTCATCGAATTGCAGCTCGACGAAGTATTGGCCGCGGTCGGTGTCCCGGCCTGAGCTGGCATTGGTGATCTCGTCGCCGCTGATGATCGACTTGTCCAGCAGGTACACCTCCTTTCCGTCGGTCGAGCAGGTGATCAGCGGCAGGTTCGGGTCGTCGTGACCGGCCAGGTCGTCGTCGTCACCGCATCGTGTTGCCTGGAACTGAAGGCCCAGGAGTTGGATCGTCTGTTCGGTGCTCTGCCGGAGGTCCCGCTCGTTGGCGATGACCTGCGCCGGGTCGCTGGGGGGCGCGGGCACCGGCGACGGTGGCGGCGGTGCAGCCTCGGCCGGTATGGCGTGAATCACCGGGCGGATGTGCAGCTTTTTCGTATCGCCGGGACCGACCACGTCGCGCAGGGCGTCGGGATCGAGACCGTGACCGGGATACGTGGCGATCACGTCGTTTGCGTCCACCGCGACGCCGACGTCGGACATGCCACGGTCGGCCAGGCTGGTTTCGACGACACGCGCCGCCTTCGCCATGGCGTCCGGGGATGGCGCCGACCCGTCGCGCGCCTGCGCCGCGAACGTCACGCGGGTGCCCGCCCTGCCTGACCAGATGTCCCTGGTGAGGAATACCCCCGCCAGGTATCCGAGGACCAGCACGGTGGACACCACAATCACCGTCAGCCGCACAGGCTTGGCCACGGATGCTCCTAGTCCAGTCGCACCGATTCGATCGTCACACCCATCGCGGGCTTGCCGTCCTCGCCTGCGCCGTCCACTCCGGCGGCGGCGACCTTGTCCAGCGTGGCGAGTCCGGTGGCGTCGATGGTTCCGAACGCGGTGTAGGTCGGCGGCAGCATCGAGTCGGCATAGACACAGAAGAACTGGCTGCCGTTGGTACCGGACCCGGCGTTGGCCATCGCCAGCGTCCCGCGTGGGTACATCACCGGCGTCTTCAGCGCGGGGTCCGACAGCCGGTATTGGTTGGTCGGGTACTCGTTGGCGAACCGGTAACCCGGCCCACCCGTTCCCGTGCCGGACGGGTCGCCGCACTGCAGCACGCCGAGCTGCGGGCTGGTGGTCAGCCGGTGGCAGGTGGTTCCGTCGAAGTACCCCTGCTGGGCCAGGCTCGCGAAGCTGTTGACTGTGCACGGGGCCTTGCCGTTGTCGAGCTGAATGCCGATGTCGCCCCGGTTGGTGGACATGCTCGCGCTCACCTGCGCCGGATCGGTCGGGACCCGGCCCGAGCGGGGGGCCCTGTTGGGCTTGCTGGCAGGTTCGGTGGTGGCCGGATACGCGCAACTGGCGCCGACATTGGGCGGCGGATCGAAGTCCGGTAGCCCACCGTCCGGTGTCATCGGTGCCGCGGTGACGTCGGGGTAATACCGCGACTCGTCTTCCAGGTGGCGCGCTACAGCGATCGTGAACCAGACGACGGCGGCCATCACGACGATCGTGCCGACGGTGATCAGGTAACTGATCACCAGCCCGGCCACCGCGAGCCCGTGTCCCTCTTCGCCGGTGCGCTTGATCTGCGACAGCGAGATGTGGCCGAAGATGATGCCCAGCGGTGCGAACACGAACGCGCAGATCAGCGACGCGATCGCCATGCCGTTCGTCGGGCGCGGCCGCGGATAGCCGTACGGGTCGTACGGCGGCGGATAGCCCCCGTACGGCGGCGGCACGGGCGTCGTCATGCCGGTCAGTCCAGCGCGATCGATTTCACCGTTACCGGGGTGGCTGGCTTGCCGTCCTGGCCGCCGCCTTCCACGCCGGCGGCAGCGATTTTGTCCAGCGTCGCAAGGCCGGTGTCGTCGATCTTGCCGAACACCGTGTAGCCGGGCGGCAGCTGCGAGTCCTTGTAGACAAGGAAGAACTGGCTGCCGTTGGTACCTGGCCCGGCGTTGGCCATCGCCAGCGTGCCGCGCGGGTAGGTCACCGGGTTCTGAAGCTGCGGATCGTCGGGCTGAAACTGATTGGTCGGGTATTCGTTGGCGAATTCGTAGCCGGGGCCGCCGCTGCCCGAACCGGTCGGATCGCCGCACTGCAGGACCGACAGCCCCGGGCTGGTGGTCAACCGGTGGCACTGGGTGTCGTTGAAGTAGTTCTGCTGAGCCAGGCTGGCGAAGCTGTTCACCGTGCACGGCGACTTGGCGTTGTCGAGCTGGATGCCGATGTTGCCCTGGTCGGTGGACATGCTGACGCTGACCTCTGCGGGGTCGGTCGGAACCTGACCGGTACGAGGCGGCTTATTGGGCTTGCTGGCCGCCTGGGCGGCCGGGTACTGGCAGTCCTTGCCGAGGTCCGCGGGCGGTTTGAACGGCGGCAGCTGCCCGTCGGCGACAGGCACCGGTTCCGTCGGCGCCGCCGACGAGCCGCCGGGCGTGGAGGAGGTAGCGCTCGCCGCGCTGTCGGAGTCGCTGCGGGTGAAGAAGAAGGCCGCCACCCCAGCCACCACTGCGACAACAGCCACCGCAGAAGCAATGATCGTGTACAGCCTGCGCCTGCGTGCCTGTGCTTCCCGTCGCTCCAGTTGTCGCTCGAGTTTGCGCTTCGCTGTCGCCCGCCGCTGTTCGTTGGTCGGCACCGCCGTGGTCCTCCTCATGTGCTGGTAAGTCCGCAACGAGTGTGCCAGCAGTAGCTGAGTGCGGGCCAAGAGGCTCGCCAACAGCGGGGGATGGGAAAATGGACGACGTGTTCCTCACCGGATTCCCGGCCGGCATGTTGGCCTGCAACTGCTATGTGCTGGCGCAACGTGCCGGGGCGGACGCAATTGTCGTCGACCCGGGCCAGCGGGCCATGGGGCAGCTTCGCCGGATTCTGGACGAAAACCGGCTCACGCCCGCGGCCGTGCTGTTGACGCACGGCCACATCGACCACATCTGGTCGGCGCAGAAGGTCGCCGACGCCTACGGCTGCCCGGCCTACATCCACCCCGAGGACCGCTTCATGTTGAGCGACCCGATCAAGGGGTTCGGGCGGGGTTTGATCGGGGGCTTCGCCACCTCCGCGTTCGGCGCGCTGTTCCGCGAACCCAAGCAGGTGGTGGAACTGGACCGCGACGGCGACAAGATCGACATCGGCGACACCAGCAGCATCACCGTGACCATCGACCACACGCCGGGCCATACCCGCGGTTCGGTGGTGTTCCGGGTCGAGGGGGATGTGCCGCGCCCGCGAGGAGCGGAAAATGCCAGAGAGATCGCCTTCACCGGGGACACGCTGTTCCGCCAGTCGGTCGGCCGCACTGACCTCCCCGGGGGCAGTGGCCGAGACCTCCTCGGGTCGATTGTGACAAAACTGATGGTGCTCGACGACGACACCGTGGTACTACCTGGGCACGGCGAGACGTCGACCATCGGCTTCGAACGCCGAGCCAACCCATTCCTCGAAGGTTTGACTTTGTGAATCAGTTCCAGGCGCCCAAGGGCGTGCCCGACTACCTGCCCCCGGAGTCCGCGCAATTCGTCGCGGTGCGCGACGGTCTGCTGGCCGCCGCACGCGGCGCGGGCTACGCCGACGCCGAGTTGCCGATCTTCGAGGACACCGCGCTGTTCGCGCGCGGAGTCGGGGAGTCAACGGATGTGGTCAGCAAGGAGATGTACACCTTCGCCGACCGGGGAGACCGCTCGGTGACTCTGCGGCCGGAGGGCACCGCAGGTGTGATTCGCGCGGTGATCGAACACGGACTTGACCGCGGCGCGCTACCGGTCAAGCTCTGTTATTCGGGGCCGTTCTTCCGGTACGAGCGTCCGCAGGCGGGCCGTTACCGGCAGCTGCAGCAGGTCGGGGTGGAGGCCATCGGTGTCGACGACCCGATGCTCGACGCCGAGGTGATCGCGGTCGCCGACGCCGGCTTCCGATCGCTTGGTCTTGACGGGTTCCGGTTGGAGATCACCTCGCTTGGCGATGACAGCTGCCGACCGCAGTACCGAGAACTGTTGCAGGACTTCCTGTTCAAGCTCAACCTCGATGACGAAACCCGTCGACGCGCGCAGATCAATCCGCTGCGGGTGCTCGACGACAAGCGGCCACACATCAAGGAGATGACCGCCGACGCGCCGGTCATGCTCGACCACCTTTCCGATACCGCCAAGCAACATTTCGACAGCGTTCTGGCGCACCTCGATGCGGCCGGGGTCCCGTATGCGATCAACCCGCGGATGGTGCGAGGGCTGGACTACTACACCAAGACCACGTTCGAGTTCGTCCACGACGGCCTTGGCGCGCAGTCCGGCATCGGCGGCGGTGGGCGCTACGACGGGCTGATGGCACAGCTCGGCGGTAAGGACCTGTCGGGCATCGGGTTCGGGCTCGGCGTCGACCGCGCGGTGCTGGCGTTGAAGGCCGAGGGCAAGACGATCGGCGACGGTGCCAGGGTCGAGGTGTTCGGTGTGCCCCTCGGTGAGCAGGCCAGAGCGCGACTGTTTGTGCTCGCCGCCCAGCTTCGGGCGGCGGGCGTACGCGTCGATCTCGCTTTCGGCGACCGCGGCATGAAGGGTGCCATGCGCGCAGCGGACCGATCCGGCGCGTCGATCGCGCTGGTGGCGGGTGACCGCGACATCGAGGCGGGCACCATCGGCGTGAAGGACCTGTCGACGGGGGAGCAGGTCGACGTGCCCGTCGATGACGTTGTGACGGAAGTGCTTTCGCGGTGTCGTTGATCACGCTCGAGGAGCATTTTGCGTGGGATCCGGCGAGCGCCGACAATGTTGTCGCCACATGGTTGCAGTCCAACAATCCTGTCGGATACCAGCGGTTGTACGACAGGGGTCCGCTACGTCTCGAGCAGATGGACGCCGCCGGTATCGATTTCCAGATCATGTCGCTGTTCGACCCGGGTGTTCAGGAGGAGACCGACATCGGGCGCGCGATCGACCTCGCCCGCCGCGCCAACGATGAGCTCGCCGACACCGTGCGGGAGAATCCGAACCGGTTCGGTGGTTTCGCGACGCTTGCGACCCAGGATCCGGCCGCAGCGGAAGTCGAACTCGATCGTGCCGTCACCGAGCTCGGCCTGGTCGGTGCGCTCATCAACGGGCATTGTCAGGGCCGCTATCTCGACGACCCTGCGTATGAGGGGCTCTTCGGCCGCGCCGAAGCGTTGGGTGCACCGGTATACCTGCACCCCACGACACCGCATCCTGCGGTGATGGCGGCGTGGTTCGCTCCGTATGTCGCCGACGGCCTGCACCTGGCGTCATGGGGGTTCGCCGCCGAGGCGGGCACGCACGCCCTGCGGCTGATCTACTCGGGTTTATTCGACAGGTTTCCGAGACTGCAGATGATCATCGGCCACCTCGGCGAGATGCTGCCGTTCGCCGCCTATCGCATCGACCGCTACTACGGGCTCGGCGGTGAAGGCGGTTCCAGCCGCGGGCTGCAACACCTGCCGTCGGAGTATCTGCTCAGGAACTTCTACGTCACGACGAGTGGTAATTTCTGCCCGCCCGCTTTCGCGTGCACGCTCGACGTGATGGGCGCCGACCGGGTGATGTTCTCGGTGGATTATCCGATGGACGACAACCAGGACGGCGCGCAGTTTCTGGCGTCATATCCGATGGACGACGCCACGCGTCGGAAGGTCAGCTCGGAGAACGCGGTTCGGCTGTTCGGCGATCGGATTCCCGCTTACCTGGGCGCCGACGGCGGATCATAATTCGAAGACCTGCCCGTCGCGGGCGACGGTGATCTTGCCCGAGTAGTGCTTTCCGACGGCGTCGAGCCAATCGGACTCGGGTAGATCGGTTGGCGAGTAGTGGCTCAGAATCACGTGCTTTGCGTCGGCGGCTGCGGCGACCTCGCCCACTTGCTCCGCCGAGGTGTGCGAGCTCTTCAGGTAGTTCGGGGGGAACCTGTTGTGGTAGTACGCATCATCGAGGCTGAACTGCGCCTCGTGCACGAGGATATCCGTGCCCCCGGCCAGCGCGATGAGGTTGTCCGACTTGGTGGTGTCACCCGAGAAGGTAACGGATACACCGGACTTCGCCAGATCGAAGCGAAAGCCGAACGCCGGGTACACGTCGTAGTGGGCTACCAAGGTAGCCGTCACCGCCACGTTGTCATCCGTGACGACGGGAAACGGGGCGGTCCTCGGCGACCTGTTGCGGTAGTCCGATCCCGGTGGCACCGCGATCTCGGTGACCTTCGCGAGCTTCTGGATGTCGTCGGTACCCATGTCGCGGATGAAGATGTTGTCGGTGTACGCGAAGGCCTGCTGCAGCAGTGCGGTGGTGGCGGCCAGTCCCGGCGCCGGGTCCTTTGGATTGATCGTCGCGGGATCAGAGTTGCCGACCCGGCTCGGCGGCAGCCCGCCCGCTGGGCCTGGGCCGTAAATCGTCACGGGGGCTTTCCCCTTTGCGGCCGTGTAGCCACCCGAGAGGAAGAAGCTGAAGTAGTCGACGATGTGGTCGGTGTGCAGATGGGTGATGAACAAGCTCTTCAGATCGTCAAATCGCAAGCCCGCGTTGGTGAAAGCGTTCAGAGAGCCAAGGCCGCAGTCGATCTGGTAGAGGTCGCTACCGATCTTCAGGGTCGACGATATGCCGGTCTTGCCCGGAACCGGTGGCGGCCCGGCTTGAACACCCAAGGTGATGAGCGCATCATCGGGCAGCGTGTGAGGCGACTCTTGTGGGGCAGCCGAACTACAGGCCGACGTGCCGAGAACGGCTCCGCCGACAAGGGCGCCCATCGAGGCCGTCAACATAGACCGTCGCGAGATCCCCCGATGGCCGTGGGCGCAACCGCATGCCGCGGGCTCGTTCACCGTCGTCACGATCCCTTGGCCGTCGCGGTCAGTATCTGGTCGATGTTGCCGATTCCGCCGTCGAACGGGTTTCCGCGCTTCAGAACGAGGGTTCCGCCGGGGGTGATCGCCACCAGTTTCGGTGAGCTCGAGCCGATCTGGAGTTGTCGCGCGAAACGCACCTGGTTCAGCTGCACCAGCGCACCGCCGCGGTAACTGAACAGTCCGAGCTTGCGGTCGATGACGGCGACTGGGCGGCATTCCTTCAACGCCTGCCTGCGGCGCTGCCGCATTTTGCGCACCACCAGAAATGTCAGCACGGCGAACACGAGCCCGACAGCCAGGAAGATCGCACCCAGTGTCCGCGACGGCATGTCTGCGATCAGTGCGACAACGCCGAAGCCGCCGACCACGAGGGTGATCACCCCAAGCACGAACGCGAACGTCGCCAGCGCGCTGGTACGACGGTCGATGACCAGCACCCGACGTCCGTCGTCGGTGACTAGCAATCCACCCGTATCGGCGAGAATCTGCGGCTCTGTTGGCGTGGTCACGCCTGCAGCATGCACACTCGCGGGCCGCGAGCGCGCGCATTTGTACAGAAATCGACGGCGTGTCGTGTACAGACACTCCCCCTAGTAACACGGGGAGGTGCCCCCCGCTCGCGGTGCGTCGGGTCAGATGGCCATTGCGGCGCGGACGTCTTCCTCGGACGCCGAGCCACCGGTACCGCTCGACGTGACGCGGCCCGACTCCAGGATGTAGTAGTTCTGCGACGACTCGAGCGCGAAACCGATGTGCTGCTCAACGAGCAGGACACCGAGGTCGCCGCGCTTGGTCAGCTCGGTGATCACCGACTCGATCTCGGCGACCACCGACGGCTGGATGCCCTCGGTCGGCTCGTCGAGAATCAGGCACTTGGGGCTGGTGATCAGTGCGCGTGCGATTGCCAACTGCTGACGTTGTCCACCGGACAGCAGCCCGGCTCGCCGGGTCAGCAATTCCTTGAGCGCAGGAAACAGGTCGAGTTGCGCGTCGATCAGCTGCCTGCCGTTCTTCCTGCCGTCGGCGACGACCTGGAGGTTCTCGGCGGTGGTCAGCTGGCCGAACGACTGCTGGCCCTGCGGCACGTAGGCCAGGCCGCGGGCCACCCGCGCGCTCGGCCGCAGCTTGGTGATGTCCTCGCCGTTGAAAACCACCTCGCCCGCGGTGCATTTCAACAGTCCGACCGCCGCCCGCAGCAGCGTCGTCTTGCCCGCCCCGTTGTGGCCCATCACCGCGGCCACCCCGTCGGAGGGCACCTCGATGCTGACGCCGTGCAAGACTTCCGAGCGACCGTAGCCTGCACGTACATCGACAAGCTGAAGCACTATGAGCTCTCCTCGATAAGTTCGTCGGGAATACCGTCCGCGCCTGCCGCCGCCGTGCCCAGGTAGACCTCCTGGACTTTGGGATCGGCCTGCACCTCGGACACGGACCCCTCGGCGATCACCTTTCCGCGGGCAAGCACAGAGACCGACGTCGCGAAGGCGCGCATGAAGTCCATGTCGTGCTCGACGACGACGACCGTGCGCTCACCACCGATGCGACGCAACAGGTTCCCGGTCTCCTCGCGTTCCTCGGCGCTCATGCCCGCGACGGGTTCGTCGAGCAGTAGCACGTCGGCGTTCTGCACGAGCAGCATGCCGATCTCCAGCCACTGCTTCTGCCCGTGTGCCAACACCCCCGCGGGCTTGTCGGCCAGATCGGTCAAACCGGTTGTCTCCAGAGCCTCTTCGATCGACGGCAGGACCCCCTTGCGGCGGCGCAACAGTGTCCATGCCGAACGGCCCGCGCCCGCCGCGATGTCCAGGTTCTGCAAAACGGTCAGTTGCTCGAACACGCTGGCGGTCTGGAAGGTGCGGCCGACGCCCCGCCGGGCGATCTGGTGCACTTTCTTGCCAAGCAGTTCCACACCGGATTTGTTCACCGATCCGGTCGCGGGTACCAGACCGGTGATGGCGTCGATAACCGTGGTCTTGCCGGCGCCGTTGGGCCCGATCAGAAATCGCAGATCGCCCTGGAACAAGGTGAGGTCGACATCGCTGACTGCCTTGAACCCGTCGAAATCGACTGTCAGGCCGCGGACTTCGAGGTACTGGGTACCCATGCCGACGTTGCCGCCATGCGTCGGTTCTGTCTCGGTAGTGGTCATAAGCCCGCACCCACCTTTTCCGTCTCGGATTCGGGGGATGGCGCCTCTTCGGGCCGTTCCTTGCGCCGACGCCGCAACCGCGCGAACAACGCACCAAGCCCTGCGAACCCGGCCGGGAAGAATCCGACGACGACGATGAACAACAGACCCTGTGCGTACGTCCACTCCGACGGAAAGCGTTCGGAGAACAGCGTTTGCGCCCACGCCACACCGATGGCGCCGAGCACCGGCCCGAGCAGGGTGGTCCGTCCGCCGATCGCCACACCGATCAGGAACGCGATCGAGGGCAGGATGCCTACCTGCGAGGGCGCGATGAAGCCGACGATCGGCGCGAACAGCGCACCCGCGATGCTGGCGAACAGCGCGGCGACGGTGTAGGCCACCACCTTGATGTTGGCCGGGTCGTAGCCGAGGAAGCGCACCCGCTCTTCGCCGTCGCGGACCGCCACCAACAGCTCGCCGTAGCGGCTCTGCATCAGCTGGCGTACCACCGCGACGACGATCAGCAGTGTCCCCGCCGCGATGAAGTACAGCATCCGCCGGTTGGCCGGATCGTTGAGGGTAAACCCGAAGAATGTGCGAAACCTGTTGAGCCCGTTGCTGCCTCCCAGGCCGGTCTGGCCGACCAGCAGGATTGCCAGCGCCGCGGCGAGCGCCTGCGACAGGATCGCGAAGTAGGCGCCCTTGACTCGCCGCTTGAACACGCCGAAGCCCAGCGCGGCCGCGACGGCCGTCGGCAGCGCGACGATGGCCAGCAGGGTGAAGGCGGGGGAGGCGAACGGCTCCCAGTACGACGGTAACTCGCGCACCCCCGCGATCTGCATGAAGTCGGGCACCTCGTCGCCGCGCAGCTGCGCGTCGGCGATCTTCAGATGCATGCCCATCATGTAGCCGCCGAGTCCGAAGAAGACGCCCTGACCCAGCACCAGCATTCCGCCACGACCCCACGCCAGCCCGATACCGACCGCCACGATCGCGAAGCACAAGAACTTGCCAAGCAGGCTGAGCCGGAAGTCGGACAGCGCGATCGGCGCGATCCCGAAGAGCGCTACCGCAGCCACACCGAAGCCGGCCCACGTCTGCCAACGGCCCAGCACGCCTGCGGACGTGAGGAGCGATTTGGTCCCAGTCACGCGAGGCTCCTTGTCCGGACGGTGAACAGGCCTTGCGGCCGCACCTGCAGGAAGATCACGATGATGACGAACACGATGACCTTGGCCAGCGACGCTGTGGTGTTGTACTCGATGAACGAGTTGAGGAAGCCCAGCGCGAACGCCGCGATCACGGTGCCCTTGATCTGGCCGAGGCCGCCGACCACCACGACGAGGAAGGCGTCGATCAGGTAGCTCTGTCCGATCGTCGGGCTTGTGGAGCCGATCAGTGTCAGCGCGACGCCGGCCACCGCCGCCAGTCCCGAGCCGATGAAGAAGGTCGTGATGTCGGTCTTGCGCGACGAGATGCCGCTGGTCTCAGCGAGATCCCGGTTCTGCACGACCGCCCGGATCCGTCGTCCCATCGGGCTGACCTTCAACACGATGGCCAACACCGCAACGCACACGATCGCCAACGCCAAGATGAAGATGCGGGTCTTGGGCACCACCGCGCCCAGGATCTCCATCCCGCCCGACAGCCACGCGGGGGCGACCACGTTCACCGCAGGTGCCCCGAAGATGTCGCGGGCCACCTGCTGCAGGATCAACCCGACGCCGAACGTCACAAGCAGGGTGTCCAACGGCCGGTCGTACATCCGCTGGATCAGGCTGGTTTCCAGCAGGGCGCCCATCGCGCCGCCGATCAGAAAGCCCACGACCAGCGAGATCAGCAGCGACGCACCTGCACTGGTCACGATCTGTTGCACCACATAGGCGGTGTAGCAGCCGGCCATGATGAACTCGCCGTGCGCCATGTTGATGACGCCCATCTGGCCAAAGGTCAGCGACAACCCAAGAGCAGCCAGCAACAGGATCGAACCGAGGCTCAATCCCGTTGCCAGCTGCCCGATTACAGCTTCCATACCGTAATCAGCCGGAGAGGCCTGCGGCCCACGGGTACGACTTCAGGTACGGGTCGGGCTTGATCGGCCCAGGTGATTCCCAAATCGTGTAGATCAATCCGTCGGCCCGGATCTCGCCGATGCGCGCGGTCTTGGTGATGTGGTGGTTCTCGCCGTCGATCGTGACCAGACCCTCGGGCGCATTGAACGTCACGCCGCCCGCATTGTCCTGAATCGCCTTGACGTCGAACGACTTCCCCTTCTCGACGGTGTTCTTCCACAGGTACACCGACACATAGGCCGCCTCCATCGGGTCCGATGTCGGCTTGTTGGCTCCGAACTTGTCCTTGTAGGCCTTGACGAACGCCTTGTTCACCGGGTTGTCGACGGTTTCGTAGTAGTTCCACGCTGTGAGCTGACCGGTGATGTTCTGCACACCGATGCCACCGACCTCCTCTTCGGCGATCGACACCGACACCACCGGCATTGTCTGCGGCGTCAGCCCCACGTTCTTGTACTCACGGAAGAACGCCACGTTGGAGTCGCCGTTGAGGGTGTTGAACACCGCGTCGGCCCCGGCCGTCCTGACCTTGTTGACGATCGTCGAGAAGTCGGTCGAACCGAGTGGCGTGTAGTCCTCGCCCTTGATTTCGATGCCGTTGGCCGTCGCGTACGCCTTGATGATTCGGTTGGCGGTCTGCGGGAAGACGTAGTCGCTGCCTACCAGATACAGCGACTTGATGCCCTTCTGCTTGAGGTAGTCCAGCGCGGGCACGATCTGCTGGTTGGTGGTTGCGCCCGTGTAGAAGATGTTCTTCGACGACTCGAGGCCTTCGTACTGCACGGGGTAGTAGAGGAGGGAGTTGGCGCCCTCGAACACCGGCAGCATCGCCTTGCGGCTCGACGAAGTCCAGCCGCCGAACACCGCCGCGACACAGTCGCTGCTGATCAGCTTCTCGGCTTTCTCGGCGAACACGGTCGGCTCAGAGGCGCCGTCCTCGCCGACGAGCTGGATCTGCTTACCCATCACGCCGCCGCCGGCGTTGATCTGCTCCACAGCGAGGTCGATGGCGTGCCGAACGGTGACCTCGGAGATCGCCATCGTCCCGGAAAGCGAGTTCAGGGCGCCGACCTTGATCGTCGGTCCTGAGGTGTCCACGCAGGATTTGGCGCTTGTCGCGTCGGTTTCGCTGGCCTTGCTGCCGCAGCCGGACAGCAGCAGCGAGGTTGCGACGACCATGCTCCCCGCTGCTAGGGCCGACCGTTTCAACGACGAGCGGGGTGGGAGTCGCATGGACTGCCTTTCGGTAGGTCAATCGGGGTATGCACGAGCGTCGAGTCGGCACGTTAGAGCGCCGGTGTTTCTCTGAAATGTCTGTGTGTGACGAACTGATTAATGCGTAGCTCGTATTCGAATCGTTTGCCGATGTAACGGTCGGCCGGCGACAGGCGATGTGTCGGTAGTGTCTGTTACTACGGAAGAGGGGTACGTAGATACCATGCGCAATGTGAAAGCCAAGGCCGGTGCTGTGGCGGCTGTCGCCCTCGCAGTGGTGGCATCGGCACCCGCGACGTCCAGCGCCGAGCCGCCGGTTCCCAACGTCAAGTACATCCTCACGTCGGAAACCGGTGCGACCCTGGAGGTTAGCTATCTGGCAGTTCAACCTCCGAGCATGGAGGCGTACAACGCCGACGCATACGCGTTCCTGAAGAGGGAAGAGGTTTCTACGCCCTGGGAGTTCACCACCACGCTCGAGGACCCGCAGTGGGCGTTCTTGCAGACGGGCCGCGCCGGTCACGGCGGGCAAGGCAACCCACGTCCACATTGCGAGATAGTTGTCGATGGTCAGATCGCGGTGTCGGATACCCAAGACTCTGCGGCGTTCTGCAAGCTGAGCCGCTGGTGACCATCGGCGCTGGAACCGGTTAGAGCCCGCTCGCCAGCTGAAGCTGGGCCTCCGGCGTATCGACGAACACCACGCGGTTGTCATCGCCTGGCGCGGTGACGATCTCGAGTTCACCGAACCGGCTCGCCGCCTTGCTGACCAGGCAGACGTTCGCAGTCACCGGCGAGGTGGCGCTGACGAGCGGATGCGCGCGCTCCATCGGAAAGTCGCGGGTCCCGACGACGAGATTCTCGCGCGCACGCACTGCCAGCACGCGGTCCGGCGTCTCGATCAACGCCCCCGCCACACCGTCGTCCTCGAAGATCAGCTTCAGCAACCGCACCTCGGTCTCGGGCCGCAGGCCCTGATCGCTGGCCTCGGATCGCAGCCATTCCCGCAACGACAAGGCAGGCAGATTGGGGCTCAACTCGACCGATCCGACGACGGCCACTTCGACTTTGTCGCCGCGGGCACAGCTGCGCATTTGCGTCATCTGGCGTTTGGTCACCCGGTTGTAGACGAGACCGCTGGCCGCCGCCGCGCACCGGTGTGCCCATTGCTCGAGCGCCGCGCCGAAGAACGGCTCGACGGCTGCCCGGCGGTGCGGGCGAGGTGGCACCGTGTCTTCGACGGCGCGTACCGGCCAGAAGCTGTGTGCGCGCCCGGCTCTGCCGAAGGCGTAGTCGAAGCCGGCGAGGTGCTTGGTCGTCGGCCCGTCCCCGCCCCGGTAGCTCAACGTTGCGGCCAGGTCACCGCCGCCCGCGGACTCCGATATGCCTAGATAGACGTCGAGATCCGCGTTCGCGGCGACCAGTCCTGCGGCGAGCACCCCACCCTCGGCACCGATGCAGACGATGTCGACCTCGTGGTCCCATTGTGTTTCGGTGAACATGATTCAACCTCTCACTGATGCATGGTGGCTCGAGTTGTGCAGAGACTGGCGGATATCCGCCATCTCGGCGATGATCTTGGCGGTCTGGCTGGGGGCGGCGAGGCTGGCCACGGTGAGCCTGTCCCACCACATCAACTTCGTGCGGAAGCGTTCGTCGGGGTAGGGCGTTGACGGGATCGGGGCCACCACACCGCCTGACGATCGCCAGCGCGCCAGCACGTGTTGCGCGCAGGTCGCCATGCAGAACTGGACTCCGAGCACGGCCAGCACCTGGCAGCCTGCCCGAGCCAGCGTTGTGGTCAGCCTACGGTTGCGGCTGGCCTCGCCGGTGATCCATGCCGACTTCATTTCGACGACGCCGAACGGCAGTCTGTCCGTGATCATCTTGCGGACCGACGGCAGGCCGGGTTGACCTGCCCACTCGACGACCGCGTGTGTCTCGTCGGGCGACGTGAGCGGGCCGATGGCGCGGATGCCACCGACCACCGTTCCAGTCGGGTCCAGCATCGTCCAGAAAAGCGTTGTGTCACCGGATCGGTGAATCGCATCGACGTCGATGGCGGCAGTTATGCCGTGCATGCGGTAGGACCGCTGGGCACCGTCCAGATACGCCTGCCACAGGGCATCGTTGTCGGAGGGCCGTGCGATCGCGACCGTGCATTCGGCATCGGCGTCCCACCAGCTCATCAGCGCGCCGTCGACGCCGGGCGAGGCGAATGTGCGGGACAGTTCGACGACGGTCATCGGATCTCCCATCAGGGGTTAAACTTCGCCGGATTTGCGCTGTAAGCTTCTCGCAAAACCGCAACACCGTGCAGATCTAGCAATCTAACAAGCAAATCTAGATAGCGCCAATGTGCTGTTAAAAATACAGAGTAATTAGTCTTTCGCGAAAATTTGAGCGACGGTTCAGCGCATCGATGGTTAACGACCGCGTTTTCGCCATCTGCACCGGTCACGGCACCATCGGGGCTGGATCGCGAAGCTTGACTTTGATTCGAACATAAGTTCGAATTAACAGATGAGGTGGGATGGTCAAGGCGTCAGCGTCGACGACGGCGCCCTGCCCGGCCTGCAGCGCATCGGGTTCGTCCGCAGCGTGCGGACCCCGCAGTTCGAGGGCATCACCTTCCACGAAGTCCTCTGCAAATCGGCGTTGAACAAGGTGCCCGAGGGGTCCATGCTGCCGTTCAGATACACCGTCAACGGTTACCGCGGCTGCTCGCACGCCTGCCGTTACTGCTTCGCTCGGCCCACCCATGAGTACCTCGACATGGACAGCGGCGCCGACTTCGACTCCCAGGTGGTGGTCAAGACCAATGTCGCCGAGGTGCTGCGGCGCGAGCTACACCGCAAGACGTGGCAGCGCGAGACCGTCGCACTCGGCACCAACACCGATCCGTACCAACGGGCAGAAGGCCGGTACGCGCTCATGCCGCGAATCATCGGTGCGCTGGCGGCTTCCGGCACACCGTTCTCGATCCTCACCAAGGGCACGCTGTTGCGACGCGATCTGACGCTCATCGCCGATGCGGCGGAGCACGTCGACGTCAGCGTCGCGGTGTCACTGGCTGTCGGACATCCCGAGCTGCACAGGGATGTCGAGCCGGGGACGCCGTCGCCGCAAGCGCGGCTGGGCCTGATCGCCGCGATCCGAGATGCGGGGCTGCAATGCCATGTGATGGTCGCGCCGGTGCTGCCGAAACTCACCGACTCGGTCGAACACCTCGACGATTTGCTCGGCCAGATCGCCGCCGCAGGAGCCAACGGCGTGACGGTGTTCGGGCTGCATCTGCGTGGATCGACAAGGGGCTGGTTCATGTCGTGGCTGGCGCGATCGCACCCCGAGCTGATTGCCGAATATCGGAATTTGTACCGACGCGGCGCATACCTGCCGCCCGAATACCGAGACATGTTGCGCGACAGGGTGACTCCGTTGGTGAACAGGCACGGCCTCAACCCTGACCGGCGATCGTTTCAAGCGGCGCAGGCTCCGGCGGCCTTGACGGCCCAGGTGGCCCAGCCCACTCTGTTCTAGGTGAAGACGCGGACGTTTGTCACGTTGGCCGGCGTTGCCGCGGCCGCATATGGAACACGCCGTGCGCTGGCGATGCAGCTTGCGATGGCCGAGGTTGCTGCTGAGCTCCGCAGTCCGGTGTTGCCGTTGACGGCGCGCCCGTTGAGTGAGCGGTCGCTGTGGATGGGCCGGCTGGGTATGCGCCGCCGCACCAACCCGGGCGCAGGTGTGACGATGACCGAACGCCACGTCGACGGCGAACCGGCGGTGCGGGTGCTGGTGGTGACGCCGACGGCGGAGAACACACGTCGTCCCGCTGTGCTGCATATCCACGGCGGTGGGATGGTCGTCGGCTCACCGCAGTTCGAAGCCTTCGAGTCGGGCAGGCTGGCAAGGGAACTCGATGCCGTTATCGTCTCGCCCGACTACCGCCTTGCGCCAGAGAATCCGTTTCCGGCCGCCCTTGACGACTGCATGACCACGTTGAAGTGGATGCGTGAGCGCGCCGACGAACTGGGCATCGACGCGAACCGCATCGCGGTGGCGGGTTCGAGCGCGGGCGGGGGGCTTTCGGCTGCCGTCGCGCAGCGCTGCACCGACGAGGGGATCGGGTTGCGTGCGCAGGTGCTCGTCTATCCGATGATGGACGACCGCACCGCTCTTCGCGACCCCGGCGGCCGCGGCAAGTTCATGTGGACGCCCGCGTCGAGTCGGTGGGCGTGGACCGCGTACCTGGGCCGAGAGCCGCAGGAGTCGGGGACGCCCGAATATGCGGCGCCCGCACGGCGCACCGACCTGTCCGGCCTGCCGCCCGCGTGGCTCGGCGTCGGAGACCTCGACATCCTCTACGACGAGGTTGTCGCGTACGCCGAGCGGCTCACGGCACACGGAGTGCCATGCGAACTGGTGACCGTTCCCGGCATGTACCACGGTGCCGACGGCATCAAACCGAAAGTCCCTGCGATGCGGGCGTTCCGGCAAGGTATGGCCGAGCACCTGCGGACCTATCTGTAGATCAGCCCTTGTTCCGCTTGACCTCTTTGAACGGCACTCCGCGATCGGCCGCCTGCTCGCGGGGGAACCCGAGCACCCGCTCACCGATGATGTTGCGGGCGATCTCGGTCGTGCCGCCGCCGAGAGCCGCCGTCTGCCGCGAGAGGTAGCGTTCGCCGTACCGGATCAGGTCGTCGTCGCCGTCAACGACGCCCGATTCGCCCGTGAGGGCGACGGCGGTGTCGAATCCCACCTGGTGGGTCTCGGCGTGGGTGATCCTGATGATGGAGCCGGCAGCGGGCGGCAGCGAGCCGTCGAGGACACCGTGGTAGACGTGATCGACCAGACGGTCCTGCACCGCCTTGTGGACGATCGCCCGCCCTGCGCGTTCGCGGGCCCTTTCGCTGTCGGCCTGCCCGGTTGCCGTGAGAAGACCCACCCAGTCGATCGGCACGTCGGTCTTGCCCTCGGCGCCGATGCCGCTGGCGAACTCCGAACCGCCGCCGACGGCTCGTCGCTCGTGGTACAGCTGCCGGGACGCGACGTGCCAGCCTTCGTTGACTGCGCCGACGACCGCGTCGTCGCCGAGCTCGAGGTTGTCGAAGAACTCCTCGCAGAACTCGACGGACCCGTTCACCTGTTTGATCCGGCGCAGCGTGATGCCAGGGCTGTCGATCGGAACCAGAAACATCGTCAGGCCCTCGTGCTTGGGCACGTCCCAGTCGGTTCTGGCCAGCATCAACCCATAGTCGGCCGCGAAAGCGCTTGTGCTCCAGGTCTTCGCGCCGTTGATGACCCACTTGTCGCCTGTTCGGTCGGCGCGGGTGATCACACCTGCCAGGTCGGATCCTCCGCTGGGCTCCGACAGCAGTTGCACGAGCACCTCGTCACCGCGAAGGGCGGCTGAGATGTGGTGTTTCTTCTGCTCCTCGCTGCCGGTGTCGAGGATCGTGGCGGCACAGATCGTGAACGTCGGTGTGTTGAGGATGACCGGCATTTCGTAGGCCTTCGACTCGTCGTCGAACGCGCGTTGATACTCGATGGGCAGCCCGAGGCCGCCATACTCGCGGGGGAAGCAGATACCGGCGAATCCGCCGTCGTAGAGCTTCTTCTGAAGCTCGCGGGCTCGAAGCCACGGCGCTTCCTCGCCGCGGTCCGCCTCTGGCGGATTGCCCGGGTCGATGCGCGGCATGTTCTCCGCCAACCAGGCCCTGGCCCGTGTCGCGAACTCGGCAACCGATTCGGTGGTCGCGGGCGACGTCGTCGTGTCGGTCATCAGGCGCTCCTCGCTTCCGCGGTGAGCGCATAGACGCGCAGGTTGTGATCTTCCGGCGTGCCGAACATCGAGCGGTCGAGCATGACTCGGCGCAGGTACAGATGAAGATCGTGCTCCCACGTCACGCCGATGCCGCCGTGCAACTGGATGCAGTCCTGCAGCATCCGCGGCGCGTATTCGCCCACATACGATTTCGCGACGCTGATGGCCATCTCAGCGTTGGGGGAGCGATCGGCCACCTCCGCGACGGCGGCATTGGTGGCCGCCCTGCACGCCTCGAACCAGATCTTCAGGTCGGCGTATTTGTGCTTGAGCACTTGGTAGGAGCCGAGCGGCCTGCCGAACGAGTGTCGGTCGAAGCCCCACTGAATGGTGAACTTCAGCACGGCGTCGAGGATGCCGACGACCTCGGCGCACTGGAGTATCTGCGCGATCTGGCTCTGTCGTGAGATCAACTCGGCGGTCTGCTCCGGCCTCCCGACGACCGCCGATGCATCGACCTCAACGCCGTCGAAATGCACACGGGCATAGCTCTTCACGAGGTCGAGCGACCTCTGCGTTTTGACTCGCACGCCGACAGCGTCCGTCGGCACCAGGAACTGCCGAACCGCGCCTTCGCAGTTCGCCACCACCAGAAGCGCCGCGCTCTCGGCGCCCGCCTCGACGCGATCCTTTACACCGTCCAGCCGGAAACCGAGGCCGGTGGGCGTCGCCGTCACGCCGGGATCAAGCGGCGCCCACGACCTGCCGGGTTCGTAAACGGCCCACGACGCGACGACCTCACCGCTGACCAGCGATTCGATTGTCTCCTCGTGATTTTCGGGCGCCTCGGCAAGACCGGCGAGCACGGTGCTGACCGGGTGCAGCGGCCCTGGCGCCACGGTCTTACCCGCAAGCTCGGCCACAAGCGCCAGGTCCTTCACGCCGTCACCCGACACCGAGCCGCCGCCGAGTTCTTCGGGAACCAGCAGGCTGGTCCAGCCGAGTTCGGCTGCCCGCCGCCACCAGCCGGTGTCGAACGCGATGCCTGCCGCGTGCAGTTCGCGCAGCCGAGAAAGCGATCCTTCTTTCTCCAGGAACGCCGAAGTGGTCGAGGCGAAGAGCAGAACCTCGGGGTTTATGGCGTCGGTCACGGCCGTCTCAGGTGAGAACGAGGGCTGGCACGTCTGCCTTGTGGACGACCTCGTTCGGGATCTTGAAGAGGTCGATCATGTTGCCACCCATGACTTTTCGCTGGCCCTCTTCGTCGAGGCCCTGTAGGTCGTCGACCAGCTTGGTCGGTTCGGCCAAGCCTTCCGGGTGGGGCCAGTCGGAGCCGAAGATCACCCGGTCGACTCCACACAGCTGCGCCATCTGGGCGAAGTCGTCCTCCCAGAAGGGCGCGACGTACACGCAGCGACGGAAGGCCTCGATCGGATCCTCAAGGAAGCCCTGCGGCATCTTCGAGTAGACGCTCTTGAACTGCTTGAACAGGTAGGGCACCCAGTCGGCGCCGTTTTCGATCGACAGGATGCGCAGATCGGGGTTGCGGGTCAGCGCGCCGTGGCAGACCAGCGCGGCCATGGTGTCCTCGATGGGCCGCTTGCCCATCGCGACCATCCGGAACGAGGTGGGCGCGAACGGCTTGAACTCGTCGCCGGGCTCCCAGTCGTTGAGATATTGCGAGTAGCCGCTGTCGGAGGCGTGCATCGACACGGGGATGCCTGCCTTTACGCATGCGTCCCAGAACGGATCGAATTCTTCAAGGCCCAACGAACGGGTGCCCCGGTAGCCGGGCACCGGCGCCGGCCGGACAAGCACGGTCTTGGCCCCGCGCTCCAGGCACCACGCCAACTCCTCGAGTGCGCGATCGACGACGCCGAGGTTGATGACCGGGGTGGAGAAGATCCGGTTCTCGTAGTTGAACTGCCAGGTCTCGTACATCCATTCGTTCAGCGCGTGAACGATGTCGAGGATCAGGTCGGGATCGTCTTTGAGACGCTCTTCGACGAGGCTGGCCAGCGTCGGAAACATCAGCGTGTAATCGAGGCCGAGCGCGTCAAGAACCTCCAGCCGCGCGGCCGGATCACGGAACGCGGGGATCGCCTTCATCGGCTTGCCCATCACCTCGCGGTAGCTCTTGCCGCCGCTGCCATGCCGGAAGTACTCCTCCTGAGCGCCGGGCCTGGCGACGACCTCGAACGTCGGGTTGGGGATGTAGTCGCTGACGACGTTGCGCACCATGATCTTGGTGCGGCCGCGGACGTCGATGTAGTCGATGACGCCCTTGCGGTGTTCCGGCAGGAACTGGGTGAGTGCCTCTTTGGGCTCGTAGAAGTGGTTGTCGGCGTCGAACACCGGATACGGAAGCTCGCGGGCTGCCATGTGCGCCTCCTGAAAGACTTGTCGGGCTGCTGTGGTAATGACATTACCACGGCTGGACCAGCGAAAACACCACCCCCCGAGAAGGCCCTTCTCGGCAGGTCAGACGGGGTTGCCTCCGTTGACGAGCGCTGCGATGCAGAAGTCGTAAATGTGGTCGGCTTCGACGGGAACGCCGCTCAACTCGGCGCCGAGAACCTGCAGCCGCATGGCGCCGAGCGCCGTCTGCATGATCAGCGCGGCGGTGGCGTCGACGTCGAGGCCGTCGCGAAACGAGCCGTCGGCGATCCCGCGGTTGATGATGTCCTTGATGAGCCCGTGCACGGGGGATATCACCCGGGCGTACTCGCGTGGCAGTGCCTCGGCCAGGTGGTCGTTGTAGTAGGTAAGTCCGCGGTTGACCTTGTCCTGAGTTGTCGTCTCAGCCGGTGTGCATATCCGGTCGATCAGCACGCGGATGGCGGCGACGGGAGGCAGTCCTTCGGTGTCCTCGCGCCACTTTCGTGTCGACTCGGACATGATCTTGTCGATCAACGCCAGCAGCAACTCGTCCTTCGTGGAGAAGTGCTGGTAAAAGGACCGCAGTGAGGTCTTCGAGCGCTCGACGACCTCCAAGACGGTGAAGTCGGTGCGGCCGGTTTCGCCGAGGATCGCCAGCGCCGAGCGCATGAAGCGGCGCTCGCGCGGTTCGGTCTCGGCGCCGACCGTTCCCGTGGGTCTCCCGCTCGACTTCGCCATGGTAATGACGTTACCGGTTTTGCGGTTGCTCGGTTAGTGTTCCCTCTCATGACGACAGACTCAGCGCAAGCGCAGTGGACGGTGCAGGCACTGCTCGACCTGTTTGATGTGCAACCCGATGGCGAGAACCGCTTCATCGCCGAGACCGGACCCGCAGGCGAAGACGAGCGGCAGGTTGTCGAGGGCACCCAGGTGCTCGCGCAGATCATCGTGGCCGCGGCAAAGCGCTTCCCGGAGAAGTCGGTGCGTTCGGTGTACGCGGTGTTCGCGCGCGCGGTGATGGTCGGTGCCGGTCCTGTCGAGCTGGAGATCGACGTCGTCGGCGAGGGCCGGTCGACCGCGACGGCCGTCGTGTTTGCAAAGCAGAACGGGAAGCGCTGCATCACCGCGACGATCCTCGCCGATGTGCCCACCGCCGACGTGATCCGTCATCAGCTGACCCGCCCACAGGTCGCCGCGCCCGCCGACGCGAACGTCTCCGAGATGCCGATGGCCGGCCGCCAGTTGCGACTCGTCGACGTCGTCGACGTCAACAGCCCCGACGAGGTAGGCCCGCCGGAACTGTATGCCTGGCTGCACTACGACCCGATTCCCGAGCGTGCCGACCTGGCCAAGGCGTTGATCGCGTACTTCACTGGCCACCTTGGGATTTCGACCACCATGCGTGCTCACGAAGGAATCGGCACCAGCCAGTCGCATCTGACGGTTTCCACCGCGCCGATGACGGTGTCGGTGAGCTTCCACGAGCCGGTGGTTTGGAAGGGATGGATCCTGTACACGCACGAGAGCACGCAGGTCGGCTCGGGCATGTCCTACGTCCGCGGCGCCGTACACACCGAGGAGGGCGAGCTGATCGCGTCGTTCACCCAGGACGCACTGATCCGCCCGCTGCGCACAACGGACACCGCGATCAAGGAGCAGTCGCGGCTGTGACAGCGAATGCGAACCTTTACATATTCGAGTAGAAGTGTCACGCTGGGATGTGTCGCAGCCTGGACACCCGCTCGTCGAGATTGGACCCCGCTATGTCGTCGCAGACCTACCGCACACATTCGGCGGCCCGGGCTCGGGCGCGCACCAGCAGCGTGCTGCAGCACGAGATGACCGTCGTCGCATCCGGCGTCGCCGACGTGGTGTCATCGACCGGCGGCTGGCTGTATGACCGCAGGATGGCCGGCTGGAAGGTCAATGTTCTGGTCGCCGACCGCACCGGCGAACGCGCACTGCGGATACTGGGCGCCGACGTGCTGGACCTGAGTGGGGATCTCGAGGCGATCACCGACGATCCCGACCGGGCCGCCACCCTGGCCGTCGCCGCCGACGTGTACGCCGCCGACGGTCGTGTCCGGCGGTTCGTCTCGAGCTCGGACCGGCGCCGCGCCGAAGTGGCGCTGTGGGGCGACCCCGGCTCGCTGGGCGAGGACGTCAGCGCAGTCTCCTACCGGCTGAGCGGCGCTGCGCGGGCGTTCAAGGCGCAAGCGCTGCTGGCGGTGGGGCTGCCGTCCGCATCGGTGGCATCGACGGAAGCGTTGTTCCGCTTCGGTGTGACCGCGCTCGCGTCGGTCGCCCGCTAAATCTTGAGATAGCCCTTGTCCGCGGGGATCTGAGCAGCGGTCACCAGTGACGACGAGTCACTGGCCAGCCACACCACGATGTCGGAGACCAGATCCGGCGCGGCCAGCGAGTCGGTCGGCAGCGCGCCGGGCGAGAAGCTGTGGATGAAGTTCGGATGGTCGGCGAACATCTGCCACATCGACGCATCGTTGCCCATCGGGGTGTCGGTGCCGTACGGGTGCACCGAGTTGACCCGAATCCCGAACTCGCCCAGCTCAACTGCCAGCGAGTTGGTCAATCCCACGACACCGAACTTGCTGGCGCAGTAGTGACCGCAACCGGGCACGGCCTTGACGCCTGCCGCCGAGCTGATCGCAATGATGGAACCGCCGTTTCCCGCGTCAATCATCGCAGGCACCACGGCCTTGATGGTGTTCCACAGCCCGGTCAGGTTGATGTCGATGACGTCCTCGAACTGCTGCGGCGAAATCTCCCACAGCCGACCCCAATTGAGCACACCGGCGTTGGCGACCACGATGTCGAGGCGGCCGAACTGCTCGATCGCGTCGGACACCACCCGCTGCTGCCCGGCGAGGTCACGGATGTCGACCTCCTCGGCACGGATCTTGCGGCCCTCGCCCTCAACGAGGTTCACGGTCTCGGCGAGGTCCGCCGGGTCGGCGGGCGGGTAACCGTTGTGCTCGGCGACCGGACCGCAGGCGTCGATCGCGACGACGTCGGCGCCTGCTCGGGCCAGCCGAACACAATGGGAGCGGCCCTGCCCGCGCGCGGCCCCCGTCACATAGGCGACCTTGCCCGCAAGCGGCTTGTCTTCAGCCATGGTCGACATCGTGCGCGTGATGGACGATGTCATGCAAGTGATAGACCGCAATCGACGCGACTGTGAACTCGCTGCCGTTGCTGCGCAACCCGCGCCTCGACCATGCGTCGGGCGGCACGTGCTCATACGTGTCGGCCACCACGCCCGCCGCATCGACGAGTTCCGATGTGACGACAACGGGGTCCTGTGAGCCGTAGTCGTCTTCGACGGCGGTCACATCCTGGTCCCAGTTGGCAAAGCGCGGCTCGTCCTCGCCGAGCATCAGCGCGACGCGGTCGTTGAAGATCCGGTGCACGTCTCGAACGTGGCAGCCGTACTCCAGCGCCGACCACACGTCGGCGCGTGGCCGCACGGTGACGTCGGTGGCGCTGAGCCGCCGAGGCCATTCGGCAGCGTCTGCCCTGATGCGGCCTGCGACCTCGGTGTGGCTCACCGCGGACCCGTCGAATCCGCATTCGGGGCAGGGCTGCGATAGGACCCAGGTCCAGTCCTTGGTGTCGGGCTCGATCATGCTGCCAGTCTTGCAGCCACCTCGCGGATCCGTTCGCCCGCTCCGGATTCGATCGGCTCGCCGTGTCCGAAGCATGCCGTCTCGACGTCGAGTGCCGCCAACCGCTTGAACGACGCGACCGCGCGCGACCGGTCCTGGTTGAACACCCCGAGCATCACCGATCCGACGTTGGCGATGGTGTCGCCTGCGAACAGCACACCGTGTTCGGGCAGATGCACGGCGACGCTGCCCTCGGTGTGCCCGGGTATCGCGAGCACGTGTGCGCCGCCGCCGAAGTCCAGCACGTCGCCATCGTTGAGTTCCTGGTCGACGGGCACCGCGGGAGCAGCGGCGGGCAGCCCGGCCGAAACCCGTTCGAAGATGGGGATCTCCCAGTCTTCGAACATCGCAGGCGGCATCTGTGCGCCTGCGGTGATATAGGCGGCGTCTCCTGCGCCCGCCATCACAGCCGCCCCGGTCGACTCACGCAGCTCTGCGGCAGAACCGACATGGTCGACGTGGCCGTGCGTCAACACGATTCGGTCGATGCCAGGCACAGCGGCTGCGATCTCGGTACCCGATCCCGGCGCGCCCGTGTCGACCAGCGTGGCCGAATCGCCGTCGCGCCAGACGTACAACTGCCAGCCGTTGATGCGCAGCATGGTCAGGTTCGGAGTGACGGCCAGCGATTCCATTGTCTGACCGTATGGCCGCGAGGCGGGGTAGCGAAAGCGGGTCAGCTAGCGGCGAAATCGGCGAGAAGCGCCGACCTGAGCACATCGAGCGGCAGACCGCCCAGATCAAGTGCGCGGCGGTGGAATTCCTTCAACGACGTTCCGCGACCAACCAACTCGTCGCGCAGCTGTTGCCAGATCCGCTGCCCGATCGCATAGGACGGCGCCTGGCCCGGCCAGCCGAGATAGCGGTCCAGCTCGAAGCGGAGGTTCGCCTCGGCCATCGCGCTGTGAGCCTGCAGGAACACCCACGCCTTGTCGGCATCCCATACGCCGCCATCCGGGGCCGTCATGCCGCAGTGCACACCGATGTCGATGACCACGCGCGCTGCCCGGAACCGTTGCGCATCAAGCATTCCCATTCGGTTTCCGGCGTCGTCGAGCCATCCGAGCTCGGCCATCAACCGCTCCGCGTACAGCGCCCAGCCCTCGCCGTGCCCCGACACCCAGCAACCCAGCCTGCGCCACCGGTTGAGCTGATCGGCCAGCACGACGGCCCTGCCGATCTGTAGGTGATGACCGGGGACACCTTCGTGGAAGACCGTGGTGGTCTCCTGCCAGGTGTGGAAGTCATCCTTGCCCGGCGGCACCGACCACCACATCCGACCGGGCCTACTCAGGTCTTCGGACGGGCCGGTGTAGTAGATGCCCCCGGTCTGCGTCGGCGCGATCCGGCACTCAAGGGTGCGCAACGGCTCGGCGATCTCGAAGTGCGCGTCGGCCAGCGCGTCCACCACCCGGTCGGATAGGTCCTGCATCCACTGCTGCAGGGCGTCGGTGCCGTGCACGACATACCGCGGCTCCTCGTCGAGCCGGCGCAACGCCTCCGCGACCGATGACCCCGGGTAGAGTCGGTGCGCTATCGACTCCTGTTCGGCGACAATGGATTCCAGTAGGTCCAAGCCCCATTCATAGGTCTCGTCGAGATCTACCACGGCGCCCAGATACAAACGTGAAAACAGTCGATAGGCTTCGCGGCCGAATGCGTCATCGCCACGGGCCGCCGGACCGACGTCGTCGCGCAGCACGGCGGCCAGCCTGCTGTAGGCGTCGGCCGCCGCCGATGCCCGCTGCGCAAGCTCGGCACGCAGCGCCCCGTTGGTCGGGGCGGCGTCGGCCACCATGTCGACGAACAGCTGCTGGATCTGGCCTGCCTGTTCGATCCCTCGCCCCACCTGCCGAACCGCGGGTCGGTGTCCGGTGGCGACAGCCGAGCGCAGCGCCGCGGCGTAACCATCGACGCGGTCGGGCACGCGGGAAAGGCGCTCGCTGATCATCCGCCAGTCGTCGTCGGTGTCCGTCGGCATCAGGTCGAAGACATCGCGCATCGACTGCAGCGGCGAGGCGATCACGTTCAGTTCGCCGACGTCGAGTCCCGCGTCGTTCAGCTCGATCTGGACGCCGAGTCGTTCCCGCATGGCGGCGAGTGTCACGACGTCGACGTCGTCCTCGGGGGCGACGCCGTCCAGCTCGCGTAGGGCGGCGCGAGCGGCATCGGCACGTGCGGCCACACCGTCGGGGGAGTAGTCGGTGATGTCGGTGTCGTATTCACCGCCGTGACCGACGATGCCCATTTCGGTTGCCGCGCAGGGATCAAGCGCGGCATACGTCGCGAGATAACGTTCGGCTACGGCATCGACCGCTGTCGCGCGCCTACCCAAGGTCGCGCGTGGCGAAGGTGTCGCACTTGTTCGGATCGCCGGTCTGGTATCCGATCGTGAACCACTTCTGTCGTTGCTCGGAAGATCCATGCGTCCACGACTCGGGGTTCACCCGGCCGGTCGCCTGCTCCTGGATCCGGTCGTCGCCCACCGACGCTGCCGCGGACAGCGCGTCGGCAATGTCCTTGTCGCTCAACGGCTCGAGGAACGGTACGTCGGTGCCCTCCTGCTTTGTGATCGCCGCGTAGTGCGCCCAGACACCCGCATAACAGTCGGCCTGCAGTTCGGTACGGACGCCGTTACCGCTGGAACCTTGCGCGCCCTGCTGTGCACGGCCGAGCGTGCCCTGGAGATCCTGCACATGGTGGCCGAACTCGTGGGCGACGACGTACTCCTGCGCGAACGGGCCTCCGCTGGAACCGAACTGGGTGCGCAGCACGTCGAAGAAATCGGTGTCGAAGTACGCCGTCTGGTCGGGAGGGCAGTAGAACGGGCCGACGTCGCTGGTCGCCGGACCGCATTGGGTATCGACAGACCCGCTGAACAGCTCGACCCGTGGCCGGGTGTAGCCGCGTAGCAACTGTTCCCACACCGCGTCGACAGAGTTGCCCGTCGCCACCACGCGGCACTGCACGATGTTGTTGGCGTCTTCACCGGTTTTGCACTGGCTCAGGTCGAATCCGGGCGCCTCGACACCGGAGTCCGTGTAGGACCCCTGGTCCTGCGGGATAACCGAGTCGGGATTCACTCCGAGCAACAGCGCGATAACCACGATGATCAGACCGCCGAAGCCACCGCCGATTGCCATTCCGCGGCCGGGACCCCGGCCGCCTCCGCTGGTCGACGTGGTGCTGGTGTCGATCTGCATACCCTCGTTGAAGGTCATGAGTTCAGCTTTGCACACTACGATTCTGGCGTGGCAGTTGTTGCCGGACATTCCACCGTCGTGCACACGGCTTCGGGGGATCTGCGGGGCACGACCGAGGGTGGGGTCGGGGTCTGGCGTGG
>NZ_RARC01000042.1 GCF_003719305.1 Mycolicibacterium stellerae
TCGAGCAGTTTCCCCGTTGCGTTGCGGGCTTGCGCGAGGGTCGGCTGTCGCTGGATCAGGTCGGCGCGATCGCCGAGCGGGCCGCTGACGGTTCTGACGAGCATTATGCGGCGCTGGCCGAGGTCGCCACCGTCGCCCAGCTGCGCACCGCGATCAAGCTCGAACCGCGACCCGAGCCCGATCCGCGGCCCGAACCACAGCGCTCGATCACCAAGACCACCGACGGGCAATCCACCACCTGGAAGATCACGCTGCCCAAACTCGACGCGGCGAAATTCGACACGGCGCTGGCGTCGCACCACGATGCGTTGATCGCCGAGTGGAAACGCGACCACGACAGCACCGGAGAATCAGGCAACAGGCCCCCGTTGCCAACCACGATGGATGCGTTTATGCGGCTGGTGGAGGCCGGCTGGGACACCGAGGCCGTCCGCCGGCCGCACGGGCACCGCAGCACGGTGGTGATGCATCTGGATGTGAAAGACCGCATCGCCGCCCTGCATCTGGGTCCGCTGCTCACCGAGTCCGAGCGCCGTTACCTGCTCTGTGACGCCACCTGTGAAGTCTGGTTCGAACGCGACGGGCAGGTCATCGGCGCCGGCCGGACCACTCGGGTGATCAACCGTCGGCTTCGTCGTGCCCTCGAGCATCGCCACCCCACGTGTGCGGTGCCTGGTTGCGGCGCTACCCGCGGACTGCACGCCCACCACATTCGGCACTGGGAGGACGGCGGCCCCACCGAACTGGTCAACCTGGTCCTGGTCTGCCCGTACCATCATCGGCTGCACCATCGCGGGGTCATCACCATCACCGGGCCCGCCGACAAGCTCGTCGTCACCGACAGCGCCGGCCGGATACTCAGCGCAGGGTCGCTCGCCCATCCACCGACGAAACCCCCGCCGGTCGTGCCGCCCTATCGAGGACCCACCGGCGAACGCGCCGACTGGTGGTGGTACGACCCCTTCCAACCACAACCACCACCAACCAACAATTGAGATGGTTTGCGGCGCCGGTAGTTGCCGGCACCGCGTAGTGGCTTATCCCTCTGCCGCGACCAGTGACCCGAGCTTCACGTCGGGGTTGTCGCGTTGGAAGCCCTGCAGCCGCCACGGGGTGGAGAACAGCACGAGCATGACACCGTCGGTTCGGGTAAGAACCTCCGCTGACACCTGCCTGGCCATGAACTCGGCATCGGCGGGGTCCACGACCCGCGCGACCTGATAAGGCAGTGACTCCAGCGAGATCGGGGCGCTGAGCTCGGTGGCCATCCGGTGGGTGGCCACCTCGAACTGCATCGGGCCGACCGCGGCGAGCACCGGCGCCTGCTCACCGCGACGGTCGGAGCGCAACACCTGAACAACGCCCTCCTGCTCGAGCTGCTCGATGCCGCGGCGAAACTGCTTGTGCTTACTGGGATCGGAGCCGCGCGCCACCGCGAAATGTTCGGGGGAGAAGCTCGGGATCGGCGGATACTGCACGGGGACATCGCGATACAGCGTGTCACCGGGGCGCAGCGCACCGGCGTTGGCCAGCCCGATCACATCACCGGGCCACGCAGTGTCCAGCGTGGTGCGTTGCTGGCCGAACACCGCCTGCGCGTACTTGGTGACAAATGGCTTGCCGGTTGCGGCGTGGGTGAGCACATCACCGCGTTCGAAGGTGCCCGAGACCACCCGCGCGTAAGCGATGCGATCGCGGTGCGCGGAGTCCATCCCGGCCTGCACCTTGAAAACGAAGGCGCTGAACGGTGATTCGGTCGCGCGGCGGCTCCCGTCGACGTCGAGTGCTCCGCCGGGCGGCGGCGCGATATCGACGAGCACATCGAGGAGCTGGTTCACGCCGAAGTTCAAAGCAGCCGAGGTGAAGAGAACCGGTGTGGCCGCGCCGCGCAGGAACTGCTCACGGTCGTAGTCGGAGCCATCTGCAGACAGCAGTTCGGACTCCTCGACGGCGGTATCCCAGTCGTCGCCTGCGGCACTGTGCGCGTCGGCCGCCGCGATGTGCTCTTCGGGGGCCGCGGTGGCGCCGCCCGCGGTGCGGGTGAACCGGATGAAGTTGCCGGTTCGGCGGTCAAGCACGCCTTTGAAGTCTCCGGCGATGCCGACCGGCCAGGTCAGGGGCGTGGGGCGCAGCCCGATTCGCGCCTGGATCTCGTCCATCAGTTCCAGGGCATGGCGGCCGGGCCGGTCCCACTTGTTGATCACCGTGATGATCGGGATCCGCCGGTGCTTACACACCTGGAAGAGCTTCAGTGTCTGCGGTTCAAGTCCTTTCGCGGCGTCGATGAGCATCACCGCGGAGTCCACAGCCGTCAGCACCCGGTAGGTGTCTTCGGAGAAGTCGGCGTGACCGGGCGTGTCGAGCAGGTTGATGACGCATGTGCGGTACGGGAACTGCAACGCCGTCGAGGTGATCGAGATCCCCCTGGCCTTCTCCATCTCCATCCAGTCCGACACCGTCGCGCGACGGCCCGCCTTGCCGTGGACTGCGCCGGCTTCCGTGATGGCGCGGGCGTGCAGCGCCAGCGCCTCGGTCAATGTGGATTTGCCCGCGTCAGGATGGCTGATCACGGCGAAGGTTCTGCGGCGGCGCGCCTCGGTGGAAATACGGCCAGGTGGGGAGGCGTCCGCGGTCGGCGGATCGGCCAGGGCGTTGTCGGTCATATCTCGCTCGATGGTATTGGCTCGTGGTGGCAGACCAGTAATCGACGCTGCTCAGCGACGTACGGGGAGCGGCAAATCTCTGCAAATACCCCTTCATGGGGGCCATAAAATTTGCGGGTGGACGTTATTCGTGTCAGCAACGGCGGACTGTTAAGGCTGGCCGCACAGCACGAGGCAGCGTCGGCTGTCGTCGCGCGCGGCGCACCAGCTCCGCCGGTTGGTCCGCCTGTGCAATTCACTTCGGCAGCCGTCGCAGGCGGATATGAGGCGCTCCGGGCTGCCACCGGCGTGCTTGCGGCGCGGTTGAAGACCACCGGATCCAAGCTCGGCTCGGCCGGGGACCACTTTGATGCTCAAGAAGGCGGTTCTGTAATTCGTCTTGCCGCGGTGAGTTCCGCGGTCGACCTTTGACATGCCGACGCTCACTGGCACGAGGTTGCCGACCCTGTCGCAGATTGTCGAATGGGACGTCGGGCACCTGGAGCAGGCCGCGTCGGATTGGACGGCGAGTGCGAGTCGGTGGGAGGCCCAGTTCGACACGCTGCATCGACAGGCGATGTCGCCGGGCGGCACAGCATGGGAAGGCAAGGCAGCCGATGCCGCCCAGGAACGCTCATTCGCCGACCTGGTGAAGGTCCGAGGCGCTGCGGACAATCTCCGTGAAGCCGCAACCGCCGCCCGTCGTGGCGCCGATGAACTTCTCTACGCACGTTCCAATGTTCTCAAGGCGATCGCCGCGGCTGAGAGAGCTGGATTGGTTGTCGGCGAAGACCTTTCAGTCACGGTCGCCCTGACCAACGGGAGCCCATCCGAGCAGTCCCGGCAACTGGCGAGTGCCCGACAGCGAGCAGACGACATAGCTGCCCGCGTACTTGAACTCAGCGCGGTCGACAAGAAAGTCGCCGCGGCTATTACTGCCGCTACGGGGCCTGTGGCTGATGTGCACTTCACGGAGTCGCCTATCCAGTTAGTGGACAATCGCACCTTCAAAGAGGGTCCGCCGACACCTGACCCTGGGATTCCGGACGATCCGGTTGGGAAGGCGGGCGGTCCGACCGCCGCCGAGATCCGAAGCGTGATCATGAAACTGCCCGAAGGAAGCCGCCCTGAGATACGCGAGATACGAACCCCGCAAGACCTCCAAAACCTCTGGAGATGGATGCGACAAGGTGGTGTGGAGATCCCCAATGCGTACGGCGACCCGGAGAAGGGCATGTGGGTCGGGCTGCCAGACGGGACTCGAATTGGGCAGCGATTCGTAGCCGAATCCAGTAAACAACCAGCGCTCGACGTTGATCTACCCAGCGAACGCGGCTACTTGAAAGTCCACATCAATCCGCGGGGTGGTGTCCCAGAGATTCCGGCGATCGTGCGGCCACCGATTGTGGAGGCGCCTCCCACGCTGCCTAAACCAAGCGAGGCGGCGCAAGTGCGCGGCGGTGGAATGGTCGGCGGCATCATCCCGGATGGCGCATTGCCAGATCTTGTGCATCCGCCCGAGGCGGGAGATCCTGACCTGCCGGTCATAGGCGATGGAATTGCCGACTATCCGGGCCAGTGATCAGTGACGAAGGACGGTACACCGTGACCCATCCACCGGATGGAAAGCAGCCAGAGGATGACCGGTCGAAGCCGGGCGACCAAGCATTGCGAGACGAGCTGCTTCAGAGCATGTCGGGCGGTGAGTGTCTACCGCTGGGTCATATCGACTCCGTAGTCGCCTACGACCATCCAGCTGATCCACTCGCCACGCGCCAAACCCGAGTGATCACGACGATCAGTTCGCTGCTCGCCGAGGGTCTCGTCGACATCGGCCAAATCGTCGGCGGCACCGATGCGCATGTAGACCCGTGGAAGCTATCGACGGAGGATGCACTGACCCGCCTTCACCAGCTTTACGTCACTCATCACGACGATGAGGCCAAGTGGAGCGTGGCAATCTGGTTCGCGCTCACCCCTGATGGTGAGAGGGCCGCCGCACCTTCGAAGGGTGACACATCGTGACAGAACCTCGCGACCAAAATGCGCCAGATACCCATCAGCCGAAGGCCAGCGGCCTCGCCTTGCGGGACGAGATGCTTCGTGACATGTCGGGTGGTGAGTCGTTGTCGCTCGGCGATATTGACTCCATCATTCAATACGACTATTCGACTGAGCCGCTTTTTTCGCGCCAATCGCGGGTGATCAGCGCGATCGCGTCACTGCATGCAGACGGTCTGCTCGTCGTCGGAGATCCTGGTTACGCGGATGAGCCAGTCGAGTCGTGGAATCTGTCAACGGAGGATTCTCTGGCTCGCCTGCGCGAGCGCTATGTCACGCACTACGACGACTTCGCCAAATGGGGCTGGTCTACCTGGTTCGAGCTCACTCCTGATGGTGAGAGAGCCGCCGCACCTTTGAAGGGCGACACATCGTGATGCAGCCCCTGACGGAAACCAGCCAGAAGGTGACCCGTCTAAGCCGGGCGACCAATCACCGCGGGACGAGCTGCTTCGTGACATGTCGGGCGGCGAGTGCCTGTCGCTAAGCCGTTTCGACTCTGTTGTCATCCACAGGGCTCACCGCGCATTCTTACCGGCGTTCGAGCGCCTCGCGGTCCCAGCCGCCCATGTCGGCAGCGGCGTCGTAAGTGCTCTGTAGGAAGTCGAGCAGCAGCGCGTCGGGGTCGTCGGCTTCGCGGACAGCCGTGTAGGGCAATGTGAATTCGCCGAGGGCTTCGTCGAACGTCGCCTGCGCCGGTGACACGGAAGCTTCGCGATACCCCTCAGGTTCGGGGTAGGCGTAGGAATAGAAGACGCCCTCGCCGTCCGGGCCCGGCCAATATCCAGCGCTGCTCACTTCGTGTGAGTAGGCCTCCCACATCACATGCGGACCGCAATTCGGCGCGCCGCCAGGATGTTTGGGCGCTGTCCGCCCGGAGAACCGCGTCACCGCCAAATCGAGTGCACCCCAGAAGAAGTGCACCGGGCTGACCTTGCCGATGTAGCGCGACCGGAACTCCTCGAAGACGCGGTTCATCTGAACCAGCGCCAGCCAGAACCGGTGTGCTTGATCGCCGTCGTAGGCGACGTGTTGCTCGTCGGTGTCGAACGGGATCGCGTCGGGGATCTCGACCGGCGTGGTCCAGATGTCGGTGGACAGCCCCAATTCGTCGAGTGCTGCCATGACATGGCGATAGAAATCGGCGACGGGTCCCGGCTTCAGCGGTATCGCCCGCCGGTCACCGTTGGTGGCGGAGATGACCAGTTGATGGTCGATGAAGTCGAAGTCGATGGAGAACGCTCTGCCACCATGTGGGATCAAGCCGGTGGTCAAACCGCGCGCCGACACGTACAGCACGACGTTCCACCAATGGCTCATAAGCGGTGTGTTCGTCAAGCGCACCTTGCCGACGACCTGCGTCATCAGTTGCAGGGTGTCCCGAGTGTCGATCCATTCGGCCACCGGCAGCTTCGGCCACCTGGAATCCGACATATCAACCTCCTCGTCGACTCGTAGCCACCAGCATTCCAGAGGCCGCAAACTGTCGACGTCGGAGCTATCCGTCAAGCATCGCGACGCCGTCACGCCACGCATCGACGATATCGTTGACGCGCCGATGCACCTGTTCTCGAGCAGATTCGCGTTCGACACCCGACATCAGCGGCAGCCGCTGCTCTGATCTTCCACAGCGTGAGCCGACGACAATGCGCGTTCGGCGGAGCGTCATCAATTGATGACGCCTCCCGAAAGGCAACTGCCGCCGGCTCTGAGGCTCCTGTTGCGTCTGTGACGACGCCGCTCAGAACAGTGACAGCTGCCGCGTGTCCTCGTCACCGAACTTGGCAGGAACCGGCCGATTGCGCACTCGCACCGGCCACCAGAACCACCGGCCGAGCAGCGCGGCGATGGACGGCGTCATGAATGACCGGACGATCAGCGTGTCGAACAGCAGACCGAGCGCGATCGTCGTTCCGATCTGGCCCAGCACCAGAAGGTCGCTGAAGATGAACGACGCCATCGTGAACGCGAACACCAAACCCGCCGCGGTCACCACCGATCCGCTGCCCGCCATCGACCGGATGATGCCGGTGTTGATGCCCGCGTGGATCTCCTCCTTGAACCGGGACACCAGCAGCAGGTTGTAGTCCGACCCCACGGCAAGCAGCAGGATCACCGCCAACGGCATGATCACCCAATACAAGGGAATGCCCAACAGGTGCTGCCAGACCAGCACCGACAGGCCGATTGACGCACCCAACGACAGCGCCACCGTGCCCACGATCACCAGCGCCGCGACGATGCTGCGCGTGATGAACATCATGATGAGCAGGATGAGGCTCATTGAGGCGATGGCGGCGATGATCAGGTCGTAGTGCGCCATCTCCGAAATGTCCTTGTACGTGGACGCCGTGCCGCCGATGTAGATCTTCGACCCCGCCAACGGCGTCCCCTTGACAGCCTCCTGCGCCGCGTGCCTGATCGCGTCGATGTGCGAAATGCCTTCCGGCGTAGCGGGATCCCCCTCGTGGGTGATGATCATCCGCGCGGCCTTGCCGTCCGGCGACAGGAACAGCTTCAATCCCCGCACGAACTCCGGGTTGCTGAACGCCTCCGGCGGTAGATAGAACGAGTCGTCGGTCTTCGATGCGTCATACGCCGCACCCAGCTGCGTCGAGTTCTCCAACGCCGCCGCCGTCTGGTCGTAAATCCCCGACGTCGTCGCGTAGTTCGTCATCGTCAGGTCGCGGTTGGTCTGCTGCGTGGCGATCTGCGGCGGGATCAGCGCGACCAGCTTCGGCTGCAGCTCATCCAACTTGGCGATGCTGCCCGAGACATTGGCCAGCTGGTCGGTCAGTTGGTTGATGCCATCAAGGGCGTCGAAGAGGGACCTCAGAGCGAAGCAGATCGGGATGTCGAAACAGTGTGGCTCCCAATAGAAGTAGTTGCGCATCGGCCGGAAGAAGTCGTCGAAGTTGGCAATCTTGTCGCGCAGATCCTGTGCCACCGCGACGGTCTGCTGAAACGCCTCGCTCTGCTCATGCGTGATGTCGCTCGACTGCTGTTGCAGCGCATACTGATCCCGCAAGATGTTGATCGTCTTGTCGATCTCGCCCACCTGCTTCAGCAGATCCGCGGCGCGGTCCTGCTGAAAGGGCAGGTTGTTGATCTGCGCCGCGCTGTTGGCGCTGATCTGGAACGGGATCGACGTGTGGTCCAGCGGCGTGCCAAGCGGCCGTGTGATCGACTGCACTTGTGCGATGCCTTTGGTGTGGAACACCGCCTTCGCCACCCGCTCCAACAGGATCATGTCGGTCGGATTGCGCAGATCGTGGTCGGACTCGACCATCATCAGTTCAGGATTGAGCCGTGCCTTCGAAAAATGCCGCTCGGCAGCGTCGTAGCCCACATTCGACCCGGCACTGTCCGGCATGTACCGGCTGATGTCGTAGCTCACCTTGTAGCCGGACAGCGCCACGATTCCGACGAAGGCCAGCGCCAGCGTGGCGATCAGAATCGGTCCCGGCCACCGCACGATCGCCGTTCCGATCCGCCGCCAGCCGCGCTTGGCCGTCTTGCGCTTTGGCTCCAGTAGCCCGAACCGGCCGGCGATCACGATCACCGCAGGCGCCAGCGTCAATGAGGCGACCAATGAGACGAGGACGCCGATCGCTGCCGGGATCCCGAGGCTTTGGAAGTAGGGCATGCGGGTGAAGTAGAGGCAGAACACCGCGCCGGCGATGGTCAGGCCCGAACCGAGAATCACGTGCGACGTCCCGCGGTACATGTCGTAGAAGGAGGCCTCCCGGTCCATGTCTTCGTTGCGGCGTTCGTGATAGCGGCCGAGCAGGAAGATGATGTAGTCGGTGCCGGCCGCAATGACCAACAGGGTGAGGATGTTGGTCGAATACGTTGACAGGCCGATGAACCCGGAGTTCGCCAGCCACGAGACGATGCCGCGCGCCGCCGACATCTCGATCAGCACCGTGACGAGCGCGATGATCATGGTGACGAATGAGCGGTAGACGATGAGCAACATGATCGCGATCACGCCGACGGTCAACAGGGTGACCATCACGGTTCCCTCGTTGCCGACCTCGAACTGGTCTGTGATCTGAGCTGCCGATCCAGCGACGTATGCGTGAATGCCCTGCGGGGCCGGCGTTTTGGCGATGATGTCGCGCAGCGCATTGACCGACTCCAGCGACAGTGCCTCGCCCTGGTTACCCCTGAGGTACACCTGGACGTACGCGGCCTTGCCGTCTGAACTCTGTGCGCCTGCCGCGGTCAGCGGATCGCCCCAGAAGTCATCCACGTGTTCGACGTGTTTGGGATCGGCTTCGAACTGCTTCACCAGCTCGTCGTAATACTTGTGCGCGTCGGCGCCCAGCGGCTGGTCGCCCTCGAGCACCACCATCGCCGCACTGTCGGAGTCGAACGTTTGAAAGACCTTGCCGATGCGCTGAAACGCCTGAAGCGACGGCGAATCCGGGGAGCTCAACGCCACGTTTTGCTGTTCACCGACGACTTCGAGCTGCGGTACCAATGCGTTCGTCAACCCGGCGACGACGACCCAGAACAACACGATCGGCAGGCAGAGCCAACGGATCCACTTGATGACCCGGTCCGTGAAAGTCAGACGCTCGTCGACGTCGGCGACGTGGTGGCTCATCCGGACTTGTCCAGGCAGTAGGTGTAGGCGTTCAGGGTATTGACCGTTCTCTCGTCCTTGACGACGTCGTCGATCTTGATTCGGCAGCCGATGGAGTCACTGTCGCCCTGGGCGGAGACGTTGACGAACACGGCGGGTTGGGTGGTGGTGGTGTCGTAGGCCCACGGCAGCGTTGTGTTGTCGACGCGCTGGGGTTGGGCGTTGACGTCGGTGTAGGTGATCGTCGCGACGGTGCCCGGGGGGCCGAAGACCTCCATGACGACATGCTTGGGGTTGAACGGGACGATGTCGTTGGCAGCCCCGCTGGGGGTGGAGACGACGTCCTTGGAGCCGAAGATGCCGTTGAGGCGGTACACCGCGAATCCAGCCACCGCGATCACCAGCACCGCCACGAGAACCATCCACCGCCGCATCAATCGGCTTCCGATCGAAAACCGCTGCATCCGTGACCCTTTCGACGAGCGGCACTACGTTGGCGGACAGTGGGGACGCGTTTTCTTCAGCTCGGGGGCGGTATCAACTTAGTTGACAGTACGGTACGGGACCGGACTGCTCAAGTCCTCCCTCGGTTGGCCCCACCACCTCATGTGTTGTAACGCGTGAGGCTCGGGATGAGCACGTTGTCTACGAGGTTATGAATCGTCTCGGGGGCTGGGGTATTCCCGGTCAGCACCGTGCGATAGATGAGATAGCCGGGCAAAACGTCCCAGAGGTCTTCGGTGATGGCCGACGCCAGGATCTCGCCGCGGTCGACGGCACGGGCGAGGACGCGCGACATGAGCGCCTTGCGCTGGTCCAGGAACTGCTCGTGCATCATGGCGTCGAGCTTGGCGCTGCGAGACGTCTCCACGAGCACCGCGCGAATGGTGCCCGCATGGACGCTGACGTGAGCGCGGATCTGCTCTCCCAGCCGCAGCAGATCGTCGCGCAGTGAGCCGGTGTCGGGGTCGACCGCGACCTGGCGGGTGCCTTCGACGAATGCGGCCAACACGAGTTCGGCCTTCGTCGGCCACCGTCGATACAGCGTGGCCTTGCTTGCGCGCGCCGTCATGGCCACCGCATCGACGGTCAGCCGGTCGTAGCCATGTTCCTGGAGCAGCTCCAGCGTCACCGCGAGCAGCTCACACTCCCTTGGTGACCACGCAGGCTCCGCCCCGCCAGCGGAACTCCGGATCACGGGAGCCTCCATCGAACCACTGGACATGTGCGAAAGAGTATGCACTAGAGGCCTTGATGGATACCCGTCGTCCGGAATCGGGTCCGGTACATGCTGGGCGAGACGCCGAGCGCCCGGCGGAAAGTGCGACGCATCGTGTCGGCGGACCCGAAACCGGCTCGCCGCGCGACGGCGTCCTGGCCGTGGTCACCCGTGGCGAGCAGCACCTTCGCCGCCTCCAGCCGCGCCTGCTCGACGAACCGCGCCGGGGTCATCCCGACCTGCATCCGAAACATGCGGACCAGATGCCGCTCGCTGACCGCCGCACGATCGGCCATCGCCGCGATCGAGTGATCGGCACCGGGATCGGCGACAACGGAGTCGATGATCTCGCGCAGACCCCTCGACACGGGCAGTGCCGCCTCGGTCCACACACTGAACTGCGCTTGACCGCCCGGCCGCTGCAGAAAGACGACCATCCAGCGAGCCACTCGCCGGGCGACGTCAGGACCGTAGTCGCTTTCCACCAGTGCGAGTCCGAGGTCGATGCCTGCCGTGATCCCCGCGCCGGTGATGTAGCGGCCGTCGTGCACGAACAGTGAATCCGGGTCCACCACGACCTCGGGATAGGTGCGAGCCAGCTCCTGACAATGCGCCCAATGCGTCGTCGCGCGACGACCGTCGAGCAACCCGAGGGCCGCGAGCACGAACGCGCCGGTGCATACCGAGGCGACCCTGCGCGCCCGCGGCGCCAGCTCGCCCACCATCTCCAGCGCCGCCGAGACGACGTCGGGGGTCTGCTCTTCGGGGATGTCATGTTCGCCGGGGGTGAAGTTGAAGTCGGGCGGCACCCCGCCTGGCACGATCAACGTGTCGATCCACTGCGGTACCGCGGCGAGCGGCATGTCGACGTTGAGCGACACGAACGACGTCGTTTCGACGGCCTCGCCGGTTATCGACGCAAGGATCACGTTGTAGTTTGCGCCGAAGTCGTTTGCGCGAGCGAAGATCTCGAGCGGGGCGGCGACGTCCTGCAACGTCACCTTGTCGTACAACGCAAAGACGACCGTCTTCGGCGCCTTCGGGCCTTTGGTCTTCGCGGGCCGGCGCCCGGCCGCCTTGTGCACCCGCTGCGGCATCGTTTCGTCGGACATCTGCCGCTGTCCTTTCGTGGCCCCACCTGAAGGTGAACTCAAGTTAGCGGGAGTCTGTTACGAAGGCGTTGCGGGCGGGCCGGACGGCTTCAGGCTCGCCGGAGAAGTCCGAAATTGCGCGATTCGTGTCCGCTGCTGCCGGGCGGAGCAATGCAAAGGTAACGCCACCGAAACCTGCTGGCCTGAACCTCATTTCATGGATTCTCGAACAGCCTTGACGCTCAGCATAGGTGTCCTCGGCGGGCTGGCGGTCGCGCTGACCGCCGAAGTCATCACGGTGCCCATCTGGGTGGTGTTTCTGTCCTGGGCGTCGTTCTTCTTCGTCGGCGGCGGTATCGCCGGCTGGGTCCGGTCGGTGTCGTCGAACCTCGTCGGCGTGCTGATCGCCTCGGCCAGCCTGTATGCCGCCTACCTGATGGGCGGCAGCCTGCTGGTCACCGCCATCGCCGTGGGTGTCGGCAGCGCGCTGATGGTGCAGGCGTCATGGGTGCCGCTGCTGGCCACCACCCCGGCCGTCGTCGTCGGATTCGCCTCCACCGTGTCGACGGTGGCCGGAACCCGCAACGACATCACCGTCACCACCATCTCCCACCCCGGCCTGGTCGCCGCGCTGGCGTGTGTGCTCGGGGCGTCGTTCGGGTTGCTGTCCGAGTACCTGGCCACCGCGATGACGAAAAAACCGGCCGCTCAACCCGCAGCCAGTACGGAGACCCCGTCCACGGAAGGAAGCCCTGCCTGATGAAACTGCAGCACTATCTCGGCGGCCTGGAAGGCCTGCCCGAGCCGTTGACCCTGGAGAAGCGGGTCTTCGTGGAGGAATGGGAGAAGCGCATCTTCGGCATCCACGTCGCGATGATGGGGTTGTCCAACCATCTCGGGTCGGCACTGCCGGAATACCCCATCGACGAGGTGCCGACGACCTTCAAGGACGAGTGGACATGGGCCGACCTTCGCACCGGCGCCGAGGCGATGAACCCCTTCGACTATTTCAAGTTTCGCTATTACGAGAAGTGGCTCGGCGGGATCACCCAGTTCTTCATCGACAAGGGCTACGTGACCGAAGCCGAACTTGCCGACCGCGCCGCCGAACTCTCTTCTGCCGCAGACGCTGACGGCGCGCAGGCGATCGACGAGCAGGTGATCTCCTACCTGCGCCTGGGTGACAGTCCGCGGCGCGACGTCGCCCATCCGAAATTCGCCGTCGGTTCCAAGGTCCGCATCACCAACGTGCCTGCCGACGCGCACAGCCGCCTGCCGGGCTATCTGCGCGACCGGATCGGCACCGTCGAGCGCGTCTTCGAGGGCGACTACGCCTACTTCTGCCACACCGGCGACGGCATCGGCGACCCGATGCCGATCTACATCGTCGAATTCGAACCGGCCGAAATCTGGGGCGCACGCGCCGAGAACGGCCCGCTGATGCTCTACGCGGAGCTTTTCGAGGCCTATTTGGAATCGACCGAGGAGGAGTCATGACCGGCCAGTTCGCCTACCCGCCCGACCGTGAAGAGGCCAGCGCCAAGAAGGCAGCCGCGCTGGAGTCGTTGCTGATCGAGAAGGGCGTCATCACACCACACACCGTCGACAAGGTGCTCGCGTACTTCGAGACCGAGATGACGCCGCTGAACGGCAAGAAGATCGTCGTAAAGGCATGGACTGACCCGGAATTCGCGGAAAAGGTCGTGACGGACACCCCTGCGGCCATCGCCGAACTGGACTTCCCCGACGGCATGGCGGGCGCCGAGGGTGAGCACCTGCAGGCTGTTGCGAACACCTCCGGGGTGCACAACCTGGTGATCTGCACGTTGTGCTCGTGTTTCCCGTGGCCGGTGCTCGGCCTGCCGCCCTACTGGTACAAGGATCCGACCTTCCGGGCTCGCGCCGCCCGTGAACCGCGCAAGGTGCTCGCCGAAGTCGGCCTCGAGCTACCGGCGGACACCGAGATCAAGGTGTGGGATTCCAGCGGTCACTCGCGATGGTTCGTCATCCCCGAAAGGCCGTCTGGTACCGAGGATTTCACCGACGATATGTTGATGGATCTGGTGACCACCGAGGCGATGATCGGTGTGGCACTCGCTGGGTCGGCGTCATGAAGCTGCACGAAACCTGCACTACCGATCAGGCGGCGCCACAGTTCGACCACGACTGGCAGCGAAGGGCCTTCGGGCTGGCGCTTGCGCTGTCGGAGTTCCGCCACTACCCGTGGAGCGAATTCCAGGAGACGTTGATCGCGACGATCGGCGAGTGGGAGAGCAGGCCCGAATCCGAACGGGGACAGTGGGAGTACTACGACCATTGGGTGAAGACGCTCGAGACGCTCGTTGACCGCCACCAGCTCCTGACGGCGCCGGTGCTCACCGATTCTGGTGACCACGCGCTTCCCGTCCCACACGATCACGACCACTGAGGAACTTCGATGAACCCTGCCAACAATGCCAACCCCGCCCTCGGCCTGCCCCGCGTCAACCTGCGAGCCGCCGCCGCGTCCCTCGCGACCCCGGCCCGGCTGACCGCGATCACGATGCTGGCGTTGATCGCCTACTACTTCGTCGGCTTCGACCAGGGCGCGGTGTCGGTGTTCGGCTCGGACACCCACATCCACGAGTTCTTGCACGACGGCAGGCACCTGCTGGGATTCCCATGCCACTGACGCCCGAAGTTCCCTCCGTTGTCCGCTATCTCGTTCCCGGCGCAGTCGCAGGCATCGCGGCGTTCGCCTTCAGCCGGGTGATGATCGCGCCGCTGATCGACGCCGCCATCGACTACGAGGGTGCGCGCGAGCACGCCGAGGCGCAGCTCGTCGGCGGTGAACACGGCCACAGCCATGAGCTGTTCACCCGAGCCGTTCAACAGAACTTCGGTGCCGCCGTCGGCATCGTCGTCTTCGGTATCGCCATGGGGGTCCTGTTCGCCGTCGCCTATTCCGCGATCCGCGCTTGGCTGGACCGGCGGGGCTTCAGGCCGGATTCCACCGGCCTGGCGCTATTGCTCGCTGCTGGAATGTTCGTGGCCATCGCGCTGATGCCGGGCCTGAAATATCCGGCCAACCCACCCAGCGTCGGGCTGGAAGACACGATGGCAGCGCGTAGTTCGGCGTTCCTGACGATCGTGGTGATCTCAGTGCTGAGTGCGGGTGCCGCGCTGGCAGCCGGGCTCGCCTTGTCGCGCCGATGGGGACCTTGGCGGGCCGCTGGGCTGGCCGTCGGCGGCTACGTCGTTGTGATGCTTGCGGCGATGATGCTGTTGCCGACGTTTCACGAGGTCCCCGGTCCGCTGGCCGGTCAGGACGGATTGGTGCTCGACGGCTTCCCCGCCGAGGTACTGGCCGAGTTCCGGCTCTATTCGCTGATGAACCAGGCGTTGATGTGGCTGGTCATCGGCGCGACGTGGGCCTGCCTGGCCGCCGTGTGGGCGTCGAAGCGGCGACGCGACGTGCGCGCCGGCGCAGGGGCGAGCCGCGAACCTGCGCCGGCCCGATTCGGGTAGTCGACTACTCGCGCCACCGCAACTGCACCGCCATAGCGTCCCCGTTATCCGGCACAGCCGTTATCCGGTACAGCCGGCTCACAACAGGGGACACCGAAATGACCGACGACGAGGTAATCCAAGACGAGTTGCGTGCAGTGGGGGCATACTTCGCCCACCGGCAGGGCGCAGACGAAGACCGGCCATTGTCCGACGTCGTCGAAGCCCTGAGGCGGCACTGCCTGGTCGGGCCCGAACAGGTCCACTGAATCCGAGGAGGCGGCGCCTTGGCCGTCCTGGTCGCGCCAACAGCCGCCGCGGATCCCAACGATTATCAATATGTGCGGACGCAATCGGGATCAGAATTGCGCGACGCGTCGCGCGACGGCGCCATATCGCTCGATGCGTTCCAGATCGGCCAGGGCGTTGTAAAGGACTATGCGCGTTGCGATTCCGCCATACTTCTCAGCCAACGCATCGGCCAGGCCGTCCCACGTCGACTCGGTGGCGAACTGTGCAATGTGGTCGTCGGTGATCTGCGCCGCCATCCCCGCGAAGTCGCCGGCCTTCTGCTTTTCCCGGATCCGCGCCGTCGTCCCTTCGAACCCCGCCTCGTCCCAGATGAACGCGTAGTTCGGCGTGCTTCCGTAGAAGCTCATGCTGAATCGGACGCTCTCGCGCTCCTTGTGCCGCTCTTCATCGGTGTCGCCGACGATCGTCATCACCGGCAGGATCACCGCGATGTCCGACGGCGACCGCCCCGACTTCTCCGCTCCTGCAGCCACATTCGGCACGACGTGCCTCGCGATATAGCCCGGCTCGCCGAGCGGATGCACATGCACACCGTCGGCCACCTCGCCAGCCATACGCAGCATCCACGGATTCACCGCCGCTACATCGACTTTCGGATCCGGCGCGTCGATCGGGCCGGCACTCCACTGCGGCGTGATGAAGTCCAGGTCGTAGAACTCGCCGTGGTGATCGAGCTTCCCGGTCCGGAACGCCTCGAAGCACGCCTTCACCGCTTGCACGTAGTCCCGCAGCCGCGGGCCCGGATGCTCGAACTCCACGCCGTACCGGCGCACCACATGGGTCCGCACCTGGGTGCCCAGGCCCAGCCGAAACTTGCCGCCAGATCCTTCCTGCAGCTCCCACGCCGACGCTGCCGTCACGAAGGGGCTCCGCGGGAACGCCACCGCGACGCCCGTCGACAGCTCGAGGTCCGGCGCCGCCTGCGAGGCCACCGCGGCATTGAGATACGCCGTCCGACCCGTCTCGGTGAATAGCAACCCGGAGAACCCCGCTGCCTGCACGCGCTTCGCCAGATCGCCGATTGCGCCCAACGGCTGCGGCGTCGTCATCGCGTCGACCTGCACGGTCGAACAATACGCCGGGCGAACCGCGCTTGACCGAAGCGCTTTCCGGGCAGCAATCCGTAGTGCCCGCCTCTGAGCGAAAGATTCGCTGCTGCCGAATGGCCAACAGTGGCGATACCCGGTCGAGCGAATCTTTCGCTCAGAGGCGGGCACCTCGAAAGTCTGGGTGTCCGCGGCGGGCGCTCGTCGGGCCGACCGGGGCGGCAAATCGATGACCACACGGCGGCCTGAGGTCGCCGAAATTTGCCACCCGCTCTTGCTTCTTTGCGCCGTCAAACATCCTGGCCCGCTAAGGGTTTCGGGGCGATAGCGTTGCCGGTAATCTCTCGCGGTGAAACGCCAGGTCAACCGGAGAGGCGAGACAGGTGGAACTCAAGAAGCTAGCCGGGGCCGTCGCGGCCACGACTGTCATGTTCAGCATCGGAGCCGTTGCGCCTGCGTCGGCGGCTGACAACCAGGCATTCGGTATTCAACAGTCGGTCACTGATGCCAACGGCGGCGAGATCGCCTACACCGTCACAAAACTTCTTCCCAGCGGCGACGCGGTTCCGTATCCGCTCTCGGGCCAGCTCTACGAAGTGACGGTGCGCGCCAACGCGATGAACGGGATCGTCACTCCGGCAGTACCGAACTTCAGTGCACTGACCGAGAGCGGACAGAGCTACCCCGCCCTCGCAGGCGCATGGACACCATTGGGCTTCAACAGCGCGCCCCTGCTGCCAGGTGGCAGCTCGACCGGCAAGATCTACTTCGATGCCGTCGGCGAACCACCGACCGGCGTCGCCTACAACGGCGCAGGGCAGTCGTTGAGCTGGATCGAGCCGCCCGCCGCGTCCGAAGAGGAGGTGGCCACAGAGGAAGAAGCCGCGCCGGCGGAAGAGGCTGCTCCAGAGGAGGGCGCCAGCGAAGAGTCCGGCGCCCCTGCCGAATCGGAAAGCGCTGACAGCGGCGCCGCCGACGCTGAGGCCAACGGGGATGTAGCAGCCGCGAGCGAGGAAGAAGAGTAGCGAGATCCAACTACCTTTTTGCCGCCCACGCCAGGAACTCGTCGGCGGTGAATACCGGCTTGCCGTACTCCTGCGCCTTGCGCGCCTTGCCCGATTGGCTGCCCGCCTCGGCGGTCACCAACACCTCACAGCGCGTCTTCGTCACCGACGCCACCGGCGTCAACCCGGCCGAGGCCGCCAGGTCTTCCATCTCCCAGCGCTCCACGATGCGTCCCGCCCGGTCCTGCGCCGTCCCGGTGAAACAGATCCTGGTGCCCGGCGCCAACACGTCGCCGATGTCGTCGCGCTCCAAACACACCGACTCCGAAACGATCTCGACACCCAACAGGTCGGACGCCGCGCACAACCGCGACACGGCTTGTGCTGTCAGCGCCACCCGCCCCGCCGCCGACCGCAGCTGGTCGGCCACCGCCTGCCTCGCCGCGGCATCCCACGGGGTGTCCCCGCCTGCGCGCACCGCGGGCGCTGCCGAACCCAGAAGCGCCCCGCCGACGTCCCTGCTCACCCGCAGCAGCGCCGACAACCCGGGCAGGTGACCGGCCGTCGGCGTGGGAACCGACTGATCCCGGCTCACCAACATGCCCGAAATCGACTCCGCGGGCTCGGGCTCCTCGAACGCCGACGACCCGTCCTCCGAATCCGATCCACCGTGTGCCCTCAACGCCGCCTGCGCTCGTTCCAAAGCCGTCGCACCCGACGCCCGCGCCCCTCGCAGCTCCACACCCAACGGCATCACCGTCACACAGCCGAGCCGCTTGAGCTCGAAGTCGATCAGGCCGAGCGTCTCGTCCACTCCGAAACCAACCGGAGTGCAACCTGCCAGCATCGGCGCTATCACCGCCCATGCCTCGCGCAGTGTCGGCGCCAACAGCACGTCGGACACTGTGATCCCGAACGACTTTCGCGCATCCGCCAGATCCCGCTGCGGGTTGATCAACGATGTCACCGCGGTGCCGTCGTCGAAGGCCACCGCCAGCTCAACCGGCCGCGGCCGCGACATCCGGCCCTCGTCGCCGACCGTCAGCATCCCGATGGCGCAGTAGCGCCGCGCGCCGGAGCTACCGACCGAGCTGCGCAAGAACCGTGCAATACGACGGTCCGTCTTCAAATCCTTGGGCAGCACAGGCCTTTTCAGCACCAGCCCCGCCAGCGAGGTGCACCGGCTCAATGCCACATAGAGCTGGCCGGTCGAGAACATACCGCCGGTCAGATCCACCACAAGACGCTCCAACGTCTGGCCCTGGCTCTTGTGGATCGTGATCGCCCACGCCAGCTTGAACGGCAGCTGGGTGTACGAGCCGATCACCTCGCGCCCCAGTGAGCCGCCGCTCACCACGGGTCGCGTCGCCTCCCACGTATACGGCGTCACCTCGGCATACGAGCCGTCGGTGAACTCCACTTCGACGACTGCGCCGTAGCGGTCGTAGTCGATGCCGATCACGCGGCCGATGGTGCCGTTGACCCAGCGGTTGCCCTGGTCGTTGTTCAGCATCATCACCTGTGCGCCGACCTTGAACCGCAGCGTCTCCTCGACCGGAGGGTCGAACAACGACAAGTCACCCGACGCACGCGCCTGATGCACCAACTCATCGCCGGACAGCCGTTCGAGGTGCTGGCGGTTGCGCGCGGTCACCAGCCGGTTCGTCGGTGCCAGCGTCAGCCAGAATTCCCCGTCGGGCGGAACGAAGTCGGCGTCGGCACGCGCATTGAGCTGCTCCTGTGCATGCCCCAGCAGCACACCCTCGCGAATCTCGTTGAGAATGGCCGTCATCCGGTCATCGCCGAGCTGGCGGAACACCGTCGTCAACGCGACGGTCGGGAACTCGTCCCGACGGAAACTGTGCGCGGAGAAGAAGTACGGCGTCTCGTAACCTTGTGAGGAGGCCGCCGAAAAGAAATCGGCCTCGCCCTCGGTGACGACCGGCGGCAGTTGATAGAGATCGCCGACCAACACGATCTGCACCCCGCCGAACGGCGTTCCCGGCTGCGGCCCGAACCGCGACAGCGCAAGGGCCACCATGTCGAAGACGTCGGCGCGCACCATCGACGCCTCGTCGATGATCAGCGTCTGCAGCGACGCCAGCGTCTTGGTGAAGCGGCCGGGCCGGTAATCACCGCTGCGGACGTCGTCGAGCGTCGTCGTCGTGCGGAACCCGAACAGCCGGTGAATGGTGTAGCCGTCGACGTTGAGGGCGGCGATGCCCGTCGGTGCAACGACCACCACGTTGCGGTCCGTCTCGGCGATGAACAGGCGAATCAGCGTCGACTTGCCCGTGCCCGCCTTGCCGGTCAGAAAGACATGCTCACCGCCGGCCAGCAACTCGAGCGCCTCGCGGAACTCATCGGTCAGGACGAGCGCGCCGGATGTCCCCGCCACGGGCGCCCACGTTACCTCCGCGCGAACCCGGCTGATGGAAGCTCCGCGTATCAGTCGGCGGCCTGCAGTCGTCGGCCCAGCCCGGACGCCCGCACCGCACGCCGTTCGACCGCGGCCCGCAACGCCGCTTCGGACCCGACGACACGCACCCGCGTCTTGGCGCGGGTGACCGCCGTGTAGAACAGCTCACGCAACAGCAGGCGGGAATCCTGCTGTGGAAGCAGCACAGTCACCTCGTCGGCCTGACTGCCCTGGCTCTTGTGGATCGTCATCGCGTGCATCGTGTCCACGTCCGACAACCGGCCTGTCGCGAACTCCAGCTGCTCCGTCCCGGCGATCACCGCCCGCAAGACGCCGTCGCGCACCACCGTGACGCCCGTGTCGCCGTTGTAGAGCTTCAACCCGTAGTCGTTCGCAGTCACCAGCACGGGCCGCCCCGCATACCAGTCGGACCAGATCGCCTCGCCCGTCTCCTCGGCCAGCCATCGCTCGACCTGCCGATTCCAGAACCGCACCCCGTACGGGCCGCGCCGATGCGCACACAACAGCCGGTGCTCGTCGAGCGTCTGCAGCGCCACGTCCGCATTGCCGAGGATCGCCGCCTCCCGCAGCCGAAGCGCCTGCGGCACAACCACCTTGCGCAGATGCTCCGCCGGCTGGTCGGTGTCGACCCACTCGATGTGCTCGCCGCCCGCCCGTAGCACCTCGATGGCTGCATCCGCCGCACCCGCTCGGATCGCCGACGCCAACGCCCCGATTGACTCGCCGAACCGGTGCGGCGTCTTCAGCGCCGCCAGCTTGGAGGTGTCCAGCCCGTCGACCAGATCCGCGAGCACCGCGCCCGCCTCCACCGACGCCAACTGGTCCGGGTCGCCAACCAGGATCAGCCGCGCGTCGGGGCGGACCGCCTCCAGTAGCCGCGCCATCATCGTCAGCGACACCATCGACGTCTCGTCGACCACGATCACGTCGTGCGGCAGCCGGTTGCCCCGGTTGTGGCGGAACCTCGCCGATGTGTCCGGTCTGCTGCCAAGCAGCCGGTGCAGCGTCGTCGCATGCATCCCCGACAGCGCCTCCCGGTCGGCCGCGTCGAGCTTGCCGACCTCCAGCGCCACCGCCTCCTGCAAGCGGGCAGCCGCCTTACCCGTCGGGGCAGCAAGCGCGATCCGCAAACGCGTGCCCGCAGCGAGCAACGCAAGCAGGCGCGCGACCGTCGTCGTCTTGCCCGTACCCGGCCCGCCCGTCAGCACCGTCAGCCCCTGCGCCAAAGCGACTTTCGCCGCCGCGCGCTGCTCTTCGAATCCCGCAGGGAACAGGCGGTCGATGTCGGGCGACACCTTCTGGGGTTTCGCCGTGATCATCGTGTGCACGTCGTCGGCGACTTGCTGCTCTTCGAGCCAGTATCGGTCGAGGTACAGCAGGTCGCCGTCGACGCGCAGCGCCGACGGCGTGCCCGCCAACGCGCTCGCGCCGATAGCCGCCAGCCAAGCGTCGACGTCCGGCCACGGCAGTCCGTCGAAGCCGACCTGCGCCTCGACCGACCTCAGGTCGACGCACACCGACCCGTTGCGCAGCGCCCGCACTGCCACCGCGACGGCCAGTGCGACCCTCTCATCAGACTCCTTCGCCAGTGCGGTAAGCCGTTGCGCCACGTGCACATCGGACGACTCGAGGACCTCGGCGTCGACGAATGCCCGCAGCAGGCCCACCGCCCCGTGCGCCTGCCGCCATTCCATCGCCGTCACGCGGCCACCCTGCCAGAGTCGAGCAGATCCGACATCGCGGTGATCAGCGACGCGGGCGGCTGCCAACTGAACACACCCGCCGGGTGCCCGTCGACCACCGGGGTGTCCGGCCCGCACATACCGCGCAGGAACAGGTACATCACGCCGCCGATGTGCTTGTCCGGCGCGTAGGCGGGGAGTCGCCACCGCAGGAACCGATGCAGCACAACGCTGTACAGCAGCGCCTGCAGCGGATAGTCGGAATGCAGCATCGCCTCGACGAGTCGCGGCTTGGCGTAGTCCGCCGCCGTCAGCGGTTCGGATGGATCCCCGAGCCAATTCGTCTTGTAGTCGACGACCACGTACCGGTCACCGATCCGCAGCACCGCGTCCACCGAACCCGACAGGTATCCCTTCAGCGGCTGGCCGCCGAGTGCAGCCCCGCTCAACCGATCCGCGTACGACGCCAACGGGTCGTCCCCCGGCAGATGCGCCCGCATCAGTTCGCCGACGTGCGACAGCCGGATGTCGGGCGCCGCTGCGCGCAGATCGCCACCGGCCAAGGGGAATTCGAAGTCCATTTCCCGCATCCGGTCCTGTAGCCCGATCTGCCGCAGCGTCAAGCCGTCAGCCAACGGGCCGAGGGGAGTATCGTGCATCGGCACCAGCGCCGCTGCCAACTCGGCGGCAGCCACGTCGACCGGCCACCACACCGCATGCTCGCGAACATGGGTTTCCAGCTCGGCCGTCAGGTCGGCGGCGAACGGATCCGCCGTCTCCAACACCGCGTGCACCAGCGTGCCGAACTTCGCGCCCATCGGCAGATCCGCCATCGGCGAGGCCACATCCGCGCCGACCGCCGTCGTCGTCAGCGGTATCTCGGCGACCTCGTCGTCCAATTCGACGACTTCCGGTTCGCTGCTCACCGGCGTCGACTCGGCCGCTCGGATCAGACCCGAGTACGACGTCCGCCGCCACGCGGCGTCGATCGAACGGTGGAAGTGCCGTGCGGCCAGGTCCGCCCTCTGCTCCTGCGGCGGCAGCGCCGGAAACGGTCGCACGACCGACTCCTCGATGACGAACCCGCCCGCCGCCTCCCATTCACCGAACCGTGCCATCGCATCGTCGTCGGAGATCTTGTCCGGCGAACAACGATCCGGTACCGCGGCGTCACCGGGCCGCCGACCGCGCAGGAGCCGAGACAACCCGCCGTTGGGCTCGTCCCACGACGGCGCCCACCACGCGACCACCTGCGACTGCGCCCGCGTCATCGCCACGTACATCAACCGGCTGACGTCGCTGGCATCCTCTCTTCGGCCCAGCACCGCGACCGCGTTGAAGTCCGGGCTGTCGACCCCGCCGACGTGCAGGCACCGCTGATCGCCCTCGTGGTACAACACCAGCTTGCGGTCCTGCACATTGCGGTTGAACGCGAACGGCAGGTAAACAACCGGGAACTGCAGGCCCTTGGCCACCCATACCGTCATAATCTGCACGGCAGCCGCGTCGTGGTCGAGCCGACGGGCGCGTTCCGTTGTACCGCTTCGCTCTTCGCGTTGCTCGCGCAGCCAGTCACGCAGCGCGGGCAGGCTGAAGTGCTCGCGGTGGGCGGCCTCCTGCAGCAGCTGCGTCATGTGCGCAAGGTCGGTCATCTGTCGCTCGCCGACCTGCCAGGACAACACCCGCAGGCTCATCCCGTCCAGCTGCGCGGCTTCGAAGATGGCGGCGACACCGCGCTCGCGGGCCTGTCCCGCCCACTCCCGCAGCGTTTCGGCGATCTCGTCGGTCAGCTTGTCGCCGCCATCGACAAGCTCGTCGGCCGTCTTACCGAAGAACATCGTCGCCGCGGCGGCCCGCACCATGCCCGACCGATGCGGCTGGTCGAACGCCTCGAGCAGCGTCAGCCAGTCCTCGGCGGCGTCGGAGTTGAAGATGTCCGAGTCACCGGTGTACACCGCAGGGATGCCCGCGTCGCCAAGCGCGCGATAGCAGGCGCGCGCATCCTTGTGGCTCTCCACGATCACCGCGATATCGCGTGCCTCCAGCGGCTCGCCGTCGAAGGTGGCGCCGCTGGCCAGCAGAGCGCCGATATCGGCGGCCAGATCGCGCGGGATGTGCGTACGCAGGTCTCCGATCGCGATGGTGCGGGTTCCTTTGCAGCCGAACGTATCCCGTTTCACCACGCGTAACCGGAACGGGTCCTCGCACGGAGCGCCCTTCAGCCGTGAGCCGCGATAGTGCGCCTCTACCTCGTGCACGATGATCCGCTCGTCGCCGAGCGCGGCCCCGCCGAGCAGCGTCTGCAGTCGGTTCAACAGGGCGGCGTCGCTGCGCCAGTTCTTGCCGAGAGTCTTCCGCACGCCTGCTGTTTCCGCGGCGTTGAGGTAGGTGACGATGTCGCCGCCGCGGAACGCGTAGATGGCCTGCTTCGGGTCGCCGATCAGGATCAGCGTCGAGCGACGATTGAACGCGCGGCGAATCACTTTCCATTGCACCGGGTCGGTGTCCTGGAACTCGTCGACCATCACGATGGGCCACCGCTGATGCATCCGCAGCTGGGCCGGCGAATCGTCGGCTTCAAGCGCATCGGCCAGCCGGGTGAGCAGGTCGTCGTAGCCGAGGATGTGGCGTCGTCGCTTGCGGACTTCCAATTCGGCCAGAACGTCTTTCGCGAAGTCGACGCACACCGCGGCGCGGGAGTCCGGCGGCGGCTCCTTCGGTCGCAGCTCGGTCGCGGGGTGCTTGACCACCTCGTGGGCCAGTCGAAGGGCGTCGTCGTAGTTCAGCAGCGGGAAGTCCCGTTCGAGCCCGAAGTGCCGGAGGTAGAGGTCGTCGACGATCTCGGCAACCAACTCGTCGAGGCTCTCGACAAGCGTGACGCCGGTGTCGCTGTCGCCCGCCACCCCAAGCGATTTGAGCACCATCTGACAGAACTGGTGTGTGGTGGCGATGGTCGCGGCGTCGAACGCCGCCAACGCGTCGCGCAGTCGTCGGCGACGGTCATCGCGCTCACCGTCGGCGCAGTCGAGCAGATGCACGATCACCTGATTGTCGCCGACCCAGGACGGATCGTCGAAGGCCACTACCGCGTCGACGATTTGGCGCCGCACGCGGTCGCGCAACTCCTGCGTCGCCGCCCGCCCGAAGGTGATCAGCAGCATCTGGTCCAGCGTCGCCGCGCCCTCGGCGATGTAGCGCGTGACAAGGCCGGCCAACGCGAACGTCTTGCCCGTGCCCGCGCTCGCCTCCAGCACGGTCGTCGACCGTGCATCGGGCAGCCGACCCAGCAGATCGAAGTTCTCCATCAAGCGTCCATGGCTCGAAGCATCGGCAGCCACAGGCGGCCCGCGTAGTGGCCGAGGCCCGCATCGACGAGGACCCTCAGCCACGCGCCATGACCCCACGTCCGAACGTGCGCCGGTTCGGCATCGTCGCCCGGATAGCGATCGGACTTCCACCGGTACCCTGCCGAACGCTCCGGATCGCCGTGGGTGTGTACGGCCTCCGCCCACGCGAACGATGTCTTGGTCGGCAGCGGCAGTGGTTCGCGACGGCCCTCGTCGTACATCGCGACGAGATCGGCCAGCAGGTCCACGGCGGGTTCGGCGGGTCTGCGCAGGGTGGTCAGCTGCGGCGTCGTGCCCTTCCTGGCGCGACAGATGCACACCGCCGCCCAGTCCTGACTCGGATCGTGAGCGAGCAACGCCAGCAACGGAATCCACGACTGCAGCAGCTGGCGTCCGCCCGGCTTCGAATACGTCACCGAGACCAGCCGCTCGCCGAACACCGGAGAGACGGTGCCCACCAACCGCCTACCGCCGAGGTCGATATCGACGTCGACTGCATCAGCGTCGGACTTGCGGTACCCAAGGGCGGTTTCGGCCAGCAGCGCGGCCTGGTCGCGGATCTCGGTGGCCTTGCGCCACCCGAGCTGGCCCGGCGGCAGCGTGCCGCGCCGCCACTCCGCGTGTATCGCCTCCTCGGCCGCCATCCCCGCCAACATGTCGGCGAGCATCCGATCGCCGACCGTCCACTCCTCGAGTGCATTGATGTCGACGGGCATGGCGTCCTCGACCCCGTCGACCTCCCACGGCAACGTGAAGTCCAGCGCCCGGTAGAACCCCTTCACCGGATCCCGGAAGAACGCGACCAGGTCGGCGAGCACGACATCGTCGAGCGGGGGAGCGGGCAGCAGGCCGGAGATGAACGGCGGCTTCTCGGCGCGATCACCAAAGCGGGCCTTGGCCGCCTTCAGCACGGTCGGGTCGAACGTGAACGGTTCGTCCGGGATCAGCTTGCCAGGGATGACGTTGCGAGTGTCGAAGGGCTGCAACGGATGTTTGACGACGATCTGCTTGCCGACCTTGTGTTCGGTGGTCAGGTCGAGGGTGTCGAGGAGCTCGGCCAGTGGCACCGCCGGCGGCCGCTCCTGGCCGGAGTACTCGTTGGCGCCGGTGTAGGTGATGACGAGCTTCTCGGTCGCGGCGCCGATCGCGTCGAGCAGCAGTTGGCGATCCTCGGAACGAATGTCGCGTTCGCCGGTCATCGGGTCGCGGGCGAGCACGTCGTCGCCGTCGACCACACCAAGGCGCGGGAAGATGCCGTCGTCGAGGCCGACGAGGCAGACCACGCGGTGCGGGACCGAGCGCATCGGCACCATCGTGCACACCGTCAGGGTGCCGGTGCGGAAGTTGGCCCGCGTCGGACGCCCCGCAAGGTGGCGGTCAAGGAGCGCGCGGATGTCGGGCAGACGCATCCTCGTCTGCGCGCGGGGACCCGCGTCGGTGAGCACGTCGCCGAACTCGCGCTGCAGCTGACTGGTCTGCCAGGCGTCGTCATCATCGACGCGGGCGAGCAGGTCGATGCCTCGTTCCAGCGCAGTCAGCCACTCGCGCAACGGCTTGAGGCCGGTGAGGGATTCGACGACGTGCTGCAGCCGGTCGACGTACTCGGCCAGCTGGCCTGCCAGCTCGACGCGGTTGCTGCTGACGTCGTCGAGCGGCAGGGTCGTCTCGATCCAGGCGTGTGAGTCGTCAGACATCGCCACCCCCGCGAGTACACGGTCGATGCCGAAACGCCACGTGTTCTGCACGAAGTCGACGCCGTACAGCTTGCGGCTGTCGCGGTCGAAGCCCCATCGGATGTTGGCCTGGCGTACCCAACGCGTGATGTCGTCGAGGTTGTCGTCGGTGAACCCGAACCGGGCCCGCACCGGCGCCGCCTGCGCGAGGTTGAGCACCTCGCTGGACGTGGCGCGCCCGCCTGCGAGCGCGAGCAGCTGCGACGCCACGCCCAGCAGCGGGTTGGTCTGCACAAGCGAGCGGTCTGCCAGCCGGACCCGCAGCTTGTGCGCGGGATGCACGCCCTTGATGATGTCGCCGAGCCCGAACCCCGCGACGATCAGCGGCGCATAGCTCTCGATGTCCGGGCACATGACGAGGATGTCGCGCGGTTCCAGCGTCTCGTCGTCGGCGAGCAGGCCGAGCAAAACCTCTCGCAGGACATCGATTTGGCGGGCCGGACCGTGGCAGCTGTGCACCTGCACCGAACGGTCGTCGGGACGCAGCGTGCGCCCGCCGCGTGGTATTTCGTTGGCGGCGATGTCGGACTGCAACCAGCCGAGCAGGGTGTCGGGGCGGTCATGGGCGCCTGTCGATCCAAGCAGGTATTCGTCGGTCTGCCGATGCTGGGGCAGGCTGCGTTGCAGTTCGCGTAGGTCGCGGCCGAGGGTGGCCAACAGCGGGTGCCCGACTTCCCGGTGGCTGGTGTCGCCGCGGCGAGCGATCTGGCCGTGCACGTCGGCGAGCGACTGCCACAGGTTGTCGCTTGGGTGCGGCAGCCACAGGTGAAGGTCGTGGTGGGTGGACAGTGCGTCGAGCAGTTCGATCTCGGTGCTGGGTAACCGGGTGTGACCGAAGAGGGAGATGCGCTCGGGCAGATCGGTGGGGGACTCCTGCAGTGTGACAAGTGTTTTCGCGTGCCTGATGTGGGGCGGGTCGGCCTCGACGCGGTCCAGCACGGCCCGCCAGAGGTGCGGCTGCCAGTCGAGGTCGCTGTCGAGCCCGTCGGCGTCGTCATTCTCCCAGTCGACGAGCAGCTGCGGCCGCTGCCGCGCGTAGGACGCGAAGAGCCCGGCGAGCCGTCGGGCGACGGCGTAGCGGCGGCCCATCCGGAGCTCGCGTTCCTCGCCCGCGACAAAGTGGCCGAGATGGGTGGCCAGCGTCTTGCACCAGTCGGCGTCGCAGCTTTCGTCGATCACCTCGAGCAGTGGCCACACCAGCGTGTCGGGATGCCACGGGTCTTCGGCGTCGGTGCCGGTGATCTCGGCGATCAGCGAGCGCGGGTTGCGGAACGAGATGCCTGCGCAGACACCGTCGGCTTCGGTTCCGCGGCCGAGGATGTGTGACAGCCGCTGGCTCAGCCACCGCTCGACGCCCTTGGCAGGAACGATGACCAGCTCCTCGGCGAACGGGTCGGGAAGCGGATCGGCGAGCAGCGCGCCGAGGCCGTCGGCCAGGAGATCGGATCGCTGCGCGCGATGGAGATGCAGTGCCATCGGGCGTCAGACTACGACTGCCCTGTCGCCGCCTTCGACGAGTCGCTTCAGCTCGCCGACCACTCGCCCGAGCTCGCCGACCATCCAGCTGTCCAACTCGTGTCTGCGGTACGCCTCGAGCAGGCTCTCGTAATACCAGAGGTGGTCGTGCGGATTCTTCCGGTTGAACCGGTCCCACAGAGCCGGGCCGTGGGTGTGGTAGTCGCGCAGCATCGACCGCGCGTTGTCCAGCTTGTCGGCCACCGACACCAGAAGCGTGTCGCGGCCGACGTCCGCGAGGTGGTCGATGTAGCGCTGCTTGCGTTCCAGCCACGGCGGCTTGGGTACCTCGTCGGTGTCGCTGCACTGCTCGACGATGCGCGCGACGTCGTCGCCGAAGTTGGCGCGGATCTCCTCGAGCGTCGACGGCCCGCCTGCGTCTTCCACCGCGTCATGCAGTAGCGCGGCGATGGCCTGCTCCTCGGAGCCCCCGTCGTTGATCACCAGGCTTGCCACCGAAAGCAGATGGCCGACAAAGGGGATGTCACCCCCCTTGCGTACCTGGTTGTGGTGCTTGCACTCCGCGTACACCAACGCCTTGGAGAATTTTCCTGACAGTTTCGGATCATGCGTGTGTTCGCTCATTCGTCCCCTACCTTCTGACCCGACCATATAGAGGGACACCGACGGGATGCTGCGATGCTGGGAAGCTGCCCGCCCCGCAGCGAAACATTCGCTGGTACCGAACGGTCGACGGGGTGAGCGAAAGAATCGCTCTGAGGCGGGCACGGAGCCACCCGTTGCGGACAACGGCCGCCGGTCAACACCCCGAGACCGGCCGACGTCGGCGGGCAGTCGGTCGATACGGCTGGACCCCCGCCAGCACCTGACCGTGCGTCCGCGCGCCGCGTGCCACCATGGGGACATGCCCGACGACGACATGGCCTCCGAGCGCGACTTCAACGAGCGCAACATCGAGGAGTTCCGCCGCAACGGCGGCAAGGTCGGCGGGCAGTTCGAGGGCTTCCCGCTCCTGCTTCTGACTTCCACCGGCGCCAAGAGCGGCGCCGAACGCATCAACCTCGTCGGCTATTTCGACATCGACGACAAGATCTACATCGTCGGCTCCGCCGCCGGCCGCGACAAGAGCCCCGCCTGGGTGTTCAACATCCGCACCCATCCCGACGTCCAGGTCGAGATCGGCTCCGACCCGCCAAGGACCGTCGTCGCCAACGAACTGCCCAGCGACGAACGCGATCGGATCTTCGCGATCGTCAAGGAACGCGCTCCTGGATTCGCCGAATACGAGAAGCGCACCGATCGCGTCATCCCGATCTTCGAAGTTGCCACCAAGGCTTAATCAACAGGTTCGTCGAAGCGCAGCCGCGCCCCCTATAGTTGGACGCAGATCGGCCAAGCCGATCAATTGTCCGGCCCATGCCGACCCACATTGGAGTGCCATTGCCCTGGTCCCGTCGCGTTTGCGTCACCTCCGCCGTCGCCGCAATAGCGGCGTTGGTGCTTCTCGCTGGAGATGTCGCCGACACCACCGACCAGTGCTCGACCGGCTGCGACGTCGCGAGCGCCGCGCATACCGCGTCCGCTCCTAAACCTTCTCCTCCTCGGCCCGCCGCCCTCGGCGTCTTCCCGAAGCCGCAAGCGGCCGATGTCGACCCGGCCGTACCGGTCTCCGTCGCCGCGTTCACCGGACGCATCGACAACGTCAAGCTGGTCGACGACTGGGGCGAGACGGTGCCAGGCGCCCTGACACCCGACAAGACGGGCTGGCGCCCGACCGAACAACTCAGCTACGGCCGCACCTACACCATGACCGTCGCCGCGCGCGGGCCCGGCGGCATGCCGTCGCGTCAGACGTCGAGCTTCACCACCCTGTCGCCCGACTACGAGACCGCCGTCAACCTCAACACCACCGCGGGTGTCTCGCTCGTCGACGGCAACACCTACGGCGTCGGCACCGTCGTCGTCGCGCATTTCGACGAACCGATCACCGACAAGACGGCCGCCGAGAAACGCCTGCACGTCACCACCAACCCGCCCGTCGCGGGCGCCTGGAATTGGGTCGACGACCAGAACGCCCACTGGCGACCCGAGAAGTATTACGCACCAGGCACTACCGTCGACGTCAGCGCCGACATCTACGGCGCGCAACTCGGTGACGGCATGTACGGCCAAGAGGACCAGCACGTCTCGTTCAAGATCGGCAACGCCCACGTCTCGATCGCCGACGACAAGACCAAACAGGTCAGCGTGTTCGACAACGGCAAGCTGGTCCGCACCATGCCGACCTCCATGGGCATGGGCGGCACCGAGGTCGTCGGCAGCAAGACCTTGCACTTCTGGACCCCGCCGGGTGTCTACACCGTGCTGGACAAGGCCAACCCCGTCGTCATGGACTCAACGACCTACGGGCTCACCGGCGCGGGCGGCTATCGCACGACCGTCGCCTACGCCACCCGCATCAGCATCGACGGCATCTATCTGCATCAGCTGAACTCCACGGTCTGGGCCCAGGGCAACACCAATGTGTCCCACGGCTGCCTCAACCTCAACGGCGATAACGCCGTGTGGTTCTACAACTTCTCGGTGCCCGGCGACATCGTCGAGGTCCGCAACACCGGCGGGCCGCCGCTGCAGCAGTGGCAGAACGGCGACTGGAGCGTGCCGTGGGACCAGTGGCGCAAGGGCAGTGCGCTCAACGCGTGATGGCCGCACCACGGCGCCAATCTAATTGACGCTGACGATATCTCGCACCCGGAACACGCGCGTCATAGTCCAGAAACAAAGCGGGCCTAACTTTGCCGGGTGACCCAAGACGTCAGCGAGGAGCCGGTGAACGAGGCCGCCGAGGCCGACCTCGACACCATGACGGCCACCAAGGAAACTCTCGAGGACTACACGCTGCGGTTCGCCCCGCGCAGCTATCGAAAGTGGTCGACGCGGGTGGTCGGCATCTCGGCCCTCGGCGGCATCGCCTACCTGGCTGACTTCGCCATCGGCGCCAACATCGGCATCTCCTACGGCACCACGAACGCGCTGTGGGGCATCCTCATCTTCGCAATCGTCGTGATGGCCACCGGCTTTCCCGTCGCCTACTACTCGGCGCGCTACAACATCGACCTCGACCTGGTGACCCGCGGCAGCGGTTTCGGCTACTACGGGTCGGTGGTCACCAACGTCATCTTCGCGACGTTCACCTTCATCTTCTTCGCGCTCGAGGGCTCGATCATGGCCCAGGGCCTCAAACTCGGGCTCGGAATACCGCTGTGGCTCGGGTATGCCGCATCGACCCTGATCATCTTCCCGTTGGTCATCTACGGCATGAAAGTGCTTTCCACGCTTCAGGTCTGGACGACGCCGCTGTGGCTGGTGCTGATGGTCGCGCCGTTCGTCTACCTCGTCGTCAGCCATCCAGAGTCGGTCGGCCAGTTCTTCGCCTACCAGGGCGAGAACGGCGTGCAAGGGTTCGACTTCGGCTCGACCCTGCTTGCTGCGGGTGTGTGTCTGTCGCTCATCGCCCAGATCGCCGAGCAGAACGACTACTTGCGTTTCATGCCGCCCAAAACTCCTGAGAACAAGCGCAGTTGGTGGACGTGGATGTTCCTGGCCGGGCCGGGCTGGGTCATCTTCGGTGCCATCAAGCAGATCGTCGGACTGTTCCTGGCGGTCTATCTGATCGCCAACGTCGCCGACAGCGCGGGCATCGCGAACCAGCCGGTGCATCAGTTCCTGGAGATCTACGAGAACTTCCTGCCCGGCTGGCTGGCGATGACGCTCGCCGTGGTGCTCGTCGTCATCAGCCAGATCAAGATCAACGTCACCAACGCCTACTCGGGATCGCTGGCCTGGACCAACTCGTTCACCCGCGTCACCAAGCACTACCCGGGACGGCTGGTGTTCCTCGGGGTGAACTTGCTGATCGCGTTGATCCTGATGGAAGCCAACATGTTCGACTTCCTCAACACGATCCTTGGCTTCTACGCCAACTGCGGTATGGCGTGGGTCGTCGTGGTGGCCTCCGACATCGTCTTCAACAAGTTCCTGCTCAAGCTGTCGCCGATGGAGCCGGAGTTCCGCCGCGGCATGCTCTACGCGATCAACCCCGTCGGCTTCGGGTCGATGCTGATCGCCGCGGGCGTGTCCGTCATCGCGTTCTTCGGCGGGCTCGGCGAGGCCATCCGGCCGTACTCGCCGCTGGTCGCCATCGGCCTTGCGCTGGTGTTGCCGCCGATCTTCGCCATCGCCACCAAGGGCAAGTACTACCTGCGCCGCACCGACGACGGCATCGACCTGCCCATGTACGACGAGCACGGCAACCCGTCCGGCGAGCACCTCAAATGCCATGTCTGCCATCACGATTACGAGCGGCCCGACATGCTGAAGTGCGAAACGCACGACGCCCACGTCTGCTCGCTGTGCCTGAGCACCGACAAGGTCGCCGACCACGTCTTGCCCGCACAGACCTAGCGCGTCAGCGGCGGGCGAAGTCCGGCGCGTGCTGGGGCAGTAGGCCGACGCCGACGACGTAGGCGGGCACGGCCGTCAACGCAGGAAAGCGCTGCACCGTTCTCAGCACCGCGTCTGGCGGCCTCGCCGCCTGGCGGCCCTGCAGCACGGCCGTGAGCGCGACGCGATGCAGCACGCGTTGGATCGTCTGGGTCGCGACGGTGGGCAGTATTCGGCGCCGCCGCACCGCGGCGAGATGCTTGGCGGTCAGACGTCGGGTCCGAAGTGGCTCCGCCAGATAGCCCGCCGCGGCGACGGCATCGGCGATCGCGAGGTTGATGCCGACACCGCCGACCGGCGACATGGCGTGCGCGGCATCACCGATGCAGAGCATCCCGTCGCGGTGCCACCGACGCAGACGATCCAGCCGGACGTCGAGCATCTTCACGTCGTCCCACGACGTGATGGCCTCTGGCGACGATTCGGGGATCATCTCACAGAGTTCGCGGTGGAACGCGTCGAGCCCGCGTGCCCGCAGCGCCGCGTCGCTGCCCTTCGGAATCAGGTAGGCGATCTGGTAGTAGCCCTCGCGCGGGATCATGATCAAAGCCCGTCCGGGTCTGGTGCGCGGGATCAGCGAGAACTGCGCCTGCTGATCGCGGGGCATCCGGAACCACCACACATCGAACGGCACCGGGTAGTCCCGAATGGGCAGCCCAGCGTCCCGCCGCACGGCCGACGTACGCCCGTCGCATCCCACGACGAGGTCGGCACGGAGTTCGCCCGCGCCGTCAGGGCTGGTGAACCGCACACCGGTGACCCGGTCGCCGTCACGCAGCAGACCGGTGACGTCGTGCTGCATGAGCAAGTTGAAGGTGGGCTCTTCTTGGGCGGCGTCGGCGATCAAGTCGAGCAGGTCCCATTGCGGCACCATCGCGACGTAGGGGTGAGGCTGCGACCGGAGCCGGCTGAAGTCGACGAGGGTGTAGAGATTGCCGTCGACGTCGAACTGCCCTCTCTCCACGACACTGTGCGGCAGGCGATCGAACCGCTCGAACAGGCCGAGCTCGTCGAGCAGTCGCATGGTGACGGGATGCACCGTGTCACCGCGGAAGTCACGCAGGAAGTCGGCGTGCTTTTCGAGCACCGTGACCTCGACGCCCGCGCGGGCCAGCATCAAGGCCAGGAACAGGCCCGCCGGGCCGCCTCCGACAACCGCGCACGTCGTTGCATCGCTCACGTCGCCATTGTCGCGCCGCCTCCGCGCCGAAACTGCATTCTTGGTCGTCAAGCCGCGGAAATGGCGACCTTAGATGCATTTTTGCGGCCCCCGAATCCGGCGGATGCCGAAACTTAACGATCATGAAACCGACAACGCTGTGAGGCAGCTCACTGGAAGGGCTATATTGTGTCTGCAGTCACAACGAAGGGGCCTTCACATGCTTGAAGCGCACAACGGTGCGGTGCTCGCGTCCCAGGTCAGGCCGCGTGCGGCACGCAGCCATGCGCATATGTGGTGGGGCGTCCTGATGCTGGTCCTCGTCATCGCCGGCATCGCCGCTGTTGCGATCACGGCAGCGATGGGCCTGACGACCGAAGCCCTCATCATCGCGATCTTCACCGGGGCTTTCGTCTCCCGCTGCGCCTGCTGACGCACCCCCGAGCGCGGCGCCCTAGTCGCCGGTGCGCTCAAACCTGTCTTCGAAATCCCCGCCGCCGGTGCACGCTCCTCCGGGTGCGATCGTCTGCGTCCCGCGCCCGGAGAGCACCGAGATCGGATCGTCGAGCTGTTTGGGCATCGCGTACTCCGCGGTGATCGTCATCTGCGCCGTGCCGGCGGCCCCGCACGTGGTCGTGCCCTTCTCGTTGCGGGTCCACTTCTCGTCGGCGTACATCAGCGTGACGGCCTGACCGCCCGCGTGAAACAGGCTCATGCAGCTATCGCCGGTGCGCAGGCAGTACGTGTCGGCGGTGAGGTTCTTGCCGGGCACGACGTCGCCGTCGGCGAACGTCGTTGTCTCCCGATAGCTGCCGCGCAACCCGTCGGCGGGAGACGTCACACGCGGCGGAAGGACGCCGGGATCGGGGACCTTGTTCGGATCGGGGTCGCCGGTACGGGTGAACTTCACGGTGCGCTTCGCCGCGCACAGGCTGTCGGTGGAGGCCCTGACGCTGTCGCCGGAGAGCGTGCCGTCGGGAAGCGGCTGCAACGTCGTGATCACCCAGATCTCCGACGGCCCGTCGCCGCCGCATTCCGCAGAGGCGAGGCCGACGGCCACCCAGACGCCGCCCATCTGATCGAACGTCAGATTCGACAACAGCGCCGTGCCGCCGCCGCTGACGTTCGCCGCCGTCGCCACGCAACCGCTGGCGCCGCATTCCGACCTGACGGCCCAATTGCTCGTCGTCGCAGGCGCATTCGGCACCGGCTTGTCATCGAGGTCCGTGCCCGGCCCGTAGTCCGCTCGGTAGGTCCCGCTGAACTCGACGCCACCGGGGGCGGCGGTGGCGGGCCCGCTCGGCGTGGTCTTGTCGCGCTGGGTGAGCTCGATGAAGCCGATCACGCCACCCACGACGAGCAGCGTCACGACGAACACCGCCGCGCCGATCAGGATGCCGTGCTTGCCGCTCGACTTCTTCGGCGCCGGTGGCCGGGGTGGGGGCTGCTGCACGTGGTGAGGTCCGCTGAACTGCGTCGGCGCCGACGCCGGATACGGGGCCGGGGTGTTGCCCACTTGCGTCCACGGTTGCTGAGGCCAGCTCTGGGCGGGCAGACCGGCAGCGGGCGTCGGTGGCGGTGGTGGTGGCACAGCAACCGATGCACCGGCCCCCGTGACGGCTTCCTTTGCCGCGGAGGCCATTTCGATCGTGGTGGAGTAGCGGTCGGCGGGTTGCTTGGCGAGTCCGGTGGCGATCACCTGGTCCATGGCAGGCGGGATGGCGGCGCGTTCGGACGGCCGCGGTGGCGGGGTGACCATGTGCCCGACGGCGACCTGCTCGAGGGTGTTGCCGGGGAACGGCTGTTGGCCGGTCAGGCATTGATAGAGCACGCACGCCAGCGCGTAGACGTCGGAACTGGGATGGACGTCACCGGAATTGAACCGTTCGGGTGCCATGTAGGCCCAGGTGCCGATCGCGGAGCTGGCCGAGGTCAGTCGGGTGTCGGTGGCGGCGCGGGCGATGCCGAAGTCGATGAGGTAGGCGTAGTCGTTCTTGTCCACCAGGACGTTGGACGGTTTGACGTCGCGGTGCACCAGCCCCACGTTGTGGGCGTTGTGCAGTGCCGACGCGATCTGGTCGATGATCGCCACCGCGCGGCGCGGCTCGAGCGGGCCCTTGTCGATGAGCGTCTGCAGGTCGGTGCCATTGATCAGCCGCATGGTGACATACAGGCGGTCGTCGATCTCGCCGACGTCGTAGATCGGCACGACGTGGGGATCGTCCAGCCGGGCGGCTGCCCTGGCCTCGCGGCGGAACCGCCGGTCGAAATCGGGGTCCTTGGCGTAATGGGGAAGCAGCATCTTCAGCGCGACCACGCGGTCGATGGCGGTGTCGTGGGCCTTCCACACCTCACCCATGCCGCCGCGGCCCAGCAGCTCGATCAGCGTGTAGCGGCCGAACGGCGTGCCCTCCTGCGGCGTGCCTTCCACGCCGATCACGATAACGGGCGTGGTCGCGGTCTGTTGCTGTGACATGGCGACTTACGACTGTCAGCGGGCCACGATCCGATCTGGCCGATCGTCGGAGGCCGGTGATCGCTCGGCGGCAAGCGGATCTCCCGTCGTCGGCTCTGGTGCGCCCGCCCGAACCGCCTCGAGCTGCGCGGCGAACGAGACGCCGAGGAACAGTGCGACTGAGGACAGGTTCGCCCAAAGCAGCAGGGCGAAGATCCCGGTCAACGGACCGTACGTGCTGCCGAACGAGCCGCTCTTGACGACGTAGAGCGCCAGCAGCCCGGTCAACACCAGCCACAGCACGAGCGACACTCCGGCGCCGAAGGCAAGCCACGAGTAACCCGGCTGCTGCCTGCGCGGCGCCCGTTCGATGATGACGGTGAAGGAAGCCCAGGCCAACACGATGCCGACCGGCCAGCTACCGATCGTCCACATGGTCTGGAACACCTCGCCCAAGCCATACGTCGCGGCAAGCGAGTCGCCGAGTGCGTCGCCCGCGATGATGACGAGGAACCCGAGCTGCAGCAGCAGTCCGGCCGTGAGCGCCATCAGCAGCGCCCGGCCGTACTTGCGAAGCGCTGGGCGGTCGCGTTCGATGCCGTAGATCCGGTTGGCGCCCCGCTCGATCTGGCCCATCGCCGTCGTCAGCGCGATGATCGCCGCGAGCAGACCAAGCCACAGCGCCAGCTGACCGCCGGTGACACCTTGATCGTGTGTGCGCTGCGCGGCCTGCTCGACCATGTCACCTTGATCCTTGCCTGGCAGCACGCCTGCCACGGTCTGGATGATCACCTGTGCGGCCTTCTCCTGATGCACGGCGCCTGCCAGGCCGACGACCGCGATGACGAGCGGGATGAAGGACAGGCACAGCTGCAGCGCGAGCGCGCGCGAGTGGGAGAACCCGTCGGCGTATCTGAACCGGACGAACGAGTTCTTCACCAGGTTCCATCGCCCGTAGCGCCGCAGTGCGGTCATGGCATCGTCGGCCGAGAGTTCATCGCCGGCGATCGTGGTCGTCTGCGGGACGCGACTCGATGTGCCCATCGCTTCTCCCTACCCGGTCACGCCGCGGCCGCAGACGACCGCGGTACCCGCACGATGAGCGCGCCCGGCTCGACGCGCGCGTCGATGTGACGGCCGTCGTCGATGACCTCGCCGTCCACCTGGCGCGGCACCTCGCGATCGGCCTCGATCGAAATGGCCTGTCCTGCGAAGTGTTCAAGGTGCCGATCGCGGGTGTGTGGCTTGCGGACGATCCGATACGCCACCCGAACCCAGTCACGCAGTTTCCTTGGCGCGACGATGACAACGTCGAGCAGGCCGTCGTCGACCGACGCGGCGGGCAACAGCTCGAGGCCGCCCTCCAGCTCCCCGACGTTGCCGACCAACACCGTTCGGGCGGACCGACTCACCGGCGGGCCGCCATCGATGCTCAGCTGCACTCGCATCACCGGGTCCCGCAAGTGCCGCAGGGCACTTGCCACGTACGCAGGCCATCCGGCCACCCGCTTCATCCGTTCGGTTGTATCGGCCATCATCGCGGCGTCCAAACCCATCCCCGCCATCACCGCGAACGGCTGGTCGCCGACCCGTCCCAAGTCGATGAGCCGGTCGTCCCCGTTGACGGCGACGTTCAGCGACTCATCGAATTCGAGGGGAATTCCGAGATTTCGGGCAAGCAGGTTGCCGCTGCCGAGCGGAAGGACCGCAACGGGAAGGCCGGATCGCGAAAGCGCGTCGAGGCATGCCATCACGGTGCCGTCGCCGCCACAGATCATGACCAGTTGCACGCCCGCCTCAACCGCGGCCTCGGCCATCCCGGCGCCTGGATCCGTCGGCGTCGTCTCCAGCCACAGGGATGGTGCCCAACCGGCGGCAGCCAGCGTCTTGTCGACCTGCTTGCGCAGCTCGGCCGTGTCGGACTTCGCCGGCTTGACGATGATCGCGGCGCGCATCAGCGCTTCACCAGCCTCGCGTCGGCGTCGAGGACCGCGTCGGGGTGCCCGTCAGCGCTGCGCCGATGCACGAAGAAGACGACGATGCTCAACCACAGCGCTCCGAGAAGCGCGCCGGCCAGTACGTCGGTCGGGTAGTGCATGCCGCGGTAGATGCGACTGGCGGCGATCGTCAACGGTACTGCGGCGCAGCTGATTACGGCGACGACTTTGACCCAACGGTTGGTACTGTGCCACACCACGATCGCGGCGATCGAACCGTAGAAGCACACCGCTGCGGCGGTGTGGCCGGAGGGGAACGACGACGTCGGCGGTGCGACGTCCATGTGCGACACACTCGGGCGCGGCCGGTCGATGAGCATGGTCGTCGCCATAAAAATCGCGGTCTCGCCCACCACCGCACAGATGACCACAAGCGACTCACGCCAGCGACCGAACATCCAGCGGAACACAATCGCGGCCAGCACGGTGAGGATGACGATGGTCGGTGTCGCCGACAGCGTCGTGATGATCTTGCTTTCCGAGACCTCGTCGTTCTGGCGGTACTCGAGCAGACGACGCGGCACGTCGGCGTCCCAGCGGCCGACCGCGCTCGACGGCAATAGATCGGTGACGACGTATCCGAGCAGCGCCATCACCGCGGTCAGGGACAGGGCCGCGATGGCGAGCCACCCGACATCCTTCACCGCGCCCCCGACGCCTTGTGAGCGCATTGACCCGAAGTACCCAATCGCGGGCCGATTTACTCCCAGGTTAAATTCGGGTTTGCCATAGTCGCAGGTCAGCGGCTGAGTGGCTGCTCGGCACTTCCGATGTCGGCGGCCCGCGCGACCGGCTGCCCCGTCTCGCGTCGCCACGCGACGTACGCCCACGTCGTCACGGCCACCCATGAGATGCCCAGCGTGATACCGGCCAGCACGTCGGTGACGAAATGGACGCCGAGCACGACCCGGGCCAGTGCGACCGCGCCGACGACCAGAACGGCCGCGAGGACCGCGGCGATGCGGCCGCGGCGCGGTAAGAAGCGAAGCGTGAGGAGCAGCAACAGGCAGCAGCCGATCGTCGCGCCCAACGCGTGGCCGGAGGGAAACGACATGCCGGGTGCCGTCGATACCGGGTCGGGTAGTACCGGACGGGCCCTGCCCACAAGCGTTTTCAAGACGAGTCCCAGCGCGGCGCCGCCGAACACCGTGACCAGAAGCCATACCGCGTGACGGCGTTCGCCGCGAAGCAGATACATCAATGCGAGCAACCCGAGCACGATGCGAAAGACGTTCGGATCGAAGACATTGCTCACCGTCTCGGCCGTCCGCACCAGCCCGGGATGGGAGCCGTCGATTCGTCGGGACGCCTCGGCGGCGTTCGTGTCGAGGTCATGTAGCGGCGCCCACCCCGCGCGGATCAACAGTAGTAGCAATACAAACAAAGCCGCAGCAATGAACGTGCCACCGATCCCGGCGCCGAGTCGCAGTCCGAATCGCTCGTCGGCGGCGGAGAGATGGTGGTGGAGGGGCTTGTGTGGCCTCCGCTGCATGCGATGCTGGGTTCCCCGTTCGGCAGCCCCATACACCCCTGGCTTGACGCGACGGGGGCGGCGGCGGGGCCGTTACCTGGTGTGTTACTGAAAAGCATTCTGCCGCAATCGAATACACTATGTTAGCTACCCGTGATACGCTTGATAGGGATGTCCGTTGACATCCGGTGAAAAATGAAAGAAGAAGAAAAGTATGACGCAGGGAACTGTGAAATGGTTCAACAGCGACAAAGGCTTCGGCTTTATCGCTCCCGATGACGGCGCAGCTGACGTGTTCGTCCACTTCTCGGAAATCCAGGGCAACGGCTACAAGTCGCTCGAGGAAAACCAGAGGGTTGAATTCAGCGTCGAGCAGGGCGCGAAGGGCCCGCAGGCGGTGCGTGTAACCGCTGTATAGCAAGGTCTAGTCATGTGGGCTGGTGGATTCTTCCACCAGCCCACAATGCGTTTAAGGGCCCTTCGAAGGCTGCCGGCCTGCCGACAAGGTCGAGGCGTATGCTAAAGACATCGGGACCAGTCAGGTTCCGCTATCAGGCGCCCAGCATTGCGACGTTCTTCACCTCGAGAACCGTTGACGCGCAAGGTCTTTCGGTAAATGCGCCCCGATTCGGGGGGTAGTTCGAAAAATTTGGCCGTTTTCGCGGTCAGGACGGATAGTCCGATGACACGTCACAATGGCCGCGCCGCGTCCGGTGATGACCACCCGGGACCCGACAACACCCCTCGACTGCGATTGAAGCCCAAGGCGCCGACGACAGGTCACGTCGATGGGGCATGGTGGCCGCGCAGCGGCGACCTCAGCCATGAGCTGCCCGATCTGCTGGCGGTGTTGTCCGTGCGCCTCGGCGTTGTCGATCGCGTGATGTACAACCTCGCCGAATGGGCGACGGTGCCGCGGCGACTGACCACCGGTGGGCGAGCGGTCCGACTCGACGGCTACACGCGGCAACCGGCCAACACCCTCCAGGTGCGAGGCATGAACCGCGAGCAGATCCTGCTGCTCGTCGTGCCTGCGAATACCGATCCAGACGATGCGCACGAGGCGATGATGTCCGCGGCCGCACCGGGCAACGCCCTGACCGTCGACGACCTGCTCGCCGCCGGCGCCCGCAGCTGACCCTCAAGGAGATACCGATGACAGTCAGCGTGACCCGCTGCGATGGCGGAACCGACAAGTACATGCGGTTCGGTGACGCATACACCAAACACCACGACGGCAGTCTCGACGTCTTCCGCAGCGGCGCGAGGCAGCCGTTCAGCTATGCATCCGGTGAGTGGTCAGACGTGGAAGGCGACCAGAAGAGATCGAAGGGTCGATTCTGGGCCCGGTCGTCCTCACCGACCTGACGACAGTTGCGCGTCAGCCCTGCGCCACCACATTCGATCCGACGTTGTCGACCTGCGGCGATCCCGAGTGGTAGGTGACCCGGTTGTCGAAGCCCGCTGCGCCGATCGTGTCGGCGGCGTCGACGGTGATGACGTTCTCGACGCCGGACACCGAGACCTTCACGCAGTGCCCGGTGATGTTCACGGTGTTGCGGATGCCGCTGATGTTCACGGTCGCGTCATTGCATGTGACCGTCTTGTTCTCGTCGATGCCCGACACGGTGACCACCTGGCCCGGCGTTCCGGTGATCACGTTCGGGTCGGTGCCCGGCGCGGCATTCGGGGCGCCTGGCGTCGCAGGGATGGCGGGCATGCTGGGAATGTTCGGGATCTCGATCGAGGGGACGTCGATGGAGCCACCACCGCCCGACACACCCGACCCGCCACCGCTCCTTGTGGTGTAGACGACGGCGCCCACGGCGAGCCCGCCGATGAAGAGGACCGCGATGACGCCGAACACCGCCCATGGAATGCCACCGGAGGATTTCCTTGGCGGCGAATGGAATTGGCCGTAGACCTGATCGCCGTAGGGCTGCCCGCCGTAGGGCTGCGCCCCGTAAGGTGGGGGACTCCCATACTCCTGGGCGCTGTAATCGGGCTGCTGGTAGGCGGGCGCGGGGGGCGGCGCGTAGTTGGTGTCGCTGTAGTGCGAAGCGCCCAGTTCGCTCGCCTTGGCCTGCTCCGAAAGCGGCTGTTCCAGCGCCCTGATCCGGGCCTCGGGATCGTCCTCGGGATTCACAGGCAGATGGTCCCATAGCAACGGCGACGAAGCGATCGTTTGCGCAGCGGGCAATGCGGCAACTCCGTCGCCATGATCGGAAAGCTTCGTTCCGTCGTGCTCGACACGACAGACCCCGTCGGGCTGGCGAACTTCTACGCCGGTGTCCTCGGCGGCACCGTTGTGCAGGAAGACGAGACCTGGTCGGTTCTGACCGATCCTGCGGGCATGCGGTTTGCGTTCCAGCTGTCACCCGAGCATGAGGCGCCCCGATTTCCCGACCCGCGAGGCTCGCAGCAGTTCCACCTCGACATCGAGGTCGACGACATCGACACCGCCGAGCCTGGCATCCTTGCGCTCGGCGCGACCCGGGTGGACGACGCCCACGGGGAAGACCGCTTTCGCGTGTTTCGAGACCCAGCAGGCCACCCGTTCTGCCTGGTCTGGGGTATTGCGGCCGGCGACGTCTGACCGCTTCGTGACACCGCCGGAAGGCGTGGAGTAGCAAAGGCTCGGCGGTGGTAACCACAAAGAGTGGTGGCACCAGGGTTCATCGCCATCGGCAGTGGTCCGGCAGGGCTGACCGCTGCCGAGACCTTTGGCCGTAAGCACCCGAAGATTCCCGTCCACATCCTCAGCAGCGACCCGGCACTGCCGTACGCCAAGCCGCACCTGAGCAAGGCCTATCTCCGCGGCCGCTACCCCAAGCTCGACCTGCACAGCCCGGGCTGGTTCGTGCAGAACGGCATCCGACTGCACAGCGGCATCACCGTCGACCACATCGACGTCGTCAACCGCGAGGTCGTCACCGCAGCGGGCAGGCGCTACCGATACTGGCATCTCGTGTTGGCCTGCGGCGCGACGCCCGTCCCGCTCGCCGTTCCCGGCGGGGAAACGGCGCAGCCCCTGAGGTCGTTCTCCGACGCCGTCGTCCTCCGGATGGCCGCCAAGAACGCAGAGTCGGCCATCGTGATCGGCGGTGGCCTGATCGGGTGCGAGGCGGCGTCCAGCCTGGCGTCATGCGGTATCGCCACATCTCTCGTCGCACCGGAGCCGGTGCCCCTGCACCGCCGGTTCGGGCTCGAGGTCGGCGAGCGCGTGGCGAAGATGTTGTCCGACAACGGTGTCCGGTTCATCGGCTCGACGGGCGTAGCTGCCGTCGAGGATCGCTGCGTCACCCTCAACAGCGGCGAAGCCGTCGAGGCAGAGCTGGTTGTGTCCGCCGTCGGCGTCCGTCCTGACGGCAGGCTCGCCGCCGCGGCAGGCATCGATACCGAGTGCGGCCGCGTCGTCGTCGACGAACACATGCACACGTCGGCGGTCAACGTGTATGCCGCGGGCGATGTCGCGCTCGCCTACAACGTCACCGCGGGACGGCGGGTACCTGCCGAGCACTGGCGCGACGCAGCCCGGCAAGGTCGAATCGCCGGCCTTGTCGCCGCGGGTTACCAAGCAGTCTGGGATGCGGTACCCGAATTCTCTTTCGCGATCGGCGATCAAATGCTCAAGTACCGCGGCTGGGGCACCGAATTCGAACACAGCCGGGTCGTCGACCACCGAGACGGCTTCACGGCGTGGTACGAGATCGAAGGCGAGACCGTCGGTGTGCTCAGCTCGAACGCTTGAATGCGAATTGCGCTTTACTACAACCAGTCCCGCCGTTTGAACGTCCAATAGAGCACCAGCACGATCACCACGATCAGGGCGGTGCTCACCACGAAGCCGCCGACGGTGTTGAGCCCGGGATACTCGACGTTCTGCCCGTAGAACCCGGTGATCGCCGTTGGCACCGCGATGATCGCCGCCCAGCCGGTCAGCTTCTTCATCACCGTGTTCAACCGCGCGTCCTGCAGAGACAGGTTCGTTTCGAACACCGTAGTGACCATGTCCCGCAACGATTCCGTCCACTCCGACGCCCGCAACACGTGGTCGTACAGATCGGCAAAGAGCGGATCGAGTTCCGGCGAGGTCTTCGCGTCGAGCCTTCGGTGCTGAATCGAGTTGACCACCTCGCGCATCGGCAACACCACCCTGCGCAGCTCGACGAGATCCTTGCGAACCCGAAAGGTCTTGCGCTGCAATCCACCCCGCTGGGTATTGTTCGCAAATAGATCGTCTTCGAGCGACTCGATTCCGTCGTCGAGTGCCTGCACCGCCTCGAAGTGGCCGTCGACCACCACGTCGAGCAGAGCGTGCACCAGCGAGCCGACCCCGTATTCCTGCCCGCCGAGCTCGTCGAACCGCTGAGACACGGAGTCGGTGTCGAAGTGCGGCGACAGCCGCACGGTGATCAGTCCCCGCGGCAGCACGAACCCGGAGATGCGATGGACGTCGAGGGCCGACGCGGAGTCGTCGGCGGGCTGCGGGAGCGACACCGAGTACACCGTGAAGAAGGTGTGCGTCCGGTACACGGCGGCCTTGGCGCGTTCGGCGTCGGCGACCGCGTCCTCGACCGCCCAGTTGTTGAGCCCCAACTCCTGCGCCAGGTCGGTGAACGCCGCCTCATCGGGTTGGCAGATGTCGCACCAGACCAGGGTGTCGTCCTGGGTGAGGTAATCCGAGATCGACGAGAACTCGAAGTCGTCCTGCGGCTTTCCGCCGCGCCACACCCGGCCCCGAACATCGGTCACTCGGCCATCATGTCAGCGCAAACCGCTTAAAGTCGGTGGCAATAGGGAATGGTGATGGGGTGACCTCGCCATCTCGACCCTCGGGCGCCGTGCCGGCTGCCCGACCACTGTTCGGCTAAATGTGCCGATTCTCCAAGAGCTTCTCGCCGCCGTTGAGGGCAGGCGAGGGACAGACGCGGCCGACCGTCTGTGCGAGGCGTGCGTTGACCTGTTCGACGTCGACGCCGCAGCCATCTCGTTGGTCTTCGACGGCACCAACGCCGGGACCCTCGGCTCCAGCGGCGCGTCCGCCCGCAGGTATGACGAACTCCAGTTCACCCTCGGTGAGGGCCCCTGCCTGGAGTCGGTCGCGCGCCGCGTACCGGTTCTAGTTGACGACCTCTCCGACCCCAAGGACACCCGTTGGCCGGCCTACGGTCCTGCCATGCTGGCCAACGACATTCGATTCGTCTTCGCGATGCCCGTCGTGGTGGCGGGTGAACATGTCGGGGCGCTCGATCTTTTCCGCGCCCTGCCGGGACGGCTGAACGGGGAGGAGATCTCGGGCGCCGTCGTCGCCGCCGAGCTCGCCGGAATCCCGCTTTTGGACCTGATGAATGGCGACCTGGCGGCTGCCGCGGGCGACCCGACCAGCGATGCCTGGGCTGAGTTGAATTCACTCAGCCGCGCAGAGGTCAGCCAGGCCACCGGCATGCTGGTCGCCCAACTGGGAATCGAACCGACCGAGGCGCTGGTGCGGCTGCGCGCACACGCCTATGCCACCGGACGCAGCGCCACCGACGTGGCCCGCGACATCCTCGACCGCCGACTGAGACTGGATGCCGACTGATGCGCGCCGACTTCACAAGCCCACACAACAAGTCAGGATGGAGGGCAAAGTGACCGAGAACCCTCGTGAAACCCAGGTATTGGACGCCGTCGTCACCCTCGTCGACAGCCTGCTCGACGACTTCGACGTGGTGGATCTGCTGACCGACCTCACCGCCCGCTGCGCCGAACTGCTCGACGTCTCCGCTACGGCGCTCCTACTGGCAGACCCACTGGGACAGCTCCGTCTGCTGGCGGCGACCTCCGAGCAGGCCCGGACACTGGAACTCTTCCAGCTGCAGGCCGCGGAGGGCCCCTGCGTCGACTGTTATACGACCGGCCAGCCGGTCTCGGTCGCCGACCTGCGCGTTGCCGTCCGGCGTTGGCCGCAGTTCGTGCCCGCCGCGCTAGACGCCGAGTTCGCCTCGGTGCACGCCGTCCCGATGCGCGCGGCAGGCGTTGTGCTCGGTGCCCTTGGCCTGTTCGGCACCCGACCCGGTGAGCTCAGCGAGTCCGATCTGCTCGTCGGCCAGACGTTGGCCCACATCGCGTGTGTGGCGATCCTGCAGGAGCACCCGCACACGCCGGACACCGTGATGCCGCCTATGCGGGCCGCGCTGGCCAGCCGCGTCGTCGTCGAGCAGGCCAAAGGTTTTCTGCGGGAAAGCCTCGACGTGTCGGTCGAGGACGCCTTCGGGATATTGCGGAGCTACTCCCACGCCAACGGTTTACATCTCACCGAGGTAGCCCGCCGGCTGATGAGCGAGCCCGCTTCCAGACCCGAGTTGGTCGCGGCTCTGGGTGAGGTCGCGACTGCGCCTCCGCGCTAGCCGATCAAGGCCCTTGTCGTCGGGCGCGGGCTCGCTTGACGGCCTCTTCGACCAGCCGCTCGGCGATGACACGCAGCTTGACGTTGTCGGCCTGGCTGATCTGGGTAAGTCGGTCGAACGCATCCTCGGCACTCCCGCCCGTCCGGCTGCGCATGATGCCGATGGCCTGGTCGATCACGGTGCGGCTGCCCAAAGCGCGCTGCAGTTGTTCGGCCCGGTCTCTTGCCTGGGTGAGCAGCTGCGCGTTGTAAACCGAGACGGCCGCTGGCCCGGCGAACTGCGCTCCCAACTGCACGGCGTGCTCGGCGAACGCGTCGCGAGCGTACGCATAGGAGTTGATCGTGCCGATCACCTGATCGTCCATCAGCAGGGGCAGCGCCAATGCGGAGTGCACCCCCATCCGGGCCACCCGGCCGCCGAAGTGCGGCCACCGCCTGTCGCTGCCGAGCGATCCGCTGACGGTCGGTCGCCGGGACTGCATGCAGGTGATGCAGGGGCCCTCGTGGAGTGATTCGTACTGAATGGCGTCGATTTCGCGGACGAATTGGGCCGTGGCCGCCCAGGCTTCGGGTCGTGGTGTGCCATGAGATGTCTGCACCAACGTGACACCGGCACCGTCCACACCGGGTATCGCCTGCGCGGCGAATTCGGCGACGTCGCCCAGCAGATCGATGACTGCCCGGCCGCCCGCGGTGATCCCCGCCAAACCGGTCAGCCCCGCATGCAGGTCGCTTTCATCGGCTTCGAGCTGTGTCATGGAGAGTTCGGGTTCCGCAGGCGCGCTGCGGTCGGGCTGCGCGTCGTAGTCAGCCATCGGCGCCTCCTCCCCGGGGTGAGCAACGAATTTACTCGCCCCCGAGGCCTCAGTCGACGAGGGCCAACGCATGGGCACGCCGCAGCTTTCCGGACGGAGTTTTCGGGATCATGCCCGGCTCGAGCACAACCACATTTCGGGGACGGACATCGACCTCGGCTACCACCTCGTGGGCGACCTGGTGCTCGATGCGGAGCACCTCGTCGTGGTCGTCGTGGGATTTGGATTCCACAGCCACGGCGAACGATTCCCGTGACCGACCGGCGTCCAGACGCACCGCAACGGCACACCCCGGCCGCACGCCGTCGACGCGACTGGCGGCCCGCTCGATGTCCGTCGGATAGATGTTGCGGCCCGCCATGATGATCACGTCTTTGAGCCGCCCGCAGACCACGATGTTGCCGGTCTCGGTGAGGTAGCCCAGATCGCCGGTGTCGTACCAACCGTTGACGTCTTGGGCCGGAACAAACCCCGCTGCAGTGGTATAGCCGAGCGTCACGGGTTCACCGCGCACTTCGATGACACCGACGCCGCGCGCAGGCAGTATGGTGCCGTCCACGTCGACGACGCGCGCCTCGAGCCCCTTCAGCAGACGGCCGAGTGAGGCGAACCGGCGGGTGCGGCCGTGGGTCGCCGGGACGGCCCGACGTAAGACCGTGAGCAGGTCGGCATCCACCTCGTCGACCTCGAGCCCCGTGCCGCACTCGGTGAACGACACCGCCACCGTCGTCTCGGCCATGCCATAGGCGGGCAGGATCGCCTCCGGGCGCAACCCGAACGGCGCACCTGCCTCGCACAGATCCGCCACGTCGACCGGGTCGACCTGTTCGGCCCCCGACAGCGCCCACCTCAGCGAGGACAGGTCGAACTGGCCGGGGGTGGCTTGCCTGCGCAGCCGCTTGGCCAACACGTTGTATGCGAAGTTCGGGGCGGCGGTCATCGTGCCTCTGTATTTATCGATGAGCCTGGCCCACAGCAAGGTGTCGCGCAGGAAGTCCATTGGGGTGATCTTGACCAGTTCGACGCCGAAATACATTGGTACGGCTAGAAATCCGGTCATACCCATATCGTGGAAACACGGCAGCCAACTGACGATCACATCGTTGTCCGGGTCGACTTCCGCGCCGGCGAACATCGCCTCGGCGTTGGCGACGAAGTTGCGGTGGCTGATCTGGACGGCCTTGGGTGAGCCCGTCGACCCGGACGTCAACTGCATTAGCGCCAGATCGTCGTCCTCTGTGCGGACAGGGTCGATCGGTGGGCTGTCGATCAGTTCGCGCACGGTCAGCACCCGTAAGCCCACGTTTGACAGCACGGGCGCCGCGGCCATGAACGGTTCGGAGACGACGACGACAGCCGCCCGGATCATGTCGATGACGCCGATGCTCTCTGCGGCCCAGCGGGCCAAGTCCGTTCGCGGAGTTGGTTGGTGCAGCATCGTCAGGCTCGCACCACGCATCCAGATGCCCTGTGCCATGGGCGCGATCTCGACCGGAGCGCCGGCCAGCACCGCGACGGCATCGCCCCGACCGATGCCCGACCGCGCCAGGCCACCGGCAATGCGCCTGGCGCGGTCGTGCACCTCCGACCACGTGTGCCGCACGGGCGCGTCTGGTTCGCCGGTAACCATGCCCTTGAGGCTCCACCGGGCGTTGCTGAACATCGTCTCGGTAAAAGTGCTCACGACAATTCCCTTGGCTCTTGCGGTTTGACGCGTATTGGTTGCACGGGGCGACTCGTAGTACAGCCGTTGGGGTACGACCGCCGTCCTTTGCCGATGGCGTGGACGACTATGACGGAAGAGCTAGGCTCCTTTGTGTTGACCCCAGGTGATCGCCCGCGCTGGCCGGAGAGCGGTGCGATGGATTTCAGACGCCATGAATGTAACGGCTCGCGCGCTACCCCTCGGTTAAGCGCGCCGAGACCGGCATCGGTTGACGCAGGCGGCATTGCATCCGTTGGCACGAGACCCCGTCGGATCGGAAAGCAACCGTGAACTGTCGGCTACGCCGTGTGCTCGACACTTTCGACGGGGAGGTGAGTATCGCCGTCGTGACGTTTTCCGGGGGCTGGGAAGTCAACCGGGTATGACGGTACCGGGTGATACGCCGGATTTCATGTTTTCCGCTGCCGTTTCGCGATCAGACCGTGCGACAAGGGTGCGCGATGTGGATCGCAGACCTGCAGTACGCGCGAAACAGCGGGGCTGGGCACGAGCGTCCAAGCGACCGCGGCCGTTGCGCAGCGTTCGGCGATGATGTTGAGCGTCGAAAAGCATTCCGCACCAAAGAATGTCACGTCGGTGAGGTCGAGTATCAGGCGTCGGCTGTTGGCGCCGTATCGGAACACATAGCGGGCGAACCGGTCGATGTTCGACGCGTCCACCTCGCCGGTTGCGCAGATGCGGACCACCGTCTTGCTGTGCCATTCGGTGCGCAAAAACAGTCCGTCGCCTGCGCTTTTGGCAACGGATCTCGGTGGGCAAAACTCGGGTGATGCAAGTGCGGTCACGATGAATCGACTCCAAAGGTCGTAAGCGGTTGCTGTGGTTACCCACGGCGGAGATTTTTGGTTCCTGCCAAGGCCTGCAACGTTCCCGGAGGCTGGCAACTCAACCTGTTGTGAACAAGCCTACCGCGGCGCAATCGCATCGAAGAATCGGCAGCTGATTTCTCATGGATTCGCCATGCTGAAGCCGTCGAGCACGGCGGTGACCCCGACCTTCCACCTTCGCTCGATCTCCGGCGCGCTGCCCAACCAGCGGCCCGCCTCCTGCACCGCCAAACCCTGTGCCAGCGCGAGCAATACGTGCGCGACATCCGTCGGATCCCCGCCAAGCAGACCCTTGTCGACGCACCGCTGAATCCTGCCGACGAAGATTTCGCGGACGGCGGTACCCGCCGCCAGTTCGTCGGGACCCGGCTCGAAATCGGCGAACGGACGCGAGAACATCACCTGCGCCAGTTTCGGATACGCGCGGCAGAACAGCCGGAACACCGGCACCAGCCTCTCGAGGTCTGCCAACGCGCTGTCGGTCTGCGGGATCTTCGCCAACTCTGCGCCAAGCAGTCGGAAACCCTCGAAGAACATCGCCCGCACCAGGCCGGCCTTGTCGTGGAACAGTTCGTAAACCGCGGGCACCGATGTGCCCGCCCGCTCGGCCACCCGCCGCGTCGTGAACCGCGCGATGCCTTCCTCTCCGAGCGTCGTGATCGCTACGTCGAGCACCCGATCCCGAAGCTCGGGCGTGCGCTGCTTCGCCCTCGGCATCGCAGCGGCCTAGCCGGCGGCTAATTCCGTCGGCAGCCCGTCGATTCCGGCGCGGATCGCCGCCAGCCCGGACTCGCGGGCCTTCAGCTTGGTCGCGACATGCGCGCCGGCGTGCAGCGTCGCCGCCGCCTCCGTCGCGACCTCCTGCGCGCGTGCCAGCACCTTGTCCGCGTCGACGATCTCGTCCAGCCAGCCTGCGGCGATAGCCTCGGCGCCGACGAACGTCGACGCCATGGCGGTGGCCCGGTGGAATGCCGCAGGCGTCAACCGCATGCGCATGATCTCGATCGCCGAGATCGGAATCGTCATGCCGATGGCCACCTCGATGGCCTGGCACCGCGACTTCGGAGCGCCGACCCGGTGGTCGCCGCTCAGCAGCAGAAACGAACCCATCGCGATCGCCGGCCCCGTCGCGGCCATGATTACCGGCTTGGGGAACGTCAGGCAGCGCACAGACAATTCGAACCCGCCCGCCAGCATCGCCAGCGCCGCCTGCGGGTCGCCGGACTGGAAGACCGACAGGTCGAACCCGCCGCTGAAGACCCGCTGATTTCCTGCCAGCACGACGGCCTTGGCGTCGTCCTTCTCGGCACGGTCGAGAGCCTCGTTGATGGCGGTCTGCATCGTCGGCCCGAGCACGTTCACCTTGCCGTCGTCCAGCGCGATCGTCGCGACGGATTCGCTGAGCTCGTAATTCACCAGGCTGGTCATCGGGCCTCCCTTGACGTGCACATTCGTTTCAGATCGATGTTACGAAACGATGTTACGAAAGCCAAGCCGGCGAGGATCCTCGGCGTCAGCCGCCGCCGAGGCCGCGCCGGTGCCTGCCGTTGATCACCCGGGTCTGGGCGTCGTCGTCGTCATACGGCGGCGGCTCATCGTCATACGACGGCGGCGGGTCGTCGTACTCAGGGGGCAGGCCGTCGTAGCGCTGCGGCGACTGGTTGGCGTACCGCAGCGGCGCAGGCTTGGGCGGCAGCTCGTCGACGGACACCGGGGCAGCGGGCGCAACCGGGTTGCGCTGCGGAACCTCCTGCTCGACGAACTGGCTGCGGTAGCGATCGCGTTGCTCGTTGGCCGCCGCGTTGATCCTGTTGATCTCCGATTGCAGGGCCTCTTGGCGGCTCTCGGTCGCCGCGTAGTGGTAGTAGGTCAGCAGGCCACGAAGCAGCTCCAGCTTCTGCTTCTCCTGGCGCGCCAAATCGTGGGAGGTCAACAGCTCGAGCCGCTCGACCGGGTGCAGCGTCGACCAGTCCAGAACCGCGGGGGTGCGGAACTGATGCCGCTTGTGCTTCGTCTTTCCCTGCCGAGACGAATTCGGCTGGTCGTAGAACGTCACGGCACCCGCGAAGCGCGAGCCGATGGACTCGCCGAGTTGCTTGCGGTCCAGCGCCGAATCCCACACCGTGCGCCATTCCTGTGTCGGCGCGAGGTACGGGATCTCCGCGGGCAGTTTCAGCGGGACGATATCGACGTAGTTGTCCGCGTCGGCGCCCTCGTAGCGAGGTACCGTCGGCGGCGTCGCGAACTCGAACTTGATTCCGTACGCGGGCTTCTGACCGAAGTTCTTCACCACCAGCTCGACGAGATGCCAGTCCGTCGAGCTGGGCTCCATGAACATCGCGACATTGGGCTGCGAGATGTCTTCGGTCTCGTGCTTGGCCGACTGGAATTGCCGCCATGCGTAGACGAGGGCGGCAATGGTGACGCAGAGGGCCAGCCAGGCCGCCAGCGCCGTCCACGCGCCAGACGATAAATTCGCGATATCGCCGGCGCGGTCGTCGAACCATTCCGTAATCGCCACGCGTCGTTAATATCATGCTCTGACGCTGAGGTCAGCATTCGATAACCGCAGACCTTGAAATTTGCTGTGACGCTAATTTCTGGTGAGTTAGTTGAGGCTGATGTGCCTCACGGGGTTGCCCGCACAAATTGCCAACGTTTCACGTGGTGGCGCCGTCGACAGACCTACGAGGCGACCGCGGTGAGCTCGTCGGAATCCGGCTCTGCCTTGACGATGGGCCTGGTGTCGGGCGCAGGCAGACGCTCTGCGCGGGCGGCCCAATCCAAATCGGACCAGACGATGTGCCACGGCAGCCGACGCCAATAGTCGGGATGCGCGCGCACGTACACGTCGACGCTGGCGTGCACGAGCGCATCCACGGGCACCTTGCGCAGGTGTAGCGACCGGGCGCCCTCGGCGAGTGCGTCCCGGTCGGTCGGGGCGGGCGTGCATGGCATTCCCGCCTCGCCGATGATGACGCCCGCCTTGGTCACACCGTCGAGCATCCAGTCGAGCGTGATGTCGGCCAGCGGCCAGTACGCGTTCGGCCCGCCGACGACATCGCAGTGGGCGCCGCGGAACCACACTTCTTCGATTGCGCCGTCGTTGCGACCGATTCGGCATTCCCCGAACGGGCCCGATCCACCGTCGATGGCCACCGCGTGGCGGCCAGAGACGACGTTGCCCAACCAGTCTTCTTCGCAAAGCGATGGTGTTCCAGGCACTTTCACGGTGTCCCATAGCCCGAGGAAGTGCACAGGAACGGCGACGTCGTCGCGGTCATCCAGTGCACACGCCATCTGGTGGATCTGCTTCCAGTCCTGCATGGTTCGGCGCTGGCCGGGCAATGCGTAAGCGGCCAGCGCGTACTCCACGACGTGGTCGGCGCGGTCGGCCATCATCCCGACAATGCCAAGCATCCGCGCCAGCGTCCGCGCGCAGTACGCACCGCGTCCGGCGCCGAGCAGGAAGATCCGGTCCTCCGGCTCCCAATGCTCGGCGAGGAAGAAGTACGCATCGATGACGGATTCACGGGCAGCCGCTGCGACGTTCTCGCGCCACCTGCGGGCAGCAGGGTTGAGCAGCCGAGCGGGGTTGAGCGCGGCCTCGCCGGCGTCGTACCAGGTCAGCTGGCGGTCGTCGTCGGTGGCGAGCAGCCGGAACAGGGTTTCGGCGTTGGTCGCGTCGCGTGGACCCGCACGATTGTTTGTGCTGTCGAAGCACAGGACGAGGTTCTTCATAGCAAACTCCCTGACCGCACGTCCCCATGGCTCGAGACGCTGACAGGGAGAGTTTGCCAGGAAAACGCAGGCGTGTCTTGCGTATTGCACTACTCGAATAACTCGACATTCGAATTTCGAAGGTAAATGCCGCTGCTCAGTCCGGATTCAGTTGTCCATGTCCGGCAAACCGAGAGTCAGATGCCAGAGAACTGCAGATATCGGTCCGGATGGCGTTGAAGGGACCCCGCCACCGCGTTAGCTGCGACTGTCGCAGTCCGCCGCGGCTCCGTTGCTGTAGTCATTCAAGATTCGACGGTTGGCGCGGGTGGTCACGCTAGATAGCAACGAAGCCGGTTTTTCGTCTGCGGGTACTCGGCGGCCATCCCGCGCGCGATATGAGTGGAGTATCCCGATACCCAAGACTTTGCCGCGGACGGTGTGTTTCCTGTGTATACGGACCGCAACACCGGCCCCGTCTTCGCGGGGCCACTGCAACAGGAGAACTGCATGAAACGCAAACAAGTGGGGCGCTATGTGTTTGCGCCGCTGTCCGTGGCGACCCTCACGGTGCTGGCAGGCGTCTACTCCCCGGCGTCGATCGCGCTGGCCGACCCGAGCATCAGCACCGGCGTCGGTTCGGTGGCGGGCGGGTTCAAGTTGGCACCCGATGACCGGCCCGACGGGGACGGCGACGGCCTGTTCGACGACGACGAAGTCGAGGTGTATTTCACCGATCCCAAGGTCGCCGACACCGACAGCGACGGAAGTTCGGACGGCGAAGAGGTCTACGTCGGCACTGATCCAAAGGTGAAGAACGCGGCCGCGGCGCGTCCCGACGGCGATGGAGACGGCCTGTTCGACGACGACGAGGTCAACGTCTACGGCACCGACCCGAAGGTTGCCGACACCGACAAAGACGGCGCCGACGACGGCCAGGAAGTCTTCGACAAGACCGACCCGAAGGCGGCCAACAACGCAGGCAACAACGGCCCGGCCAACGGCGGCAACAACGGCCCGGCCAACGGCGGTAACAACGGCCCGGCCAACGGCGGCAACCCGGCTGCCGGTGATTTCTCGGGCGAGGTGCTGGCGCTGATCAACGGGCAGCGCGCCGCGGCAGGCTGTGCGGCGCTGCCGAGCAACGGGCAGTTGTCGTCGGCTGCCGCGCGACACGCCAACGACATGCTGAAGAACAAGCTCGCCAGCGACCAACACACCGGTTCGGACGGCTCATCGGCGCAGTTACGCTTCAACGACTCGGGCTATCCGGCAGGCCACAACGCGAACAGCTCAGGTGAGATCGTCTTCTCGGCACCGGGCCTCACGCCGCAGTCGACCGTCGATGGGTGGATGAACAGCGCTGGTCACAAGGCGATCATCACCAACTGCTCGTGGACGGATATCGGTGTCGCGTCGGTCTCGGACGGCACGAGGCTCAGCTCGGTCGGAGTGTTCGGCAAGCACGCCTTCCCGTGAGCCGATTGCGCTAGCTGACCGGCAGCACGACCCCCGGGGTCATCGGATCGGCGTGCAGCTCGACCGACTCTGGCACGGTGCCCGGCGGTACGTCGTAGGCCAGGCCGACGTCGACCTGGCCGCCCGGCGGGATATCGACGAACCCGCCGCCGACGTAGAACGTGGCCTCGTCGTCGATCGTGTACACCTGACCGCCCGCGTTCAGCTTCTGGAACGTGCCGAGGAACTGACCGGGATCCGGGCTGGTGTTCTGCACGGTGAGGCGGACGACGATGAACTCGCCTTGGGCATCCTTGGTGAGGAACTCGTTCTCCGCGTCGGTGATGGTGGTGCCGCTCTCGACACCGACCACCGAGAACGTCAGCGGGCCGTCGACGGCACCCGCCAACGGCGGCGGCGGTGCCGACTCGGAGGCCGTGCTCTCCTCCGGGGACGTCGTCACTTCGGTTGTGGTGGTGGAGGTTTCGGTGGTCGGCGAGGAGAGGTCCACGGTGTCGGGCTTGTGGATGACGAACGCGTACACGGCGGCGAGGACCAACACAAGCAGCAGCGCGGCCACGGCACCGCCGAACCCCATCACCAGCTTGCGGTTGTCGACCGGGACCCGCGGCTCGGTGCCTGCGGGCGGTTCGACGGGCTGCGGCTCCGGCGGCGTCGACGTGGTGGCGTCGGCGTAGGGAGCGGTCTCGCGCGGCGGCTCTGGCGGCGGCTCGGACGTCCAATCGCGCAGCGGCACCTTCGTCGTTGGCTGCTCGGTCAGCGGCAATGGCGGTGGCGCGTAGGACGGTTCGGGCGTCTGCTCAGGGGTTGGATCAGGCGTCTGCTCGGGGGTCGGGTCGGTCGTCGGCTCCGGGTCTGGCGCGGACTCCGGCTCGGATGCCCAATCGCGCAACTCCGGCGGGGGCTCGGGGGTCCAGTCCCGCAGCGGCACCTTTGTGGTGGGCTGATCGGTGATCGACAGCGGCTCGGGCGTCGGCTCAGGAGCGCGATGAGACCCGACGTATGAGCATCTGGAGACGCTGGTGAAGGTACATCAGCTGTTGTCTGCGGGACGAGGTCGTT
>NZ_RARC01000043.1 GCF_003719305.1 Mycolicibacterium stellerae
TGTGTATGAGAGACAGGGCCTGTAGGAAGGTATTGCCCGCGGGGGGCGGCGGGGCGGGCTCGGGCGATGGCTCGGGATCGGCGTGAGCCACCGACGGAATCGTCAGAGCCACCACCGTGGCACCGGCCAACGTGGCCATCGCCAGCCGATTCACGCGGCGCTTGCGGTGTTCAGGGATCGCGTCCGGGTCATGCATGCTGACGAAACTACAGTGTTGCTGCCGTGACGCAAGTGTGGGGCGGTCTCAAAGTGTCTATCTGTGAGATTGCTGACAGGCTTATAACGTGAGCTAGCGCCGTTGGCGAAAATTGCTGGCACGACAAGGCCCTCGCGCGCGTGCGCGAGGCTTGACCATTTGATCGGGCCATCCGTGGCCACCGTTACGGAATCTGGTGAATGGTGACTTCCTGCGCCTTCACCGAGAAGTGAACGCGCTCCCCCGGCGTCACCCCAAGCTCGGCGGCGGACTCGGCGGTGATGTCGGCGGCCAGGCCGGGCGCGCCGTCGGGTTGCTCGTCGGCACGCACGCGAAGTGCCGATCCGCTGCTGCCGAGTTCGGCCACCACCACTTCGACGGTGTTTCTCGGGCTGCCGTGCGGCTTGTCGCGGTAGACCGCGACGGCCGAAGGCGGGAACACCGCCACCGCCGCCTGTCCCACCACCATGCCCGATGTGGGGTTGCCGTGCCAGGCGGTCCCCCACTCCGTGGTGAGCACGCCGTTCGGACCTGCGATGCCGCTGACGAGGTTCACGCCTGCGAACCGCGCTCCGAAACGACTTCGGGGTGCAGCCAATATCGCAGCCGTCGAACCGGTTTCGACGACCCGGCCAGCCTCCACGATGAGCACCCGGTCGGCCAGGGTCAACACGTCGAGGACATCGTGGGTGACCAAGACGGCGGATCGCCCGTTGCGGGTCAATGTGTGACGCAGCAGCTTTCGCATCGCGGTCGCGGTGGACACATCGAGACCGGCGAGCGGTTCGTCGAGCAGCAGAACGGCGGGATCCGCCGCCAACGCTCGCGCAAGGGCGACGCGCTGGGCCTGGCCGCCGGACAACTGCCGCGGCATTCGGTCGGCCAGCTCGACGGCGTCGACCTGGTCCAGCCAGGACACGGCGATCTCGCGAGCCGCCCGACGCGGTCTCTTCCCGTGGCCGCTGCGTGGCGCGAAGGCCACGTTGGCAGCGACATCGAGGTGAGGGAACAACAATGCGTCCTGCAGCAGTAGGCCGACCCGCCGAGCGTGGGTCGGGACGAACACTCCTGCTGCGGTATCGGTGAGCACACGGTCACCCAGTCGCACCTGTCCCGAGTCCGGGCGCATCAGGCCGGCGATCACATGCAGCGCGGTCGATTTTCCTGCACCGTTTGGTCCGAGCACGGCAAGCACTTCGCCTGCGGCGACGGTCAATTCGATATCGAAGCCACGCTGGGCCGCGATCGCGCGCACGTGAACATCGGTCACTGGACCCTCCCTGCCATCGCGGAACCCGCGCGCAGTGTGCGCGCGCCGAGCACGAGCACGACGACGGCGGCGACCACGACCAACAGCACCGAGAGGGCGACGGCGGCGTCGGCGTCGGTTTCACGTTGCAGGTAGATCTCCAAGGGGAGTGTCCGGGTGACGCCCTCGCGGGAGCCCGCGAACGTCAACGTGGCGCCGAACTCACCCAACGAGCGGGCGAACGCCAACACCGCGCCGGAGACCAGGCCCGGCGCCAGAAGAGGCAGCGAAACCCGCCACCACACCGTGGTCGGCCTGGCGCCGAGCGTGGCCGCCACCACGTCGTAGTCGCGGCCGGACGTGCGGGCCGCGCCTTCCAGTGCGATGACGAGAAACGGCAGCGAGACGAAGGTCTGCGCCAGTACCACCGCCGTGGTGGTGAACGCGATCCGAATGCCTGCCGCGTCGAGGTACTGGCCGATCAACCCCAGCCGGCCGAACGCGTACAGCAGCGCGATACCCCCCACCACCGGCGGAAGCACCAGCGGTAGCAGCAGCAGCGGACGGATCACCTGTATCGCCCGCCCGTCGTTACGGGCCAGCACGAGCGCCATCGGAACGCCGAACAGCACGCACAGCAGCGTGCTCGCGGCCGCCGTCTTGAGGCTCAATACCAGTGCGGCGCGGGAGGACTCGCTCGAGATCAGGCTCAAGAACTGCGGCCAGTCCACCTTCGCCACGACGGCGATGAGTGGGAGCACCACGAACAGCGCCCCGACTGCGGCGGGCAGGTAGATCCAGCGCGGCAGCGCAGACGCGGTAGTCAAGGCCTGGAGCCGCAGGTGAGCGGGGAGAAATAACTCACGGTGCAAACCCTAGGTCACCGAACGATCGCAGGTCGGAATCGGCGCGGAACGGATCAGCGCGTCGGGTTTCGCCGAATAGCTACTGTCCAGTAACATCGTCGGCGGATCGCTGCCACGGCGGCAGAGGTCCTGCGCTGACAGGGAGGTCTTGGCGATGGAGGTGCTGGTCACCGGCGGTGATACGGATCTGGGACGCGTGATCGCGGAAAACTACCGCGACGCGGGACACCAAGTGGTTATCACCGGCGCTCGCCGCGATGACCTGGAGGTGGCGGCCAAAGAACTCGACGTCGACGCGATCGTGTGCGACAACACCGATCCGGCGAGCCTGGAAGAGGCCCGCAGCCTGTTCCCGCACCATCTGGACACCATCGTCAACGTGCCCGCCCCGATCTGGGACGCGGGCGACCCGCGCACCTACACGCTGGCCGATCACGCCGCCGCCTGGCGAAACGCCTTGGACGCCACGATGCTGTCGACGGTGCTGACCATCCAGCTGCTCGGCGATCATCTGCGTTCGGGCGGTTCGATCATCAGCGTCGTCCCCGAGAACCCGCGTGAGGGCAGCGCCGACGCCGCGATCAAGGCGGCCGTATCGAACTGGGCCGAGGGTCAGGCGACCCATTTCGGCACGCGCGGCATCACGGTCAACGTCGTCGCGTCCGGCCGCAGCGCACAGGAGGGCTATGCCGGGCTCGGCAGCTCGGCCCCGGTGGCCGCGGAGATCGCCCGGCTGGCGCTGTTCCTGAGCACGCCAGCGGCTCGCCACATCACCGGGCAGACGATGCACGTCAGCAGTGGCGCGCTCGCTCAGATCGGCTGAATATTCCCGCGTTCGCCCGAAGCTAAAGCGGGGTGACCGCCCCGCTTAGTTGTGGTTACGTGAAGGCGTGACCATAAAACTCGGACTTCAAATCAACAACTTCTCCTACGGCACAGATGTGGCCGAGCTCTACCCCACCGTCATCGCGCAAGCTCAGGAAGCCGATACGTCGGGCTTCGACTCGCTATTCGTGATGGACCATTTTTATCAGCTGCCCGGAATCGGAACCCCCGATCAGCCCATGCTCGAGGCATACACCGCGCTGGGTGGATTGGCGACCGCGACGTCCACCCTCCAGCTCGGCACGCTGGTCACGGGCAACACCTACCGCAACCCCACTCATCTCGCGAAAGCCGTCACCACGCTGGACGTCATGAGTCAAGGGCGCGCCATTCTCGGCATCGGCACCGGCTGGTTCGAACTCGAACACGACCAGCTGGGCTACGAGTTCGGGACGTTCACCGACCGCTTCAACAAGCTGGACGAAGCGCTTCAGATCATCCTGCCGATGATCAAGGGTGAACGCCCAACGTTTGCCGGCAAGTACTACCGCACTCTGGAGGCGATGGCCAATCCGCGCTTCCGCGAACACATTCCGCTGCTGATCGGTGGGAGCGGCGAGAAGAAGACCATTCCGCTGGCGACCCGGCACTTCGACCATCTCAACGTTATCGCCGGCTTCGACGAGCTGGCCCGCAAGGTCGACGTCATCAAACAGAACTGCGAGAAAATCGACCGCGATCCTGCGACGCTAGAGACCAGCATGCTGATCGGTGTGGTCTTCGGAGACGGCGTGACGGCCGATGCGATCCCCGCAGGCTTTGAGCAGAACGCTGTGGCGGGGTCGTCCGCGGAGCACGTCGCCGAGCAGATCAAGACCAAGGTGTTCGATGCGGGCATCACAGGTGCGATCGTGTACATCCCCACCCAGGTGATCGGCTATCAGGAGGGTCAGATCACCGCGCTTGGCAAGGCTCTGCAGGCCGTACTCGACGGTTAAACATGCCTTTACGTGGCAAATCTCACGCGTATGCCTGCTCTCGACGGGATGGGGGCGGCTACGGTAGACGCTGTACCGAACGTGAGAATCGTCGAGGAGCAGGAGCTCATGAGCCACCCGGGAGCTACCCCGTCTGACCGGCACAAAGTGGTCATCATTGGGTCGGGATTCGGCGGGCTGACTGCCGCCAAGGCCCTCAAGCGCGCCGATGTCGACATCAAGATCATTGCCAAGACGACCCACCACCTGTTCCAGCCGCTGCTTTACCAGGTGGCGACCGGCATCATCTCGTCGGGAGAGATTGCGCCACCCACCCGGATGATCCTGCGCAAGCAGAAGAATGCCCAGGTGCTGCTTGGCGAAGCCACCCACGTCGACCTGGCGAAGAAATCTGTCCGGTCGAAACTGCTCGGCCACACGTATGTCACCCCGTACGACACGTTGATCGTGGCCGCGGGTGCCGGGCAGTCCTACTTCGGCAACGACCATTTTGCCGAGTTCGCCCCAGGCATGAAGTCCATTGACGACGCGCTGGAGCTGCGCGGCCGCATCCTCGGTGCGTTCGAGCAGGCCGAGCGGTCCAGTGACCCGAGTCGGCGCGAGAAGCTGCTGACCTTCGTCGTCGTCGGGGCCGGTCCGACCGGTGTGGAGATGGCAGGCCAGATCTCCGAGCTTTCCGATTACACCCTCAAGGGCGCGTTCCGGCACATCGATTCGACCAAGGCCAGGGTGATCCTGCTCGACGCTGCGCCCGCCGTGCTGCCCCCCATGGGCGAGAAGCTCGGCAAGAAGGCGCAGGCCCGGCTCGAGAAGATGGGCGTCGAGATCCAGCTCAACGCGATGGTCACCGACGTCGACCGCAACGGCATCACGGTCAAGGATTCCGACGGCACCACCCGCCGGATCGAATGCGCAACCAAGGTGTGGTCGGCGGGTGTGTCGGCCAGCCCGCTGGGCAAGCAGATCGCAGACCAGACAACCGGTGAGGTGGATCGGGCAGGACGGGTGAAGGTGCTGCCCGATCTCAGCGTCCCCGGTTACCCCAACGTGTTCGTCGTCGGCGACATGGCCGCCGTGGAAGGTGTGCCCGGGATGGCACAGGGCGCCATCCAAGGTGGAAAGTACGTCGCCACCGCGATCAAGTCCGAACTGAAGGGCGCCGATCCTCTCGAACGCGAGCCGTTCGAATACTTCGACAAGGGGTCGATGGCGACGGTGTCGCGGTTCTCCGCGGTGGCCCAGATCGGCCCTCTCGAGTTCGGTGGCTTCATCGCCTGGCTGGCGTGGCTGGTCCTGCACCTGGTGTATCTGGTCGGGTTCCGGCGCAAGATCGCCACGCTGCTGTCGTGGACGGTGACGTTCCTCGGCCGCGCTCGTGGAAATCTCTACATCACCGAGCAGCAGGCCTATGCCCGCACCCGAATCGAGGAACTCGAGGAGATCGCCGCGGCTGTCGAAGGCGAGAAAGCGGCAAGCTAGCTAGCTAGCTACCAGCCGCTCGCCCTGCCACGTCGCGAGGCTTCCGCCGTCGGCGAGTTGCAGCACGGTGCCCAACGCGTCGGCCGCGATGTCGGGGTAGCGCAGTTCGCTCACCGACGCCAGCGGCGCGGCCAGCAGGTCGTGGGTCGACGAATGCTCGCCGAGCTCGATCCGGTGCCGCAACAGCGGTTCGCCGCCGACGTCTGCATGGAGCGAGCTCGACCAAAAGCCTTGCCGTTCATCGGTTCTGCCGATCTGGACTCGTTCGCGCAGTCTGACGCGCCCAGACTCGTCGACCGATAGCCGAGTCGACGTCACATGCCGGGAACCACCAGCGACCACGGTGGGTTGCGGGTCCACGTCCAGGTCGCCGGCTACCTCGAGGTGCCAGTGCGCGGACGACTCTGCGGTGGCGCGACCGGGCAGCGTGACCGTCGCCGCGGCGCTGCGCACCCGCAGTGTTGCGCCGTGTTCGACGATCACCCGCAATGCGATGGTGTCGCCGCCGAGCGGTGTGGCCGCCGTGGAAACCAAGTGCACGGTGTTCGGCTCGGTGGCGCGCGCGGCGACCGCGCCAGCGCATTCGATCCACGGCTGCCTGCCTGCCCGCGCGACGATCAGGACGTCGGAATGCATCTACACGGCCTGCGTGACCCGCAGCTGCTCGCGCACCCACGTTTTGACAGGTCCTGCCGACGGGTCGTCGCGCAGCGAGATCAGCACCGTCGGCAGGTCACCGCGCGCGGTCGCGGCGTCGCGGCGCATCACGTCGAGATCGGCGCCGACCATCGGCGCCAGATCGGTCTTGTTGACCACCAGCAGGTCGGAGTAGGTGACACCGGGCCCACCCTTGCGGGGCACCTTGTCGCCGCCTGCGACGTCGACGACGAAGATCTGCACGTCGATCAGACCCGACGAGAACGTCGCGGTCAGGTTGTCGCCGCCCGACTCCACCAGGATGAGGTCGAGGTCATGAGCGGCGATGAGATCCTCGATGGCGTCGAGGTTGGCCGTGATGTCGTCGCGGATCGCGGTGTGCGGACAGCCTCCCGTCTGCACCGCGGAGATTCGGTTGTCGGGCAGCACCGCGTGCCTGCGCAGGAAGTCGGCGTCCTCGGTGGTGTAGATGTCGTTGGTCAACACCGCCAGCGACAGTTCGTCGCGCAGCTCGCGACACAGCGCGGCAACCAGGGCGGTCTTGCCTGAGCCGACGGGGCCGCCGATGCCGATCCGCAGCGGCTCCCCCGCCGTCCGCGGCCGCTTCGGCCGGTCGTGATGGCGATGCGGCTCGCCGTCGATGAAATGCGGTGGCATGGCGGTCAATCGGCCTTTCAGGAGACGAACAGTGGACGCTCGCGTTCGCTGTGGCGCTGGGCCAGCACGTCGAGCAGCGGGTCGGACAGGTCGGCGAGCTCTTTGCATGCCAGATCGGCGGTTTGATCGCACATCCCGGACAGCTCGAACGTCAGCGCCGCGACGTCGCCGGGATCCAACGCCAGCAGGCGCTGTGCGGCGGTCGCCGAGCCGGTCATCGTGGTGTACACGACGGACAGTGCCGTGTGCTGCTGGGTCATGCCACTCGCCGCGCCGACGACACCGGCCGCCACCGCGAGGTGCGGTGTGGCGCCCAGTGCGTCCCAGTTGCCGTCGACCCAGACCCGGCGCGCCAGCCTTGTCAGGCCGCGCCCCTGCGCGCGGGATGCCTGACGGGCGGCCGGAGCCGGTGTGCGGGCGTCGGTTTCGCGATCGGCGGCGGCGACCGAAAGCGATCCGGTGTGCACTGCTGCGGCAACCGACGCCGTCACCAACCCCTGGGTAGCGATTCGGCGAGTCAGGAACGCCCGCAATGTCGGGAGGTCAACGACCAGGCCGCTGGTCACCGCTTCCTCGACGCCGCCCGAATGCACATGCCCGCCGGTCGGTAGCCGGGAGTCGGCCAGTGCCAGCAGCGTCGCCAGGCTCGTCATCAGAACAGGAAATATCGTTGTGCCATGGGCAGTTCGGCCGCGGGCTGTTCCTGCCAGACCTCGCCGTCGATGCGGACCGTGAACGTGTCCGGCTCGACCTCGATCCGCGGCAGAGCATCGTTGAGCGGCATGTCGGCCTTGCCGATCTTGCGAACATCGGAGACCGGCACAAGGCGACGATTGACGGCGAGCCGGTCAGCCAGCTTGTCGTCGATCGCCTGCGGCGACACGAAGTGCACCGACGTGGCCGCAGCCGCGGCAGGCGCCGCCCCGAACATCGGCCGCGGCAATACCGGCTGCGGCGTCGGAATGGATGCATTCGCATCGCCCATCGCCGCCCACGCGATCATGCCGCCCTTGATGACCGCATGCGGTCGGACCCCGAAGAAGGCGGGCTCCCACAGCACCAGGTCGGCGAGCTTGCCGACCTCGACGGAGCCGATTTCCGAATCCAACCCATGCGCGACCGCCGGGCAGATGGTGTATTTCGCAACGTAGCGGCGGGCACGATTGTTATCCGCGTCGCCGTCGCCTTCCAGTGCGCCGCGGCGGCGCTTCATCACGTGTGCCGTCTGCCAGGTCCGCAACACCACCTCGCCGATGCGGCCCATCGCTTGGGCATCGCTACCGATCATCGAGATGGCGCCGATGTCGTGCAGTAGATCCTCCGCGGCGATCGTCGACGGTCGGATGCGACTCTCGGCGAAGGCGAGATCCTCTGGGACGCTTGGGTTCAGGTGATGGCACACCATCAGCATGTCCAGGTGTTCGTCGAGCGTGTTGACGGTGTGCGGCCGGGTCGGGTTCGTCGAACTCGGCAGCACATAGGACTCGGCCGCAACCGTGATGATGTCCGGCGCGTGCCCGCCGCCTGCGCCCTCGGTGTGGTAGGCGTGGATGGATCTGCCGCCGATCGCGTTGAGCGTGTTCTCCACAAAACCCATCTCGTTGAGGGTGTCGGTGTGGATGTTCACCTGAACGCCGGACGCCTCGGCAACCCTGAGGCAGGCGTCGATCGCCGCGGGCGTGGTGCCCCAGTCCTCGTGAAGCTTGAACCCCGCCGCGCCGGCGCGCAGTTGTTCCCACATCGCCTCGGTGCTGACCGTGTTGCCCTTGCCGAGAAGCGCGATGTTCAACGGCCACGTGTCCAACGACTCGAGGATCCGCGCCAGGTGCCACGCACCGGGGGTCACGGTGGTCGCCTTGCTGCCCTCCGCGGGACCCGTTCCGCCCGCGATGATGGTGGTGATGCCGCCCCCGAGGGCCTCTTCCATGATCTGCGGGCAGATGAGGTGCACGTGGCAGTCGATGGCGCCGGCCGTCACGATCCTGCCGTTACCCGCGATGATCTCGGTCGACGGTCCGACAACCAGATCGGGATGAACGCCGCTCATGGTGTCCGGGTTGCCAGCCTTGCCGATGGCGATGATGCGACCGTCGCGAATACCGATGTCGGCCTTGATGATCCCCCAGTAGTCGATGATCACCACGCCGGTGATGACGGTGTCCGGCGCGCCGTCGGCCCTGGTCGCACGGCCTTGCCCCATCGATTCGCGCAGCACCTTGCCGCCGCCGAACACCGCCTCGTCGCCCGCCAGGCCCGGACCCCCGCTGCGGTCTTCGGTGATCTCGACGAACAGGTCGGTGTCGGCCAGCCGGATCCGGTCGCCGGTGGTTGGCCCGAAAAGGGCGGCGTAGCGGGCCCTCGACAGTTCGGTCATGAGGCGTCCAATTTGCCGGGCGGATTGAGGCTCAGGCCGTGCACCTCGCGCGTGCCATTGAGCGGAACCAGCGAAATATGCTGGGCGACACCGGGTTCGAAGCGAACGGCGGTGCCGGCCGGGATATCGAGGCGGTGGCCGTGAGCGGCAGCCCGATCGAAGTCGAGTGCCGCGTTTGCCTGCGGTAGATGCACGTGGCTGCCGACCTGCACAGGGCGGTCACCGGTGTTGACGACGTCCATGGTGAGTCGCTGCGCGCCTTCGTTGATGGCGATATCGCCGTCGCCGTAGATGATTTGTCCCGGTGCCCAGGATGCGTGATCCGCCTTCGGCTCCTCGCTGTTCATGAGATCGGATCGTGGACGGTGACGAGTTTGGTGCCGTCGGGGAACGTCGCCTCCACCTGCACGTCGTGCAGCATCTCGGGGACGCCCTCCATCACCTCGTCGCGGCCGAGCACCTCGCGGCCGCTGACCATGAGCTCGGCGACGGTGCGCCCGTCGCGGGCACCCTCGAGCAGGTGGTCGGTCAGCAGGGCGACGGCCTCGGGGTGATTCAGCCGAAGTCCGCGCGCTTGACGGCGCCGGGCAAGCTCGGCCGCATACGAGATCAGCAGTCGGTCCTGCTCGTGCGGGGTGAGACGCATAGCGGGGATGCTGCCACGGGTGGCGCGAGTCCGCAGCGCTCGGTGCGCGCTATTCCTGCGAGATGTTCTGCAGCCGCACCTGTCCGCGTGCCACCATGCGGCCCTTGTCGTCGGTGATCTCGATCAACCAGAGCTGTTGGCGCCGACCGCGATGAATCGGCGTCGACACCGCTGTCACAGTGCCGGAGGAGATCGCGCGCAGGAAGTCGGTGTTGTTGTTGACACCGACGACCGTGCCGTCGGCACCCGTTTCGGCGAACCAGACAGCACCCGACACGCTCGCCAGGCTCTCGATGATGGAGCAGTACACACCGCCGTGCACGATCCCCCACGGCTGAAGCAGCTTGTCGTGAATCTCCAGTTCGGCACGTCCGCCGTCCGGAGTGATCTCGAGGAATTTGAGGCCCAGCTCGCTGTCGAACCCCTTACCGAGATCCTGCATTGGCACAGATGACACAAGGAGTGTCTACACGGTGAAGTCCCCACGCGCGCAGCGGGCCTCGCGATACCGTCGGGACATGGGTAAAAGTGTGAAGGATTTGGTAGCAGCGGCCAACGCGGTCGTGCCGCGTATTTCTGTCGACGACGCCAAGCGCAAGATCGAGGCCGGTGCCCTCGTCGTCGACGTCCGGGACGCCGCCGAGGTCGAAAAGAGCGGCAAGATCGCAGGTGCCGTCCACATCCCACGCGGGATGGTGGAGTTCCGCGCCGACGCCGATACCCCCTACTACGACAAGAACTTCGCGAAGGACAAAGCCGTCGTCCTGTACTGCGCGTCCGGCGGCCGGGCGGCACTGTCCGGGCAGGCGCTCAAGGAGATGGGCTACGACGAGGTATACAACCTCGGCGGGTTCGGCGACTGGGCGGAGAGCGGCGGCGCCGTCGAGAAGGGCTGAAGGAGCCTGGGGCGAGCCGGGGAAGAAAAGATAGTGGGCGGGCCCCGCACCAACGGCACGGGACCCGCCCTGGAGTGGACCGTGGGTCTCTGCAGCCCTCAGGACTCCGGCCGGTCCAACTACTAGCCTAGGATAGGCAAGCCTGCCCTAATTAAGCAAGCCCTTCCCCTCGCGGGGTCGCTGCCCGCCGCGGACCGGAAGCCCGAACCCGACCAGCGCGTCGAGTACCGCCTGCCCGCGACGCATGCTGACCAGTTCGCTTGACCTGGCCAGCAGGGGGATGTGCGTGGCGGCGCCAACCACCGCTGCGCCGACGATGTTCCACATCGACGACATCGAAATCGCCCCTCCGCTGACGTCGACGATCGTGGCGAACAACGGATTGAGCGCACGGTGGCTGCGGTGGGCGACCCAGGTCGTCAACGCCGCCTCGCTGGGCAGCCGGACCATTCCGTCGCGGGCGAAGCGCGCCGCGCCTACGTCTGTGCGGTCGCCGAAGAACGGATCGTCGGGCAGCGCCCGCAGCGTCGGATCGACCACGCCGACCCAGTCGATCGCACCCTCGGAATCGGCGTGCACCCAGAGGTTCTCCAGGCCGCTGTCCCACGCCCGTCCTTCGAGCACGAGGAGCGGAATCACCCTGCCGATGACGACATGCGCCACGGTTGCGGCAAGCTGCTGGGCGGCGGCCACTGGGCTGTCCATCTCGAGCGCGCCGATCTGGAACATCTCCCTGAGTCGATCCGTCGTGAGCGCCTCGTGAAGCGGCCACCACCGCCGCCGGGTCAGATCGGACATCACCGCGACGCCGTACACGCGGGGGCATTCGGGATACAGCTCGCGCAACCGGCGGCTTGACTCATGCAGTGGCAGCGTTCGCGTGATTGCCATGCCCGCGATGAGCGGGTCGTCGACCAAGACCGTCATGACACCTCCGAAGTAAGTTAGGGTAGCCTTACTATAGTCATGACGAAGTGTGCGGCTGCCTGCTGTGACTGGACTCACAGCGATGTCCCAGAGGGGGCGATGAGCGGTGCCGACGCAGCGCGCGGAGGCTGGACCACCGCACCTGCGGTTCGCATACGACGCACGGTAGTAACGCCGTAGTACCCTTGATGAATCGCCCTTTTGGAGATGAACAGAACATGGCCAAGTTGACGCGTCTAGGTGACCTCGAACGCGCGGTGATGGACCACCTGTGGGCATCGCGCGAACCTCAAACCGTGCGCCAGGTACACGAGGCGTTGGCAGCTGAGCGCGACCTGGCGTACACCACGATCATGACCGTGCTTCAGCGGCTGGCCAAAAAGAACCTCGTGGTTCAGCACCGCGACGACCGTGCCCACCGGTACGCGCCGACGCACGGCCGTGACGAACTGGTTGCCGGCCTGATGGTCGACGCACTCCACCAGGCCGCCGATTCCGGTGGCAGGGAGGCCGCGCTCGTGCACTTCGTCGAGCGGGTCGGCGCCGACGAGGCGGCCGCGCTGCGACGCGCACTTGCCGAGTTGGAGACGAACGCTGCGCACGCGAGCAACAAAACAGACGGTGACGAAATGCCCCCATCCGGTGGCGGTCCGGGCTCTCCCTAGGGGAGACTGGCAGGGTGTCAGCCCTGGCCTTCACGTTCGTCGCGCTGCTGCTGGTCGGACCCGTTCCGGCCTTGCTTGCCCGCGCGGTGTGGCCGATGCGGGCGCCACGGGCCTCGATCGTGTTGTGGCAGTCCATCGCGTTGGCCGCAGTACTGTCGGCGTTCAGCGCGGGGATCGCGATAGCGAGCCGGCTGTTCGTGCCCGGCCCGGACGGCCGGCCGACGGCGACCATCACGAGCGAGATCGAGGTGCTCGGCTGGCCGCTGTGGATCGCCTACGTGTTGGTCTTCGCCCTCACGATGCTCGTCGGCGCCAGGCTCGTGGTCGCCGTTGTTGAGGTGGCGATCGCGACGCGGCGGCGCCGGGCACACCACCGCATGGTGGTCGACCTGGTGGGCAAATCGCAGAAGTGGGGGCACCACCCGCGTGCCGGGGACGGGCTCCGAGTCCTCGACGTGGCCGAACCGTTGGCCTACTGCCTGCCCGGTGTGCGTAGTCGCGTCGTCGTCAGCGAGGGCACGCTGACGACCTTGGCGGACAAGGAGATAGCGGCCATCCTGTCCCACGAGCGTGCCCATCTGCGGGCCAGGCACGATCTGGTGCTCGAGATGTTCACCGCGGTGCACGCCGCGTTCCCTCGCTTTGTCCGAAGCGCCAGCGCACTGGATGCGGTTCGGCTTCTCATCGAGCTGCTCGCCGACGACGCCGCATTGCGGGCCACGGGTCCCGCTCCCCTGGCCCGCGCCCTTGTCGCCTGCGCGGCAGGCCGGACCCCTGCGGGCGCGATGGCCGCGGGCGGGCCTTCCACGGTGCTGCGGGTGCGGCGTCTGGGCGGTCGCGGCAATAGCATCGTGCTCGCCATGACTGCATACTTGGCGGCGGCTGCCGTGCTCGTCGTGCCAACCGTTGCGCTGGCGGTGCCGTGGCTCACCGAGCTACACCGACTGTTCATCGCATAGGCTGTGCCTTCTTATTTTCACCGAAACTACCTGTGCCACAACAAAACAACGAAAGGCTGCATTAGTTGTCTGAATCAGCTCAGTCCTCCGCTACCACTGGCACCGCTCAGATCGGCGTCACCGGCCTTGCCGTGATGGGATCCAACATCGCTCGAAACTTCGCCCATCACGGATACACCGTCGCCCTGCACAACAGGTCGATCGCCAAGACCGACGCCCTGCTCGAAGAGCACGGCTCGGAGGGCAAGTTCGTGCGCAGCGAGACGATCCCGGAATTCCTCGATGCGCTCGAAAAGCCCCGTCGGGTATTGATCATGGTCAAGGCTGGTGACCCGACCGACGCCGTCATCAACGAGCTCGCCGACGCGATGGAAGAGGGCGACATCATCATCGACGGCGGAAACGCGTTGTACACCGACACGATTCGTCGGGAGAAGGCGATGCGCGACCGCGGCCTGCACTTCGTCGGCGCAGGTATTTCCGGCGGCGAGGAGGGTGCGCTGAACGGCCCGTCGATCATGCCGGGCGGACCTGCGGAGTCCTACAAGTCGCTCGGCCCGCTGCTCGAGGAGATCTCCGCGCACGTCGACGGCGTGCCCTGCTGCACCCATATCGGCCCCGACGGCGCAGGCCATTTCGTGAAGATGGTGCACAACGGCATCGAGTACTCCGATATGCAGCTCATCGGCGAGGCCTACCAGCTTCTGCGTGACGGCCTCGGCAAGTCCGCAGGCGAGATCGCCGATGTCTTCGCCGAATGGAACAAGGGCGACCTCGACAGCTTCCTCATCGAGATCACCGCAGAGGTGCTGCGCCAGACCGACGCCAAGACGGGTAAGCCGCTGGTCGACGTCATCCTCGATGAGGCCGAACAGAAGGGCACCGGCCGCTGGACCGTCAAATCGGCACTCGACCTTGGGGTGCCAGTTACCGGCATCGCCGAGGCGGTGTTCGCCCGAGCGCTGTCCGGGTCCGTCGCACAACGCAAGGCCACCACCGGCCTTGCATCGGGCGATCTCGGCGAAAAGCCAACTGACGCAGCGCAATTCACCGAGGATGTGAGCAAGGCGCTGTACGCGTCGAAGATCATCGCCTATGCCCAGGGCTTCAACCAGATTCAAGCGGGCAGCGCTGAATACGACTGGGGCATCACACCCGGCGACCTCGCGACCATCTGGCGTGGCGGCTGCATCATCCGGGCGAAGTTCCTCAACCGGATCAAGGAGGCGTTCGACGAGAACCCGGATCTGCCGACGCTGATCGTGGCCCCGTACTTCCGCAGTGCGATCGAGTCCGCGATCGACAGCTGGCGCCGCGTGGTGGTCACCGCGACCCAGCTCGGCATCCCGATCCCGGGCTTCAGCTCGGCGCTGTCGTACTACGACGCCCTGCGCACCGAGCGGCTGCCCGCCGCGTTGACACAGGGCCTTCGCGACTTCTTCGGTGCACACACCTACGGTCGCATCGACGACGACCCGAGCAAGAAGTTCCACACCCTCTGGAGCGGGGACCACACTGAAGTGCCCGCCTGAGCGCACCCAACCGTCGAGACTGCGGGCAGATCGCCATAGCGCTCTGACACGCGATCTCTCCGCAGTTTCGGCGAGTATCTAGACTGGTCAGCGATGAGATTTCTGGACCGGCACTCGCCGCCTTATGACCTGACCTACGACGACGTATTCATCGTTCCCGGTCGGTCGGATGTGGCGTCGCGGTTCGACGTCGACCTGTCGACCTCCGACGGTTCGGGCACCACCATCCCCGTCGTGGTGGCCAACATGACGGCGGTCGCAGGCAGGCGGATGGCCGAGACGGTGGCCCGACGCGGCGGACTCGTGGTTCTGCCGCAGGACCTTCCGATCTCAGCGGTCAAGGAAACGGTCGACTTCGTCAAGACCCGCGACCTCGTCGTGGACACACCTGTGACGCTTCTGCCCGACGATTCGGTGTCCGACGCCACCGCGCTGATCCACAAACGTGCCCACGGCGCCGCGGTGGTGGTGTCAGAAGGCCGACCGATCGGTCTGGTCACCGAGGCCAACTGCTTCGGCGTCGACCGTTTCGCAAGGGTGCGCGACGTCTCGATCACCGATTTCGTCACGGCACCCGTTGGCACCGACCCGCGAAAGGTCTTCGACCTGCTCGAACACGCCCCGGTCGACGTCGCGGTGATGACCGATGCCGACGGCATCCTGGCAGGCGTGCTGACCCGCACCGGCGCGATCCGGGCCGGGATCTACACCCCTGCCATCGACTCCCGTGGCCGGTTGCGGATCGCGGCGGCGATCGGCATCAACGGCGATGTCGGAGCCAAGGCGCGTGCGCTGGCCGAGGCGGGCGCCGACCTGCTCGTGGTCGACACCGCGCACGGGCATCAGGCCAAGATGCTGGACGCGATCGACGCGGTGTCCTCGCTCGACCTGGGCCTGCCGCTGGCGGCAGGCAACGTGGTGTCGGCGGAGGGCACAAGGGACCTGATCAACGCGGGGGCATCCATCGTCAAGGTCGGTGTCGGTCCTGGTGCCATGTGCACCACGAGGATGATGACCGGCGTCGGCCGTCCGCAGTTCTCCGCTGTCGTCGAATGTGCCGCGGCGGCAAGGCAACTCGGCGGCCACGTCTGGGCCGACGGTGGTGTGCGTCATCCGCGCGATGTCGCGCTGGCGCTCGCCGCGGGTGCGTCCAACGTGATGATCGGGTCGTGGTTCGCAGGCACCTACGAGTCGCCTGGCGACCTGATGCGCGATCGCGAGGACCAGCCGTACAAGGAGAGCTACGGCATGGCATCCAAGCGGGCGGTGGCCGCGCGAACGGCGGGCGACAGCCCGTTCGACCGTGCCCGCAAGGCGCTGTTCGAGGAAGGGATCTCCACGTCGCGGATGGGTCTTGACCCATCGCGCGGTGGTGTGGAGGATCTGCTCGACCACGTCACCTCGGGTGTGCGGAGCACGTGCACATACGTCGGGGCCAACACCATCGCCGAGTTGCACGAGAAGGCCGTGCTGGGCGTTCAGTCGGCGGCGGGCTTCGCCGAGGGCCACCCGCTACCGACGGGTTGGTAACTCAGCCGATCCGGTCCGACCGGCTAACATAAGGCATTCATTTTGGCCACCCACAGAAAGGTAATTCGTGCCGCAGGCACCCGTTGAGGCCTCGAGCTTCCGGGACGAGGGGCAGGCCCCGCCGATGCCGGGAAATGTGACCGGAGCCGAGCCCGACGCCGAACCCTCCTCTAGTCGGCCGGACATTCGGTCCGGCGAGGGTCTGACGAGGACGCGATGAGCGTCGCTTACACACTGCTGGCCCTGTTGGCCTTCATCGTCCTCACGCTGGGGACGGCGGTTTTCGTGGCGGCCGAGTTCTCTTTGACGGCCCTGGAGCGCAGCACGGTCGACGCCAACGCCCGCACCGGTGGCCGGCGTGACCAGCTGGTCCAGCGCGCCCACAGGACGTTGTCATTCCAATTGTCCGGTGCGCAGGTCGGCATATCGGTGACCACGCTCATCACCGGCTACCTCGCCGAGCCGCTGATCGCACGGCTGCTGACGCCCGCCTTCGCGGGCTTGTCGCTGAGTGAGGGCGTCGCGGGTGGCCTGGCCCTTGCGCTCTCGCTGCTGATCGCCACCTCGGTGTCGATGGTCTTCGGCGAGCTGGTTGCGCAGTACCTTGCGGTGGCACGGCCGTTGGAGACCGCGCGCGTGGTGGCCGGGCCCCAAGTGTTGTTCTCGATGTTCTTCACCCCGGTGATCAAACTGACGAACGGGACCGCCAACTGGATCCTGCGCAGGCTCGGCATCGAGCCCGCCGAGGAATTGCGCTCGGCGCGCTCACCGCAGGAGCTCGGTTCGCTGGTCCGCAACTCCGCGCGCCGTGGCGCACTCGACCCGGTGACGGCCGCCCTGGTGGACCGTTCGCTGCAGTTCGGGTCGCGAACCGCCGAGGAGCTGATGACACCGCGGTCCAAGATCGAGGTCCTGCAGGCCGACCAGAACGTCGCCGATCTTGTCGTGATGGCGATGGAGACCGGCTACTCCCGCTTCCCGATCGTGGAGGGCGACCTGGACGAGACGATCGGGCTCGTGCACGTCAAACAGGTCTTCGAGGTGGCGCCCGGCGATCGACCGCGCACCGCGCTGGCCGGCCTGGCCACCGAGGTGCCCGTGGTGCCCTCGACGCTCGACGGCGACGACGTGATGGCGCAGGTGCGGGCCAGCGGGCTGCAAACCGTGCTGGTGGCCGACGAATACGGCGGCACCGCAGGGATGGTCACCATGGAAGACCTGATCGAGGAGATCGTCGGCGACGTCCGCGATGAGCACGACGACGTGACACCCGATGTGCTGCGAATGAGCCGCGACAGCTGGCGAGTTTCGGGGCTGCTGCGCATCGATGAGGTGGCCGAGAACGCCGGATTCCGCGCTCCCGAAGGCGAATACGAGACGATCGGCGGCCTGGTGATGCAGGAGCTCGGCCACATTCCCAAGCCAGGCGAGGCCGTCGAGCTGACAGCATTCGACACCGACGGGCCGATGGACGATCCGGTGCGCTGGCTGGCGACGGTCGTGCGGATGGACGGCAGGCGCATCGATCTGCTCGAGCTGACCAAGCAGGGCCGCCGCGGCGACTCCGACGACCGAGGCGGTGAGCGCTGATGGGCGGCGACATCCTCGGGGTGCTTCTCACCGTTGCGCTGCTCGCGGCGAACGCGTTCTTCGTCGGTGCGGAGTTCGCGCTGATCTCGGCGCGCCGCGATCGCCTCGAAGCACTCGCCGAACAGGGCAAGCGCCGCGCGGTCGCGGTGATCCGAGCCGGCCAGAACCTGTCGGTGATGCTGGCGGGAGCGCAGCTCGGCATCACGATCTGCTCGATTCTGCTCGGCCGGGTCGGTGAGCCCGCGGTGGCGCACCTGCTCGAGAAGCCGTTCGACCTGCTCGGCGTCCCCGACGCCCTTCTGCACACGGTGTCGTTCGTCATCGCGATCACGATCGTCGTGGTGCTGCATGTGCTGCTCGGCGAGATGGTGCCCAAGAACATTGCCATCGCAGGCCCGGAGTCGGCGGCGATGCTGCTCGTCCCGCCGTATCTGGCGTGGGTTCGTCTGGCGCGGCCCGTTATCGCGGTGTACGACTGGTGCGCGCACATGGTGCTTCGCACCGTGGGCATCAAGGCCAAACCCGAACTGGAGAACACGGTTTCGTCGGTCGAGCTCTCGGAGATGATCGCCGAGTCGTTGTCCGAGGGACTGCTCGACACCGAGGAACACAACAGGTTGTCGCGCGCCCTGCAGATTCGCACCCGGGTCGTCGCCGATGTGGCCATCCCGCTGAGCGAGGTCCACGCGGTGTCCGCGGCCGCCGCCGACAGCGGCCCCACCGTCCGGGCGATCCAACAGGCCCTGGAGGACAGCGGCTACTCCCGATTCCCTGTCACCGGCGGTGACGGGCGGTTCATCGGTTACGTCCACATCAAGGACATCTTGAAGCTGGTGAACGACACCGACGCCGTCGTCGACCTCGGGGTGGTCAGGCCGCTGCCCCAGGTGCCCGCGTCGTTGCCGCTGCCCGACGCGTTGTCGCGGCTGCGCCGCAGCAACAGTCACCTCGCCCTGGTCACCGCCGAAGACGGCAGCGTGACTGCGATGGTGGCACTCGAGGATCTCGTCGAGGACCTGGTCGGCACGATGCGACATCGGACCCACGGTGGCTGACTGGCTGCTCGCCGAGGACGACTGGACGACGCGAGAGCGGGCGCATCGCAGCCGCGTCGAGGAGTTCCTCGCGCCGCACCGCGAGCGGGCGCAGATCGGCGAGCCACATCCGGTGTGGGACTTCCTGTTTCGCTATTACAGCCTGCGGCCGCGCCAACTTCACGTCTGGCATCCCGGCTTCGGCGTTGTGCTCGGCGGACCGGACAGCAGGGCCGCGCGGGCCTATCTGAACCGCACCGGATACGGTCCCCATCCGGCGGGCGTGACGGTGGCCTTCGAGCATCTGAGGTCCCGCGTCGACACCGTGGGATTCGTCGCGAATCTGTTGCGCGCCACGGCAAGCCGCTCCCCCAGGATGAATTGCTTCGGAATGCACGAGTGGGCGATGGTGTACCGGGCGCCGGCCGTGCGGCACGAACGGGTGCCGCTGCGGCTCGGAAAGGACGCAACCGACGCGGTTGTGGAGTCGATACCGTTGCGCTGCACCCACTTCGACGCGTTCCGGTTCTTCACTGAACCAGCGGCCGCGATGAACGCGGGCACCCCTTCACGCGCCGAGCAGTCGGGTTGGGAGCAGCCGGGCTGCGTGCACGCCAACATGGACCTGTACAAGTGGTGCTACAAGTTGGGTCCCCTCGTCGAGTCCGAGTTGCTGATCGGCTGCCTCGAGCTGGCCGCCGACGCCCGCGCGCTCGACATGCGAGCCAGCCCGTACGACCTCACCGGCTACGGTTTCGAGCCGATCGCCGTCGAAACCCCGGCCGGTCGGGCGCTCTACGTCCGTGAGCAGCAGGAGGTCGCCGCGCGGGCGGCGCCGTTGCGGACCGCGATCGCCGACCGATGTGACCAATTGCTGGCCGCAGCGCTGACCGCCGCCGGGAATTAGCCCTGCTACTCGCGGGTAAACTGGATCGACGGCAGTGCGCCATGCGGCGCCATGCAGCCGAGGGAGGAACGAGATGACCGATCGTGTGACGGTAGGAAACCTGCGCGTCGCCCAGACGCTGTATGACTTCGTCAACGACGAGGCGCTGCCGGGCACCGACATCGACCCCGACACCTTCTGGTCGGGAGTCGACAAGGTCGTCGCCGATTTGACCCCGAAGAACCAGGATCTGCTGGGGCGGCGGGACGAACTGCAGGCCCAGATCGACAAATGGCACCGCCACCGCGTCCTCGAGCCGCTCGACCCGCAGGCCTACAAGCAGTTCCTGACCGAAATCGGATACCTGCAGCCGGAGCCAGAAGACTTCACGATCACCACCTCCGGGGTCGACGACGAGATCACCACCACCGCGGGCCCGCAGCTGGTGGTGCCGATACTCAATGCGCGGTTCGCCCTCAACGCCGCCAACGCCCGCTGGGGCTCGCTGTATGACGCGCTCTACGGCACCGACGTCATCCCAGAGGACGACGGCGCCGAGAAGACCTCGGGTTATAACAAGGTGCGCGGCGACAAGGTCATCGCCTACGCCCGCGGATTCCTCGATCAGGCGGTGCCGCTGGAGTCCGGTTCATGGGTCGACGCCACCGGACTGAGCGTCGACGACGGCCGCCTGCAGGTGGCTACCGCCGACCGATCCGTCGGCCTGGCCGATCCGGACAAGTTCATCGGCTACACCGGCGAGCTCGGCTCTCCCGAATGGTCTGTGCTTCTGGTCAACAACGGCCTGCACATCGAGATCCTCATCGACCCGCAGTCCCCCGTCGGCTCGACCGACAACGCCGGAATCAAGGATGTTGTGCTCGAGTCGGCCATCACCACCATCCAGGACTTCGAGGATTCGGTGGCCGCCGTCGACGCCGACGACAAGGTGCTCGGCTACCGCAACTGGCTCGGGCTGAACAGGGGCGACCTGTCCGAGGACGTCACCAAGGACGGCAAGACGTTCAGCCGGGTCCTCAACCAGGACCGCACCTACAAGACCGCGCGGCCCGATGGCGCCGACGGATCGGCTCTGGAAGGCGGCGAGCACTTCACGCTGCCTGGCCGCAGCCTGCTCTTCGTCCGCAACGTCGGACATCTGATGACCAACGACGCGATCGTCGACGCCGACGGTAACGAGGTGTACGAGGGCATCCAGGACGCGATCTTCACCAGCCTGATCGCCATGCACGGCCTGAGGGCGGGCGACGGCAACGGCCCGCTGGTCAACAGCCGCGCCGGCTCGATCTACATCGTCAAGCCGAAGATGCACGGTCCCGACGAGGTCGCCTTCACCGCCGAGCTGTTCGCCAGCGTCGAGGACGTGCTCGGCCTGCCGCCCGCCACCATCAAGGTCGGCATCATGGACGAGGAACGCCGCACCACCCTCAACTTGAAGGCGTGCATCAAGGCCGCCGCCGACCGGGTGGTGTTCATCAACACCGGATTCCTCGACCGCACCGGCGACGAGATCCACACGTCGATGGAAGCGGGTCCGATGATCCGCAAGGGCGCGATGAAGGGCACCACGTGGATCAAGGCCTACGAGGACGCCAACGTCGACGCTGGTCTGGCCGCGGGCTTCACCGGTAAAGCCCAGATTGGCAAGGGCATGTGGGCGATGACCGAGCTGATGGCCGACATGGTCGAGCAGAAGATCGGGCAGCCGAAGGCGGGCGCCACCACTGCGTGGGTGCCGTCGCCGACCGCGGCCACGCTGCACGCCATGCACTATCACGAGGTCGATGTGTTCGAGGTGCAGAAGGAGCTCCAGGGCAAGACCCGCACCACCGTCGACGAGCTGCTGGCCATTCCGTTGGCCAAGGAGCTGGCCTGGGCGCCCGAGGAGATCCGCGAGGAGGTCGACAACAACTGCCAGTCGATCCTTGGCTACGTCGTCCGCTGGATCGACGCAGGGGTCGGCTGCTCCAAGGTGCCCGACATCCACGACGTCGCCCTGATGGAGGACCGCGCAACGCTGCGCATCTCCAGTCAGCTGCTGGCCAACTGGCTCCGGCACGGCGTCATCACCGACGACGACGTGAAGGCCAGCCTGCGACGGATGGCAGCGGTGGTGGACAAACAGAACGAGTCCGATCCGGAGTTCCGGCCGATGGCCCCCGACCCGGACGCCAGCATCGCCTTCCAGGCCGCCCAGGAGTTGATCCTGTCCGGGGCGCAGCAGCCCAACGGCTACACCGAGCCGATCCTGCACCGGCGCAGGCGCGAGTTCAAAGCAGCGAATCCCAGCAACGCCGGCTGACCGGCAGGTTTCGATGGCATGGATAGACTTCGGCGAGGCAGTGACGTGCCAGCAATGATCGACGAACGGAGAGGACGCGGGCGCAGGAGTGGGTAGGCACAGCATTCCCGACCCCGAGGAGTCCTCCGACGGCACCCCCGCTGGCGCAGCCGATGCGACCGAGTCGTTCGAGCAGCCGCTGGTTCCGCCCTACGACGAGCCGTATGACCAACCGGGCTATCCGACGGCCCCTGCGGAGCCCGACTACCCGCGCTATGGCCAGCGCGACTACCCGGATTCTGCAGAGTCGGGCTACCGGCAGCGCTATGACGACACCGGGTACCAGGAACCGGGTCACGGCGAGCCGGAGTACGGAAAGTCCGAGTTCGAGACCGAGTACGAGTCGGACTACGACGACGAGTACGAGTCCGAGTATCCCGAGTCCGATTACCCCGAGGCCGAGTATTCCGACCTGCCGGACTACCTGCGGACCGGTTATCGAGATCCCGAGCCCGCCGAACCCCAGTTCCGTCGGCCGGCCGCCGAATCGCCGTCGTACGCCGCACGTTCACCTGCACCGAAACCTCCACCCCGCGCGCAGCACTCAGGCGACTGGGAAGGCGGCGAATGGACCGGCAGCCACCGTGCGATCCAACCTGGTCGCCGCGGCGTCAGCTGGGGTGTCATCGGCGCGCTGGTCGCGGTCGTCGTGGTGGTGGCGGCCGTCATCCTGTGGCGCTTCTTCGGAGATGCGCTTTCCAACAGGTCCAGCATCGCCTCCGCGAGGTGCGTCGACGGTCAGAAGGCCGTCGCCGTCGTCGCCGACCCGGCCATCTCGAGCGAGATAGCCACGCTGGCAAAGAAATTCAACGAAACCGCCAACCCCGTCGGCGACAGCTGCGTTGCATTGGACGTCAAACCTGCCGAATCCGACCAGGTGATCAACGGCTTCGTCGGCACCTGGCCGGCGGAGCTGGGCGAACGTCCGGCCCTGTGGATTCCCGGTAGTTCGATCTCGCAGGCCCGCCTCGAGGCGGTGGCCGGCGAGGAAACCGTCGACGACAGTCGCTCGCTGGTCAGCTCGCCGGTGCTGCTGGCGATCCAACCCCCGCTCAAAGGTGCTCTCGCGCAGCAGAATTGGGGCACGCTTCCCGGTCTTCAGAGCAACCCCAACTCTTTGAACGGCATGAACCTGCCAGGCTGGGGATCCTTGCGCCTCGCCCTGCCACTCAACGGCGACAGCGACGCGTCCTATCTCGCGGCAGAGGCCGTCGCGGCAGCTTCGGCGCCCGCCGGATCGCCACCGAGTGCGGGCACCGGTGCGGTGAACACCCTGATGTCGGGCGCACCCAAGCTCGCCGACAACAAGGCGACGACCGCGATGGACGCACTGCTCAACGCGAGCGACCCGGCTGCCGCCCCTGTGCACGCCGTCGTCACCACCGAGCAGCAGCTCTATCAGCGCGGTACGTCTCTGTCCGACGCGAAGAACGTGGTGGCCTCGTGGCTTCCGCCCGGTCCGACCGCGATCGCCGACTATCCGACGGTTCTGCTCAAGGGCACGTGGCTGTCCCAGGAACAGGTCACCGCAGCCAGCGAGTTCTCCCGCTTCCTGCGCAAGCCCGAACAACTCTCCGAGCTCGCCAAGCTCGGATTTCGCACCGACGGCGGCCAGCCGCCGAAGAGTGACATCACGAACTTCGCGCCGGTGTCGGCTCCCCTGTCGGTCGGCGACAGCTCTATGCGGGCCACCCTGGCCAACGCGCTGACCGCGCCGGCGGGCAACGCGGCCGTGACGATCATGCTCGACCAGTCGATGAGCGCACAGGAGGGTGGCAAGAGCCGGCTGGCCAATGTGGTGGCCGCCCTCGACGCGCAAGTGCAGACGATGCCCCAAACGGCGGCGGTCGGGCTGTGGACGTTCGACGGTGTCGAGGGGCGGTCAGAGGTGGCGACGGGTCCGCTGTCCGACCCCGTGGACGGCAAGCCGCGCGCAGCGGCCCTGGCCGCGGCACTTGACGGGCAGACCGCCTCTGCAGGCGGTGCGGTGTCCTTCACCACTCTGCGAATGATCTACGACGACGCGTTGGCGAAGTTCCGTCCTGGACAGAGCAATTCGATCCTCGTGATCACCGCCGGTCCGCACACCGACCAGAGCCTCGACGCCAGCGGGCTGCAGGACTATGTGCGCCGCACCTTCGACCCCGCAAAGCCGATCGCGATCAACGTGATCGACTTCGGCGGCGATCCCGACCGCGCGGCGTGGGAGGGTGTCGCCCAGATCAGCGGCGGCACCTACCAGAACCTGTCGACGTCGGCGTCCCCCGATCTCACGTCGGCGGTCGCCACCTTTCTCGGTTAGCGGACGCCGGGCTGTCGTCAGCCCCCGCTCGGCGCGGCTGGCGCGGCGCCGGCACCTAGCAGACTGCCGAGCTGGCCGAGCACGTCGATGGGATTCGGCTTCGGCGGCGGCGCGGCGTCGGTCTTCTGCCAGTCCTGGCACTCGCTGCTCGTGAAGGCCGTATCGCCCGCCTCGATCTGAACGGTCTGCGGCTTCTTGGTCATGGCATTGGCGACGATGCCGTCGCCGTTGACCCGTTTCCAGTAGCACGCACCGTCGCCGACGGGGCCGGCGGACTGGTACACACCGGGCGTGATGTCGGTTCCCACCGCATAGGTGCCGTCACCGAAGCTCGTCTTCGGTCCCGGCGGCGGAGGCGGCGGTGCCGGATCTGCGTGCGCGACACCGGCCGGCGCGCAACAACCCGCCACGATCAGCGCCGCGGCGATAACGATTCGTGACACCCGTCAAGCATACGTCGGTGCATCGGGCCGACTGCTGTCAGTCCGAGTCGTAACTGCGAACGAAAGCACGCTGCTTTTTGCTTCTCAGCAGCAGGTTGTCCATGTGAACGCCGAGCGGACGGATGGCGTTGAGGAAGTTCCAGCGGGCCGGGATGATCACCCGAACCTTGCCGCGTTCGGTGGCGCGCAGCAACCCGGCTGCGGCCTTTTCAGGGCTGATGATCAGCTTCCACTTGGCCTTGGTCGCGGGATTGGGCGTCAGGTGCACCATGGCCGTGTCGATCGGTCCGAAGTAGCCGATTGTCACGCCGACGCCGTATTGGGCGAGTTCCATCCGCAGGCCGCGGCCGAGCATCTCGACGGCGGTCTTGCTGGTCGAATATGCGACGCCGCCGACGGCGGGCAGCAGAATGCCGTAGTCGGTATTGGCAGGCCACCCCATCGACGACACAACGACGATGTGGCCTCTGGTCGCGATCAGCGGTTCGATTGCCGGCTGGACCGTGTTGAGCGTGCCGGTCAAGTTCACGTCGATCACGCGTTGGGCTTCACCGGGCTTCAACACGCGCAGCGTCGCAGGTGGGTGGGTGATTCCGGCGATTGCGAAGACGAGGTCGAGCTTGCCGAACTCGGCGACAGTCCTGTCCACGGCGGCCGCCATCGCCTCACGGTCAGCGACGTCGGCGCCAATGGCGAGATCGGCGCCGCTGCGCTGTGCCGCCTCCTCGTCGATGTCGACGGCACACACCTTTGCGCCCTTGTCGCGGAGCAGCTTCACCATCGCCGCGCCGATTCCGTTTCCTCCCCCGGTGACCAGGGCGACAGCACCCGCTACATCACGCATACGGTGGACCATACCGGGTGCGGCGGACCTACACCGCTGAACCGCACTCACCTATGCTGCAGCAAACATACCAACGGAGGATCATGGCGAACAGCGGCTCGGATGCTGCCTGGTACGGCGCGCAACCGCCGCGGCAGGCGTACCGCGGCATGCGTTACACCTCTTGCTATTTGACAATGCGCGATGGTGTGCGCATTGCGATAACCCTCTGTCTGGCCAAGAACCTTCCGAACGACGCGCGCGTGCCGGCAATCGTCTGCCAGACGCGATACTTCCGGGCGATGGAGTTGCGCCAGCCGCTTCGGGCAGTGACGGGAGGTCAGGCACTACACCACATACAGTCCACCGCTCGCTGCCGAAAGCGCTTTGTCGCAAGCGGTTACGCGTGGGTGGACGTCGACGTGCGCGGAACGGGTGCGTCATATGGATCCCGGGTCTCCGAATGGTCTCCAGACGAAATTCGCGATGGCGCAGAAATCGTCGACTGGATCGTGCGCCAGCCGTGGTCTGACGGAAAAGTCGGCGCGTTGGGGAGCTCGTACGGAGGAGCGGCTGCCGAATTCCTTTTGCTGAACCGGCATCCGGCCGTACGCGCCATCGCGCCGCGGTTCGCGCTGTTCGATGCCTACCCCGACATCGCGTTTCCAGGAGGGATCCATGCAGAGTGGTTCACAAGAACGTGGGGTCGCTATAACGACGCGCTTGACCGCAACGCGCCATACGAAGTTGCCGGCCGGTGGCTCAAGCTTCTGGTGACCGGCGTACAGCCCGTCGATGGCGATCACGACCGGTCTCTGCGCGCGGGTGCGGTTGCGGCCCACCGTGACAACTACGACGTCCATCAACAGGCGATGACGTTGACCTTCCGCGACGATGTGGCTCCCTCGGACCCGTACCACAACCAGGTCGGCGCTCGCCTCGAGCCGGTAGGTACGCCGATAGACGACTCGGGCAGCCTGGGACTCGTCAGCCCGCACAACTATTGGCACGATATCCAATCATCTGGCGCAGCCATCTACAGCTACGCCGGCTGGTTCGACGGTGCCTATGGGCATTCGGCGATAAAGCGGTTCCTGACGATCGCCACACCGGGCAGCCGGTTGATCCTTGGGCCGTGGAACCACGGCGGTAAATGGCACATCGAACCGTTCCGAGATCCGTCAAAGACTCGCTTCGACCACGAAGGCGAACTGCTGCGCTTCTTCGATTGCCATCTGAGGCAACGTGATACAGGTATCGATTCGGAGCCGCTGGTGCACTACTTCACCATGGTCGAGGGTCGCTGGAAAACCGCGGACAGTTGGCCGCCGCCCGCCACGACGTCGACCTACCACCTCGCTGCAGGCGGCGAGTTGAGCGTTGAGCCGCCCATTTCCGATAGCGATGTTGACGAATACGTCGTGGATCACACGACAGGGTGTGGCGAGCATTCGCGCTGGCGCACCCAGGCGGCGGTTGGTGAAGCCGTCGTCTACCCCGAGCGGAGCAGCGAGGACGAGAAACTGTTGACCTACACGTCGGCGGCGCTCGACCATCCCCTCGAGGTCACCGGGCATCCGATCGTGACGCTGTTCGTGAGTTCGACCGCCGACGACGGAACGTTCTTCGTATATCTCGAGGATGTGGACGAGGACGGCCGCGTCGCTTATGTCACCGAAGGACAGTTGCGTGCCATCCATCGCCGGCTCAGTGACACCACTCCCCCGTATCGCCAGCCGGTCCCATACCGCACCTTCAAGCGCAGTCACGCACAGGCGCTCGTGCCGGGCGAGGTCGCGGAGTTGACGTTCGACCTGCTGCCGACGTCCTATCTGTTCGACAGCGGCCACCGCATCCGTGTCGCCATCGCGGGAGCCGACGCCAGCCACTTCGCCATCATTCCTGGCGGACCGCCTACCATTCACGTACACCGCGGCCGCGTGCACGATTCGCGCATCGATCTGCCCGTCGTCGGGCGTTAGCCTCGACTTTGTTGCCTGTCAGCCGTTTTCGGCGACCCACCCATTCGTGAAGTCCTGGAGTTTGGTGATCTCGTCGACCGTCTGCCCGCACATGAAGCTTTCGATCTTGCCGCCGACCAACGGGATCTTGACCTTGATCGTGGCGTTGTAGCTCAACCGCGAACCGGCTCCGGCGGGCGACAGCAACGCCTGCCCGATCGCCGAGACCGGCGCTCCGGATACGGTCACGCCGATGTCGCCGCGCACGTGCCCACCATCAACCCAGCGCCAAGTCTCATTGCGCAGCATTTCGAGATCACCGTTGTGAAGTTGAGTCACGATTTTTGGTAGTCGATCGCGCACCAGGCCGAGTCTGAGGGCAACCGCCACGGCGCCGGAATCATCGACACTCAAGTCGTCCAATGTGGCGGTGCCGCCGCCGAACTCGGCGAGCCGCGCATTCCAATAGGCCTGGCTGCCGAACGCCGCCAGGACCTGCTCGACACTGGCCGGGGATTCGACCGTCAGGTCGAGCGAACGGGACATAGTGGGCAGGCTACCGTCTGCCGGCGCGCGATGATGTTCTGTCATCATTGCGGTATGGCGACGCGGCGACGGTCCTTTCAAGGGTCATCCATCAGCAGTGCAGATCCATCGGCGGTCTGGTGGGCGTGGACCAGCCCGTCTGAGTGGCCTGGCGGCGTCATCCAAAAGGCCAGCATCGACGGGGAGTTCGTGGTCGGTGCGAATATCACCGCGAAGGCCAAAGGAGGCCCGACCACGACACACACGGTGACGAGCGTCGATCCCCCGCGGGGTTGGGTGGGTGTCTCGAAATTCCCGGGGGTGACGATGACTTACGAACACGAAATCGAAGTCGTCGACGGCGGGACGAAGTTGACTGAGCGCGCGGTGATGAGCGGGCCGCTGGCCGGCGTCGCCGCGCTGTTGATCGGAAAAAGTCTGGCGAAGGGTTTCAACGATTCGACGGCGCGCATTGCAGAGGTGGCCGAAGCCGGGCCGAAGGCGGGATAGCCGCTCAGGCCGTCAGCAACGAGATGTGGCCGTAGAGGACGAATGCGGAGGCCACAAAACACGCGATGGCCAGCAACATCTCTTTGGGGGGGTCGTCGACGCGGCGGTGCGCCAACACGGCACCGACCAGCAGTAGCAGCAGGCCGATCGTGGCCGCGATGCCGATCGGCCGCCACCACAGCCCGGCGATCAGCCCGACGACCGAGGCCCATTGACACCAGCCGATGAACCGAGTCAGCCCCACCGAGATGCGCAGGTGCACTTGGTTTTCCCGGGCGTCCCCGACGAAGAAGACGTTGAGGAATCCGGCGACCGCCATGAATATTGCGAGCCCGATCGAGACGACGATGACGGCGATCTGCATATGGCTTCCTCTCTCAACAAGCTTGTCGCGCAGCTGGTATGTCCTGCCCGCACAATGTCGCGCCCGCCAGGTCCACCCTAGTTTGGTGGGGCCTGACGGGCGCCAACGTGAGCGGTGTTTTACCCGGTAGACGTGTCGGGGTCGGTGCCTGGTTCAGTACCCGTCCCTGGATCAGGATCGGGATCGGTACTCGTGGTAACCGGGTCCGGCGTGGTCGTCGGCGCCGTGGTGGTAGCGGGCTTCGGAATCAGGCGACCCAACGTGGCGTCGTAAACCTGTTTCACCGCCCCCGCGATCTTCTGCAGGCCCGCGCCAGGAGTCGCCGTACCCGTCGAGCCGGAGGACGGCGAGGCCGCCGTGTTGCCCAACGAATCCGGGTCGATGAGCAACTGGTCGGCGGTCGGGGTCGGTGGGACCTCTTCCACCGTGGGCGGGAGTTCCTCCACTGGAGGCGCAGGAGGTGCCTGCCACTTCGTCACCTGCGGAACCCATTGCTGTGGGACGAATGTCGGCCACTGGGACTGCGGCTTGACCGGCGGCTTGGGCGGCTCCGGTGCCTCCGCCGGTGCTGGATCAACCTGCTTGGCGGCCATCAGGGAGTTGCCGACACCCGGGTCCGACGCGAGCTGAAGCGTGTTGGCGTCGGCCAGATCCTCTACATTTTCCTCGGTCTGATCCCAGACGTCGTCGAGCGCGAGCAGGTCTTTGAAGATCTTGCCCGGTTTGGGGAACAATCCGATGTGCACGGGCTCGGACGGATAGGTCCCACCGTCGGGAACGCGGTCATAGCCGGCTTCGATCATCCACCGCAAGATGGGATCAATGGCCAATATGACGTCGTCTGGCACGCCAAGAGCCTTGAGCGGCTGCGTGATTGGCAGATCGCCCGGCTGGTTTATGATGACAATGTCGGTCACGTTGCCATTTTTGGTGACGATGTAGTGCTCGTCGTCAGCCTCTGCGAGGACAACATCTGCCTCGTCAACATCACCGTCGTTATCAAGATCCACATCGACGTCTTGGTAGTAGCCGTTGTGCACGTAGAAGAAGCCCATGGCCGCGTTGAGGTCGGCGACCGGGTTCAACAGCATGTACCTCGGGACGTCCCCGGCGCCGTCGTACTGCTTGGTGATCAGGATGACGTTGGGAGCGTTCGGATCGTCGCTCGGGGTGACCGGGTTCGTCGACGCGCCGAAACTCAACCCGAGGAACGGGACGTAGACGCCCGCGGGAAGCCGTGCCCACAGGCCGCCGTCGTTGCGTGCCCCGTTGCCCAGCATGACGAACGTGACGTCGCTCAGGTCGAGATCGTTGGTCGGATCGGCGTCGGAGTTGAGTTCTTCAGCCGCCTTGATGACATCCGACGAGGCATTGGCGCCCTGCGAATAGCCGACGACATAAATCCCGTCGCCCGGCGTGTAGGTGGGATCGGCCTGCGCTTCCCTGATGGCGGCGATTGTCATATTGGTCGCTTCGAGCTTGGACTCGTTGTAGCCGGCGCCGCCGGTCAGGATGCCGAAGTCCCGGGAGTAATCGATGTACTTGTTGTTGGCACATGGGCCAGTGGAACCGGCACCGCACTGGTCGTAAGCGCCGCCGAGCGCGTTCCTCATCCGGTCAGGCGCCTGCGAATCATCCGTCGGCAGGATGTCCTTCGTGCCGTCGATGAAGATGCTCGTGGCCGCCAGCGGGCTGATGCCGGGAACGTGGCTGTCGGTGAGATAGGCGAAGCCGAAAAGGCCCACCACCTCCAACGCCAATGCGGCCGTCACAACTGGCGTCGTCCTTTTGTTCCAGGATATTTTCGACTGCTCAGACATTAAAATTCCTCCACCCCTGTGGTCTCGAGGGCTAACGCAGTTCCCCAAAGCTGGCTGAAGCATAGCGGCCAAAACGTGTCCGCGCTGTTATTTCGCTGATCTGCTGGATTTGTGTCCCAGCGAAGCCGGTTTGCATCGGCGACCGCCTGCGGATCGGCCCCTAACCGGAGGGCGGGGCGCCGGGCCCCGAACAATACGGCGAGGTTGTAACCAGCATCGTGGCGGTCGCCAACGTGAACTCAAAGATCGTGTCTCTCCTGCACTATCTCGCCGAGTGGACCGCTGCGCCTCAGCTTTGAGACCGAGATCACACCGTCAATTATCGCGGGCCCCGCTCGGTGCGGCCGCACAACAGCGTGGGCTCGCTGCGGCGGCCGCAGGCGCGCTCCAGCGAATGCTCTCTGTCTTTGCTATTCGGCAGAAAGGCGAGGCTGGATCCGGCCGCCGATGCTGGCCGGGCGGCGGCCCCACAGCAAAACACTGCGATCGGATTCGTCGCGGGAAATATCGCATGAATGTTGTTCGTGATAATCGTCGTTCGACGCGCCTCTCGGCATGACGTTTTACCCGGCTTCGGGTCCTCTGCTTGGGTACGGTGTCACTGTGACTTCGGAGCTACTCGATGCTGTGATCGTTGGCGCCGGGTTCGGGGGTATGGGCGCTGCGATCGAGCTGAAACGTGCCGGATACGACAACTTCGTGATCGTCGATCGCGAGGACGACCTGGGCGGCACCTGGTACGTCAACCACTACCCCGGGCTGGCCGTCGACATTCCGTCGACCACCTACTCGTACTGGTTCGAACCGAACCCGTACTGGTCTCGGCTGCACGCGCCCGGCGAGGAGCTCAAGCGCTACGCCGATCACGTGGCCGACAAATATGATCTACGCCGGTTTATGAGGTTCTCGACCACCGTCGAAGGCGCACGTTGGGACGAAGACGCGCAGGTGTGGCGCGTCGCCCTCGCCGGCGGGGAAACACTGAGCGCCCGATTCCTCGTCACCGCCACCGGGTACCTGTCCCAACCAAAGATTCCCGACATCCCCGGGGTGGAAAACTTCGGCGGCAAGATGATCCACACCGCCAACTGGGATCACGATCACCGCCTCGACGGCAGCCGGGTCGCAGTGATCGGCACGGGTGTGACGGCCGTGCAGTTGATTCCCGAGCTGGCCAAGAAGGTTTCGGAGCTGACGGTGTATCAACGGACCGCGATCTGGGTGGTGCCGAAGGTCGACTTCCCGATTCCCCGGGCCGTGCAGCGGTTGTTCGCCCGGTTGCCTGTTCTGCAACGCATCCTGCGATTCGTCACCGACGTGCTGTCCGAGTTCGGAATATCCACCGCCGTGCTGAACTACCGCAAGACCAGCTTCGTCAATGCCGGTGCCGCCCAACTGTCCAAGGCGCACATGTTCATGTCGATTCGCGACAAGGACCTCCGTCGAAGGCTGACGCCCGACTATGAATTCGGGTGCAAGAGGACGACCTTCAACAACGATTACTACCGAACGCTCGACCGTCCCCATGTTCACCTCGAGACATCGGGCATCGAGCGCATCGATCCCGACGGCGTCGTCACGGCCGACGGTCGCAAGGTCGTCATCGACACGTTGGTCCTGGCAACGGGTTTCGATCTGTGGGAGGCCAATTTCCCCGCCATTGAGGTGGTTGGACGCGACGGCCGCAATCTGGGTAAGTGGTGGCGGGATAACCACTTCCAGACCTATGAGGGTGTGTCGATCCCCTACTTCCCGAACTACCTCAACCTGTCGAGTCCATACGGCTTCACCGGTGCTTCCTACTTCACGATGATGGAATGCGAGATGCGGCACATGAGGCGGCTCTTCGGCGAGATGCGCTGTCGCAACGCGGGCACGTTCGAGGTCACCGAGCAAGCCAACGCACGCTACTTCAACGAACTCTCGGAGCGACTCGGCGACATGGTGTATTTCCGGGGAAACTGTGCATCATCACGGTCCTACCACTTCCGCGGAGACGCCACGATCGTGCGTCCCAAGTCGAGGCGAGATACGGTTCGCGACGCAGATCGATTCGCGCTGGACGACTACGCGATCGGCTGATTACACCCGCGATCAGAATGCGTAGCGGTGGAACTGCACGATTTTGCGTAACACCGGAGTGCGCGACGCCATCCTCGCGAACCGCCGGTAGCCCTTGCTGAGTCGCTGCACCGTCTCGGCCTCGAACACCGAGATCGCTCTGATCAGGCGAGTCCCCGGAACAGCGCTGAGAATGTCGTCGGGTTCGTCGACGGCCCAGCCGAGTTCGGAACCCGACCAGCGCACGACGGTGTTGTTCTTGCGCATGGCTTTCGATCCGAACCGACTCCAGAAGTCGAGCTGAAACTCCCCCGCTGGAAAGCGTTCGACGACACGGCGCAGCAATCCGACCCCGTCGCTCTCGACGAGATACATGCTGACGCCTTCGGCGATCAGCAATGCGGGCCGGTCGGCGGGGATCGAATCCAGCCAGGACAAGTCCGTCGCCGACGACGCGACCAGATGGTAATGCTCACGGGTCGGGTAGAACCGCTCGCGAAGCGCGATCACGTCCGGAAAGTCGATGTCATACCAGTCGACATCCGGCCCCGGATCGACCCGAAAGACCCGGCTGTCCAGGCCTGCGCCGATCTGGAGAACGACAGGTCGGTCATGGTTGGCCAGGAACTGACGTGTCCAGATGTCGAACTGGGCGCCACGGACGGCGATCGACGTCACCTGCCGGCGTCGCTGTTTGGCGATGGGGCTCTTGCTGGTGTCGTAATCCACTTGAGCCATCAACTGTTTCGCGTACGTGTCGCCCAGGATCGGCTGCGCCGAATCCGCATCCAATGCGCGGGCGTACACCATATCGAGCATGGTCTGCGGCGGCCCCGTCAAGTCGACGTGCACTTTGTCCGAGCTCGTAGACATCATTTCAATTCTCCTCAGTGTTGGTATTCGAGCGACGCTGCACGGAGCAGTGCGAGCACCAACTCCAGTGGTTTTCCGGGTTCGGCGGCATCGACGTGATGCTCGAGAATCAGTTCCCCGCCAACTACTCCGAAGCCGTATACGTCGATGACTGCGGAGGAAGCGCGGTAAAACTGTGATCTCAGCCCGACGATTTCCAGATCGGGTGGCATAGGCATCGCGGAGGCGATATTGCCAATGTTGGTGGACAGCACGACATCGGCCAGGCCGGGCACGTTGCCTTCGTACTGCAGATTGAAATGAAGGAGGGATTGCTGGACCACACCTTCGGACAGATCGGCCTGCAACGTGCTCGCGATGTCTCGAGCCAGTTCGACGAGATCGGTCTCCGGGGTGATCTGGGCGAGGTAGGTGGCGACGCCCAGTGCGAGCGTGCAACCCGTCGCCGTCACCGGCGGGTCGAGCAGTGGCCGCAGGTTGACGTTGTACACGTACGGGATCGGGATGTGCGGCGTCTCGCGGATGCGCCACTCGGCGAGCAGGATCGCAGCTGAAACCAGGTTGTTGACGAAGAGCCGGTTCTTGCGACCGAATTTCGTCAGCGCTGCCGTTTCCTCCTTGCCCAACCGCGCCCGTGCGGTGGGCACCGGGAGCGGGTGGTCGTAATCGGTCGCACTCGACGTCGCGCGCCGCGGCGGCAGTTCGTGGGCGAACATCGCCGGGATGAACCGGTCGAGTCCCGACCGCTGCCCCTTTTGGATCCCCCGCTGCTCGAGCAGCACCTCGATCGGCTCCGGTGCCGGCTGCGGGGTCACCGGTCCCGTGTCGCCGGTGGTGACCAGAGCGGTGTATCTGGTGAACAGCTCGAGCGCGAGCCCGGCGATGTGGGTTCCGTCCGACAGGCTGTGATGCACGTAGAGCGTGAGCTCGTTGTGGTTGCCGCCGGTCCGCACCAACAAATTGATCAGGGCCTCTGTCTGGTCCAGCTGATATACCGGCGAGAGCTCCTCACCCTCTTCGACGAGCCAGATGCCCGGGTGCATGAGGTCGGCGTCGGCGGCGACGATCTGGAACCGGCCGTCGGCGCCCTGCTCGATGTGTCCGGAGTAGACCGGATACACCTCTAATAGAACGTCGAACGCCATCGACATGGCGTCCAGGTCGAAGGGGCCAACCAAATCCAATGTGACGGAGGTGAATGTGTGCGTCTCGGCGAAGAAGTCCTCGCTCTTGGCCAGCTTCCGAATGACCGAAGTCGGAAACACGATCAGGTCCCCTCGTTGTTCTGTGGCCGCTCGGCCAGCAGGTTCTCAGCCACGCATGCTCGCTTTTCGGTAGCCGATCACCATGGGAATCGCACAGACGATGAAGATGCCCGCCGACCAGACCAGGGTCCCGGTCAGCGGCTCCAGCACCGGGCCGCCAAGGGTCAGTCCGCGCATCGCCTCGGTGGCATATGACAACGGCTGGTGTTCGACGACCGGTTGAATCCACTTCGGGTACTGATCCAGCGGCACGAAGCCCGTGCAGAAGAACAACAGGACGGCCGACACCAGAGTGATCGCCTCGACCAGCGTCGGGTTGGGCCAGTAGACGGCGATCGTCAGAGCCATTGTGGCGAAAGCCATTCCGAACAAGGCAGGAACGCACAGCCATAGGAGCCCGGCCAACAGACCTTGCTCGAGCCGAAGACCCAACAGTAGCCCGACACACAGCAGGACAAACGAGTTCAGCATGACTCTGACGGCATCGGAGATGATGCGTGCAATGAGGCCAGAAGCCCGGTGCACCGGCACCACCCACAGGCGAGCGAGCAGGCCGTTGGTGTGTTCGGTCACGATGCCCAAAATGCCGACCGAAGCCCCGTTCATGGCACCGATCAGGGTCACCAGCGGCACACTTCCGTACAGCGCGCTGTGACCCGTCAGCGCCCGAATCGCGTCGCCCAGAACGATATTCATGACGACGAGGAAGAAGATCGGCAGCGCGAGCCCGAATACGAACGTCATCGGGTCCCGGATGAGCCCGATCAACAACCGCTGTGTCTGTACCCACACGTGTGGGCCGAGCAGTCGCAGCGAGTTCTCCTTGAATCGACGGTCGGGAACCGCGAACGCGTCTTCGTCCACCGCGGAGCGTGGCTCCACAATCTGGTCGGTAACAGTCATGACTGCCGCCTCAGAAGAAGGAGCAGCGATAACGGCACCATGACAACTGTCGCGCCGATCAGCCAGAACACGGATGGGCCGATCATCGACCACGTGACAGCTCCAGCGGTGGGCGTCGAGTCACCGGCCAGCGCGCGGAGGGCGTAGATGAACTGTGATATCGGCTGGTTGCGAACGACCGGCTCGATCCAGTCCGGAAACATCTGGACGGGCTGAATACCGACCGACAACAGGCCGAAGATGAGCTGCGGAAGCATCAACCACTGAGTGGTGGCCTCTGGGTTCTTTGAACGACTTCCGAGCAGATCGGACATGAACGACAGCACCATGCCGATCAGGAGCAGCAGCACACAAAATCCGATCGCGTTGACCCATCCGGCAAAGAATCGGAACCCCAGGACATGGCCGGTGATGAGCGCGACCGCGATGCCGAGAGCGCATCGGTAGGCTCCCGCCGACATGCGGGCCACCAGCGGTGTCAATGGGCCGATCGGCATAGAGTCGAACCGCCGGTTGATGCCCTTCACCGAGTCGGTTGCGGCGCGAAGCGCTCCGGTGATCGCGGCGAACGAGATCCCCTGAAGTGCGATCAGCGGCATCAGGAACTGCGCGTAGCTGCTCATGCCCGACGTCTTGCCGAGCATGTTGTTCAACGGGATGTACCAACCGGCGGCGAACACCACCACGGCCACGATCGTGGTCAGAACATCTCCGTTACGGAGGCTGGGTGTGATGAGTCGAGTTGTCAGCACCCACCACTGACCGAATGTCGAAACCTTCGGCCGAGCCGCGGTCAGAGCGGATCTGGGTGTGGCGGAATCCAATTCAGCTGTCAGCACATCCGTGCTCATGGCAAACCACCAAGAAGCGGGCTCAGGGCGGCTTGAAGCGGATCGGGCGGAGGTGGCGGTGGCGGCAAGACCTGTTCCGGCGCAGCCTGTTCCGGCATAACCTGTACCGGAAGTGCCTGTATCGGCGGCCCGGGTGGATTCGCGACCTGCCCGTGTGGAACCGCGACGACTGCCGCCGGTGAGTTAGCGAGTTCCGGCGACGGCATGACCGCTATAGCGGGCGATGTGACCACGACCGGCGGAGGCGACACCGCTGCGGCAGCGGAGGTGATCGGCGCCCGCGTGGTCGGCAGGGCGGTCTGGGCCGGAGCGCTCGCGCCTCGCGGCGCACGCGTTGAAGGCGCAACGGCGACCGGCGGCACCGTGGCGGGTGCAGCCGTCGCCGCCGCAGGCGGCGCCGCTGACGGGGCGGGTGGTGCCTGCGGACTGGCCACCGGGGCGTTCGGCGCGGGTGGTGCCTGCGGGGGCGCGACCTGGGCCGGTACCACCGGCTTCTCCGTTGCCGGGGTCGAGCTCCTGTCCAGTACGACCAGGCTCACGGCGACCACCGCGATCACGCACGCCGCCAGCACCATCAGGCTCTTGGAGTGTGCCGAGACCCACGATTTGGCTCCACCGCCCGCCGATCCGTCGTCTGTGTCGGGCGGAATGTCCGGCAGTTGATCGTCGGCGGCGTGCCTCGGACCGTTGACGGCGGACCCGTTGGAGTCCGATCCGCTCAGGCCGGACCCGTTGGGCGCCGGGGTACCGGTGTTGTCCGAAGTCAAAGCCAGGAACACATCGTCGAGCGAAGGCCGACGCAGCGCGATGTCCCGCAGTTCGATACCGGCCGCGTTGAGCAACGCCAATGCCTCTACCAGAGTGTTCGGCCCGCGTGGTGCCGGCATCGCGATCCGGTCGGATTCAGATGCCAGGGCTGCTGCCCGGTTCTTTTCCGGCATCAGCGGACCGAGCGCCGCCACCACGGCGGGCAGATCGTTGAGATCCTGCGGGACAATTTCGCAATAGCTTCCGCCGGTACGTTCCTTGAGCGCGTCGGCGGTTCCTTCGGCGACGATCTCTCCGTGGTCGATGACGATGATCCGGTCGCTGAGGGCGTCCGCTTCCTCGAGATACTGCGTGGTGAGCAGCGTCGAAATGCCGAGCTTTTTGAAGCTGGCCACCAGATCCCAGATGACCTGTCTGCTGCGCGGGTCAAGACCGGTGGTCGGCTCGTCGAGGAACACCACCTCGGGACGAACCATCAGGCCGCACGCAATGTCGATCCGTCGGCGCATACCGCCCGAGTACGTTCCAACCCGACGGTTCGCCGCGTACTGCAGATCGAACTCGTTCAGAAGGTCCTCCGCCCGCGAGCGCGCGGCCGCCTTGTGGAGCCCCTGCAACCGCCCGAACAAGTGCAGGTTCTCGCGACCCGTCAGCACGTCATCGAGAGCCACCTGTTGGCCGGTCAGCATGATCGAGCGGCGAACCGCGGCCGGGTCCGAGACCACGTCATGCCCGGCGATGCTGGCGGTACCTCGGCTCGGCTTGGTGAGCGTCGACAGCATGTCCACAGTGGTTGTCTTGCCTGCACCGTTTGGCCCGAGCAGCGCGACAACCTCGCCGCGCCCGACCTCGAAGCTGATGCCGCGCACCGCATGCACTTCACCGAACGACTTGCCGAGCCCCTTGACGACGACGCTCTTCTCTGAGCTGGTCAATCCCGTTCCCTCTGTCCTGGTTATCTCTTGCGTTGTCGCATCGTGCACAGTCGTCATGAGTTCACTCCGCAGACAGATCGACGAGACCGAGTTCCACAGACGCCGAGGAAGATTCGTCCTCTGCGCGTCGGGTGACCATCGCTTCCCGGACCACTTCCATGATTGCGACACCGAACCGCTCCGTGAGCGCTTCCACCTTGGCCCGCTGCACCCGTCGGGTGTCATACCACCAGTCGACGTGCAGGCCTCCCGAGGAACGATAGACCCGCACCTCGATCGGATGCCCAAGACCAGGGACCTTGTCGCGCACCGACATCGCGGTGTCGACGTCAACCTCGACGGGTCCGCCGGTCGACGGCAAGTCGGGAATCATGCCTTGATTGGACAAGTAGATCTCGGCTGGAGCGTTGCGGCCCAGTGATCGGGCGGTCGGCGCGTGCAGGTACCGCAGCAATCCATGTCCGATTCCATGATGCGGAACGGCGGTCAGGGTCGCATGCACGCCGTCCAGCACCTGGACGGCATCGGCGTGCTCGCGGCTGACGCACTCGAGCCCCACCGGGTAGATCGTCGAGAAGCCGCCGACGGTGCGACGCGGATCGACATCCGGCTTGAGAACCGACCTGCCGTCCCCGGCCAGATCGATGGCGGCAACGCCTTCGCCTACCGTGTGCGCGAGTGTTCTGGCCAGCGCCGCGAGCAGCACTTCCTCGATCGTGAACTGGAACATCCGTCGTACCCGGTCGATTTCGTCGGCTTCCTCGGAAGTCAGACTCGATGGCAGTCGCACGAGATCATCGGTGCTTGGTGGTTCGTCGGCATCGTCGTCCGCGACGCGCAGCCTCGGGCCCGCGGTGGTGTCCAGCCAGTACTCACGACTCTCGAGCACGGCCGGATGACTGGTGAGCGTGGTGCAACGCTTCGACCACTCCTCCCACGTCGTGCCCGCCGGTGTCAGCACGATGTCCTGACCTGCGAGCTGCTGCGTGAACGCGGTCAGCAGATCGGTGAGCAGGATCTCGCGCGATGGGCCGTCGGCCACCAGTTCCAGGACGGTGATCGCGAGATACCGCGGCTCGCCTCGAGAGTCCGAGATGTAGGTCGCCCTCAACGGTCGAGACAGCTCCCCGCCGCGGACGTCGTCGGCGATCATCTCGAGCACCGCCTCGCGCTCCTGCGCGCTACCGGGTGCGATTCCGGGCGCCAGCGTCTGCTGAGACACCTCGACGGATTCCTCCGGTGCGCCGACACGTTGCTCCCACGCTCCAGCACGTTCGACGATTCGCAGCCGCAACGCGTCGTGATGGTTGGTCACCGCGGTCAGCACCGCCTCGACATCGCCGACACCGACGGTGGGACCGATGGCCAGCAACAGCGGGACCCGCCAACGGTCGGGTTCGCGTATCCCGTTCTCGAAGAACTGGACCATGCTCGGAGGCACGGGGTGACTCACGTCAGCACCGGTCGGCAGGATCGCCAGGCCGCCCGTGGCATACCGGGCCACGAGCGACGACGCCAGACTCGACACGTTCGGGTGGTCGTAGAGATCCTGCGGCGTCAACTCGAGCCCTTGGTTCGTCGCGCTCATCGCGACACCGATCGCAAGCAGTGAATCGCCGCCGATGTCGAAGAAGTTGTCCGTCAACCCGACCGAAGGCACCCCGAGGCATTCGGCGCAGATGCGTTGCAGCGTGGCCTCGATCTCCGCCTGGCCGTTCTTGCCGGTGCTCGACGCCGCGGCGGCTCCGGTCGAGACGTGCTCGGCCCCGTTGTGCGCCGGCTCGGCGACCCAGCCCGATGTCGTCCTCGGCTCGACCCAATGCTTCTGCCGGGCGAAGGGATAACCGGGCAACGACACACGCCGCGGCTGACCCGAAGACAGCCGTGACCAATCGACCTCGACACCAGCGGACCAGAGTTGGCCGAGGGCCAGTAGGAATACGTCACGGTCACTTCGGTTCTGGACCTGGTGACGCATGAGACGGACCGCGCGATGGCGAGCCGACCACTGCGGATGACGGATCGCAGACCCGGTCAAGGTGCCGCCAGGACCGACCTCGACGAGGACGCGGGACGGGTTGGCGAGCATGACATCGAGCTCGTCGGCGAATTTCACGGTCGCCCGGATCTGGCGTGCCCACATCGCGGGGTCCCTGGCTTCGTCGTCGGTCATCCAGGAACCGGTGACGTTTGAAAGAAGCGGCGTATGCGGTGCGTTCAGCTCGACCTGTGACAAGAAGTCGGCGAACTCGGGAACCACCGGATCCATCAGATATGAATGGAAGGCGTGGGCGGTCCTGACCCGGCGGGCGACAATCCCCTGCCGCTTCAGCTGGTTCTGGAACTTGAGGATGTCCTGCGGTGATCCCGCGACCACGCTGCTGCCCGGATCATTCACCGTGGCGATGTCGAGGCCCGGCGACAGATGTTCGGCGACCGCGTCCGGGCTCAACGGCACCGCGACCATCGCTCCCGCGGCGGATCCGTGCATCAGGCGCGCACGCGTCGCGACGACCCTGATCGCCGTCGGCAGGTCGAACACACCGGCCATGGTGGCCGCCACATATTCACCGATGCTGTGTCCGGCCAACGCCGAGGGCTCGACCCCGTAGGAGCGAATGAGCTGCCCGAGGGCGTACTCCACCGCGAACAGGGCCGGCTGGGCCCTGTCGGTGCGCTCCAAGTCCGAGCCGGCGGCGTCGAACAACTCATTGCGGAGATCGAATCCGAGCTCCGCAAGAAACCCGTCCGCACAAGCCTCGAAGTTCTGGGTGAACACCGGTTCGGACTCGTAGAGCCCGCGCGCCATCTCGACATGCTGTGCCCCTTGCCCGGGGAACAGAAAAACGACTCTGTCGGTGGCGGATTCGGCGCCCTCGACCGCCTCGGCGATGAAGATGTTGTCACTCTCCGCCGCCTGCAGAACGGCAGCGGCGTCCTGCTGGTCATGCACCACCGCCGCGAGTCTGAACTTCTCGTCGCGCCGCGCGGCCAGGGTGAAGGCGACATCGGAGAGGTCTCGCGGCTCGTCGCGACCCAATTCGGCACCCAGGGTGCTGCGGAAGTCCTCGAGCCCGTCGACGGATTTCGCCGAGAAACGGAGAACCTGTGGGCCCGAATGGGTCTGAGCCGACGCAGTGCCGGGCGCCTCCTCCACGACGAGGTGCACGTTTGTGCCGCCGACGCCGAACGAGCTCACGCCTGCGCGCAGCGGGCCGTCCCACTTCCAATCGCGGTACTCACTCTGGATGACGAAGGGGCCCTGCTCGAGATTCAGTGCGGGGTTGGGGTTGGCGTAATGCAGCGACGCGGGGATCGCCCGATTCTGCAGGCACAGAATCGTCTTGATCAAGCCCGCAATTCCGGACACCTCAGCCAAGTGGCCGATATTGGACTTGACCGAGCCTACGGCGCATGGCCCCTGTCGATCCGTATCGGAGACACCGAAAGCCCTTCGCAGCCCTTCGATCTCGATGGGATCGCCCAGCGGCGTTCCGGTTCCGTGCGTTTCGACATAGCTGATAGTCGATGAATCGACGTCTGCGACGGCATGCGCCTCGGCGATGACATCAGCTTGCGCGTCGCCGTTGGGTGCGGCGTAGGTCATCTTCTTCGACCCGTCGTTGTTGATCGCAGATCCCCTGATCACAGCGTGCACGCGATCACCGTCTTCCAGTGCCGCCTGCAAGGGCTTGAGCACAACCGCGGCGACGCCACTTCCGAAGACAGTGCCGTCGGCCTCGGCGTCGAACGGTCGGCAGCGCCCGAGCGGGGAGACCATCGAGCCGGGTTCATGCCAATAGCCGACCCGATGCGGGATACGTAGCGACACACCGCCTGCGAGGACCATGTCACACTCGCCGCTGAGCAGACTCTGGCACGCAGAATGAACCGCGACGAGCGAGGATGAGCACGCTGTTTGGACCGTCATGCTCGGCCCACGCAGGTTGAACAGATGCGATACCCGGGTGGCCAAATAGTCCTTGTCGTTGTACAGCGACATGTTGATCAGGTCGAAGGTCGCGCCCTGCGCCAGGATCTCGTTCGGATCGTGATGCGAGAGCAGGTTGTGCACCAGGTACATGCTGGACCCACTGGTCGCGTATACGCCGATCGAGCCGTCGAACTTGGCCGGGTCGTAGCCCGCGTCCTCGAACGCGTGCCAAGCTGTCTGCAGGAACAGCCGGTGTTGCGGGTCCATCATCTTTGCGGTCTGCGGCGGCATACCGAAGAACTCCGCGTCGAATTCATCCAGGCCGTCGATCAGCGGCGCACGCCGTACGTACAGTGGGTTGGCGAGCGACTCCGCAGTCACCCCGGCGGACGCGAGCTGTGCCTCCGACAGCGTGACTATCGATTCTTCGCCTCGGCGAAGGTTGTCCCAGAAAGCCGACGGCGTGTTGGCCCCTGGCAGTCTGGCCGCCATCCCAACCACGGCAATGGCGTTGGCCGGCAAGGACTCCGGCGAACTGTTGTCGCTCATGTACGTATTCCCCTCTGTCGCCGCATCGATGCGCCTTGGCGTGCGGCGGCACGCTGATTAGCCTTCTCGCGAACGGCATCTACGGTGCTGTCCTGCCGGGCGAATCCGAGCTGAGTCATGACATTTCCGGTGATGTCGTTCAGTGAGGCACCCTGCAGGAGCAGGGCAACCGGTGGTTCGATGCCGAAGTCGTGCTGTGTGGCGTTCCTGATGCGCACCGCCATCAGCGAATCCAATCCGAGCTCGATCAGCGGCTGTGCCGGATTGAGCGCCGACGGGTCCGTGTAGCCCAGGATCGCGGCCAGGCGCGAGACCAGCCGATTTGTGATGATGTGCCCGGCCTCAGCAGGATCAAGATCTGCGACCCCTTGCAGACCTGCCCAGTCGTCACCATCGGCCGCCCGCTCGTCGTCGATGGTCGCCAACCCATCGATCATCCGAAGCGAAGCCCGCGTACGGTACGCGGTCGCCAGATGCGGCCAGTCAGCTTCCACCACGACGAAGCGGATCGGCGCCTCGGGAGCCATCACGGCAGAGAGCGCCCTGATGGCGACGCCGTCGTCCATCGGGTTGAGCCCGGAATCGATGGTCGTCTGTCGATACTCTTCGGACTGGTTGTCGGCCAACGACTTCCAGAACCCCCAGTTGACAGTGGAAGCCGCAAGCCCTGCGGCGCGCCGCGCATAGGCGAACGTATCGAGGAATGTGGTTGTCGCGGCGTAGTGGGCCAGCCACCGCGACCCCAACAGGCCCGAGATCGACGAGAACAGCACGAACTGGCGCACCGGTTGCTTGACGGACAGGCGATGCACGACGGAGAGCGCGTCGATCTTGGGCCGGAACATCACATTGACGTCATCGTCGGTCATGTCGGCCAGCGTTACCGGGCCGCCGCCGAACGCGGCAAGGTAAATGCCTCCCAGCGGAGGAAGGTCCGTGCCGAACCGCGCGAACAGTGGCGCAATCGAGCGCTCGTCGGCCGCATCGCCTGCCACGGTGATCAGGCTCGTCCCCTTGGCCGACAGCTTCCGGGCCAGTTCATCGAGGCGGTCACCCGGCTGCCGCGAGAGGGCGACTATCGTCGCGGCACCCATGTCGGCGAGCTGCTCGATCAGGTGGGGGCCGATGTTGCCGGTCGCGCCGACGACAAGATGACAAGTTTCTCTATCGATCTCGGCCGGCGCCGTCACCGGCGCGACGCGCTTGACAAGCCGCGGCACATGCCGCGCACCTGCGCGATACACCACCTGGTCCTCGCCGTCAGAGTTCGCGGCCTCGGCGAGCACATAGCGTGCCGCCCGGTGTGTTGGGACCGATTCGTCGACGTCGATGACGCCGCCCCAGATTTCGGCGTGTTCCAACGCGAGCGTGCGACCAAGGCCCCACAGCACGGCGTGCGCGGGATTGGCCCTGTCGCCCTCGGAGAGCGGTTGCGCATTTCGGGTGAGCAGGAACAGCTTCGGCTGATTCGCTGTCGTCGCTAGCGCGGTCGAGAGCCGCCTCGCTGCATTGAACAGCCGGTGGCCCTCCCGGGCATCCATCGAGTCGGGCGGAACCGCAGGCGCGTAGATCACCTTGTCGACATCGGCGATCGCGGCGATGAGCGCTTCATCGTCACCGGTAGCCACCACGGTGACACGGGAGTCCCCGCCCACCGCGCGCCTGACCTCCGTGCCGAGGTCGGAGTCGGCGATCACAAGCCATGAACCGTGCACGGTGCTGTCCGCGGGCGACAGCTGTTGTTTCGGCCACGTCAGCTCGTAGTCCCATCCGTCCGGGATCAAACGATCAGCCGCTAAGACCGTATTCTTCACTCCTCCAGCGCGTTTCGACTTATCCGGGTCGATAGTGATCCAGTGGCTGGTGTGGTGCCAGGGAGCGCCGGGGAGCACGGGGGCCGCTGTCCCCTATACACATCTGACGCTGCCGACGA
>NZ_RARC01000044.1 GCF_003719305.1 Mycolicibacterium stellerae
GGCACGACCGAGGGTGGGGTCGGGGTCTGGCGTGGTGTCCCGTACGCCGAGCAGCCGGTCGGCCAGCGACGGTTTCTGGCGCCCGCCCCGCTGCAGCCGTGGACCGGGGTGCGGGATGCCGTCGAGCACGGACCGCTGCCACCGCAGAGCAAGTCGTTCGTCGGCGGTGGCCGCGACGACCCGAAGGTCCGCGACGAGGCGTGCCTCACGCTGACGGTGTGGTCACCCGACACCAGCGCGTCCCTGCCGGTGATGGTGTGGATTCCCGGCGGCGCCTTCGTGTTCGGCGCGGGCCAGTTCCAGCTGTACAACGGGTCGCGCCTTGCGGTCAACGGGAACGTCGTCGTGGTCAACATCACCTACCGGATAGGCGTTTTCGGCGGGTTCGAACTCAGCGATCTCGGAGACGGGTTCGACGACAACCTCGCACTGCGCGACCAGCTGGCCGCGCTGCGTTGGATCAGGGAGAACATCGGGGCGTTCGGCGGTGACCCCGACCGGGTGACCGTGTTCGGCGAGTCCGCAGGCGGATCGTCCGTGCTCGCGCTGCTGGCCAGTCCGGCCGCCGAGGGGCTCTTCCGGCGCGCGATCGCGCAGAGTCCCGCGCTGCCGTTGATCGCCGACCGCGAGACGCGGGCCAAACGCGCGCACGAGTTCCTGGCGCGACTAGGCGTGCGCGCCGACGAGGTCAAGGCCCTGCCGCAACGGCAGTTGCGGCGCGCCGCAGGCCGGATCCAGCTGAAGAGCGCCACGACAACGCCGACACTGGCCTACGGGCTGACCTATGGCGTCGACCTGCTGCCCGAACACCCGCTCGATGCCGCGCGCGCGGGCAGGGTGGCCAAGATTCCGCTGATCATCGGCACCAACAGTCACGAGGCGTCGATGTTCGCCTGGACCAAGCCACCGATGCTGCCCACGACCAAGGCGTCGATCGATGCATACATCAACCGGGTCGCACCCGACGCGAGGGAGCGACTGCTTGCGGCCTACCTGCACTATCCGCGGCGACGGGAGCTGGTGGCGTTCGGCTCCGACGTCATGTTCGGTGCACCGGCCTGGGCGTTCGCCGACGCCTACAGTGCGCATGCACCGACGCACATGTACCGGTTCGACCACTTCGGCTTCAGCCTGCGGCTGCTCGGGCTCGGTGCCACCCACGGCAGCGAGATCGTCCACGTCCAGCACAGCTACGGCTCGTTCCTCGGCCGCAAGATGCACCCGCTGGGGCGGCGCCTGCAGCCACCGGTCGGCAGACGCATGCAGCGGGCTTGGCTGGACTTCTCCGCCAAGGGGTGGGAGACGGGCGAGATCGAGTGGTCGAGCGGTCAGGACTGGCCGATGTACGACACCGAGCGACGACTGACCCGGATCATCCTTTCCGCCCGCGACAAGGTGGTCTCCGACCCCGACAGCGCGCGTCGCAAGGCGTGGGCCGGCCTCTACTAGGTCGACGCCGGGTATCGCTTCGCGGAGTAGTCGCGCAGGTTGTAGAGAAACTTCTGGAAGAGCCACGACATCACCGGCCGCCCGAGGGTCATCCCCAGCCGCGCGGCCACGCCGTTGGGCTTCATCGCCATCACCCAGGTCAGCTGGCAGCCGCCCGCTGTCGGCGTGATGCGGTAGTCCTCGGCGAATGCGGCGATGCTTCCGCTCGAGGCCTCGTTGAACCGAAATGCCATGTGCACGTGCGGTTCCCAGGCAACGTATTCTTCATCACCCGTGATGCCGCCACGCATGTTGACGACCCGGGTGGTGCCCACACCGTGCGGTTGCGGGCTGGTCCACGTCACCTTCGTGATCACCGTCGCCCAGTGCGGCCACGAGTCGGCGTCGTCGAGCACCTCCCACACCTGTTCGGGGGTGATGGGCAGGTCGACGGTGCTGACGAAACGAAACGGCGCGCTGTCGACGAAATCCAACCCGACCCGTTCGCATGGCTTCATGGCCATACACAGTAGAGGACGGTGTCTAGCCTAATAGATTGTCCTGCCGAACCGACTGTCGGTGTACTGGCGAAGCTTGGCCAGGTATTGGCGGTACTGGTGATTCATCACGCGTTTCGCGATCAGTTTGTCCAACAATGGGGGGTCCTTCGGGTCGTGCGCGAGCGTCCACGTCAGCCGGCAACCCTGTGCAGTCGCCTCGATGCGGTGCTCCTCGACGGATGCACCCGCTATGCCTTCCGAGATTTGGTTCATCCGGAAAGCCAAGTGGGACTGCGGGTGCCACGCGATGACTTCCTCGACGGCGCGTGCTCCGCCGCGCATCTCGATGGCGCGTGTGCTGCCGACCTGGTACGGCCGCGGGCTGATCCACGTCATCTTCGTCAGCATCGACCAGCGCGGCCAGGATTCCGCGTCCTCGAGCACTTGCCACAATTGCGAAGGGGTGACGTTCAAGTCCACGGAGTTGGTGGAGCGGAAGCGCGCGCTCTCGATGAGTTCAAGGCCGACGCGCTCACATGGGTACATCTGCGGCACGGCAAGACCTTAGCCGGGACCGTCGCTCGCCGCCGCCAGTAGCGCCACCAGGCCGTCGCTGATCGGAGTGGACAGGCCGTGCCGGGCACCCTTCCGTGAGATCACCCCGTTGCGGATGTCCCATTCAAGCGGCCTTCGCGCTTCGCGGTCGGTGAGCATCGAAGTGGTGATGTCCTCGGGCCCCTTTGCGAACATGCCGACGATCTCGTCGATCACCTCGTCGTCGAGGTTGGCGCCCTCCGCACGGGCGACGGCCAGGCATTCGGCCAGATATCGGCGCGACAGCGCCGCGACGTCGTCGCGACGGAACATGCCCGCGCGGCGTCCGGTCAGCACCATCAGATCGGCCAGCGCGTTCACCAGTAGCTTGCGCCACGCCGCGCTGACGAAGTCGGGGTCGAGTTCGACGGTTGCTTCCGTGTCGCGCAGCAGATCGGCGAGCCTGTTCGCGCCGTCCGCCTCGGGCAGCACCAGGCGGACGCCGGTGCGAAGGCGAACCCAGCCATCGGGGTGCGGCTCCGCGGAGAACCACACCACCGCAGGGACCACGTCTGACGACGGGCACAGCGGACCCACCCGCTCGACCTGCTCGACGCCGTTCTGCAGGGCGCACACCACCGTGCGGTCGTCACAGAGCCGGGCCAGCCAACCAGCCGCACCCGCGTTCTGGGTGTCCTTGACCGCGAGCAGCACCACGTCGACCGGGCCATCCACCTCGGCGGGATCGGTGTGCACCGGCCCGGGTACGACGATCGGATCCCTGTCGTCGGGTCTGACCTCGACCTGGTCGCGCGGTGTGTGCCCGCACAGCAGCACCTGATGGCCTGCGGTGTGCAGCAGTGCGGCCATGGTCGAGCCGATCGCGCCGGGGCCGACGACCGCGATGCTGCTACCCATACGGCCAAGCTACCGGCGGATTCGCGGCCTCTACACTGTGGCAGTCGTCTCGTCAGGCCATTCCCAGGGAGATTTTTCGTGCTGCGCAGCCATGCCGCCGGTTCGTTACGGGCCACCGACGCCGGTCAGAAGGTGACGTTGGCCGGCTGGGTCGCGCGCCGCCGCGACCACGGCGGCGTGATCTTCATCGACCTGCGCGACGCCTCAGGGGTGTCGCAGGTGGTGTTCCGTGAAGCCGACGTGCTGGAGGCCGCCCACCGGCTGCGCGCCGAGTTCTGCATCGCCGTCGAGGGCGTCGTCGAGATCCGGCCGGAGGGCAACGCCAACCCGGAGATCGCCACCGGTGACATCGAGGTCAACGCGACGGCGTTGACGGTGTTGGGGGAGAGCGCGCCGTTGCCGTTCCAGCTCGACGAGACGGCGGGCGAAGAGGCGCGGCTGAAGTATCGCTACCTCGACCTGCGGCGGGAGGGGCCGGGTAACGCAATTCGGTTGCGGTCCAAGGTCAACGCCGCCGCCAGGGGTGTGCTTGCCGAGCACGACTTCATCGAGATCGAGACGCCGACGCTGACTCGGTCCACCCCGGAGGGCGCCAGAGACTTCCTGGTGCCCGCGCGGCTGCAACCGGGTTCGTTCTACGCGCTGCCGCAGAGCCCGCAGTTGTTCAAGCAGCTGCTGATGGTGGCGGGCATGGAGCGCTACTACCAGATCGCGCGCTGTTACCGCGACGAAGACTTCCGTGCCGACCGGCAGCCGGAGTTCACCCAGCTCGACATGGAGATGAGCTTCGTCGACGCCGACGACGTCATCGCGGTGTCCGAGAAGGTCCTCAAGGCGCTGTGGGCGCTGATCGGGTACGACCTGCCGACCCCGATTCCGCGGATCGGCTACGGCGAGGCGATGCGCCGGTTCGGCTCGGACAAGCCGGACCTACGGTTCGGCGTCGAGCTCGTCGAGTGCACGGAGTACTTCTCCGACACCACGTTTCGGGTGTTCCAGGCGCCCTATGTCGGCGCGGTCGTCATGCCGGGTGGCGCGTCGCAGCCGCGGCGCACGCTGGACGGCTGGCAGGAGTTCGCCAAGCAGCGCGGCCACAGGGGTCTGGCATACGTGCTGGTGGCCGAGGACGGCACGCTCGGCGGGCCCGTTGCCAAGAACCTCACCGACGCCGAACGCGACGGGCTGGCCGAACACGTCGGCGCGAAGCCGGGGGACTGCATCTTCTTCGCCGCAGGCTTCGCCAAGACGGCGCGCGCACTGCTCGGCGCCACCCGCATCGAGATCGCCAAGCGCCTCGACATGATCGACCCGGCCGCATGGGCCTTCACCTGGGTGGTCGATTTTCCGTTGTTCGAGGCCACCGACGAGGTGACGGCCTCGGGTGACGTCGCCCTCGGCTCCGGCGCCTGGACGGCCGTGCACCACGCGTTCACCTCGCCCAAGCCGGAATCCGAGGCCACCTTCGACACCGATCCGGGTTCCGCGCTGGCCAACGCCTACGACATCGTGTGCAACGGCAACGAGATCGGCGGTGGGTCGATCCGTATCCATCGTCGCGATGTCCAGGAGCGAGTCTTTGCGATGATGGGCATCGATCACGACGAGGCCTCCGAGAAGTTCGGGTTCCTGTTGGACGCCTTCACCTTTGGCGCCCCACCTCACGGCGGCATCGCGTTCGGTTGGGACCGGATCACGGCGCTGCTTGCCGGCACCGACTCGATCCGCGAGGTGATCGCGTTCCCCAAGTCCGGCGGCGGCGTCGACCCGCTGACCGACGCGCCCGCGCCGATCACGCCGCTGCAGCGCAAGGAATCGGGAATAGATGCCAAGCCGCAGAAGCTGGACGAGAAATGAGCGAAATACCGAGCGCAGACTTCATGCGGGAATTCAACAAGAACCTGATCGAGGAGTTCCGGGCCAACGGCGGCAAGGTAGGCGGCCAGTTTGCAGACGCGAACCTGCTGCTGCTGACGACGACGGGCGCCAAGTCGGGTCAGCCGCGACTGGCGCCGCTGGCCTGCTTCACCGTCGACGGCAAGCTGATCATCATCGGCTCCAAGGCCGGGGCCGACACCAACCCCGACTGGGTGCACAATCTGCGGGCCAACCCGCGCGCGCATATCGAGGTCGGCACCGACGCCTACGACGTTGTCAGCCGTGAGTTGCCGCGTCCCGAGCGCGACGAGCTCTTCGAGAAAGTCGTCGCGGCCGCACCGGGTTTCGGCGAATACCAGTCGAAGACGTCGCGCGTCATCCCGCTGTTCGAGCTGCAGAGGGCCTGACTTCGTCTTCGAGTTCGAATAGCGAGCGGTGTTCGACGATGAAGTCCTCGACGTTGCGCAGACGGTGTCCGATAATTGTCGTTGCTGCATCGCTGACGCCTGCCAGGCGCCCTTCTCGTTGGTCGATCGTCACCGCCTCGAAGTGTCTGAGCTTGGCCGTGTCATCAGGTATGCCGAGCAGATCCAGGAACGTCGTTACCGTCACTTGTTCGAACGGGAGGTCCCGCCCAAGGACGCGGCTGACCTCTGCGGCCAGTTCCTGATGGCTGTACTCAACGGGCCCGGTCAATGTGTAGGTGCGACCGCCGTGCCCCTCGGGATTGGCCAGGATGGTGGCGGCGGTTAATGCGATGTCGCGTCCGGCGATCGGGGCGAAGCGACTGTCCGCATCAAACGGCATCACGTAGCGCCCGTATCGGATCAACCCGGCGATATAAGTCAGCCACTCCATGAAGAAAGTGACCCTCAGGTTCGTGGTCGGCACTCCCGACCAGTCGAAGACCTGCTCTGAGAGCCAATGGTTCTGCGTCGCCTTGCTCCTGGCCTTAGGGCGCGACTGGATTTGTGACATGTTGACGATCAGTTCGAGAGTTGCTTCTCTCGCCGCCTGGGCGAACATGACTGCCGCTTCGACAAGTCCCTCGCCGACAGGGAAGTTGAAGTAAGCACGCTGCACACCGTCAAGTGCCGCACGAACATCGCGGAACGTCAGCAGGTCACCGAATACCACTTCGGCACCCTTGTCGCGAAGGCGTTGAGCGCGAGCGTCGTCGGCCCGGACCATCGCCCTGACCTGGACTCCCCTTTCGAGTAGGTACTCGGCCATGGGGCGTCCGGTATCGCCGTTGGCTGTCGTCACCAGGATTCTCGTCATGACGGTTCCTTCTTGATTTTGCACTCAGGGTCGCAGAAGGCACCTGACCACGACCCTGAGCGCAAAACCGGCTCTTGTTTTACAAGCGTTCGATGATGGTGGCGTTGGCCATGCCACCGGCTTCACACATCGTCTGCAATCCGTAGCGACCGCCACGCTGCTGCAACGCGTTGACCATCGTGGTCATGATTCGCGCGCCGCTGGCGCCGAGCGGGTGCCCGATCGCGATAGCGCCGCCGTTGACGTTCGTCTTCGCCAGGTCGGCTCCTGTGTCGTGCGCCCATGCCAGCACCACGGGGGCGAACGCCTCGTTGACCTCGAACAGGTCGATGTCGGCGAGGCTGAGTCCGGCCCGATGCAGCACCTTCTCGGTGGCCGGGATGACGCCCGTCAGCATGTAAAGCGGGTCCGACCCGACCACGGTTGCGGTGTGGATGCGGGCCAGCGGTCGCAGGCCGAGCCGGTTTGCCACCTCCGAGGTCGTGATGAGCACCGCAGCGCTGCCATCCGACAGCGGAGACGAGTTGCCCGCGGTGATCTCCCAATTGATCTGTGGGAAGCGGGCCTCGTAGGCCGGGTTGTAGAACGCCGGCTTCAGGCCCGCCAGCGACTCGATCGTCGTGCCCGGTCGGATGATCTCGTCGGTCGCCAGCCCGGCGATCGGCACCAACTCGTTGTCGAAGCGCCCCTCTTTCGTTGCCGCGGCGGCCTTTTCGTGGCTCCCCGCCGAGAACTCGTCGAGCTGTTGCCGCGAGAAACCCCACTTGGCGGCGATCAACTCGGCGCTGATGCCCTGCGGCACAAGGCCGTCGGGGTAGCGCTGGGCCATCGCGCCGAACGGGTCGCTGCCGGGCAGCACGCTCGAGCCCATCGGCACCCGACCCATCGACTCGACACCGGCGGCGACAACGATGTCGTAAGCGCCCGCGATCACGCCCTGCGCAGCGAAGCTGATCGCCTGCTGGCTGCTGCCGCACTGGCGGTCGACGGTCGTGCCAGGCACCGACTCGGGGAATCCGGCGCCCAGCAACGCATTGCGGGCGATGTTGACGGCCTGGTCACCGACCTGTGTGACGGCGCCCGCGATCACATCGTCGATCTCGGTGGGGTCGACGCCCGTGCGGGCCACGAGTTCTTTCAGGCTGTGCGCAAGCAGGTCGACCGGCAGCACGTCATGGAGTGCTCCGCCGACCTTGCCCTTCCCGATGGGGGTCCGCACCGCCCCGACGATGACCGCGTCGCGGCCTAGATATCCGGCCATTTCTGCCTCCTGTGACTCCACGCTGAGTAAACCTTCCTAAACTCAGCTATACCACCTGGGTATACTTAGAACAACTCAGAGATGGGGTGAATTCCATGACAGTTCTGCAAGGCAGGCTGGCCGATCGTTCCGCATGGTCGGCGGTGGGCGAGTGCCCCATCGAGAAGACGATGGCGCTGCTCGGCACCAAGTCGGCGATGCTGATCCTGCGGGAGGCGTACTACGGCACGACCCGCTTCGACGACTTCTGCACGCGGGTCGGCATCACGCGGGCGGCGGCCTCCGCCAGGCTGACCGAATTGGTGGACGCCGGGCTGCTGACGCGGCGGCCCTACAAGGAGCCCGGCCAGCGCGCCCGCGACGAATATGTGCTGACGCCGTCGGGCGTCGAGTTCATGCCCGTCGTCTGGGCGATGTTCGAATGGGGACGCCGCCATCTGCCCAACCGCTCGCCGCTGCGGCTGTTCCACCAGGAGTGCGGAGCAGACGCTTCCGTCGAGATCCGCTGCACCAAGGACCACAAGGTTCCTGCGGACGAACTCGGGGTGCGACTTGCAAGGACAAGCAACTAGCCCGCGAGGAACTGCCTGACCAGAGTCTTCGGCGCCTGCGCAAGCCATGCGTCGGTGATGAGCTCGGTGAGGTCGGGCTCGCTGATCTGGGCCAGCCGCACCAGCACGGCCGGATAGCCGTCGAAGTGTGGCGTGGTGAAGAACACACCGGGATCGTCGGCGATCAACGCGAACTTGACGCCCTCATCGGACACCCGGGCACCGAGGATGTCGCCGTCGGGCGCGGCCGCGCCCAGCGCTTCGTAGTCGGCCTTGCGCAGCGGGCGTTCCCACGCGATCAGCTTCTTGCGGACCCGCCAGTTGCGCGGCGTCGGCTCGGTCGTCTCCGGAAGCTTGGCGACGATACGGGCCACGTCTGCCCAGGACGCCACCGGCTCAGCAGTCGGTGGTGATGTCGAACGTGGCAGTGGTGCTCTGGTTGGGTTTGTCGGCGAACGCTCCCTGCGCCTCACCGCTGACGCTGAACTTGCCCTCAGAAACCTTCGCCTTGGCCTTACCGAGGTTGCCGTCCCAGTACGTGCCGGTGAAATTGCCCAGATTGCGGATCTCCACCGTCTGCGCTTTCACCTCGTCACCCAGTTCGATGGTCGCCGTGAACCCGGGTTCCTTGTCGACGGTCGCGATCGTCCAACTGCGCCCGGTCTGGTTGCAGGTCACCGGCTGCAGCGCGTTGGTGGCCTTGCCGTTGATCATCACCTTGGCGTCATGGTTACCCAGTGCCGCGGGGGGACTCGAGCAGCCAGCCACGGCTGCGACGAGGACAGCGGCTGCGACGAGGAACCGGCGCTTCATATGTGAATCCCCCTCTAGGAACCAACTCGGCGACACAGGTGACAGTAGAGCAGCGGGCGTCGGCGAAGGGACAGTCGCGCCAAATTGTCCGATCAAGGGTCGGCGATGCCGTGCGCAGCGGTGAATGTCACTACTCTGCCGAAAATGCTGCACTTACGCGTCATCGCACCTGCCGAGTTGCGAGATGAGGTGATCGACGCCCTGACCGATAATCCCGGCGTCGCCTCTCTGGTGGTTCACCCCGACGCCGCAAGAGACCCGGTGGGCGACGAGATCACCGCCGACATCGCCCGCGAATGTGCCAACGACGTCCTCGGTGCGTTGAAGTCTTTGGGCGTGAAGGAGCGCGGGGCGATCACCCTCGACGTCGTCGACACCGTGTTGTCGACGCGCGCCTATCGGGCCGAGGAGAGGGCCGAGGGCGACCCTGCCGACGCTGTGGTCTGGGATGAACTGGCCGCCAGGACCCGCGAGGAATCCTCGTTGAACGTGACGTACATGACGTTTTTGACCCTGGCCTGCCTCATCGCTGCCGTCGGCGTGGTGACCGACTCGCCCGTGACGGTGGTCGGCGCCATGGTGGTCGGGCCGGAATTCGGCCCGCTGGCCGCATTGGCCGTCGCGCTGGTACGCCGCAAGACGTATCTGGCCCGCCGCGCTGCGCTGGCGTTGCTGGTCGGGTTCCCGATCGCCATGCTGGTCACCGCGCTCGGCGTGCTGGCGGGAGAGGCGATCGGCTGGATCGAGGTGACGAGCACCCGCGAATTGAACGAGGTGGACTTCATCTTTCAGGTCGGGCCGCTCTCGTTCATCGTCGCGCTGTTTGCCGGTGCGGCAGGCATGCTGTCGTTGGTCTCGGCAAAGTCGGCCGCCCTGGTCGGCGTCTTCATCTCGGTGACGACCGTGCCCGCGGCGGGCTTTGCGGTTGTCGCGGCAACGGTCGGAGATTGGGATATCGCCGCCAAGTCGGCCGCTCAACTGGCGACCAACCTGCTCGGAATCGTGCTCGCGGGGGTGGCGGTGCTCTGGTTGCGAGGGCTGGCCGAGCGACGGCATTGGCACCCGGTGGGGTGATCGCGCGATGCGGCGGTCCGCTGCGTGTGATGGGATCAGCGGATGGGAATCAAGGTGGCGCTGGAGCATCGCACCAGCTACACGTTCGATCGGCTGGTCGAAGTGTTCCCCCATGTCGTCCGCCTGCGCCCGGCGCCTCATTCGCGTACCCCGATCGAGGCCTACTCGCTGCAGGTAGAACCGGCCGACCACTTCATCAACTGGCAGCAGGACGCATTCGGCAATTTTCTCGCCAGGCTGGTCTTCCCTGACCGTGCGCGCAGCTTGACCATCACCGTCGGGCTGATCGCCGATATGAAGGTCGTCAACCCGTTCGACTTCTTCATCGAGGATTGGGCCGAGCGCATCGGGTTCGAATACCCCAAGGCGCTGGCTGAGGATCTGAAGCCGTATCTGCGGCCCGTCGATGAGACCGATGAGGGCTCCGGGCCCGGCGACCTCACCAGGGAGTGGGTCCGTAACTTCTCCGTCGCCCCCGACATCCGCACCATCGATTTCCTTGTCGCACTCAATCGTGCGGTGAACGCCGACGTGGGCTACAGCGTGCGGATGGAGCCCGGCGTGCAGACGCCCGATCACACCCTGCGCACCGGGATTGGGTCGTGCCGCGACTCGGCCTGGCTGCTGGTGTCGATCCTGCGGCAACTCGGTCTGGCGGCCCGTTTCGTGTCCGGCTACCTGGTGCAGCTGACCTCCGACGTGGAAGCGCTCGACGGACCGTCAGGTCCGGCGGCCGACTTCACCGATCTGCATGCGTGGACCGAGGTGTACATCCCCGGCGCGGGGTGGATCGGCCTCGATCCGACGTCGGGTCTGTTCGCAGGCGAGGGTCACATTCCGCTGTCGGCGACGCCGCATCCGGACTCGGCCGCCCCAATCACCGGGGCGACGGAGCCCTGCGAGACGACGCTCGAGTTCACCAACATCGTCACCCGCGTGCACGAGGATCCGCGGGTGACGCTGCCGTACACGGAGGCAGCCTGGGGTGCGATCAACGCACTGGGCGCACGCGTCGACGAGCGGCTGGCGGCAGGCGATGTCAGGCTCACCGTCGGCGGCGAGCCGACGTTCGTCTCGATCGACAACCAGGTCGACGCCGAGTGGACGACGGACGCCGACGGTCCGCACAAGCGCCAGCGCGCATCGGCCCTTGCCGCGCGGTTGAAGCGGGTGTGGGCGCCCGGCGGGCTGCTGCAGTACAGCCAGGGCAAGTGGTATCCGGGAGAACCGTTGCCGCGCTGGCAGATCGGGCTCTACTGGCGCACCGACGGTGAGCCGCTGTGGACCGACGATGCGTTGCTTGCCGATCCGTGGCCGACGCAATCCCAGGCGATCGCGGTGGCTCCCGACGCCGGGGCCCAACTGCTCGGCGCCATCGCCGACGGCCTCGGCCTGCCCGCCGCCCAGGTGCGGCCCGCCTACGAGGACCCGCTGAGCCGGCTGCTCAATTCCGTACGCAGGCCCGCAGGCGAACCCGTCGCGGCCGACGACGACCTGGAAAGCGACTCCGCGCAGCGGCGTGCCGCACTGCTGGCCGATCTCGACGAGTCGGTCACCGAAGCCGCCGCCCATGTGCTGCCGTTGCACCGCCGCGACGACGACTCGGGCTGGGCCAGCGCGGACTGGCAGCTGCGGCGTGGCCGCGTCGTGCTGCTGGAGGGCGACTCGCCCGCGGGCCTGCGCCTGCCTCTCGACTCGATCAGCTGGCGGCCCCCGCGAGCATCACATCCCGCCGACCCGTTGGTACGGCGCGCCAGCCTGCGGGTTGATGAGGAGCCCGACGCCGTCGTCGACCCGGATCCAGACGACGAAGAATCCGCACCGATCACGGCTCTGGTCGCCGAGATCCGTGACGGGCTGCTGCGCGTGTTTCTGCCTCCCACAGACGAACTGGAGCACTTCGTCGACCTGATCTCCCGTGTGCAGGCCGCGGCGGCCAAGATCGACTGCCCGCTGGTGATCGAGGGCTACGGCCCGCCGCCGGATCCACGGCTCACATCGATGACCGTCACCCCCGACCCAGGGGTGATCGAGGTGAACGTCGCCCCGACGGCGAGCTTCACAGAACAGCGCGACCAACTCCGGACGCTGTACGAGGAAGCGCGGCTGGCCCGGTTGTCCACCGAATCGTTCGACGTAGACGGCACCCATGGCGGAACCGGCGGGGGTAACCACATCACCTTGGGCGGCATCACTCCCGCCGATTCGCCCCTGCTGCGCAGGCCCGACCTGCTGGTCTCGATGCTGACCTACTGGCAGCGTCATCCGTCGCTGTCGTACCTGTTCGCAGGCCGCTTCGTCGGCACGACGTCGCAGGCGCCGCGGGTGGACGAGGGCAGAGCCGAGGCGCTCTACGAGCTGGAGATCGCCTTCGCCGAAATCGCCCGGCTGACCGGCGGCAAAGGGACGGCGAAGCCGTGGGTGACCGATCGCGCGCTGCGGCACCTGCTGACCGACATCACCGGCAACACCCACCGCGCCGAGTTCTGCATCGACAAGTTGTACAGCCCAGACAGCGCGCGCGGCAGGCTCGGCCTCTTGGAGCTGCGCGGCTTCGAGATGCCGCCCCACTTTCAGATGGCGATGGTCCAGTCGCTGCTGGTTCGCTCGCTCGTCGCCTGGTTCTGGGACGCGCCGCTTCGCGCGCCGCTGATCCGCCACGGTGCGAACCTGCATGGTCGATACCTGTTGCCGCACTTCCTGATTCACGATATCGCCAACGTCGCATCCGACCTGCGCGCCCACGACATCAACTTCGACACCAGCTGGCTGGACCCATTCACCGAGTTCCGCTTCCCGCGCATCGGCACCGCGGTGTTCGATGGCGTCGAGATCGAATTGCGCGGCGCCATCGAGCCGTGGAACGTGCTCGGCGAAGAGGCGACCGCAGGGGGAATGGCCCGCTACGTCGACTCGTCGGTGGAGCGCATCCAGGTGCGGCTCATCGGCGCCGACCGGCAGCGCTACGTCGTCACGGTCAACGGTTACCCGGTGCCGCTGCTGGCCACCGACAATCCCGACATCCAGGTCGGCGGTGTGCGCTTCCGCGCGTGGCAGCCGCCGAGCGCGCTGCACCCGACCATCACGGTCGACGGCCCGCTTCGCTTCGAGCTGTTGGACATGGCCGCCGGGACGTCCCGCGGCGGCTGCACCTACCACGTGTCGCACCCCGGCGGCCGTTCCTACGAGACGCCGCCCGTCAACGCGGTGGAGGCCGAATCCCGCCGCGGCCGCCGGTTCGAGGCCACCGGCTTCACCCCCGGTCGGGTCGACACCTCAGACATCAGGGAAAAGCAGGCGCGCCAATCCACCGACGTGGGCGCGCCGGGCATCCTGGATCTGCGCCGGGTGCGTACCGTTCTGCACTGATGGCCCTTCCCGCTGCGAATCCGCACGACATCGACAACCTGCTGGCCGGCTATCGCACGGCGCGGGCCCAGCAGGCGCTGTTCGATCCGCGTGGAGGTGCGGTCACCGGCTACGACGAATTCGTCGATGCGGCAGGCAATGTCCGGCCATCCTGGCTCGAGTTGGCCGAGTGTGTCGGCGAGCGCGGCCGCGGCGGGTTGGATCATCTGCGCAACCTGGTGCGCAGCCTGGTCGACAACGACGGCATCACCTACGTGCAGCTCGACCCGAACGGTGAAGCGGTCACCAACGGCGACGGGGGTCCCGTGCCGGGGCCTTGGCATCTCGACGCCCTTCCGCTGGTCATCTCGGCGTCCGATTGGGACACCCTAGAGTCCGGTCTTGTGCAGCGCTCGCGGCTGCTCGACGCGGTGCTGGCCGACCTGTACGGCCCGCGCCGTTCGGTGACCGGTGGCGTACTGCCCGCGCAGCTGCTGTTCGCCCATCCCGGCTATGTCCGAGCCGCGCGGGGGATCGAGGTGCCGGGCCGCCACCAGCTGTTCATGCATGCCTGCGACGTCAGCAGAGGCGCCGACGGCGTGTTCCGGGTTAACGCCGACTGGACCCAGGCGCCGTCGGGTGCCGGCTACGCGCTGGCCGACCGGCGCGTCGTCGCACACGCCGTGCCCGATCTCTACGAGCGGATCGGGCCCCGCCCCGCCTCGCCGTGGGCGCAGGCGCTGCGGCTGGCGCTGATTGACGCGGCGCCCGAATCCGCCGAGGAGCCGATGGTCGTGGTGCTCAGCCCCGGTATCCACTCCGAGACCTCGTTCGACCAGGCCTATCTGGCGAGCGTGCTGGGTTTCCCGCTGGTCGAGAGCGCCGATCTGGTGGTGCGCGACGGCAAGCTGTGGATGCGATCGCTTGGCACCCTCAAACGGGTCGACGTGGTGTTGCGGCGAGTGGACGCCGAATACGCCGATCCTCTTGATCTGCGCGCTGATTCGCGCCTTGGTGTGGTGGGGCTGGTCGAAGTGCTGCGCAGGGGAGCGGTGACGGTGGTCAACTCCCTCGGCAGTGGCATCTTGGAAAGCCCTGGGCTGCTTCGCTTTCTACCCGAGCTGGCCGAGACGTTGCTCGGCGAGACGCCGTTGCTGGAGACAGCCCCGCTGTACTGGGGCGGCATCAGTACCGAGCGCTCTCACCTGTTGACTCGACTGGGGTCGCTGTTGATCAGGCCGGTGACCGGCGGGGACGCGATCGTCGGGCCTGCGCTGACGGCGAAGCAGCGTAAGGAGCTGGGCGTCCGCATCGAGGCCACCCCGTGGCAGTGGATCGGCCAGGATCTGCCGCAGTTCTCCTCGGCCCCAACGGATTTCCAACCGGGAGGGTTGTCCTCGGCCAGCGTCGGCATGCGGCTGTTCACGGTGGCACAGCGCGGCGGTTACGCTCCGATGATCGGCGGCCTGGGTTATCTACTGATGCCCGGCAATGCCAGCTATGCAATGAAAACTATTGCAGCCAAGGATATCTGGGTACGGACGCCGACGCGTGTGACTGCGGAGCGGATCCTCACGTCGCCGCCGGTCGAGCTGCCCGCGATGACACCGAGCCCAACGCGCGCCGTGAGCTCACCACGTGTGCTGTCGGATCTGTTCTGGATGGGCCGATACGCCGAGCGGGCGGAGAACATGGCCAGGCTGTTGGTCGTCACCCGCGAGCGCTACCACGAATACCGCTACCGGCAGGACATGCAGGGCAGCGACTGTGTGCCGGTGCTGCTGGCGGCGCTGGGCCAGATCACCGGAACCGATACCGGCGCAGCCGGCGACTCGCACGAGATGATCGCGACCGCACCGACGACGCTGTGGTCGCTGACCGCAGACCGGCATCGGCCAGGCGCGCTGGCGCAGTCGGTAGAGCGGCTCGGGCTTGCGGCTCGGGCAGTTCGCGACCAGATGTCGAACGACACCTGGATGGTGTTGGCCGCCGTCGAACGCACGGTACTGCACCGCGGCAGGTCGATGCCGGAGTCGCACACCGAGGGCGAGGCCTATCTGGAAAAAGCGCACCGCGAAACGTTGGCGGGGATGCTGGCGTTGTCCGGGGTGGCCGCGGAGTCGATGGTGCAGGACGTCGGCTGGACGATGATGGACATCGGTAAGCGCATCGAACGTGGCCTGGCGGTGACCGCCTTGCTCGGCGCGACCTTGACGAAGGTCCGCAGCCGGGGTGCCGAGCAGACCGTCACCGAATCGGCGTTGGTGGCGTGCGAATCATCGGTCATCTACCGCAGGCGCAACCTTGGCGTGGTCAACATCGGCGCGGTGGCCGACCTCGTGCTGCTCGACGCCGAGAACCCGCGGTCGCTGGTCTACCAGTTCGAGCGGCTGCGCGCCGACCTCAAGGCGCTGCCCGGATCGTCGGGCTCGTCGCGCCCTGAGCGACTGGTCGACGAGATCGGCACTAGGCTGCGTCGAATCGACCCGGCGGACCTCGAGGACGCCACCGCCGACGGGCGCCGGGGTGAGCTGGCCGATCTGCTCGACGGTTTGCATGCCGACCTGCGCGAGCTGTCCCGCATCATCACGGCGACACATTTGTCGCTCCCGGGCGGCATGCAGCCGTTGTGGGGACCCGACGAGCGGCGGGAGATGCCATGAGCACCCAAGGCACGGGCACCCGCCGATATCAGGTGACTCACAGCACGATTTACGGGTACTCCGACGTCGTGACGAGCTCCTACGGTCGCGGCTTTCTCACGCCGCGCGACACCCCCCGGCAGCGTTGCCTCTCGCACGCGCTGCGCATCGATCCCGAACCGGCAGACAGTTCCACGAGCAGGGACGCCTACGGAAACATCAGCTCGTATTTCCACGTCAGCGAACGGCATCGCAGGCTGTCGGTGACCAGCGATTCGATCGTCGAGGTGGATTCGGCGCCCGCGGAGTTGTACGCCGCCGGATCCGCTGCGGCGCCGTGGGAAATCGCGCGCCCGGTCGGCCTCGACGGCGCGTTGGCCACAGAATTCACCCTCGACCTTAAGCCACCCGAGATCACCGACGAGGTGCGGGACTACGCCGCGCCCAGCTTTACCGCAGGCAGGCCGCTGATCGAGGTGTGCAAGGACCTTTCGTCGCGGATCTACCGCGACTTCACCTACCGGTCCGGCTCGACGACGGTCTCCACCGGCGTCAACGACGTGCTGGCAGCGCGGGAAGGCGTCTGCCAGGACTTCGCCCGGCTGGCTATCGCCTGCCTGCGTGCCAACGGCCTTGCCGCAAGCTATGTTTCCGGCTACCTGGCCACCGATCCGCCGCCGGGTAAGGAGCGGATGGTCGGTATCGACGCCACCCATGCGTGGGCATCGGTGTGGACGCCGCAGAACCAATGGCTGGGAATGGACCCGACCAACGACCAGATGGTGGACGAGCGCTACATCGTGGTGGCCTGGGGTCGTGACTATGCTGATGTGCCGCCGCTGCGCGGCATCATCTACACCGACTCCGAGAAGAGCGTCATCGACGTGTCGGTCGACGTGGCGCCGTTCGAGGGGGAAGTGCTCAATGCGTGATTTCATCTGTCCGAAATGTGGTCAGCACCTGGCGTTCGAGAACTCGGTGTGCCTGTCGTGTCGCAGCCCGTTGGGTTTCTCGCTGGACGACATGACGCTGTTGGTCATCGCGTCGGGGGAGGAGAGTTCGCAAGCCGGCTTCGTCGACTCCGACAAGTACGAGCTGTGCGCCAATCTGCATCTCGCCGAATGCAACTGGCTGGTCGAGAAGAACCCCGTCAGAAGGCTCTGCACCTCATGCGTGCTGACCCGCACCAGACCGAACGACGCCGACACCAAGGCGCTCGTCGCGTTCGCCGAAGCGGAGAAGGCCAAACGCCGGTTGATCGCTGAGCTTTCCGAGCTCACGCTGCCGATCGTGGGGCGGGACGAGGACCCGGACTTCGGGCTGGCGTTCGACCTGCTCTCCAGCGAGTACGAAAAGGTGTTCACCGGTCATGAGAACGGCGTGATCACGTTGGATCTCGCCGAGGGCGACGACGTGCATCGCGAACAACTGCGCATCGCGATGGATGAGCCGTATCGCACACTACTCGGACATTTCCGTCACGAGATCGGCCACTATTACTACTACCGTCTGGTGAGCACGTCGCAGGACCGTACGGAACGGTTTCGCGAGCTGTACGGAGATGCCGAGGCTGACTACCAAGCCGCATTGGATCGGCACTACCAGAACGGTCCACCGGCCGACTGGGAAGAAAACTATGTATCGTCGTATGCCACCATGCATCCGGCCGAAGACTGGGCGGAGACCTTCGCCCATTATCTGCACATTCGCGACACCCTTGACACCGCAGCGGCCTTCAGCATCGCCCCGGCCGCCGCGACGTTCGAGCGAAAAGTGCTGGGCCCCAGTGGCTTCGACCAGGTCATCGACATGTGGCTGCCGCTGGCGTGGTCGCTGAACATGATCAACAGGTCGATGGGCAAGCAGGACCTCTACCCGTTCGTGCTGCCGGCTGCGGTGCTCGAGAAGATGCGCTTCATCCACAGCATCGTCGAGGGCACAACGCTAACTGGGGACAGCGAGCAGATCCTTGGCGCGTAGCGCAAGCCAAAACTCGGCGAGCGTTGCCGTATCGGCGATCCTGCGGCCGGTGATCTCCTCGACGCGCTGTATCCGATAGACCACGGTCTGCCGGTGTAGGCCAAGTTCCTTCGCCGTCCGAAGCCAGGACCTTTCGCACCGCAGAAACGTATCGAGGGTGGCAACCATATCGCTGGAATGCCGTGCGTCATAGGCGATGAGCGGGCCCAGCGTCCGATCGACCACGACGCGCGCCTCCTCTGGGTCGCGCAGCACCGAGAACATCGTGGCGTCCGCGAACCGGGCACTCCGGCTGGATGTGGTGACGGCGGCGCGCACCGCCCACGTCGCCTCGCGCACGGCGGTCGGAGCGCGCGAGGATCGCGACAACGGCTCACTGATTCCCAGGGTGGCCTGGCCGCCGAGCCGCTGACCCAGCACGTCGAGCGCCCATTCCGTGACAGGCATCAGCGCATACAACAGCGTCGCGCGGCGCAGCAGCAGGTGTGGCACCGAACGCCTGCCGAGACCAAGGTGGAGTTGGCGTTCGCTCGTCGCCGATACGCCGTCGGCCGCTACGACGCAGCACGTCGCCGGATCCAGTCCGCGTTCGCCGAGCTCCCTTTCGCCATCGAGGTCGCTCATTCTGCCGTCGCACAACTGGCCCATCACTTCGGCCCCGATGCGCCGCTCGTGTTCGCGGCGCGCATTCTGCTGCGCCAGCAACACAGCGACCGCGGACGCAAGGTGCTGCAGGTGAACCAGATCGGTGGTCGGTCCACGGAACGCATACGTCGCCAGCACCGTCGGCTCCTCGTCGGGAACCTCGACGACCAGCGCTCGTTCGGTGCCCGCGCTCACGTGCAGCACGCCGGGAATCGCACCTCGCCTTTCGGAGATTTCGGTGGTGATGACTTGGCGCAGATCTTCCGGCGGCGGTTGGGACGCCTCGAGCGCCACGGTGCCGGTGAACGCATCGAGCACCGCGATGCGACACGACAGGTCGCGTTCCAGTTGGGCCAGCACGTTGGCGGGCCCGGGATTGGTCACCGACTGCCGGATCACGTTGTAGACCCGTTCGGTCACCGCGATGCGGCCGCTGCCCGCGGCATCGGCGACCGCGCGTCCGATCGAGGCGAATCCCACCGAGTACGGCACGACCATGATCGGGAAGCCCAAGGAGTCGGCCAGGTCCAACGCGGCCGGGGTGAGCGCGGGCGTGGCCGCGTCCAACCCGATCACCATGCCGCACATGCCGTTGCCGGCCACGCCACGGATGAGCGCGGTCTGACCGCGGGCGGACTCCGGCAGTGTTTGCCCGTTCTTCATCAGCAACTCGCCGCCGGCCAGGTACGACCAGGGCTCGTCGAGGTCCGAGGTCTGCGCCCAGGTCACCGGCGTGTCCAGGCCCTCGCCACCACCCTTGAGCGTGAGCCGAAGGTGTGGTGTTTCCAGGAGGTCGCGAACCCGATACGCCATCAGTCACCTGTTCGAAACACGTGGTTACCTCGTTGCCTCGTTGAACCTGCCGGGCCCAAAGCGCCAGGTCCCGGGTATCCCGGCTGGCAGTTCAATGTGCGCAGCGATCGGAATCCAGCTCGACTCTAGATGAACATATAAAGGATTGCACCAAGTTCAGACGGTAGGAGTATTCCGTTTCCCGGCCGGGCGGCCCACAGTTGCGGCTGGTGAGACCTCCAGCGACGGGAGCCGAGATGGCCGAATCGACCGACACCACCACCATTGGCGAGCCGGCCCCCGAGCGGCTGCAGCGTGGGTTCAGTTTCCGCTCGGCGCTGTCACTGGCCTTCGCCGATGTGTCGCCGATCGCCGCGGTGTACGCGATCTTCACGCTCGGCCTGTTCGCCGCGGGACCGAAGTTCTTCTGGGCGTTCCCGATCGTGCTCATCGGTCAGTTGATGGTCGCGGCCGTATTCGGCGAACTGGCATCCCGCTGGCCCTATGCGGGAAGCGTCTACCAGTGGTCGCGGCATGTGCAGGGCACCACGTGGGGATGGGTCGCCGCCTGGGCGTACATGTGGGGCCTGACGCTCGCACTCGGCACCTTGTCGTACGCGGCGGGGGGCTTCCTGCTCAACATCTTCGGTGTCGCCGAGCCCAACCGCTGGCAGATCGCATCCGTCGCGATCGCGATCGTTCTGGCCGGAACCATCGTCAATATGGTGGGCCGAAAAGTATTGAAGATCATGGTCGCCATCAGCATCACGTGCGAGGTCGTCGGCTCGCTCGGCCTGGGTCTGGTGCTGTTGCTGTTCTATCGCGAGAACCCGTTCTCGGTGTTGTTCTCGAGCGCAGGCATCCCTGATGCCGCATCGTGGACGTCAGGTCCGATGCTGCTGGCCATCGCCTACGTGGGCTGGTCGTTCCTCGGGTTCGAGGCTGCCGGGTCGGTGGCCGAGGAGGTGGACGAACCCGAACGCAATGTGCCCAAGGCGATCATCCTTGCGCTGTTGCTCGTCGGCTTGGTGGTGATGTTCTCCGCTGCGGCACTTATCCTTTCGATTCCCGACTTACCCGGCGTGGTCGCCTCGCAGTCCGGCGACGTGGTCGCCGACACCCTCACAACGCATCTAGGCGTCGGCGTGACCAAGCCGCTGCTCGCGATGTTCGTGATCGGCTTCGTGTCGAGTTTTCTCGCCGTGCAGGCGGCGGTGTCGCGGTGCATCTGGGGGGCAGCGCGCGACCGCAGCCTACCCGGCTCGAAGGTACTCGGCGGACTCGCGGGATCCGAACGGCTGCCGGTGAACGCCATCGCGTTGACGGCGGTCGTCGCGATCGTGTTCATTTTGCTTGCAGGCACGCAGTTCTACAGCGTCCTGGTGAACTTCAACATCATCGGCTTCTACATCGCGTTCGGTGTGCCCGTGATCGGCGCCGCCCTTGCCCGGCTGACGGGCAAATGGAAACCGGGTCCGTTCAACCTCGGCCGGTGGGGCGCCCCGATCACCTACATCGCATCGTTGTGGATCATCTTCGAGACCGTCAACGTCGCGTGGCCCCGCACCCAGCCCGACCAGCCCTGGTTCATCAACTGGGCAAGCGTGCTGACGACCGCGGCGCTTGCGGTGGTCGGCGGGCTGATCTACCTGTCCGTGCGCCGTGGCATCCAGGCGCCGATCGCTGAACGTTTCGCCGACACGCCGCCCGCACAGTGACGCGCGTCGCCGTCGTCAGCGGATCGTCCTCCGGCATCGGCGCGGCAATCGCCGCGGCGCTCGAGCGCGACGGCTATCGCGTTGCGGGACTTGACCTCAACGACACCGCACCGTACACCGTCGATGTCGCCGATCCGACCGACGTCGCAACGACGATGCGCAGGGTAGCCACCGATCTCGGTCCTGTCGACGCCGTGGTCAGTGCGGCGGGACACTACGAGACGGTGCCGATCGCCGACATCACGCACGGCCAACTCCACCGCATGCTGCGGGTGCACCTCGGCGGCCTCCGCAACATCACTCGCGCCGCACTGCCGTCGATGACCGAGCGCGGCAGTGGATCCATCGTCGCCATCACCTCCGAACTCGCCGTGGGTGGCGGCGACGGGGAGGCGCACTATGCGGCGGCGAAGGGCGCCATCATCGGGCTGGTGCGCTCACTTGCCGCCGAGTTCGCCGCGCACGGCGTCAGGGTGAACGCCGTCGCCCCCGGCCCGACCGACACGCCGTTACTGGCCCCCGATTCACCCTGGCGCGCACCGGAATACCTGGCGACGCTGCCCGCTCGCAGGCTGGCCCGCCCCGGGGAGGTCGCCGAAGTGGTGCGCTATCTCGTCGGCGACGATGCCGGATTCTGCACCGGTGAGGTGCTGTCGCCGAACAGTGGCGCGGTGATCTGAGATGCGAATCGCCTTGGTCACCGGCGCGACGCAGGGAATCGGCGCGGCCATCGCCTACCGGCTGGCCGCGGAGGGGGTGAACGTCGGCGTCAACGGACGCGTGCGCGACGACCGGATGGACACGATCGTCGCTGAAACTGGCGGATTCCCTGCGGCAGGGGATGTTTCAGATCCCTCGGCCGTCGTGGCCATGGTCAGCGAGATCGAACGTGCCCGCGGGCCGGTGGACATCCTGGTGTGCAACGCGGCATACATGACGATGGGGTCGTTTTGTGACCACCCCGACGACGACTGGTGGAAAGTCGTCGACACCAACTTATCGGGCACCGTCTACCTGGTTCAGGCCGTCCTACCTGGCATGCGGCGGCGAGGCGGTGGCAACATCGTCATCATCGCGTCCGAGTGGGGCGTGATCGGCTGGCCCAATGCGGGCGCCTATGCGGCGTCCAAGGCCGGCCTGATCGCGCTGACGAAGTCGCTCGGTCGCGAACTTGCGCCGGAGAACATCACCGTCAACGCCATCGCGCCGGGAATCATCGACACGCCACAGCTCGAGGTCGACGCCGACGACGCAGGAATCACGCTCGCCGAGATGCACGGCAAGTACGCGCGCGCGATACCGGTCGGCCACATCGGAAAGCCGGACGATATCGCCGCCGCCGTCTCGCTATTGGCCCGCGACGACATGGGTGCATTCGTCGGCCAAACCATCCAGATCAACGGAGGAACGACGCGGTGCCGGACATGAATGAGCGAAACCAACCGGTCCAGCCGGTGGACGGGACCGTCGTGCCGCGATACGCGGGTTTCTCCACGTTCGCGCGGCTGCCCCGCATCACCGACGTCGCGACATATGACGTCGCCGTCGTCGGGATTCCGTTCGACACCGGTGTCAGCTACCGACCGGGTGCGCGGTTCGGGCCCGCCCATGTTCGGCAATGCTCACGGGTGCTGCGGCCGTACCATCCTCAGATGCAGGTCTCGCCGTTCGCCACCCAACAGGTGGTCGATGCGGGCGACATCGCGTGCACGCCATACGACATCGCCAAGGCGTGCGATCAGATCGAGGAGCAGGCAGCCGCACTGATCGCCGACGGTGCACGCCTCATCACGATCGGCGGCGACCACACCATCGCCTACCCGCTGCTGCGGGCACACAATCGCCGCTACGGACCGGTGGCTCTGGTGCACTTCGATGCGCACCTGGACACCTGGGACACCTACTTCGACGCGCCGCTGACCCACGGCACACCGTTCCGAAGGGCCGCCGAAGAGGGCCTCTTCGTATCGGGACACAGCGCGCACGTCGGCATCCGTGGGTCGCTCTACTCACCCGACGACCTCTCGTCGGATGCGGAACTCGGGTTCACCATCGTTTCTTGCCGTGAATTCCAAACCCGTACCGTCGCAGATGTGGTCGCGCAGCTGCGGGAGGCCATCGGCGATCATCCGCTCTACGTTTCGATCGACATCGACGTGCTCGATCCGGCGCATGCCCCCGGTACGGGAACACCCGAGATCGGCGGCCTCACCAGCCGAGAACTCCTCGAGATAGTCCGCGGATTCGAAGGGCTCAACCTTGTCGGGGCCGACATCGTCGAGGTGGCGCCCGCCTATGACCACGCGGAGTTGACCGGCATCGCCGCGGCCTATCTCGCATACGAATTCCTCGCGCTGCTGGCCAAGGCCGGGTGCCGCCAGTGACCGTCGCACCTATCGCGTGGCCGGGCGGTGCCAGGTGCGCGGCGTCCTTCTCGTTCGACGTGGATGCGGAGTCGGCGATGCTTGGTGTGGACCCGTCACACGCCGACCGGATGTCGGCGATCAGCCATCAGGCTTACGGCCCGCTCACCGGGGTGCCCCGGCTGCTGAAAATCCTTGCCAGGCATGACATCACGTCCACATTCTTCGTTCCCGGTTATACCGCGGTGCGCTACCCGGACGTCGTTCGCTCGATCGCCGAGCACGGCCACGAGATCGCCCACCACGGCTACTTGCACGAACCGATGCGCGGCAAGACCGAACAGCAGGAAGCCGACATCCTCGACCGTGGGCTGGACGCGCTCGAGTCGGTGACCGGCACACGTCCGATCGGGTATCGCGCGCCGATGTGGGAGCTCAATTGGCATTCCCCGAAGCTGCTGCGCGCCAGGGGATTCCTCTACGACAGCAGCCTGATGGACACCGACCACCCGTACGAGCTGGCGGTTGCCGATGGCGGACCGTTGGTTGAAATCCCGATCCAATGGGCGCTCGACGACTGGGAGCAGTACTGCTATCTGCCGGAGTTCAGCGGCTCAGGCCTGATCGAAAGCCCTGTCAAGGCAATCGAGATGTGGCGACTGGAGTTCGACGCGATGCGCGCCGAGGGTGCGGCCTACGTGCTGACCAACCATCCCTTCCTGTCCGGGCGGCCGTCGAGGGCGCAGGCGCTGGACTCGCTCATCGAGTACGTGCGCTCCCACGACGATGTATGGGTCACCAGCCTGGCGGCCATCGCGAAGCACGTACGCAGTCTTGGGTTGACCCCACGCTCCGTTGAGCGGCCCAACCCCGCAGACTTCTAGGACGCATCGAGGTCGGGCGCCCACGCCACACCGTTGATGTGGCTGCCGCCGTCGACGAACAACGTGTTGCCGGTCAGGTAGCGCGACGCGTCGCAGGCGAGGAACACGGCGACGGGCGCGATGTCGTCGTACGGGTCGCCCATCCGGCCCATGGGATTGGCCGCATCGGCCATCGCCTCAAGTTCGGGGTAGTCGCCGATCGCCCGAAAGAACGCCTGGCTCTTGGCGGCCGGGCACAGCGCGTTGACGGTGACGCCGGTCGGCGCCCACTCCCGTGCGGCGGTCCTGGTGAGTGCCCGCAGCGCCTCCTTGGCCGCGTTGTACTCCAGCGATCCGATGTGGGCGTTGACGCCGTTGAGGCTGCACATGTTGACGACGCGACCCCAGCCGCGGTCTTTCATATGCGGGAATGCGGCCCGCATCGCCCAGAACGGGCCGTAGTACCCGACTGCTATGCCTGCCGCCACCTGGTCGTCGGTTTTCTTCTCCACCCGCCCGATGCCGCCGCCGCCCCATGCGTTGTTGACGAGGACGTCGATCGCGCCGTATTCGGAAACTGCTGTGGCGACCGCGTTCTCGACCTGCTGGCGATCGGACACATCGGTGCGCACGAACAGCCCGCCGACCTGATGTGCGACGGCCCGGCCTGCGGCATCGTCGAGCTCAGCAACCACGACGCGGGCGCCCTCGTCGGCGAAACGTCGCGCGATGCCCTCGCCGATCCCGGCGCCCGCACCGGTGACCAGCGCCACCTTGCCGGTCAGTGCCCCGCTCATTGATTCTTTCCGATCACGCCTGAGGACAACAGCTCTCGCGGCTCGGCGCTGCCGTCGAGCGCACGGGTTTTCCGCTCCACGATCTGCCATCGTCCGTCGAGCCGTCGCAACGTGAAGTGGTTGGCGCCCGCCCGCGCCGCGATGTACCCGTCGTCGCGGCGCAGCAGGAGCACCGACTCGCAAATCGCGATGGCGTCGTCGCCATCGATGGTGACCACCGCGGGACCGAGGAAATGGCAACAGCCACGGCGGATCAGGCCCTGATGGGCATCGGATGCCACCATGGCGGCCACGTCGTCGCGGCTGCGCATATGCCAGCCCTCGACGTCGTAGGAACCATCCACGGCCCACAGCCCGGCGGCCGCATCGGCTTCACCGGCATCGACGAGGGGCCCGTAGGCGGCGATCATCCGTTCGATCGCCCGCTCGTCTTCGATGTGGCGCAACCGCTTTTCGAGTTCGGCCAGTGAGCTCACGGTTAGTTACCGCCTAACAGTTTCTGCATGAAGCGATGGGTGCCGAGCACCACCTTCGCACGGTCGAAATCATTGCGGCGCGCGACGTCGTCGCCGTTTCCTCCTGCGATGTACACAGGCCCGTTCGGCAGCTGTTCGAGGCCTTCGCGGGCGACCTCGACGGGTTCGGCGACCCGCATTCCCGGTACGTCGAAGTTCAGGCCGACGCGTTCCATCGCGGGCGTGCGCGTGACGCCGAGAACCAACTCGAGCACGTGCACGTTGTAGTCCCGCAGTTCGAGCCAGAGGCCCTCGGCGAAGATCCGCCCGAACGCCTTCACGCCGCCGTAGACGGTGTGGCGCACCGACCCGAGGTAGCCCGCCATGGACCCGACCAGCAGGATGCCGCCGCGGCGGCGATCGCGCATTGGGCGCCCGTAGTGCTGCACCAGCCGCATCGCGGCACCGATGTTGAGGTCGATGACGCGTTGGAAGTCGGCCAGGTCGCCGTCGAGGAATTGCTCGCTGCAGGTGTTGGCGCCCGCGTTGTAGATCAGCAGCCCGACCTCGAGGTCTGCCGTCGCGTCGAAGAGTCCGTCGATGGCCGACGAGTCGACGAGATCGACCGCGAGGGTGCGAACTTCCACGCCATGCGCGCGGCATTGCTCGGCGGTGTCCTCGAGCGGCCCGGATTTGCGGGCCAACAGAACCAGATTCAGACCGGCGGCGGCGAGCAGCCGAGCGAACTCGGCCCCGACGCCCTCCGAACCGCCCGCGATGACCACCCACGGCCCGTAGTTCTGCAGATCAGTCACCGCTCGATCGTGCCCTGCCGGACCAGATATGCACGCCCACGCGGTGAAATTCGGTAGCCGACATCGAGGCTGATGGTCAGGCCGAGTCCCTTGAGCTGGCGCACCCGGCGCTTGAACTTCGGTGTTTCCAGCCCGATGTGCGCGGCGAGGTCAGGAGCGCGGACGGCCTCGTTGGTGGCGATGAGCTCCAGATATTCGTGGGTCCACGCCGACCCGTCGCCTGCCGTGTCCCATCGCTTGAGGCGCGCGCTGATGGCGTCGACATCGGAGTCGCCGAGTTGGTCGTCGGCGGCGAGGTCGGGGCGTTCGTCGGGGGCGAGGTAGGACACCTCGATCGCGTAGGTATGCCGCGCCGGCCTACGGTCCAGGTCGGCCTGGGCGGACTTGGTGTCGGGATAGCCCGCGGCACGCGCCTGCGCGGCGGTCACGCGATGGCGGCCCGGGTATTGAGTGACCGCATCGATGCGGATGGTGCCCGCCGATGTCCGTTGTGTGCCACCCGCCTTGGCGCGGGGCGCGTCCCACCGGCGCAACACAAGCGTGATGTTTCCGTTCGCGATTCCCTCGGCCGTGTCGCGGTTCAGCAGCACAGGTGTGACCCTACGATCACCCGGTGGCTGACCGCTATGGCTCGGATGTCCTCGCCGACAATCCGCACAAGAAACCCCGATCCGCCGAGTGCCAGGTGGAGATCGGCATGGTCGTGGAGGACGCGCAGACCGGTTATGTGGGCGCGGTGGTCCGGATCGAGTACGGCCGAATGGAACTCGAGGACAGGAGGGGACGGCGTAAACCGTTTCCCGTCGGACCGGGTTACCTGATCGACGGCAAGCCGGTCATCCTGACTGCGCCCCGACGGGCCGCTCCCACCGCAGGCAGGCGTACCGCGTCCGGGTCGGTCGCAGTGTCGGGCGTGAAGGCCAAGGTCGCTCTGTCCAGCCGGATCTACGTGGAGGGCCGTCACGACGCCGAACTGGTCGAGCAGGTGTGGGGTGATGATCTGCGGGTCGAGGGTGTGGTCGTCGAATACCTCGGCGGGGTCGATGATCTGGCTGCCATCGTCGAGGAATTCGCTCCGGGGCCTGGCCGCAGGCTTGGCGTGCTGGTCGACCATCTGGTCGCCGGGTCCAAGGAGGCCCGCATCGCAGACGCGGTGCGGCGGGGTCCCGGCGGCGCGCACACGCTCGTCGTCGGCCATCCGTTCATCGACATCTGGCAGGCGGTCAAGCCGGCCAGGCTCGGCATCCCGGCGTGGCCGTCGATTCCGCGCGGTGTGGACTGGAAGCACGGCGTGTGCGATGCGCTCGGTTGGCCGCACGCCAAGCAGGCGGACATCGCACAGGCGTGGCAGCGGATCCGTGGCCGGGTGCGAGACTGGAACGACCTCGAACCGGCACTCATCGGCCGGGTCGAGGAACTGATCGACTTCGTGACGGCTCTGCATACATGACGGCTCGGCCGTCGGCGAAGTCGTAGCGCCGTGGTAGAGAGAGAGCGTGTCCGACGGTCTATTCGACGTCCCCGGCGAGCCGACCTCGACCGGAGGCGCAGCGGGCCCCATTGGCGCCTCGAGCCCGCTGGCAGTGCGGATGCGGCCTGCGTCCCTCGACGAGGTCGTCGGGCAGGATCACCTCCTTGCGCCGAACTCGCCGATGCGCCGCCTTGTCGAGGGGTCTGGCGCGGCTTCTGTCATCCTCTACGGTCCACCGGGCACGGGTAAGACGACGCTGGCGTCGCTGATCTCACAGGCCACCGGTCGCCGGTTCGAGGCGCTGTCCGCGCTGTCGGCAGGGGTCAAGGAGGTCCGGTCCGTCATCGACGTGGCTCGCAGGGCCGCCGCATACGGCGAACAGACGGTGCTGTTCATCGACGAGGTGCACCGGTTCTCCAAGACCCAGCAGGACGCGCTGCTGTCCGCCGTCGAGAACCGGGTGGTGCTGCTGGTGGCCGCCACGACGGAGAACCCGTCGTTCTCGGTCGTCGCGCCGCTGCTTTCCCGATCGTTGATCCTGCAGTTGCAGCCGCTGACCGCCGACGACGTCCGTGCCGTCGTCACGCGCGCGATCGAAGACCCTCGCGGGTTGGCCGGCAAGGTCACGGTGACCGCCGAGGCGGAGGAACTGCTGGTGCAACTCTCCGCGGGAGACGCGAGGCGCGCGCTGACAGCGTTGGAGGTGGCGTCCGAGGCCGGCCCAACGGTCACGGTCGAGACGATCGAGCAGTCGCTGGACAAGGCCGCGGTCCGCTACGACCGCGACGGTGACCAGCACTACGACGTCATCAGCGCGTTCATCAAATCCGTTCGCGGTTCGGACGTCGACGCCGCCCTGCACTACCTGGCCCGCATGCTTGTTGCGGGGGAGGACCCTCGGTTCGTCGCGCGCAGGCTGATGATTCTGGCCAGCGAGGACATCGGGATGGCAGATCCAACCGCGCTGCAGACCGCCGTCGCCGCCGCGCAGACGGTGACGCTGATCGGCATGCCGGAGGCGCAACTCACGCTTGCCCACGCCACCGTCCACCTCGCGACCGCGCCGAAGTCCAATGCCGTGACGACGGCGCTCGGCGCGGCGATGGCCGACGTCAGAGCGGGCAAGGCGGGCCTCGTTCCGCCCGCACTGCGCGACGGGCATTACTCGGGCGCCGAGGGACTCGGCAACGCGGTCGGTTACAAGTATGCCCATGACGACCCCGACGGTGTTGTGCCGCAACAATATCCGCCCGACGAGCTGGTAGGTGTGGACTACTACAAGCCGACCAACCACGGCGCCGAACGGGAGATCTCGGGCAGGTTGGACAAGCTGCGCGCAATTATTCGCAGGACCGGCCGACGCTCTTGAGGCGCGAGCCGCTGCTTCATATTCGCATCCGTGCCGGGGGGCGGGCAGTATCGTCGCGCACGTGCGCGAAGTCTGGGTGGTCGTCATTGTGTCCGGTGTTCTGGCGGCGATCGCTGTCACGGTGACAATGTGGAAAATTCACGGAGGACCGAGCGAAGTCGTCGCGACCGCGCTCGCGGCCGTCGTGTTCGTGGTCGCGGCTCTCGCCGTGGTCATCGCGGGCGTTGAGTCGTCGCGCAAGCTGTAGTTCACCGCCGGCCCTCGCTTTTCCGCCCCAGATTGATCCTTGACGCCTCGACGATCGCGTCGTACCGTTGTAATCAACCAACTTGTTGATCAAACACAAGGTTGACTATTGGAGAGTGATGGAGATGCAGACGCGCGGATGGATCGCGCCTTCATGGCGCTCGCCGACCCGTTCCGTCGGGCCATTGTCGCGCGACTGTCGCGCGGACCCGCGACGGTCAACGAACTCGCCGCACCGTTCGAAATCACCAAACAGGCGGTGTCCAAGCACATTCAGGTGCTCGAGCAGGCGGGGCTGGTCACCAGGACCCGCGATGCGCAGCGCAGGCCGGTCCATCTCGACGCGGCCGCCCTGGAGAAGCTGACCGCGTGGATCGACCGATATCGGCTTGACGCCGAACGCAATTACCGCCGGCTGGACGCACTGCTGGCCGGCATGACCGACACCACAAAGAGAGGGAAGAAGCGATGACGAACGCACTCAACCTGGCGGCCCCTGTCGACACCTTGGCGATGGAGTTCACCCGCGAATTCGACGCACCGGTGCAGGCGTTGTTCCGCGCACATGCCGAGCCGGATCTGGTCAAGCAGTGGCTGGGCCCGCACGGCCTGGAGATGGTGATCGAGGAGTGGAACTTCACCGGCCACGGCGGCTACCGCTATGTGCACTCCAACGAGCACGGCGACTTCCGGTTCAACGGCACGTTTCACACCGTCCGCGAGAACGAACTCATCATCCAGACGTTCGAATTCGACGGCGCCCCGGACATGGTGAACATCGAGTTCATGTGGTTCGAGGACCTCGGCGACGGCCGCAGCCGGCTACGCGGCCGGTCGATCTGCCCGAACACCGAGGCCCGCGACGCCCTGCTGTCCTCGGGCATGGAGGGCGGCATGACCGAAGGCTACGAAAAGCTCGACGTGCTGCTGGAGTCGCTCTGAGGGCAGAACCCGTGGCGTCAGTGCGTCGGCGGCGTCAAGCCGTACCGCGCCACGATGTCGGCCATCCACTGCGGCGATCCGTAGGTCAGGCCGTACTTGGTCGCCAGATCGATGAACTCGGGTGTTTCGTGCAGCGTCGAACCGGTGCCCGACGCCAGCAGTTCACCCAGTTCGCGGAAGTAGTTCTCGAAGCCCCCCGGTGTGATGACTTCGACGATGCGCCCGGGCTCGCTACCCGCATTCCACATGGCGTGCATCTGGCCGCGCGGCTTGGTGATGTAACCGCCTGGGCCGAGCACGACTTCGTCGTCGTCGGATCGGAATCCGATTTCTCCGGCAAGCACGAGGGAATGCTCGTCCTCATAGGTGTGTCGATGTGCCGCGGTGATCAATCCGACCGCGAAGGGATGTTCGACGATCGCGACCAGCCCGCCGGTGGTTTGGCTGGTGAGTTTGAACGCGGCTCCGAAGCCGGGAATCGCCACGCTCTCGCCCTCGCTCGGCTGCACCACCGTCAAGACTGCGTCCTTCGAGAAGGTCATCTTTTGATGCAACATCGAAATCGGCGGAATGCCAAGCCTCGAAGTGGTTCTCGCCGGATATCGGTCCGAACATGAGCGAACCCGGCGGCCAGGGGGCGCCGCCGGGCTCGCTGAGTGGTGGCTAGCGGAACAGGCTCGAACGCCTGCGTCCGCCGACGACGCCGCCACGCCTGCGGCCCATCATCGACGAGACAAGGGCCACGCCCAGTGCTGCGACGATGACCTGCACCAGCAGCTCCAGCCAGTCGATGCCGTTGGTCACGGTCGGAATGCCGAGCGCGCGGGCGATTGCCGTGCCGAGGAAGGCTCCGACAATGCCGATCACGATGGTGACGAGCATGCCGATCGACTGCTTGCCGGGTACAAGCAGGCGGCCGAGTACACCGACCACGATGCCGATCAGAATTGCGGTGATAACGCCGGTAATGGTCATTTCTCCTCCAAGGAGCCGTAGTGGGGTGGAGATGAAATACCCTCGCCACGACGAAATAAACGCCCTCGTCAATCAATCGGAAGCGGGGTGGCGATCACGCCATCTCGGGTAGCCGCAGCTGGGCGAGTGAAAGATCGAACTCGCCGACGTCCAGGATGTCCGCACCAAGCTCGCGGGTTCGCGCATTGCGGAGCTCTCTCGCGTTCTCCTCATTGCGGGCCATCGCCTCGCGGCTGTCGAACGTTGCCGACGACACACCTCGGCCGGTTTCACGGTTCACCATGAAGCTGGCACTGCAGAAGCCATCGAGGTTCTCAAGTGAGGGCAGGACATCGGTTCGATAGAAGTCGATGGACCGGTCGATCTGATCGCGCGGCATCTTGATCCACGTTGTCCGGACGCATGCGCCGTCACCCGAGCGGTGTTCGCGGTGCATTGCTCCGATCTCCCACTGGTCGACCGTGGCTTTGCCGCCGAACCTCACACTCGCCTGGTCGCGGAGCGGGCTCGTGCGCTCTGTGCTTACGCGCATCGCGTCTTCTGTTTCCCACGCGCTGGTGGCAATACACCGACCGGACTCCCTGTCGACCAATAGAGACAGCCCGACATAGCCGTCCATTGCTTTCAGCGCCGGCATGACCTCGTCGCGGACGTATGCGATCCCTTCATCGATGGACGAGGGTTGCGCCTGGATAGTGGTAGAGCGTGCGTACACGGTCCACCCCCTCTATCTCAGGGGCGGCGCCCCGGTGGCGCCACCCACCATCGATTAGGATCCTCCCACCGAGCGACGCCTTCAAGGTCCGTAGCCTGGAGTTATGGATTCCGACGTAATCGAAATCGACTCGTCGCGGCAGCGGATCGTCGATCTCACCGAGCAGGTCCGTGAGTTCTGCGCCGCCCACCGCGACGGCCTCTGCAACGTCTTCGTGCCGCATGCGACGGCAGGCGTCGCGATCATCGAGACCGGCGCCGGTTCAGACGACGACCTCGTCGACACGCTGGAAACCCTGCTTCCGCGCGACGATCGATACCAGCATTCGCACGGCTCGCCGGGCCACGGAGCCGACCATGTCCTGCCTGCTCTCGTCGCGCCGTCGGTGACGGTGCCGGTGCAGGATGGACAACCTCTGCTGGGAACATGGCAGAGTGTCGTCCTCGTTGACTTGAACAGGGACAATCCGCGCCGCTCGGTGCGCTTGAGCTTCATAAACGGCTAGTTAAGGCGCGACAAACCAGCCCGGTACTGTGGTGCGGTCGGGTTGACCGGAAGACGCCGAGAACAAAGAGGACGACAGGGTGCAGACACACGAGATCAGGAAGCGATTCCTCGATCACTTCGTGAACGCGGGCCATACCGAGGTGCCCAGCGCTTCTGTGATCCTCGACGACCCCAACCTGCTGTTCGTCAACGCGGGCATGGTTCAGTTCGTGCCCTACTTCCTGGGTCAGCGCACCGCCCCGTGGAATCGCGCGACCAGCATCCAGAAATGCATCCGCACACCCGACATCGACGAGGTGGGCATCACCACTCGGCACAACACGTTCTTCCAGATGGCGGGCAACTTCTCGTTCGGCGACTACTTCAAGAAGGGCGCCATCGAGCTGGCCTGGTCGCTGTTGACTAATCCCGTCGATCAGGGCGGATATGGTTTCGACCCCGAAAGGCTCTGGGCGACAGTCTATCTCGATGACGACGAGGCCGCCGATTTGTGGCGGGAGGTCACCGGCATACCCGCAGAGCGGATCCAGCGTCGCGGTATGGCCGACAACTACTGGTCGATGGGCATCCCCGGTCCGTGCGGCCCGTCATCGGAGATCTACTACGACCGCGGCCCGGAGTACGGCGCTGAGGGCGGCCCAGAAGCCAACGAGGACCGCTACATCGAGATCTGGAATCTCGTGTTCATGCAGAACGAGCGCGGCGAGGGCACGTCGAAGGACAACTTCGAGATCCTCGGGCCGCTGCCGCGCAAGAACATCGACACCGGCATGGGCATTGAACGCGTTGCCTGCCTGCTGCAGGGCGTCGACAACGTCTACGAGACGGATCTGCTTCGCCCGGTGATCGACCTCGTCGCGGGCATCGCCCCCCGCGGGTACGGCAGGGGCAGCCACGGAGACGATGTTCGCTACCGGATCATCGCCGACCACAGCCGCACCGCGGCGATCATCATCGCCGACGGCATCAGCCCCGGCAACGACGGCCGTGGCTATGTGCTGCGCCGCCTGCTGCGCCGGGTCATCCGGTCTGCGAAGCTGCTGGGGATCGACCAGCCGATCATCGGCGACATCATGGCCACCGTGCGTGATGCGATGGGGCCGTCATATCCGGAGCTGGTCAGCGATTTCGACCGAATCCAGCGGATCGCGGTGGCAGAAGAGACGGCGTTCAACCGCACGCTGGCGTCGGGCTCTCGGCTGTTCGACGACGCAGCCACCACGACGAAGCGGTCCGGCAAATCCGAGATCTCAGGGACCGACGCGTTCACCCTGCACGACACCTACGGCTTCCCGTTCGAACTGACCCTCGAGATGGCCGCCGAAGCCGACCTCAGCGTCGACGAAGAGGGCTTCCGGAGCCTGATGGCCGAGCAGCGGAAGCGCGCGAAGGCCGATGCGGCCGCCCGCAAGCAGGCTCACACCGATCTGTCGGCGTACCGCGAACTGGTCGACACTGGCCCGACCGAGTTCACCGGCTTTGACGAATTATCAACCGAGGCAAGAATTCTCGGTATTTTTGTGGATGGCAAGCGGGTGCCTGTCGTGGCCCACGACGGTCAGCAGGCCCAGCGCGTCGAGCTGATCCTTGACCGCACCCCGTTCTACGCCGAGTCCGGCGGCCAGATCGCCGACGAAGGCAGCATCACCGGAACCGCCGCGTCGGCGACGGCGAAGGCGGCCGTCAGCGATGTGCAGAAGATCGCCAAAACGCTGTGGGCGCACCGGATCAACGTGGAGTCCGGAGAGTTCGTCGAGGGCGATACGGTCGTGGCGGCCGTCGACCCGCGCTGGCGCCATGGCGCAACGCAGGGGCACTCAGGCACACACATGGTGCACGCCGCGCTGCGACAGGTATTGGGCCCCAACGCCGTTCAGGCAGGTTCACTCAACCGTCCCGGATATCTGCGGTTCGACTTCAATTGGCAGGGCCCGTTGAATGAGGATCAGCGAACCCAGATCGAAGAGGTCACCAACGAGGCCGTCGAGGCCGATTACGAGGTGCACAGCTTCACCACCGACCTCGAGAAGGCCAAGTCGATGGGCGCGATGGCGCTGTTCGGCGAGGCCTATCCCGAGGAGGTGCGGGTGGTCGAGATCGGCGGCCCGTTCTCACTTGAACTGTGCGGCGGCACGCACGTTCGCAATTCGGCGCAGATCGGCCCGGTCACCATTCTCGGCGAGTCGTCCATCGGATCTGGTGTGCGGCGGGTCGAGGCGTACGTCGGGCTTGACTCATTCCGCCACCTCACCAAGGAACGCGCCCTGATGGCGGGGCTTGCGTCGTCGCTGAAGGTTCCTTCCGACCAGGTTCCTGCGCGGGTGGCCCAGCTGGTCGACCGTTTGAAGACCGCGGAGAAGGAACTCGACCGGATGCGGCTGGCCAATGCGCGGGCTGCCGCAGTGAACGCCGCAGCGGGCGCCGAGCAGGTCGGTAAGGTCCGTGTCGTGGCGCAGCGGATGGCTGGTGGAACATCGGCCTCGGATCTGCGTAGCCTCGTCGGCGATATCCGCGGCAAGATCGGTTCCGAACCAGCTGTCATCGCGTTGATCGCAGAGGGGGACGACGACAGCGTCCCGTTCGTGGTCGCGGTCAACCCCGCCGCCCAGGATCTCGGATTGAAGGCGAACGATCTGGTCAAGGGGCTGGGCGCGGCGGTGAACGGCCGCGGCGGCGGCAAGGCCGACATGGCGCAGGGCTCCGGCAAGGGGGCCGCAGGCATCGACGCGGCGCTGGCCGCCCTACGCGCGGAGATAGGCCGGAGCTAGCCACGTGGGCAACCCTGAACACCGTCTGCCGGATCGGCCCGGAGGCGACGACCCCGGTCGCGGACGACGGTTGGGCGTCGACGTGGGCAGCGTTCGAATCGGTGTCGCGGTAAGCGATCCCGACGGCATCCTCGCCACGCCGGTGGAGACCGTCCGCCGCGACAGGACGGACCGCCACCTGCGACGGCTCACCAAACTCGTCGACGAGTTGGACGTTGTTGAGGTGGTCGTCGGGTTGCCGCGTACGCTCGCCGACCGGACCGGTCCGTCCGCAGAGGACGCCATCGGCCTCGCCGAGGATCTGGCGCGCCGCGTCGCGCCGACCCCGGTGCGGATGGCTGACGAGCGGTTGACCACTGTCACGGCGCAACGCTCGCTGCGTGAAGCCGGTGTTCGGGCAAGGGGACAGAAGGCGATGATCGACCAGGCCGCGGCCGTCGGAATCCTGCAGAGCTGGCTGGATCAGCGGCGCACCTCGATCAACGAGGTCGGCAATGCCTGACGCGTGGGATCGCGGACGCCCACAGCCGGTGGCGGTCGGGCCGCCGCGGCGTCGCCTCAGCCGTGCGGACCGGATACGCGAGGCTCGTCGCCGCCGAAGGCGCCGCGCGGTGCGTGCCGTTACCCTCTGCGTCTTCATCGTGATCGTTATCGGCGCCGTCTTCCTCGGTTCGCGGCTGTGGCACACCGTGTTCGGCGGGGGCTCCGACTACTCGGGTGAGGGCAAGTCGGACGTCGTCATCCAGGTCCACGACGGCGACTCCACCACGGCTATCGGCAAGACGCTCGAAGACCGCGAGGTGGTCGCGACGTCAAAGGCATTCGTCAGCGCCGCCGAAGGAAACGCCGCCATCCAGGCCATCCAGCCCGGCTTCTACAAGATGCGCACCGAGATACCGGCGGCGGATGCCGTTGCGCGGCTTGCCGATGCGCAGAACCGGGTGGGCAAGCTCGTCATCCCCGAAGGCCGCCAGCTCGACGACATCCAGGATGTCAAGACCAACGATGTCACCGATGGCATCTTCCAGTTGATCTCGAACGCCACCTGTGTGGATCTCGACGGCGACCGCCACTGTGTGTCCGTCGATGACCTTCGCGACGCGGCAGGCAGCGCATCTCTTGCGGAGTTGTCCGTGCCCGACTGGGCGACCAAGCCGGTGGAGGCCATGGGTGATGACCATCGCAGGCTCGAAGGTCTGATCGCCCCCGGCTCATGGAATGTCGACCCCTCCGCCTCACCGAAGGACATCCTGTCCGCCCTCATCGGTGCCAGCGCCTACCAGTACGCGCAGGGCGGGCTGTTGGACACCGCCAAGTCATTGAGCATGTCGCCGTACCAGATCCTGACGGTGGCGTCGCTGGTGCAGCGGGAATCCAAACCCCAGGACTTCAACAAGGTGGCTCGGGTCATCTACAACCGCTTGGTCGCACCGGATCACCGCAGGCTGGAGTTCGACTCAACGGTGAACTATTCACTGGATCGCCAGGAGGTCGCCACCACCGACGCCGACCGTGGGAAGGCGACCCCGTGGAACACCTATGTGCGCGACGGACTTCCAGCCACCCCGATTTGCTCGCCGGGTTCCGACGCGCTCGCCGCCGCTGAACATCCAGCCGACGGGGACTGGCTGTACTTCGTCACCATCGACATGCAGGGCACGACGCTCTTCACCCGGGATTACCCACAGCACCTGGCGAACATCGAGCTCGCGAAGCGCAACGGTGTCCTCGACAGCGCCCGCTAACCCACGCAAGGCGGGCGTCCTCGGCTCGCCGATTGCTCACTCGCGTTCACCGCAGCTGCATCTGGCGGCCTACCGCGCGCTGGGGCTGGACAGCTGGACCTACGACCGCATCGAGTGCACGGCAGACGAATTGCCGTCCGTGGTACGAGAGTTCGGTCCCGAGTGGGTTGGCGTTTCGGTGACGATGCCGAACAAGTTCGCCGCGCTGAGGTTCGCCGACGAGCGCACCACGCGAGCGGAGTTGGTTGGCGCGGCCAACACCCTGGTGCGGACGTCCACGGGATGGCGCGCCGACAACACAGACATCGACGGGGTGACCGGTGCGTTGGGTGAGGCATCGGGTCACGCGATCGTCGTTGGATCGGGCGGAACTGCACCGGCGGTGGTGTTAGGGCTGGTCGAACTCGGCGTGAAGCGCATCACGGTAGTGGCGCGTGACCGTGAAAAGGTCGCCGCGGTGGTCGATCTCGCGGCCAGGGTGGGCGTCGATGCCAACTGGTGTGACATCAACGGCGCCGATGTGGCGCAGGTGGTCGCGTCTGCGGATGCAGTGGTGAACACCGTCCCGGCGGAAGCAGCTGCACGGTACGCCGCGGTGCTGTCGTCGACACCGGTACTGCTCGACGCGATTTACGACCCGTGGCCGACGCCGCTCGCTGCGGCGGTCGAGGCGGAAGGCGGCCGAGTGATCAGCGGCCTGCAGATGCTGCTCCACCAGGCCTACGCCCAGGTCGAGCAGTTCACCGGTCTACCCGCGCCGAAAGAGGCGATGAGAGCGGCGCTTCCGGAGGATTAGCCTCGTTACATGGGGGTGGGGGTGGCCGCCGTATGCGTGTCGGCGTGGCTTGTCGTGCTGTCCGTGTACGACGTCCGTGATCGGCGGTTGCCCAATTGGTTGACGATGCCGGGCGCGCTGGTCATTCTCGCGGTCGCCGCGGCGGCGGGCCGCGGCGTTCCGGCACTGTGGGGTGCGATCGGGCTTGCCGGCTTGTATCTCGTCGTCCACCTGATATCGCCTGCTTCGATGGGTGCCGGTGATGTGAAGCTCGCGCTGGGCGTGGGTGGACTGACGGGTGCGTTCGGATTCGACGTGTGGGCGCTGGCCGCGGTCACTGCTCCACTGCTGACCGCGATATGGGCATCTGCGGCCGTCATCCGTCGCTCCGGTTCGGCTGTTCCCCATGGTCCGTCGATGTGCCTGGCCACCGTGGCGGCCGCGGCGCTGGTCATACTTTAGAACGGCTCAGTCGTCGATGTGCGTTGGCGGGTCGGCGAAGGCGAGATCCGCCGGGTGCAGGTCAGGACCCATCAAGTCGCAGCGCTTTTCTGGCACCAGGTAGGAACTGAAGCCGCTAGGAATCAGGCGGGCAACTGCCACGCAACGTTGCCAGGTGCCGTCAGGCTGGACGGCGCCATCGCACTTGCTGATGACGGGTCCTCCGTACCAGCAGCCGGCGTTGGCCGGCGGCGCCGAGGTGATCAGCCCTGCGGCCATCAGCAGGGTCGCCGATGCTCCGACGATGTTGCGCTTCATGGTTGTCTCCCGTCACAACGCCGCTGACGTTACCGCTTGTGTACCCGGTTTTTGCGGCCTTGCACGACACCGAAATTCAGCGCTTGGGCATCATCGGCTCAACGTGTCTCAGCTCATCTGCGACCCGTGGACGGGGCGAGGCGGGCCATCCCTCGCAGGATCCAAGGCGTGCGCCTGGCCATCGCGGCCACGGCGCGGTCCGAACGGTGCATCACGGTCTGGGGGCCGGGGGTCGGCGCTGACACCAGTTCGGCCTCGGCCGAACCCGGCCGAGGGCCGTGGCGATCGACCGCCAAAAGTTGCCAGGTGCCGGGCACGCCGCGCAGTTCGACGCTGCCGCGGTCCTCGAAGCCCGTGCCCGATCCGACCACCAGGTCACGCACGGTGCGGGAAACGAGGATTTCCCCGGCGCCGGCCTGGCCGACTATCCGCGCCGCGATGTGCACGGCAATCCCGCCGATGCGGCTGCCCAGCAGTTCGCACTCGCCGGTGTGAATGCCGGCGCGGAGATCGATACCCAACGACTCGGCGTCAGTACGCAAGGCCTCGGCGCAGCGGATGGCCTGCGTCGGGCCGTCGAATGTGATGAGGTGGCCGTCGCCGGTGCTCTCCACCACCGTCCCGCCGAATCGTTGCGTGACGTCGGCGGTGATTTCACCAAGGCGATGCAGCACCGCACGCCACCGCTCGTCGCCCGTCGTCGCCGCGTGTTCCGTGGAGGCGACCATGTCTGTGAACAACACGGTGCGCAGGGCGCGACGTGACTGCGACGGCGCCCCCTGGCTGCCGGTGAGGAACTCCTCGACCTCGGTCAAGATCCGGTCGGGATCGGCGAGCCATGGCGCGTGGTCCCTGCCCTCGACTTCAAGCAGCCGCGCACCAGGGATGTGGTCGGCGAGGTAGCGGCCGCACTGCACAGGAACGACTTCGTCGTGGGCATGGATGAGCAGGGTGGGCGTGCTCATCGTCGGCAGGATCGGCCGCACGTCTATCCGGAACATGGCTTCGAATGACACCCGCGCCATCCCGGGGCTGGCGCTCATGCGCTCCACCATTGCAAGCAGGCGTATCGACCGCACCGACGGCAGCAGAGCCTTCGCCGCCTCGCCGCTGCCCCACGCCGAGACGGCGGCGCGGCACCAAGCCTGCCAGCGGGCGATCTGCTTCACCGAAGGCGTGTAGTCCTCACCCAGATCGCGCAGGAGGCGCGCCCGCACCTCGGTCGGATCGCGGTCCAGGTCATCCCAGCCGTTGGCGAAGGAGTACGCGGAGGTGCCGGTGAGAATCAACGCCCGCGTTCGCTCCGGTCGTGTTGCCGCGAACACGATGGCGGCCGGGCCGCCCTCGCTCGCACCGAAAACGACCGCTCTTTGGAAGCCGGCGGCGTCCATTACAGCCTCGATCTCGGCCGCTCGATCGTCCAGCGTGCGAACTTTCGGCACCGGGTCCGACAGCCCCGCCCCTGCCTTGTCGAACAGAAGGACGCGACAGAACGTGGAGAGCCGCTCGAAGAAGGCCACGAATTCGGGCATGGTCCAGTACAGCTCGACGTGGCTGGCGAACGATCCGGCGACGACGAGCTCTATTGGCCCGTCCCCGAAAACCTGATACGCCAGGCTGAGGTCGCCGCAGGATGCATACGACGTCTCCGGCACAGCATCGAGCGTAATTGACGCTGTGACGAGCGGTACGGTATCGGCTGCATGAGGACCGCGCCGGTCCGGAATGTTCTCAGTAGACGGTGGCTGCGATTGCGCGAAGGGCACTTCAGCTCGCAACAACTCCCGAAGGTTTACGAAGACGCGTCATGCGTTGAACAGATAGTTGCGCGTCGCCTGGCGCACGACGCGTGACGGCGCTCGCGACGCCAATGCCATCGCTGCCCCCGTGTCGTTCGATGCATGCACCCGGGAGAAAACCTTGCAATCGACGTTCCTAGCGTCTGTTTGAAAACAACAAGGTGAAAATAACCATCAACCAGGTGGGAACCGGAGTGAAGTATGTGGTCACCCTTGATGTGGGCAGCCTCGTGCCGCTCAAAACCGCTACCTGCGAAGGGCCATGTCGGGTCACCAACCTCTTCGGCGACATCGTGCTGAACGACAGTCCTCCTAGAACGGGTACTCCTACAACGGACCAGCCGAACAACTTTGAACAACTCGTCGATTTGATACGGGACGCCTTGGGGCGCGACCACGACTTTGGCCGCGGATCCGGCATCGAGTGGCTAGCGAAGGTTTTTGGGATCGTGTAGGTGTCGGATAACTGTCATCCGCAACGATGTGCTGGTGTCCATATCAGAACGGTGGTGGTTTGTTGCGTTCGGCGACGTGGGCGTCGTTGAGTTTGCGTTCTGCGGCTTTGGCTTTGGCGGTGGTGTGGGCGCGGGTGTGTCGGCGTTTGGGCATCATCGCCCCGCGGCCTTGGGCCGGTTCGACCTCTGGTGGTTGGCCGGTCCAGAGGGTGGCGGTGGGCGCGCACA
>NZ_RARC01000045.1 GCF_003719305.1 Mycolicibacterium stellerae
AGATGTGTGTAAGAGGCAGGGCCGGCGGGGGTGGGCGAGGCCGTGGGCCGGGCCGTGCGTGCCTCGATGGTCATCGCGTCCATCTTGATCGTGATCATGACGCTCGCCATTTATGGCCAGTCCGGCGACTTCCACTTGGCCGGCTAGTGGCATGAAGCGCAGGGCAGGAACACACCGCATCGCCAGTGCATGGTGGACGCTGATCTTGTTGACGGCCATCGTCGTGTTCTTGTTCGTAACCGCGGTGTCGTTTCGGGGCACGTTCAGGTCGTATGTGCCCGTGACGCTGTCATCGGATCGAGCAGGGCTGGTGATGGAGACCAACGCCGACGTCATGATGCGCGGTGTCCAGGTCGGCCGGGTCAGCCGGATCGGCGGCGGGACGGACCGGGCCAGTCTGAGCTTGGAGATCGACCCGGACCAGATCCGCTACATCCCGGCCAACGTGGGGGCCCAGATCAGTGCGACAACCGCGTTCGGCACCAAGTTCGTCGAGCTGGTGTATCCGCCGAACCCGAGCCCCAGCCGGCTGGCCGCCGGCGCCGTGCTGCATTCGAAGAATGTCAGCACAGAGATCAACACGGTGTTCGAAAACGTGGTCGAGCTGCTCAAGCTAGTTGATCCGCTGAAGCTGAACGCGGTGCTGACCGCAGTGGCCGACGGCGTGCGCGGACAGGGCCAGCGGATGGGCCAAGCCACCACAGATCTCAATGAGGTCTTGCTGGCCCTTAACGCGCGCGCCGAAACCATCGGGGGGAACTGGCGCTCGCTCAAGAACTTCACCGACACTTATGACGCCGCCGCCCACGACATCGTGGCCATTCTGGACGCTGTCAGCACCACCGGCGCTACCGTCACCAACCACGCGGCCGCACTGGATGGACTGCTGCTGAACGTCACCGGTTTGTCGGAGGCCGGCACGAACCTGCTAGCCACGAGCAAGGACGATTTCGTCGAGGCGGTCAACACCCTCGAGCCCACGACGAACCTGTTGTTGCAGCACGCCCCCGTGTACACGTGCTTCCTGAAGGGCACCACGTGGTATCTCGACAACGGCGGCTATGCGGCGTGGGGCGGCGATGGCCGCACACTTCAGCTCGACGTCGCCTTGTTGATGGGTAACGATCCCTACGGGTACCCGGACAATCTCCCGATCGTTGCCGCCAAGGGCGGACCCGGCGGAGCGCCAGGGTGCGGGTCGCTGCCGGAGGCCGGCAAGAACTTCCCGGTGCGCCAGCTGATCACCAACACCGGTTGGGGGACCGGCATGGACATCCGGCCCAACCCTGGCCTCGGGCATCCCTGCTGGGCGAACTACTTTCCAGCGACCCGCGCCGTGCCGGAGCCACCCAGCATTCGCCAGTGCCTTCCAGGTCCGGCGATCGGGCCGGTTCCCTACCCAGGGGCGCCGCCGTATGGCGCGCCGCTGTACGGGCCGGGCGGGGCGCCTTTGTGGCCGGGAGTCCCCCCGGCGACCCCAGGACCGGGCCCGGCGCAACTCGACCACAACGGGCAGGCCCCACCGTGATCGCCATTGTCATCGTGGCCGTCGACGATCCGCACCAGCAGGAGGTAACCCGTGGCTGACCTCAGGGGCATCATCTGGCGCCTCGGCATCTTCATGGCTGTATGCCTGTTCGTCGCGTTCCTGACGCTGGCGATCTTCGGGCAGTTTCGCTTCGGCGCGGGCAACAGCTACTTCGCCGAGTTCACCAACGCCTCCAATCTGAGGAAGGGCACGATAGTGCGGATCGCCGGGGTGGAGGTCGGCAAGGTCGACAACGTCTCCATCAACCCCGATGCGACGGTGCGGGTGGAGTTTTTCGCCGACAAGTCCGTCGTGCTCACGCAGGGCAGCCGGGCGGTGATCCGGTATGACAACCTGTTCGGTGACCGCTACCTGGCACTGGAGGAAGGCACCGGCGGAGTCAAGACACTGAGTCCCGGACAGACCATCCCGCTGACCAACACCCAACCCGCGCTGGATCTGGATGCGGTGATCGGTGGCTTCAAGCCGCTGTTTCGGGCGCTGAACCCGCAGCAGGTCAACGACCTGACCCAGCAGTTGATCGAGGCGTTCGAGGGGCAGGGCCCCGCGATTGGCCCTTTCCTGCAGCAGGCCGCGGTGGTGACAAATACTTTGGCCGACCGTGACCTGCTGATCGGGCAGGTCATCGACAACCTCAACGTGGTGCTGGGGTCGCTGGGCGGGCAGAGCGACCGGCTGGACAAAGCCGTGACCTCGCTTTCTGAGCTGATTGGCAAGCTGGCCGAACGCAGGACCGATATTTCCAACGCGGTGGCCTACACCAACGCCGCCACCGGTTCGCTCGCCGACTTGTTGGCACAGGCCAGGGCGCCGTTCCAAAAGGTGGTCGCCGAGACCGACCGGGTAGCGGGGATCGCCGTGGCTGACCACGATTACCTCGACAATCTGCTCAACACGCTGCCGGACCGGTACCAGGCGCTGGTCCGGCAGGGCATGTATGGCGACTACTTCAGTTTCTACCTGTGCGACGTGGTGCTCAAGCTCAACGGAAAGGGGGGCCAGCCGGTGTATGTCAAGGTGGCCGGTCAGAGCACGGGGCGGTGCGCGCCGAAGTGAAGTCATTCTCCGAACGCAGCCCGTTGCTTATCGGCGCCGTCGGCGTCGTGACAGTCGCCGTGATGGTGCTGGCCGCGCTGCAGTACCAGAACCTGCCCTTCCTCAACTCGGATAGGGAGTACTCGGCCTATTTCGCCGACGCCGGCGGGCTGAACACGGGTGCGGGTGTCGAAGTCTCCGGCTATGTGGTGGGCAACGTCTCGGCCATCGAACTCGACGACACCGGCGTGCTTGTCACATTCAAGATCGGTACCGATGTGCGGCTGGGCGACCGCACCGAGGCCGCGATCAAAACAAAGAGCCTGCTGGGCGCCAAGATCGTGGACGTGACCCCGCGTGGGGGCGGCCAGCTCGATGGTGCCATTCCGCTCGAGCGCACGGTTTCGCCGTACCAGCTGCCCGATGCCCTCGGTGACTTGGCCACCACGATCAGCGGCCTGAACACCGGCCAGCTGTCGGACTCGTTGGCCACCTTGGCCGAGACCTTTTCGGCCACCCCACCAGATCTGAAGGATGCAGTGGCGGGCGTGGCGCGCTTTGCGCAAACACTCGACACTCGCGACGCTCAACTTCGCACGTTGCTGGACAACGCAGCCCAAGCGACCGGGGTGCTGGCCAAACGCACCGACCACATCGTGAGCCTGGTTAAAGACACCAATGCGCTACTCGCGCAGCTGCGGACACAAAGCGCGGCGTTGGATCAGATCTGGGCAAACATCTCGGCGGTGTCGCGGCAGCTACAGGGGTTCATCGCCGAGAACCGGCAGCAGCTGCGGCCGGCGCTGGACAAGCTCAACGGAGTACTGGCGATCGTCGACGGCCGCAAGGAGCGCGTGCAGCAGGCCATCAAACTGATCAACACCTACGTCATGTCGCTTGGTGAATCGCTTTCCTCTGGCCCGTTCTTCAAAGCCTATGTGGTCAACCTCTTCCCTGGTCAGTTCGTGCAACCGTTCGTCGACGCGGCGTTTTCGGATCTGGGATTGGATCCGGCCACGTTGCTGCCCTCAGAGCTGACCGACCCGCCGACCGGCCAGCAGGGGACCCCGGCGTTGCCGGTGCCCTACCCGCGCACTGGCCAGGGTGGGGAACCGAGGCTGCATCTGCCCGACGCGATCACCGGCAACCCCGGTGATCCGCGCTATCCCTACCACCAACCGCCGCCGCCCCCACCGCCCGGCGGCCCGCCGCCGGGGCCGCCGGCGGCTGCCCCGCCCGAGTCGGCCTCCACGCCCGAGCCGACTCCCTCTCCGGTATACGTGCCGGCCCCTGGCGAGGCGCCGCCCGTCCAGCAACCGGGAGTCCAGCCGTGATGTGGTCGAAGCGAACCGCCCGCGTCGTCATGGCGATGGCACTGGTGCTGCTGTTGGTTGCGGGCCTGTTCGTCGCGGTACGCATGCCCGCACAGATCGCCCGAACGACGGTAGTGGCCTACTTCGAGAACAGCACCGGGGTGTTTGCCGGCGACCACGTGCTCATTCGAGGCGTGCCGGTCGGCACGATCGAAGCCGTCGAACCGCAGCCCGAGCGGGCCAAGATCACCTTCTGGTTCGACAGCGCGTACAAGGTCCCTGCCGATGCCAAGGCCGTGATCCTGGCACCGCAGCTGGTAACCGGCAGGACAATCCAGCTCACACCGCCCTACACCGGCGGACCGACGATGGCCGACGGCGCGGTGATCCCCGACGACCGCACCGCGGTGCCCGTCGAATGGGACGACCTACGCGACCAACTCGAGCGCCTGACCGAACTGCTCAAGCCGACAACGCCCGGTGGCGTGAGCACGCTGGGTGCACTGATCAACACCACCGCAGACAACCTGCGCGGGCAAGGCTCTACGATCCGCGACACCATCATCAAGCTGTCGCAGGCGGTGTCGATCCTCGGCGACCACAGCAACGACATCTTCGCCACGTTCAAGAACCTCTCGACGCTGGTGTCCGCATTGAGCGACAGTGCCGATCTGCTCGAGGCACTCAATCACAACCTGGCGGACGTGACCTCGCTGCTGGCCGACGACCCAAACAAGGTCGGTCAGGCGGTCGAGGACCTCAACACGGTCGTGGCCGACGTGCAAAACTTCGCCGCCGACAACACCGAGGCGATCGGCACCGCGTCGGACACGATGGCCTCGATCACCCGCGTACTGGTTGACAGCCTCGACGACATCAAGCAGACGCTGCACATCGCCCCGACGGTGTTGCAGAACTACAACAACATCTACGAGCCCGCCAACGGTTCACTGACCGGCGCGCTGGCCATCAACAACTTCGCGAACCCGGTCTCGTTCCTGTGTGGTGCAATACAATCGGCATCCCGCCTGGGTGGCGATCAATCGGCGAAACTGTGCGCGCAGTACTTGGCGCCCATCGTGAAGAACCGCCAATACAACTTCCCGCCGTTGGGAGAGAACCTCGTCGTCGGCGCGCAGGCCCGGCCCAACGAAGTCACCTACAGCGAGCCATGGATGCGGCCCGACTACGTTCCGCCGGCAGCCGATCCGCCGCCGGGCGTCCCCTTGGCCGCCGAAGCGTCTGACCCTGCCGCGGTCTTCACCGCGCCGCAGGTTACCGACCCCATCGAGGGGCTCCCCGGCATGATGGTGCCTCCCGGAGGTGGCCCGTGACACGGCGACGCTCCCGGCGCGTGGCCGCCAACCTGATGATGGTCCTGCTCGTGGCCGCGATACCCGGCTGTGGCTGGCGCGGGCTCAATTCGCTGCCCCTGCCCGGCACCCAGGGCACCGGCTCGGGCTCTTTCCTGATCCAGGCGCAAATGCCTGACGTCAACAACATTGAGCCGAACTCGCGGGTGCGTGTCGCAGACGTAACCGTCGGTCATGTCACCAAAATCGAACGCCAAGGGTGGCATGCGTTGCTGAGCATGCGTCTGAACGGTGACGTCAAGCTGCCCGCCAATGCGACCGCCAAGATCGGCACAACCAGCCTGCTGGGTTCCTTGCACATCGAACTTGCGCCGCCAACAAACGAACCTCCACAAGGCAGGCTGGGAGACGGCTCGGTCATTCCGCTGCCGCAAGGCGGTGCCTATCCGAGCACCGAGCAGACACTGGCGACGCTGTCGATGGTGCTCAATGGCGGCGGGCTGGGCCAGGTACAGGACATCACCGAGGCGCTTTCCACCGCGTTTCGGGGCCGCGAGCAAGACGTACGGAGCTTGATCACTCAGCTGGGCGAATTCACCACCCACCTCAACGACCAGACCGGCGACATCATCGCGGCCACCGACAGCCTCAACAACCTGGTCGGGAAATTCGCCGTACAGCAACCCGTCCTGGATCGGGCGCTGGCCATCGTCCCCGACGCGCTGGCAGTGCTCAACTCCCAACGGGACGACTTGGTCAAGGCGGCCGATGGGCTTGGCAAGTTCAGCGCCCTGACCGTCGACACGGTCGATCAGACCAAGGACAACTTGGTGAAGGAGTTGAAGCAAATCGGACCGGTGTTGGAGTCGCTGGCCAACGCCGGTCCCAGCCTGACGCGATCCCTGAGCCTGCTTGCCACCTTCCCCTTTCCGAATGAAACCTTTGAAAACTTCCAACGCGGTGACTACGCCAACTTGACCGCCATCGTCGACCTCACGCTCAGCCGCATCGACCAAGGAATCTTCACCGGCACCCGATTTGAGTGCGACCTGACCGAGCTCGAGCTGCAGTGGGGCCGAACCATCGGCCAGTTCCCCAGCCCCTGCATGTCTGGCGGCCCGAACGGCCCCGGCAACCCGCTGGCCATCCCCTACCAGTGGGACCAGGGCCCCTAGCATGCGCTTGAGCCGACGGATAAGAATTCAGCTGACCATCTTCACGGTCGTCATGGTTGTCACGGTTGCGGTGATGGCGCTGCACTTCATCAACCTGCCCGCCATGCTGTTCGGCGTCGGCCGGTACACCGTGACGATGGAACTGCCGAAGTCCGGTGGGCTATACAAATCCGGCAATGTCACATATCGCGGTACGAAGGTCGGCCGGGTGGAATCGGTGCGTCTGACCGAAACCGGCGTCGAGGCGGTGCTGTCGCTGACATCCGGCATCGACATCCCCTCAGACCTCGAAGCCGAGGTTCACAGCCAATCCGCGGTCGGTGAATCCTATGTCCTGCTGCTACCCCGTAACGGCGCCTCGCCGCCGCTGAAGAACGGCGACGTGATTGCCCTGGCCGATACCTCCGTGCCGCCGGACGTCAACGCTCTGCTCGCCGCGGCAAGCACCGGTCTGCGGGCCATCCCCCGCGACAACCTCAAGACCGTGATCGACGAGTCCTACACCGCAGTAGGCGGGCTCGGCCCAGAGCTATCCCGCGTGATCCAAGGCGCATCCACCCTGGCCATCGACGCTCGCGAGAATCTCGACCCGCTTACCACGCTGATCGATAACGCCCAGCCCGTGTTGGATTCGCAGACCACCACCTCCGATGCGATTCAGGCGTGGGCATCGCAACTGGCCACGGTGACCGCCGAATTGCAGACCCACGACGAGGCGGTCGCCGGCGTCATAGCCAAGGGCGGCCCAGCGGCCGCGGAGGTGCGCCAACTGGTCGAGCGGCTGGCGCCCACCTTGCCGATCCTGTTGGCCAACCTCGTCAGTGTCGGGCAAGTAGCGCTCACCTATCAAAACGACATCGAACAGCTGCTGGTGGTGTTCCCTCAAGCCATCGCCGCCGGACAGGCCGGCATCCTCGGCAACCTCAACACCAAGCAGGACTACAAGGGCCAATACCTGAGCTTCAACCTGAACCTCAACCTCCCGCCACCCTGCACCACGGGGTTTATGCCGGCGCAGCAACAGCGCGTTGCCGCGCTCGAGGACTATCCACAGCGGCCGGCCGGTGACCTCTACTGCCGCACACCGCAGGATTCGCAGTTCAACGTGCGCGGCGCCCGCAACATCCCCTGTGAAACCGTGCCAGGAAAGCGCGCGCCCACGGTCGCGATGTGCGAGAGCAACGAGCAGTACGTGCCGCTCAACGACGGGGTCAACTGGAAGGGAGACCCGAACGCCACGCTGTCCGGCCAGCCGATTCCACAGCTGCCTCCCGGGCAAGCACCTCCCGCAGCGGCTGCGCCCGCGCCCGAGGCGCCGCCGCTGGCTGTGGCCGAATACGACCCGGCCACCGGTGGCTATGTGGGCCCCGACGGCCGCCACTACACCCAGGCTGACCTGGCGCGCGGCGCTACCGCGGGCAAGTCGTGGCAGACGATGCTGCTGCCGCCCGGTGAGTGAGAAGTCTTGCGTTGTCGGGGGTGCGCGCCCGCCATAACGTATGCGTCAATTACCGTCTTCGCATGGGGACACCAAGCACATATGTAACCGCCGTTGTAGCCGGCGCCATCACGGCGGGCCTCGGGGCAGCGAACGCGGTCGCGGTACATGAGCCCGACGAATCTGTGGCGATCGCCGAAGCGGACCTGGCCGCCGTCACGATCCCGATCATCGATTTCGATGAGACGGTTGGCCCGTTGACAGTCTGGCGGGAACTCGCTATCCAGGCGGGCACCAACCCCCTTCTGCTTGGGCTCATCCAAAACGCCGGGAACACGTATGACCTGCCTGGATTGACCACGACAGTCGACTCCAACACCAACTGGCTGGTTCAGGCCGTCCGCCAACCCGGCGAATACATCGATTTCGGGTGGGACTCGGCGCGGGGACAACTGGGCTCTTGGGGTCTTCTCGGCATCGCGAGTGGATCGGACGCCACCGACACCAGTCGATCGATCCATTTCAAGCCGCTTCTCGGTGGATCCGGGGGTATCGGTGCATCGCTTTACGGCACCCTGGCGGACGCCTCAGTCACGCGCAATCTGTCGCTGTTCGACAGTGGAGTCAACGTTGTCGGACAGCGGACTGTCGGCGATTTCAACGGCGAACTGGCGCTGATGCCATTCGATGGGTTCAAGGTCGTAGGCGAAGGCACCGCCATTGACGCAAATCCCGACGTCGACTTCAACCTCGGGTCTTTGGCAGGCTCCGCGGGTGGGCATGGCAATCTTAGCGGCGATGTCGGACTCTGCTTGGGTTCGGCGCAAGCGAGCTGTGGTGGTAGGACCGCGTTCCTCACGGTCGGCGCGCCAGTAAGCGGCGGCCTGCAGCTCGGCGGAACGAACATCATTTCGGGAGACTTTTCGACCAACAAGGTTGTCGCTGAGCTGAAGGACGGCCAGCTCTCCGTTGAAGGCGCGATCGGTGGCACCGTCAAGGTCGGCTCCATCTCGATCGGGCGCCCGATCCCGATCGACATCCAGATCCCGCGCACGGCATCGACGACGTCCTCGAGCAGCAACCGGCAGACGCAAACCGTGCGGGATTCGTTCATGGCCGTGCCGCGAAAGTCGGCCTCCGACAATGAAACCGGCGGCCGACATCACGCTCCGTTGCGCGAAGCAGCCACCGACATCAAGGCCGCAGTCGACAACGCGGTGAGCGGGAAGCACGCGGCGAAGGAAGCCGACGACTAGAGCCTATTCGCGGCGGCGGAGGTCTTCGACGAACGCCGTGGCCTCATCCCACGTCGGCAGCAGGCCCGCGGCCTTGACCTCGTCGAGCGTCGGCGCATCGGCGTCGCGGTCGGAGAGCGCGTGATCAGTGCCGGGCCAACGGATGGCCAAGGCCGGATCGGTGGCCCGGATGGTGTGTTCACGGGCCGGGTCGTACCCCGCCGAGCAGAGGTACATCACCGTCGAATGTTCGTATAGCGCTTGGAAGCCGTGCGCTAAGCCTTCGCTGATGTACACCGAACGGCGGCTGCGGTCGTCGAGCAGAACCGAGTCCCATTGCCCGAAAGTCGGTGAGCCGACCCGGATGTCGACAACGACATCGAAGACGGCACCGCGCAGGCACGTCACGTACTTCGCCTGGCTCGGCGGCAGCTGCGCGAAATGCAGCCCCCTAAGCACGCCAGCCGCCGACACCGAGCAGTTCGCCTGGCGCAGATCCAGTCGATGCCCGGTGAACCCGTGGAACGCGGCATCGGTGAACCACTCGTAGAAGACGCCGCGGTCGTCGGCGTGCTGCTGCGGGGTGATTTCCCACGCGCCGGGGATGGCTAGCTCGCGCACTTGCACGTCACTGGCCACGCATCTGATAGGTGGATTCGACCTGTTCCTTCAACGGACGCCACCACGACTCGCTATCGCGATACCAGTCGATCGTCGCGCTGAGGCCCTCTTGGAAGTCGGTGCGCCTGGGTTTCCACCCGAGCTCATCGCACAGCTGTGACGGGTCGATCGCGTAGCGCAGGTCGTGACCGACACGGTCGACGACATGATCGAAATCGTCAGGGTCGCGGTCCATCAGCGCCAGTATTGTCCGCATCACCGAAAGGTTGTCGCGTTCACCTTCTGCGCCAATCAGATACGTGCGCCCGATCTGACCGTCGGTAAGAATCCGCCACACCGCGCTGTTGTGATCGTCGACGTGGATCCAGTCACGAACGTTGGTGCCTGCGCCGTACAACTTCGGGCGCCTGCCGGTCAGCACGTTGGTGATCTGGCGCGGGATGAACTTCTCCACATGCTGGTATGGCCCATAGTTGTTGGAGCAGTTGGAAATCGTCGCGCGCACGCCGTAGGACCGCACCCAGGCGCGCACCAACATATCGGCGGCGGCCTTCGTGGACGAGTACGGGCTCGACGGGTTGTACGGTGTCGCGGCGGTGAACCGGGCCGGTTCGTCCAGCGCCAAATCCCCGTACACCTCGTCGGTCGAGATGTGGTGCAGCCGCACCCCGTGCCTGCGCACCGCCTCCAGCACCGTGTAGGTGCCGATCACGTTGGTGTGCAAGAACGGTTCGGGGTCGGCCAGCGCGTTGTCGACGTGTGTTTCCGCGGCGAAATGCACGACGGCGTCGGCCTCGGCGACAAGCTTCGTCACCAACTCCGCGTCGGCGATGTCGCCCTGCACGAGGCGGATGTCGTCGTCGACCGGTGCCAGCGATTCGCGGCTGCCTGCATAGGTGAGTGCGTCGAGCACCGTCACCGCATGCTCACCTACCGCGCCGTGCACGAAGTTGGCGCCGATGAACCCAGCGCCCCCCGTGACCAGCAACCGCATGGACCTACCGTAACGGTCGGCCTTTCAGCCCGTCAGCCCCAACGGCCCGGCAAGCTCCTTGAGCGTCGGCAGCAGCTTGTCCTCGCCGCCGAGCACCTGGATCGTGACGTGATCCGCCCCGGCCTCCAGGTGCTGGTTCAGCCGGGCCGCGATGTCGTCGGGCGTGCCGTAGGCGACCAGCGCGTCGATCAGCCGGTCGCTGCCGGGCTTGGCGACGTCCTTGTCGGTGAAGCCGAGCCGCTTCCAGCTGTTCAGGTAGTTGCTCAGGTTCAGGTAGAAGTCGACGGTTTTCCTGCCGATCTCGCGCGCCTCGTCCACGTCGGTGGACAGCACCACCTTGTGCTCGGGTGCCAAATATACTGTGGGACCGATTAATTCGCGGGCCGAGCCGGTGTGCTCCGGCGTCGTCAGGTACGGGTGCGCGCCCGCGCTGCGTTGCGCGGCCAGCTTGAGCACCTTCGGCCCGAGCGCCGCGATCACCAGTCGGCTGGTGGGCACCTTGGCGGCGTCCAGCGCGTCGAGGTAGGAGACCAGGACGTCATAGGGCTTGCGGTACTCGTCGGTGTGCTCGGGATGACCGATGCCGATACCGAGCAGGAACCGGCCCGGGTAGGCGTTCTCGACACGGTGGTAAGCCTCGGCGACCTCCCCGGCGGGGGCCGTCCACACGTTGACGATGCCGGTGGCCACCTGCAGCGTCTCGGTTTGCTCGAGGATCGGCTCGACGTAGTTCAGGTCACCCGCAGGCGACCCGCCGATCCACAGGGCGCCGTAGCCCAGCTTCTCGATCTCGACGGCCTGCTCGGGTTTGGGGGCGCCGAACGTCCACACCCCGAAACGGCCGAGGTCGGGTTTCAGGCTGACGGAGTCGGTCATGGATGTCCCCTCATTGAAGTCCAAGCGGTCCCGCGAGTTCGGTGAGCGCGGGCACGAGCTTGTCAATACCCGTCAACACCTGAACCGGAACATGGTCGGCGCCTGCGGTCAGATGCTCGGTGAGCCGCGCCGCGATGGCGTCGGTGGTGCCATATGCGATCACCGCGTCGACCAGCGCATCACTACCCGGCTTGGCGACGTCGGCATCGGTGAAGCCGAGCCGCTTCCAGTTGTTGAGGTAGTTGGCCAGGTTCAGGTAGATCTCCAGCGCCTTGCGCCCGGTGGCGCGGGCCTGCTCGGCGTCGGTGGTCAGCACCACCTTGTGCTCGGGGGCGAGGAATGCGTCGGGCCCGATCAGCTCGCGCGCCTGTGCAGTGTGCTCTGGCGTGGTCAGGTACGGGTGTGCACCGGCGCTGCGGCGCGCCGACAGCTTGAGCACCTGCGGGCCGAGCGCCGCGACCACGATGCGGTCCTTCGGAACCCCGTGCTGGTCGAGTTCATCGAGGTAGTCGCTCAGCGCGTCGTAGGGCTTCTTGTATTCGGTGTGCGCCTCTGGGTGGCCGACGCCGATGCCGAGGAGGAACCGGCCGGGGTAGGCCTTCTCGATGCGGTGGTACGACTCGGCGACCGGCCCCGCTGCCGCGGTCCAGATGTTGACGATGCCGGTGGCCAGCGCCAGGCTGTCGGTGGCCGCCAGGATGGGGTCGATCCACTCCAGTTCGGCGGGGGGCGATCCGCCGGCCCAGATGGCTCCGTAGCCGAGGGCCTCGATGTCCTTGAGCTGCTGCGGGGACACCTGCTTCCACAGCGAGTAGTGGCCGAACACGCCGAACTTGCCGAGCTGAGGTTTCGTCATGGTGGGGTCAACCTCGGCTCTGTAGGTGGCTATTCCGATAGGCGCGCGATGATTGGAAACTATTCGGTTCCGGCCGCCGACAGCTCACCGGGTGTCGGAGTCAGTGGGGGCGGCGCGACCAGCGGCAGGCACACGATGAAACGCGTATCGCCAGGCTTGGACTGCACCGACATGTTTCCGCCGTGCTTCTCGACGACGATGCGCCATGCGAGGTCGAGTCCGAGGCCGGTGCCCTCGCCGAACGGCTTGGTGGTGAAGAACGGCGTGAAGATGCGACCGATGATGTCCTCGGGGATGCCGGGGCCGTCGTCGCAGATCTCCACGCGGATCATCTGGTCGTTCTCCCGCGCCGTGCGAATGATCAACGTGCCCTTGCCGTCCATCGCCTGGATCGCGTTGTCGATGATATTCGTCCACACCTGGTTGAGATCGCCTGGGTAACACTGTAATTCGGGCAGCGTCTTGTCCATGTCCTTGATGATCGTGACCGGCCTGCCCTTGCCTTGGTAACCGACCTTGTCGCCGAACATCATGATCGTGCTGCGCAGCAGTTCGTGGACGTTGGCGCTCTGATACGCGCCGCGGTCCATCTGCGAGTACTGCTTGGCGTCGGCGAGCAGTGCCGAGATGCGCTTGCTGGCCTCGGCGATCTCGTTCATCCGCAGTTCGTTGTCGATGGTGTACTTCAGCCACCCGATCGCACTCTGCAACGACGCTGAGGCGTCGACGTCGTCGACCAGCGACGACACCCGCTCCAGCCAGTCGGTGTCCAGCCCGGCTTCCACGAAGGTCGGCGCATAGTCCCAGGCGCCCGCGATTTCGTGGTCCTCCAGCCAGTCGCCGATCTGGTCCTCGCGGTCGGACGCCTCGAGGGCGGAGAGCTCCAGGTCCTTGTTCTTGGCCACCTGCTCGGCGACCTGGTCCTGGATGTTGACAAGGACGCGCAACGCCTCGGGCGTGAACTTGGCTTCGGCCACCATCGCCAGCTTGTGCCGCATATGGCCAACACCTTCGCGGAGATCGGCGACGGCGCGGGCGGTCGCGGCGGCCGGGTTGTTCAGCTGATGGGTCAGCCCCGCGGTGATGGTGCCGAGCGCCAGCAGCTTCTCGCGCTGCCCGATGATCTGGCTCTGCCTGCGACCGCCGACCATGTGGCCCTCCAACAGGTGCACGGCCATCGGGAACTGGGTCTGCATGAAGCCCGCGAACGCGTTGGCGTCGAGGACGAAGCAGCGCGACGGCTTGCTCAGCCGCACGCTCGCCTCGTAGATGTGCTCCTCACCCGGCACATACGCCGACCACGCGCCGAAGTACACCCCGCGTTGCGACGTCTTGTTGGTCTGGATGTCGACCCCGCCGGAGCGCTTCGACATCACCAGTTCGCCGTCGATCATCACGTAGAAGCAGGTCGCCGGTTCACCCTCGACGACAAGTGGTCCAGCAGGGAAGGTCTCGATGCTGCCCGCCTCACACAGGATGTCGAGCTGCGCGTCGGTGAGGTGCTCGAACAGGAACAGCGTGCGAAGCTCGTCGCGCAGACATTCCCCGCCCGTCTTCGAGCCCATGGGAACCGTCCTCTCTAGGCTTCCGCCAAGTACCTGTGCACCAACATCACTGCCATCGATCCTTCGCCGACGGCGGCCGCAACCCGCTTCGCGGACTCCGAACGCACGTCTCCTGCAACAAACACACCCGGCACACTTGTTTCCAGGTGATGCGGCGGCCGGTCGAGCGTCCAGCCGCTGACCTTCATCACGTCCGGACCGGAAAGCACAAAGCCGTAATCGTCGCGGGCTATTCCCGCTTCCTCCAGCCAGTCGGTGCGTGGCGTGGCCCCGATGAAGCAGCACATCCGGTCACAGTTCACGGTCTCGGTCTGGTCGGTCCGCTTGTCGAGCAGCTCCAAGCCGGACAGGTGGCCGTCGGTCGCGACGGTGTTGACGACCTCGGTGCAGGTCCGGACCGTGATGTTGGGCGACTTCTGGATCCGGTCGACGAGATACTGCGACATGCCCGCCTCCAGTGAAGGCCCGCGGATCAACATGGTGACCGACTTGGCCGTCTGCGCCATGTACATCGCGGCCTGTCCTGCCGAGTTGGCGCCACCGACGATGAAGACGTCTTCGCCTGCGCATTCGCTGTTATCCGACACCGAGGCGCCGTAGTACACGCCCCGGCCGATGTAGTTGCAGCTCGGATCGTCGGGGTCGTCCCAGCACCCCGTGATCTGCAGCTGGCGGTAGTCGACGCCGGTGGCGAGGATGATGGCGCGCGCGCCGATGGTGTTGTCCTCGTTGAGCTGAATGGAATGGGCGGCGCCGACGCCGTTGACGCTGAGCTTGCCCGCCTCCTGGGTGGTGATGACCTCGGCGCCGAAGCGTTCGGCCTGCCGGCGCGCCGACGTGGTGAGCTCGGCACCCGAGACGCCGGTGGGAAAGCCCAGGTAGTTCTCGATCTTTGAGCTGCGGCCGGCCTGCCCGCCGGTGGAGGACTTTTCGACCAGCACCGTCTTGAGCCCCTCCGAGGCGCCGTACACCGCGGCGGCCAGGCCCGCGGGCCCGCCGCCGATCACCGCGAGGTCATACATCTGGAGCTGCGGACTGGTCGACAGGCCCAGCATGGTGGCCAGCTCGACGTCGGTCGGCTCGACGAGCGTCTCGCCCTTCTCGGTGATGACGACCGGCAGCCGGGTGTTGTCGAGGCCTGCGGCTTCGAGTAGTTGCTGACCTTTGGGCTCGTCGGCGTTGACGGCGCGGAACGAGTATTGGTTGCGCGCCAGGAACTGCCGCACCTCCCACGAGCGCTCGCTGTATCGGTGCACGATGACCTTGGTGTAGGGCATCGCGCGGTCGCCCACCGACTGCCACTCCTCGAGCAGGCCGTCGATGACCGGGTAGAGCTTCTCCTCGGGCGGATCCCATGGCTTGAGCAGGTAGTGGTCCAGGTCGACGACGTTGATGGCGTCGATGGCGGCGTGGGTGTCGGCGTACGCCGTGAGCAGCACCCGGCGTGCCAGCGGGAAGAAATCCATCGCCTTCTCGAGGAATTCGATCCCGCTCATCTGCGGCATTCGGTAGTCGGCGACGAACACCGCCACGGTGTCGCCGCGCAGCTTGAGTTCTTTGAGAGTCTCGAGGGCATCTGCACCGGACTCGGCCCGCACGATGCGGTACCGCTCGCCGTAGTGTCTGCGAAGGTCGCGGGCGACCGCGCGGGACACTGCAGGGTCATCGTCGACTGTCAGGATTGCGGGTCTTCTTGCCTGATTTCCGGGTTCAGTCATCGCGTTCAATTATGCGCTCGCTGTCCAGCCGATAAAGTCGAGGTCAGTGGGCCCATGGGACCGAGGTCCGTCCCGATGGGGACGACATGCCCTAGTCGGGCGTCGGCGGTACCGGCGACGATCGACCGGTGACCGATCCTGTGACAGACCGCATGCTGATCGAGTCGGCGATGCCCCGATTCGACGCCGTGATCGCCGAACGCACCCTCGTGCGCGCGGATGCGGCGACCGTTTTCCACGCTGCTCGCACGCTCGACTTCCTCACGGTCGCGACCCCACTGCTCACCGCGTCGATGTGGGTCCGGGGTCTTCCGGAACGCTTGCGTGGCAGGCACGCGCCACCGCCACCACGGTTCACCCTCGACGCCGAGATGGCATTGCCAGGCTGGCTGCTGCTCGGTGAGCGACCGGGACGCGAGGTCGCATTCGGCGCTGTCGGCAAGTTCTGGAAACCCACCATCGAGTGGCGGGATGTGTCGCAGACCGACTTTCCCGGCTTTGCCGAACCCGGGTGGGGGAAGATCGCGGCGAACTTCTCCGTCGAGTCCCTCGGCGAGCAGACCTCGCTCGGTTACGAATGCCGGACGGTCACGACAGATCCGACCTCGCGGCGGCGATTCCTGCGCTACTGGTGGCTGGTGCGGCCGTTCGTCGGCCACATCATGCGCGCGACCCTGGCCAAGATCAAAGCCGACGCCGAGGCCGCGGCCGCACGCCACTGAGCGGGCGCGCCGTAGACGACCAGAGACCACCGGATTAACCTTGATCGGCAGCGCCGATCGGCCCTCGGGGAGCCCTGCGCCGCCCGTCGCGCAGTGATTTTGGGGCACGCCGCCGAGCAGGTAGTATGGACAAACGGTGCGGCATCCGCGCCGGCTCTTGCGTGCCCCTGTTCTGGAATTTCTAGCTACCGGCTCACGTTTTGTAGTCGGAGCGAATATTGCGCCTGCAAGATTTGTCGCCGCTCGCGGCGGCCGGCGCCAACGATCAGAAGGACACGGAGGATCTCCGAAAAATAATGGCCAAGAAAGACGGTGCCATCGAGGTCGAGGGCCGCGTGGTCGAACCTCTGCCCAATGCGATGTTCCGCATTGAGCTGGAGAACGGACACAAGGTGCTCGCCCACATCAGCGGCAAGATGCGGCAGCACTACATCCGCATCCTGCCCGAGGACCGGGTGGTGGTGGAGTTGTCTCCCTACGACCTGTCCCGGGGCCGCATCGTTTATCGGTACAAGTAATCCGCTTAACAGCACGAGAGAAAGAACAGGATCGACAAGCCGTGAAGGTGAACCCGAGCGTCAAGCCCATTTGCGATAAGTGCAGGGTGATCCGTCGGCATGGGCGGGTCATGGTGATCTGCTCTGATCCGCGTCACAAACAACGCCAGGGCTGACTCAAGTCCTGCACCACAACTGAATGATGACCTCCCAGTACCACTGAGCGGATGCGCCGCTCGCCAACGCCCGGCACGGAGGCCGGACCCTGCAGAGCAGGAACGGACTGGGAACAGACCTCCGCAAAGAGAAAGAACACTGCCTGATGGCACGCCTAGTAGGCGTCGATCTCCCGCGCGACAAGCGCATGGAGATCGCGCTGACCTATATCTACGGCATCGGCCGTACCCGTTCCCAGGAGATCCTGGAAGCCACCGGCATCAGCCGGGATCTGCGCACCAAAGACCTGTCCGACGACCAGGTGACCCAGCTGCGCGACTACATCGAGGGCAACCTCAAGGTGGAGGGCGATCTGCGCCGTGAGGTGCAGGCCGATATTCGCCGCAAGATCGAGATCGGCTGCTACCAGGGCCTTCGGCATCGCCGTGGCCTGCCGGTGCGCGGCCAGCGGACCAAGACCAATGCGCGCACCCGCAAGGGCCCCAAGCGCACCATCGCCGGCAAGAAGAAGGCCAGGTAAGCAATGCCACCCGCAAAGAAGGCAGCGAAGGGCGCAGCCGCCCCCAAGAAGGGGCAGAAGACCCGCCGCAGGGAAAAGAAGAACGTCCCGCACGGCGCCGCGCACATCAAGAGCACGTTCAACAACACGATCGTGTCGATCACCGACCCGCAGGGCAATGTCATCGCCTGGGCGTCGTCGGGCCATGTCGGGTTCAAGGGGTCGCGTAAGTCGACACCGTTCGCCGCGCAGCTGGCCGCCGAAAACGCCGCCCGCAAGGCGCAGGAGCACGGCGTCAAGAAGGTCGACGTCTTCGTGAAGGGCCCGGGTTCGGGTCGCGAGACCGCGATCCGGTCCCTGCAGGCCGCCGGCCTCGAAGTCGGCGCGATTTCCGATGTCACCCCGCAGCCGCACAACGGCTGCCGTCCGCCCAAGCGGCGCCGGGTCTAGGGAGGAAGAAGACTCATGGCTCGTTACACCGGACCCGCAACCCGCAAGTCACGCCGCCTCGGCGTCGACCTCGTCGGCGGCGACCAGGCATTCGAGAAGCGGCCCTACCCGCCCGGCCAGCACGGCCGCGCGCGGATCAAGGAAAGCGAATACCGCCAGCAGCTGCAGGAGAAGCAGAAGGCCCGCTTCTCCTACGGCGTGATGGAGAAGCAGTTCCGCCGCTACTACGAGGAGGCCAACCGCCTCCCCGGCAAGACCGGCGACAATCTGCTGCGCATCCTGGAGAGCAGGCTGGACAACGTCGTGTACCGCGCCGGCTTGGCGCGCACCCGCCGGATGGCCCGCCAGCTGGTCAGCCACGGCCACTTCACCGTCAACGGTGTCAAGGTCGACATCCCGAGCTATCGCGTGTCGCAGTACGACATCATCGATATCAAGGACAAGTCGATCAACACGCTGCCGTTCGAGATCGCTCGCCAAACTGCGGGTGAGCGACCGATCCCGGGGTGGCTGCAGGTCGTCGGCGAACGCCAGCGCATCCTGGTCCACCAACTGCCGGAACGGGCGCAGATCGACGTGCCGCTCACCGAGCAGCTCATCGTCGAGCTCTACTCGAAGTAAGACTTCCAGCCGCCCGGATGGCGGTTGGGATACGCGACATCAAATAGCGGTTGTCGCGAAGGAGGAAGAAAAACATGCTGATTTCTCAGCGACCCACACTGTCCGAAGAGGTCCTGGCCGAGGATCGCTCCCAGTTCGTCATCGAGCCGTTGGAGCCCGGATTCGGTTACACCCTTGGCAATTCGCTTCGGCGCACGCTGCTGTCTTCGATCCCCGGGGCAGCGGTCACCAGCATTCGCATCGACGGCGTGCTGCACGAATTCACCACCGTTCCCGGTGTGAAGGAAGACGTCACCGACATCATCCTGAACCTCAAGGGTCTTGTGGTGTCCTCCGAGGAGGACGAGCCGGTCACCATGTACCTGCGCAAGCAGGGCCCCGGCGCGGTCACCGCGGGTGACATCGTTCCGCCTGCCGGCGTGACGGTGCACAACCCCGAAATGCACATCGCCACCCTGAACGACAAGGGCAAGCTGGAGGTCGAGCTCGTCGTCGAGCGTGGCCGTGGCTACGTCCCCGCCGTGCAGAACAAGGCGTCGGGTGCCGAAATCGGCCGCATCCCGGTCGATTCCATCTACTCGCCGGTGCTGAAGGTCACCTACAAGGTGGAGGCCACCCGCGTCGAGCAGCGCACCGACTTCGACAAGCTGATCCTGGACGTCGAGACCAAGAGCTCGATCACCGCCCGTGACGCGTTGGCGTCGGCGGGCAAGACGCTGGTCGAATTGTTCGGTCTGGCACGCGAACTCAACGTCGAGTCCGAGGGCATCGAGATCGGCCCGTCGCCCGCCGAGGCGGACCACATCGCGTCGTTCGCGCTGCCGATCGACGATCTGGACCTCACGGTTCGGTCGTACAACTGCCTCAAGCGCGAGGGTGTGCACACGGTGGGCGAGCTTGTCGCCCGCACGGAGTCCGACTTGCTCGACATCCGCAACTTCGGCCAGAAGTCCATCGACGAGGTGAAGATCAAGCTGCACCAGCTGGGTCTCTCGCTGAAGGACAGCCCGGCCACATTCGATCCGTCGGAGGTCGCAGGCTACGACGTTGCCACCGGCACGTGGAACAGCGATGCGAGCTACGAGCTGGACAACGACCAGGACTACGCCGAAACCGAACAGCTCTAAGAAGAATCCGTCCCGGTCCTACCTGATACGGGGACCGGCCCCCCCGCAAGGAGATAGTTGCAATGCCCAAGCCCACCAAGGGTCGTCGCCTCGGCGGATCGTCGTCGCACCAGAAGGCGCTGCTGGCCAACCTGGCCACGTCGCTGTTCGAGCACGGGCGGATCAAGACCACCGAGCCCAAGGCGCGGGCGTTGCGGCCCTACGCGGAGAAGCTGATCACCCACGCCAAGAAGGGCACGCTGCACAACCGGCGTGAGGTGCTCAAGAAGATCCGGGACAAGGATGTCGTGCACACCCTGTTCGCCGAGATCGGCCCGTTCTACGCCGACCGCCCCGGCGGTTACACCCGCATCATCAAGGTGGAGGCGCGTCAGGGCGATAACGCCCCGATGGCCGTCATCGAACTGGTGCGGGAGAAGACGGTGACGTCGGAGGCCAACCGTGCCCGCAAGTCTGCGGCGAAGAAGGCTGCGCCGGTCGCGGCCGCTGCGGCACCGCAGGCCGCGGTCGAGCCGGAGGAGGCCGTCGGGCCGGTAGCGGAGGAGTCGGTCGAGGAGATCAAGGCGGAGGACGAGGCGATCGCCGACGCGCAGACCGCCGAGGCTTCCGACGAGGCCTCGGCCGAGGAGGCGAAGGCAGAAGCCGAGATCGAAGAGGCCGACGCTGACGAGTCTGACTCCGAGGACAAGGCCGACGACGCCAAGTAGTGATGCTGTGAACAAGCCCGCCATCGAATCCGGTGGCGGGCTTGTTCGACTCCGCCTCGAGATCGCTTACGACGGGACGGAATTCGCGGGCTGGGCGACCCAGGCTGGACAGCGCACCGTCGCAGGCGTTCTCGACGACGCGCTGACGACGGTGTTCCGCACGCCGGTGGCGCTTCGCGCCGCCGGACGCACCGACACCGGCGTACACGCCACGGGTCAGGTGGCTCACGTCGACGTGCCCGCCGACGCGATCCCGCACGCCTATCCGCGCACTTCCCGCCCCGACGAGAGCGAGTTCCTGCCGTTGGTGCGACGGCTGTCGCGGTTGTTGCCGCCCGAAATACGGGTCAGCGACATCGTCCGGGCGCCAACGGGTTTCGACGCACGGTTCTCGGCGCTGCGACGCCACTACGAATACCGGTTGTCGACAGCGCCATATGGCGTCGAGCCACAGCAGGCGCGATATGTCACGCCGTGGCCACGCCGGTTGGACGTCGACGCGATGGCGGCCGCGTCGCGAGACCTCGTCGGGCTGCACGACTTCGCCGCGTTCTGTCGGCACCGGGACGGCGCCACCACGATCCGGGACCTGCAACGGCTGGACTGGTCGAAAACGGGTGATCTCATCACGGCTTACGTCAGCGCCGATGCGTTCTGCTGGTCGATGGTGCGGTCGATCGTCGGTGCGCTGCTCGCGGTGGGGGAGGGCCGCCGCGACCCGGCCTGGTGCGCAAGCTTGTTGACCGAATCGCGTCGCTCGAGCGACTTCGCGGCGGCGCCGCCGCAGGGGCTGACGCTCGTCGGCGTCGACTACCCGCCCGACGATCAGCTCGAGGCGCGCATCACGGTCACCAGGGACCTGCGCCGCATCGACTAGGCGTTGAGTTTGCCCGCGACGAAGTCGGCAGCCTCGTTCACCATGCCCGCGTTGATGTACTCCTTCGCGGCGTGGTCCGTCCAGTTCTCTTCCCATGTGTTCGGGTCGGCGGGGTTACAGATCGGGTCGGCGCCGTGGCACAGTTCAATGGTGCGGTCCGAGTAGGTTGGGCTGAAATTGGTGATGGGGCCGATCCAAGCAGCGCCGTTGCCGAACAGTGCGACCGCGGCGATCTTCTGGTCCATGCCTGCCGGCAACGGGTTGTCGAAGCCGAAGAAGCCGAATGGGACGGCGAGCACCACATCGGTGGCGGCCGCGCCCAGAGAGTAGCCACCGAGCACCAGGCGGGTGTCGGGGCAGGTGTTGGCCATGTTCTGGATGTGGGCGCTGATGTCGTTGGCGCCCTCGTCGATCTCGCTGTCGGCGGGGTAGCGCACCGCATAAACGCCGATGTTCTTGTTTTTCACCTTGGACCGCAGTGCGCTGACGAAGGCGTTGCCGATCGCCCCGACCCCGGGCGACTCCAGCCGGCCACGGGCAAATATCACCTCGACCTGCGGGCAGGCGGCCGTCGCCGAAGGGAGTGCCGTAGTCGCGGGCAGGATTGCGGGTCCGACCAGCAGGCCCGCCGCTACGAGGGTCGCTGTGACTGCGGCGATGATGCCGCGTCGAACCCGATGCCCTGTGCCTTTGCTGTCAACACCAATAGTCACCACGCCGATGTTAGCCGACGAATTGACGCGCCCGTTTCGGCGTGACGTGTGGGCTACACCCGGCCCGCGACGAAGTCGGCGGCGGTGTTCACGAATCCGCCTGTGTAGCTGGGCGACCTGTGGGCGGCCACGATTTCGCCGTCGGTCTGGCAGATCGGGTCGCCGCCGTTGCACAGGTCAATGGACCGTCCGCCCCACACCGGGCTCATCGTCAACGGCAGGCCGAGCTTGGCCGACGGATTCCCGAACACCGCGATCGCGGCGACGAAGTCGGGCGCGTTGGGCGGCAGCGGATTGGTGAAGCCGATGGCCGGAATGGGCACCGCGGCAATGACGTCCATTACGGCCGCGCCCTGCGAGTAGCCGCCGAGCACCAACCGGGTGTTGGGACAGGCGCCCATCATGTACTGGACATGCGCGCTGGCGTCGTTGGCTCCTTGTGCGGCAGCCAGGAAGTCGTAGTCGGCCGGGTAGTTCACCGCGTAGGAGCCGACCGACCTGCCGCCGACCTTGCCCTGGAGCGCGTTGACGAACGCTCCTCCGACGGCTCCGAGCCCGGGCGTGTCGTCGGTGCCGCGGGCGAAGATCACTTCGATGTCGGGGCAGTCCGCCGATGCGACCGGCGCGAACGCGAGCGACGGTGTTACCACCGCCGCGGCGGCAACCACAGTCGCGGCTGCTGCCTTCATTAGACGTCGTGCAGTCATTCTCTACACCCTTCCCGCTGCGAAGTTGGCTGCCTGTTGAGCCATTGCGTCTTCATAGCCCCTGTGTGCGAGGGGGTTTCGCCCGTCAGAACAGATCGGGTCGCCGTCCTTGCACAGGTCGATGGACCTACCCGCGAACTGGCCCACCGAGGACAGAGGGTTGCCGAACTTCGTAGCGGGGTTGCCGAATGCGGCCACAGCCGCCACGGTCACCGCGGCGGTCGGGGACAGTGGTGGCGCCGAGCCGATCTCGCCGATCTTGTTGCCAAGAGGCGGAACTCCGGCCAGCATGTCCATCACGGCCGCGCCCTGCGAGTAGCCGCCGAGGACGATCTTGGTCGACGGGCACGACAGCGCCATTTGTGAGATGCGGTTTGTCGCGTCCGTTGCCCCTTCGGCGGTGGTGAGGAAGTCGTAGCTGGCCGGATAGTTCACCGCGTAGGAGCTGACGGTGCGACCGGCGACCTGTGCGGTCAACGCGTCGGTGAAGGCCTGTCCGACCCGCCCGACGCCGCCGGGTTCGGCGGTGCCGCGCGCGAATACGACTTCGATGTCAGGGCACGGGACGGCCGCTGCAGTCGGAGCGACGATCACGGCGGTGGCCGCGGCGCCGAGAGCGGACAGGATGACGGCCCCCCGGGCCAAGCTACGTGGCAAAGTCACGCGGCCATATTTCCACAACCAGGTAACGGAGGGCTAACCGTTTGCCCTGTTGCACGGGGTCGGGTCCTCGAGCGCGCCCGCATCGGGCCAGGTCGCAGCCTCGACCTTCTCGCTGCGGTCGCCCTGGCGAGCCAGCGCGAGGCCGACCAGGACGACGGCCCCGCCGATGGCCTGCGTCCATGTGATGGCCTGGCCGAGCAGCAGCCACGCCGCCAGCACGGCGAACATCACCTCGGACAGGCCGACCAGCGACGCGAACCTGGGCCGCAGCCGGGCGATGCCCATGATGCCCAGGCTGTACGCGATCGCCGTCGGGATCACAGCGAGGGCGATGACGGGTACCACCCACGACACCGTGAACCCCGCGACGACGGTGTCGTTGGTGGTGAAGCGAAACGGCATCACACCGGTCACGCCGACCAGCGCGGTCGCCACCGCGCCGACGATCAGGCCGCCGGTGGCGAGCGTGATCGAGTTCAGGCTTCCTTCGTCGCCGTCGGCGCTCACTTCATCCGACATCACGAAGTAGCAGGCCGCGCACACTGCCGCCGCGAGCCCCCACGCCACGCCGACTCCGTTGATGTGGGCGCCGGCGAAGACGTTCAGCACAAGCATGATTCCCGCGATCGCGAGCGCGACACCGGCCAGCGTCAGGTTGGTGGGTTTGCGCCGGGTGGTGACCCACACGTAGCCGACCACCAGGATCGGGGCGGTGTACTCGAGCAGCAGCGCGACGCCTACGGACAGATGCTCGACGGCGTTGAAATAGAACAGCTGGGCACCGGCGACCGGGACGAAGCCGTAAACGACCACCGTCTTGGCGTGCGCCACGGCCTCGCGAAACCAGCCGGGCCTGATGATGGTCGCGACGACCGCCATCACGATCGCGCCGCCGGCCATTCGTGCGGTGACCGCCGCGGTGGGGGTCCAGCCGGCTTCCATCAGCGCCTTGGCGAACGGTCCGGACAGGCCGAACGTGAAGGCCGAAAGGACGGCAAACAGCAGGCCGAGCCGGAAATGGTCGATTCCCTTATCGAGCTGGGTCGCGGTCATCTGGCACCCCCTGCTGTAATGAGTAAAATGGATGTTGGTCATGACACTAGCCGGATGGGAGGTCATGGGTCAAATGATTTTTACTTATGACACCGAGCTCACCCTGAAGGCCGCGTGTGTGCTGGTCAACACCGATCGGGTGGACGGTGAGCGACTCGACGGGCTTCCGGCGCTCGACGCCTATTTGGACAGCTTCGGCTGGACCGGAAGGCGCGACCACGACAGCGCCGAGCTCGAATCCGTGTGCCGGCTGCGCGCGCGGCTTGGCGGAATCTGGGCTGCCGCCGACGACGAAGATGCCGCTGTCGCGCAGGTCAACGCCTTGCTCAGGGACACAAAGGCGCAGCCGTGGCTGACTCGGCATCCGGAGATGCCCGAGTGGCATCTACACCTGGCTTCGGTGCACGACCCGCTGTGGCAGCGCATGGGTGCGGAAATAGCGATGGCGCTGGCCGACCTGATCCGCGCCGGCGAGCTGCGCCGGCTCAAGATCTGTGCCGCGTCCGACTGCGAGGCGGTGTTGATTGACCTGTCGCGCAACCGGTCCGGCAAGTTCTGCGACACCGGCAACTGCGGCAACCGGCAACATGTCGCTGCTTATCGCGAACGGCGGGCGAAGGAGGCTGACTAGGGCAGGTAGTAGCCGCGAATGCGATGAAAACGGCCGCGGCCGAGCAGGGCATTCGCCGCCTCGAGGCCAGACATCACTGCAGCCTCGATGCAGCCGGCGTTCATGCCGCAGTCTGTCCAATCTCCGGCCAGAACGAGGTTGTCGTAACCGCTTTCGTCACACCGCAGACGGTATCGGTCAGATCCCGGCACCGACTGGACATAGCGATCCGATGGATCGATGTTGACGCTCACGTGTTGGGTGGCCAGTGCCGAAGCGCCGCGTTCGCCGTTCGCCCCGCTCAGCAGCTGCCAAGCGAAGCCATGCTCGGTGACGGTGTTCGGCAGGTACAGGCCGATGTGACGGTCCAGAAACTGCAGCACCCCCGCGCGCACGCGCAATTCGCAGTCGCGTTCATAGTCGGCGGCATTTTCCCCAGTGGGCCAGGCGGTTTCGAGACTTCCGCAGAAGTACGCGACGGTGCCTGGCCGGTCGTTGTCCGGCCAGTCCTCGGCCCAGAGCGTCTGCGGCATCGATGCCCAGGTATCGAATGGGGGGACATAGCCGCTCGTCGTCACCCCCGGATGATGCCAACCAAGTGCGCGATCGTCTGGGCGCAGCCAGATCTGGAATGCCTGGGTGGCCACGGTGCGAATGTGGGTGGTCATATCGCGCCACTCGGGGCGGTCCGCGATGAGTTCCCCGCCGATGATCGGGATCATCCCCAGCGAAACCGCGAGCACGACCTGGTCGAAATCGACGCCGCGCCGCAGCACCCGGGTTTCGACGTCTCTTTTGGGGCCGAAATGTGTTTCGAGCCTGTCTATTTCGCCGGCTCGAATCTGCTTCGAGAGGGGACTGGCCGGGAAGACGGGAAGGCCGCGTATGCGGGTCAGCGGCTCGTAGCGGTCGATGTCCTCTGCGAGTTGCACCTGCCTGCCCAGCGTGATCGCATCGACGGCCAGTCGATCGTCGCCGAGATGAAGGGCATCTACCCGATGGAAGAACTCGAAGTCGACTCCGCGCCGTCGCAGCGCCTGATACAGGGGAGCGATCACCACATCGCCCATCCCAGCGGTCATCTTCCAGAAAAACGCGCCCTTGTAGCCGAACAGGACTTGGCCGGTCAGGAAGACGGCTACCCCGGCGCCGAAGGACGGACGGCCCGGGTCGCCGTCGGTGTAGCCGAACACCATGTCGTACAGGGCGCGTACCAAAGGAAATTCACGCACACCGGGATGTGCACGGTGCCGGACGATCCATTCGCCGAAATCCTCGTCGTTGAGAGCGCGGAAGCCGCGCGGATCGGTTACCACACCATCGGCGATCAGCCCGCGGGCGGTACCGGTCACCATCGACAGCAGCAGCCACGACCGCCGCTGTTCTGGAGGATGCTCGCCGTCGAGCACATCGCTTATGAGGTCGAGCACCTGGTCCACGAGTTCGACAACGTCGTCGCCGGGCACCTGTCCACCGAATGCCGCAACCGCCGCGAGGGCAGCCGTCTGCACCGCGTCCATGGACACCCGCGGCGGATCGGGAGACGTCGTCAGCGCCAGCCCGAGTTCCGCTGCAACGTCGACTGATTCGGCGAAGTCGAGAAGCAGCTGCATGACGCGGCGGAGAAAGTCGACGACGGTGATCTCCCGGCCGCTGGCGTCCGGTTCACCGGGAAGGCCTTCGCTGCGGGAGACCCGTCCCGGCCACACCAGCCAGTCGCTTCCCCATTGGTCTGCGAGCCCGAGATCATCGGCGGGCACCAATGCCTCGTTCCAGTCTTGAATCGGTGCGTCGGGATCGGTTGTCGCTCGGTCCAATTCGGAATAGCACTCTCTCAGCAACGCGAACGCGTTCTCGTAAGAACCCAGCCAGACGTGCAAGCCGTGCTCCTCGATGCGGCCATTCTCGCCGCGGCTGGACGCGCCCTTGCCGCCGAGCCGCCAGCCGCGTTGGTAGATCGTGATCGACTCGTGGCGGTCTCGCCAACCTGGCTCGCTGAGCCGCCAAGCGGCCGCCAACCCCGCCATGCCCCCGCCGAGAATGGCGACGCGAGGTTTCGAACGGCTCACCCGAGCAGCGCTCGTGCGTGCGCCAGTTCCGGCCAGGCGGCGGTATCCGACAAGCGGTTGGTCGCCTCGGTAAGGGCTTCCCGGGCGGGCTCGCCAACGCTCTCGAAGTAGTCTGTGGCTGCCCGCAATTCGAACAGAATCGCGCCCTGGCGGCGTGCGAGTGCAATCGCTGTCAGAAGGTCGGCCTTCTGCTCGGCAGGGTCGTCGGACGTCTGCGCGCGTAATCGCAGCAACTCGGCGTCGTAAAAGTGGATATCGGTCTCATCGGCCATCTGCAGCGAGAGTTTCACGTGCGCGCGCGCGGTGTCTCGCTGGCCTGCAGCGATCAGCAGGCGCACCAACGCGGCGTCGTAGAATGCGAGCCAGAGACGCAACTCGACGGCGCGCCATCCCTGAGTGACGGCGCTCAACACCTGAATCTGGGTGTCCATTGCTTCGGGATCACCTGTCAGGATCGCCCTTTTCGCGTCGATGACGGCCTTGTTGCTGGCTGCGATCATCAGCCACTCGTCGAAGCCGCCCTGCTTGCTGCGTGCCGCGACCTCCTTGACCAGTTCGGCGGCACGGTCCAACTCGCCCGCCTCGATGTGAATCCACGAGTCGAGGGACCGCCCGTAGCACAGGCTGAACGGGCCGCGGGGGAATGCGACCGTCTCACAACGGCTTTCCATGTCGACCAGCGATGCTTCGGCGCCGGGGAGATCGCCCTGGAGGAATCGGGTCATCGCCAGGAGCGAATACATGCCCGCTACCGGATCGTTGGGCGCATACCAGGTCTGTACGTCCGGCGGCCCGGCGGTTTGGACGGCGACGGCGGCCTCTTCCAGTAGGGAGCGAGCCAGGTCCAACGCGCCGTGGAACGCCTCGAGCCCTCCCAGGGCCGCGTCGCTGACGGCGGTGGGCGCATCCGAGTGGTCGACAGGGCGCATCTTCATGGACTCCGCCAGTTGCCTTCCGCGGCGCAGATCTCCGCGCGCTGAATAGTGGAACCACAGTGCGTTGAAGATTGCGTACAGAGCCGGCCCGGGCTCGCCCTTGATCAGCTCCAGGCACCGCTCGAACTCGGCGAGGGACTCCGGGCTGGTGTGGCCTTCGGCGGCCGTGGCGAGGAATCCACGTTCGAGCCTCACGGAGATTTCGCGTTTGTCGCGTTGGTCGCCCGCGGGAATGCGTTCGACATGTTCGATTGCCCGGTTGAGGTGGCCGCGGGCCTCGCCGAGCGCTCCGCGGCGACGGGCGTCGGCGGACGCTTTTTGATATGCCGAGACGGCATCTTCGAAGCGCTCAGCCTCGTGGTAGTGAGTCGCGATCAGGGGCCAGTCGGGATTTCCTTCGGCGCCGGCAAGGGCATCGCCGATCCGGCCGTGCAGGCGACGCTGAAGACTCGGTGGCGACAGCTCCGCCGCCAGCTCGCGTAGCAGCTCGTGCCGGAACCGAAAACTCTTCTCGTCCAGCGGAATGAACACCCGACCCTTGACGAGCTCGTCGATCACCTGCTCAACGCTGTGCTCGTCGATCTCAGACGCCCACACCAACAGATCACGATCGAAGCGGCCGCCGCAGACGGCCGCCGCCTCCACGACGCGCACGGCGTTCTCGCTCGATCGCAGTCGCGCGAACAGTGCCTCATAGATGCTGTCGGGCACCCGTGTCGTATCAGCGGCGTCAGTGGGCTGCTCTTTGATCTTGGTGACGACTTCTTCGATGAAGAGCGGTATTCCATCGCAACGGCTCAGCACCGCGGCACGGGCATCGGACTCAAGTTCGGGGCCGAGACTGCGAACAAGCGCGTCCGACTCGTCTTCGGTGAGGGGCTTCAGATCGAAGACCCGCGCACCTTCGGGGAGTGAGCCGAGTTCACGCGCGGTGATGACGATGAGCAGCCGCGCGGAGTTGTTCTGCAGCAGCGAGCCGACGAGTTCGACGGTGTCGTCGTCGAACCAGTGCATGTCGTCGACCAGCAGGAGGCCGAGGTTATCGCCGAAGCACGCGGCGAGATAGTCGCGGACGGCGTCGATGATCTGGGTGAAGAGCTTGGACCCCTCGGCCTTGGCGGCTTGATACCCGACCCGCTGTGAAATGCCGAGAACGGGTGCCAACAGCGGGACGGACACGGTGGGGTCGAGGCCGCGCGCCGCCACCTCTGCCTCGAGTCGGTGGAGGCGTTCGGCCGGTTCGGTGTCCCTGTCGATGCCGCAGTGCCGCTCGATCATCCGGCGGACCGGCCGAAGGCCGACATCGGTGTGGAACGGCGAACCGAAGAGACCGAGGATGGTGGCGTGCGAGCGTTCCGCCATCTCGATTGCGGCGCCGGCCAGCCGGCTCTTTCCGATACCGGCCTCGCCGCGGAAGATGACGCCCGGCGTGGTGAGCGAGCTCGATTCGGTCTGCGCCCAGACGTTCTCGAGGTATCGGATTTCGTCCGTGCGGCCGATCAACGGTCCGCGGGCGATCTCCCCGCTGTCGCGTTCGGCGATGACGCGGTAGTGCTCGATATCGCCTTCGACACCTTTCACGGGTCTAGCAGGCAGGTCGTCCAATTCGAAGTAGTCCCGGACGATGTGCGCGATCGTGGCCGAGACCGCGACGCTGCCCGGGTCGGCGAGGCTGCACATGCGCGCGGCCAGGTTGGCGCCCAGCCCGTAGACGTCGTCCTCGTCGGGATCGAGATAGACCACGCCGCGGTGCACGCCGACGCGGACCCCGATGCCGAAGCCGAACCGCTGGCGCACCTTGTCGCTGAGCGCAGAGACCTCGCGGGTGATATCCAGGCCGGTTTGGACGGCCCGTTGACCGTCGTTCTCGTGGGCCAGCGGGTGCCCGAAGACGGCCAGCAGGCCGTCACCCTTCGTCGAGCCGATGTGGCCTTCGTAGCGATTGACAGCGTTGCGCACGACCCTTTTGTAGTTGCCGACGACGGTTCGGTAGACCTCGGGCTCGATGCGGGTGGACAGTGCGGTCGAGTCGACCAGGTCGGCGAAAAGTATTGTCAGCCTGCGGATCTCACCGCTGTCGTCCGGAGCGGCGAGCAGCTCCTCGGCATCTGCATTGTCTCTGTCGACGGCGAGCACCTGCTCGGCGAGTGCGTCGGCGGTCGCGCGATCACCATGGTTGAGCGCCTGCACCGCCCGATCGAGCAGTTCATCGATGGACGCCGGATGTCGAGGGTCGGTCACAGCCCCACGGTGACGACAACATCTTCGGTTGAAGCTGCGTTGGTGGCCCCCGTCGGCCCAGCCGTCGTCAGTTTCACTCTTCCGCGATAGTTCGCGCCGGCGAAATTGGGATCGAGGAGGGTGATGGTGACCTCCGTCGCCCCAGCGGCCAGAACCAATGGCGAGACGTTCAGTTGCTCCGGCTTGAGTTGCATGTCCTTCCACCCGACCCGCACAAAGTTGGTCTTGATTTCGACCGTGCGGGGCGCCGTCGCCTTCGGCACGTTGATCAGAGCGGAATTGTCAGAGGGACCAATAACTACCGGAGTGACCCACGGGCCGGCGATCAAGGTCTCGAGGAGTTCTGCATGCCCCTTCACTTCGAGGTCGACGAACTCGTGCGCCACGGTGATACGCGCGTCGATCCCGAACTTGTCCGCGTCGGCGGCTTCGGCGGCCTTGACGGCCATCACCCCCGCCTTGCTGATGTGGTCTTTCAATTGCTTCGAGAACTTCTCGAAAAGCGGATTCGGCGACGGGGTCGGCTGGGCTGGCGGCGTTGGTTGGCTCATGGCGTTTCTCCGCCAGGGGCGGGTGTTCCGCCGTTCGGCGTCGGTGTGGTGACGTCTTTCAGCCACCGCCACGGCTCGCTGGCAAGCCGTCCGCCGACCTCTTGGCCGTACTTCGTCAGATCGTCGAACTTGAGCTCGGAGGCCAGCCACTTCTTGGTGAGGTCGAGGTTCTTGGCGGTCACGAAGTTCGCCATGTCTGCCAGCGCCTTGGCGGTCTTCGTCGCGACCTCGATCTTGCCGACCGGCGGAGTCCCGCCTGGCGGCGTGGGGGTGTTCGGCGGCTCATCGTCGAGCGGCGCCGACAACTCATTCTTGGGTTCCATGGCGTAGGGCGCGTCCTTCCACGGGATGTAGCCGAGCAGCGGTGGCGGCGTCGGCTTGCGTGCGGGCCCGAAGAACAGCTGCATGGCTGCCGATCCGTAGCCCAACCGGCAGAACCAAAACGCCAGCTGATACGTGTCGAAATCCGTGATGTGGGCAACTTTTCTGGTCTCGAGCCGGACGCCTCCCTTCGAGGTGTCGCCGTCCTCGCGGGTGCATCGCGCGTTGATGTATCCGCGGTCTACCAGAACTTTTTGGTCGCAGTCATCCTGCTTCGCGGCGAGGTCGAAATCGAGTCGGGCATCGCCCTTGCGCTGATCGGTTTTGATGAATCTCAATCGTTGCTTCAGCGTGTAGCCGCCAATGATGCCGCACAGCCCGACCGTCTCGATGACGTTCGCCCAACCGTCGGGTGGATAGCGGTCCCCCCCTGGAGCCATCGTGCAGAAGAAAGCTGGATACGCGTGGGGCCAGTTGCGCGGATCCATAACGTTGGTCAGATTGTCGAACGTGATCTCGTCTGAATCGATGTCGGCATCGACGACGACGCATTCCAGTCCATTGACGGTGATGACGCCTGGACGGCACTGAGGCACCTCGCCGACGAGCTCAAGAACGTACGCGTTTTCGGGCGCCGCCGCCCATTTGATGAACTCGGGCCACGACGACCATCCCTGGAAGCCGTCGTCGAGGTCCCCTTCCAGGAACGCCAATGACTTCTCGAACACTTGCTCCGGGCTAAAGCCCTCTTTGGGCGCTGCCAGTGTCAGGGCTTCGGCCATCAGGTTCGCGTTTTCCAGCGGAGCAGCAGCTGGGACGTGCTTCAGCGTGCCGATTATGTAGACGAGGTTGGACAGGTCGGGGATCGTCAGTTCGCCGAAGTGCTCTTTGTCGAAGTTCAGCAACCCGTTCAAACCCTCGGTGACGGCGAGGTCCACTTCGGGCGTACGCCTGGCTTGAGGCAGCAGGGTTTGGAACATGCGCTGCGACCACCCGACGTTCTCGATGGCGCCGGGCATGTACCGATCGATGGTGGTCGCGGTCTCGCTGTCGCCGGATTCGAGCGCCTGCGCTACAGCGAGATCGAGTGCACCGTACAAGGTCAGCATGGCTAGTGGCGCGGTGAATTCTGGCTCGACCGGTGACGTCATATCCCCTCCTGACCCCAGAATGCGCATAGCATACCTTCATAAATCGGCGGACACAGGTCTTTAATCGGGGTAGGAGGATCCGGTGTCAGAACAAGGAATTGGTGATAACGGCAACTTTGCCGATCTTTTCTTCGCGTCGATCCTGGACCCGGAGGCGAACGTCCGTCGGTTGACGGCTATTCAGGCCGAGGGGTTCCGCGCGGCAAGTGAATTGGTCGATCGCTTCGTCCGGATGGCGACCCCGAACAGCAACGGCACTGTCCATTCGAAGAAGCCCCCCGCCAACCCGACTCAGGAGGGCAACGCGGGCGAAAACGTCGACGGTGCAATTATCGAACCGCTCTTGCGGTCATGGATGTCCCTCACCGATCAGTTCCTACGAGGCTCGAGGCAATCGGCGGACGAGACACCAAACGGCCCGGCAAAGCTTGACCTGGACAAAGTCGAGGCCCAGGGAGCGCTCGACTTGACGTGCCGATCCGCTGGTGTCGCGAGGGGTGAGGTGTGGCTGCACAACCGAGGCCTGGGGAATCTGGGCGACGTCCGTCTGCGGTGCAGTGAGCTACTGGCACACGACGGGCACGTGATCAGTTCGGCGGCAATTGAATTTGATCCGGCGGTAGTGCCCATGCCGGGGCGGTCGAGCCGGGGTGTTTCTGTCAAAATCCTCGTCGACCAGGAGGCGCCGCCGGCAAAGTACTGCGGCACCCTGCTCGCTGAGGGTTTCCCGGACCTTGCGATTCCGGTGGCCGTCACGGTTCAACCGCCGGCCTCGTGACCGACACCGCGGATCGGGCCGCCGCGATCGCCGGCGTCGAGGATCAGTTGCGAAAGGTTGCCAAGGTCGTCCGTCGGGCGATGTTGGACGCCATTCCCGACGGGGAACCGGTCCGCTGGCTCTACGCACCGATGCGCGAGTATCCGTCACGGGCGGGCAAGGCGCTGCGACCGGCACTCTGCTTGTCGACGGGCCGCGCATTCGGCGGTGACACCGAGGATCTACTGGGGGTCGCCGTTGCGATCGAGATGATGCACAACGCCTTCCTGGTGCATGATGACGTCGCCGATGGCAGCGAGATGCGCAGGGGCAGACCGACTTTGTCGGCAACCCACGGAACAGCGGCCGCATTGAACGCAGGCGACGGCCTCGCCGTGATCGCCGGCCAGGTGTTACGTCGCGCGACCCGTCGGTTCGACCAAGACCTGTCGGATCGCGTGTGGGCCGAGTTCGACATGATGGCGCTGCGGACCCTGGAAGGGCAAGCGACAGAGGCCGGCTGGCAACTGGACGACGTGCAGGGTCTTGGGCCCTCGAATTACCTCGAACTCATCATGCACAAGACGTGTTGGTACACGACGATTCATCCGCTGCGCGTCGGCGCCATCGTCGGGTCTAGAGGGACCGCCGACCCGGGTCCGTTGGTGCGGTTCGGCTTTCACTTCGGTGCCGCCTTCCAGATCCGCGATGATTTGCTCAATCTTGTTGGCACCGAACGGATGTACGGCAAAGAGATCCTCGGGGATATCTACGAGGGTAAGCGGACGCTGCCGCTCATGCATCTGATGTCGAATGCAACGGGCGCCGACATTGCTCTGGTCCGCGAGTATCTCGGTCGGACGCGTGCCGACCGATCACCCGAACTCGTCGGCAAGATTCGGGTGCTGATGGATGACTACGGCAGCATCACCTTCGCCGGTGAATACGCAGAGGGCATCCTGCTGGTGGCCGAGGAGTACTTCGAGGAGGCGTTCGCCGACGCCGAGCCGGGGCCCGACCTGGATTTTCTCAGGTCGCTCGTGCCATATGTGTGGGCCAGATGGCGCTGAAAGCACAACCACTGCCGCTACCGCGGGGTTTTGCCCAGCAGACGTAAGCGGCTTCATGTGAGCAGGCTGAAAATTCGCTGTGCAATAGCCGTAGTCTCCGCCAGATTTGTCGTCTGTGACAGTTTGCTCGATTCCGGCGTGCCGGCTGGCGCTTGGTGGCAGGATGCCTGCGGGAAAAGCCTGAAGGAGCAATATGCGAAGCACCGGCCGGTCGTTAGCAAGGTCAACATTCGTCGCGATCCTGACGGCGCTCGCCGCCCTGCTCATCGGGGTGGCGTCGACGCTGACGTCCGCAGTCACGGCATCTCTGGGGCTCACGGCGTTCCAGGCGTTGATCGTCCCTGGCACCGGCACACCCCATGCGGCCAACGATTACCTCGACAACGCCGTCAACTACTACGTCCTGCCCGGCGCCAATCCGCCTTGCAGCGTCGCGGCTCCGGCCGGCCCCTGCCCGACCACCCAGGGCATCGACTACTACGCGACGTTCTGGCCCATCCCGTTGCCGGGCTGGGGCGGCTTGCAAGGCCAGAAGTGGAATGTATCGGTCGCCAGCGGGGTGACAGATCTGACGGGTAAGTACGATGGCATCATCGCCGATCCCGATCCCGCCCTCGCTGACCAGCAGATAGTGATCTTCGGCTACTCGCAGGGCGCGACCGTCGCCAGCAATTTCAAGCGCCTGCACGCCGACGACCCATGGGACATCAAGGCCAGGACGGACTACTTCTATATCGGCAACCCGCAGCGTCCGAGCGGCGGCTTCTTCGAGCGGTTGGCCTTCCTGGGAAACGTGCCGATTCTGGACGCACAGTTCGGTGATCCGTCGCCAACCGATACGTGCACAGATGAGAAAGGCGCGCTGCGAACCTGCGCCACCGACTTCGCGCTCCAGTACGACGGCGTCGCCGACTTCCCGCAGTGGTTGCTCAACCCTCTTGCGGTCGCCAACGCCGTCGCAGGCTTCCAGTACGTGCACGGCACCTACCTCGCGCCCAACGGCGACGATCCGGTCACCGAGACGCCCTACGGCTACACCGTCGAGGAGGTGCAGGATGCGGTCGCGGCAGCTCAGGCCAGCTGCACCGCCGCGACGTACTGCCAGCAAGTCGAGGGCAGCGACACGATCTACGTCACGCTGCCGGCCAGGTACCTGCCGCTGTATCAGCCGTTGATCGACATCGGCGATGCGACGGGCACGTCGGCATTGATCGTGCCGATCGTCGACCTGATCTCCCCGGCGACGCAGACGCTCATCGAAACCGGCTATGACCGAACGGATTACAGCAATCCTCAACCAGGAACGCTGCTTCCCCCCAAGACGTTCAACCCGATCCAGACCGCGGTCGATCTCGTCAACGACGTCCCCGAGGGCATCAACATGGCGCTGACGCCGGGGCGCACACCGCTCCCGGGATCACCGCCAATCGACGACAGCCTGTCGAGTACGAGCACGAACACGATCGTGTCCACCGCGACGACGCCGAAGCTGACCACGCCCGACATCCGGCTGGGCCTGTTCGCCAAGCCCGGCGAGGGCGCCCCGACGGGCACAGGATCGAGCGCCAATCGGCCGCTGCAGAACGCGCTGAAGGACTTCCACCCAGTCCGCGATGTCGTCAAGGCGGTGTCGGACACGGCGAAGAACGCGCTGGGCAAGGACGATAGCTCCTCGTCCGGCGACGACTCGGAGTAGCCGTCTCGCGATCGACCACCGCCAAATTGGTGAAAAGTCGTATCCTCGACCGCCGTTAGGCTGGGCGCCGGGGGAGTATGGCTGGTCAACCGACGACCCGGCTGCAGGTCAGCGGGTATCGATTTCTGGTGCGCCGGATGGAACACGCGCTGCTGCGCGGCGACATTCGCATGCGCCACGATCCGATGCGGGCGCAGTCGGTCGCGTTGATCGCCGGCTGCGTACTGGCCGCTATCGGCGTAGCCGTCTGCGCGATCCTGGCGTTCCTGCGGCCGAACGCCGGCTTGGGCGATGCCGCGATCGTCATGGCCCGTGACTCCGGTGCACTGTATGTCCGCATCGACGACACGTTGCACCCCGTCTTGAATCTGGCGTCGGCGCGCCTTGTCGCAGGCGGTGCCGCGCGGCCACAAGTTGTCGGCCAGGCCGCGATCGACACGGCCAAGCGCGGACCGCTCCTCGGCATCCCCGGTGCGCCCGCCGTCATCGCCGAGCCGTTGTCCGGCGAAGAATCCGCGTGGACCGTTTGTGACGGCGCGACCACCACGGTGGTCGCAGGCCGTGCGGAGCCATTCGATCGACGCGACAACCAACCGAACGTACTGGTCACCGTGCGAACCGAGAGCGCGGCGTCGACGTATCTGCTGTACGACGGTTGGCGCGCGCAGGTCGACCTCCGCGACCCCGGCGTCATGTGGGCGCTGCGCCTCGACGGCATCGAGCCACGCCCGGTCTCCAGCGCCCTGCTCGACGCGATCCCCGAAGCGCCTGCCATCGCCAGGCCACACATTCCCGGTGCCGGCCAACCGGGCGCGATCGCCGGGACGCGGGTCGGGTCTGTGGTCCGGGTGGCGCGGGCCGACGTCGACGACTATTTCGTCGTGCTGGCCTACGGCGTACAGCAGATCGGCGACGTCGCGGCGAATCTGATTCGCGCTGTGGACTCGCAAGGCACTAGTGAGATCGTGTCTGTCTCACCCGACGCCGTAGCCGAGGTACCTGTCGTCGATTCCTTGCCCGTTTCGATGTTTCCCCGCCGCGCGGGTACGACATCGGGCGCGGGCGGTAACGGTGTGCTCTGCGCGCAATGGCGCCCGGATGGGCCGAAAACCGTTCTGTGGTTGGGTGACTCACCGCCTGTGGACTCGAATCCGATCGAACTGGCGCAGGCCGACGGCGATGGACCCAGTATCGACAGCATCGTGGTGCCGTCAGGACGAAGCGCGTATGTGACAGCGGCGGCTCTCAGCGGCGGTGGCGGAGCCGGTCCGTTGTACCTGGTGACGGACGGCGGAGTGCTTTTCGGCCTTCATGATGAGAACACGGCGAAGCTTCTCGGAGTGCAGGGCGATCCCGTCAGAGCGCCATGGCCGGTGCTGTCGTGGCTGCCCCGCGGACCCGAGCTGAGCCGCGAGAGCGCGCTAGTCCCGCGCGACGGTATTGCTTCTGCGCCGTAGCCGGCCGAACGAGGCCGTCGTCGCCACCGCCGCGGCCACCACGGCGACGCAGACCCCGGCACCGCCGAACGCGACCCGTCGCCCACGTGGATCCGGCTTGCCTTCAACCTCCGGCGGCGAGACCGCACGGGCGCCGCTGCCGCCCGACTCGGTGGTGTTGACGGGATGGTTTGTTCCCGTGGTGGCGCCGCTGACCGCGGCGAGCGCGTCGACGACACCGTGACCGACGAACGGATCCCAGCCCGACGGCGGCCGATGCGCGGTGTCTTTGATCCGCGCCATCACCTGTCGCGCGGTCAGATGCGGTGATCGTGCCCGCACGAGTGCGGCGATCCCGCTCACCACCGGCGCGGCATAGCTCGTCCCCACAATCGGTGCCGAACTCCCGAGCACCGGCAGAGAGTCGACGAGACCTTCGCCGTCTGCGTCCAGCGACACAACGCCCTCTCCAGGCGCCGCGACGTCCACCCATGGCCCAGCGAGTGTGAACTGCGATGGCGCACCCTGCGGATCGACGGAGCCCACCGTCAGGACGTAGTCGTCGTACCAAGCCGGGCTCACAACGACTTTCACCGATTCCCAGTCGGGCCGACCGGGGCGAGTCGGGTCGGTGGGCGGATTCTGATCCGGGCATTGCCCGAGGCCTCCGACGTTTCCCGCCGCGGCCACAACGACAACGTTCTTGACGTCTACCGCATACGCCAGCGCGGCCCCGAGCGCACGATCGTCGAGCCCCGCGGCGGCCGCAACGCAGGCGATGGATGACACGTTGATCACCGAAGCGCCCATATCCGCGGCGGTCCTGACCGCCATCGCGAGCGTATCGACATCGCCGAACCCAGGGGCCGATCGACCGGCGGGTGCGAACTTCACGCTCGACTGGCGGATGCCGATTATCGTCGCGTCGGGTGCGACACCACTGAATCCTTTTCCTCCCGTGGAGGGTTCGGCAGCACCGATGATGCCTGCGACTATCGTGCCGTGCCCGTCGCAGTCGTCGGTGCCGTCGCCGGTGAACACGTAGTCGCCGCCGGCGATGAGATGCGGCAGCAGACGATGACGCGCCACGCCTGTGTCGATGACGGCGACCGTCTGACCCGAGCCGCGGCTTAGCCGCCACACCGCCTCCAGGCCAAGGCTTTTGAGCTGACCCGCGGCCTCCGGACCACCCTTCGGCGTTGCTGCGGTGGAGACCACGCACTGCTGCCGCTGCTCGGTGGCTTCCGGTGGAGCAGGCGGTCGCGGTCGCGGGAGTAGAGAATCATCGACCGAGGGCGGCGCGACCGCTGCGGCGACGGGTGACAACCACACGCAGACCGACGTCAAAATGATGGCTCCGGTGACTCGTGTCGGTCGGGATGTCATGTCAGGGTCAAATCACGGGCGAAGCTGAAAAGGCCGCCGACCCAACACGCCAGCGGTACGACCGCCGCGAGCGCCAGATAGTCGACGACCTCGATGCCGCGCCGCGCAAACGGACTCAGCCGCTCTTCGAAGCCTGCGCCTGTCAGACATAGCGCGCTCGCACCCAGGATGACCGCGATCAGACCAACCCAGGGAGCGTGCCCGGGACCCGATAAGGCTGCGAGCGTGAAAGCGGCAGTGCTGCTGATCAATCCTGCCGCGAGCACCATCGTGGAACGAACCGACCCTCGCTGCTGGCCAGCCCGAAGGATCAACGCCGTCGAAACGACACACGCGAATGTGGCACCGCTTCCGGCGTTGTGACTCTGCTGATCAGCGGCGACCAATGCGACGCCTGAAGCCGCCGACAGCGAGAATCCCGCCAGAAGTCCCGTCAAGGTCTGATGGCCGCGTGCCGCGCGAAGAGCACCCTCAGCGATTGGGGCGGTGTCCTGATCGTATGCGGCGTCAACCGAACTCGGCATCCGCGGAGACAAACCTGTCACGAGGATCGACAGCTTGGCCGCGACGTTCATCATCGCAAGGGACAGGGTGGCAAGGGCGGCGCCAACCGCGCTTGTCGGTGTCGGCCAAATCGCCGCGACCGCGGCGGCGATCGCCGCCATCGCCGAGAAAGCCGTGATCGCGGTGAAGAAGGTCGTCCCGCACGACGTGACATGTACCAGCACTGCCGACACAGCCGAGCAGATCGCTGCCGCCAGGAAGAAGTTCGGCGGCGCGGGACCGCCGGGCACCATCAAGAACCCGGCGACCGCGCCGAATACCGCAGCTGTCATGCCGAGTGTC
>NZ_RARC01000046.1 GCF_003719305.1 Mycolicibacterium stellerae
CGCGGGGGACCGGTGCTCGGTCCACGCCGCGCCGTCCCAGTACCGAAGCTGTCCGGCCTGCTCGGGATCGGGAAACCAGCCTGCGGGTGTCGGCGGTGTCGTCATCGAGTGGATCCCTCCCGTTGGGCGCCTATGGCCGCTCAGACACGGCAACATCGCCGTGGTCAGCACCCTACTAAGAGATCAGCCGCCCATCAGCATTCGCCACTGATCCAGATTGCTCGCCCGGTACACGTAATTGGTGCGCCGCACGTCCGACAGCAACGCGCTGGGCTCTGTCGAGTACCAATGGCCCGGATACACCATGGGGTCACCGGAAAGCTGCGCAAGCTGCTGCAGGCTGCGGAACATCTCGTCGACATCGCCGCCGGGGAAGTCGGTGCGGCCGCAGCCCTCGAGGAACAGCGTGTCGCCCGCCACCAACCGACCGTCGAGCAGGAAGCACTGGCTGCCTGGAGTGTGGCCCGGCGTGTGCAACAGCTCGATCTCGACATCGCCGACGTTGACCTTGTCTCCGTGCTCGTGTGCGGTGAGGTCGGTGCGGGCGATCCCGGTGATCTGTGAAACCCATTCCGCCTCAAGGCTGTTCACGTGGACGGGAACGTTCTGCCGTTCCAGCAGCTCGGCGAGCCCCTTGAGCTCGAAACCCATCATCGAGCCACCCACATGGTCAGGGTGGTGGTGGGTTACCAGCACGCCGGACAGCTTCATGCCGTCGGACTCCGCGATGTCGACGAGATCGTTGGCGGCGTACGCCGGATCGACGACGAGGGTGTCGCCGGTCTCGCGGTCGCCGATCAGATAGGAGAAGTTGCGCATCTGCTGGGCGATCGGGTCGGATTTCGCGAAGTCGCGGCCCGACAACAGCTGTCGAAAATAGAGGCGGTCGTCCATTACCCCAGGGTACGGGGCGGTCGAGTAGGTACTGGGGAGGGCCGTATCGAGGGGTCACGATGCCGATTGCCGTACCCGAATGCCTATTCACCGATTTAGCTGGCGTCGTCCTCTTTGTGCAGCCGCACCATCCGGGTGGTGCTGCTCTCGTCGAGGTCGGCGACGTCGCTGCGCGAGCGAAGGAAGTCGCTGAACGAGCGGAACCCCAGCGACTTCTCGGAGAACGACGGGTCCATCCGCTTCATCTGCGCCTTGACCGCGGAGTTGTGCAGCCAGTCGGCGTCGTCCTTCTCGTGGCCGATGCGCAGCGCCCGTTCCAGTAGCCCCGTCGCCGCCGCCTGCGCGTCCGCGGGCTCGGGCTCGGCCTCGTCGTCGGGCACCGTCGACTTCGCGCGCCTGGTCGCCTTCCTCGCGGGCGGGGGTGCGACAGCCACAGTGGGGATGCCGGGCAGCGCGTCATAGGTGACGAACTCGTCGCAGGCCGACGCCAGCGACCGGCTGCTCGCACCGGCCACGCCGATACCCACGACGTAGCGGCCCAGCCTCTTGCACCGCTGCGCGAGGGCGATGTAGTCGGAATCGCCCCCCACGATCACCACGTGGGTGAGATCCGGCAGCCGGAACATGTCCTCGACGGCGTCGACCGCGAGCCGGATGTCGGCGCCGTTCTTGCCGTAGGCGGCCGCCGGAAACAGCTGCACCAGGTCCACGGCCCGGCCGACGAGCTGACCCTGGTACCTGGCGTTGAGATCGGCCGACCAGTCGGCGTAGGCCCGGGTCAGCACGAGCGTGCCGAACGACGAGGCGAAATCGATGATGGCCCCGAGGTCGACGGTGGCCGTCGCCAGCTTCTCGTCGTCCAGCCCGCGGGCCTTGTCCTTCTGGAACGAGTTGCGCCCGTGCACCTGGTCGTAGCGAGAGATCACGATGTTGTCGAAATCGAGGTACACAGCCACCCGTGGGCTGTCGCCCGCAACCCCCGACTCCGGCATGGGTCTGTACTACCACAGCCGTGGCTGGCCAATCCGCGTCGCGAACCGATTCGTTACTGCGCCACAGCCCGCGGACCTGCGATATTGTCCGTTTGCGGCGCCACTGGCTGATGAGCACACAGAAAGGTGGCAATTCGTGACCACCCCTGCCGGCTGGTATCCGGACCCCGATGGCTCTGGCGGCCTACGCTACTTCGACGGCCAGTCGTGGACCGAACACCGCGCTGCCGCCGCCGTCGAGGCGCCACCCCTTGAGGCTGCTGCGGTCGTGCCGCGGATGTCGGGGCCGAACCCGAAGGTCATCGCCGGCGTGATCGCGGCGGTCGTCGTCGTCGTCATCGTGGGCGCAGCCGCCGTCGTGATGACGCTGAACACCAACGTCGGTGACGCGACGGTGACCCACAAGCCGTCCGACGCGTCGGCCGAGACGACCGTCACCCGCCCTGAATCCGAAACCGGCGTCGAGGCGCCGACGCTGGAGGATCAGGCCCGCAGCGTCGGCCAGCCGGTCCGCGACGGCAACTTCGAATTCGTCGTCACCGGCATCGACCGGGCACCCGTCGTCGCCGACCCGGAGTTCCCCGACCTGCAGAAAGTGGCCGCGGGCGAGTACCTGTTCGTCAAAATGAAGGTCACCAACGTCGGCACCGAACCACAGACGTTCTTCGCATCGTTCAACACGCTGTCCGACGGGTCGACCGAGTTCACGTCCGACGACGAAGCGTGGATATACCTCGGCAACACCCTCGCCGACCTCAACCCGGGCGACTCGATCGACACCGCGGTGGTTTTCGACGTTCCGGTGGGCACCGACCCGGAGTCCATCGAGCTGCACGGCGGGCCGTTCACGGAAGGCGTAACCGTCGGGCTCTAAGCGGTTTGGCGACCTAAACGCCGAGAATGTACCCTCTTTAAGGCCCACGGGCGTGACTGCGTGGGGTCAGGCCCCCTTAGCTCAGTCGGTAGAGCGTTTCCATGGTAAGGAAAAGGTCAACGGTTCGATTCCGTTAGGGGGCTCGATGGACAGCGGGCGAGCGCAGCGACGGGACAATTCCCGACCGCCGGCGGCGCCCGACCAGGCGATGTAGCTCAGTCGGTTAGAGCGAACGACTCATAATCGTTAGGTCGCCGGTTCGAGTCCGGCCATCGCTACTAGGCAACAACGAGAACGCGTGAAAGAGGGCAGCTGACATGGCGTCCAGTACTGACGTAAGGCCGAAGATCACCTTGGCTTGTGAGGTGTGCAAACACCGCAACTACATCACCAAGAAGAACCGACGCAACGATCCCGACCGGCTCGAGATCAAGAAGTTCTGCCCGAACTGCGGCAAGCACCAGGCGCACAAAGAGTCGCGCTGACGGCCAACGCTTTTGGGTTTGCCGAGGACTTAGGTAGGTTCACTAACCGTGTCGTTGTCTCCAGATCTGGTCGGGACGCATTACCGGTATCCCGACCACTATGTCGTCGGTCGGGAGAAGATTCGCGAGTACGCCGTTGCGGTCAAGAACGACCAAGCCGAGTTTCACCGCGAGGAAGCGGCCTCCGAACTCGGCCACGACCGGATCCTCGCGCCGCTGACGTTCATCTCGGTCTTCGGCTATCAGGCGCAGCTGGCCATGTTCAAGCACAACGACATCGCGATCGCGGACGAGAAGATCGTCCAGGTCGATCAGGAGCTGAAGTTCCTTCAGCCGATCAAGGAGGGCGACACGCTCTACTGCGACGTGTACGTGCACTCGATCCGGCAGTCGTTCGGCGCGGACATCATCGTGACCAAGAACATCGTCAGCAACGACAAGGGCGAGATAGTTCAAGAGACCTACACGACCCTCGCGGGCCGTTCGGGCGAAGACGGGGAAGGTGGCTTCAACGATGGCACTGCGTGAGTTCGATTCGGTGAAGGTGGGTGACCAGCTTCCCGAGAAGGTCATTGCGCTGACCCGGCAGGACCTGGTGAACTACGCGGGCGTATCGGGAGATCTCAACCCGATCCACTGGGACGACGAGATCGCCAAGCAGGTCGGCCTCGACACCGCGATCGCACACGGCATGCTGACCATGGGCTTGGGCGGCGGATACGTCACCTCCTGGGTCGGCGATCCGGCCGCGGTCACCGAGTACAACGTTCGATTCACGGCTGTGGTGCCGGTGCCAAACGACGGTGTTGGCGCCGAGATCGTATTCAATGGCCGCGTGAAATCCGTTGATCCCGAATCGAAGTCAGTGACCATCGCGCTGAGTGCGACCTCCGGCGGCAAGAAGATCTTCGGCCGGGCCGTGGCGTCAGCGAAGCTGGCATAGCGGATGGCGATCAAGACAGACGTTTTGGGGATGGTCTACAAGCACCCCGACTATTTCGTCATCGGCCGCGAGAAGATCCGCGAGTATTCCGCTGCCATCAAGTCCAACGACGCGGCGCACTACGACGAGGCGGCCGCAGCCGACCTCGGCTACCAGGCGCTGGTGGCGCCGCCGACGTTCATTTCGACCCTGGCACTGATCATGCAGCGCGATTTCTTCCGGAAGGTCGACACCGGTTTCGAGACCATGCAGATCGTGCAGGTCGACCAGAAGTTCCTGTATCACAAGCCGATGCTGGCCGGGGACAAGGTGTGGGGCCAGATGGAGGTCATCTCCGTCAACGAACGGTTCGGCGCGGACATCGTCCAGACCAGGAATCTGGCCCTCGACGACAACGGGGAGTTGTACCTGGAAGCCTTCACGACGTTGATGGGCCACGAGGGCGACAACTCGGTTTCGCTGAAGTACGACCTGGAAACCGGCCAGGTCGTGCGGACGGCCGACGATCCGGCCAAGGCCGCCCGTGGGCCGGACGCCGGCGACGAAACGAAGCCGGATTAGTAACTCACACTTGGCCCGATGTACACTCGGACCTCGGGATTTTCCCAATTTTGCGCGCTGTCCGTCGGTTTCTGATCGGCCGATCGGGGAGCGCGCAAATTGTGTGGGTCCCGGGCGGGAATGATGGCCTGCCAGCAGTGCCATTGCTGAAGGGGCGTAGCTCAACTGGCAGAGCAGCGGTCTCCAAAACCGCAGGTTGCAGGTTCAAGTCCTGTCGCCCCTGCTCAACTGAATACTCGACAAGTGTGGACACTGGAAGGTGACCACACGAACCAGATGAAAGGCATGCGGTGAGCGACGAGCCCGAAGGCACCGGCGCCGTATCGACGCAGCCGGCGCGACCCACCGGTAAGCGGTCTCGGCGCGGCGGTGCCGACGACGCTGACACTTCGTCCGGCGCCAAGGAAGCACCAGCGCTCGAGGATGCCGGCAAGGGCAAGAAGAAGACCAAGAAGGCGGCCAGGGGGCCGCGCGCCAACCCCATCGCGTATGTCATCAACTACCTGCGCGAAGTCATCGGCGAGCTGCGCAAGGTCATCTGGCCGAACCGCAAGCAGATGGTCACCTACACCATGGTCGTCCTGGTCTTCCTGGCGTTCATGGTGACGCTGATCGGGTTCGTCGACCTCGGCGTTGCCAAGGTCGTGATGATGGTGTTCGGCTGACCAGGAATATTGAGAGGACTGACAAGTGACTAGCTTCGACGGCGAAACGGCCGCGAGCGTGTCCGACGCGCTCGCGCAAGCCGCGGACCCGGCGATCGTGATCGCAGACGAGGCCGCCGAGTCTCTCGAGGAGACCACCGCGGCCGAGGCCGTCGAGGATTCGCCGCTCGAGGACGACGCCGCCCCAGCCGACGACGCGGCTCCGGCCGAGGCCGTCGAGGACGAAGACGAGGACCCGGCCGTCGCGCTCAAGAAGGACCTGCGCCTGCGGCCCGGCGAGTGGTACGTCATCCACTCCTATGCCGGTTACGAGAACAAGGTGAAGGCCAACCTCGAGACCCGCGTGCAGAACCTGGACGTCGGCGACTACATCTTCCAGGTCGAGGTGCCCACCGAAGAGGTCACCGAGATCAAGAACGGCCAGCGCAAGCAGGTCAACCGCAAGGTGCTGCCCGGCTACATCCTGGTCCGCATGGAGCTCAACGACGAGTCGTGGGGCGCGGTGCGCAACACCCCCGGCGTGACGGGCTTCGTCGGCGCGACATCACGGCCGTCGCCGCTGACCCTCGACGATGTCGTGAAGTTCCTGCTGCCGCAGGGGCAGCCCAAGAAGGCCGCCAAGAGCACCTCCGGCGCCGCCTCGTCCGAGGCCAGCCTGGAGCGGGCACCCATCGAGGTCGATTTCGCGGTCGGCGAGTCGGTCACCGTCATGGACGGCCCGTTCGCGACGTTGCCCGCCTCCATCAGCGAGGTCAACGCCGAACAGCAGAAGCTCAAGGTGCTGGTGTCCATCTTCGGCCGCGAAACACCCGTCGAACTGACCTTCAACCAGGTCACCAAGATCTAGAGAGGAACACCAACCAATGGCTCCGAGAAAGAAAGTCATCGGGCTGATCAAGCTGCAGATCCAGGCCGGGCAGGCCAACCCCGCCCCGCCGGTCGGTCCCGCGCTCGGCCAGCACGGCGTCAACATCATGGAGTTCTGCAAGGCGTACAACGCCGCGACGGAGAACCAGCGCGGCAACGTCATCCCCGTGGAGATCACCGTCTACGAGGACCGCAGCTTCACCTTCAACCTGAAGACCCCGCCTGCGGCCAAGCTGCTGCTCAAGGCCGCGGGGGTGCAGAAGGGTTCCGGCACGCCGCACACCACCAAGGTCGCCAAGGTGACCTGGGATCAGGTGCGCGAGATCGCCGAGACCAAGAAGGAAGACTTGAACGCCAACGACATCGACGCAGCGTCCAAGATCATCGCCGGCACCGCCCGGTCGATGGGCATCACGGTCGAGTAGCCGAAGGCGGATCGGCCCGACAACCGAGTCGAGTATCCGCTTCCCCGTGGGAGGGCCAGCTCCGGCCCGCTAACCACACCTCTGATTAGGAGATAGGTAATGAGCAAGAAGAGCAAGGCGTACCGCGAAGCCGCCGAGAAGATCGACCGGGATCAGCTGTATTCGCCGCTGGAGGCCGCCAAGCTGGCCAAAGACACCTCGTCGAAGAACCAGGACGCGACCGTCGAGGTCGCCATCCGGCTCGGCGTCGACCCGCGCAAGGCAGACCAGATGGTGCGCGGCACCGTCAACCTGCCGCACGGCACCGGTAAGACGGCCCGCGTCGCGGTGTTCGCCGTCGGTGACAAGGCCGAGGAGGCCAAGGCGGCAGGCGCCGACGTGGTCGGCAGCGACGACCTGATCGAGAAGATCCAGGGCGGTTTCCTGGACTTCGACGCCGCGATTGCCACGCCCGATCAGATGGCCAAGGTCGGCCGCATCGCCCGCATCCTCGGCCCGCGTGGCCTGATGCCGAACCCGAAGACCGGCACCGTGACGCCCGACATCACCAAGGCCGTCAACGACATCAAGGGCGGCAAGATCAACTTCCGCGTCGACAAGCAGGCCAACCTGCACTTCGTCATCGGCAAGGCGTCCTTCGAGGAGAAGGCGCTCGTCGAGAACTACGGCGCCGCGCTGGACGAGATCCTGCGGGCCAAGCCGTCGTCGTCGAAGGGCCGCTACCTGAAGAAGATCGTCGTCTCGACGACCACCGGCCCGGGCATCCCGGTCGATCCGGCGGTCACCCGCAACTTCGCCGAGGCCTAACCCGCCGAAGTGCGCACGCTCGCAACGGTTTTCGTCGCCCTGATGATAGCCGTAGCGGGTGCGCCCGTTGGGCGGGCTGAGCCGGCGACTGCGGCTGCGGCCGGTTTCGTCGACATCACCGGCGTCATCCCCGACGCGGTCGTCGACCTGCGCTATGCAACGGCGGACAACTTCGTCGGCAAGCCGCTGTATCCGGCGGACGCGCGTTGCCTCGTGCACGAGTCGCTGGCGCCTGGGCTCGCGGAGGCCGCCGACGCGTTCCGTGCGCGCGGCGCGAGGCTGGTGTTCTGGGACTGCTACCGCCCGCACGCGGTGCAGGTCGAGATGTTCGATTCCGTGCCGGACCCGAACTGGGTGGCGCGGCCGGGGACGTCGGCGCGTAGCCACGAGTCCGGCCGGTCGGTCGACGTGACGCTGGCCGACGCGCATTACGGGTGGCTGGTCGACATGGGCACGGGGTTCGACGACTTCTCGCCGCGCGCAAAGGCTTTCGCGACCGACGGGGTCACCGCCGACCAGCAGGCCAACCGGAAATGGCTGCGTGACGGGATGGCTGCCGGTGGTCTTTCGGTGTACCCGGGCGAGTGGTGGCATTTCGACGGCCCCGGCGCCGACGTCAACCGGCCGATCCTCGACGTCCCGCTCAGCTAGCGCGAGCGTGCGTGTCTGCACACGACACGCCGCGGAGATGCGTGCAAGCGCGCACGCTCGCGGTGCGGGGGGATCAGGCGGAGCACTCCGTGATTCGGCGGGCCAGGAAGGCTCGGGCCGGGTCGGAACCCGCGTGCGCCAACGCCGTCTCGTACCACCGCAGCGCCTCGCTCCTGCGGCCCGCCCGCCGAAGCAGATCGGCCCTGATCGACGGCACAGTGCTCGATCGGGCCAGTCGAGGGTCGTCGGCAACGCCGTCGAGTGCGGCAAGACCGGCGGGAAAGCCGTCGCGAAACCCGATGGCCAGCGCGCGATTAGCACGTGCGATTGGTGAGTCGGCGATCTGCAGCAGCCGATCGTAGGCGGCGCAGATCGTCGCCCAGTCGGTCTCTTCCCAGCTGGCCGCGGTCGCGTGGATCGCGGCGATCACGGCCTGCGGCAGATACGGCCCGTCTGCACCCGCGGCCAGCGCCAGGCGCTGCACGCCGGTGGCGATCCTGCCGCGGTCCCATCGACTTCGGTCCTGCTCGTCGAGCGGTACCAGTGCGCCATCGCCGTCCACCCGGGTGGCTCGGCGCGAATCATGCAGCAGCACAAGGGCGGCCAGGGCATGCGCGTCACGCGAGTCGGGCATCAGCGCGCACACCTCGCCGGCGAGCCGGACGCCTTCGTCGCACAGCTCGTCGCGAATCGCCGACGGCCCCGCGGTCGACCAGTAGCCCTCGGTGAACACCGAGTAGATGCAACCCAGCACATGCGGAGTGCGTTCCGGCAAAAGCTCCGCCGGCGGGACCCGTAGCGGGATGTTCGCGTGCCGGATCTTGTTCTTGGCCCGGGTGATTCGCTGTCCGACGGCCGCCTCGGAAACAAGCAGCGCCCTGGCGATCTCGGCGACCGTCAACCCGGAGATCAGCCGCAGGGTCAGCGCCAGCTGGGAAGCCCGGTCCAGCGCAGGATGCGCGCAAGTGAACATCATCCGCAGCTCGTCATCGCGGACTCGATGCGGGATGCCCGGGCGATCGGTGCGGGCGCGGATGTCGTCCACCACGGCAGCGAGTTCCTTCCCCGGCCGGACCGATTCGCGTCGCAGACGATCCAGCGCGCGGTTGCGCGCGACGGCCACCACCCATCCGCCGGGATTTTCCGGCACGCCGTCACGGGGCCAGGCGCGAAGCGCTTCGGCGAAGGCCTCCTGGACAGCGTCCTCTGCGACGGTCAGGTCACCCGACCAGCGCGCAAGCGCGGCGACAGCAGGGCCCCATTCACGTCGAAAGACGCTGTCCAGGTTGGCCATTGAGGCTCAGAGCCCAGATACGCCGGCCAGCCGCCGCAGCTCCACCGTCGTCGCAGGAATCATCGACGCCACCTTGACCGCCTCGTCGCGGTCGGCCGCGTTGATGTAGTAGAACCCGTTGGCCACCTCGGCGCCCTCGGCGTACGGCCCGTCGGTCAACAGCACCTCGCCGTCGCGCACCCGCACCGTCGTCGCCGTCGTTGGCGGATGCAGCGGAGCGCCGCCCACCGCGCGGTCACCGACGACCTTGTTCAATTCCACATGCGCCTGCGCCTGCTCGTTCCACTGCGGGCTGCCCGGCTCGGCCACTTCTTCGGTCGGCTCGAGCAGCAGTGCCAGCCAGCTGTCACCGGTCAGTGGGGCACGCGCAGGGGAGAAGTGAACCATCGGCCACACCTCGACGCCGCCGTGCTTCGCGGCCGGAATCTCGCGGGCCAGCGCCAACGCCTCGTCGAGGTTCTCGGCCTCCAAGACGTAATAGCCGCCCGCGACCTCGGCTCCCTCGGCAAACGGGCCGTCGGTGACGATCGGGGCGTCGGGTCCGCCGGTGATCCGCACGCCGGTCGACTGCGGTTGCAACGCATCGCCTGCGCGGATCGCCGAGGCGGCCTTGGCGTGGAAATTCTGGTAGGCCGCCATCTTTGCGGCGCCCTCCTCGGGCGTGAGATCACGTTGCGGGCTGATCAGCAGGGCGAAGTAGTGCATGTGCAAAACCTTCCACGTGGGGGAGCAGAACCCTGTGTTCCACTCTCTACCCGTTCGACGAACGGGGTTTCGCGAATCAGACAACGACTAACTAGCGACTACTCGGCGCGCTCAAGGCACGCGCGCCTGCCTGTCTGGGTAGGGTCGACGAAGAGTCGTCAGAAAACCGTCAGAAGTACCTACGACGGGTCGCAGTGGTGCTGCACATCGGGGAAACGAGGCATCAGATGGTCGGATACAACAACGCCGGGTACATTCTCGACGTCGTCATCGGAAGTTCCGGCCGAGTCGCACGCCCGACCCTGCAAGGGTGGTATCTGCCACACAAATATGGCAGAACGTCTCATTATCTGGAACTAAGCTGACCAAGCGTGACTGATGTGACGAATGTGAGAGTCGTGGTCACGTTTTCGCAGATCGGCACGCCTAAAGGAGGAATGAATTGAACCCCGAGGTCCGCGCCGATTCACGGCTTGAGCACAGTATCTCTTAGACTACGCTTATGGAGAGTGCTTCTGTGCGCGGCACACCGGCTCGAGGAGTAGGGCCGGCTACCGAGCCTTACTTGGACGCGAACGGTCATATCGCGCTGCCGGAGGGCACAAACCTGTCCGCGCTTCTGGACAAGAACATCGTCGACTTCGCCGACGCGCTCGCCTACCGCTACGTCGACTACAGCCAGGATTCCGACGGAAAGGCGCTCGAGCTCACCTGGGACCAGGTCGGCACGCGCTCGCGAGCGATCGCCGCCCGACTTCAGCAGGTGACGCAAAGGGGTGACCGCGTCGCGATCCTGGCGCCACAGGGCCTCGACTACGTGACCAGCTTCTTCGGCTCCATCCAGGCCGCGAATATCGCGGTGCCCCTTTTCGCGCCCGAGTTGCCGGGCCACGCAGAACGCCTGGACGCCGTGCTCACCGACGCCCAGCCCGCCGTCGTGCTGACGACGACCGCTGTTGGCGACGCCGTGCAGAAGTTCGTCCGGCTGATGCCGCGCGAGAAGCGGCCCCGCATCATCGCCGTGGACGCCATCCCAGACTCCGTGGGGTCGACGTACGCGCCGGTGACGCTTCTCAACGACGAGGTCGCCTACCTCCAGTACACGTCCGGTTCGACGCGCACTCCGACCGGCGTGGAGATCACCCACCGCGCCGCGGGCACGAATCTGCTGCAGATGGTGCTCTCCATCGGGCTGGAAGGCGCCGCCGACGAGATCAACGGCGTCAGCTGGCTGCCGCTGTACCACGACATGGGGCTGATGATGATCGGCTTCCCGATCCTCTACGGCGGACACCTCACCTTCATGTCGCCGATGGCATTCGTCCGCAGGCCGCTGCGCTGGATCCAGGTGCTCTCCGACGAGTCGAAGAACTGCCACATCGTTTCTCCCGCACCGAATTTCGCGTTCGATCTGGTCGCGCAGCGGGGAATGCCCGGCGATACGCCCGTCGACCTGAGCAAAGTCGTGCTCATCAACGGCTCGGAACCGGTGAACCTCGAGTCGATCCTCAAGTTCACCGAGGCGTTCCTGCCGTACGGGCTGACCAAGACCGCCGTCCGACCGTCGTACGGGATGGCTGAGGCGGCGCTTTTCGTGTCGTCGATCCTGCCCTACACCGAGCCGACGGCCGTCTACGTCGACCGCGAGGAGCTGGGGCGCGGGCGGATTGTTCGTGTCGAGCCCGACGCCCCGAACGCGCTTGCGCAGGTGTCGTGCGGCGAGGTGGCGGTGAGCCAGTGGGCGGCGATCGTCGACCCCGAAACCGGCGCCGAGGTGCCCGACGAGCACGTCGGCGAGATCTGGTTGCACGGCGACAATATCGGTCGCGGTTACTGGGCACGGCCGGAGGAGACGGAGTACACCTTCGGCAACAAGCTGCAGTCCCGGCTGGACATCGGCAGCCACGCCGACGGCACGGCGGCCGACGCGACATGGCTTCGCACCGGCGATCTGGGTTGCTACATCGACGGCGACCTGTACATCACCGGTCGGATCAAGGACATGGTCATCGTCGACGGCCGCAACCACTACCCGCAGGACATCGAGCAGACGGTCGCCGAAGCATCCGACGGGATACGGCAGGGCTTCGTCGCGGCGTTCTCGGTCCCGGCGCGTGAGCTGCCAGGCGGCGAACCCAGCGACACAAGCGAAAAGCTGGTCATCGTCGCCGAACGCGGGCCTGGAGCGGGCCGGGCGGATCCACAGCCCATCATTGACGCCGTCCGCAAGGCGGTGTCACGCAAGCACGCCGTCAACACCTACGACGTTCGGCTCGTCGCCGCCGGTGTCATCCCGCGCACGACAAGTGGCAAGTTGGCGCGACGCGCATGTCGTGCGGAGTACATCGAAGGGACGCTCAGCACGCGCTAGGTGTCAGCGTGCGCGGACGCCGCGCAACTAAGCCGCGGCGCCGGGCTTGAGATAGGTGACGAGATTGCAGTCGAGCATTTCGTCGTCGAAGTAGTTCTGGCAGCCGCGCAGGTACTTCATGTACCTGTCGTAGTTCTCTTCGCTCGCCACCTCGATCGCCCGATCCTTGTTGGCTTCCAATGCGTCGGCCCACGTGCGCAGCGTCCGGACGTAGTGCGTCTGCAGCGAGAGATACTCGGGCACAACGAAACCGGCCTTCTCGCCGTGTTCCACCATCATCTTCGCGGACGGTATGCGGCCACCGGGAAAGATCTCGGTGATGATGAACTTGATGAAGCGGGCCACGTCGAACGTCAGCTTCTTACCTTTGGCGACGTACTCCTCGGGATGGAAGGCGGTGCTGCTCTGGATCGTCATCCGCCCGTCGTCGGGCAGGATGTTGAAGGCGTTCTTGAAGAAGTCGTCGTAGCGCTCGAATCCGAAGTGCTCAAAGGCCTCGATGGACACAATGCGGTCGACCGGGTCGCTGAATTGCTCCCAGCCGCGCAGCAGCACCTGATGCGAGCGGTCGCTATCGACGGAGTCAAGCAACGCCGAGGTGTAGGCGTGCTGGTTCTTGGACAGCGTCAGGCCGACGACATTGACGTCGTAGTGCTCAAGCGCCCGCTTCATCGTGGCGCCCCAGCCGCAGCCGATGTCCAGAAGCGTCATACCCGGCTTGAGGTCGAGCAGGTCCAGGTTGAGATCGACCTTGGCGATCTGCGCCTCTTCGAGGGTCATGTCCTCGCGCTCGAAATACGCGCAGCTATACGTGCGCGTCGGGTCCTGGAACAGCCCGAAAAAATCGTCGGAGAGGTCGTAGTGAGCCTGGATTTCTTCAAAATGTGGCTTCAGTGGACCCCGCGCCTTTACCGACATTTCCGTCAACTCGCCTCCCGTAATTTGACCAGAACCCCGGCACGCCGGCTTCTGACTTGTCCGGCACCATACTCGGCCCAACGTCCCCCGGGCCATTCATCGGGTGCCCGTTGACGAATTAAAAAATTACTTTTCCATCGTGAACTGGTTGATGTCGACGTATCCGGTCCGGAAACCATCGGCTGTTCCCCTGAGAAACTTCATGTACCGCTCGTAGACCTCTTCGGACTGTATCGCGACCGCCTCGTCCCTGCGGGACTCCAGCACGTCGGCCCACATGTCGAGGGTCTTGGCGAAGTCGAGCTGCAGCGACTGGATCCGGGTCACCGTGAAACCGGCCTTCGTCGAATGCTCCTCGACTTTTTCGATCGATGGCAACCGTCCGCCGGGGAAGATCTCGGTGAGAACGAACTTGATGAATCGGGCAAAGGAAAAAGTCAACGGGATGCCACGCTCGACCATTTGCGGCGCGGTGAGCCCGGTGATCGAGTGCACCATCATCACGCCGTCATCGGGCATCAACTCGTAGGCAAACTTGAAGAAGTCGTCGTAACGCTCGAATCCGAAGTGCTCCAACGCCTCGACCATGACGATCCGGTCGACGGGCTCCTTGACCTCCGACCAGTCCTGCAGCAAAACCTTGTAGGACCGGTCCGATTCGACGCCCGCGAGCACGTTCTGGCAGTACTCGTGCTGATTCTTGCTCAGTGTCACGCCGATGACGTTCACGTCGTGGCGCTCCATCGCCCGCTTCATCATCGACCCCCACCCGCAGCCGACGTCCAGCAGCGTCATGCCCGGCTTCAGGCCCAGCTTGCCCAGACTCAGATCGAGCTTGGCGACCTGCGCCTCTTCCATCGTCATGTCTGGACGTGGGAAGTAGGCGCAGCTGTAGGTGACCGATGGGTCGGTGAACAGCTGGAAGAACTCGTTGGAGAGGTCGTAATGTGCACGTACCTCATCGACGCTCTGCCGCTTCTTGGTGGCTGCCGTTTTGTTGGCCATTACTTCTCCAGAGTGAACTGATTGACGTCGATGTAGCCGACGCGGAACCCGTCCGCGCAGCCGGTCAGATACCTCATGTACCGCTCGTATACCTCTTCGGACTGGATGGCGATCGCCTCATCCTTGTGGGCCTCGAGATTCTCGGCCCAGATGTCCAGCGTGCGGGCGTAGTGCAGCTGCAGCGACTGGCGGCGCGTCAGCGTGAAGCCGGCCTTGCTGCTGTGTTCGGAGACCTTCTCGATCGACGGCAGTCGGCCGCCGGGGAAGATCTCGGTGATCATGAACTTGACGAAGCGGGCGAAGTTGAAGGTCAGCGGCATGCCCTGCTCGACCATCTGCGGGCCGGTCAGCGCCGTGATCGTGTGCAAAAGCATGACGCCGTCGTCGGGCATCGAGTTGTAGGCGAAGTCGAAGAAGTCGTCGTAGCGGTCAAAGCCGAAGTGCTCGAAGGCACCGATCGAGACGATCCGGTCGACGGGTTCGTCGAACTCCTCCCAGCCCTTGAGCAGCACGCGCTTGGTCCTTGGGCTGTCCGACTCGTCGAAGACCTTCTCGACACGGGCGGCCTGGTTCTTCGACAGCGTCAGGCCGATGACGTTGACGTCATATTCCTCGATCGCGCGCATCATCGTCGAGCCCCAGCCGCAGCCGACGTCGAGCAGCGTCATCCCCGGTTCCAGCCCCAGCTTGCCCAACGCCAGGTCGACCTTGGCCCGTTGCGCCTCTTCCAGCGTCATGTCGTCGCGCTCGAAATACGCGCAGCTGTAGGTCCGTGTCGGATCCAAGAAGAGCGCGAAGAAGTCGTCGGACAGGTCGTAGTGCGCCTGCACGTCCTCGAAATGCGGCTTCAGGCTGCCTTTGCCCTTATCTGACATGTCGATGTGCCTCTCTGATAACGGTAAGGCGCCCCGGAAAAGATGTGGTGAGGACCCGCCGCTGGGATCCGCCATGGAACCACCCCGATTGCCTCCCGCCTTCGAGAATGCTAACCGATTTCGATGTCAGTGCCGAATTTGCGAAACCTGCTGGTCAGGGGACTTGAGCAAAGTTTGTCTTCAGTTCGCCGACGAGGTGATCCCACAGTTGCTCGGGCAGATCGTGGGCCATCCCGTCGATCAGCACCAGCCGCGCGCCCTTGATGGCGCGGGCGACGGCGCGCCCGCCGAACGGGCGCATCAGCCGGTCTGCCTTGCCGTGGATCACCACGGTCGGCGCGGTGATCTGGCGGTCATAGTGCAGCAGGCTGCCGCTGCCAAGCACCGCGGCGAAGTGCCGCGCGATGCCCGCCGGGTAGTAGGCGCGTTCGTAGCCCTCGATCGCGTCGGCCCGCAGCTGCTCCTCCGGCCGTGGATAGCCAGGGCTGCCGATGATCTTGCTGACCCGCACCGCGTTGGCGACGATGGCCTCCTGGGTGGAGTCCGCGGGCCGCTGCAGAAGGGCGCGCAGCTGCTGGGGCCCCGGCGGCGGCAGGAGCGGCTGGTTGTTGCTGGAGAAGATGACGCTGAGCGTCTTGGTGCGGTGGGGGAACCGGGCCGCGACGATCTGGGCGATCATGCCACCCATCGATGCGCCGACGACGTGCGCGCGGTCGATGTCGAGGTGGTCCAGCAGCGCGGCGGCGTCGTCGGCCAGATCTTCCAGTGTGTACACCGCCGGGCTGGGCCTGCCGAGGAATGAACGGACCATCCGAGGCAGCAGCTTCGCGCCGGTATGACGGCCGGTCACCTTGCTCGAAAGGCCGACGTCGCGGTTGTCGTATCGGACTACGCGCAGGCCCTGGTCGACGAGCTTCTCGCAGAAACCCGTGCGCCACAACAACAATTGCGCACCCAAGCCCATGATGAGCAGTACCGGAGGATGGTTCGGGTCGCCCATGTCCTCGTAGTAGAGGGCAACCGAGTCCTCGGAGTCTCCTGTCTTCGCGTATCCGGTGCGGACCTGCACTACGCGTCGACCTGATTCTTTTCCGGGTCCTGCTCTGGGTCCTGGTATTCGCGGCTGACCTCGACCATGAAGTTGGCGAAGTAACCCGTCAGCTGCGGATCCGTCATCATCTGCCAGCGCGGCGCCAACAGCTTCATGTAGCGCTCGACGTAGAGGAACTGCTTGCCGATCAGCACCAGCTCGCGAGGCAGCTTGACGTCGTAGGCGTCGGCCAGCGTGGAGAGCTGCTTGCCGATCTCGGCATACGACATGTCGCCGAGGTTCTGCATCGTCAGCGGGGTGGCGAACTTCTCCAGGTCCTTGGCGGCCTCGGCCTCGGGCCTGACGTTGCCGACCGCGCCCATCAGCACGACGATCTTGCCCGCCGCGGCGTGGTCCTTCTTGACCAGCAGGGCGTACACCAGCTCGCGCAGCAGCCAACGGGTGCGTGGGTCGACGCGGCCCATGATGCCGAAGTCGAAGAACACGATCTTGCCGTCGTCGTCGACGTACAGGTTGCCCGCGTGCAGGTCACCGTGGAACAGGCCGTGCCGCAGCCCGCCCTCGAAGACGCTGAACAGCAGCGCCTTGACGAGCTCGGTGCCGTCGAAGCCCTTCTTGCGAATGGCAGCGACGTCGTCGATGCGAACGCCCTGGATGCGTTCCATCGTCAGCACCCGCGCGCTGGTCAGATCCCAATACACCTGCGGCACCCGGATGTTGCGACCAAGCGGCGACGCGTGCATGTGCGATACCCAGGCGTCCATCGACTGCGCCTCGAGTCGGAAGTCCAGCTCCTCGGCGAGGTTGTCGGCGAAGTCGGCGACGACGTCCTGCGCTGAGAGCCTGCGGCCCAACTTGGCCAGCTCGACCAGCTGGGCGCCGCGCTTGAGGATCTGCAGGTCGGCGGCGACGCGGCGACGGATGCCGGGCCGCTGGATCTTGACGACGACCTCCTCGCCGGTGTGCAGCGTCGCGTAGTGCACCTGCGCGATCGACGCCGACGCGAACGGTGTTTCGTCGAAGGTCTTGAACAGGTTGGTTGGCTCGTCGCCGAGTTCCTCGACGAACAGTTTGTGGATCTCGTCGGAGTCGGCGGGCGGCACCCGGTCGAGCAGGCTGCGGAACTCGCGGCTGAGCTCCTCGCCGAACGCGCCAGGGCTGGACGCGATGATCTGGCCGAACTTGACGTAGGTGGGGCCGAGATCGGCGAACGCTTTCGGGATCTCTCGAATGACCTTTTGCTGCAGTGAACCGCGGCCTGCGAGCTTGGTGACGACTCGTGCCCCGGTGCGGGTTACCTGCCAACCCGTCGCTCCGATGCGGGCGGCCTCGATGGGCAACGGGACCCGATCAATCTTGGCCACCTCGCGGTGCTTGGTCGTACTCATGGCTAGCAGTCTCTCAAAATCGGCGCTGACCCGCGAAAACCTGTGCAGCCGGTCACACTGACCTGCGGTTGTGGCGCCCTCGGGCCCGTGAGCACAATGCGCACAACCTCAAGATCGCCGGATATGGCTGGTTGTGAGCACAAGCGCGCCATCGTGCCCGCGGGTCCCTAATTTCGGACGAAACCGAGCCGTCTTCAGGAGCGATCATGACCGTGCTGGCAACCGAACCGCAGCGCCCTTCGATGAAACGCGTCGCGATGGCGAGCTTCGTCGGCTCGGCGATCGAGTACTACGACTTCTACATCTATGGCACCGCGGCGGCGCTGGTGTTCCCCAGGGTGTTCTTCCCGCATCTGGGTACCACGATGGCGACGGTGGCGTCGATGGCGACCTTCGCCGCGGCGTTCCTGTCCCGCCCGATCGGCGCGGCATTCTTTGGCCACTTCGGCGACCGGATGGGCCGCAAATCGACCCTGATCGCCACGCTGTCGATCATGGGGCTGTCCACCGTGATGGTGGGTCTGGTGCCCGGCGCTGCGACCATCGGCGTGGCGGCGCCGCTGATCCTGCTGACGCTGCGCCTCATCCAGGGGTTCGCGGTCGGCGGCGAGTGGGCGGGCGCGGCACTGCTGTCCGCCGAATACGCACCGGCCGAATCCCGCGGCCGCTACGGGATGTTCACCCAGATGGGTGTCGGCAGCGGCCTTGTGATGAGCAGCCTGCTGTTCCTGATCGTGAACCAGACGATCGGCGAGGCCAGTACAGCGTTCATGGGTTGGGGTTGGCGGATTCCGTTCCTGTTCAGTGCGGTGCTCATCGCGATCGCTCTTTACGTGCGGTGCAACGTCGCGGAAACACCGGTGTTCGCCGCGCAGACCCGCGTCGCGTCGGTGACGCCCCTGGCCGCACTGTTCAGCCAGCGGCGTGAGGTGGTTCTCGCCGCGGGCGCCATGATCGGCTTTTTCACGCTCGGCTATATGGCGAATGCCTACTTCATGGGTTACGCCCATACCCACGTTGGGTTTTCGCCGGATTTGATCCTGGCGGTGGGCCTGCTCGGCGGCGTCGTCGTGGTGGTGTTCAACGCGCTGAGCTCCGTGCTGAGCGACACCTTCGGTCGCCGTCGCGTCATCATGGCGGCTCTCGCGGTCGGTGTTCCGTGGGCGTTCGTCGTGCTGCCGCTGATCGACACGGGCAATGCCGCGTTGTTCACCCTGGCGATGACGGGCACCTACGCGGTCGCAGCAGGCTCGTACGGCCCGATGGCGGCGTTCATTCCGGAGATCTTCGGCACGCGGTACCGCTACACCGGCGCGGGCGTGTCGCTCAATGTCGCGGGCCTCGTCGGCGGCGCGGTGCCGACGATCGCCGCGGCGCCGCTGCAGGCGAGCTGGGGTGTGGGCTCCATCGGTCTGATGATGGCAGCCGTCGTGCTGATCAGCCTAGTATGCACCGCCCGGTTGCCCGAGACGAAAGGCGTTGCGCTGCAAGAGCAGTGAGCGCCTCTCCACAAATCACAGAAGAAACACACAAAGGAGAAATCAAATGAACACCAACAAGTCGAAGGGCTTCCTCCGCTTCGCGGCAGCCACCATCGCAGCCGCAGGCATCCTCGGCGGTGGGGCGCTGGGGTTCGCGGCAGGCGCGAACGCGAGCACCGAAACGCCTCAACAGATGAAGCAGGAGCAGTCCGCGGAAGTGCGTGCACGCCAGCTCGGTAGCGAAACCGGCCAGCGCGCGGCGACGCCGGCGCGGCCGGTGGCGGAGCCGAAGCGGGCCTCCATCCCCGATGAGCATCCCGAGCACGAGCGCCAGGCCCGCAACGGCTGACCTCGGGGGTGTGTCAGGCGAAGCTGTGCTCGACCTCGTCGCGGCTGAGCACCGGGTCGCTGCCGGGCACGTACGTCGGCAGCGTGTGCGGCGCGGTCGTGCCGCCCTTCACCCGGGCCTGCGCCTGCCGGAATTCGGGGATCGGCCCGGTCGCCGCGGTCAACCCGTTGATGACGGTCCAGACCGCCGCCCGCCGAGCCGTGCGTTCGACGATGTTCGGGTTGGTGTGCGCCACCAGCTGCGCGCCCCACTTGGGCAACGTATCGCGGATCGCCCAGTCGATCGCGCCCTGCGCCATCGGCAGTCCGGGTCCCGTCGCCACCGCGGTGCCGTGGGTGACGGCCAGCTTCGGCAGATACGACTGGAGGCAGCCGAGCGTTTCGGCCTTGGTGGTCGGCAGGTCGGTGCCGCCCAGCGCATGTCCAACCCGAACGAATTCGCCGTAATAGCGGTCGATCTTTTTGCCGCGCAACGGCTGTGGGTGATAGAGCTCGTGGGCGGTCGCCAGGCCCCACACCACCGTCGCGTAGTTCCAGCGCAGCCAGTCGGGGTCGTCGGCGTCATAGCGGGCGCCGTCGGGGCGGGTGCCCTTGATCGTGTGATGCATCGCCCGCACCGACTTGGCCAGCCGCTCGGCGGTTTTGGTCGAGCCGTAAGCGGTGCCGATGAAGAACGCGATCGAATGCCCGAGTCGCACCGCAGCGCCTGCGGGGTCGATCACAGGGATGCCTGCCCCGGTCTCGGGGTCGCGCTTCACCAACCGCGAGTGGTGCATGCCCATCCAGTAGATCGAAGGGTCGAGCCGCTCCATGTACGCCGCGCACTGCAGCCCGAAGATCAACGCGTGCATGTGGGAGTGCACGTGCCAGACGGCGCTGCCAGGGCCGAACCAGCCTGGGTCGCCGACTGGTGCGGCGAACTCCATGCCGCGGAAGTAGTTGCGGCGGATGTCTCGGTCGAACTTCTTGTTCAACAGTTGGCCGGCGATTTGATGAGGCAGGTACATGCGCGTCTCCCCAGTTCTGGTTACAGCTGTAGCCAGATTACAGTTTGGGCACGGATGTGACCAGACCCTGGCTGACCGACACCCGACCGACACCCGATCGACGTAGTCTTGCCCGATGTCGAGCCCCACGCGCTGGGCCGGTGTGCCGCTGTCCGATCGTCGCGCCGAGCGCCGGGCGCTGCTGGTCGACGCGGCCTACCGGTTGTTCGGTGACGGGGGGGAGTCCGCCGTATCGGTGCGCTCGGTCTGCCGCGAGTGCGGGCTGAACACCCGCTACTTCTACGAGAGCTTCGCCGACGTCGACGACCTGCTCGGCGCGGTGTATGACGGGGTGAACGCGGAACTCGTCGAGGTCGTCGGCGCCGCGATCGAGCAGGCCAACGATTCGGTGCGGATGCGCACGCGGGCAGGCATCGCCGCCGTGCTGGGCTTCAGCTCGGCCGATCCGCGCCGAGGTCGCGTGCTGTTCACCGAGGCGCGGGCAAATCCGGTGCTGACACGACGTCGCGCGGCGGCCCAGGAGCTCTTGCGGGAAAGCGTGTTGACCGAGGGAGGCCGGCTCACGCCGGAGTCCGACCCCGTCGCGGCCGCGGTCGGCGCGGCCATCTTCACCGGCGCGATGGCAGAGCTGGCGCAACAGTGGCTGGCGGGCAATCTCGGCGATGATCTCGACACCGTGGTCGACCAGGCGCTGGCGATCGTTTTCTGAGCCCGGCATCGTCGATCTTCGGTTTCGGTGGAATCTTCGGGCGGTTTGGAACGTTCGTGCCAATTATCGGGAAGCGATGTAAGCCTCCCGAGGTTGCACCGAAAGGACGTTCAGACGTGAGTTCCAGGCAATACAAACTAGTTTCGGCGGCCGTCGGCGTGAGCGCCGCGATCGCAATGAGTGTGTTCGGCGTCGCCTTCAGCACCGTCAGCTCGGCGCAGGAGCCCTTCAAGCTCAGTCCGGTGACGACGCCGGCCGCCACCACGGGCCAGACGGTCACGTTGACCAAGGCGCCATCTGCACCGCAGACAAGTCACGCCAAGCCGTCGATCGAGGGGCCTGCGCCGCTGCCGCCAGAGGAGCAAGGGCTGCCCGGCTAGCGGCTCAGGCCATGGCGAAGTTCTCGGTGAGCGCCTCGATGATGGGGCGCCACACCGGTTCGGGAAGGTCGTGGCCCATGCCGTCGACGACGACGAACTGCGCGCCCGGAATCGCCCTTGCGAGGCTGCGACCGTTGCGCGGCCGCACCATCGGATCATTGGTGCCGTGGATGACCATCGTCGGCGCGGTGATGCTGCGGGAGTAGCGCAGCAGGCTGCCGGTACCGAGGATCGCGTCGAACTGGCGAAGCATGCCTTGCGGGTAATCACTGCGGGCGCGTAACTCCTCGACTCGACGGCGCAACGCGTCGACCGGCGGTAAGTAGTTGGGGCCGTTGATTATTGAGATGCTGCGTACCTCAGCGGCCAGCCGCTCGTCCCACGGCGCATTCTTGGCGGGTGCACCGAAGGCCAGCTTGATGACCCGCCATCGCGGCACCGCCGAGAAAAGCCGGTTCGAACTGGACATGATCAGCCCGAGCGACGCGAGCCGGTCGGGATGGCTGGCCGCCAGCACCTGCGCGATCATGCCGCCCATCGATGCCCCGACGACATGCGCGCGGTCGATGTCGAGGTGGTCCAGCAGGCCCTTCACGTCGTCGGCCATGTCGACGAGTGTGTAGGGCACTTGGCTGCGGCGGCCCGTCATGTGGCGCAGCACCCGCGGGTACACCGAGCCGTCGGCCTTTTCGCCGTGCAGCTTCGTCGACAACCCGGTGTCGCGGTGGTCGAACCGCACGACCCGGTAGCCCCGTTCGACCAGCTTTGCGCAGAACCCGTCAGGCCACATCGGCAGCTGGGCCCCGACGCCCATGATCAGCAGCACGGGCGGGGCGTCGGGGTCGCCGAGATCCTCGTAGAACAACTCCACGTCGCCGCAGAGCGCCGTCCCTGTCCGGGTGTGCACGAGTCCTTTGTACCGTGTGGGCTACGCCGACTTCCTCCACGGCTTGACCCAGTCGGTCTCCGGCCACCCCAGGGTGCCTGCCATCAGCTCGTACATCGTTGCGCCGTCGATCGATTCGCGGATGATGTCGCAGTGGCCTGCGTGCCGGGTCAACTCCTCCACAATGTGCATCGCCACCCAGCGCACGTTCCAGAAGTCGAGATCCTGCGGAAACCACGGCACGTCGTGCGGGACGGGCACCTGTGTGTCGAGGTCGGCATCGGCGAAGATCCGCAGCGTGTCCTCGTTCTGCGCGCGCAGCTTGTCGAGTAGCTCGTCGAGCGTTTCGTCGTCGCGCATCAGGTATTGGTCCTCGTAGTCGGCCACCTGCTTGTCGAACGGCCGCTCGTCGCGCGGCGGGGAGTCGGGAGCGGCCTTGACGCGCTCCATCCAGCTGCGCTGCACGTCCGCCGCATGCTTGACGAGTCCGCCGATCGAGAGTGCGCTGACCGATGGTTTGGAGCGTGCCTGCTCGTCGGTGAGGCCGTAGGCGACCGCGAAGAAGGCATTCTGGTTGAACCGCAGGAACTCGATCAACGTCTGGCGCTCGTCGGCGGCGGGTAGGGGCATTCCGTCCATCGGCTACTTCTCCTCGTTTCGCGGGGTGTGGGCGTAAAGGTCTCGGATACAGGCGATTTCGGCACCGTGGTGAATCACCTCGCGGTTGATGTGCAGCACCAACGCGATGAACGGATAGTCCGCGTACGGGCCTTCGGCGGGGCCGCATGGGCGGTCGAGCTCATCGACGTCGAGCGCGCGCACACCGGCTATCCATGTCTCGTAGGCCTCGTCGAGCTGACCCAACGCGGTCGCCGCGTCTGTCGCGTAGGGCCAACTCTGGTAGTCCGCGGGCGGCCCGGCGAAGTGCGAGTGGTTACGCATCGCCAGCACGCCGACGATGATGTGCGCGAGCCGCCACGCGATCGTGGTGAACGGCGCCGGTTCGGGTGCCGGGTATTCGAAGTCGATTCCGCCGTCGGGGTGCACGGTCCAGCATGTCGGCACCGGACACCAGAAGTACTCGTCGTCGGTCAGCCCCTCGAGCCGTGGCCGCAGCTGGGTGGTCCAGTGGACGTCGAGCTGGTCGGCGAGTTGGCTGACCAGATCTGATTTCGCCGCCGTAGCGGCTGCGGTTTTGTCGTTCGTCTTCGGGCTCATGAAACCAACCTCTCATCTGTATAGGACAGGTTCTGTCCTAAAAGTGTGCGAGCCTGAAAACATGTCCGAGACGACGAGCCGGGTGCTGCAGCTGCTTGGCCTGCTGCAGTCGCGACGGGTGTGGTCGGGCGAAGAGCTCGCCGACCGGCTCAACGTGACCACCCGCAGTGTTCGTCGTGACGTCGAGCGGCTGCGTGACCTGGGCTATCCGGTGCTCGCCAGCAAGGGACACGGCGGCGGTTACCAGCTGGGCGCCGGCGCGGCACTGCCGCCGCTGCTGCTTGACCCCGACGAGGCGGTGGCCATGGCGGTCTGTCTGCGGCTGGCCGCGGGCGGCAGCGTGGCGGGCGTCGGCGAATCGGCGCTACGGGCGCTGAGCAAGCTGGACCAGGTGATGCCGTCGCGGCTGCGGTCGCAGGTGTCGGCGGTCCACGACGCCACGGTCACGCTCACCTCGAACACGTCCGACTCACCCGTCGAACCCGACGTCCTGATGACCCTTGCCCGCGCCTGCCGCGACCGCGAGCATGTGGCGGTGTCCTATGTCGATCGCGCGGGCAATGCCACCCAGCGCCGATTGGAGCCCTACCAGCTCGTCACGACGGGTAAACGCTGGTATCTGCTGGCGTTCGACCGTGACCGCGACGACTGGCGCAGCCTTCGGCTGGACCGGATGGGTGAGTCCGCGCACGCGGCAGCACGTTCGTGGCCAGAGACGCACCAGATGCCGCGGCGTACGTACAGCGGTCGATCAGCGCGTCGCCGTACAAACACGTCGCCCGCGTCCGCTACTTCGCTCCTGAACAGGTTGTCGCACAGCACTTCTCACCCTCGTCGGTGACGATAGAGGCGGACGGCCCAGACGCCTGCGTCGTCACCGCGGGTGCAGACGACCCGGAGCGGATGGTGACCTACTTCGCGACGGTCGGTGCCGACTTCGAGGTGCTCGAACCGCCAGAAGTGGTCGCCGCGGTCGCGTCGGCCGCCGACCGGTTGCGCCGCGCTGCCAGCAGGCCGTGACGTTCGCGCTTGGCCGCCGAACCGCGCAGCCGCAGCCGCAGCAGAAGCAGTCGGCGGTGCGCCTCGAAGCCCATCGACAGTGGGTCACGCCAGGCCACCGCACTCTGCGGCGTCTTGGAGTCACTCGTCATGTCTCCAGGGTGACATATCCCGCGGGTTCGCGACGGCGGGCGCTGATGACGTGGCGGCGGCTATTTGGTGACACCTTGTCGCCGAGCAGACGCAAAAGTCCCCGACACGGCGAGGTTTCGGGGACTTTTGCGTCTGCTCGCCAGTGGTGCAAATCACTACGTAGTGTGGCGTCGTGGCGTTCGGTGTGGCTTCCGCGGAGTCGACGGACCTTTTCGTTGGGCCGACGGACGCGCCGCTACAGGTGGTCAGGGTCGCCCACACCGGCGGCACGTCGCCGATCGTCATCGAGGGCGACGGCCTGACCACGCCGGCGCCGCCGCCCGCCGACCCGTCCGGTGGGGTGGCCGAGATCGCCGTCGAGGTGAGCGAGCCCGTGCCCGGTGAGCGCCGCGCGGCACGCGTGCTGTGTGACGGCACCACCACCGACTTCGAGTTCGTCGTCGCCGAACCGGGCTGGACGATGTTCATGATCAGCCACTTCCACTACGACCCGGTCTGGTGGAACACGCAGGCCGCGTACACCAGCCTGTGGACCGAGGAGCCACCGGGCCGCGCCAGGCAGACAAACGGCCTCAACCTAGTCGCCGCGCATCTCGAAATGGCGCGCAGGGAACCGGAATACAAGTTCGTGCTGGCCGAGGTCGACTACCTCAAGCCGTACTGGGACACCCACCCGCAGGACCGTGCGGACCTGCGCCGGTTCATCGCCGACGGTCGCGTCGAGATCATGGGCGGAACCTACAACGAGCCGAACACCAACCTGACCAGTGCCGAGACGACGATCCGGAACTTCGTGGCCGGCATCGGCTTTCAGCGCGACGTGCTCGGCGCCGAGCCGGCGACCGCGTGGCAGCTGGACGTGTTCGGCCACGACCCGCAGTTCCCGGGGATGGCGGCCGACGCCGGCTTGACGTCGAGTTCGTGGGCGCGCGGACCGCACCATCAGTGGGGGCCGATGCAGGACCAGGGCGACCCGAAGCGCATGCAGTTCTCCAGCGAGTTCGAGTGGATCTCCCCTTCGGGCCGCGGTCTGCTCACCCACTACATGCCCGCGCACTACTCGGCCGGCTGGTGGATGGATTCGTCGGCGACCCTCGAAGAGGCCGAAACGGCGACATACGAACTGTTCTCGTCACTGAAGAAGGTCACGCTGACCCGCAACGTGCTATTGCCCGTCGGCACCGATTACACACCGCCCAATAAGTGGGTCACCGAAATTCACCGCGACTGGAATGCCCGTTACACCTGGCCGCGGTTCGTGTGCGCGCTGCCACGGGAGTTCTTCGCCTCGGTGCGGGCCGAACTCGTCGAGCGCGGCATCGACGCCTCGCCGCAGACCCGCGACATGAACCCGGTCTACACCGGCAAGGACGTCTCCTACATCGACACCAAGCAGGCCAACCGCGACGCCGAGAACGCGGTGCTGGACGGCGAACGGTTCGCCGTATTCGCAGGCCTGCTCGGCGGCGCCACCTACCCGCAGGCCGCGCTGGAGAAGGCGTGGGTACAGCTTGCCTACGGCGCACATCACGACGCCATCACCGGCTCGGAGTCCGACCAGGTGTACCTCGACCTGCTGACCGGCTGGCGGGACGCCTGGGAGCTGGGGTGCGCCGCGCGGGACAACGCACTCAAACTGATATCGCGCGCCGTGGACGGAACGGTGGTGGTGTGGAACACGCTGACGCACAACCGAACCGATGTGGTGACAGCGCGATTCGACGAACCACTCGGCGACGGCGTACGGGTGATCGACGCCGACGGCGACGAGCAACCCGCGCTTGTTGAGCACGGCGGTCGGTCGGTGACCTGGCTGGCACGAGACATCCCGTCGCTGGGCTGGCGCGCCTACCGGGTGATCGCCGGTTCGGCACAGACGGGCTGGAAAGCAAAAAGCGGCAACGAGATAGGCAACGGGCGCTATCGGCTGCGGGTCGACCCGGCAAGGGGAGGCGCGGTCTCGTCGCTGACCGATGACGGTCGCGAACTCCTCGGCGAGGGGAAGGTCGGCAACGAGTTGGCGGTGTATGACGAGTACCCCGCACACCCGCAGGCCGGCGAGGGCCCGTGGCACCTGCTGCCCAAGGGGCCGGTGGTCGTCTCGTCAAGCGCAGTCGCGGAATCCGTGCGGTGCTATCACTCGCCGGTGGGCGAGCGGTTGGTCATAGGTGGCCGGATCGGCTCCCTGTTGCGGTACACCCAGACATTGACGCTGTGGCAAGACATTCCACGCGTGGACTGCAGCACCACGATCGACGGATTCACCGGTGAGGACAAGCTGCTGCGGCTGCGCTGGCCGTGCCCCGTCCCTGGGGCGATGCCGGTCAGCGAGGTCGGCGACGCCGTGATCGGGCGCGGCTTTGCACTGCTGCACGAGCCCGGCTCCACGGAGTCCGTCGACACCGCGAAACATCCTTACACGCTGGACAACCCGGCCTACGGCTGGTTTGGGCTGTCATCGGCGATGCGGATACGCGTAGCGGGCGCGAGGAGCACGAACAACCATGGCGATTCGGTGCGTGCGGTGTCGGTGGCCGAGGTGATATCGCCGACCGAGGCGGAGTCCGCGCCGTTGGCCCGCGACCTGATGGTGGCGCTGGTCCGCGCCGGCGTCACCGCCACGTGCAGCAGTGCCGACAAGCCCCGCTACGGGGATCTCGAGGTGGATTCCAACCTTCCGGATGCCCGGATCGCGGTCGGCGGCCCTGATCAGAACCCTTTCAGCGCGGCGGTGTTGGCCGAGGCCGACGCCGCCTATACCGTCGAGCTGACGCGTCAGCTCGACGAGACCGGATCGGCCAGGGTGTTCGTTCCCGCTGCCGCTCCGCTTGCGCAGACGTGGCTGCCCGGCGCCGACCTGCGCGGTGTGCGGACGCTGCCGGTGCTCATCGTCGCCGCCGTCGACGGACTCGACGAGGCGGTGGCGTCGGTGGTCGAAGACCTTGCCGATGCCGAGATCTCGGTTGAGCAGCAGGTGCCGTCAGACGTCGAGACGTTCGACGAGCGAACCGTCGCGGTGCTCAACCGCGGAGTGCCCGGCTTCGCCGTCGACACCGACGGCACCATGCACGCGTCGCTGATGAGGTCGTGCACCGGCTGGCCATCGGGGGTGTGGATGGACCCGCAGCCGCGTCGTACCGCGCCCGACGGCTCGAGCTTCCAACTGCAACACTGGACACACACGTTCGATTACGCGCTGGTATCAGGTGACGGTGACTGGCGATCGGCCGCGGTCCCCGACCGAAGCGCGGAATTCTCGCACCCGCTGATCGCGGTTGTCGGAAACCGCAGTGCCACAGGTGGGTTGCCGAGCTGGGGCTCGCTGTTGGAGATCGAACCCGCAGACACCGTCCAACTGGCCGCGCTGAAGGCGGCGGGCACCCCGCTGGCATCCGGCAGCAGTCGGCCCGTCGACCCGACCCAAGCGGTGGCGATTCGTTTGGTCGAAAAGGTAGGGGCCGCAACCGAAATCGCCATCACCTCCGGCCTGCACAGGGTGTCCTCCGCTTCGCGGGTCAACCTGCTCGAGGAGCCACGCCTGCAGAAGCACCGGGCATTCGAGGGCGTCACGCTGGCCGGCTACGAGATCGCCACGATGTTGACCCGGCTGAACATGCCGCGCGTGCTCGATGCCGACCACACGCAGTTGGCCCCCGAGGCCGAGGCGGCGCAGCCGCTGTATGCGCGGTACTGGCTGCACAACCGTGGCCCGGCGCCACTCGGCGGGCTGCCTGCGGTTGCACACCTGCATCCGCAGGCCACCGTCGCCGAGCCAGGCGACGAAATCGTGCTTCGGCTCACCGCAGCCAGCGACTGCACCGACTCGGTGCTGCACGGCACGGTGCGATTGGTGTGCCCCGACGGCTGGAAAGCCAGCCCGGCCCGGCTGCCGTTCGTGCTGCCCGGCGGCGGCCATCTGGAGGCCGACATCGAGCTGACGCTGCCGGCCGGCACCCCGCCGGGCCTCTACCCGATCCGCGCCCAGCTCGTCGTGACCGGCGACGACGCCGAGTCGATGCCCGCCTCCTGGCACCAGGTCGTCGAGGACGTCGCCACCGTGTCGGTGGGCATGCCTGGCGAGGACAACGAAATCGTCTACCTGGTAAGAGAACCCGCCGACGTCGAGGTGGCCGCCGGGGAAACCGCGCGGCTCGCGGTCACCGTCGGAACGTCGGCGGGCGCAGGCCTGTCGCTGGAGGCGCACCTGATCAGCCCGTGGGGAACGTGGGAATGGATCGGCCCCGCCGCGCAGGGTGCTGCGCTGACTCCGGGCGAGACGGTGGAACTCGGGTTCGATGTCGCCCCTCCACCGTGGGTGCAGCCCGGCGAATGGTGGGCGCTGATCCGGGTGGGTTGTGCCGGACGGTTGCTCTATACGCCCGCTGTGAGGGTGACGGTCCGATGAGCCACACGCACGTGGCCGCCACCGTCGCAGGTGTTGACGTGCCCGTCGCTGACGTCGACGTGCGTGAGGCAAGGCTGCGGGACGCGGTACCCGCAGCGGCGCTACCGCGGGCGGGTACCAGCGAGGGGCGCCAGCTGCGCCGCTGGCTGACGCAGCTGATGGTGACCGAGCGGGTGATTGCGGCCGAGGCCGCTGCGGCCGGTCTGACCACCGCCGGCGCACCTGCGGAAGATGAACTGCTGCCGGGCAATTCGGCGCGGCTGGAGATCGGCAGTGTCGCGGCGGCGGCATTGGCCGATCCGCTCACCCGGGTGATGTTCGTGCACGTGACGGCCGCGGTCGACGTCGCCGAAACCGACGTCACGGCGTATCACGCCCGCAACCCGTTGCGCTTCGCGCCGCCATCCGACGCGGGCAACGGTTGGCGCACTGCGACAGCTGTCGCCCCGCCGCTGGCGGCCGTTCGACCGTTGATCGTGGAGCATCTGCGGGGTGCCGCACGGCGGCGGGCATTCCGGCTGTGGCTCGACGCGCGGCGGGCCGAACTGGTTTGGCTCGCACCCGGATACGAGCATCCGGGCGACCCCCGTCAACCCGACAACACCCACAGGCACTGATGGACGAGCCTGCGCTGGCCATCGACATCGGCGGCACGAAGATCGCCGTCGGATTGGTCAGTGACGATGGACGGCTCGGCCACCACACCCAGCTGCCGACTCCGGACGGTGACGCCGAGGCCATTTGGGCGGTGGTCGACTCGTTGGTGACCGAGGCGCTGGCCGCGGCGGGGGGACGCATCCGCGGTGTCGGGATCGCGTCGGCAGGGCCGATCGATCTGCCGTCAGGCACCGTCAGCCCGATCAATATCACCGAGTGGCAACGCTTTCCGATCGTCGAGCGGGTGACCGAGTTGGTCGGTTCGCCTGCCAGGCTCGGCGGAGACGGGCTGTGCATGGCCATGGGGGAGCGGTGGCGTGGCGCGGGTCGCGGCGCGCACTTCATGCTCGGCATGGTGGTGTCGACGGGCGTCGGCGGCGGTCTCGTGCTCGACGGTGCGCCCTACGACGGACGCACCGGCAATGCCGGGCACGTCGGCCACGTCGTCGTCGACCCCGATGGCGCACCGTGCACGTGCGGCGGCCGCGGCTGCGTCGAGACGATCGCGTCGGGCCCGAACATGGCGCGGTGGGCCCGCGAGAACGGCTGGGACGCGCCGCCCGAAGCGGACGCCAAGGAGCTCGCCGACGCCGCCAACGCGGGAGACCCGTTGGCGCTCAGGGCGTTCAGACGCGCAGCGACGGCCGTCGCGGCGATGATCGCCTCGGTCGGGGCCGTCTGCGACCTGGACCGCGTCGTCATCGGCGGGGGAGTGGCGAAATCGGGGGCACTGCTGTTCGACCCGGTCCGCGAAGTGCTGGCCGTGCACGCAGGCCTGGACTTCCTGCACGGCCTGCAGGTGTTGCCCGCCGAACTTGGTGGCGACGCCGGTCTCGTCGGCGCCGCCTCCTTGGTGATTTCGGTGTGATTGGTTGCGCGCAGCGCAACTGCGCACGCCGAAAACGCGACTAGGTGACCGTGGGTGCCGCGGTCCGATCGGGCTGACCGACGAAGTAACCGACGAACAGCCCGACGAACGGCACCGCAGCCAGGGCAGTGCTCAGTGCGGCGCTGCCGCCGGTGACGAGCGTGAAGTTGGATAGCACGAGCCACAGACTGGCCAGCAGCCCGGCGCAAGCAAGGGCGGGGGCGATCCCGGTCTGCCAGATACGGCCACCCGCGTGCTCGCGGTGGCGGATGAAGTACACCAGCACCGCGATCGACGTAGTGAGCATGAGCAGCACCATGCCGACCGTGGCCACGCCGGCCATCGAACCGAACACCCCGACCAGTGGGTCGACCCCGAACACCGCAAGGAGGAACACGATCGTCGCCGCGGTGATCGTCTGCACCACCGACGAGAAGGCGGGCGAATGGTGCGTCGAATGCACGGTGGCGAGCCGCCGCGGGAGCAAACCCTTTCCAGCAAGGACGAATTGGTAGCGCGCGATCACGTTGTGGAAGGACAGCACGCAGGCGAACAGGCTCGTCAGCAGCAGCACGTTCACGATGTCCCTGCCGACCCGGCCCAGTGTGTCGTCGGTGGTGTCGAGCAACATGTTGGCGTCTCCGTCCAGGGTGCGCTGCGCCACCTCGGCGACCTGGTCGGGGCCGATCGCCACGACGAACGCCCAACACGTCAAGGCATAGAAGCCGCCGATGATGAGCACCGCGGCATATGTTGCCCGCGGAATGGTGCGCTCGGGATCGCGCGCCTCGTCGCGAAACACCGCGGTCGCCTCGAAGCCGATGAAGCCGGTCAGGGAAAACAACACCGCGATGCCGAGGCTGCCGGTGGTGAACACGTCAGGCCGAAACGGCTCAAGGGTCAGGCCCGACGGGCCGGGGTTGGCGACGATCACAAGGTCGAGAAGGACGACGATGCCGATTTCGAGGACCAGCGCGACGCCGAGCACCTTGGCGCTCAGGTCGATGTGGCGATAGCCCAACAGGGCGACGATCGTCAGGACGGCGAACGAGTAGACGGCCCAAGGGATTTCCGGGCCGCCGTAAAAGCGCACGGTGTCGCCGATGGCCCAGCCGATGTAACCGTAAATGCCTACCTGGATCGCGGTGTAGGCGATGAGCGCGACCACCGCGATGCCGGTGCCCGGGCGCTTGCCGAGTCCGAGAGTCACGTAGGAGAAGAACGCGCCTGCCTCGGGCACATGCGGCGTCATGGTGACGAAACCGATGGAAAACAGCAGCAGCACCACTGCGGCGATGACGAAGCCGACCGGCGCGCCTGCGCCGTTGCCGAGCCCCATCGACAGCGGCATATTGCCGCCGATCACAGTCAGCGGCGCCGCAGCGGCGACCACCATGAAGACGACGCCAACGGTGCCGAGGTGCCCGCTGAGCCGTTGCTTCTCTTCAGTTGTCGGGTTCTCGATCATCGTTCCTCCTGGTGGCGAGCGGGTCGGGCAAGCGCCTGCCGGAGCAGGTGGTGGTCGATGGCGTGAGCGGTGATGTCGTTGCGTCCAGTGAGGGTTTCCGCGGCCACCATGGCGTTCACGATCGCCTCTTCGGTGGCTTCGATCGTCAAGTCAAACAGCCGCGTCATCAGTTGCGGTGCAACCATTTTCAGTGGAATCTCGGGTTGAGATGTATGTGGGTCTTCGTCCCAGCCATAGGGTGGGATGCCGCGGTTTCCGGTGGCGAACGCCAGCATCAGGTCGCCGCTGTACTGTTCGCCCGCGCCGCCGACCCTGGCGACCCCGACGGCGGCGCGCTGCGCGAGCCGAGTGCACTGGTGGGGCAGCAGCGGCGCGTTGGTGGCGATGACGACGATGATCGAACCCGAGCCGGGCTCGTAGCGGGCCTGCGTCTCGGGCAGCGGCACCCGGTCCGGCCCGATCAGGTCGCCGACAGGAACGCCGTTGACCCGCAGCAGCTCGCGGCGACCGTGGTTGGCCTGCACCAGTACGCCGACGGTGTACTGGCCCACTGCGGTGTCGGTTACCCGTGAGGAGGTGCCGATGCCGCCCTTGAACTCGTGGCAGATCATGCCCGTTCCGCCGCCGACATTCCCCTCGGCGACCGGACCTTCAGTCGCCGACGCCAGCGCTTCGTGGACATGGTGGGCTCGTATGTGGTGTCCATTGATGTCGCTGAGCACTCCGTCGTAGGTCTCGCCGACGACGGGTAACGACCAGTACTCCCCGTCCCCCCGAGCCCGCACCTGTGCGTCGACGAGGGCGTCGCGCACCACGCCGACACTGTGGGTGTTCGTCAGGGCGATCGCTGTGGTGAGTTCGCCGGACTCCCGGATCCATTCCAGCCCGGTGAGTTCGCCGCTGCCGTTGAGCCGGTGGGCTCCCGCGAAGACTGGTTCGTTCCAGATATCAGGGTGCGGGATGACGACTGTAACGCCGGTGTGCACGGCAGGGGGGCCGGTTTCGTCGAGGGTGACGTGCCCGACGCGCACGCCAGGGACGTCGGTGATGGCGTTGTCGGGACCGGTCGGATGCCTGCCGATGGTGATATCGAGTTCTCTGGCTCGCATGTGTTCCTACCTGGAGGCTGGCTGCAAGAGTTTTTTTCCTTGACGGAAAATAATGCGCTTGTGGCGGGTCTGGCGCAAGGGGTTGACCCAAATTGGGATCATGGGACCCGTGGCACGTCCCAATCGGCAGACGCAACGACGCAAAGAGATCCTCGACGTGACGATCGGGTTGATCGAGCGTCACGATGTGGCGACGCTGCGGCTCTCCGATGTCGCTGCCGAACTCGGAACGACCGCCAATGCCGTGCGCTACTACTTCAAAGACATGCAGCAGCTGCTCTCAGAGCTCGCTCTGCGCTCCGATGTCCGCTTTTACGACGATCGCCTCGCTGCCGCTACCCGCACCCGCGACGTCTGCGAGCAGTTGGCAATGACGATCGCTGCCGGATTGCCGACCGGCCCGGAAGACGCCGAGTGGCGGGCCATCTGGCGGGCCGTGCTGGCGGCCGGCTTCGAACTCGACCAGCGCCGCGACGTGCAGGGGATCTACCACCGTCAGGTGAAGCTGTACGTACGCATCCTCAACGCCGGCGCCAAGTCCGGGACGTTCGTGCTGCGAACGCCTGCTCGCGATGTGGCGATGACGCTGATGTCGATGGAGGACTACCTCGGCTATCGCATCGTGGCACGCGATCCCGAACTGAGCAGGAAGACGGCCGTACGGCTGATGCGTCAGTACGCCGAGTTGGCAACGGGCGCAACGCTACCCAAGATTGTGTGAGCGGCGACTAGCCCGCGATTGCGCTGTCTGCGCCCCTGCGCGTCTCCAGCACCAGCATCGCAACATGCAGCGAGACCATCGATTCGGCATCGGAGAGGTCCACGCCGAGGGTCCGCTCGATGGCGTTGAGCCGTTTGTAGAGCGATGGTCTGCTGATGTGCAGACGCGTTGCCAGCGCCGCCTTGTTGCCCGCCAGTCGCAGGTACTCCCGCAGCACGATGAGATCCGACAGCGGACCACCGCGGTCGGCGGTCAGAAGCGCCTTCAATTCGGTCTCGGCGAAGCCCTGCACCCTGGGATCGTTCTGCAACAGCGAGATCAACCCGCGCAACCGCACATCGGATGCGCGGTAGAACTGCCGGTCGTGTGCATCCATGGCCAGCGCCACCTCCGCCACGTGGGCGGAGTCGGTCAGTGCGTGGGTTGCATCGGTGACGAGGTCGGCAGGTGTCCCGACCGCGAGCACCGAATGCTGCACCCCGTCGATGCGCTGGACTTCGCGTTTCACCGCGTCACCGAGCGCGTCCCAGGTCTTGTCCGTGCCGCCTGCACGGTTGGAACTCAATGCGATGACGGCACCAACCTCACCGTCGCTGCGAGTGGCGAACAAGCCGGTGTGGCCCGACGCGTTCACGGCATGCGCGACGGCGTCGAGCAGGGTCACATTGCGGCGCTGCCTCGCCAGGGGGTCAGCACCTGTTAGTTGATAGCGGACACGCACCGTCACCGGAAAGTAACGTGATGTCTTTCGCAGCCCCAATGCGTTTGCGCGAACCGCGATTTCGCGTTCATCGCTGATCCGGTCACGGAGTACCTCGTCGATGAGGCCGCTTTGCGCCTGCTGATGCAGGCCGGCCCGGTCTCGCTCGATCATCCGGTCCATCGCGAGCGCGACCGCCGCGCGCTCGAGCACCTTGGTGGCGCGCGCGGGGTCGGCGGTGGCGCGCGGGACGACCAGCCGCCCCCATTCCTCGCCGCGGGTTCCCACCGCCGTCATCAGCCAGCCGTCCCCGCCGAGCTCCCCTGACGCGCGCCGCGAACGTCGCTCCCAGTCTTCGAGCAGTTCGACCGTGGTGTCCGGGCCGGGTGCCACTGCGAGTGCCTGATGGGCCAGGTCCTCCAACACCACCGGCTCACCGAGCATGCGGGCAGCGGCTCCTACGATTCCGGTGGCCGACACGCGCTTCATGCTGAGGTCGGTAAACGTCTCGTGCACGCGGCGGTCGAAGGCCACCTCCTCGAACTGCTCGGCCACGATCCGCCGGTGCACCTCCTCGGTCACTTCGACGAACTTGATCTCGCGGTGCAGTTCCACCAGCGCCAAGTTGAGCGCGTCGGCAAGAGTCGCGGCCGCATCGGGCAGTGATCGTGCGGAGCCCAATTCGACGACGACGCCGAGCGCTCCGGCATCGGCGAGCCCGCGCAGGTATCTGGCTGGTGACTTTCGCAGCGCCGCACCGGTGGTCAGCACCAACTCTCCGCCTTGCAGGAGGGTGGACCAATCCGCGATGTCACCGACGTGGACCCAGCGGATCTGTTCATCCCACCGCCGCGCACTGAGGACCTGGGGCTGGCCTGCTTGGATGGCCGGCAGCCCGATCACCTCCGCCACGGTCAGGGTCATTTACACAGTGTAGTCAGCGGAGCGATATCGGAGACACTGTGTATCGGCGCTGCATTTGGTGTGGCCTTCACACTGGGAGAGCCGAACGGTCGCACGCGACCGCCCCACTCTTGAAGAGAGCGTCATGCCGCACACGATTTCGCATTGGATCGATAACAAGGCCTATCCGGGTAATGGTGGGTTGACGGCGCCGGTGACGAACCCGGCGACTGGTGAGGTGACTGGTCGGGTGGTTTTGGGCGGTGTGGAGGATGCCCGTG
>NZ_RARC01000047.1 GCF_003719305.1 Mycolicibacterium stellerae
AGCTGGGGTGGTGGAGACAGCGGCGGTTGGGGCGGTGGCGACTTCGGCGGTGGCGATTTCGGTGGCGACTTCGGCGGCTTCTAGCCTCTAAGCGAGGGTCTGGTCACGGCCGTCCGAAGAAAGAACGCAACTGTTCTCGCCAATGCTGGTGACCACCAGCGCTCATCAATGCAACGGCCTCGTCGCTGCGAAGCCGGCGTAATTTTCGCGCCGCCTTCAAGTGCTCGCGGCAGAACAGGCCGACGCCATCTGGTGCGGTCACACCAAGCGAATTTGACCACCCGATAACGGGATTGCCATCGATCGACGGGTCCTGCCACCCCGGGTTGTAGTCGGCGAATTCCACGGAGCCTGCCACGTCGGCGCCGCTATCGAAGCCACAGACCACACAGTGCGGCATGATCGCCATCACCAAACCTCCTTCTGCGAGCGGTTCAGAACCGGCTCTCCAGTCGCGCTGACACGCCGGCCTCCTGAAGGTCGAGCCGTTCGAGCATCGCGCGCACGGCTTCGTCTTCGATGCGGCCCGCGTCGCGTTCCTCGATCAACACCCTGCGCTGCGCTGCCAGCACGTCGCGATACAACGCCGAGAACACCTCCGACCGTTTCGTGTGCGCATCGGGATCGGGCATCTCGTCGGCATCCTGCGAGTGCCGCGCGACGACGGCACGGATCTCGGCGAGCGCGCGCGGGTCCATCCCCTCCGGCGGATTGGCCCGGAATTCGGACAGCACCTCGTCGGCGGCATCGTGCACGACACGTTCGGCCTTCAGGTCCTCCTCGCGGTCGGCGGCATGGTCGTCGGTGAACCTCGAGACCCGCAGTCGCTTGATCAGCAGCGGCAGCGTCCAGCCCTGGATCAACAGGGTGCCGACGCTGACCACGAATGCAATCGCCTGAATCATCGAACGCTCGGGAAACGGCTCGCCGGTGACAGTCGTCGCCGGAATCGCTGCTGCCGCAGCCAAAGTCACCACCCCACGCATGCCAGTCCACGACACGACGACGCTTTCCTGCCAGCTCAAGGGCCGGCGATCGATTCGCGACCGCCACTTGCCAGGCGGTTTGTCCCGACGCTGCGTGCCAAGCGCCCCGCGGCCACCACCGACCGGGATCGGCACACTGAGCCGGTTTTCCACGTGCGACGACAGCTTGTTCCTGCCGAACATGGCAAACACCGACAACGGCCGGATCACCAGGACGATCAGCAGCACGATGGCCGACACGCCTGCCACCTGCGTCAGCGATTCATGGGTCTCGCGCAGATCCTCCAGCACGAAGCGCAGATGAAGCCCGATGTAGGCGAACACAAATGCTTCGAGCAGCACGTCGACTGAATTCCACACGTATCGCTCCTGCAGCCGGGTCTGATAGCCGGCGCCCAACGTCCCGTTGCCGACGACGAAACCAGCGACGACGACCGCCAGCACACCCGATGCGTGGATCTCCTCGGCGCAGATGAACGCGGCGAATGGCACCACCAGCCCCTGCACCGTTTCCAGACCGGGGCTGGCCAATCGCTGCCGAATCCACAACGTCACATACCCGAGCGCCGCGCCGACCACAGGTCCGACGACGGCGCTGTAACCGAACAACAGGAACGGGTTCTCGATGAAGGTATGGCTGCCCGCGACCTGGGCAACCGCAACGGAGAACAACGTCAGCGCAGCGGCGTCGTTGATCAGGCTCTCGCCCGTCAGGATGGCCATCACGCGCTTGGGCAGGCCGAGTTTGCGACCCACCGCCACGGCGGTGACGGCGTCGGGCGGTGCCACGATCGCGCCGAGAACCAGCGCCGTGCCGAAAGTCAGCGGAACGACCACCAACCATGACGACACCAGAGCCACGGAAAACGCGGTGACCACGACGAGGCCGACGCCAAGGCCGAGGATCGGCCGGATGTTGCGCAGGAATGTCGGGAACGAGAAGTCCAACGCTGCGGAGTACAGCAGTGGCGGTAACACGACCGACAGCAAGATGTGCGAATCCAGTTCGGGCGCCTCAAATCCCGGCAGGAACGACACGGCGATGCCGATGACGACGATGATCAGCGCGGGTTCCAGCCCGCGCCGATGCGCCATGGCAGTGACGACGATGGCTCCGACGACGACAAGGATGAGTTCCACGCGCCGATTGTCTCTGAGTCCGCGATCCCGCGTTGACTCTGCGCCGTCGGCTGTCAGCGCGAGCAGACGCAAATGGCCCCCGACGCGCCGAGAATCAGGGCCTTTTGCGTCTGCTCGCCGGAAGAAGGGACCTCACTTCTGGCAATTCGGGCACCAGAACAAATTGCGCCCCTCCAGCACTGCCGTACGAACCTCTGTACCGCATACCCGACACGGGTCCCCTGCACGCCGATACACATACGTGCGCGGACGCCCCTTCCGGTAGGACCCCAGGCCGTGATCGTCCTCACGATCGACCGTAATGATCTTGCCGCGCCGCAGCCCGACCATCATCAGCTCGACGAGGTCCGTCCACATCGCGTCGAATTCGCCGGCGTCAACCGAAACCCCAGGCCGGTACGGGTCCATTCGATGACGGAACAACAGCTCGCACCGATAGACGTTTCCCACCCCGGCGATCACCGTCTGATCCATCAACAGGGCAGCGATCGGCCTGCGCGACTTACTGATTCGCGCCCACGCCAACGACCCGTCGGCATCGCGCCGCAACGGGTCGGGGCCTAGTCGCGCCAAAACGTCGTCGACCTCGGCGAGATCGATCACCTCACACACCGTCGGTCCGCGCAGATCGCTGCCGAAATCCGTCCCGACCATCCGCATCCGCACCTGGCCCACCGGCAGCGCCATCGGCACCTCGGATTCGCTGAAGGTGCCATAAAGGCCGAGGTGAACATGCACGACACGGCCACCCTCGTAGTGGTGGAACAGATGCTTACCCCATGCGCTCGCCTTCTTCAGCACCCGTCCGCTGACGGCGGCCGCCCCGTCGGCGAAGCGGCCCTGCGGGCTGGACACGATGACGGGCGCTCGCCCGAAATTGCGCTGGTGCAGCCGAGCCAGCCGGTGAAGTGTGTGGCCTTCGGGCATCTAGGCCGGCGCGCCCGGCACAGGCGGCGGCACGTGCGTCTCTTCGTACTTGGCCAGGATGTCGATACGACGTTGGTGCCGTTCGGCTTTCGACCACTCGGCGCTGAGGAAGGCGTCGATGATTTCCAGCGCCTCGGGAACCGTGTGCATGCGTCCGCCGATCGCAATCACCTGAGCGTTGTTGTGTTGACGCGCAAGCGACGCGGTCTCGGTGCTCCATGCCAGGCCGCAGCGGATACCGGGCACCTTGTTGGCGGCGATCTGCTCGCCGTTGCCCGAGCCGCCGATCACGATCCCGAGGCTCTCGGAGTCCCCGAGGGTCTTGAGCGCCGCGGCGATGCAGAACGCGGGGTAGTCGTCTTCGGCGTCATAGGTGTAGGCGCCGCAGTCGATGGGCTCGTGCCCGTTCTTCTTCAGGTGCTCGATGATCTCGTTCTTGAGTTCGAAGCCCGCGTGGTCAGAGCCCAGGTAGACGCGCATGGCGGCCATTCTGGCAGACCTCCTTGACGCCCAAACCAACGTATGGGTGCACAAGTGCGAGAAGACCCCGCCATTTCGTCGATCTCGGCGCGCAGAAACTTGTGCATGACAGGCTCGTGAGCGGCCTTACCGTTGAATTATGGGGATGATAGGCGTCGACAGCGCGAGCCTGGGGTCGCTGGGCGCCGAGTGCGAGTGCCGTGCAGGCGCGGGCGTTTCGTCGGCACCTGCTGTAAGCGGAGGCTTCGGCGCGACGGCGGCTGCGGTGCGGGCGCTTCATAGCGACATCGACGAGGCAGCGCGGCTAATCGCTGATCGTCTGCAGTTGACCGGCGGGATGGTGTCGAGTGCGGCGCGCGGATTCGCGGCTGCAGAGGCGGCCAATGAAGACATGCTCTACGAAGTCTGATTGATGTCAGCGACGGCACTGCCGACCGTGTCGGAGGTCCGAGCGTTCACCGGCGACTATCTGATCGAAGCCGCGTCGCACTGGACCGACAGTGCCACACGGTGGAGCGACGCCTACGACGGCTTGGTGCGCGCGGCGTCTTGCGTCCGGCGGGCGCTGAATGGAGTGGTGAAACGGCTGACGCGGCAGCACGCCGAGTCAGCGCGGATCGAAGGCGGGTCAACGGTGCCGCCGATCAGTTGACGGCTGCAGCGTCGACCGCGCGTAGGGCCGCCGACGATCTGCGCGCCGCCAAGGCCCAGTTGCTCAACACAGTGCGCGCCGCTGAAGCGGCTGGTTTCGAAGTCGGCCAGGACTTCTCGCTCACCATCGTCGAGCGCGCCACGGTAACGGAGTTGGCCGCCAGGGAAGCGCAGATGCGCAGTTTCGGGATCGTCCTCCGGGCGGATATCTTGAGGTTGGTAAAAGCAGATGAAGATGCTGGCGCCGAAATCGCCGACGCTGCAGACCGATTGCGATCACTTGACTTCGGCGATGACGATCGCCGTGCGTCCGATCGTGCAGCAATTCAAACCGTTGACTTTCACGGCGTGCCGCTTCCCGAGAAGCCGCCCAACCCGCCGCCCCTTCCACCGCCGGAAGGCTGGAGCCAGGACCCATTGATGCGCGCCGCACAGAAGATCGCCTACGGGCATGCGTGGGACCAGCATCGGGCCGACTTTCCCGGCATCAGCAATCAGGCTCAATTCGCAGAGTTCATCTATCAGAAGATGCAGCGGGCAACGAACGATCCCGGCGAAGTGACAATCGGAGTGAGCAGGAGTGATGGTGTCCCAGTCATCTACGACCCGAAGGACAACGTGCTGATTGTTCGCGATACACGGCCCAATGCGACCGACGGTGGCACGGCCTTCAAGCCCGATCTAGTCAAGGATCCGAATTTCGTCAGCAAGAAGTTCGGCTCATATCAGTCAGCTTTTTCAGCGGAGGAGCTTGCCGACCGCAACCCACCGCCGACGCCCTCTCCATCGCCTCCCAAACCCAGTTTGGGTAGCGTCGGCCCGCCAAGCGACACCATCGCCGCGCCTCGGTCGGAAGTAGGTGGGGACGGGGGCGGGGGAAGTTGGGCCGACGAGCATACAAATTCAGGGGCGTCCCCAAACTTGGACTCCAGAAAAGATTGGGGAACATACGTACCGCCAGGAGAGCTTGCGAAGCAGGATGGTGCACTCGGCATCCTCGGGCGGATACTTTCGGAACAACAGCCGCCAGATCCACATAACCCCAACAGCTGGGCTTAGCAGATGGACAGAGAGTGACGACTGATCGTGACGACGAGCGTGTCGAACTCAACCTCGACGAGGCCGAGCGCGAGCTGATGGTGCTCGTCCTCAATGAGTACGCCGGTTCTGCGCAGATGGCCGTCGAGTTGCTTCCGCCGCTGATTGGCAAGTCGAGTTACGACGAGTGGGGGGATTACGTCTTTCCACTCATGGAATCGATCGATGCAAGCGAGCCGCTAACCAATCTTGACTGGGCGTGCGCATTGCTTCTCACCGAGTTTGGATTTGGCAGCGACATGGTCGCTAACGCGCGACGGTTCGGACCCGCAAGAGACGAATACTGGGTTCTGGTCCTGCGCTCGCTGCAATCGAAGCTCAGCAACCACAGTCCGGAGCGACTCCTGAAAGACAACGCCACGTTCCCCCCGCAGGGGAGCGCGAGAAACGATCTCGTACCCGACGTTCCAAACGATGTGGAGGACATCGAACTCGACGACGACGAACGCCGGCTTGTGTCTGTGACTCTTGGCGCATACGACAAATCGCCCACCCGCGGCTTCGAATTGCTCGCCCCTGTCACCGGTCAGGCCACCTTCGAAGAATGGGCGGCATATGTGGCGGACCTGCACCAAGCCGTCGACGAGAAAGAACCCATGCGCGAACTCGAGTGGACGCGCGCCCTGTTCCTCACCGAAATCGGCTTCACCAGCACACTGCTCGGCTTCGGGAACCAGTTTCGCGGAAGCGACAAACACGGGATCACTGTCCTGCGATCACTCCAGGTAACCATCAACAGGGACCAGCGCCACCAACTCTTCCGCGACAACGCCACCTACCCGTGGATCCGCCGTCCTCAGCGCTAAGCAGGCAGCGATCGACGACTAGCTCAGCCGAACTCGGACGCTTCGGTAGCGCGCCAGTCAGCCAACGGTGATCGCGTCCAGCCGTTCCTTGATGAATGCCGACGACGTGACCGGCTGCAGGCCAGACACCCGGCCGATCGGCGGCTCCAGCGGCGTGACGAGCGCATCGTGGTTGGCCTCGTAGAAGTAGATCAGCGACACCAGATCCTCCTCGGGGGCATGCGGCTGCGGCGGCAGCACGCGGTGCCGCCCCGACGGCCACCGCCGCCCACTCCAATACTCCAGCAGGTCACCGATGTTGACGGTCAGCGCATCGGGGTCGTAGGGCGCGTCGGCCCAGCCGTCGGTGTCGGAGTACACCTGCAGTCCGCCGGCACCCGGCTCGCGGTCCAGCACCGTGACCGTGCCGAAGTCGGTGTGCGGGCCGATGCGGAACTGCCCCGGTTCGGGCTCGCCGACGACGCTCACCGGCGGATAGTGGTTGATGTTCATCGTCCACGTGGGGCGGCTCGCCAGTTCGACGAACGGGTTGGCGGGCAGGCCGAGTGCGTGGGCGAACAACGCCAGCAGCTCGTCGGACACTCGACGCATCGCCGCGGTGTACTCGTCAACCAGCGGCTGCAGCGACGCGACCTCGGCGGGCCAGGCGTTGGGCGCAAACCAGACGCGGTCCACCTCGAGATCACCGGTCGCGGTCTCGGCGCCCAGGCTGTAGCTCTCCTTCAGGTCCGGTGGCGTTTCGGTGCCCTCTGCGTACGCGTTAGCCTCGGCTCCCGGTGCGATCCACCCGTGGCCGCCGACTGGAACCGAGTAGCGCTGTTTCACCGCATCGGGCAGGCCGAAGAACTCGCGCGCGGCGGCCCGTACGCCGGCCGTCAACGTCGGGTCGACACCGTGGCCGGCGACCAGGATGAAGCCGGCCCGTTGCAACCCCTCGTCGACCTCGGCGGCGACGGCGTCGGCTGCCGAGCCGCCGACTCGCCATCGCGAAAGATCAACTGTGGCAATAGCGCTCATTCGCCGATGTCCTCGGCCCAGAGCTCCGGGTTGGCTGCGATGAAGTCGGTCATCATCGCCTTGCATCGATCGTCGTCGAGGACGGTGACCGATACGCCGTGCTCCGCCAACCAGTCATGGCCGCCGTAAAACGTCGAGGCTTCACCGACGACGACGGCACCGATATTGAACTGGCGCACGAGGCCGCTGCAGTACCAGCACGGTGACAGCGTCGTCACCATCACCGTGGAACGGTAGTTGCGCTGTCTGCCCGCCGCACGGAACGCGTCGGTCTCCGCATGCACCGACGGGTCGTCCTGCTGGACACGGCGGTTGTGTCCGCTGCCGAGCAAGGCGCCATCGGACGAGAACAGTGCCGCCCCGATTGGAATCCCACCCTCCGCCAACCCTTTTCGGGCTTCGGTGACGGCGACATCGAGCATCTGCCCTGGCGTCATACCGTGGCCGCGCGCTCCGCGGCGATCTTGGGTCGACATAACACCAGATAGCATGCCCCAGCCAGCACGAAGCCGACGAAGAACGTGATATCTCCCAGTTGGGGGACGGCCTTGGCGATGTATCCGACGAACTTCTCCTGGTTCGAGAACAGCAGTACAGACGCAACCAACCCGATGACAAACGACAACAGGCCGTTCCAGTTGGCGTAGGACCTGTCATACAGGAACCCGGCGACGGACTGGCCGCGGCGCAGGTACTGGTCGGCGAATACGACGCCGAGCCACGGCCCGATCCAATAGGCGATGATCAGCAGGAACGCTTCGTAACTGTGGGCCGCATCGGGCAGCGCCCACCATGCGACGAGGAACCCGGCGACTCCGAAGAATACGGTGACGAGCGCCCGTGCGACGTGGGCGGGAAGCTTGATCCCGATCGTCACGAAAGCCATTGCACCGGAATAGATGTTGATGGCGTTCGCGGCGATCGCTCCGACCGCGATGGCCAACAGGGTCGCCTTGGCCAACGGGGATGCCAGTTCGGACGTGAACGACCCGGTCGGATCGGCCAGCGTGGCCTCCCCCGTCGTCACCGACGCCACACCGACGATCTCCAGCACCGCACACGACACGAACAGTCCGGCAGACGCGAAGAATCCGGTGCGGGCGGCCGACACCGTCGACGGCAGGTAGCGCGTGAAGTCCGCCGCGTACGGCGTCCAGCCCGCTGCGTAGCCGAAGGCCGTCCCGACGGTGAGCATGAATCCGCCCATGCCGCCTACACCCTCGGGCGCGGCGGGGCTCGCGAAGTCGGCGTGCATGAATATCGCCACCGACGCGACCGCGAAGATCACCGCGAGAATCGGGAACGACCACCGTTCGAACGTCTGCACCAGGTTGTGCCCGAAGAATGCCAGGACGGTTTGCAGTGCCACGATGATGACCAGACCCACCAGCGGCCCGAACCCGAACAGGGTGGACAGCGCGAACGCCCCGCTGACGCTGTTGGTGGCGAACCAGCCAACGCCCGCCGTCACCGACATCAGCACCGCGGGCACGGCATTTCCCTTGAAGCCGAATGCCAACCGGCCCAACACCATCTGTGGCACGCCATGCAGCGGTCCGCGAGCCGACAGGAAGTAGTGCGCGAGTGCCCCGAGGCCTGTGCCGATGGCGATGCCGACCACTGCCTGCCAGAACGTCATCCCAAAGGCAAGCACCGCGAGCATCCCGACGAATACGGTGGCGAATTCGAGGTTTGGCGATGTCCACGTCCAGAACAACTGGCTCGGGGAGCCGTGTCGGTCGGAGTGGGCGATGAACTCGTTGCCACCCGGTTCGACGGCGACGACGCGGTCGCGGTACGTGCCGTCAGTTTGGACTGAGGGTTCCGTCGAATCGGCGACTGTCATGAACTTAACGTCGCCGCAGCGTCACGTCCCCGCAACTTGAGCGGCCAACAGTAACGCCGACGTAACTCTGGGGTCCTCAGTCGAACTCGGGCGCCTCGGTGCGCGTGCGCTTGAGCTCCCAGAAGTGCGGATACGACGCGAAGGTCACCGACGCATCCCACAGCTTGCCTGCCTCTTCGCCACGCGGGATCTTGGACAGCACAGGGCCGAAGAAGGCGACGCCGTTGATGTGAATCGTCGGCGTGCCGACGTCGTCGCCGACAGCGTCCATGCCCTCGTGGTGGCTCTTGCGCAGCGCCTCGTCGTACTTGTCGGTGGCGGCGGCCTCGGCCAGCTCGGCGGGCAGCCCCACCTCCTCCAGCGACTCCTTGATGACGGCGTCGAAGTCCTTGTTGCCTTGGTTGTGAATGCGCGTGCCCATCGCGGTGTACAGCGGCGCGAGGATCTCAGAGCCCTTGGCCTGCTCGGCGGCGATGGCCACCCGCACCGGCTTCCATGCCTGCTTCAAGCCTTCGCGGTATTCCTCGGGCAGGTCACGGCCCTCGTTCAGCACCGCAAGACTCATCACGTGGAAGTCAACCTCGATGTCGCGGACCTTTTCCACCTCGAGAATCCAGCGCGATGTAATCCAGCACCACGGGCAGAGCGGGTCGAACCAGAAACCGGCGACGGACTTCTCTGACATTGAACGGGTCCTCTCGATGGGTGACGTGGAACAAATCTCAGTCGGCACAACCATGCGCCGCGCGACGCTGTTCCAAACCTTTATGAAAGCGTGTTGTCAATGTGACCTGAGTACACCACTGTTACTCGAGTGACAATAATCGATCGATCCAGCACCTTGGCCGTGGCGGCCACCGTGATCGCAGCGGGCCTCTCGTTCGCCCCAGCTGCCCTCGCAGACACGACCAACGACGCATTCCTTAATGCGATCAACCGCGCCAACATCCCCTACGCCGACAACAACGCCGATCTCACCGCACAGTTGGGCCAGCAAGTGTGTCCGATGCTGGTCGAGCCGGGTAAGTCGTTCGCCGAGGTGGCGTCTTCCGTCGCCGACAACGGCATCAGCCCCGGCATGGCCTCGTTCTTCACCGGCATCGCGATTTCGATGTACTGCCCGCAGATGATGGGGTCGATCGGCAATGGCACGTTCCTGAATTCCCTACAGGGCCTGCAAGGGATTCCGGGCGTACCGCAGGTGCCGGGCTTCTAGCCAGACCACCAAACCTCCTCCTCGCGGGAGGGACCACTAAGTTGGACGTGTGGTACTTCCCAACTTGACCCGCGACCAGGCCGTTGAACGAGCCGCCCTCGTCACCGTCGACCGCTACCGCGTCGACCTTGACCTGACCGACGGCGCAGGCGCGCCCGGTGAGAAGACGTTCCACTCCGTGACGACAGTGGAGTTCGACGCGCTACCCGGCGCCGACACCTACGTCGATCTCGCCGCCGACACGGTGCAGCGCGCCACCCTCAACGGGATCGAGCTCGACGTGTCCGGCTACGACGAGGCCACCGGCATCGCGCTTGGCAGCCTGCAGCGGCGCAACACGCTCGTGGTCGACGCTTTGTGCCGTTATTCCAACACCGGTGAAGGTCTGCACCGGTTCGTCGATCCGGTCGACGACGAGGTCTACCTCTACTCGCAGTTCGAAACCGCGGACGCCAAAAGGATGTTCGCGTGTTTTGACCAGCCCGATTTGAAGGCGACCTTCGACATCACCGTCACGGCGCCCGCCCACTGGGAAGTGGTGTCCAACGGCGCCCCGGTCGGTGCAGACGTGGCCGGCGACACCAAGACCGTGACGTTCACCACGACCCCGCGGATGAGCACCTACCTCGTCGCGCTGATCGCCGGGCCCTACGCCTTCTGGCGCGACGCCTACAGCGATGAGCACGGCGAGATTCCGCTGGGATTGTTCTGCCGCAAATCGCTGGCCGAGTTCATGGACGCCGACCGGTTGTTCACCGAAACCAAGCAGGGCTTCGACTTCTATCACCGCAACTTCGGTGAGCCCTACGCTTTCGGCAAGTACGACCAGCTCTTTGTCCCCGAGTTCAACGCGGGTGCGATGGAAAATGCCGGGGCCGTAACGTTTTTGGAAGACTACGTCTTCCGCAGCAAAGTCACCCGCGCGTCCTACGAGAGGCGCGCCGAGACGGTGCTGCACGAGATGGCGCACATGTGGTTCGGCGATCTGGTCACCATGAAGTGGTGGGACGACCTGTGGCTCAACGAGTCGTTCGCGACGTTCGCGTCGGTGCTGTGCCAGAGCGAAGCCACCGAATACAAGGAGGCGTGGACGACGTTCGCCAACGCCGAGAAGTCGTGGGCCTACCGGCAGGACCAGCTGCCGTCGACACACCCGGTGGCCGCCGACATCCCCGACCTGCACGCCGTCGAGGTCAACTTCGACGGCATCACCTACGCCAAGGGCGCCAGCGTGCTCAAGCAACTGGTCGCCTACGTCGGCCTCGAGGCGTTCCTGGCCGGGCTGCGCGACTATTTCCGCGACCACGCCTTCGACAACGCCACCTTCGGTGATCTGCTCGGCGCGCTGGAGAAGTCCTCCGGGCGCGACCTCTCGCACTGGGGCAGGCAGTGGCTGAAGACCACCGGGCTCAACACGCTGCGCGCCGACTTCGACGTCGACACCGACGGCAAGTTCAGCCGCTTCGCCGTCAGCCAGAGCGGTGCCGAGCCGGGCGCCGGCGAGACCCGCGTGCACCGGCTGGCTGTCGGCATCTATGACGACGACGGCTCCGGCAAGCTGGTCCGGGTGCACCGCGAGGAGCTCGACATCGAGGGGGAGTTAACTGAAGTTCCTGCGCTGCAAGGTGTTTCGCGCGGCAAGCTGATCCTGGTCAACGACGACGACCTGACCTACTGCTCGCTGCGCCTCGACCCTGAGTCGCTGGAGACGGCGCTGACCCGCATCGCCGACATCGCCGAACCGCTCCCCCGGACGCTGTCGTGGTCGGCGGCGTGGGAGATGACGCGCGAGGCCGAGTTGAAGGCACGCGACTTCGTCGCGCTGATCGTCAACGGCGTCGGCGCCGAGACCGAAGTCGGTGTGGCACAACGTCTGCTGATGCAGGCGCAGACCGCGCTGCGCTCCTACGCCGACCCCGACTGGGCGTGCGCGGAGGGCTGGCCGCTGTTCACCGACAAACTGCTCGAGCTGGCCCGCGCCGCCGAGCCCGGATCGGACCACCAGCTGGCCTACGTCAACGCGCTGTGCACGTCGGTGCTGGCGCTGCGACATGTCGCCGTGCTTGCCGCGCTTCTGGACACCGATCCCGGCGAGCACGGGCTGCCCGGTCTCGTCGTCGACACCGACCTGCGGTGGCGCATCGTCACCGCGCTGGCCGCCGCTGGCGACATCGACAACGACGGGCAGGCGACGCCGTTCATCGACGCCGAAGCCGAACGGGATCCGACGGCCGCGGGTAAGCGCAACGCCGCCCGCGCGGCTGCGGCCCGCCCGCAGATCGTCGTGAAGAACACCGCGTGGCAGCTGGTGATCGAGGACGACACCCTGCCCAACATCGTCGGTCGGGCGATCATCGACGGCTTCGTGCAGTCGGGTCAGCAGGCCCTGCTGCAGCCGTTCACGGCGAAGTACTTCGACGCCATCCTCGGCGTGTGGGAGCGGCGGTCCAGCGAGGTCGCGCAGACGGTCGTCATCGGCCTTTACCCCTCGTGGGATATCAGCGACGACGCGCTGGCCGCCGCCGATCGGTTCCTGTCGGGTGACCTGCCGCCGTCGCTTCGGCGGCTGGTGATCGAAGGTCGCGCAGGGGTCGAGCGCGCGCTGCGCGCCCGCGCCTTCGACGTCAGCTAGGCCGGTGTAACGCCGGCGCTCATCACCTTGATCGCGCTGATCAGCCCGGCCATCAGGTTGCCGTAGTTGAACGAAGCCGCGGCGGCCTTCACGCCGAGCGGAGCGGACTCCTCGATGCCGCGGCCCTGCACGTCGGAGCCGTAGACGACCTCGATGGCCTTCTGGTTGGGCGACACCGCGAGCAACACCGCGTTGTTGGGAGTGGGCACCTTGGCCAGCACTTCGCGGGCGGTCGCGGCCGTGTCTGCGCCGAGGTCGCCGATGTAGACCGCGAAGCGGGCCTTGGCTTTCCGCGACCCGAACTTCAGCGCGTCGTCGAGCCGTACCAGGTCCTTGACCGGAAACGGATAGGTAACCGACAGCTCGCCGGGCTGGGTGACTCCGGAGACTCGTCCGCTGGAGGTGACGACAAAGCCGTTGGGCAGCTCCAGCTCGTCCGATCCGCGCGTCGCGACTTCACCACTTGCCACTGGCGCCGCCTCCTATCGTCAACGGGTGGGGATGCCCATGGGACTGCGGCTCGTCGGCCGCCCACAGGATCGGTGCATGCGTCCACTCGGTGTCGGACATCTCGTAGGTCGCCGGGTGCGGGCTCTTGCGGTTCTTGCCGACGCCGTAGATCAGCACGATCAAGACCAACAGGACCAGCAGCGGCACGCCGCCGAGCAGCGAATGGGTAAGTGCGGTGCTCACGACGCAAACCCTATCGTGGCCACCGGCTACGCCGCGCCCTCACCCAGGTATCGCACCCACGCCGGGTCCAGTTCCTTGACCGTCGACAGCAGCCGCCAGTGCTGCCCCTTGGGCCGCGTCGGCGTCGAGCGCAGCGTCCAGCCCAGCTCGGCCAACATCCGGTCAGCCTTGCGGTGGTTACAGGTCGAACAGGCGGCCACGCAGTTCTCCCATGTGTGGTCGCCGCCGCGGCTGCGGGGCACCACGTGGTCGACGGTGTCGGCCTTGCCGCCGCAGTACGCGCAGCGGAACCGGTCGCGGTGCATCAACGCCGCCCTCGTCATCGGAATGCGGGCCCGGTAGGGCACCCGCACGAAGGCCCGCAGCCTGATCACCGACGGCACCGTGACCGACCGGGTCGCCGAATGGATCACCGGCCCCGACGGGTCGGCGTGAACGACGTCGGCCTTGCCGCACATCAGCATGACGACCGCCCTGCGCATCGGGAGGGCGGTCAACGGTTCGTAGGTCGAGTTGAGGAGAAGAACCCGACGGCGGCCCCAAAGCGAACCTTCGCGCGCGCCCGGACGAGTCTCGACGCTGTGCAGCAGCGTCGGGGTGGGCGCCACCCCGGATAAACCCGCCGCCACCCCGGAATGCCGGTGGGCGCGGCTCTTGTTGCGATGCGCCATTCGTCCTCCGACCGACAGTCCACCATGGATTTGGGTAAATCGCATAGCAAATACCTCCGTGTCTGCTGGTCAACCGGATGAACTTCCCGTGACATCACCGGCAGGCACCCGGCTTCTGGCGGCTTGGGACAATGGGTGACGTGACTCAGTCCCAGCGGTCCTTTTACGACGAGGTGGGTGGCCACGACACGTTCAATGCCATCGTGTCGCGGTTCTACGAGCTTGTCCGCGAGGACGAGATCCTGCGGCCGCTGTATCCCGAAGAGGATCTCGACGCCGCCGAGGTGCGGCTGCGGATGTTCCTCGAGCAGTACTGGGGCGGCCCGCGCACCTATTCCGACCAGCGCGGCCATCCTCGGCTCCGGATGCGGCACAGCCCGTTCAAGATCGGGTTCATCGAGCGCGACGCCTGGCTGAGGTGCATGCACACCGCGGTCGCGTCGGTCGACTCCGAAACCCTCGACGACGAACACCGTCGGGAGCTGCTGGCCTACCTCGAGATGGCCGCGCAATCGATGGTGAACTCGCCGTTCTGAAACAGACACCGCGGCGGTGTAGGTTGCGGGCGTGCTCGATCCCAATCCGAGGCCGTGGTGGTCGCACGCGGTGTTCTACCAGGTGTATCCGCGCTCGTTCAGCGACGACAGCGGCGACGGCGTCGGCGACCTCGACGGGGTGGCCTCGCGGCTGGACTACCTCGAGACGCTGGGCGTCGACGCCATCTGGCTGAACCCGGTGATGGTGTCGCCGATGGCCGACCACGGCTATGACGTGTCCGACCCGCGTGACGTCGACCCGCTCTTCGGCGGGATGGCGGCGCTGGACCGGCTCATCGAAGCGGCCCACGCCCGGGGCATCAAGGTGACGATGGACCTGGTCCCCAACCACACCAGCTCGGCGCATCCGTGGTTTCAGGCCGCGCTGGCCGCGGGCCCAGGGACCGACGCGCGGGAGCGCTACATCTTCCGCGACGGCACCGGCCCCGGTGGGGTGCATCCGCCCAACAACTGGGTGTCGATCTTCGGTGGCCCGGCGTGGACGCGCATCGTCGAGCCCGACGGCAACCCCGGGCAGTGGTATCTGCATCTGTTCGACGCCGAGCAGCCCGACCTCAACTGGGAGAACCGCGAGGTCTACGACGATCTCGAGAAGACGCTGCGGTTCTGGCTGGAACGCGGCGTCGACGGCTTCCGTATCGACGTCGCGCACGGCATGGCCAAGCCCCCCGGCCTACCCGACATGGAGATCGTCAAGGCCGAGGTGCTGCTCGCCGACATGGACGACGATCCGAGGTTCAACCACGACGGCGTGCACGACATCCACCGCCACATCCGCACGGTGCTCAACGACTACCCACACGCGGTCGCGATCGGCGAGGTGTGGGTGTACGACAACGAGCAGTTCTCCCGTTATCTGCGCGCCGATGAACTGCACCTGGGCTTCAACTTCCGGCTGTTGCGCGCGAAGTTCGACGCTGCCGATGTCCGCGGTGCGATCGAGAACTCGTTGGCGGCCGCCGCAATCGAGAACGCGATACCGACTTGGACACTGTCGAACCACGACGTCGATCGCGACGTCACCCACTACGGCGGCGGCGACGTCGGCCTGGCCCGCGCGTGGGCGATGGCGCTGGTGATGCTGGCGCTGCCCGGTGCGGTGTTCATCTACAACGGCGAGGAACTCGGCCTGGCCAACGTCGACCTGCCCGACGAGGCGCTGCGCGATCCGGTGTGGGAGCGCTCCGGGCACACCCGACGCGGCCGTGACGGGTCGCGGGTGCCGATGCCGTGGGAGGGGGACGCTCCGCCGTTCGGCTTCTCGACGAATCCCGACACCTGGCTGCCGCTGCCGAAGGAGTGGTCGTCGCTGACGGTCGAGAAGCAGTTGCGCGACCCGGACTCCACGCTGTCGTTCTATCGGGAGGCGCTGCGATTGCGCGGCGTCCGAGCCGAATTCGACAGCACCGCAATCGAATGGCTGGATTCGCCGGACGACGCGCTGGTCTATCGCTTGGTGGGCGGCGGCCTGGTGTGCGCGCTGAACGCGGGCAACGAGCCTCTGGCACTGCCGTCCGGTGAGCTGTTATTGACCAGCGCCGAACTGGTCGACGGCAAGTTGCCGCCGAACGCCGCCGCCTGGGTGGTCTAGTTCTCCTGGCTGGTCTAGTTCTCCTGGCGAGCAGACGCAAAAGTACCCATTTCTCGGGGGTTTCGGGTACATATGCGACTGCTCGCGCCAGTGTGGAGTACTAACAGAAGCGCGCTCATCCACAGCTTCGCTGCGCGGCGTCCACGTGACGCCGGCGAGGCTCCAGCATTGGAGCCGTGTTCATCGACGACTTCTTTTCTGTGAACGGGGGCCTGGCGACCACGCAACAGCTACGTGCCGTGATGTCGCACAAGATGCTGAGATCCCATCTAAGACGCGGGACGATTGTCCGCGTTCGGCATGGCGTCTATGCGCCGAGACTGCCCGATATCCGCACGCGGTTGGCCGCACTCGATTTGGTCGCAGGCAAGCCGGTGGTCGCGTGCATGAGCACAGCGGCAGATCTCTACGGGTTCAATACCGAGCCGGAGGACAGCATCCACGTTCTCGATCCGGGAATTCGGATGCGACCATCCGCCGAGCTGACGGTTCACCAGCGTGTCGGGGCACCGCTCAAGCGAGTTCAAGGCCGACTGGCGACGGCCCCGGCCTGGACCACTGTCGAGATGGCGCGAACACTGCGGCGCCCGCGAGGCTTGGCGGTACTCGACGCTGCGCTGCACGTCGGCGCCTGCACTCGCGACGAGCTGTCGAGCACGGTGGGTGAACAGAAGGGCCGACGAGGCATCGTGAACGTCCGCGAACTCGTCGAGTATGCCGACGGGCGGGCAGAGTCCGCCATGGAAAGCGAAACACGGTTGGTGTTCATCGACGGTGGCGTTCCGATGCCCGAACTCCAGTACGTCATCGTCGACCGGTGCGGGAAGCAATGGCGGGTCGACTTCGCATGGCCCGAGGCCATGCTTGTCGCGGAGTACGACAGCGCCGACTGGCACGCCAATCCCGATGCATTCAGGCACGACCGCTTAAAAACCTCGCGGCTGCAGGAGTGCGGCTGGTTTGTGATGCCTATCGTCGTCGACGATGTTCGTCGCAACCCATGGGATCTCGTCGCGCGGGTGTTCACTCATCTCGAGCGCCCACAGCTCACCGGCTAACACTGCGGGGCCAATCTACCTGCGCGAGCAGACGCAAAAGTACCCGAAAAGCCTTCAAAAAGGGTACTTTTGCGACTGCTCGCGAGGAGAAAGTTAGCGCAGGACGACGGCGGGGTCGCCGCGGCGGCGATACACCGAGCCGAACCTCGCATCGATCCGCAGCCATGCTGGCAACGCACGCACGCGCACGATCTCGTCGGCGGCCACGGTATCGGGGTCCAGCCCCATGCCCTGGCCAGCCGCCGCCGATGACTGCGGCAGGAAACCCATTGCGGTCAAGGCGAATACGCACCGCATCGGGATGGCGACGTCGCCCTGCGGCGAACTGACCGCAAGGACCTCCTGATCCAGCAGCGACACCGGCGGCCCGTGAGTGCTGCCATGTTCCTTCGCCAGCACGACGCCACGCTGCGCCAGCTCGAGCACCACCCGCGCGGGCACGTCGTCGATATGGGCGAAGCCTGTGTCAGGAGGCAGCACACCGCGCCACGCCGAATCCATCGGAAAGCCGGGGTCGACGCGACCGCTGCGGTCCATCGCGCCAAGGCCATCGGCGAGCGCGTCGGCCCCTGCACTCAGGTCCGCCGGTCGCACCCGGCCCGCCACCACCCGGCTCGCCAGCACATCGAAACCGGTTGCGACCCAGGCCACCACCAAACCCTTCGACCGCTCCCGCAACCGGATAACCGCAGCATCGTCGAGTCGCACGGCCCGCTCAACGAACGTCGCGAGATCCTCGCGGTGGGTGGCGTCCTCCAGCCAGATGCCCCGCTCGGGGCTACTCATCGAAGCCAGCGCTGCAGATATTCTTGTTGTGCTGGCGAAAGCCGTTGCAGACGCTGCTCTTTGATGTGCACGGTGGCCAACTGTGTCTCGGCGATAACCGCTGGTCTGGAGTCGGCGGGTTTGTTCACCGACCGCACCTCATAGCCGATGGTGAAGTCGACGGCGCGCACCCGCTTCGACCACATCGTCACTTGCAGCGGCGAGTCCCTCAACCGTAACTGCCCTTTGTAGAGGATCTTGACCTCGTGGATGAGCAGACCAATCTCGTCGATGACGTCTTCGAACGGCTCACGCAGGAAAGGGATTCGCGCCTCTTCGAGGATGGTGACCATGGTGGCGTGGTTGATGTGCTGGTACATGTCGATGTCCGACCAGCGCACCTGCACCGGCGCTACGAATCCCGTCACCCAGTGGTCCCCGTTCCGCTCGTTCGTGTCATGCTGCGGATCTGACGCGCGGCGACCGACAATGTCGCGAGGTCACGCTCATCGGACTGGTAAATCTCGTCCAAAGTGCGGCGCGCACGCTGCACACGAGAGCCGTTGATCAGCTCCCACTCGGCGATTTTCTCCTCACCGCTCTCCTCCACCTCGCCGACGGCGAGCACATCGAAGCACAGCGAGCGAAGCGAGCCGTAGATATCGTCGCGAATCGCCAACCGGGCCAACGAATGCCAGCGGTCGTCGCGTGGAAGCCCGGATACCGCGGTCAGCAGTGCGTCCGAGTTGAGGTAGTCCATCAGCGCGAAGTACGTGTCGGCCACTTCCGCGGGCTCGCGGTCGACGATGTCGGCGATGTCGATGATGTCGAGCAGGCTGTATTGGTACAGGCCCGACGCGACCTTGTACGCCAGGTCTTCCGACGCGCCGTGTGCGGAGAATTGGCCGACTTCCTTCTCGACGATCGCGCGGTCGTCGCCGCGGAGCCACTCCCGCATGCGCGGGGTCAGCTCGGCCACCTTCTTGGCGAACCGATTGATTTCAGCCCCGACCGCCAGCGGCTGCGGCCGGTAGTTGAGCAGCCAGCGTCCGGCGCGATCGATCTGCCTGCGAAGATCCAGTGTCAACCGGTCAGACACGTTCACCGCCACATTGGCATCACGGATGGCGCGCCACACCTCGTCGATGCGGAAGATCGCGTCGGTGGCGACGTACGACCGCACCGCGTCCACAGGTCCAACGCCGACATCGTCCATCACCCGGTACACATACGAGATGCCCGCGGTGTCGACGAGATCGTTGACGAGCATCGTGGTGATGATTTCCCGACGCAGTTGGTGCGAACGGATCTCCGCCCCGAATTCGTCCCGCAGCCGGGTCGGGAAGTAGCTCGGCAGCCGGGCCGCGAAAACCTCTTGGTCCGGAAGATCGCTGGCCAACACCTGGTCCTTGAGGTTCAGCTTGACGTGTGCCATCAGCGTCGCGAGTTCCGGTGAGGTGAGCCCGATTCCGGCCTCGGTACGCCGCCGTATCTCCTTCTCCGACGGGAGTGCCTCGAGTTCGCGGTTCAGCCCGCGCTCGGACTCGAGATCCTTGATCTGGCGAGCGTGCACCGGCAGCAGGCTGGCCGCATTGGCTCTGCTGGTGCCCATCAGGTCGTTCTGGTCCTTGTTGTCGATGAGCACCAGGTCGCCGACCTCGTCGGTCATCGACAGCAGGAGGTTCGTCCGGTCTTCCGGCTTCACCTTGCCGTTGCTGACCAGCGCATCGATCAGGATCTTGATGTTGACCTCATGGTCGGAGCAGTCAACGCCAGCGGAATTGTCGAGCGCATCGGTGTTGATCCGGCCACCGGCGAGGTCGAATTCGACACGGCCAAGCGATGTGACGCCGAGGTTGCCGCCCTCGCCGATCACCTTGGCGCGCACCTGGTTTCCGTTCACCCGGATCATGTCGTTGGCGCGGTCGCCGACATCGGCATCGGACTCGGTTTCGGCCTTGATGTAAGTGCCGATACCGCCGTTGAACAGCAGGTCCACCGGCGCCTTCAGGATCCTGCGCAGCAGCTCCGGCGGCGGTAACTCCTCGACGTCGTCCTCGATGCCGAGTGCGGCGCGGACCTGCGGGCTGATCGGGATCGACTTCTGCTCGCGGCTGTAGATGCCGCCGCCCTCGCTGATCAGCGACTTGTCGTAGTCGTCCCACGTCGAGCGCGGCAGCTCGAACATGCGCTTGCGTTCCTCCCACGATGTCGCGGCGTCGGGGTTCGGGTCGAGGAACACGTGCATATGGTTGAACGCGGCCACCAGCCGGATGTGTTGGGACAGCAGCATTCCGTTGCCGAACACGTCCCCGCTCATGTCACCGATTCCGACGACGGTGAAGTCCTCGGACTGGGTGTCAACGCCCATTTCGAGGAAGTGCCGCTTGACGCTCTCCCAAGCACCCTTGGCGGTGATGCCCATCGCCTTGTGGTCATAACCGACCGAACCGCCGGATGCGAAGGCGTCGCCGAGCCAGAAGCCGTAGGACTTCGCGACCTCGTTGGCGATGTCGGAGAAAGTCGCCGTGCCCTTGTCCGCGGCCACCACGAGGTAGGCGTCGTCACTGTCGCGGCGCACGACCTCGGTTGGGGTGACGACGTTTCCGGTGGTCTGGTCGACGTTGTCGGTCAGGTCGAGCAACCCCGAGATGAACAGCTTGTAGCAGGCGATACCCTCGGCGCGCTGTGCGTCGCGGTCGGCGGCCGCGTCGCCGGAGGGCGGCGGGGGTTGCTTGACGACGAATCCGCCCTTGGCGCCAACCGGGACGATGACGGCGTTCTTCACGGCCTGCGCCTTGACCAGGCCGAGGATCTCGGTGCGGAAATCCTCCTTGCGATCCGACCAGCGCAGGCCGCCGCGGGCGACGAAGCCGAACCGCAGGTGCACACCCTCGACGCGCGGCGAGTAGACGAAGATCTCGAACTTCGGCCGCGGCAGTGGAAGTTCGTCAATCAACTGCGAGTTCAGCTTGACCGACAGCACGTTCTGCGCGCGAGCCGAATCTGCTCTGCTGACAAAGTAGTTGGTGCGCAGCGTGGCCTGGATCATCGACGCGAAGCCACGCAGCACGCGGTCGGTGTCCAAGCTGGTCAGCGCGTCGATATCGGCGGCCACCGATGCGGCGGCGGCCTGCGCGGCCTTCCTGTCGGGATCGGCTGCCGGGTCGAACATCGCTTCGAACAGCTCGACCAGCGACCGGGCGGTGCCAGGGTTCCCGTTGAGCACGCCCTCGATGTGGGTCTGGCTGTACGGAAAACCGGCCTGCCGCAAGTACTTCGCGTAGGTCCGCAGAATCACGACCTGCTGCCACGTCAGGCGTGCGCGCAGAACCAGCTCGTTGAACCGGTCGATCTCGGTGCGACCATGCCAAATCGCGGTCACCGCGTCGGCGAACCGCACCGCGGTGGCGTCCCGTTCGGGCCCCTCCGGTTCATCGGGAATATCGCTGAACACCGAGATCTTGAACTGGTAGATCCACACCGGGAGCCCGTCGGGGCGCGTCACGGTGAACGGCCGCTCTTCGAGCACGATCACGCCCATCGACTGCAGCATCGGCAGCAATTGGCTCAGTGACGCCGATCGCCCGCCGAGGTACCAGATGAGCTGCGCCGAGCCGTCCCTGCCGTCCTCGGAGAACACCAGCTTGACGGAATTATCCTGCAGCTCTTCGATGATCGCGATGTCGTTGATTGCGTCCCCGGGGGCGACAGCCTGCTTGTAGACCTCCGGGAACGCCATCGAGTAGTGCTCGGCCTTGACCTGATCGATCGACCCGGTCTTGACCGCACCGAGCAGTCGGTCGCCCCAGGTTCGCGTCGCCTCGGTGAGCAGATCCTGGATGCGCGTCTCGTTGCGGAGCGAGACATCCACACTGCCCGGTCGAGATCCCTCGGGCAGACGGACAGTGAAATGCACTACTGCCCAAGGTGATTCGCTGACACGCGCGGTGTATTCGATGCTTTCGCCGCCGAGCTCGCGGACGAGGATGTCCTGCATTTCCAGGCGCACCGCGGTGGTGTACCGGTCGCGTGGCAGGTAGACCAGGCAGGACACGAAGTGGGCGAGCTGATCGGCGCGCAGGAACAGCAACGTGCGCCGGCGCGAGCCCAAATCGACGACGGCCATCGCCATGTCCAACAGTTCGCGAGAGCTGAGCGCGAAAAGCTCCGACCGGGGAATGGTCTGGATGATGTCGAGCAACAGTTGCGGAGGATGGCTCGGATCACGCTGCGCCATCGCGACCGCTTCGCTGACCCGCCGCGAAATCAGCGGAATCTCCATCACATTGGCGTTCATGGCGGCGACCGTGAACAACCCGACGAAGCGGTGCTCGATGGCCTGATGGCCGGGGTGTTCGCGGACGACGACGATGTAGGGGTATGCGCCGTAACGCAGGAAGCTGGGGATGGTCGCCTGCGCGAGCACCAGCAGATCGTCGCTGTCGGTGAGTTGCGGCAGGACCTCATCCCTGAAGCGGAGGACGCCGAGGCGGCTCGACGAGTCGACCGACGACTGCCCGCCCTGAACCGGGCACCTTTGATAGCCGAGCAGGACGAAATGCCCGTCGGCGAGCCATCGCAGCAGCTCCGCCACGTCCTTGCGGTCTGCGCCAGGGAAGCGTCCCTCCGGGTCGGTGTCGAGCTCGTTGGCAAGGCCGAGCAGCGTCCCTGACAATGCCCGCGAGTCCAGGGCAACCTGACGGGCATCCGCGAGTACGCCCGGCAGCGAACGCTTGGCCTCCTCGACCGCCTTGGGGTCGACGGAGCTGGACAGCTGGATGTGGATCCACGCCTCGTCGACGGCTTCCCGGGAGTTGTCGGCCTCCGAAGAGGGCTGGATGTCCAGCAGCTCACCGGTCGGGCTGCGCCGCACCCGCAGGATCGGATTCATGATCGCCTTGTAGGCCACTCCGAGCCGGTGCAGCAGCACGGTGACCGAGTCCATCAACAGCGTCGCGTAGTCGGTGACGATCTGTATCGACGGGCCGAATCCGCCGGGGTCGTCTGACGGGTAGACCGCGACGAGCGTTTCCCCGACCCGCCGCCGCCTACCCAGGTTGTAGTGCGCCGAAAGCAGGTTCGGCGACATCAACTTGCCCGCGGCGCCCATATCGACCGGGCCGGTGGCCGCGTCGCTGATGGGCGCATCGCCGTGCGGCCCGTGATAGGTCGCGATGTAGGCCCTGGCGAGTTTGTCCAGGCTGGCCGGCAGACTCGCTTTTTCAGTCGGCCCCTCGATCGCCCCCGCCCTCGGATTGACCGTCATGCGACTCGCTCCTGACTGACCGCTGCGCACCGTCGTTGGCACGCAGAGGCGACATTAGTCGCGTGTGAGGCGGCGGTGGGTGACCCTGTGAGGACGGGCCGCATCGATACCGAGTCGTTCCACTTTGTTTTCTTCATAGGCACCGAAGTTGCCCTCGAACCAGAACCATTTGGCCTCGTTGTCATCGTCGCCCTCCCAGGCGAGGATGTGTGTGCACGTGCGGTCCAGGAACCAGCGATCGTGGCTGATGACGACCGCACAGCCGGGGAAATTCACGAGTGCGTTCTCCAGCGAGCTCAACGTCTCGATGTCGAGGTCGTTGGTGGGTTCGTCGAGCAGGATGAGGTTTCCACCGACCTTGAGGGTCAGCGCCAGGTTGAGTCGGTTGCGCTCACCGCCGGACAGCACGCCGGCCGGCTTCTGCTGATCGGGCCCTTTGAACCCAAAGGCAGACACGTAGGCGCGCGACGGGATCTCGGTCTGCCCGACCTCGATGTAGTCGAGCTTGTCGGAGACGACCTCCCACACCGTCTTCTTCGGGTCGATTCCGCCGCGGCTCTGGTCGACGTAGCTGAGCTTGACGGTCTCGCCGACCTTGACGGTGCCGCTGTCGGGTTGTTCCAGGCCGACGATCGTCTTGAACAGGGTGGTCTTGCCGACGCCGTTGGGGCCGATGACGCCGACGATGCCGTTGCGCGGCAGCGTGAAGGAGAGGTCCTTGATCAGCTGCCTGCCGTCGTAGCCCTTGTCGAGATGATCGACCTCGACGACAACGCTGCCCAGCCGCGGACCGACCGGAATCTGGATCTCCTCGAAGTCGAGCTTGCGCGTCTTCTCCGCCTCGGCGGCCATCTCTTCGTAGCGCCCGAGGCGCGCCTTGTTCTTTGCCTGCCGCGCCTTGGCGCCGGACCGCACCCAGGCGAGTTCCTCCTGCAGCCGTTTCGCCAACTTCGCGTCCTTGCGGCCCTGGATGGCGACGCGGTCGGCCTTCTTCTCCAGGTACGTCGAGTAGTTGCCCTCGTACGGGTAGGCGCGGCCACGGTCGAGCTCGAGGATCCACTCCGCGACGTTGTCAAGGAAGTACCGGTCGTGGGTGACGGCCAGGATGGCGCCCTTGTACTCGGCGAGGTGCTGCTCGAGCCACTGCACGCTCTCGGCGTCGAGGTGGTTGGTTGGCTCGTCGAGCAGCAGCAGGTCGGGCTTCGACAGCAGCAGCCTGCACAGTGCCACCCGGCGTCGCTCGCCACCGGACAGGTGGGTCACCGGCTCGTCGGGCGGCGGGCAGCGCAGCGCGTCCATCGCCTGCTCCAGCTGCGAGTCGATATCCCAGGCGTCGGCCGCGTCGAGCTCCTCCTGCAGCTGGCCCATCTCCTCCATCAGCTCGTCGGTATAGTCGGTGGCCATCAGCTCGGCGACCTCGTTGTACCGGTTGAGTTTGGCCTTGATCGCCACACCGGCTTCGACGTTCTCGCGGACGGTCTTGTCCTCGTCGAGCTGGGGCTCCTGCATGAGGATGCCGACCGTCGCGCCCGGCTGCAGGTAGGCATCGCCGTTGTTGGGCTGGTCAAGGCCGGCCATGATCCGCAGGACGCTCGACTTTCCCGCCCCGTTCGGACCGACAACGCCGATCTTTGCGCCGGGCAGGAAATTCAGGGTGACGTCGTCAAGGATGACCTTGTCGCCGTGCGCCTTGCGGACCTTCCGCATCGTGTAGATGAAATCGGCCATGCCGTTGTAGTGCCTCTCTGGTCTCGGTATTGCTCGCGGACCATCGTAGGCGTTGACACTGGCCGTCCTGACCGCGCGTCAGCGGCCGAACCTGCTTACGCCGACATCGGGAGAACCTTCTCGCCGTTGCTCGCGTCCGCCCCGGTCGTCTCGGCATCGCGGCCTGACGCATCGTCCTTGGTGTCGGCCGCGTCGGCGCTGGTCACATTGTCGGCCTTCGGACGGTCGATGGTCGCGACGCTTCGCGCCAGATCCGGTCCCACCGCGGCGGCCCGCATTTCCAGCGATGAACGTCGCACGCCGTCACGGTCGTCGTACTCATTGGTGTGCACATCCCCGACAACGATGACCGGGTCACCCTTCTTGAGGGAGCCTCCGACGCCCTTCACGAGGCGCTTGCCCCAGCAGTTGACCGACACGTACAAGGAGTTGCCCGGCTCCCAGTTGCCGTCGGCGGTGCGGCGGCGCGAATTGCTGGCCACGCGGAATTTGTAAACCTCCTGATCGCCGACCCGGCGCAGGATCGGATCCGTGATGATGGTGCCGACCACGGTGAAGGGTGTCTCGAACATTGCTCGTCCTTTCGATTGATTTGGTTCTCGCCCTACATCGCTATTGAGCAGGGCGGCGCCGACGCATCGCCGTGTCGCCCGCCACCGTCGGGCACGGGCTGTGGACGAATCGCGGACTGTGGATGGTGGCCGTAGGTTGGACAACCATGGCGGACGACCTCGAACTGGTGGTGTTCGGAGCGCACCTACGCGGCGGACCGCTGTCTCACCAACTCACGGACCTCGGCGCCCGCTGGGCGGGCGAAATCTTCACGGCGCCGCGCTACCGGATGTCGGTGCTTGCGACGGTGCCGCCCAAGCCGGCGATCACGCGTGTGCCCGGCGGCGGCGAAGGTGCCTCGCTGATGGGCCACCGGTGGTTGCTCTCCCCTGCCGCACTCGGCCTGTTTCTCGATGCGCTGCCCGCGCCGATGCAGCTCGGCAAGGTCGAATTCGACGACGGCACATGGCGAACCGGCTTCAGCTGCGACGGTGCGGCGGCGACCGGTCCAGACATCAGCTCGTTCGGGAGTTGGCCAGCCGCGATCGCCGCGGGAGCGGTCTAGGCCGACTTTCGCCACACCGAGACGTGCCGGGTGCTCTCGTGGGTGAACGGCGTGCCGTCCCAGTCCTGCCACCGATCCACAAGCGTCATTCCGGCGATACGCGCCATCAGGTCCAACTCGGCAGGCCACACATAGCGGAACGGAATGGACCGAAGCACCGCCGAGCCGTCGTCGTCATCGACGTAGTTGGAGCTCATCGACTGCGTTGCGCAGTCGTAAAGGTCATAGGCCCAGAACTTCTCGCCGACATCGAACGGGACGGCGCGTTGCCCCGGCGGCAGCAGTCGCAGCGCGGGGACGCCAACCTCGATGACGAAGCTGCCACCCGGCTCCAGATGCGCGGCGGCGTTGACGAAGCAGGCCAGCTGGGCGTCTTGGGTCGTCAGATTGTTGATCGTGTTGAAAACCAGGTAGGTCAGCGAGAACTGGCCGGGGACACGCACGTCGGCGAAGTCCCCGATCGTCACGTCGATCGCCGCCCCGCCCGGCTTGTCACGCAGTCGGCTGACCATCGCGTTCGACAGGTCGATGCCGTGCACCTCGACGCCGCGTCGAGCCAGCGGAAGCGCGATACGGCCCGTCCCGACACCGAATTCCAGCGTTCTGCCGTCACCGGCAAGCCCGGCCAGAACATCGACGACGGTGTCGATGACGCTCTGGTCGTGCATGCCCGACGTCGCAGCGTCGTAGGTGGCGGCCACCTCCTCACCGAAGAACCCGTCGTCGGCCACGACTAGCGCGTCTCCCGCTTGGCGAGTTCGGCGAGCATCCTGTTGTAGGCGGCAAGGTCTGCGTCGTCGTCGCGGTCGGCCGCCCGGTCGAGCCTCTTGGCGGTGCGGCGGTCGCTGCGGGTCCACTGCACCAGCAAGGCGATCATCACCACGACGAGCGGGATTTCGCCTGCCGACCAAGCGATTCCACCGCCCAGCTTCTGGTCGCCGAGCAGGTCGGTGTGCCAGTACAGCTGCAGCGATTTGTAGAAGCTCTCGCCCAGCACGCTGTTGGTGCTCATCAGCACGACGCCGAAGAACGCGTGCAGCGGCAGCGACGCGAACACCATGCCGACCTTGCCAAGCGGCGGTATCGGGCGTGGTGTTGGGTCGATGCCGATGACGACCCAGTAGAAGAGGTATCCGCTGAGCAGGAAGTGCAGGTTCATCGCGAGGTGTGCCGCATGGATGCCGACCGCGGCGTCGAAGATCCCGCCGAAGTACAGGCCATAGAAGCCCGCGACGAAAATCACCGTCGCGACGATCGGGTTGGTGAAGAACCGCGATACGCGTGAATGCAGCGCAGCAAGAAGCCATTCGCGCGGGCCCGGCGGTTCACCCTTCGCCGCGGTCGGCAGCGCGCGCAGCGCCAGCGTCACCGGCGCACCCAGCACGAGCAGGATCGGCGTCAACATCGACAGCAGCATGTGCGCGGCCATGTGCATGCTGAACATCGCGGCCATGTACCGGCCGAGACCCGAGGACGTCGCGAACAGCAGCACAAGGCAGCCAAGCAGCCACGCCACGATCCGACCCGTCGGCCATGCGTCGCCGCGCCGACGCAGTCGTATCACCCCGGCGATGTAGACCAGCGCCATCACGATGGCCGCGGTCCCGAAGATGAGATCGAAGCGCCAGTCGAACAGCACGCGCGCCACCGTCGGCGGCCCGGCGAAGTCGTAGCCGATCTCGATGGCGGGAATGGACGGGTTGAACACCGGTGGCGGCGGTGGCGGGGTCCTGCTCAACGCGACCGCGATGCCGAAGGTGAGGCCGAAGACCACGGCCTCGGTGATCGCCAGCCGGATCAAGGGGCCGCGAGCCTCCGGGTCGGATTGCAATGCGGCGACACCGCTGCGCCGCTGACGCCAGCCGATGAAACCCAGCGTGCACAGCGCGACGGCCTTGGCGACGACGAGCAGGCCGTAGCCGCCGTCGAAGAGTTCCCCGGGACGAATCCGCACCAAGGCGTTGACAACGCCGCTGAGCGCCATCGCGACAAAGCACCAAAGCGCGACGGCGGAGAATCGGCGCGCGGCCAGTTCGGCGTGTCCGCCGCGACGCAACACGTGCACGAGGAGCGCCAGCAGGCCGCCTGCCCACAGCGCTGCGGCGATCAAATGGATGAGCAGGCTGTTTGTGGCCAGGTCGTGCGAGCCGCCCGACGACGAGTGCCCCGTCAGCGCAAGCGGGAGCAGCGTCACCAGCGACCCCGCGAACAGCAGCGGCGTCGGCGACCAGCGCAACACCGGAATGCTCGCGACCGTGACGATCGCCGCAAGGACGGCGGTCCATCGCCACGCTCCCGCCGTTTCGACCAGGCTGGCCACCGACCAGATGTCCGACGGGCTAAGCCGCGAGGTCAGCGGCTGGCCCGTGACATCGGAGACGGTCAACGGCACCAGCAGCGCCGCGCACACCGTCCATATCGCCGCCGCGGCGGTGCCGACCCGCAGCGCCCGGTATCCGTCGGCGTCGAGCACCCCGTTCTGCTGGGGAGGCACCATGAACGCGGCGAACATGAACGACCCCACCGCTACGACGGCAGCGATCTCGCCTGCGGCCCGCACGAACGGCAGGCCGTAGGTGGTGACCGGCCCCGGATCGGGCAAGCCCGTCGCGGTCAGCGCGTCGGCCAGCGTCATGGCGCCGAGGCCCGCGGCAGTCGCGCCTGCCAGCACGGCCACCCCGAGCAACACCGGCCATACGGCGCCGGTGCGCACGTTCTGGGTGGTGGCCATGTAAACAGCGTATGGCCACGCCCTGTGGGCTATTCAGACGCGTCGCGCAGAGCGCGTCGGTTCATCTCGCGGGCGTAGAACTGTGCGCGGGAGATCCGCTCGACCCTGTCCATGTCGCGCAGCACATTGCGGAGTTCGTCGCGGAAGGCGGTCCGGCGCTCGACCAGATCCGCCGCGGGTTCCAGCAGGTGCTGGTCGGCGACCACCTGACGCGCCGTCGCGAACAGCAGCGCTGAGACCGCCTCGGTGGTGCGCACTCGGTCCTGCGCGACGTACTGGTTGCCGACGCCGATCGCCTTCTTCGTCAGTTCCTTCTCGTCGATCTCGGCAGGGGCGTCGCACAGCACGTCGGCGACGATCTCGTAGGCCTCGAAATAGGGCCGCAGCACAGCCTGCGCGATCAACGGCCGCTTGGCCCGCAGCATCGCGTCGATTTCCTCACCGCCGGCGGCGACATGTGCCTCCCAGTCGTCGTGCCACTCCATCTCCTCTGCGAGGTGCTCACGGAACGCCGTGGAGTCCGCGAAGTAGAAGTCGAACTTCAACAGGTCGCGCAACCGCGTCGCCTGAGTCCAGAACGCCTCCAAGCGATCTCCGTCGGCGCGCGCCGCGTAGGCCAGCGCCAGTTCGACGATTGCCGTCTCGAGGAACGCGTCGATGATCGTATTGCGGTAGAACGCCGCCTCGTGCTCCTGCTCGGGCGCGATCCGCCAGACCGGCTCGCGCCCACCGTCGACCCGCGTGACCGGATGACCGTTGGACAGCGCATCAAGGGCGGACCGAACACCGTCGGCCGTTCGCAGCCGCAGCACGCTGTTGGTGACCGGAGTCTGCTTGCGCTCCAGGTAATCCAGCGAGTCCTGCAGCGTGTGGTGCAGTTGGTCCAGTGTCAGCGCGGTACCGCGGGTGGTCAGCAGCAACGCCGCGACCAGACCCGTCGCGTTGACCGGTGTCGCGCGAAGGATCCGCCAGGACACCTCGATCGCCATCTTCTGCATGGCAAGGCGTTTCGCGGCCTCGTCGTTTGCGATCGGTCCACCCGGTTGGCCGAGGTATTCCCGCATCGACACGGCCTGGGGGAATCGGACGTAGATCTTGCCGTAATTGCGTTCGCCTTGGGCCTTGATGAAGTTGTACAGCCACGACACCCCCTCGGGGGTCTTCTCGCCGCCACGGGCGTACGCCGCGTACTCGGCTGTCTCGTGCAGTTGGTCGAAGCTGATCGACACCGGTTGAAGGAGGATGTCCCCGCTGCGGCCCTCGAGGTAGGCATCGGCGACGTAGCTCATCAGACCGAGCTTGGGCGGCAACATCTTTCCGGTTCGCGACCGGGTGCCCTCGATCGACCAACTCAGGTTGAACCGCTTTTCGACGATGTAGCCGATGAACTGGCGCAGCACGTACTTGTACAGCGGGTCGTCGAGCTTGCGCCGGATGAAGATGACGCCTGAGCGGCGCATCAGCGGCCCCATGAACCCGAACGACAGGTTGATGCCCGCGAAGGTGTGTACGGGCGGCAGCCGGTTTTCCTGCATCGCGACCGGCACGATCGCACCGTCGAGGTAGGACCGGTGGGAGAACAGCAGTACAGCGGGATGGGTCTCCAACGCGTGCCGCATGTTCTCGATTTCGGCGCGGTCGTAGTCGATGTTCGGGTCGAATCCGCGGCTGAAGATCGCCCGGCCCATTGACGGGATGAGGTCGACGGAGAACCGGCTCCACCCGGTGCCCAATTCGTCGATCATCTCGCCCGCTTTTTCGAGCGTCGCGCCGGGAATCTTCTCCAGGCCTTCCCTGAACCGAGACGATGCCAGCATCTCCGGCTTCACCAGCTGGGGTGACTTGTACTCGGGCCCGAGCAGCCGCAGCTCTACACGTTCGATGGCAAGGCTCGCGCGGCGGATGACGAAATGGGCTAAGTCGCGGGGATTTTCAGCGGCAGTGTTGTCGCTCCACTGTTGACGCAGCTCGGAAACCTTCGCGGGCTCCCCCGCCACCACACGCGCACGTGACGGGTCCCGTTTGAGGAAGCGTTTCTGAAGGATCTCGGGCGGCCGATACGTGTCGCGCCCCGAGATCAATGCGACCACCTTGGAACGCGTGGGCAGACCGCGGGGCATCCAAAAGACCCGTACGGGAACCACACTGCGGTCTTCGTCGGCTTCGAGTTCCTCGACGAGCCGCGCCAGCACGCCCGGCGGCGGCTCTCCATCGGGAAGCTCCAGTACCGCGACGTTGGCTTCGGGATGTTCACGCTTTTGCTGTTGCAGCCAGTCGCTCAACAACTCTCGCTCAGCGGGCGACGACACCGATGCCAGCACCAACGCATCGTCGGTGGTGGAAAAAGACGCCATCGGGTCGGCGGCGGTCACGGCCGTCCCTTCTTCGCGGCCGCCTTCTTGGCTGGTGCCTTCTTTGCGGCCGCCTTCTTAGCTGTCTTACCTGTGGTCTTCTTGGCCGCCGCCTTGTTGGCCGTTGCCTTCTTCGCCGTTGCCTTGCTGGTCTTCTTGGCGGCTGTCGCCTTGGCAGGTGCCGACTTCTTCGCTGGCGCAGCCTTCTTGGCCGTGTTCCTGGTTCGCACGTACGGCCCGATCTTCGGAACCGAGTCGTGCGGCCAGTCTTTCAGCGTGTCCAAGTAGAGCTGGCGTACCTCGGCGATCCTGTCCGTCAGGTTATCCACGGTCCAGTCGTCGGTGGATATCGGCGGATAGACAACCACGTCAACGGTGCCTGGGTTGAACGTCGTGGAGTCGCGGGACGAGATGACTTCCGCATTGCGAATGACAATGGGCACGATAGGAATTCCGGCTGACATTGCGATGCGGAACGGACCTTTCTTGAACGGCCCGACTTCCGTCGTGTCGAGGCGGGTACCCTCCGGGGCGATCAAGATGGAGAGTCCTTTCTTCGCGTTCTCCTCGACTTTCTTCAGCCCCTCGATCGCGGCCTTCGGATTGTCCCGGTCGATGAACGCCGCGTCCATCACCTTGCCGAGCGTGCCGACGATCGGGTCGTTCTCGAGTTCCTTCTTGCCGACCGAGGTGAAGTTGGTGTCGACGAGCCTGCCCGCGATGACGGGATCGACCTGGTTGCGGTGGTTGAAAATGAACACCGCGGGCCGCTCTTTGGTCAGGTTCTCCTTGCCAAGCAGGTTGATGTTCACGCCGGTGGCGGTCAGCAGCGACCGGCCGAACGCCGAGGTGAAGAAGTTGACGCCGGTGCGCCTGTTGCGCGTCAGCAAGCCGAGGCCGACTGCGCCTGCGGCGATGGGCACCAACGAGGCCACGCCTGCAACGGTACGCAGCTGGGATACCGGGTTGCTCCCGCTGCGACTGCTGAAGCGCAGCACGGGCCAACCCCGTTTGGCCGCAACGGCGGCCAGCTTGCCCGCCGGATTCGTGGGCCGCGGGTTGCCGACCAGATACATCAGCGCGACGTCCTCGTCGCCGTCGGCATAGAAGTAGCTCTTGGACAGATCGACGCCGTTTTCAGCGGCGAAGGCCTGCACCGCCCTGGCCTTGCCAGGACCCCAGATGATCGGCGTCTTCACCTCACCGGTGATCAGTCCGTCGTCGTCGGTCTCGAACATGTTGCTCAGTACGTTCTTGATTCCGAGGAAGCGCGCCACCGGTTCCACCTGAACGGTCAGCGCCGATGAGCTGAGCACCACGGTGTGGCCGCGCTCCATGTGAGCGCGAACCAGATCGCGCATCTCCGGGTAGATGCGTCCGATGATCTTCTGCATGAAAAGCCGCTCGGCGAGTTCGTCGATGTCGCCGAGGGAGCTGCCACGCAACATGCGGGCGCCCTTGCCGATGAGGTCCTCGAACTCCGACCGGCCCAGCTGGTGGTTGAGGCCGGCCTGCACCATGCCGATGAACTCGCCCACGCCCATCTGACCGCGCCGCAACCGATCCCGGGTCATGATGACGCCGGTGAAGCCGGCGACCAGGGTGCCGTCCAGGTCGAAGAACGCGCCGACCTTGGGACCCGCCGGGCTGGCCTGGATCTCGGCGACCGAGCCGGGTAACCGCATGGGTCGCCGATTGGCGCGTCGTGTCGTCTGGTCGTCTGCCGATGTCATAGGGCGCTTTTCCCGTTCAGTGATGGAGGGCTCGTCGTGTCGGCATCGGGGCTGAATGACGCAGGGATGGCACGCCCTTCGCCGCCGAGGGCGAGCACTTCGTCGAATCCCTTTTGCAGGCACGTGGCGAAGAAGTTGCCGTCCGTCACCGCCGCCCGGTCGTAGCGTGCGGTGACAGTGACATAGCCGGCCCGCGACACCAACACAACCATCATCGCCACCCCGGGCAGCGGACCAAGTCCGTACTGCCGGAGGATCTTCGCGCCCGCGATGAACGTGTCCCCGGCATAGACCGGCACGTTGCTCGCCTGCACATCGGAGTTGACCACCGAACCGGCCATCGACTCGAGCACCGTGTCCGGCAACAGGCTGAGCACAGGCGCGATGACGCCCATCATGTTCACGGCCCGCTCGTCTCGCTTGCGCGTCATCTGCGAGCGAATGCTCTTGATCCGCTTCTCGGGGTCGACGATGCCGATGGGCGCGGCGAGGTTCACCCCGGCGAACCGGTTACCGCCTGCGGGATCGTTGTCGGATCGCATGTTGACCGGAATCGCCATCGGCAATGTGTCGATCGGCACGCCCATGTGTTCGTGGTAAAGCCTCAGTGCGCCGCACAGTCCGGCCAGGTAGGCGTCGTTGATCGAGCCTTCGGCTGCCTTCGCGGCCCTGTGCAGGTCACCGAACACAATGTCGATCGCATCGCTACGCGACGAGAGGCTTCGCCGTCGCAGCACCGGCGACGGCTCGGCGGCCGGTCCCATCACCCTTGCGCTCGACATTGCGTAGTCCACGGCGCTGCCGACCGACGAGACCGGGTCGCGTATCACCTGACCGACCGCCTGCGCAGCACCGTATATCGCTTCACGAACCCCGCTTGCTATCGCCCCGGGGAGCCGGTTGAACCCTTGCCGCATAAGGTCATTCGGCGACAGGTCTTGCGGTATGGGCAGCGGTGGAGCGCCTTGCGAAGGCGGGTCGCGCTCGAGATCGTAGATGTTGGCGAACATCTCGACGCCGCCGACACCATCGGTGACGGCGTGGCTCAGATGCACCATCATGGCGGCCCTGCCGCCTGCCAGTCCCTCGACGAGGGTGGCCGTCCACAGGGGGCGCGAGATGTCGAGCGGTGACTGCAGGGCGACCTCGGCAAGATCCATCACCTCGCGCAGGGTGCCGGGTTCGGAGACCCGGAGCCGACGCACATGGAAGTCGAGGTTGAAATCCGGGTCGACGACCCATCGCGCCGGCGCAGTCGGCAGCGTGGGCATCACCACCTTCTGTCGCAGCCGCAACACCTTCCGCGACGCGTTCTCAAACCGCGTCCGGAAGCGATCCCACTCGGGGGCGGTGTCGAGAATCTCGAGCGTCATGATCCCCGACCGCGTGCGCGGGTTGGCTTCGCCGCGATGCAGTATCAGGTCGACGGGACTGAGTTCCTCGGGAGGTCCGGCCGCACCCGGTACCAGTGCGTCGCTCATGGCTGCGGCCACCCTGCCATTGTTGCTGCTCCTCCGATAAGCTCCCACATTCACCTACCCACGCTAGTCCGCCATAACTCGCAGTGACGTGCCTTTCGGGGCTATCTAGAGGCGGTCGCCGCAACGGTCGAAAGCGACTCGTGCGGGGTCCCCAGATACACGTTCGCGGCGGTTGGCGAAGAACTGCAGGCTTCAACTCGCGTTATGTGCCGTGTTCCGCGGGCCCGGTGAGGAAGCGGTCGCCTGTCTCAGGACAATGGAATACGCCAGCCGCATACGCGACAAGATCGACAGCGATTCACGGCTGATGACGACGCGTCTATCGGTCTGTGAGCTCGGTTAAAGTGAGTGCGCTGCCCCCGTAGCTCAGTGGATAGAGCAACCGCCTTCTAAGCGGTTGGCCGCAGGTTCGAGTCCTGCCGGGGGCGCTGCGTGACTGTGTTTCGGCTGATTCTTGACCGTTGGTTCGGTCCTTTTGTCACCATCCCCGCAGAGCGAGCCGGTGCGGGGCGGCGATGTCTTCGACGTTGATGCCCACCATGGCCTCCCCCAACCCGCGCGACACCTTGGCCAGCACGTCAGGATCGTCATAGAAAGTGGTGGCCTTGACGATCGCGGCAGCCCGCGACGCCGGATCACCAGACTTGAAGATCCCCGAACCCACGAACACCCCCTCAGCACCCAGCTGCATCATCATCGCCGCATCAGCCGGGGTAGCGATGCCACCGGCAGTGAACATCGTCA
>NZ_RARC01000048.1 GCF_003719305.1 Mycolicibacterium stellerae
GGCAATCGGCTCGGTATCACCCTTCTCGGCGATCTCCAGACGTGCCGTGAGCTCATCAATCCGATGAAGTGCCTCGGTGATGATCGCCCGGCGATCCGACGGCGCACCAGCCATCGCGCTCAATTCAGTCTCTCCGAAAGTTGTTGCAGCAGTTCGTCCTCCGAGAAGTCGTCGTAGTCGTCGACTTCCTCTTGTTCGGCTGCTTCGATCAGCTCGGGGAGGATGGTGGCGAGGTATCCGGACAGCGCGACCACCGTTGGATAGTCGAAGACCACCGAGGCAGGCATCACCTCGCCCAGACTTTCGGACAGAGAACGCTGGAGAGTCACGCTCATCAGCGAATCCATCCCGACCTGGAAGAACCCGGCGGAAGGGTCGACGAACTGCGGCGAGGTCAGGCTCATCGCATCCGCCACCGCAGCCCTCACATGCGCGACCAGCAGATCGTGCCGGTCCGCCGGCTCACATGCGCGCAGCGCCTCGCGGAACGCTGTCACCGGCGCCGACGGGCTTTCACCGGTCTCCTCGACGGGCTCTGCGGGCAGCAGATCATCCACGATGTGCAGCTGTGCACGCGTCCGGTAGGCGGTAGCCAACCTCGTCCAGTCTGCGGCGACGACAGTGGACCGGACAGGAGCACCCGGGCTGAGTACCGACCACAGCGCCTGAATGGCCACCTCATCGGGCATCGGTTCGAGTCCCGAGTCGAGGGTGATCTGGCGCTCCTGCTCGATTTGGTTGTCAGCCAAGGATTTCCACAGTCCCCAGTTGATCGTCGTGGCGGGAAGACCTGCAGCGCGACGCGCGTAGGCGAACGTGTCCAGGAACGTGGTGGTCGCGGCGTAGTGCGACAGCCAGCGCGAGCCAAGCAATCCCGAAATCGACGCGAACAACACGAACTGGCGCACCGGCGTAGTCAGCGAGAGCTTGTGCAGAACCTCCAGCGCATCCAACTTGGGAGCGAACATGCCCGCGACATCGTCGTCGGTCATGTCGCACAGCGTGATCGGACCCCCGCCAAAGGCGGCGAGGTAAATTCCACCCAGCGGAGGAAGGTCGTTGCCGAATCGTCCGAACACCTCCGCCATCGAGGCTTCGTCGGCAGCGTCGGCCGCCACCGCCACCAGTTTGGTGCCTTGAGCGGCAAGCGAATCGGCCAGCGCATCCAGTCGATTCCCCGGGTTCCTCGAGACCGCGACGACGGTACCGGCACCCATGTCCGCGAGCTGCTGAATCAGGTACGGACCGATGTTGCCGGTCGCCCCGACGACCAGATGGCTGCATTCCTTGTCGAGGCCCTCGGCTGACATCGCAGGAAGGACGCTTGGCCGCCTCAACCGTGCGACGCGCCGGATACCGGCCCGGTACACGATCTGGTCTTCGCCTGCGGTGCTGCGCGTTTCGTCGACCAGGTAGCGAGCCGCCAGTTGCGCGGGTACCGACTCGTCGACGTCGACGACCGCACCCCAGATCTCGGGATGCTCGAGTGCAAGCGTGCGGCCGAGCCCCCACAGAACCGCGTGGGCTGGATTGGCCCTGTCACCTTCGGCGGTTGGCTGTGCATTGCGGGTCAGCATGAGCAGCTTCGGCGGAGTCGCCATCCTGGCAAGCGCGACGCTGAGCCGCCGTGCGGTGTTGAAGAGGCGATACCCGTGTGCCGCCTCGAATGAACTCGCTGCGGCCGGTGCGTACAGCACGAAATCCGCTTCTGCGAGAGCATCGGCCACGTCGGCCTCGGCGGCGTCCTCGGTCAGCACCGAGACGCCGGCGTCCGCGCCCTCGAGAAGCCCGATTTGCGCTGCCACCTCACTGTCACCGAGCACCACCCAGGATGCTCCCGACAGCGTCCGGTCATCGGTGACGGGCAGAGCGGGCCAAGCCATCTCGCAGTACCAGTCGGCAGGGATGACACCGGTCCCGGTTGCGGCGGCCGAAGATCCGGTGTGGCCGCCGACATCGCGGCGCCGGGGCATCGCCTGAAAGTCGATCCAGTGGCTGCTGTGCTCCCACGGCGTCGTCGGCAACTGCACATGCGGCTCGGGCGGATGGACCGCCTGCGGAAGCCGCGTGGTGTAGGTCCTGTTGAGGCTGGTGTGGAAGCTCATCGTGTCGTCACCATCGCGCTCCAGGGTGCCAACGCTGTGGTGATGCGTGTCGCTGAGAGTCTCGGTGACGGCCTGCGCCAGCATCGGGTGAGCGCTGACTTCGACGAACATCGCGTGCTCGGCGCCCGCGGTAGCGATCGTCTGGCTGAACCGGACCGGCTGACGCACGTTGGCCACCCAGTAGTCGGCGTCGAACGCCGGCGTACTTCCGTCGGCGAGGACGGTCGACAAGAACGGTATCGCTGGCGTCATTGGTGTGAGATCGGCTAGCGCTGAACGCAATTCGGGCAGGATAGGATCCATAAGGGCGTTATGAGAGGCCACCTCCATGTTCACCCGGCGCGCGAACCGGCCGCTCTGCCGCACGTCCTCAAGGAGGGCATCGATCTGTGCAGGCGGTCCCGCAACCACCGTCTGGCGCGGCGACGAGTAGACCGCAAGGCTGACCCCTTGGTAGTTACCGATCAGCTCCGCTGTCGCCTCCGCATCCAGCGCGAGCAGCGCGACGGCACCCTGGCCGGCCAGCCGCGACATCAGCCGTGACCGGGTGGCAATCACCCGCAACCCGTCTTCCACCGTCAGGGCGCCTGCGATCACCGCCGCAGTGACCTCACCCATCGAGTGGCCGACGACGGCGTCAGGGGTGACTCCGTATGAGCGCCACAGCTCGGTGAGTGCGAGCTGCAAGCCCATCGTCACCGGTTGCACCTGGGCATCGCCGGCGATCGGCCGGCCCTCTGAAAGAATCTCGTGCAGGGAGAACCCGACGTGCTCGACGAACAGCGGCTCCAGCTTGGCGACGGCGTCGGCGAAAACCGGCTCGTCGGCCAGCAATTGCTTGCCCATTCCGGCCCAGTGCGCGCCTTGGCCCGAGTACACGAACACGGTTCCGGACCCGCAGGGACCCTCATGTGAGCCGACGACTCCTTCGGCCGACGTGCCCGCCGCAACAGCCGCCAACCCCACCATCGCCTGTGCGGCGTTGCGTGCGCACACCGTGGCGAATTGAGGATGACGCGTGCGGTGGTGATTGAGTGTGTGCGCCACGTCCGAAAGCGATACACCGGCACCGTCTGTGGCCATCCACTCAGCGAGCGCGCCAGCGGCCGCAGCGATCCGCTGTTCGGTCTTGCCCGTCACCATCAGCGTGGTCACCGGCAAATCCTCTCGCGGCTCAGGGATTGCCACCTCAGGGGCCTGTTCGATGATCACGTGGGCGTTCGTGCCCCCGAAGCCGAACGACGACACACCCGCCCGACGGGGGCGATCCACCGATGGCCAGTCCCGATCCTCTGCGACGACTTCCAACCGCAACTGATCGAATGGGATGTGCGGATTCGGGTTCTGATAGCGATTGTTCGCCGGTATCTGGCCCTTCTGCACGGCAAGCACAGCCTTGATGAAGCCCGCGACTCCCGCCGCGGCCTCCAGGTGTCCCAGGTTCGACTTCACGGCGCCGACCAGCAGCGGTGCATCCGCGGGACGCCCGCGACCCAGCACGCCGCCCAGTGCACGGGCCTCGATCGGATCACCGAGGAAGGTGCCCGTTCCGTGCGCCTCCACATAGTCGACTTCGTGCGGGTGCACGCCGGCCTGCGAGTACGCCGCACGCAGCACCGCAGTCTGAGCAGCGGGGTTGGGAGCCATCAGGCCGTTGGAGCGGCCGTCCTGGTTGATCGCCGAACCGCGCACGACCGCCAAGACCCGATCTCCGTCGCGCAGCGCGTCGCTGAGGCGCTTGAGTACGACAACGCCGCAGCCCTCACCACGGACGAATCCGTCGGCGTCGGCGTCGAACGCATGGCACAGGCCAGTCGGTGACAGGGCACCCGCCTGGTCGAAGCCGTGGAAGACGGCGGGCGACAACAATAAGTTCACCCCTGCCGCGATCGCCACTTCAGACTCGCGTAACCGCAGGCTCTGGCTCGCGAGGTGCAGCGCCACCAGCGACGAGGAGCACGCGGTGTCGACTGCGACCGACGGGCCGCGCAGATCGAGGAAGTAGGAAAGCCGGTTAGCGATGATGCTGAGCGCACCGCCGGTGTTGCTCCAGGCGTCGACCTTCGGCAGGTCAGCGGCGGCCAGATAGCCGTACTCGCTGAAGCATGCCCCGACGAACACACCAGTCTGGGAACGGCGCAGCGTGCTGGCCGGGATCCCCGCGTGCTCGAGAGCCTCCCATGCCACCTCGAGAAGCAGCCGTTGCTGCGGATCCATCTTGACGGCTTCGCGGCGGGAGATCTCGAAGAATTCCGCATCGAACGCGTCGACGTCGTCGAGGAAAGAACCCCAGCGAGTGGTACCCGCAAGCGCGGCGGCCACGTCCGGCGAACCGTCGTCGAACGGCAGCCAGCGCTCGGCAGGAACCTCGCCGACCGAGCACTGCCCGTCCCAGAGGAATTGCCACAGTCCCTCAGGTGCTGTGATCCCGCCGGGGAACCGGCAGCCAAGGCCCACCACCGCGATCGGCGCGTTGATGGAATCCCGCACTGCCGCGGTCCCGACGGTGCTCTCGGTGGCATCTGAATCCGCTGCCGCCGTGAAGAATTCGACGAGTGCGTTGATCGTCGGGTTTTGCCAGAAATCCACCGGGGAGACCGGTCGGCCCAGCTTGTCGGCAAGCTCACCCGACAATTCGATGGCATCACGGGAGCCGACTCCCACGTCTTTCAGAGACGCGTCGACGTCGATCTCATCGGCGTCGCACCCAAGCCGTGCACACAGGTTGGCAACCAGCCAGTCGCGGAGCTCGACGCCTTCGGCATTGATTTCAGTCATGATGTGATGTCCACTCGCTCGAACTCGTTACGTTTGTACAGCTCTGCACAGGTTGACCTGCGGACCTTCCCGCTCGTGGTGATGGGTAGCGAACCAGGAGGCACGAACACGAGGTCGGTGACCCGCAGCCGGTGAACGTTGGAGATGGCTGAGGTCAGTTCACGCTTCAGCGTGCGGAGCCGGGTGCCGAACTCCTCATCGGATTCGGCGCGCTTCTTGACCTCGACGATGGCCACGAGTTTCTCGGTCTGATCCTCGGTGATCGAGATGGCGGCCGAGCGCCCTTTGCTGATCTCGGTGATCGTCGACTCGATGTCGTCGGGATAGTGGTTGGAGCCGTCGACGATCAGCAGATCCTTGATCCGACCAATGATGAACAGCTCGCCCTCGGAGATGACGCCAAGGTCGCCGGTCCGCAGCCACGGCGCCTCCGGCGTTCCGGGCGACGAATTGACCAGACGGGCGCCGAACACACGTTGGGTTTCAGACGGTTTCTTCCAGTACCCCTTGGCCACGTTGTCCCCGTGCACCCAGATTTCGCCGACCTTACCTGCCGGATTCTCGGTTCCGGACGCCGGATCGACGATGCGCATCATGGTGCTTCGCACCGAGCCGTGGCCGATCAGGTCGGTGCTGCCGACCAATTCGTTCTCGCAGCGTTTGGCGTGTCCGCTCGACAGCTTCTCGTAGTCGAAACGTGCGACCGAAGGAGGCTGGCCGTTGTTCGACGTCGCCACATAGACGGTGGCTTCGGCGAGTCCGTAGGACGGACGCAACGTCGACTGCTTGAGATTGAACTGCGCGAACCGGTCGGTGAACCGTTTGAACGTCGCGGCGTGGACCCGCTCGGCGCCGCTGCAGATCGCGTGCACGTCACCGAGGTCGAGTCCCGCCATGTCCTCGTCGGATGTGCGGCGAGCCGCCAGCTCGAATGCGAAGTTCGGTGCGGCTGAGAAGCAGCCGGGATGGGTAGCGAGAAGTTGTATCCAGCGTGCCGGTCGCTGCAGGAATGCCATCGGGCTCATCAGCACGCCTTCGCGTCCGCAGACGAGCGGTGTGCAGATGCCCTTGATCAGCCCCATGTCGTGGTACAGGGGTAGCCAAGAAACGAAGGTGGTGTCCTCCCGTATCGATTCGCCGAAGTAATCGGCCAACGCCTGCTCGACGTTCACGATGACGTTCTTGTGGGTGACCACGACACCGGCAGGCGAGCGGGTCGACCCAGAGGTGTATTGGAGGTACGCCGCGGTGTTCACCGGCACCTTGCCGGCACCGGAGCCTCGCGGCGAGGCGAGGTCCAGTGAGTCGACGTCAACGACGACCGGAGCGGCGTTGCGACCGTGGTCCTGCGCGTAGGGAGTGACGGCGTCGACCGCGGCCGACGTGGTGAGGATGACTGTGGGTGCACAGTCCTGCAGCACCGATGACACGCGTTCGTCGTGGACGCCGTACTGAGGCACCGAAAGGGGCACCGCGATGAACCCGGCTTGGATCGCCCCGAAGAACGAGATGACATACCCGAGTCCTTGCGGCGCAACGATCGCGGCGCGGTCGCCGGCAGAGCCGCAGGTGGTCAGCTCATCGGCAAGGCATTCCGCCGCGCGAAGCAGTTCTGCCCAGGTCAGACTCTCGGCAAACCCATTCGGATCGACGTCGTAGTCCATGAACGTGTAGGCCGTGGCGTCTGGAGTTCTGGTCGCACGCTCTTGCAACAACGATGTCAGAGATGCCTCAGCCATGATCCGTCCCTTCCTGTAGCTTTCGGCTCAGATTTCCGTGGGTAAGCCGACGCCGCACGAGTAGTCTGCTACTCGTTTGCTGCGTCAAGTCCGGTTTTCGCATTTTCGATGTCCCCTGTGAATCACTGCCATGCGTCGCAGACCCCAGACCCGACCCCGCTCAGCGACAATAGCGAGTTCGCTTGGCCGTATCCAAATCGGTCGTGACAAGCACAAATCGCTCCCATGTAGTTGACTCGGCGAAAATTTACACCCGCGTTTTGGTTCTGTCCTGCCGTTAGCCAGAATTTAACTTATGCCGAGCAGAAGCGCCTACCCCAGGAAGTAGCTAGCGAACCTAGGTGAATGCCAAAAGCAAAGCTCACAGCGTTGGGGAAGCTCCGGCTGGGCGTTCGCGGTCCCTTGCGTACCAGGCAGTTGTTACTTCGCGGCTTTTTTCGGGCTCGGCGTGTCGCCGAGTCGCGGCCGCGACGAGGCGCCGCATGAAACCTGTCGGGTGTTGCCGGCTGAGGGGTGTGACACCTCGTCAGCTGCTCCCCGGTGCGAGCGGTCTGCGCAACGGCCGCCAGCCGGGCGGACTCGCCGATGATCTTGAAGGGCTGGCAGCGGTGCGGGTGTGTGAGTGAAATGTGTTGTGGCCATGTCAATTTCAGATAGACGATGCTCTGGATACGACCTGCCCCGCCATCGTCCATCGCGGTTTTCGGCCCCAATTCCCAAGATTCGCCACCGCTGCCGTCCAAAGCCCTGCGCTTCTCGCTGTGCTGGGCGGCCTGTCGCGCCGCTGGGCTTCATCGGCACGACAGCAGGCGAACTGCCCACGGGCCGAGACCGGCTTGCTCAATTGCGGATGCGGGCAGGCGATTACACCACATGTTCGCATTGCGAACCGATGTTCATCGCGGCATGCCTGCGCCATCGTTTCCCGGATAGCGGGCACTCCTGCGCGCAACCCATACGCCAGCCGTGAGATTCGTCAGCAAGAGAGGGACAAGTCGGCCGGTCGCCGATTCGGTGGCCTACTAGGCATTCATCGAGCATGATGGCGACGTGACCGATACCCAGAACAACAACGAGTCATCCGGCGTTGCGCACGGTATTCCTGGTTCGCCCGCACCCGTGGGCGCGCTGTACATCTTTCCTCACGCAGGTGGGTCCGCCAGCTCGTACGCTCCGTTCGCACGCGCGTTTTCTCTTGATATCAAACGGATCGCAGTGCAATACCCGGGCCGAACCGACCGGCACGACGTGCCCGACATCGAGAGCATTCCAGCGCTCGCAGCCGATGTGTACAGCATGCTCTCGGCCAACAACATCACCCAGACGCCCGTCGCGTTCTTCGGGCACAGCATGGGAGGGCTGATCGCCTTCGAAGTGGCCAGGAAATTCGAGGAGAACGGCGCTCCGATCGCGGCGCTTTTCCTGTCGGCCTCCCCCGCGCCCGGACACGGCGGTTATGACCAACTGAAGGGCTCCGATGCAGAGCTGTTGAAGATGGTGAACGAGATGACCGGCGCCGCGAGCCAGCTGGTCGACGGGCGCTTCGGAGAGACCGTCCTGCGCACTTTGCGCAACTACGGGGCAATCACCGGCTACGAATGTCCCCCGGGCACAAAGGTTGCCTGCCCGGTCTACGCCTATGCCGCCGCCGACGACAGCGCAGTTAGCTACGAGAGCGTAGCGGCATGGTCGGAGTTCACATCGTCCGACTTCGACATACGAACCGTGGCCGGCGACCACTTCTACGTGACGCACACGGTGGACGAACTCGTCGGCGACATCGAGCGCCGCATCACCAACCAGGTGAAGGGTCACGGGTGACGAAACGAACCACCGGGCGGATCGAGTGACGGCGCTAAGTTTGCCGGGTACCTTCTGATCCATGACATCACTTGATTCCCAAGTCGTCTTCATCACCGGTGCCGCACGCGGAATCGGTGCCGAGGTGGCCCGTCGGCTCCACTCCAAAGGAGCCAGACTCGTTCTCACCGACTTGGACGTGGCGCCGCTGAGTGCGCTTGCGCACGAACTCGACGGTGGCGGTGGTGACCGGGTGCTGACGGCGACCGCCGACGTGCGTGATTTGTCCGCCATGCAAGCCGCGGCCGACGCGGCGGTTGAGCGCTTCGGCGGGATCGACGTGGTGGTGGCCAACGCGGGCATCGCGAGCTACGGCTCGCTCTTGCAGGTCGACCCCGAAGTCTTCCAGCGAGTGATGGACATCAACGTGGTCGGCGTGTTCCACACGGTGCGTGCGACTCTGCCGTCGGTGCTCGAGCGGCGCGGCTATGTGTTGATCGTTTCGTCGATGGCGGCGTTCGCGGCCGCGCCGGGACTGGCGCCGTACAACGCCTCGAAAGCCGGCGTCGAACACTTGGCCAACGCGCTTCGGCTCGAGGTCGCGTATCGAGGTGTCAGAGTCGGGTCTGCCCACATGGGCTGGATCGACACCGCGTTGATCCGAGACACGAAGGACGACTTGCCGACGTTCCGCAAGATGTTGTCGACGAATCCGTGGTTCCCACCTAACCGGACGACGTCAGTGGACAAGTGCGCTGCCGCCTTCGTCAAGGGGATCGAGAAGCGCAAGAATCGCGTCTACTGCCCGGGCTGGGTTGGGTTGTTCCGTTGGCTGAAGGCGTTTTTGACCAGCCCAGCCGGTGAGACGGCGATGCGCAAGGCCGCCGCTGACCTACTCCCCCAGATGGATGAGGAGGTAGCGGCTCTCGGCCGGTCCACGAGCGCCCGCACAGAGGCACTCGAGAAGCACTGACCCGACCTACGCGAACGCCTCCACCGGCGGGCACGAACACATCAGATTCCGATCCCCGTACGCGCCGTCGATGCGCCGCACCGGCGGCCAGACCTTGGGCCGGAACGTCTTGCCAAGCGGATACGCCGCCCGCTCGCGGCTGTAAGGATGAGACCACTCGGCGATGAGCAGGCTCTCCGCCGTGTGCGGTGCACCCCGAAGCGGGTTGTCGTCGGCCGGCCAGGCACCCGAGCCAACCTGGTCGATTTCGGCGCGTATGGCGATCATGGCCTCGCAGAACGCATCCACCTCGGCCAGGCTCTCGCTTTCCGTTGGCTCGACCATCAGCGTGCCGGCAACCGGGAAGCTCATGGTCGGCGCGTGAAACCCGTAGTCCGCCAATCGTTTTGCGACATCGTCGACCGTGACGCCGGTGGACTTCGTGATTCCGCGCAGGTCGAGGATGCACTCGTGGGCGACCATCCCGTTCTCGCCGGTGTAAAGCACCGGGTAGTACTCGTCGAGACGACGGGCGATGTAGTTCGCCGATGCGATCGCGGTCAGCGATGCAGCGCGCAGCCCTTCGGCGCCCATCATCCTGATGTAGGCCCAGGTGATCGGCAGGATCGACGCCGATCCGTACGGCGCCGACGACACCGTGTGCCCGTTGGGAAGCTCCTCGGCCAGCGGATGTCCGGGCAGGTACGGCTGCAGGTGCGCACGGACCGCGACGGGGCCGACGCCTGGTCCGCCACCTCCGTGCGGGATGCAGAAGGTCTTGTGCAGGTTCAGGTGGCTGACGTCGCCGCCGAACTTCCCCGGCCGCGCCAGTCCGACGAGGGCGTTGAGGTTCGCGCCGTCGACGTAGACCTGGCCGCCGACGTCGTGCACCGCCGCGCAGATCTCGGCGATGTCGTGCTCGAACACACCGTGGGTGGAGGGATAGGTGATCATCAACGCGGACAACCGATCCGCGTGTGCGGTGACCTTGGCCCGCAGGTCGTCGAGGTCGACGTCGCCGTTGGCGCGGCAGGCAACGACCACGACGCGCATACCCACAAGGGCCGCTGACGCCGCATTGGTGCCGTGCGCACTCGACGGGATTAGGCACACATTTCGGTCCGGCTCACCACGTTCTGCGTGGTACGCCCGGATCGCCAGCAACCCCGCGTATTCGCCCTGCGAGCCCGCGTTGGGTTGTAGCGACACCGCGTCATAGCCGGTCAACTGCGTCAGCCATGTCTCGAGGTCGGCGATCAGCTTGCGCAGCCCCGGCGCGTCGGCGTGCGGTGCGAACGGGTGCTGGCGGGCGAACTCGGGCCAGGTGATCGGCTCCATCTCGGCCGCGGCGTTGAGCTTCATGGTGCACGAACCGAGCGGAATCATGCTGCGGTCCAACGCGATATCCTTGTCGGCCAGCGAGCGTAGGTACCGCATCATCTCTGTCTCGGTGCGATACCGGGTGAAGGCGGGATGGGTCAGGAACTCCGAAGTCCTGGTTCCGATGTCGGGCGCGGCGAAGTCGCCCCCGTGGCTGGACCCGTTGTCCGATGTTGCCGCCAGTGCGGCTCCGTTGTCCGATGTCGCCGCCGGTGCGGCTCCGTTGTCCGATGTCGCCGCCGGTGCGGCTCCGTTGTCCGATGTCGCCGCCGGTGCGGCTCCGAACGCCGCAAGCACGGCGTCGACGTGCCCCCGCGTCGTCGCCTCGTCACAGGACGCGGAGACATGGTCGTCGTCGACGAGCCAGACGTTGACGCCGCGCGACTTGGCCTCATCGCGGACCTGCGCGGCCCGACCGGGCACCCTCGCCAGCACCGTGTCGAAGAACCGGTCGTGCACGACGTCGATGCCGGCCGCCGTCAGCCCGGCGGCCAGCGCACGCGCATGGCCGTGCACGCGGCGGGCGATGCCGGTCAACCCGTCGGCGCCGTGATAGCTGGCGTACATCGCGGCGATCACGGCAAGCAGAACCTGCGCGGTGCAAATATTGCTGGTGGCTTTGTCGCGACGAATGTGCTGTTCGCGGGTCTGCAGGGACAGCCGGTAGGCCGGTGAACCGTCGGCGTCCACCGACACCCCGACCAGTCGGCCGGGCAGTTGCCGCGCGTGGTTGGCGTGCACGGCGAGATAGCCGGCGTGCGGTCCGCCGAATCCCATTGGCACACCGAAGCGTTGGGTGCTGCCGAACGCCACGTCGGCGCCGATTTCACCCGGCGGGGTGATCAGCGTCAGCGCGAGAAGGTCGGCTCCGATCGCCACCAGCGCGCCGCGTTCGTGTGCCTGGCCCACCAGATCGGTCCAGTCGACCACTTCCCCGCCGGCGCCGGGCAGCTGGGTGATCACCCCGAAGAATTCGCCGTCGGGCAGGCCGTCGCGCAGGTCGGCGGTGACGATCTCAATGCCGAGCGGCTCGGCCCTGGTGGCCAACACGGCCGCGGTCTGCCGGTACAGGTCGGCATCGACGGCCAGCCGATTCGTCGTTCCGCGCACGGCGCGATGCATCAGCGTCATGGCCTCTGCGGCGGCGGTGCCCTCGTCGAGCATCGATGCGTTGGCCACCTCGAGGCCGGTGAGGTCGGCGACCATGGTCTGGAAGTTGAGCAGCGCCTCGAGCCTGCCCTGGCTGATCTCCGGTTGGTAGGGCGTGTAGGCCGTGTACCAGGCCGGGTTCTCCAGGATGTTGCGCCGGAGCACAGGAGGGGTCAGCGTGTCGAAGTAGCCCTGACCGATCATCGAGACCGCGACGGTGTTGGCGTCGGCGAGTGCGCGCAGCTCTGCCAGCGCCTGCTCTTCGGTCGCCGCCTGGGGCAGCTGGTCGAGGCCGGGTGCGATGCCCCCGGCGGACAACGCGTCGAGAATGCCTGAGGGAAGCGCCTTGTCGGCGAGCTCATCCAGCGAGCCGACGCCGATGGTCTTGAGCATGGTCGCAACTTCGTCGGCATCCGGCCCGATGTGCCGGTCGGCGAAGTTTGGTTGATCGTGGGAGAACATCCATCTCCTGACGCTTGAGGGCGCAGAACCCGCTGGGGTTCCTCTCCCTCAGTCGTCACCCACATGGGCGCTCCAGAGGCATTCGGGGCCCTGCCCGGTCCGGGTGCCTGAGAGTTTGACGGAGAGGTGTTGCTCCTTCGGCGTCCGTGGCTGGCTGCCACGAATCTCTCCCGCGCAGGGGCGATGCGCTGCCGATTCTACCGGCAGGCGACTCGGAGTGGGCTGTCAGCCAATCTTGCGGTCGCGGTGCTTGCGCCGGGACGCCAGTTCGTCCTCCGGCGCGCTGATGGATTCGCCTCCATCGGCGCGCTCGCCGGGAAAATCGGCAATGGCGCCGGTCAGCTCCCGCATCGCGCCGGAGACGGCGATGCCGAACACACCCTGGCCGCCCTGCAGAAGGTCGACGACTTCCTCGGCCGACGTGCACTCGTAGACGGTGGTGCCGTCGGAGAACAGCGTGATGTTGGCCAGATCGCGAACACCCCGCTGACGCAGGTGGTCGACGGCGACGCGGATGTTGTGCAGCGAGATGCCGGTGTCCAGCAGTCGCTTGACGATCTTGAGGACCAGGATGTCCTTGAACGAGTAGAGACGCTGGCTGCCGGATCCGGCGGCGCTGCGAATCGACGGCACCACCAGCGAGGTCCTGGCCCAGTAGTCCAACTGGCGATAGGTGATCCCGGCGATCTGGCAGGCGCTCGGGCCGCGGTAGCCGACGAGCTCGTCCGGCACCGAGTCATCGGGGAACAGCCCGGCCTGTACGGGTTCGCTGGGAGTCGTGGCCGACGGCTGCGGCGCACCATCGCCAGAGGATAGATCCAGCTGCTCTTGACGTGGCGTGTCTTCCACTCTCGAATCCTCTCGCCGATCGAACTCGCGTCTGTGACCTGCACCGCGGCACGTTTGCCAAAGCCCGAATGCGTCGAGCATACGCTCCCCGACGAACCCTGACTGCCCGTCGTGACCATCAAAGTATGGCTGCCCCGATCGCGGTTGGCGGAAACCCGCGCCGCGTGTCGAGCCGAAAGCGTCAGTTGAGACGCATCCGTGATGTTCGGCGCCGTGACGTGAGGACCAAGGAAGATGGAGCTCAGGTGGCCTTGAAGTCGTCGGGCGACACACTGTCAAGAAATTCCTTGAACTTTTCCACCTCGTCCTCGCGCACGGCGCCCGTTGCCTCGTCGTCGTTCTCGTCGGGAATCAGCAGCCCGGCCTCGGCGAGAACCGCCTCCTCGACATAGATCGGCACCCCGACCCGAAGCGCGATGGCCACCGAGTCCGACGGCCGTGCCGACACCTTGATGTCGCGATCGAAGATCAGATCGGCGTAGAAGGTGCCCTCTTGGAGGTCGACGATGCGCACCTCTTTGAGCGAATGGCCAAGCGCGGCAATGAGATCCCGGATCAGGTCGTGGGTCAGCGGGCGGGCGGGTTCGACCCCCTGCTGCTCCAGGGCGATCGCCGCGGCCTCGGACTGGCCGATCCAGATCGGCAGATAGCGATCACCGTTGGATTCGCGCAGCAGCAACACTGGCTGGTTCTGGGGCTGCTCCACGCGAATGCCGACCACACGAACCTCACCCATCTGTGTCTGCCCTCCGCACCGCCGAAGCCAATACGACGAGTCTAATCCTCACCGGTCGAGAACGTCGCGCACGGCCGACTTGATCAATGACGTGTGCAGTGTGATAGCCAGTGCGGCCACCTCGCGGGCCAGATCGTCGGCACGATCCCGCGCACCCGCCTTGCCCGCCTTGACCACCGGTCCGGCGATCTGAGCGATCAGATCGGACTGCCGATCGGCGGCCGACCGGAACGCACGCAGATGGCGGGGCTCCACCCCGTACTCGGCGAGCGCACGGGCGCACTGGGCGATGATCACGGAGTGCTCGTCGAAGAAACCGCCGGGTCCCGTCGTGATCACCCCTTCCTTGATCAGAGCGGTGAGAACCGTTTCGGCCACCCCTGAGCGCGCCACCAGGTCTTCGCGGCTCAGCCGCACCTGGGTCGGTGCCACGGCGGCGTCGGTGTCGGCCTGCTCGCCGGACACCGGCACCAAACGCGGTACGCCGTACGGGGATCCGGTGCGTGGCAGCTCGCCGTCGGGCTGACCGTCGAGCTGGGCCTTGATGACCTTCAACGGCAGGTAGTTGTCGCGCTGCGCGGTCAGGACGAAACGCAGCCGAGCACAGTCATACGCGGTGAACCGTCGATAACCCGATGGCGTCCGCTGCGGCGTGACCAGTCCCTCGGCCTCCAGAAACCGGATCTTGGAGATGGTCACGTCCGGGAAGTCCGGTCGCAGCGAGTCGAGTACCGCTCCGATCGACATCCCGGCTAACGCGGGCGTGTCGGGCTGTGTCATCTGCTCTTAGCGCAAGCGCTCATCGAGTCAACCTAGCTGCCTGGCCCGCTGTCGTCGTCTGTCTTCGGGCCGGTCAGGAATACCAGGCGAAATTTGCCAATCTGCACTTCGTCGCCGTTGGCCAGGACCGCAGAGTCGACCGGCTCCCTGTTGACGTAGGTGCCGTTGAGGCTGCCCACGTCGACGACCTGGAACTCACCATTCTCCAGCCGGAACTCTGCGTGGCGTCGGCTCACCGTGACGTCGTCGAGGAAGATGTCGCTGTCGGGATGTCTCCCGGCGGACGTCGTCGGCTGATCGAGCAGGAAGCGTGATCCCGCGTTTGGACCGCGTTTGACGACGAGCAACGCCGATCCCACCGGCAGGCCCTCGACCCCCGAGACCGCCCCCTCGGTACCCGCCGACGCCGGGGCGTCCAGTTCGTTGAGGAAGTCGGCGCGGAACACCGATGTGGTCTCCACGGTGAGCTCGTCAGACGTCTGGTCAGCCCCGAAATTCTGATCTTTATCCGTCACCCGCTGCTCCTCACTGGCTGCTGTGGCGATATCTGGCCGGGCCCTGCGTGGGCCCCTGTCCAGCCGTCATACGTCTGACGTCGACCGTACCGCGCGGCGGTCCCCATTGGGTCCACCCCCGCCCGATCAAGTTGAACACGTCTCGCGGTCAGATGGTGAACCGATCGATGGAACCCTAACAACATCTCATTCGGTCACCAGCGCCTGGTAGGCGTCGGCGTCCAGCAGACCGTCGACCTCTCCTGCCAGGGCGTCGGAGTCGGCCTGCAACTCGATGAGCCACCCTTCTCCGTAGGGATCGGAGTTGACCAGCTGCGGGCTGCCCTCCAGATCGCCATTGACTGCAACGACTTTCGCCGTCACAGGCGCATACAGGTCGGACACCGACTTCGTCGACTCGACCTCGCCGAAGGACTCGCCCGCGGTGACGTCGGTGCCGACGTCGGGCAGCTGGACGAACACCACGTCCCCGAGGGACGACTGAGCGAAGTCGGTGATGCCGACCCTTACGGTGTCGTCACCGACGCGCTGCACCCACTCGTGTTCGGCGGTGTAGGACAGGTCGGGCGGGATTTCGCTCACGGCGCTCCTCTTTGCAGGTGGTGCTCACTTCACGGGCTGAGCGTATTGGCGGGCTTTCGGTTGCCGCAAGGCGGTTACATCCACCCGGTCGGATTGTTGTACCACCATCGTGCCGCCCACGCGCTCGACACTGTCCATCGCGCCGCCGGGAATATTCATCGCTGCAGCCAGCGTCGGTGGATCGCCAATGGCCACAACGGTATACGGTGGGTTGAGGGTCTGACCGTCGATCTCGAGCGCGCCGGGCCTTCCGACCACCCAGGTGTCCAAGCCGACCCGGACAGAGATCTTCGGATCTCCCTGTCCCCCCGCAACCTCCATCGCCTCCGCGCCGGCGTTGCGCAGCTCATTGATGACGTCGAGCATGGTTTCCGGCGCCACCCCGACGGCAGCGTCGTCGATGGTCAAGGTCACCCCGGGACCCGTTGCGGCCACCGAGCCGATCAGAATCGACAGCGCGGCCAGCCGGGCCTGGGCGTTCTCGATCGCCGCCTGGCCGCTGCTGCCCGATGCCTGTAGTGCCGCCAGTGTCCGCTGGAGGTCGGCGACCTCGGTGTTCAACGCGGCCTCGCGTTGCTGCAACGAATCCAGCAGCACCAGTAGGTCGGCCGGTCTCGCGGTCTCCAGCGAGTCGCCGGAATCGTTCTGTCGCACCTGGGTGACGATCGCGATGCCGAGCAGCACGCACAGCAGGACACCAAGCGCGCCGAACACCAGCTGCGACCGTCCCCGCCGCATCACACCTTCGACGCCTGCGGGCTGCAGGTCACCGATTTGCCGGGCGGGCTCGTCGGGCGGCAGTTCGTGACGGCCCGCCGGTTCGGCCTCGTGCGCTGCTGCGGAGTCGGGGGCGTCGCTGCTCATGGCTCAGGCGCCGAACAGTCTGCGGCGCAGGGCCGCGGCGTTGCCGAAGATCCGGATTCCGAGCACGACGATGATCGCCGTCGATAGTTGGGTGCCGACGCCGAGTTGGTCGCCGACATACACGATGAGCGCGGCGACGAGGACGTTGAACACGAATGACACCACGAAGACCTTCGAGTCGAAGATGCGCTCCAGGTATGCCCGCAGGCCGCCGAACACCGCATCCAGAGCGGCGACCACTGCGATCGGCAAATAGGGTTCGATGAACTCGGGCACGCTGGGATGAAAGACCAGGCCGAGCACGATACCGATGACAAGTGCGGCGATTCCGATCATTTGTCTCCGATTTCCTTGGCGAAGTTGACATCTCGCACCGAACCGACGGGCAACGTCACGTCGTCGGCTGCGCTGACGGTGACCACGACGCCATACGAGGCCTCCAGCAGGCGCAGCCGATGCAGACCGGGGCTGCGGTCGAACGCATCGGCCATGGTGTGCGGCGGCCCGACGGCCAGAATCGCGTAGGGGCTGGCGATCGGCTGGTTGTCGACCAGGATGCCGCCGCCGGCCTGCCGGATGGTCACGTTGGGTCCGATTCGCACTCCACCCACCGAGATCGCCTCGGCGCCACTGGCCCACAGCGAGTTGACCACCAGCTGCAGGTCCCGATCGAGGATGACCTGACGGCTGCCCTCGACGCGTTCCTTCGACACGTCGCTGAGATCCTTCGAGGCGCCGGGATCGGTGAGCGTAACCGTCAGCCCAGGACCGGTGACCGCGGTTGCCGCCGCCGAGAAGTTGGCGCCGTCCAGGTTGCCGAGCAGCTGCCTGCCGCGCTCGTCTCCCTCGAGGCGGCTGCGTCGTTCGGTGTCGAGTTCTTCTGCCAGCGCGTCGCGACGGGTGGCCGCGGAGCCCGCTGCCTCCTCGGCCGACCGCACGCTGCCCGAAAGCACCTGCTGGCTCTCCCGCACACCGGGCGCGGTGGCTTGGGCCTGCGCGACCGCGAATGCCAACACGGTCGCGATCGCCAGGGCCGCGAGCACCTGCCAGCTTGCGGTGGCCAGCCGGCTTCTCGGTTGCGCGCCCGCGCTGCGCTGTTCGGCCGCCGCCGCGTAACCGGGGTCGAGGTGCTCGGACAACAGCGAGCGCAGCAGCGACGGCACGGGGATCAGCTTCGGCGCGCCTGCCTCATGCGTATTGCGTCCGGCATCGGGGTCGTAGCCGCCGAGTGCACGCCGCTCGTCGGGGTCAACCACTGGAGGGGCCGTCTGCTCTTTGCTCGAGAGGCTCGTCGCGCGCCCTCGGCATTTGACGCATCACCATCACCACCTGCGCGAGGTACAGCACGGCAGACCACAGATAAAGCGCGAGTCCCCAGATCACAAATGCCCACCCGCAGGCCAGGATCACGCGGCTCCACAGCGCATCCCACTGCCCGAGCAGTACCAACGGGAACCCCGACATGAGGGCGAAAGTCGCACCCTTGCCGATGTAGGTCACCGGCAGCGCGGTCAGTCCGCGACTGCGCAGCAGCGGCAGCGTGGCCGCCAGGATCGCGTCGCGACCGATCAGGGTGATGACGATCCACCACGGCACGATGCCCGCGAAACCGAACGCGAGCGGCACTGTCAACATGTAAATCCGGTCGACGGCTGGGTCGAGAAGCTCACCGAGGCGCGACGACTGGTTGTCGACCAGCCGCGCGATCTTGCCGTCGGCCCAGTCCGAGAAGCCGCTGAACATCAGCACGGCCACGGCCCAGCCGTTGGCATGCGCGACCAGCAACAGATAAAGGAAGACCGGAACCAGCAACAAGCGCAGCACCGACAACGCGTTCGGCACCGTCACCACGCGATCACGCACATCCCCCGGCGCGCGGCTCATGGGATAAACCTAGCGCGTTATCCCGGGCATACTCAGCGCCGACATGGAGTCATCCGATAGCGGATTGTCATGAACCATGTAGGTCCATGTCGAGGTCGGCCGGGCCAGCTTGGACAGGTCGAGCCCTTGCTCCTCTTCCAGGACGTTTGCGGTCTCGAAGGTCTGCTGAGCGGCCTCGATCGCGTCGGCGGCCAGCGAGGCGAACGCGTCGACGGCCATCCGGTGGAACTCGTCGATCGGCTTCTGGTGCCCCAACGCACGAAGGTGAATGCTCTCGCGGATATCGGCAAGGTAGCCGAGGTGATCCGCCCACCCGCGGTCCAGGTGGTAGAGCATGATCTGCCTGCAGATCTTCTCCAACTGTTCCTCGCTGAGGTCCTCGGCCAGCTTCTGGTAGCGGTCCGGCGACTTCTTTTCCAGTTCCTCGCGGGCAGTCGAGGTGCGCAGCAACGTGTTTCGACGTTCTACCAGGATGGCGCGCTGCTGGGCGATCAGCTCGTTGAACTGCCAGGTGTTGGCATGCACCGACAGCAGCCGGCCTTCGGCGACGCGCTGTGCGTGGTCGAGTAGGCCCGCGGCCTTCTTGTTGACGACGAGGCCGTCGTCGTCGGTTTCAGTGGGCAGCTTGTTCAGCTTCTCCGGCTCCAGGTGGGCCCTCACCACGTCGTCTTCCCAGCTGGAGAAGAAGACCGACGAACCGGGGTCGCCCTGGCGGCCCGCGCGGCCGCGCAGCTGGTTGTCCAGCCGCTGGGTGCTGTGCCGCCCGGTGCCGATGACATGCAGGCCGCCAAGCTCGGCGACCTCATCGTGGTCGACTTCGTCGGAGCCGCCGAGGCGGATGTCGGTGCCGCGGCCTGCCATTTGGGTGGACACCGTGACTGAGCCGAGCGTGCCCGCTTCGGCGATGACCCGCGCTTCTTCCTCGTCGTTTTTCGCGTTCAGCACGACGGCGGGCACGCCGGCCTTGACCAACTTCTCGTGCAGTTCCTCGGATTCGGCGACGTCGCGGGTGCCGACCAGGATCGGCTGCTTGGTCTTGTGCACTTCGATGATGTGGTCGACGACGCCGTCGATCTTGGCCGCGGCGGTGATGTAGACGCGGTCCGCCTCGTCTTCGCGGATGTTGGGGGCGTTCGGCGGTATCGGCGAAACACCGAGCTTGTAGAACTGGCGCAGCTGCTCGCCAGCGGCCAGCGCGGTGCCGGTCATACCGCACACCGTGGGATACCGGTTGACCAGCGCCTGCACGGTGATGGTGTCGAGCACCTCGCCGGTCTCCGTCGTCTCGATGCCCTCTTTGGCTTCGACGGCGGCCTGCAATCCGTCGGGCCAGCGCTGCAGTTGCGCGATGCGGCCGCGGCTGGCGTTGATCAGGTGCACGGCGTCGTCGCGGACGATGTAGTGCACGTCTCGGTGCAGCAGCACGTGCGCGTGCAGGGCGACGTTCACCTCGGTCAGAGTGGTCCCGACGTGTTCCTCGGAGTACAGGTCGATGCCGCCGAGCTTGGCCTCGATCTTCTGGGCGCCGGTCTCGGTGAGGTGGACGTTGCGGCTGTCGGAATCGGTGTCGTAGTCGTCGCCTGCGACCAATTCGCCTACCAGCCGGATGATTTCGAGCTTCGGGAGTTCCCGGTGCGACGTGCCTGCAAGCACAAGAGGAACTAGTGCCTCGTCCACGAGCACCGAGTCTGCTTCGTCGATGAGCGCTACGTCGGGGTTCGGCGACACCAGGTCGTCGACGTCTGTGACGAGCTGGTCGCGCAGCACGTCGAACCCGATTTCGTTGATGGAGGCATAGGTGATGTCGCTCTTGTACGCGGCGCGCCGTTCCTCGGCGGTGGAGTCCGCGGTCACCCAGCCGACGGTCAACCCCATCGCTTCCAGCAGCGGGCCCATCCATTCGGCATCGCGCTTGGCGAGGTAGTCGTTGATGGTGACGACGTGGACGTGCCTGCCTGCGAGCGCGTAGCCGGCGGCGGCGATCGCGCCGGACAGCGTCTTGCCCTCGCCGGTGGCCATCTCGATGACATCGCCTGCCAGCATCCGCAGTGCTCCCAGCAGCTGAACGTCGAACGGCCGCAGCCCGGTCGTGCGTTCGGAGGCCTCCCGGGCGATCGCGAGGAACTGCGGAATGTCCTTCGACTCGGCGAGATTCTTGAGATGCAGCAGCTCGGCGGCCTTCTTCAGCTGGTCCTCGTCGAGGTCGGCGGCCTTGTCGTCGAACTCCTCTGCGGCGCTCACCTGCGCCATCGATCGGGCCTGGTCCCTGTCTGTGCTCGCGCCGAGCAGTTTCCAGAATCGGTTGCTGACACCACTTGAGGTGCGGGTCTTCGTTCTCGCCACGACAGCTACGGTACGCGGCGGTCCTTTTGCCCTGCGACGGTGCGTGTCTGCCCCCGGACATGCCGTTGGACGTGCGCATTCTGCGCGCGCTCGCGCTGCTCGCCTAGCGGGCGTCGGCGTGGGCGTCGGCAAAATCGATGCGGACGAAATCGGCGACGGCCTCGAATCCGATCCGCTGGTAGATCGCGTTTGATGTCGGGTTGGCCAGGTCGGCGAACAGCACCACGTCGTCGACGCCACCACTACGCGCCAGATCCGACGCCGCGGCGGTCACCGCCGAGCCGTAGCCGTGTCCGCGTGCGTTCCGCGGCGTGAAGACGGGCCCGATGCGGGACACCCCGGCCGCGGGCGCCCGCAGCATCGCCATGCTCACCGGCCTGCCACTCTGGTCCCAGAGGACGAAGCGGTCGCCGACAGCGTTCGCGTTGTCGACGAACCGCCGACCCGCGGCCGCGTCACGCTGGTGGCTGAAGGTTTCGACAAAGAAATGCTCCACCCAGTCGACGAGCAGATCGTTGTCGGCCGCGGTGGCGTCGCGGTGCTTGCCGGGGACTCCTGCAGGCGGTTGCAGGGTGCCCATCCGGTAGAGCCGTTCTTCTGTGGTGACGGCGCCATCGCGGCCAGTCGTCGCCCGCCAGGCTTCGGCAAAGGCCATCGCCGTATCGCGCCTGCCGCGCACGCCGCTCATGTCGGGACGGATGCCTGCCAACTCCTTCGCCACGGCCTGACGGGCTTCGGCGGGTATCCCATTGCACACCAACGGATATGGCGGAGTCTGCAGAGCCGCACCGATGGCGGCGCCGTCGTCCCATACGGTGGTCAGCAGCGCGTCGTCACCGAATCGAGCTGAGCGCAGCAGGGTCAGCTCGATGGTGTTTCCGACGGGGTCGCGGCGATAGAGGGGTTCTGCGATCTCGCGGAACCGCGCGGCGACTTCGTGAACCCGGACATCCACGCGGTCCAGCATGGCCACCGAATGCTCAGTGCGTCCAGCGAATTTCGGGTTGATTCCTCCTCGCGAGCGTGCACAGTTGCACAAGAATCTGCGGCGTGTCGCGTGCAGACACGCACACTCGCGGTGGGGGGTGCCCCGCCCACACGCACCGTCGCTCGCGGTGCGGGGTCAGGCGAGGTTCGACCGGCGCGGGTAGGCGACCTGCGGATCGGTCAGCGTGTTGACCACCGAAGGCGCCCCCGACGCGAACGCCTGCTCGAGCGCGGGCCGCAGCTGCGCGGGCGTCGACACCAGCTCGCCATGCCCACCGAGTGCGGTGACCACCTCGTCGTAGCGGGTGCCCGGCCGCAGCTCTGCCACCACCGAATACCCGTACAGGAGTTCCATCGGATGCTTTTCCAGAGCCCAGATCCCGTTGTTGCCGATCACCGACACGACGTGAACGCCGTGGCGCACCAACGTATCCCACTCCATGCCGCTGAAACCGAACGCGCCGTCGCCCTGAAGCAGCACCACCTGCCGGTCGGGTCGGGCCAGCTTCGCGGCCAGCGCGTAGCCGGGACCCGAGCCAAGACAGCCGAACGGCCCGCTGTCCAACCACGCGCCCGGTACATAGCTGTCGATGACGCGGCCTGCGTAGGAACCGAAGTCACCGGCGTCGATGACCACGATCGCGTCGCGGTCCAACAGCGGCTTCAGCTCGGCGTACACCCGCATCGGATGCAAAGGGCTGCGGTCATCGGTCAGTTCGGCGTCCTCGGCGGCACGACCCGCCGATTCCACGACCCTCAGGTCGGAGATCCAGGATTCGTGATCCGCGCCCCGCTCACCGGCAAGCGCAGCCAATGTCGCCGGAAGATCGCCGTACAACTCGGCGGCGACGTCGCGCGGGTGCGGCCGCTCCGGCACGACGCGATCGGCGACGATCAGGCGCGTCTGCTCGCCGAAGACGCCTCCGAAACCAAGCCGGAAATCCATCGGAACGCCGATCATCAGCGCAACGTCGGCCTCCTTCAACGCCTTTGACCGCGCTCGCGAGAAGGCCAGCTCGTGGTCGGCCGGTACCGTCCCGCGCGCCATACCGTTCATCAGCACCGGAATGCGCATCGCCTCGGCCAGCGCGAGCAACGCCCCCTCCGCATGACCCCACCACACGTTGGTGCCCGCCATGATCACCGGGCGCTGCGCACCGGCGAGCAGACCCGCCGCGACGCTGAGCGCCTCACCGTCGGCCAGCACCGGATCCGGTCCTGCCGCCAGCGCGCCTGGACCGCCCGCGTCGTCGGCCTCACCGAAGACGTAATCCATCGGGAAGTCGACGAACGCGACACCGGTCGGCGAACCGCCGTAACCCATGGCCGCCCTCAGCGCGTCGTCGATGAGCCCGCCGACCGCGCCCGCCGACGACGCGGTGGCCGCGAACCGGGTCAACGGCGCGACGAACGGCACATGATCGATTTCCTGAAGCGAACCCTGACCCCAGCGCAGCGCCGGTGCCCGGCCGCCGAGCACGACCAGCGGTGACTGGTTCTGCTGGGCGGCACCCATCGCGCTCATCCCGTTGGTCACGCCGGGTCCCGCGGTGAGCGCCGCAACCCCGGGCACCCGAGTGACCTTCGACCAGCCCTCGGCGGCGAAGGCGGCGGTCTGCTCGTGTCTGGTGTCGATCAGCCGGACACCCTCGGCGCGGCATCCGTCGTAGATGGAGAACAGATGCCCACCCGACAGCGTGAAGATCGTGTCGATACCGCTGGCCCGCAATCGGCGCGCGATCAGGTGTCCGGCGCCTACCTTGCTCCCCGTCGGAGCGTCGATGCTCATGGCCGCAGCATAATCACACCCATGGTTCGCACCGACGTGCTCATCGCAGGCGCTGGCCCCATCGGGCTCACGGCCGCGATCGAACTCGCCCGCCGCGGAGTCGACTTCCGGATCGTCGACCCCATCACCGACCCGCCGCAGTATGCCAAAGCCGTTGGTGTGCAACCTCGTACGCTCGAAGTGTTCGAAGGTATGGGCGTGCTGAACCGCATCCTCGACGCGGCCATCCAGATGTTCGGTCAGATGGTGTACGTCAACGGTGAAAAGGTTGCCCAGATCGAGTTCGCCACGCCCGCCGACGTCCCGTTCGGGTTCACCGCGATCCCGCAATACGCCACAGAGCGGATCCTGCGCGAGGAGCTGGCCATGCACGGCGTGCAGGTCGAGCGGGGTCTGCGGGTTGCGGGCTTCGAGCAGGACGACGACGGTGTGACGGCGACCTTGGACAGCGACGGCGGGCAGCAGACCGTGCGGGCAAGCTATCTCGTCGGTGCCGACGGCGCCCACAGCATCGTGCGTAAAGGCCTTGGCCTGACGTTCGAGGGCGCGGCGTTCGAGGAGCAGTACATGCTCGGCGACGTCGAGGTGGACTGGTCGGTGCCGCGGGGCTGGGCGGTCCGGTCGATGCACCAGACCGACGGCACCACCGACGACCTGCTGGTCTGCATTCCACTGCCCGGCCGGGGGCGGTACCGCATGTCGATGCTGGTGCCAGAGGACCTCACGGGTGGATCGGCGGCCCCCGACGGGATCGCGCACGGGTTCGAGGGATCCCGTAAGCCGGAATTGCACCATATCCAGGCGGTGCTGGACCGCTTGGCGCCGGAGCAAGTCACCGCGCGAAACCTGCGGTGGTCCTCGGTGTTTCGGATCAGCCACCGCATCGTCGACGCCTACGGCCGCGGCCGCGTGTTCGTGGCGGGCGATGCCGCGCACATTCACCCGCCGACGGGCGCCCAGGGCATGAACACCGGCATCCAGGATGCCCACAACCTGGCCTGGAAGTTGGCGCTGGCGGTGGCAGCCGACGCGGCGCCCGGGCTATTGGACAGCTACGACGCCGAGCGGCGGCCGGTCGGCGAGGAGGTCGTCGGCCGGACGGTGCGCAGCGCGCGGGAAGGCATCGGCGCCGACTCGACCGACCCGGACTTCGTGATCCGGCGGGAGGCACAGCTGTTGATCCGCTACGACGACAGCCCGATCGTCGCGAAGGGCGCCGGGGGCCGCGCCCCCGATGCGACAGGCCTGACCCGCGATGCCGTCACGGGTCCGATGCGGCTTTTCTCGTTGCTTAGTCGGCGTGAGCACACCGTGTTGCTCTACGCAGGCGGCGATTCGACCGCCGACGATATCGCGTCTTTCGAGCGGGCTGCGCAGGCGGCCGTCGCCGCCGCGCGCGGCCACATCGACGTGTATCTGATCGTCGCGACCGACGCCGACGTGGCAACCACGGTGTTGCCGCTGATCCGCGACAGCGCTGGGGATTTCGCGCGGATGTACGCCGCCGGCGAATCGGCTGTGTACGTCGTGCGACCGGACGGCCACCTGTCGTTCGCCGCGTCCCGAGTCGACGCCGACGAGCTGGTCACCCACCTGTCCTCGACATTCGGCGCAAGCGTGTCGACCACGGCAGGCGCCCGACCTGCGGTAGCTTCGCCGCAGGCCGACTCCGGCTGGAGGGAGGCGTCGCTGAATGAACACCGGCACCTTCTCCTCGTCGATCGACTGGAGCCATGAGCTACTGAATTCCACCGTGTGGGTGGTGGTTGCGTTCGCCATCACCGCGCCGTGCCTGATCGTCGTTCTCGTCCTGATCGGACGGACGACCGAGTGGGGGCGCCAGTTCTGGCGCGTCACCGGGCCGTACTTCATGGGCAGGCAGAGCCAGGTGGTGTGGGCCATGTTGGCGCTGCTGCTGGTATCGACGATCATCGCGGTCCGAATCACCGTCTTGATCAGCTACTACACCAACGACGTCTTCACCTCGCTGCAAGTCGCCCTCCAGGGAATTGCCACGGGCGAAAGTGAGCTCACCGATTCGGGCATTCACGGCTTCTGGGTGACCATCGGCATCTTCGCGATCCTCGCTGTGGTGCACGTCGTCCTCAACCTGGCCGACATGTACCTGATGCAACGGTTCATCATGCGATGGCGGATCTGGCTGAGCGCCAGGCTGATTGACGACTGGCTTGGCGACTTCGCCTACTACCGGCGGCAATTCTTCCGCACCCCCAGCGACAACCCCGACCAGCGCATCCAACAGGACATCGACATCTTCACCACGGGAGTCGGTGGACAGCCCAACAACCCGGCATACGGGTCGGGACACACCCTGTTGTTCGGTGCGGTGGCGGCCGTGCTCTCGGTGATCGCGTTCGGCTCGATCCTCTGGCAGCTGTCGGGAGCCCTGACGCTGGGTGGAATCACGCTCCCGCGGGCGTTGTTCTGGATCGTCATCGTCTACGTGCTGGGGGCCACCGTCATCGCCTTCATCATCGGCAGACCGCTGATCCGGTTGAGCTATCTGAACGAGCTTCGAAACGCCGGCTTCCGGTACGCGCTGGTGCGGGTGCGGGATGCGAGCGCCGCCATCGGTTTGTATCGAGGCGAGAAGGTCGAACGCGGCCTGCTGGGCGGTCGGCTGTCGGAGGTGATGTCGAACTACGGCGACTGGCTCAACCGCATGGTGCGGTTCATCGGCTGGAACCTGACGGTGAGCCAGGCGATCAACCCGTTGCCCTACGTCGTTCAGGCGCCACGGCTTTTCGCACGCGAAATCTCCTTCGGCGATGTCATCCAGTCGGCGACCGCGTTTGTGACGATCCACAACGCGCTGTCGTTTTTTCGAGAGGCCTACGACGAGTTCGCGAGCTACCGCGCGGCGGTGATCCGGCTCGACGGGCTCGTCGCGGAGAACGAGCGTGCCCGCAGGTTCAGCCAGGTGACGACGGCAACCACCACCGACGGCTCTTTGGCGGTGGAAGGTGTCGAGGTGCGAACTCCCGACGGTGCGAATCTGCTTCGGGCACTTGACTTCACCCTCGAGCCGGGCGACACGCTGCTGATCAGCGGACCCTCGGGTATCGGCAAGACCGTTCTATTGCAGAGCCTCGCAGGCCTGTGGCCGTTCGTGTCGGGCAGCGTCGCGCTGCCTGCAGGCAGGCAGGCTGCGATGTTCGTGCCTCAGCTGCCGTACCTGCCCCTGGGCGACCTGCGCGCCGTCACGTCGTATCCGAACGACGAGGGCGCCGTGGACGACAGGGAGATCCAGCAGGCCTTGATCAAGGTCGCCCTCCCGCAGTTGGCGATCCGGCTCAACGACGTCGGCGACTGGGGAAAGGTGCTCTCGGTCGGCGAGCAGCAACGGATCGCCTTTGCCAGGATCCTGCTGACCAAACCGCGGGCGGTGTTTCTCGACGAGTCGACCTCGGCACTGGACGAGGGCCTCGAGCTGACGCTCTACGAGCTGATTCGCACGGAGCTGCCGGAGATGATTCTGGTCAGCGTGAGTCACCGCGGCACGGTCGAGCAGTTCCACGCGCGGCACCTGGAGCTGGTCGGTCGTGGTGAGTGGCGGCTGGAGCCACTCGGCACGCGCAACTGAGGCGTCTACAGCGCTGGCCCAAGCTTGTCGGGGTAGGTTGCCGGGGTGGAAGAGGGAATGTTCACCCCGACGCTGGATTGGGGCAATGAGCTATGGGCGTCGCTGCAATGGGTCGCCCAGGCCTGGGCGATAGCGGCGATTGCCACGCTGCTGATCTGCGTCCTGCTTGCCAAGTACACCGTGTGGGGACGACAGTTCTGGCGCATCACCGGCGACTACTTCAAGGGCCCGGACAGTGTCAAGGTCTGGATTTGGCTCGCGGCGATCCTGCTGTCGGTGATGGTCGGGGTCCGGCTCTCGGTGCTTTTCACCTATCAGGGCAGCGACATGATGACGAGCTTCCAGGTGGTCGCCTCCGGCCTTGGCAGCGACGACGACACCATCAAGAACTCCGGCAGGGACGGTTTTTTCCTGTCGATGATCGTCTTCTCGCTCCTGGCCGCCCTGCACGTCGCACGGATCATGCTGGACCTGTTCATGGCGCAGCGGTTCATGCTGGCCTGGCGCGCCTGGCTGACCGACCGGCTCACCGGTGACTGGCTCGAGGGAAAGGCCTATTACCGCGGCCGGTTCATCGACGACACGATCGACAACCCCGATCAGCGCATCCAATACGACATCGACATCTTCACGGCGGGCGTCGGCGGACTTCCCAACACACCGAACAACACGTCGACCGCCACGCTGCTGTTCGGCTCGGTAGATGCCATCGCCTCGATGATTTCGTTCACCGCGATCCTGTGGAACCTTTCGGGCACGCTCACGCTGCCGATCGTGAACATCGACCTTCCGAAAGGCATGTTCACGATCCTGATCGCCTACGTGCTCTTCGCTTCGGCATTCGCATTCTGGATCGGCAGGCCGATCATCTGGCTCTCCTTCAGGAACGAGAAGACCAACGCGGCATTCCGGTACGCGTTGGTGCGGCTGCGCGACGCGTCGGAAGCCGTCGCGTTCTACCGCGGCGAGATGGCCGAGCGCACCGGGTTGCGCAAACTCTTCGCGCCGATCGTCGCCAACTACAAGCGCTACGTCAATCGACTGATGGGCTTCTACGGCTGGAACCTCTCGATGAGCCAGATCATCGTCGTCCCGCCCTACCTGTTCCAGTTCCCGCGGTTTTTCGCAGGCGAGATACCGCTGGGCGCCATGTCCCAGTCGGCGTCGGCATTCGGCAACATCGAACAGGGGCTGTCGTTTTTCCGGAATGCCTATGACGGGTTCGCCTCGTACCGGGCGGCGATCATCCGGCTCGAAGGCCTGTTGATCGCCAACGAAGAGGGCAGGGCGCTGCCCGAGATCACGACGACGCCGTGCGTCGACGGCACGGTGCAGCTCAGCAGGGTCGAGGTTCGCACCCCTGACGGCAAGCAGCTGGTGAACCCGCTCGACCTGCGCCTGGAGGTCGGCGACACAATGGTGGTCACCGGCGAATCGGGAGTGGGCAAGACCACGCTGCTGCGCAGCCTGGCCGAGCTGTGGCCGTACACGTCAGGCACGCTGACGCGGCCGTGCGGGCCCAACGAGACAATGTTCCTGTCGCAGATGCCCTACGTGCCATTGGGCGATTTACGCGCCGTCGTCAGCTATCCGCTCGAGGAGGGTGATGTCGACGATGCGACCCTGAAGTTCACCCTGCAGAAGGTGGCGCTACCGCATCTGGTCGGCCGGCTCGACGAAGTGCAGGACTGGGCCAAGGTGCTCTCCCCCGGCGAGCAACAGCGCATCGCCTTCGCCCGCGTGTTGTTGACCAAGCCGAAGGCGGTGTTCCTCGACGAGTCCACGTCCGCGCTCGACGAGGGCCTGGAGTTCCTCGTCTACAACCTCATTCGGACCGAGCTGCCGGACACCATCCTGGTCAGCGTCAGCCATCGCAAGACGGTCGAGCAGCACCATACGCATGAACTCGAGTTGCTCGGCGACGGAGAGTGGCGGTTCGGCCGGGTCCAGGGCGAGGAGACAGAACCCGCACCGGTGTAACGATGCCGCGGTAGCTTCCCGGCATGGAAACGTATACGCCGTCCCTTGACTGGGGCGACGAGCTCATCGCGTCAGCGCTGTGGGTGGCCAAGGCCTGGGTGTTCGCCGCCATCGGCATGGTGGTGCTGTTGGGTCTGCTCGCCCGTTTCACCACGTGGGGCAGGCAGTTCTGGCGCGTCACCGGCGATTACTTCAAGGGCCGCGCGAGCCTCCCGGTGTGGGCGCTCCTCGCCGTCCTGCTCGCGTTGGTGATGATCGACGTTCGGCTGGTGGTGCTGCTCACCTATCAGTCCAACGACCAGTTCTCAGCGATGCAGGCCGCATTCGAGGGTGAAGGTAGTGCGAAAGAGACTGCGATACATGGCTTCTGGGTTGCATTACTGATTCTCGCCGCGCTGATCGTCGCCAAGGTCGGCCGTACGCTGCTGGACACCTACCTGATGCAGCGATTCATCATCCGATGGCGGGTGTGGCTCACGCACCGGCTGACCAACGACTGGCTCGACGGCGACGCCTACTACCGATCGCGGTTCATCGACCAGCCTATCGACAATGCGGACCAACGCATTCAGCACGACATCGACGTATTCACCACCGGGACCGGACCGGAAACGAACACGTTCGACGTCAGCACGGCTCAGACGCTGGTGTTCGGAACGGTCTTCGCCATCGTGTCGGTGATCGAGTTCATCCCGATCCTGTGGAACCTATCGGGTCCGCTGCCCGTCCTCGGCCTGACGATCCCGCGGGCGTTGTTCTGGATGGCGCTTCTCTATGTCTTCTTCACGACCGTGGTGGCGTTTTGGATCGGACGTCCGATAATTCGGCTGTCCTTCCGCAACGAGCGGACCAACGCCGCGTTCCGCTATGCGCTGGTGCGGTTGCGCGATGCGGGCGAGTCCATCGGCCTCTACCGCGGGGAAGACGCCGAACGAGGTGAGCTGAGGACCAGGTTCGCGGCCATCATCGCCAACTACCGCGCGTTGGTCCGCCGTGGCATCGCCTTCCTGGGCTGGAACAGATCGATGAACGAGATCGTCGACCCGCTGCCGCTCATCATCCAGGCACCACGGTTGTTCGCAGGTCAGATTCAGTTCGGTGACGTCACACAATCGTCGAGCGCCTTCAACCAACTGCAGGGCTCGCTGTCCTTCTTCCGCTCCGTTTACGACGCGTTCGCCGGCTACCGGGCCGCCATCATTCGGCTGCACGGCCTGGTGATCGCAAACGAAACGGCAAGGGAGCTACCGTCATTGACCGCAGTGTCGAGTACCGATGGCTCGATTCAGCTCGATAAGGTCGAGGTAAGAACTCCTGCGGGGACACGGCTCATCGACCCGCTCGATGTGCAGCTCGACGCAGGTGATTCGTTGGTCATCACCGGCACATCGGGAAGTGGCAAGACCACGTTGCTACGCAGCCTGGCGCAGCTGTGGCCGTTCGCATCGGGGACGCTGCGTCGTCCGGAGGACGACACCATGTTCCTGTCTCAGCTGCCCTACATGCCGTTGGGGAATCTCCGGAGGGCGGTCTCGTATCCCGCGGACGGAGGCGACTATTCCGACGACGAGATCCGGTCTGCCCTCGAGACCGTGGCGCTCGGGCATTTGGGCGGCCGGCTCGACGAGGTGAACGACTGGGCGAAGGTGTTGTCACCCGGCGAGCAGCAACGCGTCGCGTTCGCGCGTGTGCTGCTGAAGAAACCGAAGGCAGTATTTCTCGACGAGGCGACGTCGGCAATCGACGAGGGCCAGGAGTTCGCGCTCTACCGCGCGCTGCGCGACCGGCTGCCGGACTGCATCGTGGTCAGCGTCAGCCATCGCCCGACACTCGAGCAGCACCACGACCGTCGATTGGAGTTGCTCGGCGATGGCGCCTGGCGGCTCGAGCCGGTCTAGCGCCCTGCGGCGTGGGTTCCGGCTCGACGGCCGAAGAACGAGCCCTCGCCAAGCTGGGTGCCGCTCGAATACCCCTTGCCGTCCTGAGCGATGGTGGATGCGCAGGCGCCCGCGGCATACAGACCGGGGACGACGTCGCCGTCCTCTCGGAGGACTTGACCGTCGACGGTGACCGCCAACCCGCCCATGGTGAACCCCGAGTACATCGCCCGGCCGAGCGACAGGTCGAATGCGGCCCATGGTCCCTTCGTCTGGGGCGCAACGTAATCCGGCTGCTTGTGGAAGTCGGGGTCTTCACCCTGCGCCGCGTACTTGTTGTAGCGGTCGAGGGTCTCGACCAGATTTCCTTCGGGGATTCCCAGCGCGGCTTCCATCTCCTCGACCGTTTCCCAGCCGTCGATGAATTTGATCAGCGGCATCTCGGGCATCTGCATGTGGTCTTCGTCGACGATCAGGTATGCGACCTGGTCGGGCTGCTCGAGGACAAAGGCAGAGGTGCGGGAGTGGTAGGAGTCCTCGGTGACGAACCGCTTTCCGTCCTTGTTGACGATGATCCCGGTCAGCAGGATCTCCGGCGGGTAGGCCGCGGCGGTGATGAACAACTGGTCCAGGCTCTTCGCGACGCCGCCCGCGGAGACACCCATGCGGATCCCGAGGCCGTCGTCGTTGGGGTTGCCCAGAATGTAGGGCTCCACCACGCCGTGGTGTTTTGTGCGGCGCTTCTGCCCGAGCGCAGGTGTGTGCTCGGCGACCATGTCGGGATTCATCGCGAATCCTCCTGCGGCGATGATGACCGCATTGGCCTTGATGGCACCGGTTTCGGTGAAGTGCTTCCAGCGGACACCGACCACTCGCTTTTCTTGGCTGTCGTCCTCGACGATCAGGTTCGTCACCCCTGTCTCGTAACGAACCTCGGCGCCGAGTTCGTTGGCGCGCTTGACCAGGAGGTCGATGACCATGGCCGCACCGCCCAGCTCACCAGGCACAGGAACCGAGTGGCCCCGCGGTGCAGGCTTTGCCTTCTCGGTGAACGGGAAAACCTTTTCGTTGCCGGTGTACGACAGGCCTTCGGTGCCGGGCGGGACGACGACCTTGCCGGGGTAGAAGGTGCGTTCGAACTGAAAACCCAAGTCCTCCAACCAGTTGAAGTGCTCGACGCTGCCGTCGCAGTACGCCCGGATCTTCTCGTGGTCGGGCTCGGGCGACACCGCGACCAGATAGGAGTACATCTCCTCGGCAGTGTCGTCGTGACCCGTCGCCTGCTGCACGGCGGTGCCGCCGCCGAGGTAGAAGTGGCCACCTGCCATCGCGCTCGTCCCACCGGCAGCCGCTGCCTTCTCCAGCACAAGAACCCGCGCGCCCGCCGCCGCGGCGCTGACAGCAGCAGATCCGCCCGAGATACCGAAACCGATCACCACGACGTCGACCTCGTCAGACCAACTCGTCACGTCGGCGGCGTCGACGGCCTCCGGGATCTCCTTCATCGATTTCTCCTCGCGCAAGCGCTCGTCGGCTTCACTGCTGCTGCTCCTGCTTCACGTAGTCGAAGAACGCCCGGATCTCGGGCGGGATGTGTGCGATCTCGATGTAGGGCACTCCTGCCGCCTCCACGGTGACGTAGGCGAACTCCATGCCGCCTGGCATGACCCCACGCTGGAGCACCTCTGCTGCGCCGACCGCCTCGTCGACGTCGTCGACCTCCACACAGATGTGGTGCAGTCCAGGGCCTGCGCGGTCGAGGAACTCGGTGTAGACGCTCTCGCCCGTGACGGGGGCGATCAGCTCGAGCTGGGTGTCCCCGGCGTAACTGAACGAGATGTGGGCGACGAAATCGGCTGGCCGCCCACGATATGTGCACGAGTCCGGGCCGAAGTGCACATCCGGCACGCGTATCCACTTTTTGGCACCCAACAGCGTGGTCAGGGCCTCTTCGGTGGCCGCGAGATCCTCGGTCACCCACGCGATCTGGACAGGTGTCTGGGCATGCATCGAAACGAGGATATCTCCGTCGTGCCCCGCTGGCTAGAACGTGTTCTAGTTTTCCCCCAGGTAAGCGGCGACACACCGATCCGCGGCCGCTCTCGCCCAGTCCGGATCGGCACCCGCCGCGACATTGGCCTGATGCCACGCCTCGCCGGAGCGCTTCATGAACCGGCGCCCGTCCTCGGATGCCATCCATGCTTGGCCGGCCGACTGCTCGACTGCCTCACCGGTCGACAGATGGATCGCCAGGCCGACCAATGCGCCGTCGTAGCCCATGCCGACCGCTCCTGGCCCGAACTGCTCCCAGTGGTCGTCGACATGCGAAATGTGTTGCAGTTCGAAGCGTGAGCGGTTCGGTCCCTCGTCGGCGATGCTCACCTCGATCCAGCTGACGTCGTCGCCGCATTCCCAGGTCGCGGTGAACTCGCGCGGCGGCTCGCAGGTCAGGATCGTCCCGCTGGCGTTGCCGTCGAGCGCGTAGTGGCCGCCGACGCGAAGGTCACCGGTGATCGGCAGGAACCACCGCGGGATCCGGTCGATGTTGGTACAGGCGTCCCAGAGGTCGGCCGCATCGGTGGAGTACGACTGGCTGATCGTGACGACGCGGGCCTCCCCCGCCTCCAGCGTCCGGCCACCTACGGTGCGCCGGACTGCGTTGATCTGCTGGTCGACGTCAATCATGTTGCGCTCCTTCGTCGTTGCCGCTTCCCGCGCGCGACTTCGGTTGCGAGTGCATCGAGGTGTGGCGTCCAGAATCTGCGGAACCCGGCGAGCCAGTCGTCGACATCCCGCAGCGCCTGCCCGTTGACGGCGTACAGCCGCCGCTGGCCGTGTGCACGCACCGAGGTGAACCCGTTGTCCCGCAACACTTTCAAGTGCTGCGATACCGCGGGTTGGCTGATATCGAACTCGGCATGGATGGTTGCGGTGATCGCACCGGCAGTCAGTTCGCCATCGGCGAGCAGTTCGAGGATGCGCCTGCGAACCGGATCACCAAGAACGTCAAACGCGTGCACCACCCCACTGTAGAAGTGGCTACTTATATAAGTCAAGCATTATAGAAAGGGCTCAGCCGGGTGCGAGGTTCCCCGAGGCGGATTGCACAACGTCCTCGCGCGCCTGCTGGCTGGCGGTCTGCCAGGACACCGCGGCCGGGTAGTTGCCCCAGGTGCTGTTGAACATGCCGACGATCGCGGCCCTGCCGTCGGGCGTGACGACGTATACCGGGCCGCCGGAATCACCCTTCTGGCTGACCACTCCGTTGGCCATCGTGAACCAGCCGTTGTTGACCGATTCGATGTTGCCGCAGCTCTCTCCGGTGATCACGCCGAAGTGACAGACCGCAAGACCGGGTGTCGGCGCGATGGCCGCGTCGGAGACCAGGACGCGCCCACCGGGCAGGATGTCGTTGACCTCGACATCCGGCGCGAGGCTGATGGCCTCCCAGTCGGAGATCATGTGATCGGTGGCGACCGTGGCCCCGTCGGGGGTGTTGTCGCGGAATACCGTGAGGGTGCCGATCGGGTTACCCGCCCTGTCCACGACCGGCCCGTCGCCGCGGCAGTGGCCCGCGGTGAACGCGGTGCGCGCCCCGGGATCGACGAATCCGAGTGTGCACACGTTGGAGCCCTGGTGGATTTCCATTCCCGGGTAGACCAGGACACCGGGAGTGGCATGTGCCTGCGCCGCGGGAACGGTCAGCGCAAAGATCGCCGCGACCCCCGCTGCCGCCAGCGAGCGCAACCATTGTCGGCGCAACGTCATCTCCGATTCGTTGGGGTCAGTGGGCTTCTACCCTACCGGCGCGGGGGCCCACAGCAAGGCAGCCCGGGCTATTGCGCCCGGGCTGCCTGCGTTCACTTCAGCTACGGAATGGTCAGCACCTGTCCTGGATGAATCAGGTCGGGGTTGCTGATCCCACTGGCGTCGGCGATCCGCTGGTACTTGCTGCCGTCGCCGTAGAAGCGCTCAGAGATGGCCCACAACGTGTCCCCGGAAACCACCGTGTACGTGCGAGG
>NZ_RARC01000049.1 GCF_003719305.1 Mycolicibacterium stellerae
ACCACCGCCACCACCACCGCCGCTGCTGCCGCCGCCGGACGACGACGACGATGACTGCGATGCGGTGTAGGCGCCGATGGACGACGAAAGGGCCGACTCGAAACTGTCGAAGTTGCCACCGCCCGAACCGCCAGAAAAGCCCCAGCCCGACGACGTGGACGTCGACGACGCGTTATACCAATCCGGTTGAGGTGCAACCGTACCCGTTGAGGTCTCGTACTTCTTGGCCCACAGTGCCGCCGCTCCTGCTGCAACCGCGAAGGGCACGTATGCGGTGTAGAGGTCTTTGCGGGCGGAGAAGTCGAACCGCGACTCGGCCGAATCGGTGGTCAGCATGCGGTGGAATCCCCCGGCTGCAGACCACAGTTCGCGACCTGCCGCGGTGCGACGGGTGCCGACGCCGTCGGTCCACGACCGCGCGGTGAACAGGAAGAAGGCGACGAACGGCAGGCCAACCGCGGTGAACGGAATGCCGAACCACAGCAAGAAGCAACAGACCGCGAGCAGCATCGCGGTCACGTTGGCCGCGCGGATCCACAGCTCCTTTTTCTGCTTGACCAGCAGGCCGCTGTCGAAGGCCCACTTCTGCACGGCCTTGGCCATGTCGGTCTTCGCCTTGTTCAGCTTCTCGCCCGACTTGACGGTCTTCTTCGCCTCGAACTCGTCGCCGGGCCTGTTCACTCGTAGCGCGTGGCCGACCTTGCGGGTCACGGGGTCCAGCTGGTCCCACGCGGACTTTTCGCCGAGGCCGCGGATTCGCCAGTACTCGTCGTTGATCTGGCGCAGGTCGATCAGCTTGCGCTCAGCCAGATAGAACAGTGTCGCGGGGAGGGCGTTGCGCGGGACGGCTTCGGTGCGGATGTACTCGGTCTGCACCGGCCCGAGGCCGGGCGGCGGTGCGTATTGCAGCGGGAACCCGGGAGATGTTTCGACCGTCGAGCGGTGCCAGAGAAAGCCGCCGAGGGCGAAAGCGACCGTGAGCGTCAGGATCAACGCCGTCTCGGTCAGCGAAGAGCCCAAGATTCGATCCCAGGTATAGGGCCACAGCAACTCGTCACGGGCGGGAGTGGGCACATCTACCCCGGCCCGCAGCGTGACCGGCGTGCGGGACCCCAGATACGAGGTCGAAAGCTCGACCTTATTGCCGGTGATCGTGAGATCACTACAGGGCGCACCGACCCCGAAACCCACCGAACACTGCGCACCGGTGACATCGCTCGGCAGCGTGACCGAGATGTCGACCTGGCGCATCCGGTTGTTCCAGGAGCCCGCGACGACATTCCAGAAGAACACCGACTGCGCGGCCACGTCGTCGCCGGTGGATTTGGCGAACCTCGTGTCACCGCCGGTACCGCCCGGGTCGAGCACACCGGGCACCGTGTAGCGGATCTCGAAGACGTGTGTGCCGAAACTCAGGTACTCGTCGGGGTCACCGATCTTGGCCACTCGGAACCGCTTGCCGCCCTCCCACAACATCTGATAGGGCGCGGCCACACCGTCGATCTCCACCGACTGGATTTCGGGCACCTGCCGCACATAGGGGTGGTTGCGATTGGCAATATCCCAGAACTGGAATAGGCCGTGCCGCCCACTCGGGAACTCGGCGGTGATCGTCTCCACGGCATCCATGCTGCCGTCGGCGTTGACGCGGAAGTCGGCCGCGAAATTGCTGAAGACCACCGGGTCATCGGCGGTCAGCTCCTCATAGCTGCGCTCCAACACCAGCGGCCACAGGAGCCCAAACATGATGAGCACCAACGGAATCAACCATCGGATTACCCGCCGCATGCCACCTCCTGCCGTGCCATCTCGCACTACCCTATGTGCAAGGGGTCCATTTGCACCCGAACGGGCTGCTGATCGTGGCGCGCGCTGAGCACCCCGGTGGCCCGTCTCAGCGCCGCAGCGAGCTCGAGGCCGTCGATGCGTGGCACCCGCACCAGCATCCGGTTGACCGGGCTGGTGGCCGGGGTGCCGGGGGGTCTGCGGGCCCCCAGCGGCAGGTCGACGGGCCCGAGAACGTTCGCGGAGTCGGGCAGTTCAGCCGTTTGCAGAAGTGTGACCACGGCCTCCGGCGCGCCGTCGACGGCGGCCATGTGCACCGCGGGCGGCAGGCCGACCTCGTCGCGGGCGTCGAGCTCCGCCTGCGCGTGCCCGACGGGGTCCCAGCGGATCAGCGCCTGCACGGTCGACACCGTCGATTCGGCGACGGCAGCGACCACTCCGCCGTCGCCGCCGCTGCGAACCAGGGTGGCCGCCGCCATCCAGCGGCGCAGTGTGTCCTCGGCCGCACGCAGGTCCTGGCGGCCGAGCAGCGCCCACGCGTCGAGGAGCAGCGCGGCGCCGTAACCACCGGTGGCCACCGGCTCGGCCCCCGGGGTGGCGACGACGAGGGCGGGATCACCGGGCACCGTCGAAATCACGGTGTCGCCGCCGGAGGTCACCACGCAGGTGCCGGGAAACGCCCGGCCGAGTTCTTCTGCGGTGCGGCGGGCGCCGACAACGACCGCACGGACGGCATCGGACCCGCATCGGGCACAGCGCAGCGCGACTTCCTCGCGGCCACACCAGCGGCATACCGCACCCGCGGCATCCCGGTCGGGCAGCGACAGCGGGCCGGTGCAATGCCTGCAGCGGGCGATGGTGCGACAACGGCCGCAGGCCAACGCCGGGACGTATCCCCTGCGCGGCACCTGGACGAGAACGGGACGCCCGGCGTCGAGCGCCGACCGTGCGGCCTGCAGCGCCATCGACGGCAGCCGGGCGCTGTGCGCGGCAGGGTCACGCTCGTGGGTGTAAGCGCTCTCTTCAAGGGCGATCACCCGCGGTGCCCGTGACCGCACCAGCGGCCTGGCCGCTGTCAGGTCGTGCGCCCACCTGCTGCGCACCATCGCCTGCGCCTCGGCGGTGCGGGAGTATCCGCCGATCATTGCGGCACAACGTAACTGGTGCGCGCGAAGCATTCCGACCTCGCGGGCGTGCGGATACGGCGCGCGTGGCTCGGAAAGGGTGTCGTCACCATCGTCCCAGACCAGCACCAGCCCGAGATCGGCGACCGGAGCGAAGACCGCACTGCGGGTTCCGATGACCAGCCGAGCCGAACCGCGCAAGACCGACAGCCAACGCCGGTACCGCTGCGAGGGGCCGAGTCCGGCCGAAAGAGCCACCACCCGGCTTTCGTCGACGAACCGGACGCAGGCGTGATGGAGGGTGTCCACGTCGCGCTGGTCGGGCACGATCGCCAGCACTCCCCGTCCGGCGTCGACCGTCGCCGCCGCGACTTCGGCCAGCCGATCGGCCCACCGTTCGCCGGGCAGCGCCTGCCAGACCGCCCTGGCGGCGCGGCCTTCTCGGATCGCGGTAAAAAACTGTTCTCCCCTGCCATATTCGGCCCACCGCTCGGTGTCGACTGGAGCGACGGTCGGCGGTGTGAGTTCGGCAGGCGTTTCCTTTTCGACGTTTGCGTGCCGCGGCGGGATCGCCAGCCGCAGCACGTCGGCCCGGGTGCCCGCATAGCGCGCGGCGACGGCGTCGACGAGTCGGCGCACGTCGGGCGTCAGCACCCGTTCGCCGGACACCACCCGGTCCAGCCATCCCAATCTGCCGACATGGTCTGTCTCCGAACGCCTTTCGAGGATGAACGCGTCAACAAGGCGACCGTGGAAGCGCACCCGGACCCGCACACCGGGCTGTGCGTCATCGGATTGTTCGGCGGTGACGAGATAATCGAACTCGCGATCCAGGTGCGGCACCGACAGCATCGGCAGCACGCGGGCGATCGGCTCGTGTTCCGCCGCGGTCTTGCTCACACCTATCGTGTAGCAGACGGATCGGACGTCCGGCCGAAAAAGAAGCCCGCGGTGATGAGCACCAACGAGGTCGCGTACACCCACCAGATCGGCACCGCGAGCGCCTCGGACCCCAGTACGAACTTGTTGATGCCGATCATCGCGTCAGATACCGCGAAACACACCGCACCCAACGCTGTCCACGGCGTCGGCAGGCGGGCAAGCAGCGCCGCGCACACCATGGCGCCGAGCACCGCAATGTAGACGGTCACCGGAATGGCCATGCCTTCGGCGATGAGCTTGGGCCAAAACCAGATGAGCAGCGCGACACACGCCGCGACGACCACCGCGGCCGCGGCCAGCCGCGGCGCCGACGACGAGCAAAGCGGCAGCAACGCGGCCAGAAAACACAGGTGGGCGATGAGGAACGCGGCGAGCCCCAGCACGAACGACGGCTCCCACCAGGGCATGGCCAGCAGAAAGTCCCCTGCGGCCGACGCGACCAGTGCGCCGATCAGCCAGCGTCGTTCCCGTGCCACCGGGTGGGTGAACGCGGCGGCGGCCAGCAGCACGGCGGGTGCCGCCTTGACCGCGGGCTGCAACCAGAACTGGCCTGCGAGCTCGGCGCCCGACGGCAGCCGCAGAGCGGTGAAGACCAGGAATAAGCCGTAGCAGGCGGCGACGGCCACGGCCGCCAGCCACAGTGTTCGAGTTAGCCGCTGCGGGTTCGTGACCGACGAGAAGCCGGCATGTCCGGCATCGGTGGAGGCCATTCTGCTGAAGGTACTAGACGCCGACCTCGGACTATTCAGCCGTCAAGATTGCACTCAGGGTCGCTGCCGCCTCATCGTCACGACCCTGACCGCAATAATCAAACGGAGTAGAACTGGACGTGCACCCACATCGTCGGAGGCCCGATGGCAGCGCCCGATCACGACACCGTCATCATCGGTGCCGGATTCTCCGGAATCGGTACCGCCATCCTGCTGGACAAGGCGGGCATGGGTGACTATCTGCTGATCGAGGCGGCCGACGGGGCAGGCGGCACGTGGCACTGGAACACCTACCCCGGTATCGCCGTTGATATCCCGTCGTTTTCCTACCAGTTCTCCTTCGAGCAGAGTGCCGAATGGACGCGCACCTATGCACCCGGTCGCGAGCTGAAGGCCTACGCCGAACACTGCATCGACAAGTACGGCCTGAGGCCCAAGATCCGGTTCGACACCACGGTTCTCAGCGCGGTGTTCGACGAGGACACCGACCTATGGCACGTCGAGACCGACTCCGGTGACACCGTCAGCGCGCGGTTTCTCGTCAATGCGGGAGGAGTGCTGACCACTCCGCAACTGCCCGATATCGACGGCGTGGACTCGTTCGCGGGCGCGACGATGCACACCGCGCGCTGGGACCACAGCCAGAACCTCGCAGGCAAGCGGGTCGCCGTCATCGGCACCGGGGCGTCCGCCGTTCAGGTGATCCCGGAAATCGCGCCGATCGTAGAGCACCTCAACGTCTTTCAGCGCACACCGATCTGGTGCTTCCCGAAGGCGGATGTGCCGCTGCCCCCCGCCGCGCGTCTCGGGATGCGCATTCCCGGCGGCAAGGCAGTGCAACGCCTGCTCAGTCAGGCCTATGTGGAGTTGACGTTTCCGCTTGCCGCGCAGTACTTCACCGTCAATCCGATGGCCAAGCGCGCACCTGAGTTCGGCAAGGCCTATCTCCGCTCGCAGGTAAAGGACCCTGATGTGCGGGACAAGCTGACGCCGAGGTACGCGGTTGGTTGTAAGCGGCCCGGCTTCCACAACACGTACCTGTCGACATTCAACCGCGACAACGTCAGCCTGATCACCGAACCGATCGAGAAGATCACCGGCTCGGGGGTCGCCACCGTCGACGGTGACTGCCACGACGTCGAAGTGCTCATTCTCGCAACGGGTTTCAAGGTGCTTGACCCCAGCAATGTGCTCACCTACTCAGTCACCGGGCCGCAAGGTAAGACGCTGGCCCAGTACTGGGACGACCACCGGCTGCAGGCCTACGAAGGCGTCAGCATCCCTGGCTTCCCGAACTTCTTCACCGTGTTCGGGCCGTACGGCTACGTCGGCTCGTCGTACTTCGCGCTCATCGAGTCGCAGAGCCACCACATCGTGCGTTGCCTCAACCACGCCCGCGACCGCGGCGCCACGCGGGTCGAGGTGACGCAGCAGGCCAACGACCGCTACTTCGCCGAGATGATGCGCAAGCGACACCGTCAGATCTTCTGGCAGGACAGTTGCTCACTGGCCAACAGCTACTACTTCGACAAGAACGGCGATGTGCCGATGCGGCCGGCCACCACGATGGAGGCGTACTGGCGCAGCCGCCGCTACCCGTTGGCCGACTACCAGTTCGCCTAGCAGCTAGACAGGCTAGACAGAAGCCTTCAGCTCGTCGACCTTGTTCAGCTGCTCCCACGGCAGCTCCACGTCCGTGCGGCCGAAGTGGCCGTAGGCCGCGGTTTGCGCGTAGATCGGGCGCAGCAGGTCCAGATCGCGGACGATCGCGCCGGGCCGCAGGTCGAACACTGACGTGATGGCCTTCTCGATCCGGGCCGGGTCGACGGTCTCGGTACCGAACGTCTCGACGAACAACCCGACCGGGGCGGCTTTGCCGATCGCGTAGGCCACCTGGACTTCGATCCGCTGGGCCAGGCCCGCTGCGACCACGTTCTTTGCCACCCAACGCATCGCGTAAGCCGCCGAACGGTCAACTTTGGACGGATCCTTGCCGGAGAAGGCCCCGCCGCCGTGGCGGGCCCAGCCGCCGTACGTGTCGACGATGATTTTGCGGCCGGTCAGGCCCGCGTCGCCCATCGGGCCGCCGAGCACGAACTTTCCGGTCGGGTTGACCAGCAGGCGATAGTCGGAGGTGTCCATGGAGTCGTGCTTCAGGTCGTCGAGGACGGTGTTGACGACCTTCTCGCGGATATCCGGGGTGAGCGTCGCCTCGAGGTCGATGCCGTCGGCATGCTGGGTGGACAGCACGACGGTGTCCAACCGGACCGGGGTGTGGCCGTCGTACTGCACGGTGACCTGCGTCTTGCCGTCGGGGCGAAGGTAGTCGACCACGCCGCTCTTGCGAACCTCGGTCAGCCTGCGCGCGAGCCGGTGTGCCAGCGCGATCGGCAGCGGCATCAGCTCGGGGGTGTCCTTGATGGCGTAGCCGAACATCAGGCCCTGGTCACCGGCGCCCTGCAGGTCGAGCGGGTCCTGCTCGCCCTCGACGCGCGTCTCGTAGGCGGTGTCGACGCCCTGGGCGATGTCCGGCGACTGCGCGCCGATGCCGATGTTCACGCCGCAGGTGGTGCCGTCGAAGCCCTTATCCGAGGAGTCATAGCCGATCTCGAGGATGCGAGCGCGCACAGTGTTGGTGATATCGGCGAACGCCTCCTTCGCAGAGGTCGTCACCTCGCCGACGACGTGCACCTGTCCGGTGGTGACCAGCGTCTCGACCGCGACCCGCGACTTCGGGTCGCCGGCAAGCAGTGCGTCGAGCACCGAGTCGCTGATCGCGTCGCAGATCTTGTCGGGGTGCCCCTCGGTCACCGACTCACTGGTGAACAGCCGACCTTCGCTCACGGTTCATTCCTCTCGCTACAGCTCTCTTTAAAGAAAGTTAGTTAGTCAAATTATTACGTTCGCCTCATGCCGCCACTCGTTGCACCCAAACGTGCGCCCCCCTCGCGCGCAACCCTTACGCGCATGCGGATGTGTACGTCCGGATCACCCGCCGCTGTTGTGCAGAAACGCCACGATCGCGTCCACGATACGGCTGGCCATCAGAGTTTTCGAACCGTGCTCCATGGCGGCCTCGGTGCCGTCGGATGCGAGCAACCATCCGTCGTTGCTGTCCACCTCGAATGCGCGGTTCTCACCGACGGCATTGACGACGAGCAAGTCGCAACCCTTGCGGGCGAGCTTGGCGCGGGCGTGAAACAGCACGTCGCCGTTCGCGTCACCGGTCTCGGCGGCGAACCCGACGATCGCGCGCATGTTGGGCAGCTGGCCGTCGGCACGCGCCCGCACCGTGCCCGCCAACACGTCGTCGGTTCGGGTCAGCTCGATCGCGGTGGGCTCAGAGGCCCCCTTCTTGATCTTGTTGGCCTCGAAGTGCGCGGGCCGGAAATCGGCGACCGCCGCGGCCATCACGAGGACGTTTGCATCGGGTGCGTGCTTGGACACCGCGTCGCGCAGCTGGGCCGCCGAACCGATGTGAACCACGTCGACGCCTGCTGGATCGACGAGCCCCGCGGTGTTGCCTGCGATCAGCGTCACATCGGCGCCCCGCTGGACGGCAACGCGGGCCACCGCGTATCCCTGCTTGCCTGACGACCGGTTGCCGATGAACCGCACCGGGTCCAGCGGTTCGCGGGTGCCGCCCGCCGAGACAAGCACCTTGACGCCTGCGAGGTCGTACGGCAGCGCGTCGGCCCGCTCGAGGAGCAGGTGGGCCAGCGTGGTGATCTCCTCGGCCTCGGGGAGCCGTCCGGCGCCACTGTCGGCTCCGGTGAGCCGTCCCGACGCGGGCTCGAGAACGACGGCGCCGCGGCGGCGCAAGGTGTCGACGTTGTCGACGGTGGCGGGGTGAAACCACATCTCGGTGTGCATCGCGGGCGCGAACAGCACCGGACATCGGGCGGTCAGCAGCGTGGCGGTCAACAGGTCGTCGGCGCGGCCCGCCACGGCCCTGGCGAGCAGGTCTGCGGTAGCGGGTGCGACGACGACGAGGTCGGCGTCCTGCCCGATGCGGACGTGCGGAACCTCGTGGACGTCATTCCAGACGCCGGTGTGGACGGGATTGCCGGAGAGCGCCTCGAAGGTCGCTGCTCCGACGAAACGCAGTGCGGACTCGGTGGGAACGACGCGGACGAAATGGCCCGCCTCGGTGAGCTGGCGGACCACCGTGCACGCCTTGTATGCGGCGATGCCTCCGGATACGCCGACGATGATCCGCTTGCGCTCCATGAGCGCCTTGGCCTAGCCCTCGCCCTCGGTGTGCTCGAGCAGATCACCGTGGATCTCGCGCAGCGCGATCGAGAGCGGCTTCTCCTGCAGGCCAGGCTCGACCAGCGGGCCGACGTACTCGAGAATGCCGTCGCCAAGCTGGTTGTAGTAGTCGTTGATCTGCCGTGCGCGCTTGGCGGCGTAGATCACCAACGCGTACTTGCTCGACGCGCGGTCGAGCAGCTCGTCGATGGGCGGGTTGGTGATGCCCAGCGGTGTGTCGTAGCCACTGTGGGGCGAGTGGAGGTCCTCGACGGCGGCCAGCGGCGCGTCGGCGTGCGGGGTGCTCACGAAAAATTCTCCTGGCGTTTCGATGAATGCTCGAGTGGCTTGCGGGCCGCGTCGCGCCGTGCCCGGCGCTTGGCTTATCTGGGGGCCACCAGCAAGGATACCAATTCAGCGCAGGCAGACTCCAATTGACTGTTCACAACGACGCGGTCGAAGTCGTCTTTGGCGGCCAATTCGGCTCGAGCCGTGGCCAGTCTGCGGTCCATCACCTCTGGTGTCTCGGTGCCGCGGCCGGTCAGCCGGCTTTCCAGCGCTTCCCAGCTGGGCGGTGCGATAAAGACGGAGAGGGCTTCTGGCATGGCCTGCTTGACGGCCCGCGCGCCTGCCAGATCGACTTCGATGAGCACAGGATGGCCGGCCGAAGTGGCGTCTCGGATCGGCTGTGCGGGCGTCCCTGACCGGTGCAACCCGCCGTGTATCTCGGCCCACTCGAGCAGTGCGCCGTGGTCGATCAATGCCTGGAACTGCTCAGGCGAGATGAACGAGTAGTCCACACCGTCGACCTCGCCAGGGCGCGGCGCCCTTGTGGTCACGGAAACACTGAAGTACAGATCGGGAACTCGTTCGCGCAAATAGCGCACGATCGTCGACTTCCCGACGGCAGACGGGCCGGACAACACCACGACCGGAGCCTTGGGGGTGCCCGGCCCTCCGCCTTCGCTCACTGACCCGCTACTGGTCGAACTTCTCCAGAAGGGCCTTGCGCTGACGATCGCCGAGGCCGCGCAGGCGGCGGGTCGGGGCGATCTCGAGCTCGGTCATGATTTCCTGCGCCTTGACCTTGCCGACCTTGGGCAGGGCCTCCAGGAGCGCAGAAACCTTCATCTTGCCGAAGACCTCGTTGGTCTCGGCATCCTTCAGCACCTGCTTGAGGTTGGTGCCGCCGCGCTTGAGCCGATCTTTGAGTTCGGCACGTGCTCGACGTGCGGCAGCAGCCTTCTCCAACGCTGCCGCGCGCTGTTCGTCGGTCAACTGGGGAAGGGCCACGGGGTTCCTCCGTCTCATCACCATCATTGTTTTGTCTTGACTGGTCACAACACCAGCCAGCAGCGACGACCGTACCCACGCAACCTGACGAAAGCTAACCCCACCCCCTGGTTTGGGGTTCAAAAGCCCAGGATGCTTGCCGTCGTCGGCGCTGGCCGCCGAACCGGGCGGGATCACTGTGATTGCCGGGATTCACGAAGAAATGCCTGCATACGCGGGGTTTTGCGCGAGTTTTCCAGCCCTCGGGGGACAGCGGGCCGGGCAGCCGGTCGGCTCGGCGTGTCTGTGAACCTTCAAAAAAAGAAAATTTTGCCTGGTCACCGAGTTTCGGGCGTGTCGTGACGCGTTCGCGTCGATGCGCCAATGCCGTCGAGCTTCGACAACGACATTGCGTAGTAGCGGTGTTTTCGGCATAGCGTCATGGGGTGTTTCGCGTGTGCCGGGCGGTCGGCGTCGTCGTCGTACTGGTGCTCGCAGGGCTGTCAACGGGCATCGCCGCCCCTGCCTGGGCGTGCGGTTGCGGCGCTTACATCCCCAGCCAGCAGGGCGCGTCGGTCGTCGACGAGCGCGCCTTGATCGCCTGGGATGGCAGCCGGGAGGACATCCTGATGGCGCTGCGCGTCACCGGAAGCTCGGATAGTGCCGCCTGGGTGATGCCGGTGCCGTCGGCGGCGCAGGTCTCGCTGGGTGAAGCCGAAGCGTTCACCGAACTCGGCCGGCTGACCGCGCCTCGCATCGAGTACCGCGACTCGTGGTGGCCGACGTTCGACTGGCTGACGGCGGGCGGACCGTCGGAAGGCGCCTTGGCGGGGTCGCCACCGGGAGCAGGTGTCAACGTCCTCGACCATCAGCGCATCGGTCCCTTCGATGTCACCCGGCTGGCCGCCCACGATGCCACTGCACTGGCTAAATGGTTGACGGACAACGGTTTTCCCCAACCCGACGGCATCGATGCGAACCTCGCGCCGTATGTCGCAGACCAGTGGGAGACCGTCGCCGTCAAACTCGCTCCCGCCGCCGACGGCGAGTCACTGACCGGCGACCTGCAGCCGCTGAGGTTGTCGTTCGCCTCGGACCGGGTCATCTACCCGATGCGGCTGTCCCGTTCGGCGAGCACGCCGCAGACCGTCGACCTCTATGTCTTGGCTGAACATCGGATGGATCCGACCTCGCTTCCGGTGACCGGCAATGCGCCGACGCTCGAGTTCGCCGGACGAATCGAGGGCACCGACGTCTCCCCCGCGCTCGCGGACTTCGTCAGCGACGGTGCATTCCTCACGCGGTGGAACAACGTCATCCTCGAACCCGAGATGATCGACGGCGATTACATTTTCGCGCAGGCGGATGCCGACACCGCGTATCAACGCGTCGTCTACCGAACCCGCAACCGCGGCGACCTGACCGGCCTGACCCTGCTCGTACTGGTCGGCTGCTTCGGCATCGGCTTGACTGTCCTGCTGGTCAGACGCAGTGCCAACCGCGGCGGGCTTGCATCGTAATCGCTTTGAGCGCAAACGGATTTCGTAGCGTTTCCAGCTGCACAGCTGATGCCTAAGCGCAGCACAGTGCCTGCCCAATCGCTGTCCCTAACGTCTGTGTCAGTGAGGCGAACACGCGCCCGCACATCAGAAATGGAGTGACACAGATGACCTTGAAACGGGCCTTTTATGCATCGACGCTCGCGGCCGGAGTCGGACTCGCAGGCCTGTTCGGCGTCGGACTCGGCACCGCGTCGGCTCAACCGGGCCAAACCTGCAACGCGCCAGGTGCACCAGCCTGCCAGGACCAGCAACGGAACCACGGCCGCCCTGGCGACAACCACAACAACAACGCCGCTCCGGTCGACTGGCAGCACCGCGGCATGGACCAGGGGCGTAACGATCACCGGCCGTTCAACTGGAACGGTCAGCAGGTCACTCCGATGCCCGCGGGTAACGGTGCAGGGTGGGGATTCTGGTTCCTCAATCAGTGGATTCCGCTGTAACCAAACCTCAGCGGCGGCGGGCACGACGTGGTGTCCCGCCGCCGCGTGACTAACGCTTGATCTCGACCAGCAGCACCCACGCGTTGCCCGTCGCAGACGCGAAACCCATTGCGACTGCGGCAGTAACCCAATACAACCCGCCGCCCGCCTGACACCACAACGAAACTGCGCCGATGATCAACAGCGGGCCGGGAATGAAGAGCAACGTCATCGACAGGAGTGCCCGATTCCGGTGCGGGCCGGCCTGCTGGAGTCGGGTCCCCGCCGCGACACCGACGGCGGCCAGCAGACCGATCGCCCCGATCTCGACGGCCAGCATTCGATTACCCTGCCCTGGCGTCGCGAGGAACACGGCAAGCACCAGAATCGCCACCGTCAGACCGAGTGTCGCTGCGGCGCGAGCGGCCACACCCGGAAACGACAGCACCTCGGTCAGGTTGAGCGACAGTCCTACGAACATCAAGCCGGCAAGGGCTGCGGCTCCGCCCGCGACGGTGTTGGCGAAGTCTGTCCACTCCGCGGCCTCATAGGGTGTCATGCCAGGTAGGCCACCGCATCTCGCATCTTCTCTGCCGCCGCCCGCAGCGCCCCGACGTCAGGTCCGGCCCGCAGAATCTCCCGCGACACCGCAGGCAGCAGCTGGCCGGGCCGTGCGCCGCCGAAGCCCCCGAGAGCATCGGGCTTTCCACCCTGTGCACCGACGCCGGGGACGAGAACCGGACCGCCCAGCCGACTCACGTCGGGCGGGTCGGCGAGGGTGGCTCCGAGCACCACACCCACGGAGCCCGGCATGTCGACGCGGTTACGGGCGGCGGCAGCGTCGATCATCGACTGGGCGACCGTGGTGTCACCCCGCACCGCGGACTGCACGGACGAACCTTCGGGATTGGACGTGGCGGCCAGCACGAAGACCCCTGTGCCGTTCGAGGCGGCGAGGTCGAACAACGGGTCGAGCGAGCCGAATCCGAGGTATGGCGAGGCGGTGACCGCGTCTGCGGCCAGCGGGGAGTGGCCGGCCCATGCCTCGGCATAAGCGGCCATCGTCGAGCCGATGTCGCCGCGTTTGGCATCGGCGAGCACCAGCACGCCCTCGGCGCGCAACGCGGCGATCGTGCGCTCCAGCACCGCGAAGCCGGCGGATCCATGCGCTTCGAAGAACGCCACCTGCGGTTTGACGATCGCGAAAGCCGAGAAGGCCGCGACGCACGCGTCGCTGAACCGGCTCAGTCCATCGCTGTCGACGGTCAGACCCCATGAGCGAAGGAGTTCGGGATGCGGATCGATACCCGGGCAGAGCGGGCCCTTGGCCGCAACGGCGTCGGCCAGCCGTGCGCCGAATCCGCCCACCCCTAGCGCTCCAGCGCGCTGTGCAGCTCTTGCAGCGACATCACGCCGATGTCGCCTCGGATGCCCGCCTCGATGCCCTGCACCGCCGCGGAGGCGCCCTGCACCGTGGTCACGCATGGGATGTTCATCGCCACGGCGGCCGACCGGATCTCGTAGCCGTCGATGCGGGGCCCGGAATTGCCGTACGGCGTATTGATCACCATGTCGATATCGCCTGCCTTGATGGCGTCGACGGCCGAAATGGCCGGCCTTCCTTCTGCGGGTGCCTCGAAGTGTTTGCGGACCTCGTCGCATGGAATTCCGTTGCGCCGCAGCATTTCCGCGGTCCCGCTAGTGGCCAGCACGCGGAATCCGAGATCGGCGAGTCGCTTGACGGGGAAGACCAGCGACCGCTTGTCTCGGTTGGCGACCGACACGAAAATAGTGCCCTCCGTCGGCAGCGAACCATAGGCGGCGGTCTGGCTCTTGGCGAAGGCGCTGCCGAAGTCGTGGTCGATCCCCATCACCTCGCCGGTCGACTTCATCTCCGGGCCGAGCAGCGAGTCGATGTTCGAGCCGTCGGCCTTGCGGAAGCGGTGGAACGGCAACACCGCCTCCTTGACCGCTACCGGCGCGTTGCGCGGTGTGGTGGCCCCGTCTCCGGTCGCGACGAGCACGCCCTCATCGCGAAGCTGGGAGATGCTGGCGCCCAGCATGATTCGGGCGCATGCCTTGGCCAGCGGCACCGCGGTGGCCTTGGACACGAACGGCACGGTGCGGCTTGCCCTCGGGTTGGCTTCCAGCACGTAGAGCACATCGTCTTTGAGCGCGTACTGCACGTTGAGCAGGCCGACGACACCGATGCCGTGCGCGATGCCCTCGGTGGCCTTGCGTACCGACTCGATATCGCTGCGGCCCAACGTGACAGGGGGCAGCGCGCACGCCGAGTCGCCGGAGTGGATACCGGCCTCCTCGATGTGCTCCATGATTCCGCCGATGTACACCTCTTTGCCGTCGCACAGCGCGTCGACGTCGATCTCGATGGCGTCCTCGAGAAAGCGGTCGACGAGCACGGGATGCTCGGGGGATAGTTCGGTGGCGCGGGTGATGTACCCCTGCAGGGTGTCCTCGTCGTACACGATCTCCATGCCGCGCCCACCCAGCACGTACGACGGCCGGACCAGCACGGGGTAACCGATGTCGGCGGCGATGCGGCGGGCCTGCTCGAAACTGGTCGCGGTGCCGAACCTCGGCGCGGGCAGTCCAGCGATATTGAGCACTTCGCCGAATGCGCCACGGTCCTCGGCGAGGTCGATGGCCTTCGGGCTAGTGCCGACGATCGGCACGCCCGCCTTCTCCAAGCGCTCGGCCAAGCCGAGCGGCGTCTGCCCGCCGAGCTGCACGATGACACCGGCAACACCGGGACCGCCTGCCCCGGAAGCTGATTCGGCGTGAAACACCTCGAGGACGTCCTCGAAGGTCAGTGGCTCGAAGTACAACCGGTCGGCGGTGTCGTAGTCCGTCGACACGGTCTCGGGGTTGCAGTTGACCATCACGGTCTCGAAACCGGCGTCGCTCAGTGTGGTCGCGGCGTGCACACAGCTGTAGTCGAATTCGATGCCCTGGCCGATCCGGTTGGGTCCCGATCCCAAGATGAGCACCTTGGGTTTCTCGGTCTGCGGCGCGACCTCGGTTTCTGCGGCCGGATCGAGCTCGTAGCTGCTGTAGTGGTACGGCGTCTTGGCCTCGAACTCGGCCGCGCAGGTGTCGACAGTCTTGTAAACGGGGTGGATGCCCAGCCGCTGCCGCAACACCCTGACGCCGACCTCACCTGCCAGCTCCGGCCGCAGCGCCGCGATCTGGCGGTCCGAAAGGCCGCTGTGCTTGCTGCGCCTCAGCAGCTCCTCGTCGAGCACGGGCGCATCGAGCAGTTCGTTTCGCAGCGCCACCAGCCCGTTGATCTGCGCCACGAACCATGGGTCGACGCCGGAAGCTGCGGCGACCTCGTCAACGCTCGCGCCGAGCCGAAGCGCCAGCTCCATATCGTAGAGCCGACCGTCGGTCGGGGTCTTGAGCCGATCCAGCAGCTCTTGGGCGCTCACGTCGGGGTCGGGGCCGGTCCAGAACCCGGCACGACCGGTTTCCAGCGACCGCATCACCTTGCCGAGCGCCTCGATGAAGTTGCGGCCCAACGACATCGCCTCGCCGACGGACTTCATCGTGGTGGTCAGCGTTTGATCGGCGCCGGGGAACTTCTCGAACGCGAACCGCGGCGCCTTGACGACGACGTAGTCCAGCGTGGGTTCGAAACAGGCCGGGGTTTCCTTGGTGATGTCGTTGAGGATCTCGTCGAGGGTGTAGCCGATGGCCAGCTTGGCGGCGATCTTGGCGATCGGAAATCCGGTCGCCTTGGACGCCAGCGCCGATGACCGCGACACCCGCGGGTTCATCTCGATGACGACCAGCCTGCCGTCGGCGGGGTTGATCGCGAACTGGATGTTGCAGCCGCCGGTGTCGACGCCGACCTCGCGAAGCACGGCGATGCCGAGGTCGCGCATCCGCTGGTATTCGCGGTCGGTGAGCGTCATCGCCGGGGCGACGGTCACCGAGTCGCCGGTGTGCACGCCCATCGGATCGAAGTTCTCGATCGAGCAGACCACCACGACGTTGTCGCGGCCGTCGCGCATCAGCTCGAGCTCGAATTCCTTCCAGCCGTAGATGGATTCCTCGATCAGCACGTTGGCCGACGGGGATGCGGTGAGGCCGTCGCCGGCCATCCTCTCGACGTCCTCGGCCGAGTACGCCATGCCCGAGCCGAGCCCGCCCATCGTGAACGACGGGCGGACCACCACGGGCAGGCCCAGTTCGGTAACGGTCTCGCGAACCTCGTCCATGGTGAAACACACCCGCGACTTCGCGGATTCACCGCCGACCTTGGCGACGATGTCCTTGAACCGCTGCCTGTCCTCGCCGCGCTGGATCGCCTCGAAGTCGGCGCCGATGAGTTCGACACCGTAGCGGTCGAGCACACCGTTCTCGTACAGCGCCACCGCGGTGTTCAGCGCGGTCTGCCCGCCGAGAGTGGCGAGCAGGGCGTCGATCTTGTTGCCGCGCTCGGCCTGTTGCGCGATGACCCGTTCGACGAACGCAGGGGTGATCGGTTCGACGTAGGTGTTGTCGGCGAACTCGGGGTCGGTCATGATCGTCGCGGGGTTGGAGTTCACGAGGCTGACCTGCAGCCCCTCGGCGCGAAGTACCCGGCAGGCCTGTGTGCCGGAGTAGTCGAACTCGCACGCCTGCCCGATGATGATCGGTCCTGAGCCGATCACCAGCACGTGGTTCAGGTCAGCCCGTTTCGGCATCAGTTCTCCCCCGCCATCAGGTCGACGAACTGGTCGAACAGGTACTCGGCATCGTGCGGGCCCGCCGCGGCCTCCGGGTGGTACTGCACCGAGAATGCTCGCCCGTCGACGAGTCGGATGCCTTCGACCACTCCGTCGTTGGCGCAGGTGTGGCTCACCTCTGCGGTACCGAACGGGGTGTCGAATTGCTCACCCGCCTCGCCTTCCAGCGCGAAGCCGTGGTTCTGCGCGGTGATGGCGACCCGTCGGGTGGTGTGGTCGATGACCGGCACGTTGATGCCGCGATGCCCGAACACCATCTTGTATGTCGAGCGGCCGAGGGCGCGGCCCAGGATCTGGTTGCCGAAACAGATGCCGAACAACGGGATTCCAGCTCCGAGCACTTCACGGGTGACGCCGACGATGTGGTCTGCGGTCGCGGGGTCTCCCGGTCCGTTGGACAGGAAGACGCCGTCGGGCCTGAGGTCGGCGATCTCATCGAAGGTCACCGAGGACGGCAGCACGTGGCTGCGAATGCCGCGTCCGGCGAAGTTGCGCGGCGTGTTGGTCTTGATGCCCAGATCGATCGCGGCGACGGTGAACCGTTGCGGCCCTTTGGTTTCGACGACGTATGTATCGTCGGTGCTGACTTGACCAGCCAGGTCGGCACCCAGCATCGACGGCTGGCTGCGGACCCGGTCGAGCAGCTCGTCGGGGACTGCCAACGCGGCTCCACTGAACACCCCCGCCTTCATCGAACCCAGGCTGCGCAGATGACGAACCACCGCGCGGGTGTCGATGCCCGCGATCCCGACGACACCCTGCCTGACGAGTTCGTCCTCCAATGTTCCGGTGGCCCGCCAGTTCGACGCCCTCGGCGATGGGTCACGCACGGCATAGCCTGCGACCCAGATCTTGTCGCCACGGCTCTCCGCATCCTCGTGATTCCAGCCGGTGTTGCCGATCTGCGGGGCGGTGGCGATCACGATCTGGCGGTGATAGCTGGGATCGGTCAGCGTCTCCTGGTAGCCCGACATGCCGGTGGAGAACACCGCCTCGCCGAGCGTCTCACCGAGTGCCCCGAACGGTGTCCCCGTGAAGATCCTGCCGTCATCGAGGACGAGCAGTGCCTTACCGCTCACGCCGCCTCCTCCCCTACCCATTGCGTGTAATCCGCGCGGTTCGCGCCGCGGAAGCCGGTATCGATCTCAGTGCCCGACGGCAACCGCCACCTGATCGCCAGGATGCCCTGATGAGTAAGCGCCTTGCCGGCGATGCCGCGTTCGGTGCGGATCGCGGTGATCGACTCGTCGGGGATCCAGATCGGGTGGCCGCCGCTGCGCTGCAGCATGATGCCCTCGGGATAGCGGGTCAAGACGGCCTTGGTCCGGTAGCCGAGGTCACCGACGGCGATGCGATCCTGCCAGCTGGGCGCCAGCGTGCTGCCGACATACAGGCCCGTCATCGCGGGCACGATGACGGGCCCGACGGTGTCCGGTATCGGCGGCAGCGTCCCGATCAGCGCCGTCTGCCGTTCGGCGCGGTGCCGCCATCCACGCACGATCGCCTGGACCACCAACCCGATCACCACCACGAGCACGGCGGCGACGATCAGCGACCCAACAAGCGTGCCGGTGTTCATGCGGGAGATTTTCCATCCCGCGCGGTGACCTTGCCCCGAAGGAGTGTCAACGTCACGGCGCCGGGCAGCGTCATCGACTCGTAGGGGGTGTTGTCGGAGCGGCTGGCCAGCTCGGCGCCGGCCACGGTCCACGTCGCGTCGGGGTCGACGACGGTCAGGTTGGCGGGCTCCCCGACCTCCAGCGGCCTGCCCTGATCGGGAAGCCCGACGATGCGGGCCGGGTTCTCGCTCATCACCCGCGCGACGTCGCGCCAGGTGAACAGCCCCGGGCGGACCATCGTCTCGACGACCACGGACAGCGCCGTCTCCAGGCCCAGCATGCCGGGCCTTGCGTTGGCGAACTCGCACATCTTCTCGTGCTCGGCGTGCGGGGCGTGGTCGGTGGCCACGCAGTCGATGACGCCGTCGACGAGTGCCTGACGCAGCGCCTCGGCATCGCTGGCCTCCCGCAGCGGCGGGGTGACGCGGTTGCGGCCGTCGTAGGTGGCCAGCCGGTCGTCGTCGAGCAGGAGGTGATGCGGCGTCACCTCGGCGGTGATCGAAATGCCCTGTTCTTTCGCCCATCTGATGAGCTCGACCGTGCCTGCGGTCGAGGCGTGACAGATGTGCACCCGCGCGCCCGCATCGCGGGCCAGCAGCGCGTCGCGGGCCACGATGGACTCCTCGGCGGCGCGCGGCCAGCCGGAAAGACCGAGTCGGGCGGCGTTCGGGCCTTCGTGCGCGACAGCGCCGACCGTCAACCGCGGTTCCTCGGCGTGCTGGGCGATCAGCACACCCAACCCGGTGGCGTACTCGAGGGCGCGACGCATAACCAGCGGGTCGTGGACGCAGATGCCGTCGTCGGAGAACATCCGGACCTGGGCGGCACCCGCGGCCATCAGCCCCATCTCGGTCAACTGAGTTCCGGCCAGACCCATGGTGACCGCACCGACGGGATGCACGTCGACCAGCCCGACCTGCTGGCCGCGGTGCCACACGTGGTCGGTGACCACGGGGCTGTCGGCGACCGGGTTGGTGTTGGCCATCGCGAACACTGCGGTGTAGCCACCCAAAGCCGCTGCAGCCGAGCCGGTTTCGATGTCTTCGGCGTATTCGCGTCCAGGCTCGCGCAGGTGCGTGTGCAGGTCGACGAAGCCGGGCAGCAGAACCTGACCCGTGGCGTCGACGACATCGGCGTCGTCCGGAATTGTCAGCTCTGTCCCGATGTCGCTGATCTGGCCGTCGTCGACCAGCACGTCGACCGGGTCACCCTCGCCGTACGGCCGGACCCCACGAATCAACACCCTCATGCGCTCACTTCCAGCTCTGCGCCAACCAGCAGGTGGAACAGCACCGCCATCCTGATATGCACACCGTTTGAAACCTGTTGCAGTACAGCCGATTGCGATGAATCGGCGACAGAGGACGAGATCTCCATACCGCGCAGCATCGGTCCGGGGTGGAGCACTACCGCGTTGCCGGGCAGCAGCGCCTGACGCTTCTCCGACAGCCCGTAGCGCACGGAGTACTCCCTGGCCGACGGGAAGAATCCGCCCGTCATCCGCTCGGCCTGGACCCGCAGCATCAACACCGCATCGGCGACGGGCAACTCGGCGTCGAGGTCGTGGGAGACGGTGACAGGCCAGCCCGACACTCCGACCGGCAGCAGCGTCGGTGGCGCCACCAGCACCACCTCGGCGCCCAGCGTGTGCAGGAGCAGGACGTTCGAGCGTGCCACCCGGCTGTGCAGGACGTCGCCGACGATGACCACGCGCTTGCCCTCGATGCCGCCGAGGCGCTGGCGAATGGTCAGCGCGTCGAGCAGGGCCTGGGTGGGATGTTCGTGGGTGCCGTCGCCCGCATTGATCACCGACGGCCCGCCGCCCTCGGTGGCGGTCCACTCCGCGAGCTGTTGTGCGGCCCCGGATGCCGGATGGCGGATGATCAGCGCGTCGGCGCCGGCGGCGCGCAGCGTGAGCGCGGTGTCCCGCAGCGACTCCCCCTTGGCGACCGACGACCCCGACGAGCTGACGTTGATGACGTCGCCGCTCATCCATTTGCCCGCCACCTCGAACGACACCCTGGTGCGGGTGGAGTTCTCGTAGAACATCGTGATGATCGTGCGACCGCGCAGCGTCGGCAGCTTCTTGACCTCGCGGCCCAGCAGCGACTCGGCGAATCGGTCGGCATCGTCGAGGATCGCGGTCGCCTCGCCTCGCGTCAGGTCCGACGCCGAGAGCAGATGTCGTGGACTCATCGGTGCCCTCTTCTCCTCGCGCAAGCGCTCATCGGACGGGACCCCCGTGCGATGCGATCGTCACGCCGTCGTGGCCGTCATGCTCGGTCAGCCGCACCTTGATGTTGTCGGTGCGCGAGGTCGGCACATTCTTGCCGACGTAATCCGCCCGAAGCGGAAATTCGCGGTGGCCGCGGTCGACGAACACGGCGAGCTGCACTGCGCGCGGCCGGCCCACATCGCGCAGCGCGTCGAGCGCGGCACGCACGGTGCGGCCCGAATACAACACGTCGTCGACGAGCACGACCACCGTGCCGTCGATGCCGCTGTCGGGGATCGAGGTTTCCTCGAGGGGCCTTGGCGGCTTGGAGTTGAGGTCGTCGCGATAGAGCGTGATGTCGAGGGCGCCGTGCTGGACGTCGACGCCTGCGAACTCCCGAATCTTCTCGGCGAGCCGGGCGGCCAGCGCAACACCGCGGGTGGGGATGCCGAGCAGGATGACGCTCGGCGCGTCGGGACCGCCGAGAGCGGTCTTCTCGATGATTTCGTGAGCGATGCGGGAAACGGTCCGACCGACGTCCGCCGCGGACATCAATTCACGGTCGGTGTCTGAAGAGTCGGTGGCGCCCAAGGGCCCTGACCTCCTTCTCCGCCTCTCTGGACGGATCGTTAAAGGACGTCGAACTGCGGGGAGCTTAGCACCAGTTGCGGAAGTGGCCGTCAGCGACACCGGAGGCGCTGGGTAACCTGGCGCCGGTGAACCTCGAGAGCAACCGCGCATCCATTTCCGAGGCGATCGATGCGGGTCTGTTGGCGGGTGCGGTCACGCTGGTGTGGCAGGCCGGCGAGGTATTGCAGGTCAACGAGCTGGGCTATCGCGACGTCGAGGCCCGCCTGCCGATGCAGCGCGACACCATGTTCCGCATTGCGTCGATGACCAAGCCGGTGGTCGTGGCCGCCGCGATGACGCTGGTCGATGAGGGCAGGCTCGGCCTGACCGATCCGGTCGCGAAGTGGCTACCCGAGTTGTCCGAACCGCGGGTGCTCGCCGATATCCACGGCTCGCTGGAGGACACCGTCCCTGCCGAGCGGCCGCTCACCGTCGACGACTTGATGACCCACCGCAGCGGGTTCGCCTACGCGTTCTCGGTGCCGGGGCGGCTGGCCCGGGCATACGGCAAGCTGTCGCACCGCCAGGACCAGGACGGGTGGCTGGCCGACCTCGCCGCGCTGCCGCTGGCGCATCAGCCCGGCGCGCGGCTGACGTACGGCGTCTCGACCGATGTGCTCGGCATCGCGCTATCGCGGATCGAGGACAAGCCGCTGTCCCAAGTCTTGTCCGAGCGCATCTTCGGCCCGCTCGGCATGCCCGACACCGGCTTCAGCGTCGGCCCGACCGGGCGGCAGCGCGCCGCGACGATGTACCAACTGGGCGGAGATGGCTCACTGCACCACAACTCGATGGGCCCGGCACCCATCACCGATCCACCGCTGTGCAGTGGCGGGGCAGGCCTGTGGTCGACGGCCGACGACTATCTGCGCTTCATTCGGATGCTGCTCGCGGGCGGAGCGGTCGACGGAGTGCGGGTGCTGTCCGAGAAATCCTGCCGAACGATGCGCACCGACCGGCTGACCGATCAGCAACGGCAATATCCCTTCCTTGGCATGCCCTACTGGATCGGTCGCGGGTTTGGCCTGAACCTTTCGGTCGTCACCGATCCGGCGAAGTCGCGGCAGTTGTTCGGCCCTGGCGGTAAGGGCGCGTTCACCTGGCCGGGTGCGTACGGGACATGGTGGCTGGCCGACCCGTCGGCGGACCTCATTCTGCTTTACCTGATTCAGAACCACCCGGACATGTCCGCCGATGCCGGGGAGGCGGTTGCTGGCAACACCTCGCTGGCCAAACTGCAAGGCGTGCAACCGAAATTCGTCCGGCGTACCTACCAGGCGCTGCAGATCTAGTCCGAGAAAGGCTAGGGCCCGTGGCACAACCGACCGTGTTGATCAGCGGCGCAGGCATCGCCGGACCTGCGCTGGCCCTGTGGCTCAGCAAGAACGGCTACCGCGTGATCGTGGTCGAAATCGCCAAGGGCATCCGAGCAGGCGGCCAGACCGTGGACCTCCGCGGTGCGGGTGGCGACGTCGTCGAACGCATGGGTCTGATGCCACAGATGCGTGCGCACGCCCTCGTGCAACGCGGCGTCGGCTGGGTGAGCTCCGACGGAAGCCGCCGCGCCGAAATGCCGGTGACCGCGTTCGACGGCAACGGCCTGGTGTCCAAACTCGAGATCCTGCGCGGCGACCTCGTCGACGTCCTCTACCAAGCCACCAAAGAGACCGTCGAATACCGCTTCAACACCCGGATTTCGGCACTGCACCAAGACGATGACGGCGTCGAAGTCACCCTCGCCGACAACACGAAGCTGCGCGCTGATCTCGTCGTCGGCGCCGACGGCCCGCACTCCGCGGTACGCGGCATGGCGTTCGGGCCTGAAGAACGGTTCGTCACACCGCTCGGCGGATACAACGCATGGTTCAGCGCACCCGACCACGTCGGCTTGGACGGCTGGTACCTCATGTACATGGCGCCCGGCGGCCTCAACGCATCCATGCGGCCAACGCATGATCCCGCAATGGCCAAGGCGGGACTGGCGTTTGCCTCAGGGCCGATCGAATACGACCGACACGACCTCGATCAGCAGCGGCAATTACTGGTCGATCGATTCGCCGGCGCGGGGTGGCAATGCGACGCGCTGTTGACCGCCGCGCAGCAGGCCGACGACTTCTACTTCGACTCCTTCCTCCAGGTGGACATGCCCGCATGGGTCTCCGGCCGCGTCGTACTCGTCGGTGACGCCGGCTACTGCGCCTCACCGCTCAGCGGTATGGGCACCAGCCTGGCCCTCGTGGGTGCCTACCTACTCGCGGGTGAACTCGGGCACGCGGATTCCTTTGACGCCCAACAGATCCAAGACGCTCTGCAGCGGTATCAAACCAAGATGCGTCCCTATGTCGACAAGTGTCAGGACATCCCCAACCGTGTCGACCGGTTTGCACCGAACTCGGCCTCCGATATCTCGATCAACATCGCGGTGATGAAGTGGATGCAGCGCTGGCCGTTCCGGCCGATCGCGGCCAAGCTGTGGTTCACCGTCGCGGATTCGATTGAGCTGCCGGACTACTCGACAGCGTGAGCTACATGCAGCGCGACAGCACCCTGCCGAACTGCAGCAGCCGCTCCATCTGTGCCAGCCCGCCGTTGTCGACCGACTTGTCGAAGCGGAAGGACTCGCAGAAGTAGTCGGTGTCGGTGGCGGACTTCTGGTGGCTTCGCGTGACGAGTTGGGTGTACATCCGCAGTCGGACCTCCGACAGGCGCCGGGTGCCGTCGCCAAGGACATCGAATTCCGTCGTCAGGATGTGATCGGTGATCGTCGAAAGCAGGATCGTCCGAACCGATGCGTTGAGCACCTGACGCTGATGCTCTTCGCCCATCGACATCTCGTCGTCGGCGCGCCACATGACCAACCTGCGGCCGTCGGTCAGCACCACCTCTTGCGCGAGCGCCTCGCCCCACGACTCCTCGGTCAGCCTCCTCGACATGAAGAACGACTGAATGGACGGAAAGTCGACGATGCCTCGCAGTTGGTCAAGCGCGACAACCGGATCCCGCAGGTAGACCTTCGCGGCGTCCTCGAGGCCGTAGTAGGGCGCCCAATCCTGCGGTGTGGCCATCGCGCAAGCCTAAGGGCGCGATGGAGGCCGATCTACTCAGGAAGTCTCTGATCCGCCCCGAATGGCAGCGGAGGCGGCCCGAATCTGCGGCGTCACCAACATCACCTGGCCAAGCAAGCCGTTGACGAACCCCGGCGAATCATCGGTGGAAAGGTGCTTCGCCAGTTCGACGGCCTCGTCGACGGCGACCGGTTCTGGGACGTCGTCGGCGTGTAGCAGTTCCCACACCGCGACGCGCAGGATCGCCCTGTCCACGGCGGGTAGGCGTTCCAGTGTCCAGCCCTGCAGATGCGTCGAGATGAGGTCGTCGATGTGCGCGGCGTGCTGCGTCACACCCCGGGCCACCGTCACCGTGTACGGGTTCAACGCCGACACGTCGGATTGTGTCTGCGCCAACGCCTCTCGCGATTCGGCGGCTTCGGCAGGCGTTATGCCGCGGGCCTCCGCCTCGAACAGCAGGTCGACGGCTCGCTTGCGCGCCTGATGCCGACCCCTGTCCGGCTTCCGGGTGGTCAATTCACTCGGCCGAGATAGCTGCCGTCGCGGGAATCGACCTTGAGCTTGTCGCCGGTGTTGATGAACAACGGCACCTGGATCTCGGCGCCGGTCTCCACCGTCGCCGGCTTGGTGCCTGCACTGGACCGGTCGCCCTGCAGCCCGGGCTCGGTGTGGGTGACCTCGAGCTCCACGGTGACGGGCAGCTCGATGTAGAGCGCGGTGCCGTTGTGGAAGGCCACCTGCACCGGAAGGCTCTCCAGCAGAAAGCGCGCGTCGTCGCCGACCAGCGACTCCGGCAGGTGGTGCTGCTCGTAGTCCTGGCTGTCCATGAAGACGTAGTCCGACCCGTCCTTGTACAGATATGTGGTGTCGCGGCGGTCGACGGTCGCGGTCTCGACCTTCACCCCGGCGTTGTATGTCTTGTCGACGACCTTGCCCGACAGCACGTTCTTCAGCTTGGTGCGGACGAACGCGGGGCCCTTGCCGGGCTTCACGTGCTGGAACTCGATGATGGTCCACAGCTGCCCATCGATGTTCAGGACGAGCCCGTTCTTGAAGTCGGCGGTCGATGCCACGGCGGTACTACTCCTAGTCTCTCAACTGAGAATGGTCAGTTCCTTGGGGAACTGGGTAAGCAGGTCTGATGTCTGATGCCGCCGGCCAGGCGGCTCCGCCTCGCACACCACTAGCGTGTCCTCGATGCGGACACCGCCGCGATCGGGCAAGTAGACACCGGGCTCCACGGTCACCGCGGAGCCAGCAAGCAGTGTACCGGCGGCTGACGCGCTGATTCCCGGCGCTTCGTGGATCTCGAGACCGACGCCGTGTCCGAGGCCATGGGTGAAGTTGTCGGCGTATCCGGCATCGGCGATCACCCGCCGCGACGCGGCGTCCACGTCACGCAGCGCGACACCGGGTTCCACCGCCTCCCGTCCCGCCCGCTGGGCGGCGGCGACCAGTTCGTAGAGGTCGAGCTGCCACTGCGCGGCGGGGGCAAGCACGAAGGTGCGCGTCATATCCGAGTGGTATCCACACACCAGCGCACCGAAGTCGATCTTGACGAAATCACCCGCCGCAAGGACCGCGTCGGTCGGCCGGTGGTGCGGAATGGCGGAGTTGACGCCGGTCGCCACGATGGTCTCGAAGGAGACCCCGTCCGCGCCGTGATCCAGCATCAACGACTCCAGCTGGCGGCCCACCTCGCGCTCGGTGCGCCCTGGCCGAAGGCCGCCGCCTTCGACAAGATCGGCCAGCGCGGCGTCGGCCGCCTCACAGGCCAGCCGCAAAAGCGCAACCTCGCCCGCGTCCTTGACTTCCCGCAGTGCTTCGACGGTGCCCGCAGCGCGGACCAGCTCGGTGTCGCGCGCCTCCTTGGCGAGCCCGTCGAACCCTTCGACGGTCACGACGTGGCTCTCGAAGCCGAGCCGCCGCGCACCGTCTGCCGCGGCCCGCCCGGTCAGGTAGGGCCCGCAGGCTCGCTCGATCACGATTTCGGCGTCGGGGACCTGCTGCGCGGCCTGGGTGCGATACCGCCCGTCGGTGGCCAGCACCGGAGTGTCGTCGTCCGCGCGAATCAGCAGCGCCGCGTTCGAACCGGTGAATCCGGACAAATAACGCACGTTGACCAGGCGCGTTACCAACATGGCGTCCAGCCCGTCAGACTTCAGCCGCTGCCGTAGCCGGTCGCGACGCTGGGATATTGTCACAGGTCTTGACGCTACTCGCTAAGGTGATGCCCCATGAGCAAGTGGTTGCTGCGCGGACTGGTGTTCGCCGCCCTGATGATCTTCATCCGACTGGTGCAGGGCGCTGGGATCAACGCGTGGGAGACCAAGGCGGGATTGATCAGCGTCACCCTCGTCGTCCTCTTCGCGATCGCGGTGTTCGTCTGGGGGTACCTCGACGGCCGTTCGGACGCGCGGGCCAACCCCGACCCCGACCGCCGCGACGACCTGGCGATGAGGTGGCTGCTGGCCGGCCTGTTCGCCGGAATCGTCAGCGGCGCGATCGCGTGGCTGATCTCGCTGTTCTACAAGGGCCTCTATGTTGGGGGGCTCATCAACGAACTGACGACGTTCGCGGCGTTCACCGCGCTGCTGACGTTCCTCGCCGCGATCGCCGGGGTCGCGATCGGGCACTGGCTCATCGACCGGCATGCCGACGACGCTCCCCGTCAGCACCACGGCCTCGCCGCGGGCGAGGACCGCGCAGACACCGACGTGTTCGCCGCTGTTCGGCACCCGGACGAGCCCGCCGATGAGACACCGACCGAGCGGCGCCAGGAACAGGTCTAGTCCAGCGCCGCACGCCGCGTCGTACGCGCGATGAACCCGGACGAGTTCTGTACGTCCGACAGCTGGAGTCCGCTCACCTCGGCATCGGCGTACTCCCAACTCGCCGGGGTCCTCGGCGGATTCCTGATCACCGCGATCGCGCTGCTGTTCGACAGGAAGAGCCGCGAGGGCGTGCACACGCTGGCGTTGTTCTCCTCCGCGGTGTTGATACTGATGCTGGACAGTTTCATTTTCAGCATGATGACCGGTAGCCAGGTGCCCACCGATGGTGATCGAACCGGCATCTGCGCGATCACCTGGACGCAGGGTGCGGTCTCCACCGGAATGCTCGCCGCCGGTACGACCGCCCTTTTCGGTGGCCTTGGTTGGATGCTCGCCAGCCACGCCGTCAACCAGTCAGTGCGGTCGGACCCCGCCGACATCCCCTCCTACAGTCTCCTGGCCGATCTCGGCGGCTGGCTGACATTCGCGGCGGCGATGACGACGACGCTGATCCTGTCGGAGACCTCGATCGACTATCTGCACTTCATGTTCGGGCGCAGGCCAGAATTCTGGTTGGTCGCGGTTGTCACAACCACCGCAGCGTGCGTCATCGTCGTCGACTTCGTGCTGGTTTATCTGCGCACCGGCTCATTGCGAAAGTCGTTGGCCGACACCGAGGAACCAACGCATCTTGCGCTGCGCTCTCTGAGGATCGCAACAATCGGGATCGTCGTCCTCGCCATCGTTGCCTCGTGGCTGGTCGTCAGCCTCGCCCGCTTCCCGAAGGACTGGTTGACGGTACCCAATGCCGGGGCCGTCATGTTCGTGCTGTTCCTCACCGCTGTTCTGCCCACGGTGGTGTCGACGGCGATCTGCAATTCGGTGGCCAGCACCGAGAAGCGTCAGCCCAGCGTTGCGAGGTAGCACAGCGCGAGCAGACGACCCTGAACACCGAGTCCGACGAGTGCGCTTCGATCAACGGGGTGCGGAGTTCGGTTCGGACCGTTGACGACGTTCACGGTCGCGCCACCTCCGCGTACGCCGCAGCCAGCAGCGCCGGATCCGGGCCTTCCAGCCGTCCCGGTTTTGCCAGCCCGTCAAGGACGACGAAGCGCAGTACTCCAGAACGGGTCTTCTTGTCGCCGGCCATGGATTCGATCAGCGCAGGGAGGGCGTCTGCGTCATAGCTGACCGGAAGGCCCAGTGAGCGCAGGATCGCTCGGTGCCGGTCGGCGGTTCCGTCGTCGAGACGGCCTGCCAGCCGGCCCAACTCTGCCGCGAACACCAGCCCCACCGAGACGGCGGCGCCGTGTCGCCATTGGTAGCGCTCGCGGCGTTCGATGGCATGCGCCAGCGTGTGGCCGTAGTTCAGGATCTCGCGCAGCTGCGATTCCTTCTCGTCGGCGGCGACCACCTCGGCCTTGACCACCACCGCGCGGCGGATCAGTTCCGGCAGCACCTTGCCCTTGGGGTCCAACGCCGCTTCGGGGTCGGTTTCGATCAAGTCAAGGATCACCGGGTCGGCGATGAAGCCTGCCTTCACGATCTCGGCCATGCCCGCGACGATCTCGTTGCGCGGCAACGTTTCCAGCGTTGCGAGGTCGACGAGTACCGCAGCGGGCTGGTGGAATGCGCCGACGAGGTTCTTGCCCGCCTCGGTGTTGATGCCGGTCTTCCCGCCGACGGCGGCGTCCACCATCCCGAGCAACGTCGTCGGCACATGCACGATGTCGATTCCGCGCAGCCAGGTGGCGGCGGCGAATCCCGCGACATCGGTGGCCGCTCCCCCGCCGAGGCTGACGACGGCGTCCTTGCGGCCAACACCGATGCGGCCCAACACTTCCCAGATAAAGCCGACGACCGGCAGCTCCTTGCCCGCCTCGGCATCCGGAATCTCGATGCGATGCGCGTCGACGCCCTTGCCCGACAAGTGGTCACGGATCGCTTCCGCCGTCTGCGCCAGCACCGGCTGGTGCAAAATCGCGACCTTGTGCCTGCCCTCCAGGACGCCGCCCAACTCCCCCATCAAGCCGGTCCCGATGACGACAGGATAAGGCGGGTCGGTCCTCACCTCGACCGTGACGGAATCAGTCATGGCGGGCCTCGGCGCGGCGGGCCACGTCGGCTGGGCTGGCGGGGGTGGTCGCCTCAGATGGGCTCGGTGTCAACGACACTGGTGTGCGCCGCCACGACGGGCGTCGGCGCCGTCGCGGTTTGGTTTTGCTCGCGGTGTCCTCCCCGCCCGGGTTCTCCAGACGGGACACGATGTAGCGCACGACCGCACCGGGGTTGCGGCGATTGGTGTTGACGCGAATTGTCGCCGCCCGCCGATACAGCGGCACGCGTTGGGACATCAATGCCCGAAACTTCTCCGCGCGATCCCCACCGGCCAGCAATGGGCGCACCGTCGTTCCACCGGTGCGGCGGATGCCCTCGGAGGCACCGATCTCGAGGTAGATCACCGTGTGCCCGGAAAGTGCTTCGCGCACACCAGGACTGGTGATCGCCCCGCCGCCCAGCGATAGTACGCCGTCGTGGGATCCCAATGCCTCGCGAACGACTTCCTCCTCGATGCGGCGAAACTCCTGCTCGCCGTCGTTGGAAAAGATGTCGGAAATGGTGCGGCCGGTGGTCTGCTCGATCGCCGTGTCGGTGTCCAACAAAACAACGCCCAGCGCCTTGGCCAGCCGTCGCCCGATCGTAGACTTGCCCGACCCGGGCAGCCCGATCAACACCGCCTTAGGCGCCATCAGCCCGATGCCTGCGCCCGTTGAGCCGGTTCCCTGGCAGCCACGGAACGCAGATACGTCTCGAGGTTGGCCCTGGTCTCGCCGAGTGAGTCGCCGCCGAACTTCTCCAACGCGGCCCTGGCCAGCACCAGCGCCACCATGGTCTCGACCACGACTCCGGCTGCGGGCACCGCGCACACGTCGGATCGCTGGTGGATGGCGACGGCCTCGTCGCCGGTGGCCATGTCGACGGTGGCCAGTGCTCTCGGCACCGTCGAGATCGGCTTCATCGCCGCCCGTACGCGCAGCGGCTGGCCGTTGGTCATGCCACCTTCAAGGCCACCCGCCCGGTTCGTCGAGCGCATCACGCCGCCCGGCCCGGGGTACATCTCGTCGTGGGCGACGCTGCCGCGCCTGCGCGCGGTTTCGAAGCCGTCGCCGATCTCGACGCCCTTGATCGCCTGGATGCCCATGACCGCACCTGCCAGCTGGCTGTCGAGGCGGTTGTCACCGCTGGTGAACGAGCCGAGACCGATCGGCAGCCCATTCGCCACGACCTCGACGATCCCGCCGAGCGTGTCTCCGTCCGCCTTGGCGGCCTCGATCTCGGCGATCATTCTGGTCTCGGCGTCCTTGTCGAATGCGCGCACCGGACTGGCATCGATGGCAGCCAGATCGGAGGCCAGCGGCGGCGGGCCGTCGTAGGGCGCCGACGCACCGATGGAGATGACGTGCGATAGCACCTCGATGCCAAGCGCCTGCCTCAGGAACGCCCGCGCGATGGTTCCGGCCGCCACACGGGCCGCCGTCTCGCGGGCGCTGGCGCGTTCCAGCACCGGCCGGGCGTCGTCGAAGCCGTACTTGAGCATGCCTGCGTAATCGGCGTGGCCCGGCCGCGGGCGGGTGAGCGGCTCGTTTCGGGCGACGTTCGCCAGCTCGGTGGGGTCGACCGGGTCGGGCGCCATCACGGTTTCCCACTTCGGCCATTCCGTGTTGCCGATCTCGATGGCGACCGGGCCGCCGAGCGTCACGCCGTGCCGCACTCCGGCGAGCATCGTGACCTGGTCCTGCTCGAACTTCATCCGTGCGCCGCGGCCGTAGCCCAGCCTGCGGCGGCCGAGCTCTCCGGCAATTTCGCCGGACGTGACCTCGACCCCGGCGACCATGCCCTCGACAACGGCCACCAACGCGCGGCCGTGGGATTCACCAGCAGTGGTCCATCGCAACACGCCTGCCATCTTCCCACGGCGCTCTTTTCCTGCGGAAATCCGCAAGTTATCCACAGTTGGGAGTTGATCCACAGGCCGAGGTTTCACGGGTGCCTTGACGGCGATCTAGGTCGGGGGCTCTGGGTAGGTTCGAACCTATGTTCGATGGTTCGTTGCCTGAGATCGCCGGCCTGGCGGCGCTGGATGATGCCGCGCTGGCCGAGGCCGCCGGGGGGTGGGCGCGCGCGGAGAACGCCGCGTGTGCCCGCAAGCTGGCGGTGCTGGCCGAGATGTTCGCCCGCCGCACCGGGCTGCCCGCCGGGCAACGCGAACTGTGGTGGGTCGACGCCCAAGCGTCTGCGGTCGCCGAGATGGCCGCCGCGGTCAACGTCAGCCACGCCATGGCGCTACACCAAAC
>NZ_RARC01000005.1 GCF_003719305.1 Mycolicibacterium stellerae
CACCCCAGAAGCCGGGACCGCGAGTAACAGCGAGAGCGAAAACCCAGCGATCGCGTCGCCCACCCTCAAGCCAGGCGCACCCCGCAAGAACCAGGACTGGTGGCCCAACCAGATCGACGTGTCGGTGCTGCACTCGCACACGCCTCAGGGCAACCCGCTCGGCGAGGACTTCGACTACGCAACGGAGTTCGCCAAGCTCGACGTCGATGCGCTCAAGGCCGACGTGCTCTCGGTCATCACCACCTCACAGGACTGGTGGCCAGCCGACTACGGCAGCTACGCAGGCCTGTTCATCCGGATGAGCTGGCACGCCGCAGGCACCTATCGTATTTTCGACGGACGCGGCGGCGCAGGACAGGGCATGCAGCGCTTCGCCCCGCTCAACAGCTGGCCCGACAACGCCAACCTGGACAAGGCCCGCCGCCTGCTGTGGCCGGTCAAGAAGAAGCACGGCAGCAAGATCTCGTGGGCGGACCTGCTGGTGTTCGCGGGCAACGTCGCGCTTGAGTCGGCCGGCTTCGAGACATTCGGCTTCGCGTTCGGGCGCCCAGACTACTGGCAGCCGGAGGAGGTCATCTTCGGTGAGGAAGAGGAGTGGCTCGGCACCGACAAGCGCTACGCGGGCGCCGATCCCTCCGCACGGCAGCTCGAGGAACGTTACGGCGCCACCACGATGGGCCTGATCTACGTCAATCCCGAAGGCCCAGAAGGCAAACCGGATCCGCTGGCCGCCGCCATCGACATCCGGGAAACGTTCGGCCGGATGGCGATGAACGACGAGGAGACCGCCGCGCTGATCGTCGGCGGCCACACGCTCGGCAAGACCCACGGCGCGGGCCCAGACGATGGCATGGGCCCCGAACCTGAGGGTGCACCCATCGAGCAGCAGGGCCTTGGCTGGAAGTGCCCGTTCGGTTCCGGCAAGGCCGGCGACACGGTCACCAGCGGTCTGGAGGTCGTGTGGACGCCAACACCGACTCAGTGGAGTAACGCCTACCTCGAAATTCTCTACGGCAATGAGTGGGAGCTGACCAAGAGCCCCACCGGCGCATGGCAGTTCGAGGCCAAGGATGCCGAGGCGACCATTCCGGATCCGTTCGGTGGCCCGCCGCGCAAGCCGACGATGTTGGTCACCGACGTCTCGATGCGGGTCTCTCCCATCTACGCGGACATCACCCGGCGCTGGCTGGACCACCCCGAGGAGCTCAACGAGGCGTTCGCCAAGGCCTGGTACAAGCTTCTGCACCGCGACATGGGACCGATCACCCGTTACCTCGGGCCGTGGATCGCCGAGCCGCAGCTGTGGCAGGACCCGGTGCCCCCCGTCGAGGGCGAGTTGATCGACGAGGCGGACATCGCGGCGCTCAAGGCCAAGGTGCTCGACTCCGGGCTTTCGGTGCCCCAGCTGGTCAAGACCGCGTGGTCCTCGGCGGGCAGCTTCCGCAGCACCGACAAGCGCGGTGGCGCCAACGGTGCCCGGATTCGCCTTGAGCCGCAAAAGAACTGGGAGGTCAACGAACCCTCCGAGCTGCAGAAGGTGCTGCCCGTGCTCGAGCAGATCCAGCAGGACTTCAACAGCGCAGGCGGCAAGAAGGTGTCGCTGGCCGACTTGATCGTCCTGGCCGGATCAGCGGCGGTCGAGAAGGCCGCCAAGGACGGCGGTTACGAGATCGCGGTGCACTTTGCGCCCGGCCGTACCGACGCCACGCAGGAGAACACCGATGCGGAGTCGTTCGCGGTGCTCGAACCGCGGGCCGACGGCTTCCGCAACTACGTGCGCCCCGGCGAGAAGGAGCAACTGGAGAAGCACCTGCTGGAGCGGGCCTACCTCCTGGATGTCACCGCGCCTGAGTTGACCGTCCTGATCGGCGGCCTGCGTGCGCTCGGCGCCAACCACGGCGGCAGCAAGCACGGTGTGTTCACCGACAAGCCCGGTGTGCTGACCAACGACTTCTTCGTCAACCTGCTCGACATGGACACGGAGTGGAAGTCGGCATCATCGGGAGAGAACGTCTACGAAGGTGTGGACCGCACGACGGGCCAGACCAAGTGGACGGCGACCGCCAACGACCTGGTGTTCGGCTCGAACTCGGTGCTGCGCGCGCTGGCCGAGGTCTACGCCCAGGACGACAGCAAGGAGAAGTTCGTCGAGGACTTCGTCGCGGCGTGGGTCAAGGTCATGAACAACGACCGGTTCGACCTGGAGAAGTAAGCATCAAACGCGACACCCCGCGAGTCCGAAAGGCTCGCGGGGTGTCGTGTTTTCGGCTTCAGCGCCGCACGTAGACGACGCGGGTGCCGAGCAGGAAATCCTGGACCGACCGCCGCCGACGGTCCACGGCGACCGACAGCAGTCCGACGGGAAACAACACGCACGCGATGGCGCGCAAGGTCGCCACCAAAAGAGGAACCCGCTCGGATCGGCGGCCGACAACGCGCAGGCCCATCACCACCGCGCCAACGGTGCATCCCGACACCGCCCACGCCGCCGCGAGGTAAAGCGCGGACACGACGAGAACCGCCGCCGTCGAGAAGAGCGCGTCGAGGGCGGGCAGCGCAAACCCGGTCGGATTGAACAGAAGCCGGCTGAGCACCAGACCGAGATAGAGCAGACCGATGACGGCCCCAACGACGACCAGATCGATGACCGCCGCGACGCCTCTGCTGACAATGCCCGCGGTCTCGGGGCCATCGGGCCCGGTCATGTCTGGGTCGGTTGGCGCATACCGTCTTGCTCCTCACGTGCGCGGCCGAGAAGGCGGTCGACGAAGCCGGACACCATGTCATCGGCGCGCTCACCCTGGCTTCGGACGTCGGACATCACGTTCTCGGTGACGGTCGCCGTCGACTGCCGGATGATCGCCTGCAGGTCGACGCCGTCGATCACTTCGTCGGCAAGCCCGATCAGGTCGATGCGCTCACGGATCAGGTCGTTCAGGTCGATCTCGTCGAGCACCAGCTCGACCACCTGGGCCGCGACGGCCGCGATGATCGCCTTCACGGGCTCGATGCTCTGGTCGATGACGAGTTCACCGCGCCGCGACAGATCCGTTCTGCCCCTGCGCAGCCAGGATCCGACCACGGGAAGCCGCTCTGAGGCGAGATAGAGCTGACCGACACCGGCCACCGCGGTGGCCGCCGCACCGGCCGCGACGGTCACGGCCGGGTGCTTGAGCAACTGCTCGCCGTCGGCCACTTCAGAATCGTAGTCGGCTAGATCGGGGGCAGACCGTGCTTGCGCGGTACTCGGCGGTATTTCCGACTCAAGTGGACCGGCGCCCAGATCTATTCATAGGGATATCCCCGATTCCTCGGCCCCGCCGCGGGTTCTAGCGTCGGCCCAAAGGGGTCGTTGACCTCACAACCAGCAACAGGGAGTACCCATGTCGAACATATCCGCCCACCACAGTTCCCGGTTACTCGCCGCAGCCACGGCCGTAAGCGCCGCAGGACTCGTCATGGCCTCAACTCCGGCTCAGGCGCTTCCGATGATCCCCCTCGCTCCCCAATGCGAAAGATACGATCTTCCCTCGCGTTTCGTACTGAAGCAGAGCGATCATTGGACGGTGGAGATGCCGGCATCCGGGCAACAGCTGCAGGGAGCGGCGAAGGCCACCGACGGCAATGGAGAGGAAAAAATTACCGGGTCGGTGGTCGGCGGCCTCACCGGGCCCAGGTTGATCGATTTCACCGTCAACTGGGACAACGGCCACCGGTCCCGATATACCGGCAGGGTTTACGACGATGGCCAAGCCCGCGGCGGACGTCAGGACATTCGAGCCCAAGGTGCCGGCCCAGACAACACGAGCTGGGACACGATCACAGAATTGACGTGCATACCGGAAGCGGCGGAGCAAGGCCAGATCCCGGATAAAAAGGATCCGGATGTCGATGTCAACGAACAGGCTCCGCCACCGGGAACGGTAAAAGTCACCGAGCCGACGGACGTGTATGACGCCCCGTTGGGAGAGGGCAATGAGGTCGGCGTGCTGCTGGCGCCCGGAACCCTGCTTCAGATCATCGACCCAGGATGCAATGACGATTGGTGTCATCTCGCCGTTTCCAATGCGCCAGGTGGCCAGGGGTGGGTCTACAAGCCGCATCTCGGTGCGCCATAGCCACGGACGGATTCCCCGGACCGCAGCGTCCCTATCCTTCGGGGTTGCCCATCAGTCGGCCCAACTCGGCTCGCGAGCGGATGCCAAGCTTGCGATAGATGCGTGTGAGGTTCGCCTCGACCGTCTTGGGGCTGATAAACAGCGTCGCTGCAACGTCGCGGTAGGTCATGCCCGAGGCCGCCAGCTCGGCGACCCTTCGTTCGGAAGGAGTGAGCCCGCCCTCACCGGTCGGGGCCACATTGGTCCGCTCGAGTTCTGCGCGGACCCGCGCGGCCCACAACGGTGTGTTCAGGGCCTCGAAGGTGGCCAATGCCTCGTGCAACGCGCTCGACGCGGCCTCCTTCTGCCGTTGACGACGCTGGAGTCGACCCAACACCAGGTGCGTGCGTGCCCGCTCGAAAGGCATTGGCAACCGGTCATGTTCGGCCATCGCGCGATGTGCTTCGGCCGTTGCCGCTTCGACTTCTCCGCGGGCAGCCAGCAGCATGCTTCGGCAGCGGGCTCCGACAGCCAGCATCCAGGCGCGGTCCACCCGTCGCCCGTTGCGTTCAAGCATGTCAATCAGCGGCTCCGCCTCGTCGAGACGGCGTAGTTGGATCATGGCCTCGATGGCGTCCGGAACGAACGAGGCGACGAATATCTCGGTGCCCTTCGGTGGCGGGTCGAGGCTGGCGAGCATCGGTTCGAGTGTGGTGAGTGCGGCTTCATGGTTCCCGAGCGACACCTCGAGGAATCCGATTATCGTAATCGGCCACTCCGCCAACAGATTTGAGCGGCACCGCTGGCTTGCTGCGAGGGCGTCGCCGGCATCGCGGCGCGTCGCCTCCTCGTCGCCGCAATAGGCGGCGACCGCGGCGCGAATCATCAGTGCAACCGACAGTGGCAGGTCCCCACCGAGTTGCAGTGCCCGTTGCATCGCGTCCTCCGCGAGCAGCGCGGCGTCGGCGAGGTTTCCCCGCCAGATGTCGACGAGCACACTGTGCACCGCGACAAACATCAGCTCGCTCTCCTCGCCGCGCTCGATGCAACGGCGCCGGATGATGCCGGCCCGCTCGGCGGCGTCGGCCAGCCGCCCGGTCCAGGCCAGCAGCAAGACGTTTTGCATGCTCGGCCGCAACACAACCGGAGTGTCGGCGTCGCGGTCTTCCAACTCCAGCGCCCGCCGCAGCGCCAGCTCATCGAGCCCGCGGCCGCGTTGAAAGCGTACGACGACACGCATGCTCAGGGCCTGACTCAACAAGTGTTGATTGCCGAGCTGCTCGGCGTTCTTGACCGCCTTCTCGATTGTCTCCGCGGCCGCATCCAGTCGACCAGCATTGAGCAGAGCGAATGACAGGGTGACGAGCATTTGAACAGTCGGAGCCAACCGATCGCCGATTTCGTCAAGCGCCTGCTCGAGCAATCCGGCCGCCTCACTGAAGCCACCGTCGAGCAGGCGGACCGCAGTGAGCGAGGCGAGCGCCTCTGCCCGAACAGGTCCAGCGGTCAGCTGTTTGATCGTCTGCTCAAGCATCGTTTTGGCCCGGCCGGTGTCCCCGGCGTTGAAGTGATGGATCGCCGCCCGTATTCGGCGCTCCGGCGTGTCGCCGCCGAGCCCGACGGCAAGGTCGAGAAACTCCGCGGCCGCTTCCGGCGCTCCGCGCAGCCGCGCGCTCTCAGCCGCCGCGTCGAGCGATTTCAGAGTCAGCGGCTCGGCGCTCGTCGCAGCCAAGGCCAGGTGTCTGGCCTCCAGCTCCGGTTGATCGACTATCTCGGCCAGCCGCCGATGCATCGCCCGTCGCCTCGCGCCCGGGGCGTCGCTGAGTACACCCGTCGCCAGGAGTGGGTGTGCGAACTTGAGGCGATTGCCATCGATGCTGATGATTCCCTTTTTCTCGGCCTCCTCAAGGAGCCCGACAACGTCCTTGATGTCAGTGTGGGTGGCGAGGGCGACAAGGTCGACGGTGGGCCTGGCAAGGCAGGCGGCGGCCAGCAGCACATCTTGGATCTCGTTCTCGAGGCGTCCCAGGCGGACATGCACAAGTTCGGCAAGCGTGTTCGGCAATTGCACCTGCAGGTTCGGCGTGTAGCCGTCGATCGGCCGTGCCAGCTCTATGGCATAGAACGGATTACCACCCGACACTTCGTGGATCCGGACCATTGTCGGCCGCGAGAACGACCGCTTCAGCCGCTCGGAGACTACGATGTGCAGGGCTCCGATACTCAACGGATGCAAGGTGATTCGATGGACGCCGTCAGGCGTTGGCATCTGCAGCCAGGACACTGCGTGTAAGCTTTGCGGGTCGCTGCGAACGGTGGCAAGCACTCCAACCCGGCCCGTTAGGCGGCGCGCCGCGAACGCCAGGACACGGACGCTCGAGGGATCAAGCCACTGCAGGTCATCTATCGCCACGAGCAGCGGTGTGTTGTCTGCAATGGTCTCGACGAGCGAAAGCAATGCCGCCGCTACCGCGCGCTGATCGATAGCAACGTCAGCAGCGTCGGCCTGGTACAAGACCCGGTCCAAGGCCAGTCGCTGTGGACCAGGAAGTTCCGCCAACGCATCCGCGTCAAGTCGGGAAACCAGGTCGCCGAGTCCCGCGTAGGCAAGCACCGATTCCGCCGCGGATCCACGCGCCGACAACACAAGAAACCCGCGTTCACGTGCGTGGTCCAGGGCCGACAGCCACAGCGTCGTCTTGCCCATGCCGGGCTCGCCCTCCAGCAGTAATGCCGCTGGCTCTGCAGCCACAGAATCGAGGAATTCGGTCACCGCCTGCGATTCCGCGGGTCGGCTCACAGTCGTGGCAGATATGGCCGACCCCCCCTCGCGCACGAGTTACTGCCGAGGCTAACGACTTGGCGGAGCGATTGCCGCGCTTCCTGGGAAAATATCGGGAAGTTGCTGTCAATGCCTGCGGAGATGCCCGCCAGAAATGTAGTCGGCTAGATCGGGGTCAGGCCGTGCTTCCGGTACACACGCCCGTGAAGCTGCTTGTCCCGCAACAAATGGAGCGACTTACGCAGCAGCAACCGGGTCTCGTGCGGCTGGATGACCCCGTCGATGTAGCCTCGCTCGGCGGCGATCCACGGGGTGGCCAAATTGAGGTTGTAGCCCTCGATGAAGTCGGCGCGGATCTTTTGCACCTCCGGGGCCGTCGGATCCGGGAACCGCTTCACCAGCAGCTGGGCCGCGCCCTCCGCGCCGATCACGGCGATGCGCGCGGTCGGCCACGCGAAGTTCAGGTCGGCGGCCAACTGCTTGGACCCCATCACCGCATATCCGCCGCCGTAGGCCTTGCGGACGATGATCGTCACCTTGGGGACGTCGGCCTCCACCAGCGCGTTGAAAAACCGTCCGCCGCGCTTGATGATCCCGCCCTTTTCCTGCTCGACCCCCGGCATCGCACCAGGGGTGTCCACCACGAAAACCAAAGGGGTGTTGTAGGAATCGCAGAATCGGATGAACGCGGTCGCCTTGTCGGAGGCCTCGTTGTCGATGGCACCCGACAGATACATCGGCTGGTTGGCGATCACCCCGACCGGGCGCCCGTCGACGCGCGCAAAAGCGGTGATCATCGCCTGCCCACGCTGTGCACCGACCTCGAACACGTCGCCGTCGTCGAAAATCCGCATCAGGATCTCGTGCATGTCATAGGCGGTGTTGTCGGCGTCCGGGACGATCGAGTCGAGTTCCAGGTCGTGCGGTGTGATCTCCGGCTCGAGGCCCGGGTTGACGATCGGTGGATCGTCAAAGGTGTTGGCGGGCAAGAAACTCAGGTAATCGCGGGCGTATTGGAACGCCTCCGCCTCGCTGTCCACCACCTGGTGGATATTGCCGTATTTGGCTTGGTTGTCGGCGCCACCGAGTTCGTCGAGCGTCACGTCCTCGCCGGTGACGTCCTTGATCACATCGGGTCCGGTGATGAACATGTAGCCCTGGTTGCGCACCGCCACCACGAGGTCCGTCTGGATCGGCGAATACACCGCTCCACCAGCACATGCACCGAAGATCAACGAGATCTCGGGCACCAGACCCCGCAACATCTCGTGGCGCCGGCCCAACTCCGCGTACCAGGCCAGTGACGTCACCGCATCCTGAATCCGCGCCCCCGCCGAGTCGTTGATACCGATGATCGGGCAGCCGACCATCGCCACCCACTCCATCAGCTTGGCCACCTTGCGGCCGAACATCTCACCGACCGAGCCCTGGAACACCGTCTGGTCGTGGCTGAACACAGCGACGGGCCTGCCGTTGATGGTGCCGTGGCCGGTGACCACGCCGTCGCCGTACAACGCGTTCGGGTCACCCGGTGTCTTGCACAGCGCACCGATCTCCAGGAAGCTGCCCGGGTCGACGAGCGAATGGATACGGGCGCGGGCGCTGGGGATGCCCTTCCTCTCCCGTTTGGCGATGGCCTTCTCGCCACCGGGTTCCTTTGCCAGCTCCAGCTTTTCGCGAAGGTCGGACAGCAGTTCCGCAGTGGTCTTGTTGGTCACTTCGCCAGCTTCTCCTCAGCTTCGATGCGATTGATCGCCTCGCTCATGTGCGCGCCGACCTTGGCAATGTACGGCTCGTCGATCGCCTGGATGTGCTCGCCCCCGATCGGCACCACCTCCAGCTCGGAGACGTATTCGCCCCAGCCGCCGTCCGGCTTGCGGGTGGCGTAACGCGGCTCGAAGAAGATCGCGTCGTCGTGGTAGCGATCGGCCATGTAGAGCGTGACGTGTCCGTCGTAGGGCCGGATCTCCGCGGTGTCGATGACCCGGTTGTCCAGATACGACGTGCGCTGATGCTCGATCACCCCGCCCGGGATCTGCACACCGCTTGCCTTGACCGCGTCGAGGACGAAACTGACCTGACCCTCGTCGTCGAGATCCTCGAGCTGCTCGTAAGGGATCGCGGGGACCGCGACGTTGAAGGTGCGCTCGGCGAACCGCGCGTAGCGGTCCCAGCGGGCGCGGACCTCCTCCTTGGTCTGCGGCACCTCTTCACCGGCACGCACCGCATCGATCAGCCCGACGAAGCGGACGTCGGCGCCCGCCTGCTTGAGCCCGATCGCGCAGGCGTACGCCAGCACGCCGCCGAGCGACCAGCCGGCCAGGATGAACGGGCCGTCATGCATCTCGAGCAGCTTCGGCACATACTCCGCGGCGCGCTCCTCGACGGAGCCCTCGACCCGCTCGATGCCGTACACCGGGGTGTCGGCGGGCAGCCGCTTCAGCAGCGGTTCGTAGACCACGGTCGAACCGCCCGCCGGGTGGAACACGAAGACGGGGACGGCCCTCGAGCCCTCCTTGGGCGCGCGCAGTGTTCGCACGAACCCATCGAGCTCGCCTGATTCGAGGTGCTCACGCACGATGCTCGCCAGCGCTTCGATCGTCGGCGAGTTCTTCACATCCTCGACGGTGATGGTTCCCTCGGCGCGTTCGGTCAGCCGTGCGGCCATCTTCTCGGCGGTCTCGTCGTCGAGCTCGGGCAGTGCGTTGAAGATGCCGCCGGGTGACTTGCCGGTGACGATGGCCCACGTCGCGAACGTGACTCGCTCAGCCGCTTCGCGCGGCGGCACGTCGGAGCCGAGCGCCTCGGTGACGGCCTCCTGGGTCAGCACCTGAGCCGCCAGCGCGGCCGCACTCGGTTTGTCCGGCGCCGCCGGGCCTGCCGGGTTGGTCGGTGGCGGCGGGATCGGCGTTTCGGTTGGTGGCGCAGCACCAGCTTCGGCCAGCTTCTCTTCGAGCTCGGCGACCGTGGTCGCGCCGCCCATCAGCTCGGCCTGCGCGGCCGCAATCTCCTCCGGAGTCTGTGTCTTCTGGTGCTCCGCGAGCTCTTCGACCTCGTCGCGGTGTTCGATCGCATACTCGATGAGTTTCTCGACGGCGTACAGGTTCGCGTCGCGCACGGCCGTCAACTGGATTGGCGGAAGGTCGAAGTCGTACTCGACGCGGTTCTTGATCCGCACCGCCATCAGCGAGTCGAGACCCAGCTCGATCAGCGGCACCTCCCACGGGAGGTCCTCGGGCTCATATCCCATCGCGCCACCAACGATGGCGCCGAGGCGCGCGCCGATGGTCTCGCCCGTGTCCGGTGCCCACTTCTCGAAGCCCGCGCCGAGATTCGCGCCCTGGGTGAGGTGATCGGAAAGGATCGCCGCGTCGTCCTCTTCCTCGACGACGGGTGCGCTCGAAACCTGCTCGGCCACAGCGGTTCCGGTCGCGATGGCACTGGGCAGCGCGGCCGCCTGGCCTGCGCGACTGACGACGGCGTCGTACACAAGGGTGAACGACTCGTCGATGCGCGAGTGAACCTGCACACTTGCACCGCCGGGGTGGCGGGTCAGCGTGGTCACCAACCGCGCGCGGTCATCGGGGATCGCGCGCTGTTCGGATGCCGTCAGCGTGGCATCCGGAAGCACTTGGGATGCTGCCGCTTTCACCAACGCGCCGAGATTCGTCGGGGTCCTCGGGTTGTACTCCCACACGTGCCTGCCGTCGGGCGTCGCCACGTGATTGCCCGGCATCAAAGTCGAGCTGTCACCGGTGAAGTGGGCCTCCAGCCAGTGCGGCTTGCGACGGAACCTGGTCGGCGGGATGTTCGCGTACTCACCTCGGGAAAACAGGGTCCGGAAGTCCAGGTCGTGGCCGTGCACGAAAAGCTGCGCCATCGCGGCCGTCATCGCGTCGACCTCGTCCTGCTTGCGTGCCAGCGTCGCGATCAGCTGCGCATCGTGCAGCCCCGCGCTCGCCGTGGTCAGCCCAACCTGCATGAGCGCAACGGGATTCGGCGCCAGCTCGAGGAACGTGGTGTGACCGTTGTCGACGGCGTTGCGAATGCCGTGCGTGAAGTACACGCTGTGCCGCAGGCCCTTCTTCCAGTAGTCCACGTCGTGGATCGGCTCGCCGCCGGGCCGGATGAAGCTGCCCTCGTGAACGGTCGAGAAGTAGCCCGTGGTGAGTGGATGCGGCTCGATGCCCTGCAACTCGGCCGCCAGCTCACCGAGCAGGGGGTCCATCTGCTGGGTGTGGCTGGCGCCCTTGGTCTGGAACTTGCGGGCGAACTTGCCCTCTTTCTCGGCTCGCTCGATGATCGCGTCAACCTGGTCGGGCGGTCCGCCGATCACCGTCTGCGTCGGCGCGGCGTACACGCACACCTCGAGATCGGGGTAGTCGGAGAACACCGTCTTGATCTCTTCTGCGGAGTACTCGACGAGCGCCATCAGCCGGATGTACTCGCCGAACAGCATCGCCTCGCCCTCACCCATCAGGTGTGAGCGCGAACAGATGGTGCGGGTGGCGTCGGCCAGCGACAAGCCGCCCGCGAAGTAGGCCGCAGCGGCCTCGCCGAGCGACTGGCCAACCACCGCACCGGGTTTCGCGCCGTGCGCCTTGAGCAGCTCGCCCAGCGCGATCTGGATTGCGAAGATGGTGACCTGGGTGGTCTCGATACCGTAGTCCTGCGAGTCGTCGAGGATCAACTCGACGACCGAGTACCCCAGCTCGTCCTGGACCAACGCGTCAACGTTGTTGATCCACTCCGCGAAGACCTCGTCGCGCAGGTACAGGCTCTTGGCCATCTTGCGGTGCTGCGCACCGAAACCGGCCAGCACCCACACCGGCCCGTTGGTGACGGGGCCGTCGGCGTGAAAGACGTTCGGGCTCTGCTTGCCGTCGGCGAGCGCGCGCAGCGCCTTGATCGCCTCGTCGTGGTCGTGCGCCATCACCACGGCTCGCGACCGGCCGTGGTTGCGCCGCGACAGCGAGCGGCCGATCGACTCCAGCGAGGAGGCCCGGCCCTCCGGGCTGTCCATCCAGTCGGCGAGGTCGGCGGCCGCCGACCTCTTGCGCGACGTCAGGAATGCCGAAACAGCCAGCGGCACAACCCTTTTCGTGGGGTTCGCGGCTTCCTCGGCCTCCATCTCCTCGCGCGCGACCTCCAGTAGCCGCTTTGCCTCGTCGGTGAGGCCCGGCATTTCGGGTTCGCGATCGTCGGTGTCGTAGGCATGTTGGCCGAAGAACTCGGAGCCTTCGTTCTCGTCGTCGTGGATGAACTCGCCGTACTCGTCCATCCGGATCCCGCCGACGAACACGGCGTCGGCGTCGGGAGCGGCGTGCTTGCCCTCGGAGACGTCGTCGGATTCCGGTTCTGGCTCAACCAGATCCGACGGCAGCACCTCCCGCAGCACCAGGTGCGCGTTGGCGCCGCCGAACCCGAAGCCCGAAACGCCTGCGATGGCATGGCCGCTGTAGCGGGGCCAGTCGGTCACGGTGTCGGCGACCTTGAGGCGCACGCCCTCGAAGTCGATGTAGGGGTTGGGCCCGGTGTAGTTGATCGACGGGGGCAGCTTGTCGTTCTTGAGCGCCAGCGTCATCTTGGCCAGGCTGGCCGCCCCCGCTGCCGACTCCAGATGGCCCACATTGGATTTCACCGCGCCGAGCAGGGCAGGCTTTTCGACGGGACGGCCTCTTCCGACCACGCGGCCAAGGGCGTCGGCCTCGATCGGGTCACCGAGGATGGTGCCGGTGCCGTGCGCCTCGATGTAGTCGACCGTGCGCGGATCGATGCCCGCGTTCTTGTATGCCTTGCGCAGCACCTCGGCCTGCGCGTCGGGATTGGGCGCAAGCAGCCCGTTGGACCGGCCGTCGTGGTTGATCGCGCTGCCCGCGATGACCGCGAGGATCTCGTCGCCGTCGCGACGGGCGTCGGCGACCCGTTTGAGCACCAGCATGCCGCCGCCCTCGGACCGCGCGTAGCCGTCCGCATCCTGGGAGAACGACTTGATAAGGCCGTCGGGCGCAAGCACGCCGCCGACTTCGTCGAAGCCGACCGTGACCAGCGGGGTGATCAACGCGTTGACGCCGCCGACGATCGCGACGTCGGACTCGCCCGACCGCAGCGACTGCACACCCTGGTGTGCGGCGACCAGAGAACTCGAACACGCCGTGTCCACCGCAATCGACGGTCCGCGGAAGTCGTAGAAGTACGACACCCGGTTGGCGATGATCGAGCTGGCCGTGCCGGTGATCGCGTACGGGTGCGCGACCGAGGGATCGGACATCGCCAGCATGCTGTAGTCGTTGGTGGAGCTGCCGACATACACACCGACGCTCTGGCCACGCAGCGACGACGCCGGAATGCGCGCATTCTCCAGCGCTTCCCAGGTCAGCTCCAGCGCCATCCGCTGCTGCGGGTCGACGTTGTCGGCTTCCATCTTCGACAGCGCGAAGAACTCCGCGTCGAAACCTTTGATGTCGGATAGGTATCCACCGCGGGTGCGGGCCTTGGCGACACGTTCGGCGATCCGCGGCTCGTCGAGGAACTCCTCCCAGCGGCCTTCTGGCAGATCGGTGATGCCGCTGCGTCCCTCCAGCAGCGCCTGCCACGTCTCCGCCGGCGTGTTCATATCACCGGGGAACCGGGTGGCCAGCCCGACGATCGCGATGTCGTCCAGCTCGTGTTCGCGTGACCAGTCGATGTCGTCGACGGCCTCGTCGAGTTCCGGCTCGCCCTCGACGATCACGGTGGCCAGCGACTCGATGGTCGGATGTCGGAACGCGACGGTCGCCGTCAACGTCACGCCGGTGAGGTCTTCGATATCGCTGGCCATCGCCACCGCGTCGCGCGAGGACAGACCGAGCTCGACCATCGCGGCGGAGTCGTCGATCACGTCAGCCGACTGCCCGGTGGCGTTGGCGATCCAGTTGCGGAGCCACTCACGCATCTCCGCGACGGTCATGTCCGTGCGTGCGGGCGCGACGGGGCGCTCGGGCGCCAGCCTGAAGCCCTCGGCTTCGGCGTCCGATGTCGCCGCCGCCGGTGCGGCTCCGACGTCCGATGTCGCCGCCGGTGCGGCTCCGACGTCCGATGTCGCCGCCGTCGCGGCTCCGACGTCGGGCGAACTGTTCTGCGAATCCGGTTCTATGTCAGCCATTTTCAGTATCAGCCTGCAATTCAGTCAGTTTCGTCGGGGAAGGCGTTGGCCACCTTCCCGCTGCGCAAGCTGCCGTCGAGGTAGGCGGCGCGGCAGGCGCGGCGGCCGATCTTGCCACTGGAGGTGCGCGGGATCGCACCGGCGGGGGTGAGCAGTACGTCGCGCACCGTGACACCGTGACGCACGGCGATCGCGGCGCGGATGGCGTCGATGATCGGTGTCAGCTCCATTTTGTGCGCACCTGGGGCGCGCTCGCCGACGATGACCAACTGCTCGGAGGTGTCGTCGGGGTCGCGCTTCAGGCCGGCGTGCGCGTTCTCGAACACCTCGTCGGGGAGTTGGTTGGCAGGCACCGAGAACGCCGCAACGAATCCGGTGCGCAACGCCTTCGTGGACTCCTGCGCCGAGTACTCGATGTCCTGCGGGTAGTGGTTACGGCCATCGATGATCACGAGATCCTTGACGCGGCCGGTGATGTAGAGCTCGCCGTCGTGGTAGGCGCCGTAGTCGCCGGTGCGTACCCAGGTGGCGTCGTCGGTCGCGCCCTCGGCGTGCGACGGGCTGGTGCGCGACTTCAGGATGTTTTGGAAAGTCGCGACGGTCTCTTCCTTCTTGCCCCAGTACCCGGTGCCCATGTTCTGGCCACTGATCCAGACCTCGCCGATCTGGCCGTCGGGCAGTTCGGTAGCGGTCTCGGCGTCGACAATGGTGGCCCATTCCGCGATGCCGACCTTGCCCGCGCCCGCCTGAGCCACCGCGCTTGGCGAATCCTCTGGCACCTCGACGAACGTGCCCGTGTTCATCGCTTCGCGGTCGACGTAGACGATCTTGGGGTGCTCGCCGATCGGCGTCGTCGACACGAACAGCGTCGCCTCGGCGAGGCCGTAGGAGGGCTTGATGGCCTGCGGCTGGAAACCGTACGGGCTGAAGGCCTCGTTGAACCGGCGCACGGTGGCCGCCGAAATCGGCTCGCTGCCGTTGAGGATGCACTTCACCACGCTGAGATCCAGCTCAGGGTCGCCCTCCTTGGGCAGTCCCCGTGCCGCGGCGTGGTCGAAGGCGAAGTTCGGCGCCACGGAGATCACGCCACCGGTGTCATCGGGCTGACGCGACATTGCCCGGATCCACCGGTGCGGTCGGCGGACGAACGCAGCCGGTGTCATGAACTCCACGTAGTGACCGATCATCGGCGAGATCATCGCGGTGATCAGACCCATGTCGTGGAAGAACGGCAGCCAGGACACCCCTCGGTCGCCCTCCTCACCCTCGAGCGCCTCGATCACCTGCACCACGTTGGTGGCGAGGTTCAGGTGGGTGATCTGCACGCCGGTGGGGATGCGCGTCGAGCCGGACGTGTACTGCAGATAGGCGATGGTGTCGTGTTCGACTTCGACCGGCTGCCACGTGGCACCGACATCATCGGGCACCGCGTCGACGGCGATCACGCGGGGGCGTTCCTTGGCGGGCCTGCTGCGGAAGAACTTGCGGACGCCCTCGGCCGACTCGGTCGTGGTGAGGATGGCTGACGGGTGGCAGTCGTCGATGACGGCGTGCAACCGGCCTACGTGGCCCGGCTCGCTCGGGTCGAACAGCGGCACCGCGATTCGGCCGGAGTAGAGAGTGCCGAAGAACGCGATGAGGTACTCGAGGTTCTGCGGGCAGAGGATCGCGACACGGTCACCGGGCTCGGTCACCTGCTGCAGCCGGGCACCGATCGCACGATTACGCCTGCCGAAGTCGGCCCAGTTCAAATCCCGCGCGACGCCGTCGCGCTCGGTGGAGAAGTCCAGGAACCGGTATGCGAGTTTGTCTCCACGCACCTTGGTCCATCGTTCGACGTGAAGAACCAGGCTGCCGCTGTCCGGAAACCTGATCTGTCCGTCCTTGACGAACGGGTTGTGGAACCCCATCGCACTCTCCTGTCAAAACACATTCACCGCGACGCAAGTCTCGCGAGCATCCGAGCCGCCGCGGGTGTCTTGCAGGACTCCGTTGTCCACGCGGACCCGAAGCCCCGCAAGATGGTACCGGGGCGTCGACACCCGCTGTAGGGCCACAAGTATGCGGTCGGCTAGCACGCTCTGCCACGCCCTGTGACCAGGTCTTTCCGCCCAGACTTCGATCATTGGTCTTAGTTATTTCTTAATGTTAGGCGAGGCACCTGTCGCTGGCCAAATCTGCCACGGTCACGTATCAGCCATGTTTTGGATGCGGAGCGGCATCGACGACCTTCTGTGCCCAATCCAGTGTCCACACAGTGGCCGGTTGACCGCCGAGATTCCAGAACTGCGTCGTGGCGTACATGGCGTGCACCGGCTGGCCCGCGCCGCCGCCGAGAATCTCCATCGTCCTTGGCAGGTTGCTGATCGAGAACGCCTCGTCCGGCGCCGAGCAGATCAGGTCACCCGTCGCGCAGATCTCATTGGTGCGGTCGTTGAGCACGCCGAAACCACCCGGGCGGGGGCCGGTCATCGTCAGGCCCATCTCACCGAGCATCGGCACCTCGTGCAAGGTGATCTCGGCACCCTGACCGGGCGGATTCGGTCCGATGTCCAGGCCGACGCCGGGCTGCCTGCGGCCGTCGGCGATCAACGTCACGCCGAGCACCAGGTCCGCGTCCACCGGCCCGCGACCGTTCCCGATGTCGCTGGCGATGTCGCCTGCGATCACCGCGCCCTGCGAGAAGCCCACGAGCACGTAACTGGTCAGCGGGCAGCGGTTGTTCATGTCGGTGATCGCCTTCAGCGCGTTCTGGGTGCCCTCGGCGCGGCTGTCGTTGTAGGACATCTGCTGGTCGGCCGACAACGGATTGTGGAACTGCGCCGTGTAGGGAACGGTGTAGATCTCCATCCGGTCGGTGCCGAACTGCTCCCGGATCGGGTTTGTCACATTCAGCAGCAACGCGATGGGGAACTGCGTCGGGTTGAACGGGTCGAGTTGCGGAGACGACTCCCATGTTCCCGGAATCGACATCAGCTGCACGTCCGGACAGCTGGCGTCCTGGAAATCGGGGCGGGGCTTTCCGGTCGGCGGCACAGCGCTCGGGGGCACCGCCGTCGGCGGGACGGCCGTGGTCGACTTGTCCGGCTGACGGATCATGACCCACACCACGAAGACCGTCAGCCCAACGACGAGCGCCACTGCCGCCGCTGCGATGAGCGCGAGAATTCGGTGGCGTTTCCGCCGGCTATTGGTGGCCAAAGTTGTTCCTGCTCCTCGCGTGCGCGGGTTCACCTTTTATCTAGCAGAGTCGTTTATCTAGCAGAGTCGTTCGGTAGCGATCCGAATGTAGTCGGCGGTCGCCGCGTCCACCTCGGACGCAGGCGGCGCAACCGCATTGAGTTGGGTGCTGTGCACATCGCCGCGCACCAACGGGGTCACGTAGTCGCGGACGGCCGCCTCGGATTGCTTGGCCGCGCGCGCCTGGCAAACATACGACCCGATGCTCAGCGCAAGCAGATCCGTCGACGGCCGAAGGCCGGCGGCCTTGAGCGCGTCCAGATAAGCCCGCTGCCGCGGGGTCACGGTGAGCGTGCCCGGCTCCGCACCCTCATCGGGAATCTGCGGGTCGGTGCCCTTGGCTTCCGCGCGGGACTGCACGGTCGACGGCGGCTGCACCGACATCGTCGGCAGCATGCCGTCGCCCGACGTGCAGCCCACGACAGGGGCGACCAGGGACGTAGCTACGGCTACGCCGACTGACCACCTCGGCCAACGCCGAACCGTGTGCTGCACCCTTCCAACGTACCGGCGCTACAGAGTCACTTGATCGTCGTGACGAGTTCGCCGGACATCGCGGACAGCTGCGGGCCCCACGTGCCCCAGTCGTGCTCGCCGCTCGGCGGGAAGTCGAAATGCCCGTTGTGGCCACCGACGCTGCGGTAGTGCTGATAGAACGTCCGGTTGCTGCCCTGGGCCTGATCGCAGTACCCGATCATGGCCGCTGGATCGGCGCATCCGAGGGTCGTCGGGCTGAACACCCATAACCGGGTGTTGTTGTCGGCCAGCAGCTGGATGTGCACATCGGGGTCGTGCCACTTCCATCGGCCCAATTGTGGCAAACCCCACATGTTGCGGATATCGACGCCGCCGTACTGGGCCAGACCCGCGGTGATGGCGCCGTTCATGAACGTGTTCGACGGCGTCAGGAAACCCGACAGCGAGCCGGCGTAGCGGTACCGGTCGGGGTGAAACGCCGCCAAAGTCATCGCAGCCGTGCCGCCCTGCGCGGCTCCGACGACGCCGTGTCCGTTCGGCGCAAGGCCCTTGTTGGCGGCCAGCCAGTCAGGCAGCTCGTCGGCGAGGAAGGTCTCCCACTGCTTACTGCCGTCCTGCTCCCAGTTGGTGTACATGCTCCAGGCGCCGCCAGCCGGGGCGGCCACCGAGATGCCCTTGCCTGCCAGCGTGTTGAACGCGCCCGCACCCACCCAATTGCTGACATCAGGGCCTGCGTTGAACGCGTCGAGCAGTACGACCGTGTGCGGGCCGCCGCCTTGGAAGGCGACGGGAATGTCGCGCCCCATGGCCGCCGACGGCACCATCAGCATCTCGACACCGTCGGCCCTGGCGATCGGCGCCACCGCGGACCACAGGCCCGCCGCCAGCGCCATCGACAAAACCGCTCGAATCATCCCGCGCATCTGCCAACCCTCACCTTCAGCTGTCCCCGCGCATGCAGTGAACCACATCACCACGCGGTGCGGAAACGACTGACGGCGGCAACCCCGAAGGATCACCGCCGCCAGACGAACACATCTGTTACACCGAGCCGCTTAGCCGCCTGTGCTGGCCGAAGCCGTTTCGGTGGTCGCCGCCGTCGCCGCTGCCTGCTCAGGTGTCGGATTGGACGGCTGCGGGGTCGCACCCAGCACGCGCTGGATGTCGGGCTTCATCTGCTGCAGCTGCGCGCCCCAGTACTCCCAGCTGTGAGTACCGGCGGACGGGAAGTTGAACACACCGTTCTTACCGCCCGCGGCGATGTACTGCTCCTGGAACGTCTTGTTCGTCCGCAGGGTGAAGCCCTCGAGGAACTTCGCGTTGAAGTTGTCGCCTGCGATCTCGCCGTTGACGTCGCCGGGCTTGCCGTTACCGCAGTACACCCAGACGCGGGTGCCGTTGGCCACCAGCGTGGCGATGTTGACCATCGGGTCGTTGCGCTTCCATGCCGGGTCACTCGAAGGACCCCACATGTCCTTCGACTTGTAGCCGCCCGCGTCACCCATCGACGTGTTGACCAGCATCGGCCACCAGCCTTCGGAGAGGTTGAGGAAGCCGGACAGCGAAGCCGCGTACTGGAACTGCTGCGGGTAATAGATCGACAGCGTCAGCGCGGCCGAACCGGCCATCGAAAGGCCGACCGCGGCGTTGCGGTTCGGGTTCACACCCTTGTTGGCCGCCAGGTAGGCAGGCAGCTCCTGGGTAATGAAGGTCTCCCACTTGTACGTGGAGCAACCCGCCTTGCCGCAGGCAGGCGCATACCAGTCGCTGTAGAAGCTGGACTGGCCGCCGACCGGCATGATCGTGGCGAGACCGGAGTCGACGTACCACTCGAACGCCGGGGTGTTGATGTCCCAGCCGTTGAAGTCGTCCTGTGCGCGCAGGCCGTCAAGCAGGTAGACGCCCGGCGCATTGGGGCCACCGTTTTGGAACTGAACCTTGATGTCGCGTCCCATTCCCGCGGACGGCACCATCAGGTACTCGACCGGTAGTCCCGCCCTAGAGAAAGCCCCCGCAGTCGCCGAGCCTCCGACGGCGCTGACCAGGCCGGGCAGCACGGCGGCTGCCAGAGCCGCGACCGTGAGCCGGCGCGCCCAGGCGCCGCGCTTCTTCCCAACGAACTTCATGCTTCTTCTATCCCATCTGTCGTATGCCGCACCCGAAATCCGAGACCCACTCGTGACGTGTGCCCGTGTAGTCAACCACACCTTGATGTGATATCTCTCTTCAGCTTCTGTCCTCCCTGGTCGCCGCCCTCAGCCGTTGAGGGTTGTGATCAGGTCTGGTTTGAGGGCCTGCAACTGCCCGGCCCAGTACGGCCAGGCGTGGTTGCCCGCCGCGGGGAACTGGAACGTCGCGTTGCTGCCACCTGCCCTTATGTAGGCGGATTGGAAGTCCTTGTTGCTCTTGAGGGCGATCCCCTCCAAGCCGTCGGCATTGAGCGCCTGGCTGGGATCTGCGCCTGCATCGAGTTCCGTGCCGCCGCCGGGCGCGCAGTAGATCCACAGCCGGGTGCCGTTGGCCACGATGCGGGAAACCTGCCGCAGCGGGTCATTACGCTTCCATGACGGATCCCACGGCGGGCCCCACATGTTGTCGACGTTGAAGCCGCCCGCGTCGAGCATCGCGACCCGAATCGCCTGCTGCATGAAGACGGCCGACGGGTTCAGGAAACCCGAAAGCGAGGCGGCGTAGCTGAACTGTGCGGGGTGGTAGGCCGACAGGATCAGCGCCGCGCCCCCCGACATCGACAACCCGACCACGCCGTTGCCCGTCGGGCTGACCGCCTTGTTGGTCGACAGCCACGCGGGCAGCTCCTGGGTCAGGAACGTCTCCCACTTATATGTATAGGTCTGGTTGTTGAAGCTCGACGGCGAATACCAGTCCGTATAGAAGCTGGACTGCCCGCCGACGGGCATCACGACCGAGATGCCCGAGCCGTTGAACCACTCGAATGCCGCGGTGTTGATGTCCCAGCCGCTGTAGTCGTCCTGGGCACGCAGACCGTCGAGAAGATAGACCGATTTCGACCCGCCGCCCGATGTCGGCGCCGTCGCGCCTCCGCCGGCCTGGAACTCCACGCGGACGCTGCGGCCCATCGCCGATGAGTACACGTCGAGATACTCCACCGGCAGCCCGGCACGGGAGAACGCCTGGGCAGCGGGTGGGCCGATCACAGCGGTCAGGCCCGAAAGCGTCAGCATCGCGGCAAGCGCGACAAGCATGCGGCGCATCTGGTGGTCTGACCGTCCGTTCATGGTTCATCGCCGGACATGTTTCGGCGGTTGTCGACTGGATATCGCCCCGACGAGGCGACGCGTTACCAAAGCAGAAGACGCAGCCGGGTGACAAATCGCCTAGGTCAGGGACCGGTTGCAGGCAGTCCGGTGTAGGCGGGGACCGACGGCGGCGGTATTTCAAGCCCGCACCGGATCAGGTCGTACATCGGCACCCGATCGATCCGGTAGGAGGTGAACTCATACGCGTGCAGCACGTTCGACAGGAACCGCCGCGGACCAAGCGGCGCACGGATCGACGTCAGCATCGATTCGGTGGCCGGGCAGTCCAGTGCCGCCTCGGCTTGGGCGATCCAATCGCGGTCGAGATACGGCGGAATGTAGGGCGGGGTCTTCAGGAACGGCCCCTCCGCGACAGCCCAATCGGGGAAGAGGTTCTTGTCGTGGCCGATGCGGCCGTCCTGCAGGCGCGCGGTGTGGGCGGCCAACGGGTTGGCGAGGCCGATCTGATCGATCACCCGAACGTCGAGGCCGACGTTCATGCCGAGCATCCCGAGGTTGGTGAAGAACACGGTGTGCGGCCCGACGTAGGCCTTCCGCTGATCCGCGGGCATGTCGGGCGGCGGGGGTATCGCGGGCACGACATCCCACTGGTCGTAGTTGCCCGACGGCAGCAGCAGCGCCCCATCGGGGGTGTTCTCGAGCGCGGCCACCACGGCGCGCATCCGCGGGTAGTCCAGATAGTCCGCTGCGGTCAGTGGGTGCGCGTGGCCGGTGGCCTGCGAGTAGAACCGTCGTTCGTCGACGATGCCGGTATACGTCACGCGGGTGGCGTCCGAACCCATCCCCGGCGAATTGGCCGCCCACAACGACCAGCCGACCACGGCGAGCCACAACACCGAGGTGACGCCCGCGAGCTGGTATCCGACACCCCGGCTGAACTTCTCGCCGTCCGGTAGCAACACCGGAATCACCGCTACGGGTGCGAGCAGGCAGAACATCGGCGTCAGCAGGACCCTGCCGTGCATGAAGTCGCCGCCCTGCCGAATCCAGTAGACGGCCTGCAGCAGACCGCTGAAGACGATGAACATCACCACGGCGGGCGGGCTCTGCACCATGCGCGCCAGCCTGCTGTAGCCGTACGGCGCCGCCCGCCGGATCCACCATGCGCGACTGCGGGTGATCATCAGGATCAGCGCCAGCAGCGCGAGTAGCAGCGCGGGCACCCACAGCAGGTAGGGCTCGTCGAAGTTGGTGAGGTACACCCAGCCCTGCGTCCACTTGTCGCCCGAGGCGTCTTTCGCCAAAGCCGTTTGGGGAAAGAGCAATCCGTAGTACCCCATCCGGAAGATCTGATAGGCGACCGGAAGCAGTCCGCCCGCGGCGACGATCACCATCCGGCGACGCCATCCGCGCGCGGCGACCAGCATCATGACAAGGGCCAGCCCGCCGATGAGGGCGAGTTCGGGGCGAACCAGGACTGACAGGCCGGCCAGGAATGCCACCGCGGCGTCGAAGAGCCAGCTGGCCGCATTGCGCTGCGAAGGGTCCTGGTGGCCGCGCAATGCTTGCGACCAACAGACCATCAGCCACCACAGCAGGCCGAGATAGGCCAGCACCAAACCGTTTTCGAGGCCCGACGTGGCGAAGTCGCGGGCCGGCGGCACCGCGATGTAAACCAGCACGCCCGCGGGCAGCAGCAGCGCCCGACGACCCAGCAGGCTGGGCGCGTACAGCCGCCCGGTGCCGAGCATGAGGAAGATGACGCCTGCGACGCTGAGCACCAGCGCCAGCCACAGCGTCACGTATTCGAGCTGTGTCGGGCCGCCGATCACAGCGCCCAGGTAGTTCAGGTATGTCCACAACGTTGATGTGTTCGATTCGACCCGCTCGCCCTGATTGAAAACGGGCCCGTTGCCCGCCAACAGGTTTCGCACGGTGCGCAATACGATCAGGCCGTCGTCGGCGATCCAGCGCCGCTGCCACGCCCCGTAGCTGAACAGCGCGGCGGTGACGAGCACGCTCAGCCACAGGCTGACGCGTGTGGTGATGTCGTAGGGAAACGCAGGCCCGCGCTTAGCCCAAGAGAACAGCGGCACCGATGGTTCCGATCCACGCGACCGCCAGAAGCTGAAGTACCCGGTCCTTCAACGCGATGTCCTCCGGTTCGCCGGCCAACCCGCTGTCGACGTCGACGGCATAGCGAAGGATCGCGATCGTGAAAGGGATCATGGTGACCGCATACCAGGATGCGTTGGCGCCGTCACGCTCGAAGGCCCACAGGCCGTAGCAGACCACCATCGCGGTGGCCGACAGCGTCCAGACGAACCGAAGGTAGGTCGACGTATAGCTCTCCAGCGACTTGCGGATCTTCGCCCCGGTCTTCTCCGAGAGCTGCAGTTCGGCGTAGCGCTTACCCGCCACCATGAACAGCGATCCGAAGGTCATCACCAACAGGAACCATTGCGACAGCGGGATGTTCGCTGCGACACCACCTGCGATCGCCCTGATCAGATAGGCCGAGGACACGATGCAGATATCGAGCACTGCTTGATGCTTGAGGCCGAAACAGTAGGCCAGCTGCATGGCGATGTAGACGCCGATCACGCCTGCCAGGTTCGGCGTCGCGAGGAAAAACGAAACGGCCAGCGAGGCCGTCGCAAGCACCGCGGCCGTGCAGTAGGCCAGCCACGCCGGGACGACGCCCGCCGCGATGGGCCGGAACCGTTTGGTCGGATGGGCGCGGTCCGCCTCGACGTCGCGGGCGTCGTTGACCAGGTAGATCGACGACGCGGCAAGCGAGAACGCCACGAACGCGATGGATACCTTGGCCGCGACCTCGCGCCAGTCGTAGTTCACGTCGCTTCCGAGTGCGGCTACGGGCGCGATGAGCACAAGTAGGTTCTTCACCCACTGGCGTGGTCTGGCCGCCTTGATCAGGCCGGTGACGACATTGCTCGGGGGACCCTTCACCGGTGCCGGTTCATCGCTGCGCTCCGCCGCGCTGCCTGCACTGCTTTCACGTGAGATGCTCATCAGTCTCCTTCGGCCCGGTCCGCCGCAACCGCTACCGTCTTCGCTACGACTGCGCCGACCGCGACGCCGGTAATCACATCACTGGGGTAGTGCACGCCGAGAACCAGCCGGGACAACGCCATTGGCGGTACCAGCAACAGGGGCAGCGGCAATCCCGTTACCCGGGCCATCAGTATCGAGGCCGCGGCCGTCGAGGTGGCGTGCGCGGACGGAAAGCTGAGCCTGCTCGGGGTGCCGACGTTGACGACGATGCTCGGATGATGCGGGCGCTCCCGTCGCACCACTCGCTTGATGACAACAGCGGTGGCGTGCGCGGCGAACGCCCCGAACCCAACGGCCAGCCACTCCCGTCGCTTCCGTGGCGCAAGCAGCGCGCCGAGCGCCGAGACGGCAAGCCAGCCGATGCTGTGCTCGCCGAAGTGCGAGAGGGCACGCGCGCCCACGAGCACGCCCGGCCGATCTGCGAGTGCCGACTGAACGGCCACCAACGCGGCGTCCTCGCCGCGCGGGCTATCAGCCATCGGCGGGTGCTTCCAGGAAGACGGCCTCCCACTGCTGGACACCGGACAGCGTCGGGAGCGCGTCGCGATACGCCTTGCGCATGTCGTCGAACCGACGAAGCAGCTTGCGCTGGCGCAGAAGTGACGCCCGCAGCAACGCGAACATTTTGGCTCGATCGCGCTGGCGGTACACCACGCCACGGCTGTCGGCGGTGGTGACCGTCACCCCGTCCACGGTGCACAGCAGAAACCAACGCGAGTCCTGGGTCGGCACGTTCAACTGCGGCCGCTCGTGGTGCGCGGAATCCGCCTTGGTGAAGTTGTGCAGAATCCCGCGGATGAGCCGAATCGCTTTGCCTGGCGGGGTTTTCGGCTCCCCGACGCGGCCCACCAACCCCGAAGGAGGTGCCAACTGGGTGGCCGAAGGCAGGATCACCGCGTCCGGGTATTCCCGGCGAAGCCGGTGTACCTCGGGAAGGGCCGACTCCAGGATGGAGAAGATGTGCTCAGGTCCGGCGAGGAAGTCGTCCATCGCCTTGTTCTGGATGGCCACCGTCGAATACTCAAGGCACAAGAGGTGTTTCAGCGTGGCCTTCAGGTGGCTGCGAACCAGGCCCCGCACGTCGCCGTCCCAGTGCAGCGCCGCGACCACCAACCGGTTGCGTAGGTGAAAATAGGCCTGCCAGTCGATGGCGTCGTCCTTGTCACTCCAGGCCATGTGCCAGATCGCGGTGCCAGGCATGGTGACGGTGGGGTAGCCGTGCTCGGCGGCGCGCAGCCCGTAATCGGCGTCGTCCCACTTGATGAAAAGCGGCAATGGCTGACCCAGCTCGTCGGCGACCGCACGCGGGATCATGCACATCCACCAACCGTTGTAGTCGACGTCGATGCGGCGGTGCAGCAGCTTGGAGTCGGAGTACCGGTCATTCAACGGGTATCGCGCGAAATCGTGGTCGTACTTGGTATGTGGCGCGTTGGTCCACATGAAGTCGCCGCGGCCGACCACCTCGCCCATCACGTGCAGATGTGCCGGGTCCTGAAGGTTGAGCATCTGGCCGCCGACGAGCATCGGCGTCTTGGCGAACCTGTTCATCGCCAACGCCCGCAGGATCGAATCCGGCTCGACGCGGATGTCGTCGTCCATGAACAGGATCTGCTGACAGTCGGTGTTCTTCAGCGCCTCGTACATGACCCGGCTGTAGCCGCCCGAACCACCGAGATTGGGTTGGTTGTGGATCGACAGCCGATTTCCCAACGGCGCGGCGGCCTCGGTGAACTCCGGGTGGTCGCGCAGCTTGTCGCGACCCTGGTCAGGCACGATGACAGCGCCGATCACCTTGTCCACCAACGGGTCTGACGTCAACGCACGCAGGGTGTTGACACAGTCGTCTGGCCGGTTGAACGTCGGCATGCCGACCGCGATGTTCGCCGTGCCCGGGGCGGGCTGCGGTGCGTACCAGCCCGCGTCATGCAGGGTGACCGGGCTGTCGCTGGTGATGTCGAACCAGATCCAGCCGCCGTCTTCGAACGGCTCGAGGCCGATTTCGAATTCGACCCCCGCAGGCTCTCCCCCGTCATGGTGAAACGGTCTGCCCTCCACGAAGATCCGAGCGCCGGTGGCTTTGCTTCGGTACACGTCGACGCGACCAGTCCCGGTCACCTCCGCGCGCAACACCACCGACTGCAGGATGGACCAGCGCCGCCAGTAGCTCGCCGGGAACGCGTTGAAGTAGGTGGAGAACGACACCTCCGATTCGGCACCGATCTGCAGCGTTGTCCTGGTGGCGGAGTGCGCGCGGCGGGCGTTGGTGTTCGACTCTTCGATGTAGAGCTTGCGGACGTCGAGCGGTTCGCCGGGGCGCGGCAGGATGATGCGGGAAAGCAGGCTGACCGCGCTCGTGCCTGTCATTCCGGATCGCTTTCGTGCAGGGGCGCACCGTCGCGCAGGTGCGGAGCGAGGACGTTGTCGTACATGTTCAGCGCGCTGGCGATCGCCATGTGCATGTCGAGGTACTGGTAGGTGCCCAGCCGGCCGCCGAACAACACTCCGGCACCGGTGGTTTCGGCCTTGGCCCTGGCGCGGTAGGCGGTCAGCAGCGCGCGATCGCTTTCGGTGTTGATCGGGTAGTAGGGCTCGTCTTCGTCGTCGGCGAATCTCGAGTACTCCCGCATGATCACGGTCTTGTCGGTCGGGTAGTCCCGTTCCGGGTGGAAATGCCGGAACTCGTGGATGCGGGTGTAGGCCACGTCCAGGTCGTTGTAGTTCATCACCGGGGTGCCCTGGAAGTCGCCGGTTGGCAGCACTTCGAGTTCGAAATCCAGTGTGCGCCAGCCGAGTCGACCCTCGGCATAGTCGAAGTAGCGGTCCAGCGGACCGGTGTAGACGACCGGGGCGTCCGGGCTTTCAGCACGCAGCGCGTCACGCACGTCGAACCAGTCGGTGTCCAGCCGCACCTCGATGCGGTCGTCGGCGGCCATGTTCTTCAGCCACGCGGTGTAGCCGTCGACCGGCAGGCCCTCGTAGGTGTCGTTGAAGTAGCGGTTGTTGAAGTTGTAGCGCACCGGCAGCCGGGCGATATTGGCGGCGGGCAGCTCCTTGGGATCGGTCTGCCACTGCTTGGCCGTATAACCCTTGACGAACGCCTCATACAGTGGGCGGCCGATCAGCGAGATGGCCTTCTCCTCGAGGTTCTGCGCTTCGGCGGTGTCGATCTCGGCGGACTGCTCCTTGATCAGCTGCCTGGCCTCGTCCGGCGTGAAGTACTTGCCGAAGAACTGCGCCACCAGGCCAAGGCCCATCGGGAATTGGTAGGCCTGCCCGTTGTGCATGGCGAAGACCCGGTGCTGGTAGTCGGTGAAGTCAGTGAACTGCCGCACGTAGTCCCACACCTTTTTGTTGGAGGTGTGAAATAGGTGCGCACCGTAGCGGTGCACCTCGATACCGGTCTGCGGCTCCGGTTCGGAATAGGCGTTGCCGCCGATATGTGGGCGCCGGTCCAGCACCAGGACGCGCTTGTCCAGCTGGGTCGCCACACGTTCGGCAATCGTCAGACCGAAGAAACCGGAACCGACGACAAAGAGGTCAAAACGAGCGGTCATCGGCAGCCAGGGTATCGGACCGGGCTGCCCCAGCCCGAATCCAACAGCGGCTCAAGGTCTCCATTCGCTCACAATTGCGTCTCGTCACTTTAGTCACAGCAGTCACATCCGTACCATCGTTCACGTACCACCCAGTGCTACGTAGTCCACATATTGAGGAGACTTCCCGTGCCTAACCGACGTCGACGCAGGCTCTCGACAGCCACGAGTGCGGTCGCCGCCCTGGCCGTCGTGAGTCCATTCGCCATTTCCGCCATTTCCGAGATGACCGAGCCCGCGCCACAACCCCGTGAGTTCCGCTCTGCCGCCATGGTCACCGACTTGCCCAACGAGCTTATGTCGGCGCTGTCCCAAGGTCTGTCGCAGTTCGGTATCAACTTGCCTTCCATGCCCACCGGTCTGGCAGGCGCAGACGCGGCGATGCCGACGACCTTGACCGCCCCCGGCTCCCTCGCGTCGCCGGGTCTGACGTCGCCTGCCCTCACGCCCGGCCTCACCAGCCCGGCGCTGACCCCGGGGCTGACCACGCCTGCGCTCGGCACCGACCCGGCGGCGGCACTGGCCGACCCGGCATTGACCAACCCCGCGTTGACCAACCCGGCGCTTCCGACTCCGGGAGGTCCCGCGGGCATGCCTGGGCTGGCGGCCGATGCGGCGACAGCGGCCAACCCGGCCCTCAATCCCGCGCTGACCAGCCCGACCGGGGCGCTGCCCGGCGGTCTGACGACGCCTCCGGTCACCGGTCTCGACTCGGCGCTGGCCACGACGCCGATCAGCAACGCCGCGGGCCTGCCCGCGCCGGGCGAGGTGCCGATCTCCGCGCCGATCGGGCTCGATCCCGCTGCGGGTACCTACCCGATCCTCGGCGGCGACCCCGGGCTCGGCTTGGGCGCCATGCCCGCGGCGAGCACCGGCGGCGGCGGCATCTTCGGCGAACTCAGCAACGCGGCACAGCAATTGGGTGCCGGCCAGGCGATCGACCTTCTCAAGGGGGTGGTGATGCCGATGATCACCTCGGCGATGAAGCCCGCCGCGGCGGCAGCCCCGGTCCCCGCACCGGCACCCGCCGGATAGTCCTGTCCCCAAACGGCGCCGCAGAGCCAAGTGGCGGGTTCTGCGGCGCCGTTGCAGGACGTACACACACAGCAGGACTTAGACACAAATAAGTAAGCACGCAGTTCGACTAAGTAAGCACGCAGTTCGACCGTGTCGAAACACTGGTAACAACTGACTCATACGTAACATCGGTCCGTGCGGTCCCGTCGCCACCACCCGATGCTGTTCACCGCGATCGCGGGCACAGTGGTGATCCTTCCGTGGGCGCTTCCTAGCACACCGTTCGATGAGGACCGGCGGCCGCTGGCCGAGCAGACCCAGCTGGCTCAGCAGCCGTTGACCGGCCTCGGCGGCGGCGAGACCGTCCGCGAAGTCCACCAGGACACGCCGTTCTCCCTCGTCGCACTGACCGCGGCCGACCTCAGCGGTACCTCGGCACGGATACGGGCGAAGAAGTCCGACGGCTCATGGGGCCCGTGGTACGAGGCGGAGAACCTCGACGGCGTCGGCGACGGGTCCACCGCGCCACGCGGCACAGAGCCCGTCTTCGTCGGGCTCACCACCACGGTGCAGATCTCGGTCACCCGACCCGGCGGCGCGACGGCGTCGACCCCGCAGAAGCAGGTGGAGACCGAACCGGCCAAGCCGGACCTGGGCTATATCCCCGCCAACACCAATCAGCCGTTCGGGCAGAACGTGAACGCCGTACTGATCAGCCCGCCGCAGACCCCGATGGGTGACCTGCCGCTGCCCAACGCGGTGACGCCGCCGGGCCAGCCGCCCACCATCATCACCCGCGCGCAGTGGGGTGCCGACGAGTCGATGAAGTGCCCGAACACGGTGTACGACAACGGTGTACGCGCGGGCATCGTCCATCACACCGCGGGAAGCAACGACTACGGACCGCAGGACTCCGCGGCGATCGTCCGGTCCATCTACGCGTACCACACCCGAACATTGGGCTGGTGCGACATCGCCTACAACGCGTTGGTCGACAAGTACGGACAGGTATTCGAGGGCCGCGCAGGCGGCATGGACAAACCGGTAGAGGGCGCCCACACCGGTGGCTTCAACAAGAACACCTGGGCGGTGGCGATGCTCGGCAATTTCGACGTCGTGCCGCCGACACCGATCCAGATACGCACCGTCGGACGACTGCTCGGCTGGCGGTTGGGGATCGATCACGTCGATCCGAGGGGCACGGTCGTACTCACCTCCGAGGGCGGCTCGTTCACCCACTTCCCACGCGGTGCCACCCCGACCCTGCCGTCGATCTTCACCCACCGCGACGTCGGCAACACCGACTGTCCAGGCAACGCCGCATACGCGGTGATGGACCAGATCCGCGACATCGCGGCGCGTTTCAACGAACCCCTGCCGCCCCCGAGCCTCACCGACCAGCTTCGCGGTGGGGCGATCCTGGCCAAGTGGGAGTCGATGGGCAAGGAGAACAGCCCGCTCGGCGCACCCCGATCACCAGAGGCGGCCGGTGAGGGCAGCGCCCGCTACGTCACGTTCGACAAGGGCGCGGTCTACTGGTCGCCGCAGAGCGGAGCAGAACCCCTCACCGGAGCGATCTACGAGGCGTGGGCGTCACTCGGGTACGAACGCGGCGCGCTCGGCCTGCCCACCAGCGGTGAAATTGCCGAACCGCAGTGGATCGTGCAGAACTTCCAGCACGGCACCTTGAACTTCGATCGCGAAAACGGCACCGTGACAAGGGTTATCGACGGTGTGCCCGAAGAGCTGCCGCCGCCGTCGGTCGACGGGCCGCCCGTGCAGCTCGAGCGGATCAAACCGATCGATCCGAGCTAAGGGCTAAAGCCACCAGCGTTCCAGCACGCGGGCAATACCGTCGTCGGTGTTGGACGCCGTGACCTCGTCGGCGGCGTCAACCGCCTCGGGGTGGGCATTGCCCATCGCCACACCGAGACCTGCCCAGCGCAGCAGTGGGATGTCGTTGGGCATGTCGCCGAACGCCACCACGTCCTGCGCGGTGATCTCGTATGGCCGGGCCACCTCTTCGACACCGGTGGCCTTGCTGATGCCAAGCGGCACCACCTCGATGAGGCCGTTGTTCGTCGAGTAGGTGATATCCCCCTGCAGCCCAACATGTTTGACGAGCTCGGCAGCCATGTCGGAGCTAAGCGCGCCGGCCTTGCGGATCAGCAGCTTGACCGCAGGCGCAGCGAGCAGGTCTTCCACAGACACCTCGGTGTTGTCCGGGTTGAGCCAGGCGTGTTCGTAGCCGGGCGAGCTGACGAACTGCGGGGTGGCCGCGTCGTGCGCGCTGCTGCCCACCCGCTCCACCGCGAGGCCCGCGCCGGGGATGACGCGGGTGGCGATCTCGGCGAGCTCAGCCAGCTGGTCGGCCGACAGAGTTCGCGCGGACAGGATCCGGTCGGTGGCCGGGTCGTAGATCACCGCGCCGTTCGCACACACCGCCATCGGTGCGAAACCCAGCGCATCGACCACAGGATGCACCCACCGCGGCGGACGGCCGGTCGCCAACACGAACTGCGTGCCCGCATCCACCGCGGCGCGCACGGCGCTGCGGGTACGCGGGCTGATCTTCTCGTCGTCGCCGATCAGCGTGCCGTCCACATCGCTGGCGATCAGCGCGGGCAGGGTCACTTACTCTGTCGCTCTGCTTGTTTACGGGCGCGCTCAGCCAGCTCGATCTCATCGAGCAATTTCGCCTCGGCCATCGTCGGCGCCGAACCACCCAGCCGCCGAGGTACCCAGTACACCCCTTCGGGATGCTCGTAGGTCTGCTGAACGCCGTGCAAAACGGTGGTCATCGCGTCCCGCATCGCCGCGTCGGTCTGTTGGACGGTTTCTGCGGGCGGCACGGGTTCGCCGACCTTGACGATCATCGGGATCTTCGCGCGGCCGAGCTTGCGTGGATGGTCCTTGGTCCAGCGCCGGTGGGCACCCCAGACGATCAGCGGGATGATCGGCACCTGCGCCTCGACCGCCATGCGCGCCGCACCCGACTTGAACTCCTTGAGCTCGAAGCTGCGGCTGATGGTGGCCTCCGGATACACGGCGACGAGTTCGCCCGCACGCAACCGCTCCACCGCCACACCGTATGCGCCCGCACCCGCCGTCCTGTCTACCGGGATCGTCCCCGTGTGTTTGATCAGAAAGTTGACGATCTTCACTTCCGTCATCTCCTGTTTGATCATGAATCGCAGCCGCCGACCCCTCTTGTATGCCGCCAGCGCGGCTGGCATCCAGTCGATGTAGCTGGTGTGGTTGATCGCGATGACGGCGCCGCCGCGGTCCGGGATGTTCTCCAGACCGAGATAGGTGATGCGACTTCCGGAGACGGCCACACCGGTCGAGCAGGCGATCTCCAACGTGCGGAAAACCGGTTCCATCGGCACTACTCCGAGCTTCCCGCTTGCCCTCGCTCTTCGCGGCGCGCGGTCTTTTCAGCGGCCTCGTCGGCATCCATCTGGTTCGCCTCGGCCAGCGTCGGCGCTCCGCCACCGAGCCGGTGGGGCACCCAGAACGCGCCGGGCGGGTACGGCCCGTAGTCGTCCTGCACCTGTTCCAGCAGGTGTTGCATGCGCGTATGCAGAAGGGCGGTCAGCTCGGTCGCGGGCAGGGTCGGCGGGATCGGTTCCCCGACGGCCACCGAGATCGGAACTTTGGGCCGCCACATGTTCTTCGGATGCCCCTTGGTCCAGATCCGCTGTGCGCCCCAGACGATGTGCGGCACGATCGGCACATCGGCGGCGATCGCCATCCTGGCCGCGCCGGACTTGAACTGCTTGATCTCGAAGCTGCGGCTGATGGTGGCCTCCGGGTACACGCCGACCAGCTCGCCTTCCTTGAGCTTCAGGCAGGCCTGCGAGAACGATTCCGCGCCGCTGTCGCGATCCACCTCGATGTGCCGCAGGCTGCGCATGATCGGGCCGGTGATCTTGTGGTCGAAGACCTCTTTCTTGGCCATGAACCGCACCTTGCGTCCGCGCTTCTGCTTGTAGGCAGGCAGCCCGGCGAAGGTGAAGTCGAAGTAGCTGGTGTGGTTGATCGCCACGACGGCGCCGCCGGTCAGCGGCAGGTTCTCCACCCCCGTGATCTTGAACGTCAACCCCTGCAGCCGCCAGGCCAGGCGGGCGAGTTGGATGACGGTGCCGTAGACGGGTTCCACACCTGGCAGCCTAGCGTCGTGACGTTCCCGGCGAACCAGTGCCGACCTGGCCGTTGCGACGCTAGCGCTGTCGTGGAACGCGGCGACGTCTCGTCCCACTAGAATCGGCCTGAACGACATATCCCAGAGAAAGGCCATTGGTGCAGGTCACGAGCGTCGGGCACGCCGGTTTCCGGATCGACACGCAGGCCGGGAGCATTCTGTGCGATCCATGGGTGAACCCGGCGTACTTCGCGTCGTGGTTCCCGTTCCCCGACAACAGCGGGCTGGACTGGGATGCCCTCGGCGACTGTGACTACCTCTACGTGTCGCACCTGCACAAGGACCATTTCGATCCGGAGAACCTGCGTGCGCACGTCAGCAAGGACGCGGTCGTGCTGCTGCCCGACTTCCCGGTGCCCGATCTGCGTCGCGAGCTGGAAAAGCTTGGCTTTCACCGCTTCTTCGAGACCACCGATTCCATCAAGCACACGGTCAGCGGGCCGAAGGGCGATCTCGACGTGATGATCATCGCGCTGCGCGCGCCCGCCGATGGGCCGATCGGCGACTCCGGTCTTGTTGTCGACGACGGAGAAACGGTGGCGTTCAACATGAACGACGCGCGGCCCGTCGACCTCGACGTGGTGCATGCGGATTTCGGCCAGGTGGACGTGCACATGCTGCAGTACTCGGGTGCGATCTGGTATCCGATGGTCTACGACATGCCTGGGCGAGCCAAGGAAGCGTTCGGCACGCAGAAGCGGCAGCGGCAGATGGACCGCTCTCGCCAGTACATCGCTCAGGTCGGCGCCACCTGGGTGATCCCGTCGGCCGGCCCGCCGTGCTTTCTGGACCCGGAACTGCGCGACCTCAACGACGACCACGACGACCCGGCCAACATCTTCCCCGACCAGATCGTGTTCCTCGACCAGATGCGACGCCACGGGCATGACGGTGGACTGCTGCTGATTCCCGGCTCGACCGCCGATTTCACTGGCTCACAGTGCAACTCGGTGACACATCCGCTGCCCGATGACGAGGTCGAGGCGATCTTCACCACCGGCAAGGCGGACTACATCGCCGATTACGCCGACCGAATGGCGCCCGTGCTGGCGGCCGAGAAGGCCCGCTGGGCACCCGCAGAGGGTGAGTCTCTGCTCGAGCCGTTGCGTGCGAGGTTCGAGCCGATCATGAGCCAGAGCGACCAGATCTGCGACGGCATCGGCTATCCGGTCGAGCTACGCCTCGGCGCAGAGACCATAGTCTTGGATTTCCCGAAACGCGCTGTGCGCGAACCGATTCAGGACGAGAAGTTCCGCTACGGTTTCGCCATCGCACCGGAGCTGGTGCGAACGGTGCTGCGCGACAACGAACCCGACTGGGTCAACACGATCTTCTTGTCCACCCGCTTCGCAGCGTGGCGGGTCGGCGGCTACAACGAGTATCTGTACACGTTCTTCAAGTGCCTGACCGACGAACGCATCGCCTATGCGGACGGCTGGTTCGCCGAGGCGCACGACGACTCGTCCTCGATCGAGCTGGACGGTTACCGGATACAGCGCCGCTGCCCGCACCTCAAGGCCGACCTGTCCAAGTTCGGCGTGGTGGAAGGGTCGGCGCTGACGTGCAATCTGCATGGCTGGCAATGGAATCTGGACACCGGCCGATGCCTGACGTCCAAGGGCCACGAGTTGCGCAGCGAGCGGCTGTGAGCGCCGCGCCGCGGCAGTACTACGACGACGGTCTGGTCCAACTCGACCGGCAGGCGCTCACGCTGCGGCGGTATCACTTTCCGTCGGGTACATCGAAGATCATTCCGCTGCGAGCGATCCGCGGCTACAAGGCCGAACCGCTCGGCATGCTCACTCAGCGGTTCCGCATCTGGGGCAGCTCGGATCTGCGCCGCTGGCTGCCGCTGGACGTGTGGCGCCCAATCAAGTCGACGTTGGTGACGCTCGACGTGGAAGGCGCGCGACCGAAGCCGGCGTTCACCCCGCAGCGGCCCAAGGAGTTCCTCGCCATGCTCGACGAACTACTCGCATCCGGCTAGCGTCCTGCGCCCACCGGTCGGCCGTCTTCGCCCGCACCGGCCACGCGTAAGAAGGTCCCAAGCAGCGGCCGATAAATTGCCCGGGAGACGAGGCCGGGCAGGTCGGCCCGCCGCTCCTCCCGCGCCACCCGCGCGCGCGGGTGCGGGCTCACCACGCGCACCCGCCGCGGCCATCCCGGGTCCGTCTCGTGCACGTCTAGCCGGGACAGGTGCTTGACGCTCATGAACCCGTACTGCGCCGGGCTGACCAGCCGCAGCGGGCCGCCGTGCTCGGGCTGCAGCGGCCTGCCGTCGAGTTCGTCGGCGAGCAGCACGTCCTCGGCCAGTAGGTCTTCCAGATAGATGGTCGCCCGCCACCCGTCGAGGCCCAGTGCCGTGACGTACGCCGGGGTGGCCCCGGGTGCCAAGTGGGGCGCGATCAGCGCGTTGTACGCCTCGGCGAAGCGGAAGCCGCCCCACTGCAGGCCGGTGGCCGACCAGCCGGCGACGCAGTGAAAGTCCGCCGACACCTGGTGGCGGGGCAGGCCGGCGAGGTCGGCCTGGCCGAGTACTGCCGGTTCGGGGACGAGCGGGCCGCCGAGGCGTACGACGGGGTTCGCGGGCAGCGGGGGCGGTGGTTGCCGCAGATGGGCGCCGAAACGTGGGAACCTGGCGACCTCGACCTGGCCCGGAGGCAGCGGGTGAGACATCGATCCTCCATATATACGGTGGCGTATGGATACGGTAGCGTATGGTTCGTGCCAGCACCAGTGCAGACCTCCCACGACGCCTGGGTCGACGCCGGCCTGAGCGCACTGGCCGTTGGCGGTCCTGAACACGTGCGGGTCGAGTCGGTCGCAGCGGCGCTCGGCGTCACCAAGGGCGGCTTCTACCACCACTTCGCCGACCGCCGCGCGCTGCTGGCCGCGATGCTGGCGCGGTGGGAGTCGCAGCTGGTGGACCGCGCGATCGAGGTCGTCGAGGACCGCGGCGGCGACGCCCGCGACCGGCTGCGAACCCTCTTCGGGTACGCCGGCTCCTCGCCGCACCTGCTCGCCGTCGAGCTCGCGGTCCGCGACTGGGCGCGACGCGAGCCGCAGGTCGCGGCCCGGCTGGCCCGGGTGGACGAGCGGCGGATGGACTTCCTACGCGTGCTGTTCGTGGAGGTGTGCAAGGACGCCGCCGACCCGGTGGCGGACGCAGAGGCTCGCTGCCTGCTGACGATGGCGCTGTTCGTCGGGCAGCCGTTCCTCGCGGTCACCCACGGCGACCGTGGGCGCGAGGAGGTGCTCCACGACGCCGTGTCGCTGTTGCTGGGCTCCGACCAGATCTTGGAATCCGGCTAACGAGGCTCGAGCACTTCGACGCCGACGTAGGGCACCAGCGCGGCGGGCACCCGCACACTGCCGTCGGGCAGCTGGTGGTTCTCCAGGATCGCCACCAACCAGCGGGTGGTCGCCAACGTTCCGTTCAACGTCGCGGCGGTCTGCGGCTTGCCGTTCTCGTCGCGGTAGCGGGTCGCGAGCCGACGGGCCTGGAACGTCGTGCAGTTCGATGTCGACGTCAGCTCACGGTAGGTCTGCTGGGTCGGTATCCACGCCTCGCAGTCATATTTGCGCGCGGCGGATGCCCCCAAGTCGCCTGCGGCGATGTCGATCACGCGGTAGGGCACTTCGATGTTCGCGAGCATCTGGCGTTCCCAGCCCAGCAGGCGGCCATGTTCGGCCGCCGCATCCTCGGGCTTGCAGTAGACGAAGCCCTCGACCTTGTCGAACTGGTGCACACGGATGATCCCGCGGGTGTCCTTGCCGTGGCTGCCTGCTTCGCGCCGGAAGCACGACGACCAGCCGGCATAACGCAGCGGGCCCGCCGAGAGGTCCAGGATCTCGTCGGAGTGATAGCCGGCCAGCGGTACCTCAGAGGTGCCGACGAGGTAGAGGTCGTCGGCCTCGAGCCGGTACACCTCCTCGCTGTGCGCGCCGAGGAAGCCGGTGCCCTCCATGATCTCCGGCCGCACCAGCACCGGCGGGATGACGAGGGTGAAGCCGTTGTCGGCGGCAAGCCGAACCGCGAGCTGCATGAGGCCGAGCTGCAGAAGCGCGCCGTAGCCGGTCAGGAAGTAGAACCGCGCCCCAGAAACCTTCGCGCCGCGCTCCAGGTCGAACAGTCCGAGCGATTCGCCCAGTGCCACATGGTCTTTCGGATCGACGATGGCAGGGGGTTCGCCGACGGTGTCGAGCACGACGAAGTCGTCTTCGCCACCGGACGGGACGCCGTCGATGATCACATTCGATATCGCCATGTGCGCCGCACTCAATGCCTTCTCGGCGTCCGACTGCTCGGCTTCGGCGGCCTTGACCTTCTCGGCGAGTTCCTTCGCCTGTGCCAGCACCGCAGGCCGGTCCTCCTTGGAAGCGGAGCCCACCTTCCTACTTGCCGCCTTCTGGTCGGCACGCAGATTGTCGGCGGCCGACACCGCGGCTCGACGGGTGGTGTCGGCCTGCAACAGGGCGTCGACGAGGCCGGGATCCTCACCACGGGCGCGCTGTGACGCACGCACCGCATCCGGGTTTTCGCGCAGCAGTTTGAGGTCGATCACGGCGGCAACCCTACCGCCGCGGGCACAGCCCCATAACGTTACATCTGCCTCACTTGTCACAGCCCCCGCCACGCCTGTCACAATGGAGCGGATGTTGGATGCACCCGAGCGGGTCGGATTGACCGCTGACGAGGCAGAACACCCCACTCCGAAGGTGGCCTGGTGGAGCAGTCTGCACGCCACATCCACCCGTCGCGCGTTGTTGCTGACCGCACTCGGCGGGCTCCTGATCGCAGGCGTGCTGACCGCGCTGCCGCGTGGCGATGGCCCGATTACCCCAGGCGCGATCACCCTTGGCATGCGCGGAGCGGAGACGTTCAGCAAGTCCAAGGGCGGCGACTGCCTTAACTGGCCGGAACGCAACCCGGATGCCGCCGAGGTGGTCGACTGCAAGGGCGAGCACCGTTTCGAGGTCGCCGAGTCGGTCGACATGCGGACCTTCCCCGGCAGCGAGTACGGCCCGGACGCCGCCCCGCCGTCGCCGTCGCGCATCCAGCAGATCAGCCAGGAGCAGTGCCAGGTGGCGGTGCGCCGCTATCTCGGCGAGCGGTTCGATCCCAACAGCCGCTTCACCGTCAGCATGATGTGGGCGGGCGACAAGGCCTGGCGCCAGTCCGGTGAGCGCCGCATGCTGTGCGGCCTGCAACTGCCCGGCGTCAACAACTCCCAACTCGCGTTCCAGGGCAAGGTCGCTGAAATCGACCAGTCCAAGGTCTGGCCCGCAGGCACGTGTCTTGGCATCGACCCGTCCACCAACCAGCCCACCGACATCCCGGTCGACTGCGCGGGACCGCACGCCATGGAGGTGACCGGCGCGGTCAACGTCGCCGAGAAGTTCCCCGCCGGTTTGCCGCCCGAACCGGAACAGGATGCGTTCATCAAGGACGCGTGCACCCGGATGACCGACGCCTACCTCGCCCCCATCCAGTTGCGAAGCACGACGCTCACGCTGATCTACAGCACCATCTCGCTGCCCAGCTGGTCGGCCGGCAGCCACCAGGTGTCGTGCAGCATCGGCGCCACGCTCGGCAACGGCGGCTGGTCGACCCTGCTCAACAGCGCCAGGGGTCCGCTGCAGATCAACGGGCAGCCGCCGATCCCGCCGCCGGACATCCCCGAGGAGCGGCTGAACTTCCCGCCGATCCCGATGCCCGACACGTCGTCGTCGAGCCAGAGCAGCAGCGGCTACGACCAGAGCGGCTCCAGCCAGTCCAGCCAGTCGACCCAGCAGACGCAGTCCAACCAGCACGGCCAGCAGCCTGCGGGCACCGCGACCCAGACGCCCTCGACGTCTGCCGCGCAGCCACCCCCCGCCGACGGCAACACCTTCCTCAACGGCCCGCCGCCCCCGCCGCCCGCGGAGGCGCCTGCACCGCCGCCGGGAGAACCGGCTCCGCCCGTGGATCCGCTGGCACCGCCCCCCGCGCCGGGACCCGCACCGGGGCCTGCACCGGGCCCGCCGCCAGCCGAGCCTGTGATCCTGCCACCGCCCGGGGCGTAGCCCGGTGACCGTGCGGATGAGCCCGCAACGGTTTGAGGAGCTGGTATCGGACGCACTCGATCTGATCCCGCCCGACCTGGCCGCGGCGATCGACAACGTCGTCGTGCTGGTCGAAGGCCGCAACGAGGAGGAACCCGACTTGTTGGGGCTCTATCACGGAATCGCGCTGACCGACCGCGACTCCTGGTATGCCGGTTCGCTACCCGACACGATCACGATCTATCGCGATGCCCTTCTTGATGTCTGCGACACCGAGGACGAGGTCGTCGACGAGGTCGCCATCACCGTCATCCACGAGGTCGCCCACCATTTCGGCATCGACGACGACCGCCTGCACGAACTCGGCTGGGCGTAACCCAAGGCAGTGTCAGCGCGCCAACCGTCGATTGTCCGCCGATGGTGCTATGAACGGGCCATGGACCGCGACTGCCGGGGGTGTCGAGCCGAACTCGACCACTGCCACGGCACCGTCATCCATCACGGGATGCAGTGGGTGGAATGCACCGAAGACGGCTGCGCCATGCCCGAGGTCGTGCACGCGTTCGTCATCGACTGCGAGGCGATCGGCTGCGCCTGCGCTCAGCCCATGGGATCGGCCGACGACAGGGCGTCCTCGACCGGGTGAACATCGGGCTCGGGATAGAACGGCGGGCTCTTGGCGCCCCAATGCAGACAGCTCCATCGCCCATCGGTGATCGGCGTCAGCACAACGGATTCGGTGTTGGGCAGGTGATGGTCAAGGGCGAAACTTCCATCCACACCCGCCAGCGTGGCGGCCACCAGCCGGATCGCGGCGCCATGGCTGACGACGACGATGTCGCGATGCCACGCGTCGTCGTCGAGGTAGCGCATCCGCAGTTGCGTGATCACCGGCACGTACCGGTCGAGCACCTGCGTGGCTGATTCGCCTTCTGGCATCTGCAAGTGCAGCTCACCCTCGTGCCAGCGCTGGTAGATGGTGTTGAACTCCTCGATCGCCGCGTCGTCGTTGCGGTCCTCCAACTCGCCGACCTGAACCTCGTGGATGCCGTCGAGTTCGTGCAGGCCCACCTTCAGTTCGCCGCCGATCTCGGCGGCGGTCTGCGAGGCCCGCACCGCGACCGAGTGGGCGACGAGCCCGATCTCGTGTGGCCACTGCCTGGCGAAGGTGCGCGCCTGTTCCCGGCCGAGGTCGGTGAGCTCCCGACCGGGCGGGCGGGTATCGAGCCGTCTTTCGACGTTGCTCACTGACTGGCCGTGACGGACCAGCACCAGCCGCCCGCTCATCGGTTGCCGTCCCGTAGCCGGCTCAACCAGCTTGTCGCCTCGTCGAGTTGCGGAGGCGACGCTCCCGCGGCCGATTCGGTCGGCCATGATCCTAGATATCGCACATCGGTACAACGACGGTGCAGCGCCTTGAGTGCCTCGGCGACGGCGTCATCCTCGATGTGCCCGACGCAGTCGAGGAAGAAGATGTAGGTGCCCAACTCTCTTCGGGTGGGCCGCGATTCGATCCGGGTCAGGTCGATGTCGCGGATCGCGAACTCGGTCATCGCCGACACCAGGGCGCCGGGCACGTTCTCGAGTCTCAACACCACCGACGTCCGGTCGGCGCCGGTTCTCGGCGGCGGCGGCCCAGGGGGACCCACCAGCACGAAGCGGGTCCTGGCATTGGGTTCGTCGACGACGTCGGATGCCAGCGCGGTCAATCCGTACCGCTGCGCCGCCAGCGCGGTGCTCACGCCCGCGTCGGCGCGACCCTCGGCGACGTCGTTGGCCGCCGCGGCGTTGGAATGGGCCGGCACCAGCCGGGCCTTCGGCACGTTGGCGGCCAGCCAGTTGCGCACCTGCGCGCTGGCGACGGGGAACGCCGCGACCGAACCCACGTCTGCCGCGGTCGTGCCCGAGCGCACCACGATCGTGAACGCCACGTCCAGCGTCAGCTCGGCAAAGACCTGCAGCTCCGAACCGGTCGCAAGGCTGTCCAGCGTTGGCAGCACAGATCCCTCGATCGAGTTCTCGATCGGCACACATGCGTAGTGGGCATCGCCGGACCGGACGGCGGCCAGCGCCGCGCTGGTGCTGTCCTCGGCTACCGGCGTGAACTCATCGGACGGGCCGCCACCAGGGACCATGCCGCTTTCGGTGATGCGCAGCAGCGCCGCCTCCGTGAAAGTCCCCTCGGGTCCCAGGTAGGCGATGCGCGGCACGATCCAACCCTATCGGTTCGCCGTGGGCTGCCTCCCGACGTTGTTGGATGCGTCTTGTCCACCAAGTTAGGCTTCGCTAAGTTAGGGTGACCTAATCTACGAAAGGCGATGCGATGGCCGCACCGGAGACGACGACGGCACCGACGACAGCCGAGCGGATCCGCAGCACCTGTGTACGGGCGGGCGGGGCGATGCTCGCAATCGAGGGCGTCGAACCGACCGCCAGCGCGGTGCACCACCTTCTCGACGACGGCTCGTTCGCCGTCACCGTCCCCGTCGGCGGCCCGGTGTCAGCCGTGGTCATCGCCGCGGGCGTGCCCGCCGTGCTGGAGATGACCGACTACTCCCCGCTCCCGCTGCGGGAGCCGGTGCGATCGCTGGTGTGGATCCGGGGCCGGGTGCACGCCGTGCCCGAAGCGGAGATCCCCGAACTTCTCGATCTGATCGCCGCCGATGACCCCAATCCCGCACTGCTGCAGGTCAATAGCGCCGACGGATCCGACGGCGACGCCCAACTCACTCTGGTGCGCCTCGAGGTCGAGTCCGTCGTCGTCGCCGACTCGACAGGAGCGGAGGCAGTCGGTGTCAGCGCGCTGCTACAGGCGCGCCCCGACCCGTTCTGCGGGATGGAGTCCTGCTGGCTGCAGCACCTCGAGATCGCCCATCGCGACGTCATCGAGCGGCTGGCCGATCGACTGCCGAAGACGCTGCGGCGGGGACGCGTCCGTCCTCTCGGGCTCGACCGGTACGGCGTGCGGCTGCGGGTGGAGGACGACGAAGGCGATCACGACGTCCGGTTGGCGTTCGCCAAACCCGTCGACGACGTCACCGGGCTAAGCCAAGCGATCCGAATCCTGATGGGCTGCCCGTTCCTGAACGGGCTTCGAGCGAGGCGCCCGCTAGCCTAGCTCCGGTGACCGCGCCCGAGGAGCTGCCCGACGCCGACCGACGCGCACTGCGAATCGAGATCGCCGTCGTGCTCGCGGTGACCTTCGGGCTCAGCGCCTACACGTCGATACTCGATCTCGTCGAGGCCATCCTTCTCAACCTCTCCAAGCAGACCGTTGCGCTCAACCCACGGCTCTCCCCGTTCGACCTGATCAACCTCGGGCTGAACCTGGCCCGGGTCGCGCAGCTGGTGGCGTGGGGCGCACTCGGCGTATACCTGCTGTGGCGCAGCGGAATCGGACTGTCGAAGATCGGGCTCGGCCGGATCCGCCTTCGTCCCGATGTGCTCGGCGGGCTCGGCCTCGCCGCACTGATCGGCCTGCCCGGTCTCGGGCTGTATGTCGCGGCGCGCGCACTGGGCATGAGCGTGTCGGTGGTGCCGTCGGCGCACGACAACTCGTGGTGGCACATCCCGGTGCTGATCCTGATCGCCTTCGCCAACGGCTGGGCGGAAGAGGTCATCGTCGTCGGGTTTCTCCTCACCCGGTTGCAGCAGCTGCGGGTGAACCCGGTCGTCGCGCTGGTCGCCGCCAGCCTGCTGCGCGGCGCGTATCACCTCTACCAGGGCTGGGGTGCGGGCCTCGGCAACGCCGCGATGGGCCTCGTGTTCGGCTACGCGTGGCAGCGCACCGGGCGATTGTGGCCGCTGGTCATCGCGCACGGCGTGATCGACACGGTCGCGTTCGTCGGATACATCCTGTTGGCGAGCCATCTCGGCTGGCTCAAGTAACCAGCCAGCTACATTTCTTTTGTGAATGGCGAACGGCGGCCTCCGCCCCCTCGGCGGCGCGAGCCCTCGCAGGTGATCAGGCGCGACCCGAACCGACCACCGCCGCCATGGCCGCCCAATCCACCGACCCCGCCGAGGCGGCCGCCACCACCACCGCCCGCGTCGTACCGGCCGCCGAATCCTGTTGTGCGCCAACCACCGCCGCCACCACAGGGCAAACCCAAGCGGCGCCTGCGTCGCGTCGTCCTTACTCTGTTCGCGGTGATGGTGCTTGCCCTCGCCGGCGTGGTCGGCACGGCGTTCTGGATCGACACCAAGCTGCACCGCATCCCTGCGCTGGCCGATTACGCCGACCGGCCCGCCGAGGGCAAGGGCACCACCTGGCTGCTCGTCGGCTCCGACAGCAGGCAGGGACTCACCCCGGAGCAGCAGGCCGAACTCGGCACCGGCGGCGACATCGGCAACGGCCACACCGACACGATCATGCTGGTGCACCTGCCTGCCCCCTGGTCGGACACCCCGACCACGATGGTCTCGATCCCCAGGGACTCGTATGTGGAGATCCCCGACTACGGCACCGACAAGATCAACGCATCGTTCGCGTTCGGCGGCGCCCCGCTGCTGGCCCAGACCGTCGAGCAGGCAACGGGAGTACGCCTCGATCACTACGCAGAGGTCGAGTTCGACGGATTCGCAAGGCTCGTCGACGCCGTCGGCGGGGTGACGATGTGTCCGACCGAGCCGATCTCCGACCCGCTTGCGGGTATCGACCTTCCTGCGGGCTGTCAGAAGCTGGACGGCCGCAACGCACTGGGCTATGTGCGTACCCGCGCCACACCGCGGGCCGACCTCGACCGGATGGTCAACCAGCGTCAGTTCATGTCGACCCTGATGCACCGTGCCGCCAGCCCGACCGTCTGGCTGAACCCGCTTCGCTGGTATCCGATGGCCAACGCGGCGGCCGACTCGCTGACGGTCGACTCGGCCGCCCACGTATGGGACCTGGCCCGGTTGGCGTGGGCGCTGCGCGGTGACATCACCACCACCACGGTGCCGATCGGCGAATTCACCGGAAGCGATTCGGGTTCGGTCGTGGTCTGGAACTCCGACATCGCCGACCAGTTGTTCGCGGCGCTGCGATCGGACACGCCCGTCCCCCAGGGTGTGCTCGACGCGGACGCCATCCGCTAGTCGCGGCCCGCTCCGGTCAGTCCGTTCTGCAGCCAATCCTTGGTCCGCCCTGGATGATTGGTGGCCACCCAGGCCACCTCGAGCTCGCGGCAGTACCGGACGTCTTCGTAGTGGTCAACGGTCCAGCAATACAGCGCACGGCCCTGGGCGGCCGCGCGGTCGACGAGTTCGGGATGCTCGCGCAGCGTCGCGATCGACGGTCCGACGGCGGTGGCGCCGACGGTGGTGGCGGCGCTGCCGCCGAGGAACCGGGACGTCTCGCCGAGCAGGACAGTGGGCAGCATCGGCGCCGCGCGCCGGATCCGCCATACCGCGGCCGCCGAGAACGACATCACCACGGCTCGCGACAGCGCCGCCGACGCGGGTGATGCGATGCCGTAGCGGTGCAGCAGCGCCAACACCTTGCTTTCCACCAGCGCCCCGTAGCGCACCGGATGCTTGGTCTCGATGAAGATCTTCACCGGCCGGTGCCAGTCCAGCACCAGCGACACCAGGTCGTCGAGGGTCAGCAGACCGGTCTCGCCCTGCGTGCCGTCGGCGCGCCGGCTGGAGTGCCAGGAGCCGTAATCCAAGGCTCTCAGTTCTGCCAGTGACATCTCGCTGACCAGCCCGGTGCCGTTGGACGTGCGGTCCACCCGACGGTCGTGCACACACACCAGGTGGCCGTCCCTTGTGAGCCGGACGTCGCACTCCACACCGTCGGCGCCCTCCTGCAGTGCGAGCTCGTAGGCGGCCAGCGTGTGCTCAGGGCGATCCGCCGACGCGCCCCGGTGGGCCACCACGAACGGATGACCGAGGCCGAACCCTTCGCCGGCTCCGGCGTCGCCCGAGTTCATAGGGCTATGCTGCCGGGTTCTGACCTTCGGCCTCAACCCGAATGCCGGAATCAGCGCAAGATTCATCGGCGACGATCACCCAACGCTTGGCGGGTTTCTCGACCGGCCTGCGCTCGAAGCCCATCAGCACCTTGCCCACAAGGACCATCGTCGCGGTCGCGATCAGATAGCCGACGATCGTCGTCACCGTGTTATCGGCGATGCCCTGGGCATCGCTGGTGAAGCTGGTCGCAATGGCGAACAACGACACCACGGTGGATAGCACCCACACCGTCCACCACACCGCGATCGGCCTGCGAAGGCGGGCGAGAATCCCCTCGACGCTGGCCAGTTCCAAAACGAAGACCGGTGCCCACGCCAAGTTCACGATCGGCACCAAGCATCCGGCACGCAGTGCCCACAGCGGTCGGTGTTCTTGGCGCCCAACGTGTTTGAACGCCACCGAGCGCCGGGCGATGAGCCAGTTCGTCAGCAGGACGAAGGTGGCGAACAGCAGGAACAGGGCGGCGACGCTGACCAGGATTCCGAACCAGGTCGCCGACCACGCCACCACCGGATTCAGCAGCACGCTGCGGTTGATGATGAGCAGCGCGTATCGGGCGATGTGAACGAGCGCGGCAAGGCCGAGCGCTGCGATCGTCGCGATCAGGGTGGCGCGCAGCGCGGTGATCGACGGACCGCTGCGCGGCTGTACCTGCTGGTCCAACTCGGGGGCGTCGAATCGCTCGACCAGCCCCCAGCGCGGTATCGCCACGTAGCGCGGGGTCGGGCCGAGATTCCGTTGGCGACGACGGGCGGGCGGGGCCGCACCGGGCCGAACCGCGATCCAGCGGTAACCCGCGGGCAGCCGCGGTAGGCCGTTCTGTGCGCCTTGCCCGGTCGGACGCACAGCGGGTGCGGTCGGACGTGCGCTCCATTGCGACGGCGCGGGAGGTGCGGGCGGTGCCGGCGCGGCCGACGGCGCAAGCAGGGTGCCGTTGCACCGCGGGCACCAGACACGCTGGCGGTCGCGCACGTTCCACCGCGTGCCGCAGCGGGAACACACCTGGATCATCCGACCAGCCTAGCGACGGTTGATCAGACGGTGCCGACACCGCCGGAGTCGGTCACAACGGGCCTGCCCGAGTCGGCCCATGCCTGCATGCCGCCGCTGACGTTGATCGGCTCATAGCCGTTCTGCGCCAGATACTGGGCCACCCGCATGGACCGACCGCCGAGATGGCAGACGACGAACAACGTCGCGCCGGGATCGATCTCCGCGATCCGCGCGGGCACATCGCCCATCGGGATGTGCTGCGCCCCGGCGGCGTGGCCACGCTGCCACTCGTCGTCCTCCCGAACGTCGAGAAGCACGACCGACTCGTCGAACATCGTCGGAACGTCGGACACGGCTACTTGCTGGACGCCCATGCCCTCATGCTACGAGGCGGCTTTTATCGACACACGTCAAGCAGCAATGTGAAGCTATCCACAGTTTCCACAGGTTCATCCACAGGCCGCCATCGGCACAAACCCCGCCTGAGCACTGCAACCTGTGCGATTCCTTGGAGGTCCTGTGGATAACCTGCCGCCGTTATCGAACAGTGATCAACAGGCCAACCGGTCCCGAGCGAAATCCATTGGCGCTCTAACCTTTGCTGAGGTTGGGCCGATTTTTGCAACGCCGGTCTAGGGGCTATGATCGGCGTCACAGCAGCAGCTGTGACAGATCTCACTGGGGTGGATAATTGAACGTGCAGGTCAGGGGCGATAGATGACGTCACATCCATACGGAACCGGATCCCCGGCTGCGCCGGAGTGGCAGTCGTCGGCACGCGTCTACACGCGCGGTCAGCTGATGGCCTGTGTGCGCGCCGGCCTGATCGCGCTCGTCCTGCTTGGCATCCTCGCCCTCATCGTTTTGTTCTGACCGGAACGAAAAAGCCGCCGGAGACCGGCGGCTTTTTGATTCCGGATCTGCTTACTTGGGCGGGTAAACGCCCATGTCCTTGGCCTTGTCGGTCTGCCAGAAGATGTCAGAGATCTCGTCGATCGTCTTGAGAAGCTTCTCGGCTACCGCGACATCGGTCGATTTCTTCACGTCGCCCGCGCCGTGCACGCCGTCCCAGAACAGCTGGTGCAGGTTGGGGAACTGCTCGAAGTGGTCCTTGGTGAAGAAGTCGGCCCACAGCACCATCAGGTGATGCTTGACCTCCTCGGCGCGCTGCTCCTTGATGATGATGGCGCGGGTGCGGAAATGGTCGTCGTCGGAGTCGTGGAACTTCTTGAGCGTCTTCAGGCACGACAGCGCCTCGATCTTGGCCTGAGCCGGATCGTAGACACCGCAGTACAGGTCGCAGTGGGCATGGGCTTCGGTGGCGTTGGAGAAAAGTCGATCAAGCATGGTTTTAACCTACCCTCAGCGGATGCGCGATAACCATCCGCATCGTTTGTGGCCATTGAAAATCTTCCGGGTCGCCGAGGACTCCATGCGGCCAACACTCGGCCCGGGTGACGGGCTCGTCGCGTTGCGCGGCGGACGCGTACGGCGCGGCCAGCTGCGGGTGTTCCCCGATCCGCGAAAGTCGACCCGCTGGCTCGTCAAACGCGTCGGCGACGTGTACGGCTCGGGACGCGACACGATTTTCGAAGCCCGTTCGGACAACCCAAGGGCGGCTGGCGCGGCCGACTCCCACGAGTTCGGGTGGATCTCTGCGGCCGGTTCCTACCGTGTCGTGTTTACGGCCAAGGCGAAAGTCGGCCGTTAGCACCCGTGTCGCCTTGCGCGCCAGGCGTTGCTGGCCCATGCTGAGCGGATCGACCCAGTGGCGTGTCGGGCAAGATTTGATGCCGGGCTCGACCGGTGCGTCCGAACACGAAGTTGCGGAGGCGGCATGGAGACGGGGTCCGGCCGGGCGATCGAAATCGCCCCCTTCCATTCACGGGGAACGCTGAGGGGATTTGTGGTGTCCGGGCGCTGGCCGGACTCCACCAAGGAGTGGGCGCAGGTCTTGCGAGTCGCCGTTCGAGTCGCTTCCTTCCCTGGATTACTCTCCACCACAACGATTTTCGGCGCCCGTGAGGAGCTGCCGGATTCTCCCGAACCCGGTACCGTCGGATTGGTCGTCGCCGAGGGCACCGTCGTCGGTGAGAATGCCGTGCCGCCAGGACATTTCGCCGACCATCAGCCTCCTGCGCTTCTCATGCTGCATCCCCCGTCGGAGACCACCCCGTCACTGCCTGAGTGCTCCGGTGCCGCATCGGGCTGTGTGTTGCTGCCCGGTCTTCCCCACCTTGGCCTCGAACACCGCGCCGCGTGGGTGGAGGCCGAGGCCGACGGAACGGTCACCTCGATGGTCAGCCGCGTCGGCATCGATCCGATCAGCGACCCCGATACGGCCATCCTTGCCATGCTCCTCGCCGCCTGAGCGAGGGCGGATTCGGCGGCCGCGCCGCGGGAATCGTGGCCCCAGAAGACCTGACCGTCGGCTGGCAATTCCGCGTCTTGGGGCCGACCCGCGCTTCGTCGGGAGGGGATCCGCGAGAGCGCATTTTCAGCAAACGCCGAGATCCGCTCCAGCGGTCGTCTAACCAGTTGCCCGCAGACACGCCGGCTTGCCAATAGGCAATGCCGGGAGGGCCCTGAGCTAAGGACCAGCAACGTATCCGTCAAAATTTGCCTGACCACATCATGAGACATCCGTGGGATATGGTCTAAATGTGCTGCTTACTGCGGTATCAGGCACCCTGCAGAAAAAGCCAGGTTAACTTTTACGCGGTTTGCACTTGGTTGTTGGCACAACTCTCGCTACGATGATCAGCAAATACGCCGCCTAAATAAACCGCTCTGCCACCATGTGGAGGTCAAATCGATGAGCAAGACGTTCTCCGCCCGCCTTAACCGCCTGTTCGACACGGTCTACCCGCCGGGGCGTGGCCCGCACACCTCGGCCGAGGTGATCGCCGCCCTCAAGGCTGAGGGCATCACCATGTCGGCTCCGTACCTGTCTCAGCTGCGTTCAGGCAACCGTACGAATCCCTCGGCAGCGACCATGGCGGCCCTTGCCAACTTCTTCCGTATCAAGCCGGCTTACTTCACCGACGACGAGTACTACGAGAAGCTGGACAAGGAATTGACCTGGCTCGCCAATATGCGTGACGAGGGCGTCCGCCGTATTGCGGCGAGGACGGTCGGCCTGTCTGTAGAGGCACAGCAGGACATCGTCCAAAAAGTCGACGAGTTGCGTCGCCAGGAACATCTCGACGATTAGCCCGCGGGCAGCCGCATCGCGGCACCCGGCGAAGTAATCGCCATCCTCCATCAGGAGGCGGCTGCGACACCCGCCCTGTCGAGCTGCCGGTACTGCTTGGCGATGGCGAGAATCCACTCCCGGTCGGAGTATGTCGCCGGTTGGCGCAGCCACCCCAGACCGGGAAACAGGGCTCGTTTGGTTTCCACGTCTGTTTCGCCACGCCCTGAATAGATCCACTCCGCAACGGCACGCGCCTGTTCCTCGGGCGGCACGTTGGGTGTGTCGAAGTTCGACAGCTCGCCTATCCCGTGCTCCAGATCCTGATCCGCCGATGCGCCTGCGGCGTCAACCGGATGGCGTAACGCGGCGTCTGCCGTCGTCGCCTCGATGAACAACGCGTCGGAGATCAGCGACATCCGCTCGGCCACCCTGAACACCAGAGGGCCGCGCGGACGCACTCCGATGCCGACGTCGGGATGCCGGTGGCCGAGTTCGTCGAGCAGCGGCGCGATGATCCGCAGCTCTCGTCGCGCACCGAACCAGTCCTCGACGCTCGGGAGCAGCGAGCCGGCGGCCACCACCAGCATCGCGCAGCCCAGCAGCGTCGCCGCCGCACCGACGCCGACGAACTGGGTGGTGCCGACCGCACGCAGGAAGAAGAAGGCGCTGGCGAGCACGATCAGCACGATGCCGATGGTGAATACGAAAAGGGCTCTGCCGCGCCTGGTGCGATTCGAGTGCCGCATACCTGCCCATGACACCAGCGTCAGCGCCAGCAGCACGTACAGCAGTGGTAGCAGCCACGACAACGCCATGCCGTTTGAGCCGAGGTTGCGCCTCAGGTACTCCCCTGGCGACATCTCCTCCTGCCTGCCTGCCGCGAAGAACGCCACCATAGTCGCGACGGCGATCACCACCGCGACGCCGTACTGCCACATCGCGATTCGTCGAAGGATGGCTGGCTTACGCGGCGACGAGACCGTCGTGATCATCACGCAGCTGCCCGCTGCACAGGCGACCAACGCCACCTGACTCAGACCCATCGAGATGTTGGGCCAATGCAGCAGGGTGTCCAGCAGAAGGGTAAGCGGTTGCCAATTCAGCGCGGCGACCAAGCCCAGACTGCCGAGCGCCAGGATCATGGCGGTACTGACCAGGGACTGCTTGTTGACCAAGGCCCAGCCGATTCGCAGGCCGGTCGCAAGTCCGAGAAGACCGGCGATCACCCAGATGATCAACCAAACGCCTCTCCGAGCCGAACCTGAACGATCGAGGAGCGGTCGGAGGGCAGCCGGCCAAGCCGGTAGATGAGCAGCGCCGCGAAATCCTCGGCTTCCTGCTCGGCGTCTTCACCGCTGGGACCCATGCAACCGGTGCGCTGGTTGAGCATGTATCCGATCAGGTCAGAACTGACGAATTCCGTCTCCGCCCGCGCGGCTTGGACGACGGGAATACCCTCATGGCCGAGGACCAGGTGACCGAGCTCGTGGGCCAGCGTCCGGTCCCACGCGGGTAGACCCTTCTGGATCAAGAAGACGTCTCGGTCGGCGTATTGGCGCCACTGTCCGCACACCCCAGGGGGCAGGTCGGACATCTTGAGCTCAATGGGTCGTTGACGATCCTCGCTGACGGCGTCGACCAGGCGGGGCAACGAGATTTCACCGCGTCGCGGGGCAAGATCCAGCACGTCACTGACCGCGCGCGTAACGCGACGACTCGCTGGCATATGACCCCCTTCGAACAGATCCACTATGCGCTGCCCGCTCCGGTTGAGGGGGCAGTTTGTAGTACTACCTGATGTAACGCGCTGAGCCACTGACATGCACGGCGTGGCCCGCTTTTGCCTGCCGATACCCCAGTAGTCCCCCGGCACCGGTGAGCACCATTATGCCGACGAGCCCCGGCACAGCCAACGCCGCAACCTGCGGCAGGCCAGCTGACCGCAGATACTCGGTGTAGCCGATCCGATAAGACGAATTCGGTGCGGCGACGTTGCTGCCCACGTTCGCAGGTGGTGGGACGCGCCCCGCAGGGGGTTGCGCGGTGACTGCACGCGGAACGGCGGGAGGAGCGCCCGCCGACGCGCCGCCGCCCAGCCCCGCGCCTGCCGCGACTCCAGGAAGAGCGATGGGCGGCACGACGATCACCGGCAATGCGATGGGCGCCGCGACACCGGCAGGTACTGCGGCCGCCGCGATTCCCGCGCCTGCGTCAAGGACATCGGATCCGCCTGCCGCACCGGGCTGGCCTGGCAGCTGTTCGTTGGGCAGCTGCATGCCAGGGGGCGACGGCGGCCGGTAACGCGGCGGTGGCGGGGGAATCGCGCCGCCACCTCCAGATCCAGGGCTTTGCGGCGGATTCGGTGGGGGGCTTCCGGGTGGCGGGGTTGGTTCGGTTGGTTCGGTGGTCTCGGTTGGTTCGGGACACGGGGTTTTCGTCGGCGGCGTCTCCGTCTTCGTCGGCGGTGTCTCCGTCTTCGTCGGCGGCGTCTCGGTCTTCGGCGGTTGCGTCCCGCCCGGATGCCGGCCCTGCCTGCCGTTGCCCCAGCGGGTCTGCGGCCCTTGCTGTCCCGGTCCGGACGCCTTCTCATCGGTGCCGTCGCCAAGGCCGAACGCGCCGCGGACGATATCGCCGATCGAGCCGTCACCCTTGCCGTCGTCCGAGCGGTCCGCACCGCCGGAGCCATGTCCGGGATCGGCAAGCGCTATCGCGCCTCCGGCACCAGCCATGAACAGGCCAGACGCGACGACGCATGCCGACGCGGCGGCGCGCACACGAAAAGCCACACGGTCACCACCTGTCATTACGTCGTCAGAACACGTTTTACGGTTGCGACGATTGTCGCACAGTCTGTTGTGCGCGTTTGCTAGTGGATTGATCTGCGCGCATACCGGGGCACGCCACCGGCGGTCGCTGCCCCGGGCGATAGTGTTGTGCTGCGCGATCTCAGATACGAATGTCTTCGAATGTGACGAGATGACCGGAAGGCGGCCGGGATGGGCCTGTTCACGCCGCGGAAAAGCCGCGCTACTCGGCGAGCTGAGGCCCGTGCCATCAAGGCAAAGGCGAAGCTGGAAGCCAAGCTCGCGGCGAAGAACGAGAACCGTCGCATGAAGGCCGCGCACAAGGCCGAGACCAAGGCGCTGAAGGCGCAACTCCGGGCGCAACGGGAGAGCGACAAGACCGCGCTCAAGGTTGCTGAGACAGAGCTCAAGGCGGTCCGCGAAGGCAAGCTGTTGTCTCCGGCTCGCATTCGCCGGTCGCTCACGGTTGCCCGGCTGCTGGCTCCGATCTTGGTGCCACTCGCCTATCGGGCCGCGATGGCCGCGCGCGGATTCCTCGATCAGCGGCGAGCCGACCGGCTGGGAGTTCCGCTCAGTCAGCTCGGCCAGTTCTCCGGGTACGGCGCGCAGCTGTCGGCACGCATCGCGAGTGCCGAGCAGACATTGCGACAGGTTGCCGAGAAGAAGCCAAAGGACGCCGAGACCAAACAGTTCGTGGCCGCCATGACCGATCGGCTCACCGACCTGTCGGCGGCGGTCACGGCCGCCGAGCACATGCCGACGGCGAACCGCCGGACCGCCCACAACTCGGTCAGCCAGCAGCTCGACGGCATCGACGCCGATCTGATGGCTCGCCTCGGCGTGGTCTGACGCGCCGGTGCCTGCCTTGCCGGCGACCACAGCAGCCCGTCTGCGGGGCATCGCCTCCGGGCTGCTGACGGCAGCGCTCGCGGTGGCCGCGCACGGCGCCGGGGACGGCGCCGCGCCGTCCGGCACGGCCGTCGTGCTGCTGGCGGTGCTCGCCGCGACGATGGGCGGGCTGGCCGCCACCATCTCCCGCACCGCCGATGTGCGCGTGCTCCTCGGCCTGCTCGCGTCGGGTCAGCTCATCGGGCACCTGCTGCTCGCCACCGCAGGCCACAGCCATGGCGAGCCCGAGTCGATTACTCCGGCCATGCTCGCCGGGCACGCACTGGCGGTAATCGTCGGTGCGCTGTTGATTGCCGCGGGTGACCGCCTCTGCCGTGCGGTGTCACGGGTCGCGACGGTGGCCGCGCGTGCCGTCGTCACGCCGATTCCGAGCAGGCAGGCCGTCGTCGTCGGCGCCGATCAGCCGCTGCGTTCGGCCCTGCTCCTCGCCGCGTCTGTGTCACATCGGGGTCCGCCGGTCCGCCAAGTGCGCTGACCGACCGAAACCCCATCAACACAGAAAGTGACAATCGAATGCATTCCCCATTCGGGGCGCCCAAGCGCGCCCTCATCACCGTGGCGGGCACCGGAGTCGCACTTGGCATCGGACTGGCTTCCGGTGCGGGGCCCGCGTTGGCCCATGTCCATGCCGACGCCGACAATCCCGCGCCCGGCGCCACCGCTGTGGTGACCTTCCGGGTTCCCGGAGAATCCGAAAATGGCTCCCTGACAACGAAATTGAGCGTCGATCTGCCCGACGTCGCGTCCGCAAGAACGGAAGTCATGCCGGGCTGGACCGCCACCCTCGACAGGGACAAGGCCGCGGGTACCGTTCGCTCGGTGACCTGGACCGCTGACCCCAAGGTGGGCATCTCGTCCGACCAATTCGCACTGTTCCGGGTGTCGGTCAAGCTGCCAGACGGCGACAGCGTGACGTTTCCCGTCACGCAGACGTATTCCGACGGCACGGTGGTGCGCTGGGACCAGCCGCCACTGGCCGGTGGCGGTGAACCCGAGTACCCGGCGCCAGAAGTGAGCTTGACCGGTGCCGCGTCGGCCGGGACGGACCACCATGAGATGACGGCGCAGGCCGCGCCGACCGCCGACAATGCCGCGCGCTGGCTCGCAGGCGGTGCCATCACATTGGCCGCGGTGGGCGTTGCCGCGGCGCTGATCGCACGGAGGCGCACTTGATCCGGTTGTTCCGGCTCGCGTTCATCGCCGCCCTGGTGGCGGCGATGGCGCTGGCCGGGGCGCCCGTCGCGGCCGCGCACGCCGCCCGCATCGCCGCCGATCCCGCCGACGGTGCATCGCTGGGCCAGGGTCCGCAGCGGGTCAGCGCGACGTTCAACGAGCAGTTGCAGCCGGAGTTCGCCGCGATGACCGTTGTCGGACCCGACGGGAATCTGTGGTCCACCGGCGACCCACAGGTGCAGGGGGCGGTGATCGCTGTCGAGGTGCGCCCACTCGGCCCCGCGGGGACCTACACCGTGAATTACCGGGTGACGTCGGCCGACGGCCATCCGGTGTCGGGTTCGTGGTCGTTCCGGCTGACGGTGGCCGCGGCAGGCACGCCCGGCCCGTCGGCAGCCAGACCGGCCGGCTCCGGCGGCGACGGCGCGATCCCGGTGTGGCCGTTCCTGGCAGTTGGCGCGTTGATCATCGGCGGCGGAATCCTCTGGGCGACACGACGAAAGACATGATCGCCGCCACCGCGGTGCGCGCACTCGCCGACTGCGCGGGCGTCACCACGCTCGGCCTGGCGGTGGTGCCGATGCTGGACACCGGGCGGTACCGGGAGGAGCTGAACCTGCGGGCAGGCGGGCCACTTGCCCTTGCCGCGGGCGCGTGGCTGTTCGCCGAGCTCTGTCGCGTCGTGGTGGGCGCAGCGGCGGCTGCGGCGGTGCCGCTGGCCCGGGTGGGTCTTACGACGACGGCGGAGTTCGCGACGGTGACGTCGGCCGGGCGGTCCGGCCTGCTCAGTGTCGCGGCGGCCGGGCTGGTGTTGGCGATCGCGCTCGGCGCGCCGAGGACGCCGCCCGCGGCGGTCGCCGCAGCGGGGATCACCGCGGTCGGGTTGGTCGCGCGCACGATCGGCGGGCACATGTCCGCCAGCGCACCCGGCGCCATCGCCATCGCGATTCATGTACTCGCCGCCGCGACGTGGTGCGGGACCTTGGCGGCGCTGGTGTTGACCGTCCACCACCGTGGCCAGTGGGCACGGGTGCTGCCGCGGTTCTCCGAGCTGTCGCTCTGGTGCGTGATCGCATTGCTGACCGGCGGCGTGATAGGTGCTGTCGTGGTGGTTGATTCGGTATCGCAGTTGTTCGCCACCGGCTACGGGCGAATTCTGCTGATCAAGATCGCCCTTACCGTTGTGTTGATGGCGTTGGCCTGGCGCAATCGCGCCCGCTGGTTGCCTGCGGCGAAGGCACATCGCGTTACCGCTTACGTATCGCGATCGCGATCGGCGACCGAGCTGGCAATCATGGCGGTGACGCTGACCATGGCCGCTGCACTGTCGGTTACCGGTTAGGGTTGAATGATTGAGGACGAGACACTGCAAAGGAGCAGCCTGATGGCCGACCAGCAGGATCGACCCGACGAAAAGCCTGACGTCGCACCGCCTGCGCCACCGCCACCCGCGCCACCGCCCGCGCCCGAGTCGGCGAGCCCCCCGCCGGACGCGACGCCGCCCGCAGCACCACCGCCTGCTCCTGCGCAGAAGAAGGCACCGGGCAAGAAAGCGGCCAAGAAGACCCCTGCGAAGGCCGCGAAGAAAGCCGCACCCGCCAAGAAGCCGGCGAAGAAGGCCACGGCAAAGAAGGCACCGCCGAAGGTTGCGCCACCGGTCGCACCGAAGCTGGCCGACACCAACGGTGACCGCAACATCGCCGATGCAGCCAAACAAACAGCGGCACAAGCGAAGTCGACCGTGGCAGCGGCGGTCAACCCCGTCTCGAGCCAGGGCACGGTGCCGCTGGTGGGACCCGAGCCATCACGGATACCGATCGCTGCGGCGATCGCGGCCGGCGTCCTGGCCATCCTGCTGGTGATCGTGGCGCGTCGACACGGCGACGACTGACAAATCGGTTGACCCTCACGCCACGTCAGGGTCGATGATGGCGGCATGGACGCCAAGACAGTCGGTGCCGTAGCCACCCTTACCGGTGTCTCCGTCCGCACCCTGCACCACTACGACCACATCGGTCTCGTGGTGCCGAGCCTCCGCACCTCTGCCGGGTACCGCGCCTACACCGACGCAGACATCGAGCGGCTGCATCTGGTACTGGTGTACCGGTCCGTCGGGCTGCCGCTCGAGGAGATCCGCACGCTGCTCGACAACGCGGACGCCGATGTCGTCGGCCATCTGCAGCACCAGCACGCGCTGCTGGTCGGGCAGGCCGACCGGCTCAACGACACCATCAAAGCCGTGGAGGAACTGATGAACGCGCACCGCAGGGGCATCCAGCTGTCGGCCAGGGAGCAGGTCGACATCTTCGGCACCACCGCTTTCAGCGAGGAGTACGCCCGCGAGGCCGAACAGCGGTGGGGCGACACCGACGCATGGAAGCAGTCGCAGCAGCGGACGGCCCGCTTCGGCAAGGACGACTGGCTTCGTGTCAAGGCTGACGGTGATGCCCTGCTCGCCGCGCTGGCCGAGGCCAAGCGCGGGGGTGTCGCGCCCGGTTCGCCGCGAGCCAAGGAGCTAGCGGCACGGCACCGGGCGTCGATCGAGCAGTTCTACGAGTGCGGCGACGAGATGCACCGGTGTCTGGTCGAGATGTATCTGGCCGACGAGCGGTTCACCCGGTACTACGACGATGTCGAGCCCGGCCTGGCGCAGTTCGTGCACGACGTCGTCGTCGAAAGCCTCAATTCCTAGGCCCATCGTTAGCATCGAGGCGTGAGCATCCAACCGCGCCCCACCGCTGACCTCGTCGACGAGATCGGACCCGGCGTCCGCAGCTGCGATCTGCAACTGCGCCAGTTCGGCGGCCGGTCGGAGTTCGCGGGGCCGATCACCACGGTCAAGTGCTTCGAGGACAACGCGCTGCTGAAATCGGTTCTCTGCGAACCCGGTAACGGCGGGGTGCTGGTGATCGACGGCGACGGGTCGCTGCACTCGGCCCTGGTCGGCGACATCATCGCGGGTCTCGGCGTCGAGAACGGTTGGGTGGGGCTGATAATCAACGGCGCGGTGCGCGATGCGGCGACGTTGAGGACATTGGACATCGGTGTCAAGGCACTCGGCACGAATCCGCGCAAGAGCGCCAAGACCGGTGACGGTCAACGCGATGTCGCCGTCGAGTTCGGCGGCGTGGTCTTCGTGCCTGGCCACGTCGCCTACAGCGACGACGACGGCATTGTCGTCATCGCCGCGGGCTGATGCGTTAGATCGACGCCGCTACGGGCGCACGGTGTTTGGTGAATAGCAGCGCTTCGTCGTCAACCTTGCCGCGGCGGATCAGTTGCAGATCGAGCAGGTAGTTCTGCTTGAGCCGCCACGGCGTGACGTGGCCGCCCTTCGGCAGCTGGTCGAGGGCGCGAAGGACGTAACCCGGGCTGAAGTCCATTATCGGACGCTCTTCGACCGCATCGCCGGGATGCTGCGGCTCGACACGGTCAAAGCCGTTGTCGTCCATGTAGTTCAACACACGGCAGACGAACTCGGACACCAGATCGGCCTTCAGGGTCCACGACGCGTTGGTGTAGCCGACAGTGAACGCCATGTTCGGCAGCCCGGTCAGCATCATGCCCTTGAAGGCCATCATGTCGGTCAGCGGCATCGCCTCGCCGTTGCGCTGGATTTCGGCACCGCCGAACAGTTGCATGTTCAAACCTGTTGCCGTGACGATGATGTCGGCGTCCAACTCTTGGCCCGAGGTCAGCTTGATCCCGGTCTTGGTGAACCGTTCGATGGTGTCGGTGACGACGTCCGCCTTGCCTTTGCGGATGGCCCTGAACAGGTCACCGTTGGGCGCAACACACAGCCGCTGGTCCCACGGCTTGTAGGACGGGTTGAAGTGCTTGTCGATGTCGAAGCCCTCGGGCAACCGGCGCTCGGCGAAGGTCCGAAGTTGCTTGCGGAAAAAATTGGGGAACCGACGTGCCAGCTGGTAGTAGAAAGTGCTGCGGGCGATCGCCTTCCACCGGGTAACGGTGTAGGCGGCATTGGTCGGAAGCATCCTGTTCATCCGCGCGGCGAAGGCATCCTTGTCGGGCTGGGGTGCGATGTAGGTGGGCGACCGCTGCAACATCGTGACGTGGGCCGCGCCCGAATCGATCAGCGCGGGAATCAGCGTGACCGCGGTGGCACCGCTACCGATGACGACCACCTTCTTGCCCTGGTGATCGAGATCTTCCGGCCAGTGCTGCGGGTGCACGATGGTGCCCTCGAAGTCCTGTGAGCCGGCGAACTCGGGGCTGTAGCCCTGGTCGTAGTTGTAGTAGCCGCTGCAGGCGATCAGAAAGCCGCAGTTGATCTGGACGCTCTCACCTCCGCGGTCGACCGTCAGCTCCCACTGGTTGTCGACATCCGACCAGTTGGCCGTGCGCACCGTGTGCCCGAACCGCATGTGCTTGTCGATGCCGTTTTCGGCGGCGGCTTCCTTGAGGTAATTGAGGATCGACGGCCCGTCGACGATCGCCTGCTCGGACGACCACGGCTTGAACCGAAAGCCGAGTGTGTACATGTCGGAGTCCGACCGAATGCCGGGGTACTTGAACAGGTCCCAGGTGCCGCCGAGGTTCTCCCGGCGCTCCAAGATCAGGTAGCTCTTGTCGGGGCTGCGGTCCTGCAGATGCCAGGCCGCACTGATGCCGGAGATACCGGCCCCCACGATGACTACGTCGACAAATTCGGTCATGCTGTAAAGCTATCAACGCGGTGTCGAATAAGTCAACAGTGTGTTGAGAAACTCGACGCCATGTAAAGTTGCGAGCGTGACAGTCGCCAGCCAACCCCGTGCTGCCCGTGGCCGCCGCGCCGCTCGGCCGTCGGGCGACGACCGTGAGCTGGCCATTCTCGAGACATTGGAGCGGCTTCTCGCAGACCGTCCGCTCGCCGAGATCTCGGTCGACGACCTCGCCAAGGGCGCAGGGATCTCGCGGCCGACCTTCTACTTTTACTTCCCGTCGAAGGACGCGGTGCTGCTGATGCTGATGGACCGCGTCATCTCGGAGGCGTACGCAGCACGCGAAGCGCTTACGGCGGATCCGCCTGAAGACCGCATGGCGTTCTGGCGCGCCGGTATCGGCGTCTACTACTCGACGTTTCATGCTCACCAGGCCCTGGCAGCACCGTGGTCTGTGGCGAAGTACACCAATTCGGAAGCCCGCAAGCTGTGGTCAGACTTCATGCAGACGTCCATTGACCAGACCACCGAGGTCATCGAGGCCCTGCGTGCCAGGGGCGCCGCTCCGGAGAACCTGCCTGCACGCGAACTCGCGACGTCGCTCAACCTTCTCAACGAGGCGGTGATGACGGCCGCTTTCGCCGGCCAGAAACCAGCCCTGTCGGACGAGCGGGTGATGGACAATCTTGTCCACATCTGGCTGAACGCGATCTACGGCGACACTCCCTGACTTGTCACCCGGGGGTGCGAACATTTGTTCGTGTCCGGGAGCGCTCACGCTCATTCGACGGCTCGGCCGTCGGAAGCCAACACGACGGCTCGGCCGTCGGAAGCCACCATCCTGCACGCTGATCTCGACTCGTTCTACGCGTCTGTCGAGCAGCGTGACGACCCTGCGCTGCGCGGCAGGCCGGTGATCGTCGGCGGCGGTGTGGTGCTTGCGGCGAGCTATGAGGCGAAGGCCTACGGCGTGCGGACCGCGATGGGCGGACGGCAGGCTCGCCAACTCTGCCCGCACGCGCTCGTCGTGCCGCCACGGATGAGGGCGTATTCCGAGGCCAGTGACGCGGTGTTCGAGGTCTTCCATGACACAACGCCGATCGTCGAGCCGCTATCGGTTGACGAGGCCTTCCTCGACGTATCCGGGCTGCGCCGGGTGTCGGGGACGCCTGTCGAAATCGCGGCCTGGCTGCGGGCGGCGGTTCGCGACCGCGTCGGCCTACCGATCACCGTCGGCATCGCCCGCACCAAGTTCCTCGCCAAGGTCGCCAGCCAGGAGGCCAAGCCCGACGGGCTGCTGCTCGTCCCACCCGACCGCGAGCTGGCCTTCCTGCACCCGCTGCCGGTGCGCAGGTTGTGGGGCGTCGGTGTCAAGACCGCCGAGAAGCTCCACACCCACGGCATCGAGAAGGTGGCTGACGTCGCCGAGCTGAGCGAGTCGACGCTCGCCGCGATGGTCGGCGGCGCGATGGGCCGTCAGCTGTTCGCCTTGTCCCGCAACATCGATCGGCGCCGGGTTGTGACGGGGGTGCGCCGCCGCTCGGTCGGCGCGCAGCGCGCGCTCGGACGGCGCGGCAACACGATGTCGGCAGACGAGGTCGACGCCGTCGTCATCAATTTGATCGATCGGATCACCCGCCGGATGCGCACCGCCGGGCGCACGGGGCGAACGGTGGTGCTGCGGTTGCGGTTCGACGACTTCGGTCGCGCCACCCGGTCACACACCATGGCGCGGGCCACCGCCTCCACCGACGTCATCCTCGAGGCGGCAAGGGAACTCGTCGCTGCCGCGGCACCCCTGATCGCCGAACGAGGGCTGACCCTGGTCGGTTTCGCGGTGTCCAACATCGACCGCGGTGGGGCGCAGCAGTTGGAGCTGCCGTTCGAAGAACATGCCGACACCGTGGCGCTCGACGGCGCTGTCGACGAGGTGCGGAAGCGCTACGGGAACGCCGCCGTCACGCGCGGCGTGCTCGTCGGCCGCGACCCCGGCCTCGAGATGCCGCACCTGCCCGACTAAAGAAGCTGTGCGGCAACGAATCCGGTGAGCAGAACGGCGAAGCCGCCGATTTCGGCCACGATGAGCGCGAGCATGCCCGCATGAACACCCGGGGCGGGATCCGCGAACTGATTGGTGGTGTCACGCTTCGCGCCGTGGCCGATGTAGGTCACTATCGCAATGACGAAGAACAGCACGACGACCATTGCCGCAGTCAGGTTCACCCAGGTCGGCCAGCCGCTCAGCTCGACGAAAACGGCGATCAGCAGGGTGGCGAACGAGTAGAGCAGCGCGGCCCGGTGCGCGATGTCCACATACGGGTGGGCGAGATGGTTCTCCGAGACGGCCATCTGACGGTATTTCCATACGCCGAGGGCAAGCGACATCAGAAAAATGAGTCCGGCCGCCAGCAGCGTGAGCCTGGTGTCGATGCCTAGAACCACGCGCCTAGATTACGAGGTCGTCCAGTCGAGCAGTTTGTCGGCGGTCCACGTATTGACGATCCGCTCCACCGGCACCTCCGCGTCCAGCGCCCGTTGCGCGCCGTAGCCAAGGAACTCGAGCTGCCCAGGCGCGTGTGAATCGGTGTCGATCGAGAACAGGCAACCGATCTCCAGCGCCATGGCCAGCAGCCGTGTCGGTGGGTCGCGGCGCTCCGGCCGAGAGTTGATCTCCACCGCCGTGCCGCTGTCCCTGCACGCGGTGAACACCTTCTCCGCGTCGAACTTCGACTCCGGCCGCATACCTCTGCCGCCGGTGACAAGCCGGCCCGTGCAGTGGCCGAGTACATCGGTGTGCGGGTTCTGCACAGCGGTGATCATCCGGCGCGTCATCGCGGGCGCATCCATCTTCAGCTTCGAATGCACGCTGGCCACCACGACATCGAGTCGGTCGAGCAGCTCAGGGTCCTGATCGAGCGAACCGTCCTCGAGGATGTCGACCTCGATACCGGTGAGGATGCGCATGGGCGCGACGGTCTCGCGCAGTCCGTCGATCACATCGAGTTGCTTGCGAAGTCGCTCCGGCGACAGGCCGTTGGCGATCGTCAGCCGCGGCGAATGATCGGTCAGCGCGCAGTACTCGTGGCCCAAATCCCTTGCCGCCAGCATCATCTCCTCGATCGGTGCAGACCCATCCGACCAGTTGGAGTGCACATGCAGGTCACCGCGCAATGCCGACCTGACATCGCCTCCACCGAGATCCTGCGCGGCCGAGCGTAATTCGACAAGCGAATCCGGCTCCCGGCCCGCCCACGCCTGGGCTATCACCTTCGCCGTCTTCGGGCCGACACCGGGCAAACTCTGCCAGCTGTTCGCAGCGCCATGACGCTCACGGTCGGCGTCGCTGAGAGCCTCGACGATGTCGGCGGCGTTGCGGTAGGCCATCACCCGCCGAGAGTCCTCGCGCGCCCGGTCCTTGTAGTACGCAATCTGACGTAGGGCGACGACCGGATCCATGGCTCCAGTGTGCCGCCTAAGCACGCCAACCGGGATCGCGGCCGCTCAGCGCGACGATCTTGTCGAGGTCGGATGCGTCGTCGGAAACCGGCACAGCGGGCCCGAACATCCCATCGGTACCGGCCGCGTCGAACTGCGCAAGGTGCTCGAGACAGGCCCTCGCGGTGGCCGGGTCGCAATCGTAGGGCTGACCTGTGGCGGCGGCGACGTCCCAGCCGTGGATGACGACCTCGGTCAGCGCCACGGAACCCGCGACCTCGCCGGGCAGGTCGATCCCGCCTGCCCGGGTCATGCCCTCCCACGCATCGGGATCCCGCCAGGTCTCGGCGAGTCCGGCGAGACGCTGCGGGTAGGAGGTGCGCCAGTCCGCGTCTACCTGCACACCGTCAACAGGTGGGGTGTCGGTCATCGGGCCGAAATCCTTGGCCGCCGCCGCGGCGAAGGCCAAGGCCAGCCCCCCGACATGCGCGATCAACTCGTCGAGGCGCAATTTCTCGCACGGTGTGGGCAGGGCCAGCTGGTCATCGGTAACCCCTGCCAGGATGTCGGCGGTGGCTTGGCAGGCCGAGGTGAGTTCGATCATGTGTGTACTGACCGCCTTACGAGCGAAAGCTCATCGCGGTCTACAGATCGTTGCCGGCGTAGGACAAATTGAAACTCTTGTTGGTCAATGGGAAGTCGGGCACGATCGTGTCTGCCATGGCGACGGGCAGGGCGGGCCAGTTGAACCAGGACGGGTCGACGATCTTCGCGCGCGTGATGCGGGCGTTGGCGTCGATCTCGACGCGGTGCACGATCGTGCCGCGCCAGCCCTCGACGATGCCGACGCCACTGCGGTGTCCGTGGGGCGGTGTCGCCGTGACGGCGTATTCGAGCGGGCCGGTATGCGATTCGATTAGATGGCAGGCCAGGTCGACGCCGGCCGCGAAGTCGTCTCGCCGCACCGTGTAGCGGGCCAGAACGTCGCCGTCACCGGACCCGTTCTCGGTGACGGGGAGGTCGACGGTCGGGTGGTCCAGCCGTGCGTCGGTTCGGACGCCGCTGGCCCGGGCGACATATCCCAGGCAGCCGACGGCGCGGGCATCGTCGGCGGTTAGCACCGACGTTCCGGCGAACCGGTCGTGGACGCCGCCGTTGGCAAGCGTGAGCTCGGCGACTTCGGCAAGGTCGCGGGCTATCGACCGCAGTGCCGCCGTATCCGGCAGCTCCAGCAGGGCCACCCGGCCGGGACCGATGGCTCCGCGCAGCAGCCGGTGCCCGGTCACCGCCTCGTTGAGCCGCAACAGCCGTTCACGGATCCGTTGGCAGTGGGAGTTCGCCAACGAGAAGCCGACATCGTTGGCGAGTGCGCCGAGGTCGGCCGCCAGGTTGTAGAGCCGCTCAAGCTCGACAAACAGCGCCCGCAGCCGATGCACCGAGTCGGGAACCTCGATGCCGAGCGCGTCCTCGACCGCGAGGCTGTGCGCCAGCGCATGGCCTGCGGACGTGTCGCCGCTGACGCGCTCGGCCAATTCAGTCGCGTCGGTGGCGGCCCTGCCATGGAATGCCTTCTCGAGGCCGCGGTGCACGAACCACAGCCGCACCTTCAGCCGCAGCACGGTTTCGCCGACGACGGAGAACCTGAAATGCCCCGGTTCGATCAGGCCTGCGTGTACGGGGCCCACCGGGATCTCATACACCCCGTCTCCCTCCACCCTGACGAAGGGGAACCGCCCGCTCGGCTCGAATTCCGGTGCAGGCCCGGCATCTTCGCGCATCGGATGCCAGCCCTCCGGCCAGTGCGCATGCCGCACCAGCCGGCGCGGCCGCGGATGCCCCGCTGGCCGGATGCCGTAGAGGTCGGCCATCTCCCGCTCGAAGCGACCGGCGGGGAACGACATATACGCCAGCGACGACACCGCGGGATCGCTTGTCGGCACGATGGTTTCGAGTTCGATCCGACGGTCCGGGCTGCCCGCAAGGAACAGGTACACGACCCGCAGCCGGTCGCCGTCGTCGTGCGCCGCCATCAACGCCAACCGGAAGCCGGACGCCAGGAGTTCTTCCGCCTTGTCGGCCACGGCGTCCCGGGAGAGCCTGTGCAGTTCGCGATCCCCGGTCATACCGCGCCCAGCTGTCCTGCGGCGGTGGTCAAGAGTTCGGTCAGCGGGCCCGCCGTGATTCCGAGCGCGACGGAGGCGGCGACCCCGGCCAGCAGTGCGGCGGCAACGGTGGCGGGCACGACGATCGTCGGTGCAACCTCAGGCGCGGCGCCCAGCAGCATCCGACCCGCGTTGCGCGCGAGTGCGGCGAACGCGACCACGATCAACAGCATCGCCGTCGCCAGCACCGCCGCCAACCCGGCATCGGCCAGCGATCGCGCGATGGCCAGCTCGCTGGCGAAGATCGCGAAAGGGGGCATTCCAAGCAGCACGATCAACCCGACCGCGTACGAGCCGCCGACCAGCCGCGAGCGACGTACGACGCCGGTGATGTCGGCTATTGCGGTGCTGTCGTGGGCGACCTGCATCTGCCCGCCGGCCAGGAACAACACGGTCTTGCCGACGCCGTGGGCGAGCACGTGCAGCAACAGGGCCGCGATCGCCAACGTGGTCCCCACCGCGGCGGCGATCGCGACCAGCCCCATGTTCTCCATCGACGAGTAAGCGAGCATCCGCTTGACGTCGCCGGTCACGGTCAGCATCAGCGCCGCGACCAGCAGCGTGGCCAGTCCGAGCACGATCAGTCCGGTGCGCAGGAATGTCGGCCCCGTGGCGGCGTCGACGATCGGCTTGATGCGCAGAAGCACCGAGAACGCCACCGACAGCAGCACCCCGCTCATCAGCGCGGACACCGGTGCCGGGGCCTGGCTGTGGGCGTCGGCCAGCCAGGTGTGGAACGGGACGAGGCCGACCTTGGCGCCGTAACCGACGAGCAGGAGACCCCCGGCCAGCCGGGCCACCCCCGGATCGAGGCGGGCGGCGTACGCCGCGAGCACGTCGAGGTTGAGCGCTTGGGCATCGGGCGCGCCGGCCTGTTGCGCGGCGAAGTACAGCAGCACTGTGCCAAGGAACGCCATCGCAATGCCGACCGAGCAGATGACCACGTACTTCCATGTGGCCTCCAGCGCGGTCTTGGTGCGGCGGTGTCCGACCAGGAAGGCGGTGATGACGGTGGTGGCCTCGATTGCGACCCAGATGACTCCGATGTTGTTCGCGCACACCGCCACAACCATCGCCGCGACGAACGCCGGGGCCAACACGCCGTAGAGCCGTGCCCCGTTCGGGTCGGTGTGGCCGTGCTGAAGTTCGGCGTCGATGTATCCGATGCTGGCCCACGTGGCCAGCGTGGCGACGACGCCGATGACGATGAGCATCGTCACCGAGAGTGCGTCGACGCGCAGCAGCCCGCCCGGCGAGACATACTGCGCGGATCCGATTCGCACGCCGAGCGTGACCCCGCAGGCCAGCACCGTGACGGCCGACAGCGCCGTGAGCGTCGCCGTCCAACGGCGCCATCCGACAACGAGATTCACCGCTGACGCGACGATCGGTGCGAAGATGCAAGCAAGCAGCAGTGCGGTCATCAGTCGCGCAACTCCCGCAGGCGGTCCAGGTCGGCACCGCCGAAGGCGCGGCGCAGCCGTCCGGTGAGGATGCCGATCACCAGCACCGCGAACAGCACGTCCAGCGAAGCTCCGAGTTCGACGATCACCGGCACGCCGGCGGTCAACAGGAACGCAGATGCGGCGATCCCGTTGTCCAGCATCAGGAATCCCGCTGCCTGCGATACCGCGTGACGCCGCGTCGTCATCACGAAAAGGGCGATGAGGATCACCGCGAACGCGGCGGGCACCGCGTTGACGACCGCATTCGGTTCCAGGTTGACCAGGGGGCGGGTGACCGCGAATGCCACGACGGTCAGGACCGCGGTGATCAGCAGGGAGGCGGCGGTGTTCACCAGTGGCGTTGCTTCACGCTGCGTCCGTTGTTCGGCGGCCAGCGCCCTGGTCAACAGCCACGGCAGCACCGCGGCGCGCAGGACGAGCACCGCCGCACCGACCGCGACCAGAGCGTGGTCGTTGTCGTGAAGTCCACGCACGATCGGAATTGCCGCCAGCGCAACGCCCTGCCACGCCAGCAGTCGCACAATCGCGCGCAGATCGCGCCGCCACACGATCAGCACGGCGGCCAGCGTGAGGCCGCCGGCGGCGAGGTCGATCAGGGTGGCGAAGCCGACGTCGGTCATTGCGGCCCCGCCACGGTGAAGAAGTTGGCGGCGGTGACCGCGAGCAGGGCCAGAAGGAACGACCCGGCAAGCAGCTCGGGCACCCGGAACAACCGCAGTTTCGCGATGAACACCTCGGCGCTGGCCAGCAGCACCGCCAGCACACCCACCTTGACGGTCACCGCGGCGACGCCGACGATGACGGCGGCGGCGCTGGGCTGGCCACCCGCAATTCCCCACGGCAGGAACAGGTTCGCCAACAGCGCCAGCACGACGGTCAACCGCATCGCCGACGCCCATTCCACCAGTGCGAGGCGGGGACCCGCGTATTCGAGCACCATCGCCTCGTGCACCATCGTGAGCTCCAGGTGGGTCGCCGGGTTGTCGACCGGGAGGCGCCCGGTCTCGGCGATGATGACGATCACCAGAGCGACGAAGGCAAGAACGCCGGTCAGCGATGCAACCAGCCCGGGGTTGGCGAGAGTATTGGTTACCAGCGCACCGAGATTCGACGATCCGGCTTGGATTGAAAGCGCGAATACGGCCAGCAAAATCGTCGGCTCCACCAGTGCGGCGATGGTGATCTCCCGGCTTGCGCCCATCCCGCCGAACGAGGTGCCGGTGTCGATCCCGGCCAGGGTCAGTGCCACCGTGCCCAGGAAGAGCAAGCCGACGACGGCGAACAGATCGGCACTCGAATCGAGCGGCGACCCGGTGGCCACCAGCGGCACGATCGCGGCGATCAGCAGCGTGGTGCCTGCCAGCACCGCCGGTGCCGACGTGAATACCAGCGTGGTGCCCTGCGGTGTGATCTGTTGCTTGCCAAGCTGTTTGCGGAGGTCTCGCCAGGGTTGCAGCATTCCGCCGCCCGCACGGCCCTCCCAACGCGCCCGCACCTGCCGCATCAGCCCGATCACCAGAGGCGCGCCGATGGTCACGGTGCCGATCTGGGCCGCGCCTGCGGCGTAGGACATCACATTCATCTGGCGACAACCAGCACGGTCAACACACCAAGCGCGCCGTAGAGGAGGTAGAGGTGGACGCTGCCGGTGTGCGCACGCCGCACGATCTGGGCCGCCACCGCGACCGTACGAAGCACCGGCGCGTAGAAGCGATCTTCGATGGCGTCACCGATGCGGCTGCGATAGGTCACGCTGGTTGCCATGTACCGCGACTCTTCGTAATGGGTGACTTCGACGTCGGTGTCCGGGCGCAGCACGTCATCGAACACTCGCTGCAGTGGCTCGGCGAATGATGTTGCGGTGTACTGCATCCGGGCCGTCAGCTCGTCGGCCCCACATGCCCAGGGCGGGAGCACCTTGGCGGCGGGACGGCGGTGCGCCCGCAACTGGCCCAGCGCTACCGCGGCCAGCACGGCGATCAACAGGGTGGTTGTTATCAGGCCGGGCGCGATCGACCCCGATATCCCCGGCAGCCGGATCACCGCGCCGAAATCGGTGAAGCCGACGGCCCGGGCCGCCGGCAGCGCGTCGAGCACCTCGCGCATGGCCGGCGCCACAAGCATCGGCACGGTCGCGATCAACGTGCATGCAGCGGCGGCGATCGTCATGCCTGCGACCATGCCGCCCGGAGCTTCACGGGCGCCTGCGGCGGGTTCCGAACGGGGTCGTGCCAGGAAGCCGATTCCGAACGCCTTGACCATCGCCGCCACGCCAAGGCCGGTGGTCAGCGCGACCACACCCACCGCCAGCGGTGCCGTCAGGGCGACCGTGGTGTCATGGCCGGGCGCGGCATGGATCAGCGACTGGACGAGCAGCCACTCACTGACGAAGCCCGCACCCAACGGCAATCCCGTTGCGCCGAGGGCAGCCACCCCGAAAAGTGTCGTGGTGGCGGGCATTCGGCGGGCCAGCCCGCCGAGTTTGTCGAGGTCGCGTACCCCGGTTGCGGACAGCACCGACCCCGCGGCCAGAAAGCCAAGGCACTTGAACGCAGCATGCCCGATGAGGTGCAGCACAGCGGCGGCCATCGCGATGGTTGCGGGACCCGAGGCCTTGGCGCTCGCGAACAGCGTCGCAGCGCCAAGAGCCATGGTGATCAGTCCCATGTTCTCCGTCGTCGAATAGGCAAGCAGGCGTTTGAGATCCGTTGCGACCGAAGCCTGCAGCACGCCGTACAGCGCGGACAACCCGCCGAGCGCGAGCAGCACCAGCCCCCACCACCGCGGGCCAGGGTCGAGCAGCTGCAGGTCGATGCGCATGATGCCGTAGACGCCGAGGTTGACCATGGCCGCGCTCATCAGTGCCGACACCGGGCTTGGTGCCTCTGGGTGTGCGCGCGGCAGCCATGCGTGCAGCGGCACAAGGCCGGCTTTCGATCCGAACCCCACGACGGTCAGCAGAAAGACGGCCGTGCGCACGCTTTCTGGTACATCGTCGAGCGCATCGAACCGGTCGGCCCCGCCCGCGGCCGACAGCACCATCAGCCCGATCAGGATGGCCACGAATCCGAGCTGGGTCATCACCGCGTAAAGGATTGCCGCTGAGCGAACCTCGGGGCGGGTGTGTTCGGTGAGCACCAACACCAGCGATGCGATCGCCATCAGCTCCCACGCCAGCAGAAACGTCGTCACCGACCCGGCCGCGGGCACCAAGAGCATCGCCGCAACGAACAACGGCATCATCGCGGTGGGGGTCCTGCTCAGGTGGTGGGCGTAGCCGACCGCGTAGATCCCGACCGGAATTGCCACTGCGCCGGTCAATGCCATGAAAAACCCGCCGAGCGGGCCTACCTGCAGGTAGACGCCCGACAGTGGCAACAGCCACCCGATGTGCAGAGTCGGGGGCGCGCCGAAGACGCCGACGAGCCCCGCCCACACCCCGACGGCGCCGAGACACGTTGTGATAATCCCCGCGGCCGCGCCGAACCTGTTGTGTGACGCCGTGACTTCCGCGGCTGCGGGCGCACCGACCAGTGTCGTGGTCACTTGCCCGTCACCGATCTCAAACCCGCGACGATCTCGGTGGGGGTCGGCGGGCAGCCCGGGATCTCGACGTCCACGGGCACCACGTCGGCGACCGCGCCGAGCACGCCGTAGGCGTCGGTGAACACGCCGCGGTTGAGCGCGCAGTCCCCGCAGGCGATCACCACCCGCGGTTGCGGTGTCGCCGCGACGGTATTTCGCAGCGGTTCGGCCATGTTGCGGGTGACCACGCCGGTCACCAACAGCGCGTCGGCGTGCCGTGGGGAGGCAACCAACCGCGCCCCATACTGTTCGGCGTCGTAGACCGGCCCGAATGCGCCGCCGATTTCCACCTCGCAGCCGTTACAGGAACCCGCATCGACATGGCGGATCTGCAGCGAACCACGCACTCCCTCAGGAGGTTTCACTGCCGGCTCCGGCGCATCGGGGGCGGGCTCGACGACCCGGCCCACCCGGAGGATCTTGCGGAACCAATCCATCGGGGTCTAATCCGCCGGACGGTCGGCGCGCAGGTTCTCGAGCACGGCGACGCGATCACTCAGCACCGTGGTCAGGACCTTGCGGGCCACGGTGAGCAGCTCGGCGATGTCGGGTGAGGCGATCGAGTAGATCACCGTGTTGCCGTCCTTGCGCGCATCGACCACACCTGCACGCCGCAGCACGCCCAGTTGTTGGGAGAGGTTCGACGACTCGATCCCGATTTCGGGTAGCAGTTCACCGACCGACCGGTCCTGCACTGCCAGGATCTCGAGAATCCGAATCCGTGCCGGATGCCCGAGCGTCTTGAAGAACTCGCCCTTGAGCTTGTACAGCGGCTGCGGCTCCACGGATCTCCTGAAGACTTGGCGTTTCTTAGGATCTATCAATTGAAGAAGTTATCATATAGTTAGATAGCTTGGTGCGGCGGCGGCCGTCGGAACTTGATCAGCTGGTCGGTCGCGTCCGATCGCGGATCGGTTTCGTTGCGCCGTGAACGAGGGCCAACACCTGGTCCTCGACGGCGCCGCCGGTGAAGAACAGCATCTCGTCGCCTGCCTGCAGCACATCGTCGGGCTTCGGGAGGATGACCCCGCTGTCGCGGATCACGATGGCCAGCGCGGTGTTTTCCGGCAGCGAGATGTCGCGCACCCGCTTCCCGACCATCGGGTCGTCGTCGGGCAGCTTCAGTTTGGTCAAGCTGACCTGGCCCTGCCTCAGGTCCATCAGTCGCACCAGGTGGCCGATGTCGATGGCGCCCTCGATCGCCGCCACCAGTGCACGCGGGGCCGATACCGCGACGTCGACGCCCCATGCCTCGGTGAACAGCCACTCGTTGCGGGCGTCGTTGACCCGCGCCACCACCCGGGCCACCCCGAACTCGGTCTTGGCCAGCAGTGAGGTCGTCAGATTCGCCTTGTCGTCGCCGGTCGCCGCGATGACGACGTCGCACGACTCGATGCCCGCGTCTTCGAGCGACGTCAGCTCGCACGCGTCGGCCAACAGCCAGTCCGCGTCCGGAACGGTGAGCGGTTCGTAGTGCCGGGTGTTGATCTCGATCAGCAGGATCTTGTGCCCGTAGGCGAGTAGCTCCAGTGCGACGGATCGTCCGATCGCGCCCGCGCCCGCAATGCCGATGCGCATCGGCTGACGCTCGTCGGCTAGGTTCGGCAACTCATCGGAGCGCCGCCTGATTCGGAACACAACGTCATACTGACCCATGCGTGGCGGTACTGGTTAACTGCGGGGTGAAATGACTTTGCAGCAGCTGTATCTGGTTCTGTTGGCAGGCGGGCTCGTGTTGCTGGCCAGCATCGTCGCCACGCGCGCGGCCACCACGGTCGGCTTGCCCGCGCTGTTGCTGTTCCTCGGCGTCGGCGTCATCGTCGGCGAGGACGGGCTCGGGCTGCATTTCGAGAACTATCTACTCGCCGACCATCTCGGCACCGTCGCGCTGGCCATCATTCTCATCGAGGGCGGCCTGACGACCAAGTTCTCCGACGTGAAGCGGGTGTTGGCGCCCGCGGGGATGCTGGCAACCGTCGGCGTGGCGGTCAGCATGGCGATCACCGCCGCGGGCGCACACCTGCTACTGGGAATGAACTGGCAGCTCGCGCTGCTCCTCGGCGCCATCGTTTCGGTCACCGATGCCGCCGCCGTGTTCTCCGTGCTGCGCGTCGTGCCATTGCCGCGGCGTCTCGCCGGGCTGCTGGAGGCCGAGTCCGGATTCAACGACGCGCCCGCGGTCATCCTCGTTTTGATGTTCTCCGTCACGCCGCTCGAACTGTCACCGGTGCACGCACTCGGCGAACTGGCCTACGAACTCGCGGTCGGCGCCGCGATCGGACTGGGCTGCGGCTTTCTCGGCGCAATTGCGCTGCGCCGCATAGCCCTTCCCGCATCGGGCCTCTATCCACTGGCGAACTTCGGGCTGGGGATGGTCGCATTCGCCGCGGCAGGCAGCGCGCACGCGAGCGGGTTCCTCGCCGCGTATCTGGCCGCGGTCGTGCTCGCCAACTCCGGACTGCCACACCGGTCGGCAACTCGCTCATTTGCCGAGGGACTCGGTTGGTTGGCGCAGATCGGCCTTTTCGTCCTGCTCGGGCTCCTGGTCGATCCCAGCGATCTCGGTGCCGAGATCGTCCCGGCGATCGTGATCGGTCTCGTCCTTCTACTGATCGCGCGGCCCGTGTCGGTCGTCATCTCGCTGGCCGGCTTCCGCGTCCCGTGGAAGGAACAGGCATTCCTGTCGTGGGCAGGGCTGCGGGGCGCCGTCCCGATCGTGTTGGCGACCTTCCCGATCGTCGAGGGCGTCCCCGACGCCATCCGGCTGCTCAACATCGTGTTCATCCTTGTGGTGGTCTTCACCCTGGTGCAGGGGCCGAGCCTGGCGGCGCTCGCGCACCGGCTGGGGCTGATCCCGAAGGAGGCCACCCGCGAGATCCAGGTGGAGGCGGCGCCGCTGGACGTGTTGGAGGCCGAGCTGCTGACGATGACGGTGAATTCGCCGTCGCGGCTGCACGGTGTCACCGTGCTCGAATTGCGATTGCCCGATCCCAGCGTCATCACGCTGATCATCCGGGACGGGCACACGTTCGTTCCGCAGCCCGACACCAGGATCGCGGCCGGCGACGAGCTGCTCATCGTCACCACCCCGAGGACACGGCTGGCCGCCGAACGCAGGCTCAGAGCGGTGAGCCGGCGCGGCAAGCTCGCCTACTGGTTCGATGAATATGGTGAGGCGGACTGACAGCGCGTACCCAGGAATACGGGACTACCCTCGATGTAGTGCAATTCGCTTTCAAGACATCCCCGCAGAACACCAGTTGGCACGACATGCTCGCGGTCTGGCAAGCCGCAGACGATATCGACGTCTTCGAGTCCGGCTGGACGTTCGACCACTTCTATCCGATCTTCTCCGACTCCAGCGGCCCATGCCTTGAGGGCTGGACCACGCTGACCGCGCTGGCGCAGGCCACCAAGCGTCTTCGTGTCGGCGTGCTGGTCACCGGCATCCACTATCGCCATCCCGCCGTGCTGGCGAATATGGCTGCGGCACTGGACATCGTCTCCAACGGCCGGCTCGAACTCGGCATCGGTGCCGGCTGGAACGAAGAGGAATCCGGCGCATACGGAATCGAACTCGGCTCGATCAGGGAGCGCTTCGACCGGTTCGAAGAGGCATGCGAGATCCTGACCAGTCTATTGACCAACGACACAACGACATTCGACGGAAAGTACTACCAGCTCAAGGACGCCCGCAACGAGCCGAAGGGCCCGCAGCAGCCGCACCCGCCGATCTGTATCGGTGGCAGCGGCGAGAAGCGCACCCTGCCGCTCACCGCGAAATACGCCGACCACTGGAACTTCGTCGGCGGACCGCCCGATGAGTTCGCGCGTAAACGAGACGTGCTGCATGCCCGCTGCGCCGATATCGGTCGCGACCCGAAGGAGATCACGCTGTCGGCGCACGTGCGGTTGGAGCCCGATCTCGACTACGCCAAGGTGGTCGACGAGGCGGGCGCACTGAGCAAGGAAGGCCTTGACCTCGCGATCGTCTACCTGCCGCCGCCGCACGACCCCGCGGTCCTCGAGCCGCTGGCCGAGGCGATCAGGGATTCGGCGCTCACCAGCAAAGTTGATTAACGATAACGAAAATATAACGGTCCGGCAAAGAACGGGTCACAGCGAGACGGAGAGTCGCATTCGAGGTGGCGGGACGGTTGCTAGAAGCCGAAGCGAACAAGCTCGTCGGGGGTGACCAAACGCTCGGCCTTGGCCGGGTACTCGCGGCACTTCACCGGATGACGGAGAAGCGACCAGGCGATTCGACTCATCCGAGAGCGGTATAGAGGGTTGAGGTACACGTCGATCACTCCTGCGGCATAGCAATTGCTGGACCGAGGTGCCACGTTACCGCAGCGTCCTCACCAAGTCATTAGATACCCCGGAACTGGCAAACAGAAATAGGCGCGCCGATCAATAATCTGATGATTTTGGTGGTGCAGAAGTGACAGATGGTGTTCATCTGAGTCGACCGCGCGGTGTCGTACACGACGCCCCGCTTGACCGTTCGACACCGCACACTCGCGGCTTCCCCGGCTTAGCCGGGGGCGTCGCGATCTAGCGCTGAGGGACCGCGGTGGGCTTGATCGGCGCAGGCAGCGCCGTGCTGCCCATCAGATATCGGTCGACCCCGGCCGCGGCGGCGCGGCCCTCGGCGATCGCCCACACGATCAGCGACTGGCCCCGCCCCATATCGCCCGCGACGAAGACGCCGGGCACGGTGGTGGCGAAATTTGCATCCCGTGCGACGTTGCCCCGGTCGGTGATATCCACGCTCAGCTCGTTCAGCAGGCCTTCCCGCTCCGGGCCGACGAAGCCCATCGCGAGCAGCACCAGGTCGGTCTCCAGCTCGAAGTCGGAGCCGTCGATCTTCTCGAACTTGCCTGCGACCATCTCGACCTCGTGCCCCCGCAGGCCGGTCACCTTGCCGTCGCGGCCGATGAACTCCTCGGTGTTCACCGAGTACACCCGCTCACCGCCCTCTTCGTGGGCCGACGACACCCGCATCATCAGCGGGTACACGGGCCACGGGGTGGAGTCGGCGCGCGACTCGGGCGGCTGGGGCATGATCTCGAACTGGTGGACGCTCTCGGCGCCCTGCCGGTGAGACGTGCCAAGGCAGTCGGCTCCGGTGTCGCCGCCGCCGATGATGACGACCTTGCGGCCCTTCGCCGTGATCGGTGGCTCACCGTCATCGCCGACGACGGGGTCGCCCTGCTGAACCCGGTTCGCCCACGGCAGGAACTCCATCGCCTGGTGGATGCCGTCCAGGTCGCGGCCGGGAATCGGCAGATCCCGCCACGCGGTCGCGCCACCGGCCAGAACGACGGCGTCGTAGTTGAGCCGCAGCTGCGCCACCGTGATGTCGACACCGACGTTGACGCCGGGACGGAACTGGGTGCCCTCGGCCTCCATCTGCGCCAGCCTGCGATCGATGTGGCGCTTCTCCATCTTGAACTCGGGGATGCCGTAGCGCAGCAGTCCGCCGATGCGGTCGGCCCGCTCGAAAACGATGACGGTATGACCCGCGCGGGTGAGCTGCTGCGCGGCGGCCAGGCCTGCCGGACCGGAGCCGACGACGGCGACCTTCTTACCGGTGAGCTTGTCCGGCGGAAGAGGTACGACCCAGCCCTCGTCGAAGGCGTTGTCGATGATCTCGACCTCGACCTGCTTGATGGTCACCGGATCCTGGTTGATGCCGAGCACACACGCTCCCTCACACGGCGCTGGGCACAGCCTGCCGGTGAACTCCGGGAAGTTGTTGGTGGCATGCAGCCGCTCGATCGCGTCGCGCCAGCGGTCGTTGCGCACCAGGTCGTTCCACTCCGGAATCAGATTTCCTAGTGGACATCCGTTGTGGCAGAACGGGATACCGCAGTCCATGCACCGTGTCGCCTGCTCGCGCAGCGTATCGTGGGAAAAGTCTTCGTAGACCTCTTTCCAGTCGCGCAGCCGCAGCGGGACCGGCCGCCGTTTCGGGGTCTCGCGCTTTGTGTACTTGAGAAAGCCTCTTGGGTCAGGCATTCGCAGCCGCCATGATCGCGGTATCGACATCCTCGCCGGATTTCTCGGCTTCGGAGATCGCCTGAAGCACGCGCTTGAAGTCGCGCGGCATCACCTTGTTGAAGTACTTCAATTGTCCATCCCAGTCGGCGAGAATACGCTGCCCGACAGCGGAATCCGTGGCATCGACGTGCGCGGTGATCATTCCACGCAGGAACTCGATGTCCTCGTCGTCCATCGCGTCAAGGTCCACCATCTCGGCGTTGAGGTTTTCGGTGAATGTGCCGTCGACGTCGTAGACATAGGCCACGCCGCCGGACATTCCTGCCGCAAAGTTCCGGCCGGTGGGCCCGAGAATGACGACCTTGCCGCCGGTCATGTACTCGCAACCGTGATCGCCCACGCCCTCCACCACCGCATGGGCGCCGGAGTTACGCACCGCGAACCGCTCGCCGACGACACCGCGCAGGAAGGCCTGCCCGCTGGTCGCGCCGAACAGAATCACGTTGCCCGCGATGATGTTCTGCTCGGCCACGTAGTCCTGCGGAGCATCGTCTGACGGCCGCACCACCAGCCGTCCACCCGACAGACCCTTGCCGACGTAGTCGTTGGCGTCGCCGTACACCCGAAGGGTGATGCCCTTCGGCACGAACGCACCGAAGCTGTTGCCCGCCGATCCGTCGAACGTGATGTCGATGGTTCCGTCGGGAAGACCCTGACCGCCATAGGCTTTGGTGAGCTCGTGGCCGAGCATAGTGCCCACGGTGCGGTTGGTGTTGGCGATAGTCGTCGAGAACCGGACCGGGGTGCCCGAGTCAAGCGCCTCCCGGCACATCACGATCAGCTGCTGGTCGAGCGCCTTGTCGAGGCCGTGGTCCTGACGCGAGCTGCAGTACAGGTCCTGGTTCATGAACGCCGACTCGGGCTCGTGCAGCACCGGGGCCAGGTCGAGCTTGTGGGCCTTCCAGTGCTCGGCGGCCTTGGTGGTGTCCAGCGCCCCGACCTGGCCGACCATCTCGTTGACGGTACGGAAGCCCAACTGGGCCATCGTTTCCCGCACTTCCTCGGCGATGAACATGAAGAAGTTCTCCACGAACTCCGGCTTGCCTGCGAAGCGCTGCCGCAGTACCGGGTTCTGGGTCGCCACGCCGACCGGGCAGGTGTCCAGGTGGCAGACGCGCATCATGATGCAGCCCGACACCACCAGCGGTGCGGTCGCGAAACCGAATTCCTCGGCACCGAGCAGTGCGGCGACCACCACGTCGCGGCCGGTCTTGAGCTGGCCGTCCACCTGCACGACGATGCGGTCACGAAGTCCGTTGAGCAGCAACGTCTGCTGGGTTTCGGCCAGGCCCAGCTCCCACGGCGCGCCTGCGTGCTTCATCGACGTCAGCGGGGTGGCGCCGGTGCCTCCGTCGTGGCCGGAGATCAGCACCACGTCGGCGTGCGCCTTCGACACACCCGCGGCGACCGTGCCGACACCGTTCTCGCTCACCAGCTTCACGTGCACCCGCGCCTGCGGGTTGGAGTTCTTCAAATCGTGGATGAGCTGGGCGAGATCCTCGATCGAATAGATGTCGTGGTGCGGCGGCGGCGAGATCAGGCCGACGCCAGGCGTCGAATGCCGCACCTCGGCCACCCACGGGTACACCTTGTTGCCCGGTAGTTGGCCGCCCTCACCGGGTTTCGCGCCCTGGGCCATCTTGATCTGGATGTCGGTGCAGTTACTCAGGTAGTGGCTGGTCACACCGAACCGGCCGGACGCCACCTGCTTGATAGCACTGCGGCGCCAGTCGCCGTTCTCGTCGCGGTCGAATCGGCTGACGGCTTCGCCGCCCTCGCCCGAGTTCGACCGGGCGCCAAGGCGATTCATCGCGATCGCCAGCGTCTCGTGCGCCTCGGCGGAGATCGAGCCATAGCTCATCGCGCCGGTGGAGAACCGCTTGACGATCTCGCTTGCCGGCTCGACCTCGTCGAGCGGAACCGGCGGTCGCACACCGTCGCGGAACTTGAGCAGCCCACGCAGCGACGCCATCCGCTCGCTCTGGTCGTCGACGAGTGCGGTGTACTCCTTGAAGATCGAGTACTGGCCGGTGCGGGTGGAGTGCTGCAGCTTGAACACCGTGTCCGGATTGAACAGGTGATACTCGCCCTCGCGTCGCCACTGATACTCGCCGCCGACCTCGAGCTCGCGGTGCGCCCACTCGTCGGGGCGGTCAAGGAACGCCAACGCATGCCGCGTCGAGACATCGGCGGCGATGTCGTCGAGGTCGATGCCGCCGACGGGACACGTCAACCCGGCGAAGTACTCGTCGAGCAGCGGCTGGCTGATGCCGATGGCCTGAAACAGCTGCGCGCCGGTGTAGGACGCCAGCGTCGAGATGCCCATCTTGGACATCACCTTCAGCACACCCTTGCCCGCCGCCTTGACGTAGTTCGCCTTGGCCGTGTCGCTGCTGATTCCGGTGATCACGCCGCGGTCGCACATGTCCTCGATTGACTCGAAGGCCATGTACGGGTTGATCGCGGCCGCGCCGAAGCCGACGAGGCAGGCCATGTGGTGCACCTCGCGGGCGTCGCCCGCCTCGACGACGAGCCCGACCATGGTGCGGGTGCGGTCGCGAACGAGATGGTGGTGCACGGCCGAAACGCTCAGCAACGACGGGATCGGCGCCATCGACTCGTCGGACTCACGGTCGGACAGCACGATGATGCGCGCGCCTTTCCGGATGGCTTCCGACACCTTGGCCTTGACGTTGTCCAGCGCCTCCCGCAGGCCCTGCCCACCGCGATTGACGGGGTACAGGCAGCGGATCACCGCGGCGCGCATTCCATGCTTGTGACCGCGGATCTCATGGTCGGGGTCCACACACATCAGCTTGGACAGCTCGGCGTTGCGCAGGATCGGCTGCCGCAGCAGGATCTGCCTGCAGGACTCGGCGTCGGGGTTGAGCAGGTCACCCTCGGGGCCGACGGTGCCCGAGAGGCTGGTCACCACCTCTTCGCGGATGGCATCCAGCGGCGGGTTGGTGACCTGGGCGAACAGCTGTTGGAAGTAGTCGTAGAGCATCCGTGGCCGCTGCGAAAGCACGGCGACCGGGGTGTCGGTGCCCATCGAACCGAGCGGCTCGGCGCCGGAGCGGGCCATCGGCGCCACCAAGAGGTTGAGCTCCTCGTAGGTGTAGCCGAAGATCTGCTGGCGCAACACAACCCGGTGATGCGGCATGCGGACGTAGTCGCCGGGCGGGAGCTCATCGAGGTGGAACAGGCCGGCATCCAGCCATGCCTGATACGGCAGCTCTGCGGCGAGTTCGGCCTTGATCTCCTCGTCGTCGACGATGCGGCCCTGCGCGGTGTCGACCAGGAACATTCTGCCGGGTTGCAGACGCATCTTCTTCACGACGGTCGACGGGTCGAGGTTGAGCACGCCGGCCTCCGACGCCATCACCACCAGGCCGTCCTTGGTGACCCAGATGCGCGACGGGCGGAGACCGTTGCGGTCGAGCACCGCGCCGATCACGGTGCCGTCGGTGAACGTCATCGACGCGGGGCCGTCCCACGGCTCCATCAGCGAGGAGTGGTACTGGTAGAACGCGCGCCGGGCCGGGTCCATCGACTCGTTGCGTTCCCACGCCTCCGGGATCATCATCAGCACGGCATGCGGCAGGCTGCGACCGCCGAGATGGAGCAACTCGAGCACCTCGTCGAAGCGTGCGGTATCCGATGCGCCAGGCGTACAGATCGGCACGACCTTGTCGAGATCGGCGCCTGCGCCGAAGATGTCGGTCTTGATCAGCGCTTCGCGCGCCCGCATCCAGTTCTCGTTGCCGGTGACGGTGTTGATCTCACCGTTGTGCGCGATCCGCCGGAACGGGTGGGCGAGCGGCCACGACGGGAACGTGTTGGTGGAGAACCGCGAGTGCACGATGCCGAGCGCACTGGTCAGCCGGTCGTCCTGCAGGTCGAGATAGAACGCCTTCAGCTGCGGTGTGGTCAGCATGCCCTTGTAGACGAATGTCTGACCGGAAAGGCTTGGGAAATAGACGGTTTCACGACCGGGACCGTCCTGGCCCGGACCTTTGGTGCCGAGCTCATGCTCGGCTCGCTTGCGCACGACGTACGCCTTGCGCTCGAGGTCCATCCCGGATGCACCGGCGATGAACACCTGCCGGAACGTCGGCATGGCGTCGCGGGCCAGCGCACCAAGCGACGAATCGTCGGTGGGTACGTCACGCCAGCCGAGCACCTCGAGGCCCTCGGCCTCGGCGATCTTCTCGACAGACTCGCAGGCGGCGGCCGCGTCCTTCGACGACTGCGGCAGGAATGCGATGCCGGTGGCGTAGCTGCCCGGCTCGGGCAGGTCGAACTCGACGACGGCGCGCAGGAAGTCATCGGGGACCTGGAGCAGGATTCCCGCACCGTCGCCGGTTTGCGGTTCGGCGCCCTGGGCACCGCGGTGCTCCAGGTTGACCAGGGCCAGGATGGCCTTGTCGACGATGTCGCGGCTGCGGCGGCCGTGCATATCCGCGACCATGGCAACGCCACACGCGTCATGTTCGAACGCGGGGTTGTACAGCCCCTGTTTCACGGGCGCCATTCCCACCTAGCCCTTCAACACCTTCAAGAGTTCCCTGGCAGCCGTCGATGACGGCGATCAGCCGGTTGTGGTGGTGGCGGTGGCTGGCGTGCAGCACTGAACGACGGCCCCTACCCCACTCGGCGCAAGTGGGGAAAACGATATGACAAACCCCGCCTGACATGCCAACTTAGTCATACCTAACTAGTGTGCTTTGCCCCTGTGGCGACGCTGCCTCTTGCGCTGCCAATGATACGAGCGAAGCCGTTGCGCGCCTTCGATTTTCGGTGACCCGGGGCGAAGTATTCCCGATCACCCGATTTCCTGGCATGCGACCGAGATCACTAATTACCATTGCTGACCGATAGCTGTATGCACTATCAGCTGCGCTAAAGCCGCTAATGGCTGTTTGCTACAAAGCTTAGTAAGATTCTTAGAGTAGTCGCCGCGCGGCCCGCCCGCTCCCCCCTCGTCGAGCGGGCAGGCTGCGGGCGCCTCAGCGGTGCACCGGGTAGCCGCCGCGCTCGGCCAACGACCGGAGCTGCTTCAAGGCGAATGTGCGGCCGCGGCCGCCTTCGGGAATGTGAATGCCTGCCCACAGGCCCTGGGCCCCCGGCATCTCGCAGGCCTCCCTTGCGCACAGCCAGCGGCGCGGGCACGCCCGGCACACCGCCTTGGTGTGGTCGTCGGTTGCCGTCATCCACCGTTCGGGGTCCTGCGTGCAGGCGCCGATCTGGCTGTCGGTCAGTACGGGCATCTCGATCATGACGGTCATGACCACTCCTCTCGCTCGCTGGCGTGCTCAAACCGTAGCGCTGTTTCCGTAGCAGTGCAACACTTATTACGGCATGATCGCTTCGGTGAGGTTCGCCGTCTCCCGTCAGATCCGCTGGCTACACTGGGCGAGTGGAAGAGGACGTCGGCGATCCGGGCATCGCCCGCGCCGGCGCAGCGGTCGCCGCCCGACGCCGCGAATTGGACATCAAGCAGCGGAATCTCGCGAAGTTCAAGATCATCAACGCCGGCGCGCTCATCGCCTTCGAGAAGGGTAGGAGCTGGCCGAGGGAGCGCACGAGGGCCAAGCTGGAGGAGATCCTGCAGTGGCCCGCCGGAACCATAGCGACGATACGGTATGGCGGCCAGGTACCCGGCACAGCGTCCGAGCCGCCCGCAGACGACGGCACCGCCTCGCTCATCGCGGGCACCGTCGAGGTGGCGATGACAACGCTCGACGCCGCCATCCAGACGCTGCCCGCCGACGACGATCCCGAGTTCTCCGCCCGTGCCACGGTCATCCTGGCCGAGCTTCGCAAGCTCGAGGGAGTTGTCGCCCGAGCCGCGCAGCACAGCAGGGGCACCCCCGACGTGGTGCTGGCGCTGCGGACCGTCCGCGGCCGTTACGACGAACTGATGTTCCGCGCCGCCGCCGCACCGGGGGCGACGCTTGGCCAACGGCTCTACGCCGCGCGTCGGCGCGCCACCCTGTCCGCCGCGGAGACGGCGAACGCGGCGGGCCTTCCCGTCGAACTGGTGAATGCTGTCGAGGCAGGCGAACCGGCAGCAGACGCGGACTCGAGCGCACTGAACGACCTCATCGCTTCACTCGATGGCTGATACTTGGTCTCGTGCCGCTGTCCGATCTGGTCCGCAACGTCGGCGACGTGATGTCGCGGGCCGACTCGCTGTTCGGCACCGCTGACCCCGACGCGGCCGCGACGGCCGCCGACAAACTGACCGACGCCACCGACGTCATCCGGTCCGGGCAGGAACAAGCCGCATCGATGTCGGGCGACGCCAGCGCCAACTACGCCGACTTCGCGCAGGGCACCCGCGACGCCCTGGAGCACCTGTCCGGCGTCGAATCGGAGCTGGGCCGCCACCTCAAGGAGGCCGCGGACGCGGTGACATCGGCACATTCGGCGTCGCACTCCGCGCTCGACGTGGTGTCGTCGACGTCGGATGCGCTCGAGCACCTGTCGGATACGCCCGCCACTGAATTGGCGGTCATCCGTGCACTGCGCGCTCAGGTCGGCCATGAGCTCGAGCTGATCCGCAGCCACCAGGCTGTCGCCGAACAGTTGGGCGCCCATCTGCGCGGGCTCGGCTACTGAGCACCCTCCGGCCCTAGGTCCAGTCGCCGAAGGAGTTGCGCCACCTGCCAATTGCGCGGTCGCTGACGATTTTGCGTAACTGGTGCGAAATACGGGTGACACGGGCCAGTAGCGCCATCGGCTTACTTTCAGGCATGAAAAAGTTGGCGCACCCTGCATTGCAGATCGGCATCGCCGCAATAGGTGGGATCGTATTCGGCCTCCTGGTCGGTGACTGGGCCGCAAATCTGAAGTTCATCGGCGATCTGTTCATCCGACTGATCCAGATGTCGATCGTGCCGCTGGTGATGTCGTCGGTGATCGTGGCGACCGGGTCGATGTCGGGCACGGGCACCGGAAAGATCGCATTCCGCACATTCAAATGGATGATTGGCTTCTCGTTCGTCGCGGCCGTAACGGCCTGGGCGCTCAGCATTCTCATCCAGCCGGGTGCGGGCATGGTGTACACCCAAGAACTCGATCCCAGCCTGAAGGAATCGGCAGGAGAGGCGCTGGGCTGGCAGGACACGCTGCTCAATTTCGTGTCGACGAACATCTTCGACGCCATGTCGACAGCAACGATGGTGCCCATCATCGTCTTCTCGCTGCTGTTCGGTATCGCACTGCGCAGCCATATCAACAAGACCGGCGATTCCGGGGTACTCAGCTTTATCGATCAGATCCAGCAGATCGTGCTCACCATGATTCGCCTTGTGATGCTCATCGCCCCGATTGGCGTCTTCTGTCTGCTGGCCGCGCTCGCGGGCGACGTCGGCTTCTCCGTCGTCACCACCGCGCTTAAGTACTTGGGCACAACGCTTCTCGGTGTCGTCATCATCTTCGCCCTGTTCGTGGTGGTTGTTTCGGTACTCACCCGCTTGAGCCCGTGGAAGCTTCCGAACAAGCTCGCTGAGCAAACGGCGATTGCGATCACCACCACGAGTTCGGCGGTCACCTTCCCGACGGTGTTGAAGAACACCGTCGAAAAGGTGGGTGTCAGCCAGAAGGTCGCAAACTTCACGCTGTCGATCGGGTTGACGATGGGCTCGTATGGAGCCGTCCTCAACTACATGATCGTCGTCATGTTTCTCGCACAGGCCGGCGGCATCGACTTGAGTGTCGGCCAGATCGCCCTCGGTATGGGTCTGGCGATTCTGCTCAATATGGGCACCATCACGGTGCCGGGCGGATTCCCGGTCGTCGCGATGTTCTTGGCGACCTCACTTGGCCTGCCGTTCGAGGCTGTCGGCCTGCTGATCGCCGTCGACTGGTTCGCAGGCATCTTCCGCACCTTCCTCAACGTCAACGGGGACACGTTCGTGGCGATGCTGGTGGCCAACGCCGACGACGAGATCGATCGCGATGTCTACAACGGCACCAAGACGGTGACCGCCGAAGAGATCGACCTCGACGAGTACCGCGACGTGATGGCCCGTGCTGATCAAGCCGATTAGGGCTCGGCTACCGAGTGCGGTCGGGGCGTAGGTCCAGCCGGCGGAGTAATTGCGCGTTGAGGGCGACAACCACCGTCGACGCCGACATCAACAGCGCACCGACCGACATCGGCATCACGAACCCGACCGGCGCCAACACCCCGGCGGCCAGCGGCACCGAGATCAGGTTGTAACCCGCTGCCCACCAAAGGTTTTGCGCCATCTTGCGGTACGTCGCCTTCGACAAAGTGATCACCGACAGCACCGAGCGCGGGTCCGAGCTGGCCAGGATCACCCCCGCCGACGCGATCGCCACGTCGGTGCCGGCACCGATGGCGATGCCGACGTCGGCCTGTGCCAACGCCGGTGCGTCGTTGACCCCGTCGCCGACCATCGCCACTTTCAGGCCCTCAGCCTGCAGCTCGGCGACCTTGGCCGCCTTGTCCTGCGGCCGCACGCCCGCAAACACCCGATCGATGCCGAGCTCATCGGCGACCGCGCGCGCCACCGGCTCGGCGTCTCCGGTGATCATCACCACCTCCACGCCCAACCGGTGCAGCGCGTCGACGGCCTGACGCGATTCCGGTCGCACTTCGTCGGCCAGCTTCAGCGCTCCCGCGACGGACCCGTCGAGCAGGACATGCAACACGATCGCGCCCTCGCTGTGCCACGCGGCGGCTTCTGGCAGCTCGATCTCCCCCGCCTGCTCCAACAACCGCGGTCCGCCGACGCGGATTTGGCGGCCGTCGACCGTCGCCGTCACCCCGACCGCGGGCGACGACGAAAAGTCCGAAGAGGCTGCCACCTTGACGTCTCTGGCCTTCGCCGCAGCCACGATGGCGTGGGCCAGCGGATGCTCGGAGTCCGTCTCGGCGGCCGCCGCCAGTGCAAGTACCTCACCCTCGCCGTGCCCGTCCGTTGCGGCAACCGCCGTAACGGTCGGCTCGCCCTTGGTCAGGGTGCCGGTCTTGTCGAACAGCACCGCGCCGACCGTTCGCATGCTCTCAAGCGCGAGCCGGTCCTTGATCAGCACACCCGCGCGGGCTGCACGTTCGGTGGCGATCGACACCACAAGCGGTATCGCCAGGCCGAGCGCGTGCGGGCACGCGATCACCAGCACGGTGATGGTGCGGATGACCGCGTCCTCCGGCCTGCCGACCGCGCCCCACACCACCGCGGTGATGACGGCCGCACCCAGCGCGAACCAGAACAGCCAGGCCGCCGCGGTGTCCGCCAGCCGCTGTGCCCGCGACGACGAGTTCTGGGCCTCCGTCACCAGCCGCTGGATACCGGCCAGCGCGGTGTCGTCGCCGACAGCGGCGACCTTGATGCGCAGGCCGGAGTCCGTCGCGACGGTTCCCGCGACGACGTGGTCGCCGATACCGCGGCGCACCGGCACGGACTCGCCGGTGACCATCGACTCGTTGATGTCCGCTGCGCCGTCGACAATCTCGCCGTCGGCGGGCACGCTGCCGCCCGGACGCACGATCACCACGTCGCCAAGACGAAGATCCGATGGGGCGACAGTGACGATCTCGTCTCCCTCGACCCGTTCGGCCTCGTCGGGCAACAGTGCGGCAAGCGAGTCCAACGCCGAGCTGGTCTGCGCCAGCGAGCGCATCTCTATCCAGTGACCAAGCAGCATGATGACGATGAGCAGCGCCAGCTCCCACCAGAAGTCGAGCTGGTGGTCGAGCACGCCGAGGCTGGCGCCCCACGACGAAACGAATGCAACCGTGATCGCCAGACCGATCAGCAGCATCATTCCCGGTGTGCGGGAGCGGATCTCACTGACCGCACCGGTGAGGAAGGGCCTGCCGCCCCAGAGGTACATGACGGTCCCGAGCACCGCTGAGACCCATTGAGAGCCGGGGAACCCCGGAACTGGATAGCCGAGAATCATCGCGAACATGCCCGACAGCGCCACCGTGGGGACGGCCAGCACGAGCATGATCCAGAACAGCCTGCGGAACTGCGCGACGTGATCGTGGTGACCGCCGTGCCTCGGTTGGCCGTGGCCTGCGTGATCTGCGTGGCTCCGATGCTGGGAGTGATCGACCTCGGTCATGCGGGTCACTATACCCCGTGGGGGTATCTGGGCCGGTAAAGTTCGTCGCCTTATGACGGCGCCGACGGCGGGACCCCTCCAGCCCGACGAATCCATGCGCGGCTCGGTCCGCATCTGCCTGACCGCGTTGGTCGCGGGCGTCGTGATCGGCTTCGTCGGCGGCGTGTTCCGCTGGTGTCTGCAAACCGCCGATCGCCTGCGCATCGACTTCGTCGACTGGGCACATCAGCTGCCAGGACCGGGCTGGCTGGTCCCCATCGCCGCCGCCGCGGTCGGCGCCACCCTCGCCGCCCTCATCGTCCGGTGGGAGCCGCTGGCCGCGGGCAGCGGGATCCAGCATGTCGAAGCGGTCTTTCTGGGTGAGGCCAAGCCACCGCTGATCCGACTGCTTCCGGCGAAGTTCGTCGGAGGCGTGTTGAGTATCGGATCGGGCCTCGTGTTGGGCCGCGAGGGGCCGACGGTACACATGGGTGCGGCGATCGGCACCGAAGCTGCCCGGCGCGCCCGGCTACCCGATTCCGAGGTCAGGATGATGCAGACGGCGCTGGGCGGCGCAGGCCTTGCGGTGGCGTTCAACGCGCCGATCGGCGGCACGCTGTTCACCCTCGAGGAGGTGACGAAGTCCTTCCGGGTGAAAACGGTTCTGGCGACCCTCATTTCGTGTGCTGCCGGTGTCGCGTGCTCCCGGCTGGTGTTGGGAAACCATGCGGACTTTCAGGTCGAACCCATGGACGCTCCCGCCCTGGCGTGGTTGCCCCTCTTCATCGCCTTCGGGCTCCTGACCGGATGTCTGGGTGCCGCGTACAACGGGTTGACGTTGTGGTTCCTCGACCACGTCGGTGCCATCCGCCGCGTCCCCAGCCTGGCGAAGGCCGCCATCATCGGAGCGATCGTCGGGCTCGCGATGTTCGTTTACCCGCTCTCTGTTGGCGGCGGCGAGGACCTGACGCAGCGGATCCTTGGCGGGCAGAACCTCGTCTTATCCGTCGTCATCGGGATCCTTGCGGTGCGGTTCGTCGCGGGCCCGCTGTCGTACTCGGCGGCGGTGCCGGGCGGGCTGTTCGCACCGCTGCTTGCCGTGGGTGCGCTGTGGGGACTCGTGTTCACCGGATGCTTCAACGCCGTGTGGCCCGACGACGCATCGCAATTGGCCATTCCGATGGCGCTCGTCGGGATGGCGGCGTTCTTCGGGGCCACCGTGCGCGCACCGGTGACCGGGATGGTCGTCGTCACAGAGATGACGGCCACCACCGCGACCCTGGTGCCGATGATGGCCGCAACCGCTGCCGCCGTGCTCGTCGCCTACCTCGTGGGATCGCCGCCGATCTATGAGAGCCTTCGCGAGCGGATGCCCGATGAAGAGTCCATCGAGCGACGCGGAAACGGTTAGCAAAGCAACATTTCGGTCCAGGCACAATTGCGCAACGCTTGCCTCAATTGCCGAATTCGCGTGCAACTCTCACAAGCATGACTCCACCCACGATGCTGCATCGTTTGACGGCAGAGTTCATCGGGACCTTCTGGCTGGTCCTCGGCGGCTGCGGCAGCGCGGTGTTCGCAGCGAAGTTCGCATCGGCGGACGGCGTGTCGCTGGGCATCGGGTTTCTCGGTGTCGCACTGGCATTCGGCTTGACGGTCCTCACCGGCGTCTACGCCTTCGGCACCATCTCCGGCGGCCACTTCAACCCTGCCGTGACCCTTGGTGCCGCCTTCGCGCGGCGCGTTGAGTGGAAGGCGGTACCAGGCTACTGGGTCGTGCAGGTACTCGGCGGCCTGGTCGCAGGCCTGGTGATCCTGTTGATAGCCAACGGAAAAGAGGGCTTCGACCCGGTCGGCAACATGGCCGCCAACGGCTACGGCGCACATTCGCCTGGCGGTTACTCGCTGCTGGCCGTCGCGCTCACCGAGATCATCCTGACGGGGGTGTTCCTCCTCGTCATCCTCGGCTCGACAGACGACCGAGCACCGGCGTCAAAAGGCTTCGCGGGCTTGTCGATCGGGCTGACCCTGACGCTGATTCACCTGATCTCGATCCCCATCTCGAACACATCGGTCAACCCGGCACGTTCCACCGGCGTCGCATTCTTCAACGGCGACGGCGCACCCGCGCAGCTGTGGATCTTCTGGCTCGCACCGCTGATCGGCGCCGCGATCGCCGGTTTCGCGTACCCCTACCTGTTCGGCGGGAGTTCCGAACTCGCCGACCAGCCGGTGCGAGATGACGCTCTGGAAGAACCCGGCACTACTTGACCGGTGCCTTCTTCTTGGCGCGGCTGGCGGCGGCCTTCTCGGTCTTGGCGCCGTCGTTGGCCAGCTGACCACCTGAGTTCTCCAGGTGTGCGCGGACGAACCACTGGAACTTCTCCAGCTCCGCCGAATGCCCGATGAGCATGTCCTCGGTGACCGGGTCGAGGTCGCCCACCCGCTCGATACTCTTGCGGGTGTCCTCGATGACACCGGTGTAGACGAGATCGAGCGCGGCTAGGTGTGCCTGCACGGTGTCACGCTCGACAGAGTAGTCGTCCCAGGTGCGGTCCTTGATGATCGCGCCAGGGGTGCCGAGCGGAGACTTTCCAAGCGTCGCGATGCGCTCTGCGACCTCGTCGGCGTAGCCACGGACCAGCTCGACCTGTGGGTCGATCATCTCGTGGACTCCGATGAAGTTGGGTCCGACCACGTTCCAGTGCACATGCTTCAACGTCAGGTGCAGGTCGTTGTACCGGCTCAGTGCCTTCTGCAGCAGGTCGGCTACTTCGCCGCCCTCCTTGTTCGACATGCCGGGGACTGTGAATTGAGTCATCAATAGCTCCTTCGATTTTCGCGTCGTCACAAGGCCTACCCGTGGCATACACGGGCTAATCACCTACGTCAGATCGCGCGCAGGTCCGGGATGGCCTGCCGGGCCCCGAACCGTGGGTTGCGGGCCAGCCCGCTGGCCTCGAGAAGTCGCACCGCCCGGTGCCGGTGCGGACGCACCGGGGCGAGCAACTTGACCATCGCGTCGTCATCGATGGGGCGGCCGAGCAGGGTCCAGCCGACCACCTTGGCCAGGTGATAGTCACCGACCGACAGCGCGTCCGCGTCGCCGAACGCGCGCTGCGCCGTCTCGGCCGCCGTCCACACGCCGACACCGGGCAGCGACATCAGCGCCTCCCTTGCCTGTTCCGCAGGGCGGGTGACGAGCCGCTCGAGGGAATCGGCCCGCTGCGCACAGCCGACAAGGGTCCGAGCCCGGCCCGGATCGACGTTGGCGAGGTGGAACTCCCACGACGGAACGCGGCGCCACACGTCTGCGGGCGGCGGTACGCGCATACCCGCTGGTGCCGGACCTGGCGCGGGTGATCCGAACTTCGTGACCAACAACCGCCAGGCCCGAAAAGCGTCCTTTCCCGCCACCCGCTGCTCGATCACGGCCGGGATCAGCGACTCCAGCACTCGTCCCGTGCGGCCCAGCCGCAGATGCGGCACCCGGCGATGGGCCTCGGCGATGGTCGGTTCAACGGGCGAGAACCCGCTCGCGTCGTCGTCGGCACCCAGCAGGGCGGCACATCCGTCGGCGAATTCCGCTGCGCCGCCTCCCCACGCTTCGCACGCGACGGCGCGTGGACCCGACCGGCTGATCCGCATCGTCACCGGTCCGGTCCGCATCAGGGTGGTCCGCCAGATGGCGCCGTCGGCCGCGGTCACATAACACGGGTCGCCGCCGCCACGGCGCAACGGTGACAGCGTGTACCCCGGGCTCGCAGGCCCCGGAAACTCCACGATGCACTCGACCGCGTTCTCAGACATTGGTGACGTAATAGTGACATCAGGTCGGGTTCGGCCGCCTTCGCTGGGGGTATGGGCAGAACGCAAATAGGCTGACGACTCCGCCGGTCTGGAAAGGGGGCAGGTTGGGGGTCGACGGACGACTGTTTGCGCCTGCGCTGCATTCCGCGCCGATGGTGGCCTGCCAGGACGGCCAGTTCGACACCTGGCGGAGCAACGTGCGCAAGGCGGTGCTCGATTCGGTCGACGAATTCGTCACCAACAGGTGCACGCGTGACCTCCGCGGTGCCGGAGCCGACGTCGCGGCCGACGTGTTGGTCGGATTCATCGGCTCGGGGAAATGCCTGCGCTCGACGTTCATGTTCCTGGGCTGGTTGTGCGGCGCTGCGCCCTCCCACGCTGCGCTGCGCGCCGCCGCGAGCCTCGAACTGCTGCACGCGTTCGCGCTGCTGCAGGACGACGTCATGGACGGTTCGCGGTTGCGGCGTGGCCGTCCGTCGGCCCACGTGCAGTTCGCCGACTGGCACCGCGACCGCGGGTTGTCCGGGTCGCCGGAGCGCTTCGGCGAATCGGCGGCGGTGCTGCTCGGCGACCTGTGCCTGGTCTGGGCCGAGCAGATGCTGCGGAACAGCGGCCTTGACCCAAGCGCGCTTGGCAGAGCCTGGCCTCGATACGACGAGATGCGCACCGAATTGGCCGTCGGACAATTTGCCGACTTGGTCAACGATGTCGGCTGCCTGCCTACGCTGGATGAGGTGCTGGAGGTGGCGCGACGTAAGTCGGGCAATTACACGGTCCGCCGGCCGCTGGAGATCGGCGCGGCGATGGCGGGCTGCCCGGCCCAGCTGCTGAGCCGGCTGGGCCGCTACGGCGATGCGGTGGGCGAGGCATTCCAGCTGCGCGACGATCTGCTCGGCATCTTCGGCTCACCGGCGAGCACGGGTAAGCCCGTCGGTGCCGACCTCACCGAGCACAAGGCGACAAGTGTGGTCGTCGCCGCCCATTCCATGGCCGACCCGACGCTGCGGCGTCAGCTGAACGAGTTGATGGGCACCGCTCAGCTGGACGAGGCGGACGTCGAACGGTGGCGCAGCCTGATCGCCGCGACCGGCGCCGAGCAGCAGATCGAGGAGATGATCGCCGATCGGCTGCGCCGTGCCTCGGACTGGATCGACGAGAGCCGGCTCGATGACGCGGTGCGTTCGGCGCTGCTGCGCATGGCGTCGGTCTGCACCGAGAGGGCGTCGTGATGCGAGCCATCGGCGGCAGGACCGACCACGTGGTGGTCGTCGGCGCGGGTCTCGCCGGGCTGTCGGCGGCACTGCACCTGGCCGGCCGCGGCCGCTCGGTGACCGTCGTCGAGCGCGGTGACGTGCCCGGCGGACGGGTCGGCCGACTCGACGTCGACGGCTATCGACTCGACACCGGCCCGACGGTTCTCACCATGCCGGACCTGATCGACGAAACCTTCGCGGCGGTGGGCGAATCCACCGCCGACCGGCTCGAGCTGGAAACCGTCGACCCCGCCTACCGCGCCCTGTTCCCCGACGGTAGCGCGCTCGATGTGCACAGCGACCGCGATGCGATGGCCGCCGAGGTCGAGCGGTTCGCCGGGCCGGGGCAGGCGCAGGGTTATCTGCGGCTCCGCGACTGGCTCGCTCGGTTGTACGAAGTCGAATTCGACGGCTTCATCGCATCCAACTTCGACTCCCCGCTGTCGTTGTTGACCCCGTCGCTGGCCCGGTTGACCGCGCTTGGCGGCTTCCGCCGGTGGGACCGGGCGGTGAAGCGGTTCATCACCGATCCGCGGCTGCACCGAATCTTCACGTTCCAGGCGCTGTATGCGGGGGTTCCGCCGCAGCGGGCGCTCGCGGTCTACGCCGTCATCGCCTACATGGACACCGTCGCAGGCGTGTACTTCCCCCGGGGCGGGATGCGCGCGCTTCCCGATGCGCTTGCCGCTGCCGCAGTCGACGCAGGAGTCGAGTTCCGTTATGGCGCAACGGTAACCAGGCTGGAGCGGCTCGGTGACCGGGTCCGTGCCGTGCACACCGGCACCGGTGATCGCATCGAAGCCGACGCCGTGATCCTCACCACCGAGCTGCCAGACACCTATCGGCTGCTCGATCGCACCCCCCGCCGTCTGCTGGCGCTGCGGCCGTCGCCGTCGGCGGTCGTCGCCCACATCGGCTGCCGGACGCCGCAGCGCCCGATGCCACACCACCACATCCTGTTCGGCGACACCTGGGACCAGACGTTCCGCGAGATCATCGACGACGGCGTCGTGATGAGCGACCCCTCTCTCCTGGTGACACGGCCGACCGCGGGCGATCCGACCCTTGCGCCCTCGGGCCGGGACCTGCTGTACGTGCTTGCGCCCGCACCGAACCTGGCGCGCGGCAGGGTCGACTGGGAGCGCATCGGCGCCTCCTACGCCGACAGCATGCTGGCCGCCGTCGCCGACCGGCTTCCCCAACTCGGTGTCGACGCCGAACTGCTCCATGTCGTCAACCCGGCGGACTGGGCCCGGCAGGGCATGCTGGCGGGCACGCCGTTCGCGCTGGCGCACACGTTCGGCCAGACGGGCCCGTTCCGTCCCGCCAACACTGTTCGTGGCATCGACAACGTCGTACTGGCCGGCTCGTCGACCGTGCCAGGCGTGGGAGTTCCCACGGCCCTGATGTCGGGACGGCTGGCCGCCGACCGGGTCACCGGAGCCGTCACCCGGCCGACGAAGACGCAGATCGCGAGCGGCCAAGCATGATCCGCTCCGAACTCGATGCCGCCGGTGTGCACGACCCGGCGCTGCGCGACGCCTACCAACAGTGCCGGATGCTCAACGCCGAGCACGGCCGCACGTTCTTCCTCGCCACCCGGCTGTTGGCACCGCAACAGCGCCCCGCGGTGCACGCGCTCTACGGGTTCGCGCGCCGTGCCGATGACATCATCGACGACTTCGACGACACGCTGGGCGCGGGTGAACGCGCCGAACGGCTGCAGCGGCTCGCCACGCAACTCTTCAATCAGCTTGTCCAGCATCAGAATTCCGGCCACGATCCCGCACTGCGGGCAGTCGTGCACACCGCGCGCAGGTACGGCATCCCCTGGGAGATGTTCGACGACTTCCTGACCTCGATGCGGATGGACCTGACGGTGACGGACTACCCGGACCGGAAGTCTCTCGAGCGGTACATGCACGGTTCGGCCGAGGTGATCGGGCTGCAGATGCTGCCCGTGCTTGGCACCGTCGGCCCGCGTGAAGAGGCCGCCCCCTATGCCGCCGCGCTGGGAAAGGCCTTCCAGCTCACCAACTTTCTGCGGGACGTCGACGAGGATCTGCAGCGCGGCCGGGTGTATCTGCCCGCCGACGAGCTGGCCGCCCACCGCGTCGACAGGGAGCTGCTGGGGTGGTGTCACACCAACAGGCGCACCGACGCGCGGGTACGCCGGGCACTCACCGAACAGCACGCCACCACCCGCCGGGTGTACGACGTCGCCCGCAAGGGCATCGAAATGCTGGACCCACGGTCGCGGCCGTGCGTCGAGGCGGCGTACACGCTGTACTCCGAGATCCTCGACCGCATCGAGAACATCGACTTCGCGATCTTCAACCAGCGCGCGACCGTCGGCACCGGCAGGCGGCTGCAGGTCGCCGGTGTCGGGCTGATCGGGGCCTGGCGCGCGCGGTTGACGCACGGTAGGTAATAACAGACATGGACCGCTGGCAGTATCTGATCGTGCTGGGCGCCTGCCTGGTGATCACCGCGCCGCTGGAGTTCTTCGGCGAGGGTGTCTACCGGCAGGCGCGCCGCGCCGCGTTCGCGGTGCTGCCCGTTGCGGCCGTGTTCGTGGTGTGGGATGCGGTCGCGATCGCCGCGCAGATTTGGACGTACAACCCGAAATACGTGACCGGCATCGAGCTGCCCGCCGACATCCCGATCGAGGAGTTGCTGTTCTTCATCGTGATCCCGCTGTGCGGGCTGTTCACCTACAACGCCGTCGACACGATGCTGACGTATCTGCGTAAGAAGTTCGGCGCAAGAACGGACCAGTCGACGTGACGGGGCTGGGCTACACGCTGCCCGCCGTGGTGGCGGTGATCGCGGTGTGCGCGTTGGAGTTCGGCGTCCTGCACACCGGCCTGTTCCGCAGGCCGGCCTACTGGATCTCGATGGTGATCGTGTTCGGATTCCAGATCCCAGTCGACGGCTGGCTCACCAAGCTGTCCGCGCCGATCGTGATCTACGACGACAGTCACACCAGCGGCATCAGGTTTCCGTTCGACATCCCCGTCGAGGACTTCCTGTTCGGCTTCGCTCTGGTAACCGCGGTGCTGCTGCTGTGGGAGCGTCAGCGGCTCCGCGATCGCAAGGTTGGGAGTTCGCAATGACCGACAGCAAGTCCGAGGTGCCCGCCGCGTTCGACGCGGGCGCGGCCGCCTACGACGGCCTTGTGGACGCCAACCCCGGCTATCACCGGCACCTGCGGATGTCGGCTGCGCGCATGCGGCTTACCAACGGCGGCAAGGGACTACGGCTGCTCGACGCCGGCTGCGGCACCGGTGCGTCAACCGCGGCGCTGCTGTCGGTTGCCCCACAGGCCGACATCGTGGCCGTCGACGCATCGTCTGGCATGCTGGCCGAGGCGGCAGGCAAGCGCTGGCCCTCGACGGTCCGGTTCGTGCACAGCCGCATCGAAGAGCTCGCAGCCGCGGGGATCGAAGGGCCGTTCGACGGCATCTTCGCGGCCTACCTGCTGCGCAACCTTTCCGATCCCGACACCCAGTTGAGCGAGTTTCGAACACTGTTGCGGCCGGGGGCGACGCTCGCGGTGCACGAGTACTCGGTGCGCGACTCGCGGATCGCGACGGCCATGTGGAACACGGTCTGCGCGACGATCATCATCCCGATGGGCAAACTGCGCAGCGGTGACGCAGGCCTCTACCGGTACCTGCGGCGCAGCGTGAACGAATTCGACGGGGCGGAGGCGTTTCTGAACCGGCTGCGGGCCACCGGCTTCACCGATGCCCGCAGGGAGACGATGCCGGGCTGGCAGCGCAATATCGTGCACACCTTCCTCGCCCAGGCCCCACGATGACCGACCCGCGCCGGGCCAGCCATCCCGCAATCCCTGGCCTGCCCGATGCGAGTGGGTTGACCAGCACACCGCATGTCGTGGTGGTCGGCGGCGGCATCGCGGGGCTGGCGGCGGCGACCGGGCTGGTCGAGCGCGGCGTGACCGTCGACGTCGTCGAACGGGAGGACTATCTCGGCGGCCGTGTCGGCGGCTGGACCGAGCGCTCCGGGGACGGCGCCGAGCTACCGATGAACCGCGGCTTCCACGCGTTCTTCCGGCAGTATTACAACCTGCGGAACCTGTTGCGCCGCATCGACTCCGGGCTGGGCATGCTCATCGCTGTCGAGGACTACCCGCTTGTCGACGGGCAGGGCAGGCGCGACACGTTCGCCGGCCTGCCCCGGACGCCGCCCCTGAACGCCATCGCGTTCGCACTGCGAAGCCCGACGTTCCGGCTGCGGGATCTGGTCCGGCTCAACGCGCGTGCGGCCGCGCCGCTGGCAGCGGTGTCGGTCCCCGACATCTACCAGCGGCTCGACCATCTGGATGCCGACGGCTTCCTGCGTGCCATCAACTTCCCCTCGGCGGCAAGACATCTCGCGTTCGAGGTGTTCTCCCGCAGCTTCTTCGCCGAGCCGGGTGCGCTGTCCGCGGCCGAGCTGGCCACCATGTTCCACATCTATTTCCTTGGCTCCAGCGAGGGCCTGATCTTCGATGTGGCGAACGCCAACTTCGATGTCGCGCTGTGGAATCCGCTGCGCCAGTATCTGGAATCGCGCGGCGCGAAGTTCCACACCGGGGTTTCCGTCAACCAGGTGACCACCGAGCCGCGTCTTCGTGTGCACTGCGATTCGGGCGTCGACTTCGAATGCGACGGAATGGTATTGGCCACCGACGTCGCAGGCCTGCAGCGCATCGTCGAGGCTTCGGCCGGGCTGGGCGACGACGCCTGGCGGGCGCGAATCGCCGCGATGGGAACCGCTCCCCCGTTCGTGGTTGCCAGGCTGTGGCTGGACCGGCCGGTGAACGCAGACCGGGCACCGTTCCTCGGGACGGGTGGCCGTCCACCGCTGGACAATGTCAGCGTGCTCGAGCGTTACGAGAAGGAAGCGGCCGGTTGGTCGCGCCGCACCGGCGGCTCCGTCGTCGAGCTGCATTCCTACGCCGTGACAGCGCCCGCCGAAGACCTCGGCGACCGGATGCTCGCCCGGCTGCACGAGCTCTACCCGGAGATCAGAGACGCCAAGATCGTCGACGAGCGGGTGCTGACCCGTGACGACTGCCCCCGATTCGCGCCGGGCGACCACGCCGCACGGCCGACGGTCACCACCCCGCACCCCGCGGTCGCGCTGGCCGGCGACGGCATCCGCATCGACCTGCCCGTGGCATTGATGGAACGCGCCGCCACCACGGGCTGGGCGGCGGCGAACCGACTGCTGGCCCACTACGGGCTGGCCGGACATGTCCTGCACACCGTCCCTGTGCAGGGCCGATCCGGCGCGCTGCGACGGCTCGCGCAACTGGACAGGCGGCCGGTGCGATGAGCAAGCTCGGCGGGCTGACGGCGAAATGGGCGAAATCCTCGCCGTTCAAAGTCCTTCCGCGTGAACAGTGGGCACGCCAGCGCCCCACCTACAAGGACGCCGAGCCTGCGATCATCGACGCCGCGCTGCAACGCTCGCAGCGCAGACCGACCGGTAACTGGTATGCGTTCGCGTCGAGCGAAACGATCCGCAAACGACCGCACGGCGCGTCGGTCGGGGGGGTGGAGGTCGTGGCGTGGCGCGACATGGACGACACCCTGCACGTCGGTCCTGCGACCTGTCCGCACCTCGGCGCCGACCTGGCGACGGGCACGGTGGACTGCGGTGCGCTCATCTGTCCGTGGCACGGGCTGCGGCTCGAGGGCGGCCGCGAATTCGGATGGAAGCCGTACCCGGCTTACGACGACGGGGTGCTCGCCTGGGTTCGGCTTGATCGCATCGGCGGCGAGGAACCGACCGATGTGCCCGTGGTGCCCGCCAGGCCAGAAGGGGCGAGCATGCACGCCGTCACACGACTGGTCGGCACGTGCGAACCCAGCGACATCATCGCCAACCGGCTCGATCCGTGGCACGGCGCCTGGTATCACCCGTACTCGTTCGCCCACCTCGACGTGTTGTCCGCACCGCCTGCGGATGTCGACCTAGCCGAAGAGCAGGACCGCTTCCTTGTGCCGGTGACGTTTCACATCGGCCGGTTCGGGGTGCCCGTCGTCGCGGAGTTCTCCGCCCCCGGGCCGCGCACCATCGTCATGCGCATCGTCGACGGCGAGGGCACCGGCAGCGTCGTCGAAACCCACGCCACACCCGTCGGCCCAGGGCCAGACGGGCTGCCGCGCAGCGCGGTGATCGAGGCCGTCATCGCCCATTCCGACCGACCCGGCTTCGTGCACGCGCTGCGCGCGCGGCCGCTGATCGCGCCGTTCATGCGGGGCGCAGCGGCCAGGCTGTGGCGCGACGACCTGGCCTACGCCGAGCGGCGCTACCGGGTGCGCAGCCGCGGCTAAGACGCGACGACGATCTCGGCCTTGTCCGGGTAGAACGCGACGTGGCCCGCGATATCGGCCACCGCCGGGTATGGCTGCTCGTAGGTCCAGATCACGTCGGTGACAGTGTCGCCGGATTCGGACGTCGCCACGCTGTAGTAAGTGGCGTCGCCCTTGTACGGGCAGTACGTGGTGGTGCTGCTCGGCTTAAGCACGTTCTGTGCGACGTCGCGCATCGGGATGTACTGCACCGCGGGATAGGTGGATTCCTGCAGGGTCAACGAGTCGTCGGTGTCGGCGACGACGACGCCGTTCACCAGCACCGTGACGTGCTTGCCTGTCGGTTGGACGGTGATCGGGTGGTTGGCGGTGGGCAGGTGGACGGGTTTCTCGGTCATGGCTGTCTCCTGACGGATGGGATGGCCCATCTCAATAGTCGCAACCTGACAAGACGCGCCTTTTCTTCCTGCTGCGCCGATAGCATCGCCCAATGACTGATCGCGGACCGGCCTCCGCCAAGGCGGAGGTCACCATCGATGCCGAACCCGCCACGGTATACGGCCTCATCACAAACCTGCCCACGCTGGCGTCGCTGGCCGAGGAGGCCGAGGCGATGAAGTGGTGCAAGGGCGACGGGGTGGCGCCGGGCGCGGTGTTCAAGGGCACCAACCGCAACGGCTTGCGGCGCTGGACGACCACGTGCACTGTGACCGACGCCGATCCGGGTCGCGCGTTCGCGTTCGACGTGAGCTACCTCGGGGTGCCGATCGCACACTGGCGCTACGACATCACCGCCAAGGACGGCGGTTGCCTGGTCAGCGAGGGGACATGGGATCGTCGGCCAGGCTGGATGGCGAAGGCGGGCGGTCTCGCCACCGGGGTCAGCGACCGTGACACCGCCAACGACGGCCACATCAGGCTGACCCTGAAGCGGCTGAAGGAGAGGGCCGAAGCCGGGTGACGATCAACCGGCTAGCAACTCCGAAACACCCACTCCTCTAGAGCATCTGCGGCCAATCGATAACCCACGTCACCGGAAGCCACGGAAATGACGAGGTCGTAGGCAGCGTCATCCGGTGCATCAAGTGTGTAGCCGTTCAGCCCGTAGAAGGCATATACCGACAGCCAGCCAAGGCGCTTGTTTCCGTCAACCAAAGGATGGTTGGTGAGGATCGATTCCAGCAGGACCGCCGCCTTTTGGTGAATGGACTCGTATGCGTCTTCACCGAACACCGTCGACTGCGGACGGTGCGCTGCGGAATCAAGCAGTCCGACATCCCTGACCACCAATTGGCCGAGATCGTGTGCCAGCGCTAAAAGGTCTTCGAGGCTGAGGTACCTGACGCTCACTGTGCCAGGCGGTCGAGCAATGCTGCGTAGCGAGAACGCCCCGCTTTCGACAGCTCGCGCACCCGGTCGTCGTGTAGCCGCCGCGCCGCGGTCTCAAGAATGGAGCGCACAACCGCTTCCTGCTTGCTGATGCCATCGGCTTCAGCCAGGCGCGTGAGCCAGCGGTCTTGCTCTTCGGTCAAGCGCAGGGTCATCGCCATGAGTCGATGGTATCAATCTGATACCACTTTCACGGCCGACCGGCGATCTTGTCGGCGACGACGGCGACCGGCGACGTGCTGGATCGGCCGCGGGCCTCATGCCAGTCGGCCACTTTGTAGGCCAGGTACATGCTGCGCACGCCCAGCCAGCGAAGCGGCTCGGGCTCCCAGTTCGGCGATTGGTGGCCCACCCACGGCAGCTCGGTCAAGGGTGACTTCTGGTCCAGGACCAGATCGGCGAGGGTGCGGCCGGCCAGGTTCGTCGCGGTGACCCCGTGGCCGACGTATCCACCTGCCCAACCCAATCCGGTGGCCTTGTCGAGTGCGACACCGGCCGACCAATCCCGCGGCACCGCCAGCACACCGCACCAGCCGTGCGCGATCGGCACGTCGCGGACCTGGGGCAGCGCCCCGTGCAGCACCTCGGTCAGGTACGTGATCGTCGCATCGGGCACCCGCCCGTCGACGTCGGTGCGTGAGGCGTAGCGGTACGGCACGCTGCGGCCGCCGATCGCAATTCGGTTGTCGACGGTGCGCTGTGCGTAGAAGAAGCCGTGCGCGGCGTCGCCGACGGTCTCGCGACCGCGCCAGCCGATGCTGTCCCACAGATCATCGGAGATCGGCTCCGTGGCGATCATCGAGCTGTTCATCGGCAGCCACCGGCGGCGCAGCCCGGGCAGCCTGGCGGTGAAGCCCTCGGTCGCGCGCAGCACCATCGGGGCGGTGACGGTGCCATGCGGTGTGGTCACCCTGCCCGCGTCGATCGCGGTGACCGGTGACTGCTCATAGATGTCGACACCCAGAGCCTCCACGGTGTCGGCGAGACCGCGGGCCAGCTGCGCGGGCTGGATGCGGGCGCAGTGCGGATTGTGATAGGCCGCCACCACATTCGCGAACCGGATGCGTTCGGCCGCTTCGGCTTTCGTGAGCACCGCGATGCCGTCGACCTTCCAGCTGAGCTCGTCTTCGGCTTCCGCGGACAGCCGTGCGGCCTGCGCGGCGTTGCGGGCGATCTGCAGTGTGCCGCCCTTGACAATGCCCGCGTCGATGCCTTCGCGCGCCGCGACGTCGATCACCTCGTCGACCGAGTCGTTCAGCGCCCGCTGCCAGGCCACCACCCCGTCCCGACCATGCTGTAGCGCCATTCTGTTGCGGTCACCGGGCACCAGCCCCGACAGCCAGCCACCGTTGCGGCCGGACGCGCCGAACCCGGCGAACCGGGCCTCGGCGACGGCGATCCGCAGCGACGGGTCCGCCCGCTTCAGGTAGTACGCCGTCCACAATCCGGTGTAGCCGGCCCCGACGATGCAGACGTCGGCGTCGCGGTCGCCGGGCAGCGAAGGCCGGTAGGCGGGCAGCTCGTCGTACCAGTTGGACACCTGACCGTTGATCGTGGGCACCGAGCGATTCTCGCAGGAGGCCGAACTTGTCGGACGTCGGGCGCATTGTGGCGGTAACCATCGGAGGAAAGGAGACGCCATGTGCTGGAGATGCGACCATCCGAACGCCACCGCCGACGACTACCTCGACGAGTTGCGTAAGGCCGTACGCGAACACGGTTGGGCGGTGCAGTACGTCGAAAGTGACCGAACCCCATTCGGATACACCGTTGGTCTGCATGACTGCGGACTGCCGGAACTTCTGGTCACCGGCGTGTCTGCACCTCGTGCCGAACGCCTGTTGAACACGGTCGCCAAGGACATGATGGGCGGAAGGGTGTTGTCGCCGGGTCAGAAGATCGCGGTTCGGTCAGGCCCGCTGATCGAGGTTGTCGAGGTGGCCAATCCCGACATTCACATGGAGTGGGCGGTGGCGTTCGGCGGCCAGGAGCTACGGGCGCTGCAACTGGTGTGGGCGGACGGCCGAGGCCGGTGGCCGTGGGCCGCAGCGTTCAGCGACGGCCGGGGCAGGCAGCCGGTGCTCGGCAAGCGGGGGCCTCAGAACGCGTAGCGGTGGTACTGCGCCATGTAGCGCAGCTTCGACGACAGCGACATCACCTTGGCCATCACCCGGAACGGCCGAGACACGTCGGCGAAGGTCGATGAATCGAACGGCGACACCCACTGCAGCAACCGCAGGCCGGGCACCGCCTCGAGGATGTCCTGTGGGCCGTCGATGCCCCAGTACAGCGTCGCGCCAGACCGCCTCACCACGGCGTTGGTCCACTGCGTCTTGATGCCCAACCGGCTGAACGCGTCGAACTGCAACTCACCGGACGGGGCGTGGTCGACGATCCGGCGCAGCAGCGCGATCCCGTCCGCCTCGGTGAGGTACATCGTCAGCCCCTCGCCGATCATCAGCGTCGGCCGGTCGGCGGGGATGTCGGCGAGCCAGGCCGGGTCGGTCACGGATGCCGCCACGATGTGGCAGTGCTCCCGCGGCGGGAACAGCTGCCTTCGCAGGCCCGCTACGTCGGGATAGTCGACGTCGTACCACTCGACACCGGGCCCAGGGTCAAGCCGGTAGTACCGGCTGTCCAGTCCGCAGCCGAGGTGCAGCACCCTCGCCTCCGGATGCACGGCAAGAAACTGCGCTGCCCAGTTATCGAAGTGCGCCGATCGGGTGGTCACCGCCGGTGAATTGCGCGCCGTGATCGTCGTCTGCGACCAGTCGTAGTCGATGCGGTCGACGATGTCTTTGGCCCACCGGTCGCCGAGGATCGGCTTCTCGAGGTCGGCATCCAGCGCTTTGGCGTAGAACGTCGCCAACATGGTCTGAGGAGCTCCGGACAGATCGACGTGCAGTTTCTCCGTCACGACACCCGAGACTAGTCCTGCCTGTACAACCCGCCGTAGGTTTGAACGCGCCGCCGCGCGTCGTTCAGCCGGACTGCTTGCTCTTGCGCTTCGCGTCCCGCAGTCCCACCCAGAACCGCGCAGCCTCGCGAATGGATTCCTCGATTGGCCTTGGCTGCCAACCCAATTCGCGTCGCGCCTTGGCACAGTCGACCGGCGCTTCGGCACGCATCAGGCGCAGCGACGCCAGCGAGAGCTGCTCGTCGGTGCCCCGCAGCCGCGCCTTGACAGTCCCCATAGTTGCCAGCGCGTACGACACCGCCAACGGCAGCGACTTGGCCGGCGGCGCAACCCCTGCCGCCTCCGCCGCGATGCGCGCCACCTCGGTGTTGGTGATCATCTTCTCCGAGATGAGGTACCGCTCGCCGACGCGGCCATGTTCGGCGGCCAGGATGAGCGCGCGGGCGGCGTCGTCGACGCCGACGGCCTCCAACTCGATGCCCTTCATCACGAAGGGCAGCTTGCCGAACGCCGCGCCCGCGATGATCGCGCCGTGCGGTGTCCGGCCCCAGTCGCGCCCGCCGTAGGTGGTCGACACGCACATCGCGATCGCGGGCAGGCCGTGCTCGCGGGCATACCGGAGCACCAGTTCCTCGGCCTGCACCCGCGAACGGACATACGGTGTGAGCCCACGGTCGACGATCGCGTCGTCCTCGGTGGCGACGCGGCCTCGCTTGCGGCCGACCGTCACATAGCTGCTGGTGAAGATGAAGCGCCGGAGGACCCCGTCTTTCTGGACATCCTTGGCGACCTCCAGCACGTTTCGGGTGCCTTCGACGTTGGTGCGGAACAGCGGCGCCGGGTCCCTGAGCCAGCCGCGGGTGTCGACGACGCAGTAGTAGACGACATCGCAGCCGGCCATCGCCTCGCGCAGCGCGGCGTCGTTCCAGATGTCGCCGACGAACCGGGTGGTCTTCAGGTCGTCGATGCCGATGGTGTTGGCGCCGTCGCGCACCATCACCCGCACGTCGTTGCCGTCGTCGACGAGTCGGCGCGTGACGTGGCTGCCGAGATAGCCGTTGGCGCCGATGACGAGAACGGTCATCGCGCGAACTGCTTCATCCAGGCGGCGGCCTCGTCGGGCAGCGTGCCCAGCTCTTCGGCCTTGCGGCACCACTTCGCCGTCGCGGACACGAACCGAAGCGGATTGTAGATGTCCTCCTGGCGACACCACTGTCCGTCGCCCGCGTAGGTGATGATCGAGATGTTCGTCGCGCTGACGATGGTGCCGTCACCCGGATCGCGCATCGGGTTGTCCAGCTCGCAGATGACCCGGCCGGTCGGTTCGTCGACGACCGACCACAGCGACGGAAAGTGCGTCATGTAGCTGCCGGGGAAGGTCTCCATGGTCTGCCAGATCCACTTCCGGACCTCCTCGCGGCCGCGCATGGTGCCCGCCGCGTGCTCGACATAGACGATGTCGGGGCTGTACTGCGCGACCCACGGATCCCAGTCACGGGTCTTGGCGGCCCGGTCCACCGTCGCTTCGAAATTCGCGAATGCCTCTGCCAGCTCCTCGCGCGTGAACACCTTGCTCGTCACGGGACAAACTAGAACACGTTCTAGGCGTGTTTGTCGAGCGCCCTTCCCCCGCGAGCAGACGCAAAAGTCCCCATCTCGGGGTGCTTTTGGGGCACTTTGCGTCTGCTCGCCGGGGGTATCAGGCGCTGAGCACCTGGCGGTCGCCGAGCGGCGCCTGCAGCGGCACCTCGAGCGTGCCGAACAGCGCGATCATGATGCACGCCCGGCCCGTCGCCTCGGGCAGGGTGCCGCCATGCAGGTCGACGGTGACCGTCTGCTCTGTTTCCTGCACGGTCGCGTGCACGCCGTAGCAGGTGTCTGTGCCCGAGGTGAAGTTCACGTTCACCGCGTTGTCGGCGGCCGCGCGACTCCACGACTCCACCTGCATCGGGTGCGAATCGACGATCGTCGGATTGTCGATGAACACGACGCCGCCCGGTGGCACCTCTGGCGGTGCGGTCGACTCGGCCGACGCAAAAGGACCGGTGATCGCCAATAGAACCAGACTCGAAACCATCGCCAACACTGTCCGCATGTGTCCACGGTAACTGCGCTGACCTGGATTAATCGAGATACGTATACCGTTGTAGTAACGCCATGAAACCCACCTTTCACAAGAATCCCGAAGCGGTCGGTGCCTTGTCACCGGAGCAGTATCACGTCACGCAGAAGAACGGCACCGAGCGGCCGTTCACCGGCGAGTACTGGGACAACCACGAGCCCGGAATCTATGTCGACGTCGTCTCGGGCGAGCCCCTGTTCGCATCGGTCGACAAGTTCGAAAGCGGCAGCGGTTGGCCGAGCTTCACCAAACCGATCGAGCGCGAAAACGTGCTCGAGAAGCGCGACTTCTCGCACCTGATGATCCGCACCGAGGTGCGCTCGGCGCACGGTGACAGCCACCTGGGCCACGTGTTCACCGACGGCCCGAAGGACGAGGGCGGGTTGCGGTACTGCATCAACTCGGCTTCGCTGAGGTTCATCCACCTCGACGACCTCGAGGCGCAAGGTTACGGCGAGTACAAGAAGCTGTTCACGACGGAGGAAGCACAGGAATGAGCGACTATCAGAAGGCGATCCTGGCGGGCGGCTGCTTCTGGGGCATGCAGGACCTGATCCGCAAGCAGCCAGGCGTCGTCTCGACCCGGGTCGGGTACACCGGTGGCGAGAACGCGAATGCCACCTACCGCAACCACCCGGGGCATGCCGAGGCGATCGAGATCACCTACGACCCCGCGCAGACCGACTACCGGGCGCTGCTGGAGTTCTTCTTCCAGATCCACGATCCGACGACGAAGAACCGGCAGGGCAACGACGTCGGCAGCAGCTACCGCTCCGCGATCTTCTACACCGACGAGGAGCAGAAGCGCGTCGCGCTTGACACCATCGCCGACGTCGAGGCCTCCGGGCTGTGGCCGGGCAAGGTCGTCACCGAAGTCACTCCCGCGAGCGACTTCTGGGAGGCCGAGCCCGAGCACCAGGACTACCTGGAGCGCCTGCCGTGGGGCTACACGTGCCACTTTCCTCGGCCGGACTGGAAGCTGCCGAAGCGGGCGACGCAAGAGGCGTGACCATTGACAGCGTTGGCTGGCAAACAGCCAACGCTGCTCAGAGCGTAGGGAAACACCCTATTTCTATGGTGGAGATCCCGCAGTAGGGTCCCGCCAACGGCATGTACTTCAACCGCGAAGCAGGCCGGTAGGAGGGCAGTCCCATGCTTAACCTTGACTTGCGTGAGCGATCGACGTTCCCGGCGGCCGCTGCCGCGGGCCTGCTCGCCTGCGGACTGGTCGCCGTGCCGGTTCCCGCCCACGCGCTCCCGCCCGCCCCGTTGGCTCCGCCGGCCTGTCTGCAATGGGGCTTCGCGGGTCCCACCGGCATCGTCGCCAACGGGAAGACCATAGTCACGTTCAACGGGGACGGACCGAGCGTCAACACCTCGGCGACTGCGAACAACCTCACGGTCCCCATCAGCGGTTTCGTGGACGCGAATAAGTTCATCAGCCTTTCTGTATCCATGCCGGGACCGCCACCCGCCACTGAGACCTATGCCGGCGCTGTCGGTGACGATGGAATCGCGCGGGGCAGAATCTCCAACACGTCGCCGATTGTGCAATCAGGCGGTGAGTGGAGTACGGCGGCGCCCCTCAAGTGCATCAAGGAAGCGGCACCTGAGAAGCCCAAGGAGGGCCCGACGGTGTCCTTCGATCCCATCATCGGTGGGCTGAACGTCCACATCACCGACCGCAGCGGCGTCACCTCCCAGTGCACCTATGACGCGGACGGATTCACCCGCACCTTCCGGTTGGAGGCGAACTCCTCAACCGATCTCAAGATCGTCCCCGCCATCCCGAAGTTGGACAACTGGAACATCAACGTCACGTGCGACAACGGAACAAGTACGCAGACCACGCAGTTCTTCTAAACCCCGTGGGCTCGTAGCTGATAGAGCCCGTGGGTGATCGAAACGGTTTGGCCGGCATCGTCGCAGACCACAGCGTCCAGGACGAAGTCGGCCTTACCCTTCTCGGCGGCCTCTGCCTCGACGCGCGCGATCTCGTCCTCGTCGAGGCTCGCATGCGCGAGTAGGTCGGTGCGGGCCATCCCGGTGAACTTGATGTCGACGTTCTTCACCAGCGGGTAGTACTTGGCGGAGTCGAACGTGGCGATGGCGATGACGCCGCCGAGCATCTCGGCGACGGTGAACTGCACCCCGGCGTATATCACCCCGAAGTGGTTACCGTTGCCCTCCAACGGCACCGATGCGACGGCGTGGCCGCGGCGCGCCTCGACCACCCTGACACCCATTTTGTGCACCGGCGGGATGGTCGACGCCATCGCGCCGTTCATCATGTCGACGAGGTTGCTCACCCCGGTGACACTACTTGCGGCGGCTCACCACGACGCGCCCGCCGTCCTTGGGCGTATACGCGACGCCGCGGTGGTGGGCTTTCTCGGCGGGGGCGTCATCGGTCTCGATTCGGAAGTGGGCCAACACAGTCCGCAGCACGACGTCCATCTCGGTGTTCGCAAACGCGGCCCCGATGCAGCGGCGCGTGCCGCCGCCGAACGGCAGCCAGGCGAAGGTCGGGGGCTTGTCGTCGACGAAGCGGTGCGGATCGAACCGCTCTGGCTCTGGGAAGATGTCGGCGTTCTCATGCAGATCGGCGATGCTGACGAGAATCGAGTGGCCGTGCGGGATCTCCCATTCGCCCAGGTCGAATTTCGCCGCCTTGACGTGGCGGCCCGCGAAATCGATCACCGTTCGTGCCCGCTGAAGTTCGAGGATGGTGGCCTGCCGGAAATCGGTGCCACCCTCGTCGACCTCCTTGACCAGTTCGGCCAGGACATCGGGGTGGCGACGCAGCCGCTCGAAGGCCCACCCCAACGAGGATGCCGTGGTTTCATGCCCCGCACCGAGCAGGGTGAGCAGCTCGTCGGAGACGTCCTGCCGTGACATGGCGGTGCCGTCCTCGTACCGGCTGCGCAGCAGCAGCGCCAGAATGTCGGACCGCTCATCGAGATTCGGATCCGCTTCGGCCTTGTCGATCAATGCGAACACCACGCGGTCAAACTCCCGGCGGAAGGCCTCCAGCTTGCCCCACGGGCTTCGGCGGCCCGTGCGGAATGGCGGCTCGGGCACGGTGGCCATTCGCGATCCCAGCTTGACCCACGGCGGGATGATCTCGCGCAGGATGTCGAGCTCTTCTCCGTCGGCGCCGAACACGGTCCGCAGGATGACGTTCAGCGTGATCCGGTTCATCGGCTCGAGCGTGCGAAACTCGTTGCCCTCGGGCCAGGTTGCGCTTTCGCGCAGTGTCTCCTCTTCGATGACCTTCTCGTAGTTCTTGATGCTCTGGCCGTGGAAGGGCGGAGCGAGCAGCTTGCGCCTGTTCCGATGCGCCTTGCCGTCGAGAGCGAACACCGATCCTGGGCCGAAGATGCGGCTGAGGTTCGGCTGGACATTGATCAGGTCGTCGGTGCTCGCCATGAACACCGACCGCACGAGCTCAGGGTCGGAGACGACTACGGTGCGACCGAAGAACGGGATGTTGATGGCGAACACCTGCCCGAACCGCTTGGCACCTTCTCGCATCGTCTTGCGGCGAAACGCGGCGAAGGCGACGCCCTGCACGACCTTTGGCAGCCGCGGCTCGGGCGGACGCTTTCCCCGGTGGTCCGACGAGGGCGTGTCCGCGTCGACGGCGGCTGTCTCGGTCATGGCGCATCACTCCAACCCTGTCTGTGGTACCGCTTCGTACCGTGTCGTTTTTCAGAACGGTACTCTGCGGTACCGTGTTGTGACAAGCTATACATCTTCAAGTCCGGAAGGATGAGTGGCCGTGACCGTCGCCGAGGATTGGCCTGTCGTCGCCGACGATGCGCCGAGTCCGTTCCGCCAGCGACTACTCGACGGCCTTGCCGCGTCGATCGGTGAGCGCGGCTATCGCGAAACCACCGTCGCCGACATCGTCCGGCACGCCCGCACCTCGAAGCGCACCTTCTACAGCCAGTACTCCAGCAAGGAGGAGTGCTTCATCGAGCTTCTCGCACACGGCAACCGGGAGATGATCGCCCGCATCCTCGAGGCGGTGGAACCGGAAGCTGACTGGCAGGTCCAGATCAGACAGGCGGTCGACGCGTGGGTGGCCCACATCGAGGGGCGGCCTGCGATCACGCTCAGCTGGATTCGCGAACTTCCGGCGCTTGGCCACGATGTACGCACTCTGCAGCGGCACGGCATGATGGCCATCGTCGACATGTTCGTCGACATCAGCCGCAACCCCGGTTTCCGTCGTGCACATATCGCGCCGATCGCTCCGCAGATGGCCGTCGTGCTGTTCGGCGGTCTGCGCGAACTGAGCGCGCTGACGGTGGAAGACGGCGCCGATGTCCGCGACATCGTCGCCACCGCGGTGGCGGCATCGATCGCCGTCCTAGGCGCGGGGCGCGCCGACTAACCCAATATCAAGCGGGCCGACTTCTCCAGCCGGTCGGCGATATCGGAGTAGGACCCGTACCCCATGCCTGCCCGCACCAGTGCGCCTGCGTACAACAGCTCGAGGCTCTCGATCACGTCCGGATCGCGGTCGGGTCCGAGCGCGGCCACCAGCCGATCGTGGATATCGCGGCCGATTCGCAGCCGCAGCACCTCGACATCGGGGTCGCTGCCGAGCAGTGCGCTGGTGACCGCACCGGCGAATTGCGGCTCGTCGGCCACCAGCAGTGCGATGTGCCGCAGCACGTCGATCACCCGGCCTGCCGCGTCGTCGGAATCATGCAGCGCAGGCGAGGCGGTTGCCAGCTTGCGCCAGAACACCTCGGCGACAAGATGTTCCTTCGACGAGAAGTAGGTGTATGCCGTCGCCGCGCCGACGCCGGCCTCGGCGGCGACCCGCCGGACGGTCAGGTCGGAAAAGCCGTCCCTGGTCAGGATCTCGACTGCGGCCCGGCCGAGGCGATCGACGGTATCGGCCTGCTTGGCGGTCAGACGGCGTCTGGTCGACTCCAGAGCCGTATCGGACACGTGTCCGGACGCTACTACAACCACCCGCTACCAGCAACGGTAGGTTGGACGCGATGAGCAACACCGACACCGCATCGCCCGCAGACGGGAGCAAGTCCTTGCCCGCGTCGGCCGCGCGACTGTTCGCACTCGCCGATCAGGTCACCGGCTTCATGCCTGCCGACGAGGGACGCGCGCTGTACGACGCCGCGGTCGGTTATCTCCGCGACGGCGTCGGCGTGGAGATCGGCACCTACTGCGGCAAGTCCACCCTGATGCTGGGCGCCGCGGCGCAGCAGAGCGGTGGCGTCCTCTACACCGTGGACCACCATCACGGGTCCGAAGAACATCAGGCCGGCTGGGAGTACCACGACACCTCACTGGTCGACCCGGTCAGCGGACGGTTCGACACACTGCCGTCACTTCGCCGCGCCCTGGACTCCGCCGACCTCGACGAGCACGTCGTCGCGGTGGTCGGCAAGTCGGTCGTGGTAGCCCGCGGCTGGCGAACGCCGTTGCGGCTGTTGTTCATTGACGGCGGGCACACCGAGGAGGCCGCGCAGCGCGATTTCGACGGCTGGGCCAGATGGGTCGACGTCGGCGGCGCGTTGGTGATCCACGACGTCTTCCCCAATCCCGACGACGGCGGCCAGGCCCCGTTTCACATCTACCAGCGCGCGCTCGCGTCCGGCGCCTTCCGCGAGGTGTCGAGTATCGGCTCGATGCGGGTGTTAGAGCGCGTCTCGGGGACTCCGGGCGAAGCGCTCTAGGCGACTACAGCTGACCGCGTCGAATCGTCAGATGCGTTGGCCAGCGCAGCACGAGGTCGCCGCCAACGGGAACCCTGTTCCATTGCTCGATGACCTCGCTGAGCCGCCTGTTGATCGACTCCCTCAACGTCGCCGAGACCGCGCCCAGATCGACGTCGGGTGAGATCGTGCCGTCTCGCGCTAGGCCGGCCAACTGCTCGGATCTCCCAACGTCCGATCTTCCAGCCCCGCCCAGCCGACGAGATCGCTTGAGCTGGCGAGCCTTACCCCGCTTGCCACCTGAGGCACGGAAGAACCCGCCGACATCGCCGCCGGCCGCGCACTGGCCAAAGATTCCGAGCGTCAACTCGGCCTGCTCCTCGACGATGAAATGCACAAGGTCGTGCGGCACGTCAGCGTCGCCGGGAGCAACTCTCATCGCGACATCGCGGCCGACATCGCGGGCTCCATCGCGGATCAGTCCGATTGCGTATTGCCGGTCGTTGAGCCGCCTGAACACCACCTCCATGAGCAGCATCGCAACACATCCGGGAGACCGCGGCAATCGAATTACGGGATCAGGCTAGAAGCTATTGTCCTGTAACAACTTTCGCGCGCGTCAGCGACCGGTGGTCGCGCACTCGCAGTCGAACTCGCCGACAAGGCCGCGCGGCAGGTCCAGTCCGCGGAAGATGCCGTTGGCGGGCGTGGTACGCGACAGCGCGTCGGCGGCGAGGATCATCGCACCGCCCGTCCATGTGGTGCGCTCCTCCGGCCAGCGCTTGCCGTCGGCGAAGACGAGCCCGGTCCAGTACGAGCCGTCCTCTTCCCGCAGGTGATGCATGGCCGCGAATTGCTCGCGGGCCCGCGCGGTCTGGCCGATGGCATCCAAAGCCATGACCAGCTCGCATGTTTCGGCACCGGTCACCCACGGCCGGTCGTCGACACACCGGATCCCCAGACCGGGGACGACGAAGTCGTCCCACCGTTCGTCGATGCGGGACCGGGCCGCCGTACCGCGCAGCGCGCCACCCAGCACCGGGTAGTACCACTCCATGGACCACCGGTCCTTGGAGACGAACAGGTCGGGGTGGTGGGCGATCGCGTGGCCGAGCTGGCCGACGGCTACCTCCCACTCGGGCTGCGGGTCGTCGAAGTAGTCCGCGAGCGCCAGCGCGCATCGCAGGCTGTGGTAGATGCTCGCGCACCCGGTCAGCAGTGCGTCCGGCTCGGGACCGGAGGCGCTTGCGGCCCAGACGATCTCGCCGCTCGGGCGCTGCAGGTCGATGACGAAGTCGACGGCCCTGCTGACCACGGGCCACATCTCCTCGGCGAACCGACGGTCGTCGGTGCTCAGCACGTGATGCCAGACGCCGGTCGCGACATAGGCGCAGAAGTTGCTGTCGCTGTTGGCATCCTCGACGACGCCGGCGCGCAACTGGATCGGCCACGATCCGTCGGCGCGCTGGGTGCTCCGACACCATTCGAAGGCCGCACGCGCGGATTCCATCAGCCCGGCTGCCGTCAGCGCCATCGCGTTCTCGACGTGATCCCACGGATCGGTATGGCCGCCTTCGGACCACGGGATGGCGCCGGAAGGCTCCTGGGTGTCGGCGATCGACTTCGCGGTCTGCCGACACTGCGCGGGCGTCAGGACACCGGGCACGCCGGGAACGTCAGGTGCCGGCACGCGACACCTCCGGTTTGCGGAAGTACAACGCGACGCTCTTGCCGATCAGCGGGTTGAGCAAAGACTCGGCCGTCCTGGTCAGCCACGGCCGGCTGACCATGTCCCACACCAACAGCCTGTGGTAGGCCGCCACCAGGGGATGGTCCGAATTCGAGGTGCCGACAGCGCATTTCAGCCACCAGAACGGCGAGTGCAGGGCGTGCGCGTGATGGCTGTGGGTCATCCGCAGGCCGTGGGCAACCACCTTGCCGCGCAGTTCGTCGGCCCGGTAGATCCTGATGTGGCCGCCCTCGTTGGCGTGGTACTCGTCAGACAGTGCCCAGCACACCCGTTCGGGGAGCCACCGGGGCACCGTGATGGCAAGCGCGCCACCCGGTTTGAGGACGCGGACGAGTTCGGAGATCGCCCGATGATCTTCGGGGACGTGCTCGAGGATCTCCGATGCGATGACACAGTCGAAGGTGCCGTCGGCGAAGGGCAGGTCCAGCGCATCGCCCTTGACGGCTTCGGCCTTCGCCGAAGCGGGCACCTCGCCCTGGTCCTTCATCGCCTGCAGGATCTCTTCGACGTCATTCAGATCCGACGCGCTCTGGTCGAACGCGATGACGTCTGCGCCCCGCCGGAACGCCTCGAACGAATGCCTGCCTGCGCCGCAGCCGACATCGATCACCTTCGTGCCCGCGCCGATCGCCAGCCGGTCGAAGTCGACGGTCAGCATTGACCCACCCGCGCACGAGCCTTCTCGTAGACCGCCACCGTCTGTGCCGCAACGGATTCCCAGCTGAATACGTCAAGCGCGCGCTGCCGGCCGTTCGCGCCGAGGCGGCGCAGCTCAAGCGGCGAATCGAGCAGGTCGCCGAGCACCGCGGTCAGTTCGTCCACGTCGGCGGGCCTGACCAGCCGCGCACACTCGCCGTCGGATCCGACCACCTCGGGCAGCGCGCCCGCCCGGCTGGCCACAATAGGTGTCCCGCTGGCCATCGCCTCGACCGCCGGCAGCGAGAAACCTTCGTAAAGCGAAGGGATGCAGGCGACTTCGGCAGACGCCAGGAGGTCGGCGAGCTCGGAGTCGGACAGGCCGTTGGAGCTGTGCACGATGTCGGAGATGCCCAGCTCGGCGATCAGCTTCTCGGTCGGGCCGTTCGGCTCCAGCTTGGCGACGAGCTGCAGTTCGAGATCGCGCTCCACCCGCAGGCGCGCCACCGCATGCAGCAGATGGCTCACACCCTTGAGCGGGACGTCGGCGCTCGCGATCGCGATGATGCGGTTGCGCACGCGCTCTTCGGCGGGTTTGAACAACGCAGTGTCGACGCCGAGCGGAACGACGTGCAGTTGATCGGCAGACACCGCGAAGTCCTCGGCGATGTCGGCGGCCGATGTCGACGAGACGGTCAGCAGTTCGGGGATCTGGTGCGCGACGTCCTTCTGCATTTCCGCGAAGCCGTACCAGCGGCGCACCAGGGGCTTGCGCCACCATGGCGCCGCGGCCACGTCGAGCACGCGGTCGCGGGTGATCGGATGATGCACCGTCGCCACCACCGGCAGCCCCAGCTCGGCGATCTTCAGCAGGCCGGTGCCCAGGCATTGGTTGTCGTGCACCACGTCGAAGTCGGCAAGGCGCTCGGCCAGCACCCTCGCGGCGCGCAGGCTGAACGTCCGCGGCTCGGGAAAGCCGGCCGTCCACGTCGTCAGCAGCTCGAGCAGGTCGATGCGGGTCTTGATCTCGTTCGGCCACGGGATGCGGAAGGGGTCGGGCTCGCGGTACAGGTCGAGGCTGGGCACCTTGGTCAGGGTCACCCGGGGGTCCAGCCCGTCGGGGTACGGCTGGCCGGAGAACACCTCGACGTCGTGGCCGAGCTCGACCAGACCGCGGCTCAGGTGGCGGATGTAGACGCCTTGCCCACCGCAGTGCGTCTTGCTTCGGTAGGACAGCAGGGCAACGCGCATACTCAGTTCTCTCCGGACTTCAGGGCCGACGAGCGCTTGCGCGGGAGTCGACGAACACTGCCTGATTACCCTCTTGACCTGCGGTCCGAAACCGAGACAGGCCACTGGACATGTGTCCAGACTATAGTTTGACAGTCTATCTGACGCAACGCGGCCACCCTGTCTGACTACCACAGTAAGAGCCAACGGGCGCGTCCAGCCCGATCGGCTAGGGAGGCGGGAAGCCGCCCGTGGCGACCGGACCCCAGCGCCGCGGGGTGATCCGGATCAGGCACTTACCCTGGTCGACCATCGCCTGCCGGTACTCATCCCAGTCGGGATGCTCGCCCGATATCGCCCGGAAGTAGTCGACGAGCGGATCGACGGCGTCGGGCAGATCGACGACTTCGGCGTCACCGTCGACCTGGACGTAGGGCCCGTTGAATTCGTCCGACAGCACGGTCACGCTGGCGCGCGGGGTGCGGCGGATATTGGCGGACTTGGCCCGCTTCGGGTAGCTGGCGATGACTATTCGGCCGTCGTCGTCGACGCCTGCGGTCACCGGCGAGCTCTGCAGCGTCCCGTCAGCCCTGAAGGTGGTGAGCACCATCCGATGTCGCGGCCGGACGAAAGCGAGCAGTTCGGGTAGACCAACCGCATCGGCGGTGGCGTATTTTCTTGCCACCCGGCAAGCCTAGCCAGCGCCGTGGATTTACCCCGCCGACGACGGCCAATGCAACGCCATGCGGGTATTTGCTCGGTACCTTTACTCATTACGAATCATCTCCCATCCCATCGGAGGACGATCGACACCATGGCGGAAGGACCCCAAGGGGGCGCCCCAGCATCGCGATCGGGCGGAATAGCCGCCGAGTTGGCGGGCGCCGGGTTCACCGACGCGGTCGAAGTCGGCCGTGGCGGCGGAGGCGTCGTGTTTCGGTGCTACCAGAAATCGCTCGGGCGAAGTGTCGCCATCAAGGTGCTTGCCTCTGATCTCGACGACGACGACCGCGAGCGCTTTCTGCGTGAGGGCTACGCGATGGGAGCGCTTTCGGGGCATCCCAACATCGCCAACATCCTGCAGGTCGGCCTGACCGAGAGTAGTCGGCCGTTCATCGTAATGCCGTTGAGCACAATGGGTTCCCTCGCAGACCGGATGCGAAGGGAGGGGCGTATCTCGTGGCCCGACGCACTGCGCTTCGGGGTGAAGTTGTGCGGGGCACTGGAGACCGCGCATCGAACGGGCACGCTACACCGGGATATCAAGCCCGCGAATGTGCTCGTGAACGATTACGGCGAACCGCAACTGAGCGACTTCGGCACCGCGCGCATCGCGGGCGGGTACAAGACTGTGACCGGTTTCTTCACGGGCACCCTCTCCTACACGGCGCCCGAGGTGCTCGCCGGGAGTTCGCCGACCGTTGCGGCCGACGTCTATTCCCTCGGCGCCACGCTGTACGCGCTGATCGCCGGGAGTCCTCCGCATGAGCGCAAAGCAGACGAGGATCTGATCGCGCACTACATGCGGATCACCTCGACCCCGGTGCCCGACCTGCGCCCGCAGGGAATCCCTGCCGACGTGTGTGCCGCGATCGAGAAGGCGTTGTCGCGTGAGCCGGTCGACCGGTACGCATCGGCGGCGGAATTCGGCCGCGAACTGCAGTTCGTGCAGCGGCACAACGGCCTGACACCGGATCAGATGGCGCTCAGCGAGCCCGCCGGTCAGCCCGAGCATGCGGGTGGCAGCCAAGCACCGCCGCCGTCGGAACCGTCCAGCCAGACCGGTCTGCTGGAGGAGGGTTCGATCGCTGCGGGCGGATCGACGGGTTCCTTGCCGCCGCCGCTGCCGCCGCCGACCCCGGACATGTTCGCCCACACCGCGTCGGTCAGCCAGTCCAGCCTCAAATGGCAGCCGGTGGCACCTGCCGATTCGCCGGATCCCCGGACGACCACCGTCAAACCCGGGACGCAGACAAGTTCCAAGAAGATCCTGATCGCTGTTGGCGCCGCAGCGGCGGCGTTGCTGCTGGTGGCGGGCGGTGTCTTCATCGTCTCGTCGCGCGACACCGGTGGTGGCCAGGCCCCGACGTCGACTCAGCCGACCGCCGAAGCGCAGACCACCTGGGAGCCGATCGCCGATGCGCGCGTCGCCCGCGACGGGGTGGCGGCCACCCAGGCCGACGGCACCATCTGGGTGTTCGGCGGGATGGCGGCCGATGGCCGGGTCAGCGGGCGGCATGAGGGCTACGACCCCGCCATCGACAGCTGGAAGAGCGGTGAAGACCTACCCGTGCCCGTGCAGCACGCGATGTCGGTGACGTGGCAGGACACCCCCGTCGTGCTCGGCGGTTGGCGCACCGAGGGAACCAACACGCAGGTCGCGACGGACGCGGTGTGGCGGGTGGTCAACAGTCGCTGGGCCGCGCTGCCTCCGCTGCTACAGCCACGAGCGGCAGCGGCGGCGGCCGTGGTGGGCGACCGCATCATCGTCACCGGCGGGGTGGGCTCGGGCGGCGAACTGGTGAACACCACCGAGATCTTCGACGGCGGCGCATGGAAACTCGGCGCACCCATCCCCACCCCGCGGCAGATGTTGGGCGCGGCCTCTGACGGAAAGCTGGTCTATGTGCTCGGCGGAAGCACAGGGACATCGGACGTCGCGACGGTCGAGACGTACGACCCCGCGACGGACGCGTGGACCAGCCTGCCCGAACTTCCAGGGCGACGCAGTGACCTCGGCGTGGCATACGCCGACGGACGGCTGGTGGTGTTGGGCGGCATGTCGGCGGGCCAGGTCCTCAAGAGCGTGGTCGTTCTCGATCTGATGACACAGTCGTGGAATGGCTTGCCGGACATGGCTACTGCGCGCCACGGCATGGCGGTGGCCGGGGTCGGAAGGACCGTCTATGCGATCGGCGGGTCGACCGGTGCAGGCGATGGGCAGGTCACGTCGGCCGCCGAATCGTTGAAGCTGGGGGCGCGAAAACCGCAGCCGGCAGCCGAATGGCGGAACCTGCCGGACGCGCCGTCCGAGAGGTTGATGATGGCGTGGGCGGTGCTCGGCGACGAGATCTGGATCGCAGGCGGGATGCGCCACGGCGAGACGCTTCCAACGGTGCAGAGCTACAACACCCGGTCCGGAGCGTGGCAGGAACGGCCTCCGCTGCCGGAGCCGCTGCACCACGCGACGGCGACAGCCTATCGGGGCGAAATGGTGGTGATCGGTGGCACCACCGACAACCTCGCGGACGCGTCGAACAAGGTGTTCGCCTTCCGCGGAGGCAAATGGGAAGAGCTGCCGCCGCTTTTGCACGCGCGGGCCGCACCGGCGTCAGCGGTCGTAGGCGACAAGCTCGTTGTCGTCGGCGGGCAGGACGACAAGAAGCTCGTCGCAGCGACCGAGATCTTCGACGGCGAGTCCTGGACTCAGGCCGCCGACCTGCCGACGCCGCGTGAACACCTTGCCGCGGTGTCCGACGGGGTCTACGTCTACACCGTGGGCGGCCGAAATTTGTCCGCCGACGAGAACTCGGCGGCCTTCCAGCGGTTCGACCCGGTATCGGGCAACTGGGAGAACCTGCCGGACATGCCGACCCCGCGCGGGAGCTACGGCGCCGCCGTCGTCGACGGCCGGATCGTCGTCGTCGGAGGCGAGGAACCGACGCGGGTGCTGGCCACCGTCGAGATGTACGACATCGGCAATCGCAAATGGTCCACGCTGGCGCCGCTCAACACTCCGGTGCACGGCCAGGTGGTGACCGCGGTGGGCGAGACCATCTACTGCATCGGCGGCGCGGACCGGCCGACACATGAAAGTGCGGTCGCGACCGTGGAAGCCCTCGACTTCACCTAGTCGGACGGCCGGCCTAGCTTCCGCTTTCGCGCAGCTGCGCGATGGTGACGGCGCCGCGCCGGAGAGCCTCATTGGCCAGACGGACCCGACGGTCCCCCTCGGTGGGGATCGAGAACTTGTCGTACAGGTTCTGTAGATGCTGTTTGACGGCGGCCTCGGTCACGTACAACTCGCCTGCCATCCGGCGAACGGACGCGGGCTCGGGAAAAGGATCGTCGGACACCAACGGACGGCACAACACCATCAGCACGTCGACTTCGCGACGGGTCAGCCGAGGCGGGAGTTGGGCGGCGTCGGGAACGATCGTCGCCTCTTCGAGCGATTCGTCAGATTGCCTTGCCTGCTGAAAGACCAGTCGACACTTGCCAAGTCGCAACTCGTCTCCGGAACGCAGAACCCGTTCGGCGTCGATCTTCTCGCCGTTGATGTATGTCCCGTTGCGGCTTCCCACGTCACGAATCGACCAGGCGGAGCCGTGATTTTCCAGGATGGCGTGCAGGCGAGAGACGGTCGGGTCGTGCTCGAGTGATACCGCGTTGGTGGGGGCCTTTCCGAGGGTCACCCGCGGCCCGCTCAGAGCGACGAGTTCTCGTCCTGACGGTTTCCAGACTTCCAGGTGGGAAGACACGTGACCTCCTATCCAGCCAATTCTGACTTAGATAGGAGGTCCGCGGTATCGAACACGTCGTCGATGTTTACGGGTCGCCGACTCGCCACGTCTGTTGGTCGCTGCCCGGCTGACGGTTGACGACGTTGAAGTCACCGTCCAGCGTGGCCTCGAGGAACAAGCCGCTGCTGACCTGCTGAATGGTGAGGAAGCCGCCGCCGAAGTCCTGGATCCGCCAGCGCTGTGTGTCGTTGTCCTGCTGCGGACGCGTGACGACGCGGAAGTCGAGTTCCGGGATCTCATGCGCATCGAGGAAACGGCCACTGCTGACCTGCTGGATGGTGGCGATGCCGCCGCCCAGATTGTTGATCCTCCACTGCTGGGTGGTGTCGAAACCCTGGAACGGTCGGGTGACGACCTGGAAGTCCTTCTCCGCGATCTCGTGTGCGTCCAGGAAACGGATGCCGCCGCCTTGAAGTCGGACGATTTGGGTATCGGCATGGGCGCTGGCCGGCAACGTGAGTGCCATGGCGGCTAGCGCCGTAGCAGCGACCAGCATTCTCTTGAGTGTGATCTTGATTGACATGGTGGTTCCTTTCAGGGGTGGTGATATTGGATTCGTGACGCGAGATACGTCACGAGCTCTTGCCCCGCACACGCTTGACCGAGACTGATTCGAGGAGCGGCGGCCAGGGCCATTCGCGATGGGCCCCTCCGCGCGGCGCCTTCAGGAACGCGAGCCCGAGTACAAGGCCGAAGATCAGGTGGCCGATCAAGGTGATCGAGATCGTGGCCGTGTTGAGGGGGAACATCATCTCCTGACCGTGAGGAGCCAGCGCGACCGTTGCGATCAGCCCGGCCCACGTCGGGAAGACGGCGAAGGTCACGGCGGCCAGCACAGCCCGCGTGTTCGACCACCGGTCGATGCCAAGCGCGAATGCGACGACGAAGAACGCGACACCCAGGCCGCCACCGTCGCCGATGTAGCGCCACACGTAGCCGACGGCCGCACTGCCGGCGGTGTCCGGCTCGCCGGTGACCCACGATCCCATCACGGGGATGAAATCGCCCATCAGTCCCAGCACGTGTACGGCGAACAGGCGGGCTCCGTCATAGACGATGCAGGCGACCATGCCTGCGATCAGACCGCGCCCGACGATCATGTCGATGCGGTGCGGCGCGAACGTGATGATCGCCCCCAACACCGCGCACAGGGCGATGACCACGATCGACGTGGTGCTCTGTGAGACCAGCCCGAAGACGTCGACCGAGATCCCGAGGATCGGCATCGACGCCAGCACCAGCACCAGCATCACTCGCGCCGCGAGCCACTTGCTCGGCCGGTGCGCAACGGTGCGGGGTATCCGGTCGGCGATTGCGCTCGGCAGCGGCTTGACCGCCACGTCGATGATCCGGTGCCGCACCGTCTTCGCGTCCATGGCACTGATGGCAGGCGGCAACGACTTGGCGGGCTTCACCGGCACAGCGGGGTTCGATCGCAGCTCTACAGGGCGCACGCGCACCGTCTCGGCGTCGATGCCGGCGACGGGACGCATCCGCACTGTGTGATCTGTGGCAAGCATGAGGGGTTCCTATGTCGTATCGGTTTTCGTCAGGGACGACATCCATGGTCGTGACCAGGCCGTTCGCGCGTAATGGCCGGGAAGTGAGGTTTGCGCCCCCGCAGGGAAGAGTTTCCTAACCGCCGGGTGAGTACCGACGGCGTCAAGAACAGGTAGTTCGCCACTCGTGGCATCAGGCCACGGCGTTCTTAGCGTCACCCGTGACAGATATCGCGCTTGCCCGAAGGGACCACCGATGTCCATCACGACGAACGAAGAAGCGGTTGCCACCCGCGTGGTCCGGCTGCAGGGAGGTGGTTTACGTTTCCTCGACGCTCACCAGACAGCGCAGAAAGACTGCCAGGTCTTCACCCGCGCATTCCAGGGCTCCGACGCCAGCCAGCACTGGCGGGTCACCGAGCTTGGCGGCGGCGTGAGCACCATCCAGCAGGTCAGCAGCGGCCGCTTCCTCGATGCGCACGAGATCGGCGACCTGGACTTCCGGGTGGTCACCCGCCCGCGGCAGGACAGCGACACACAGCGCTGGCGGATCCAGGACTTCGGTGGCGGGTTCATCTCGATCGAGCAGGTCAGCAGCGGCCGGTTTCTGGAGGCCACCCTTGGCGGGGATTTCACCGTCGTCACGCGACCCGCGATCAGCAGCGAACAAACCTGGCGGATCGGCGACCCGTAAAATTTGTCGGTGGGTCGAACTAGTGTGCGACTCATGAGTTCGAAGGATGAAATCAGCGCCGCACTCGACACCATCAAGGCGGGCCAGGGCAAGCTGCTGCGGCTGCCGCTGTACACCTTGACGTGGTCGGAGCGGATGTCGCTGCTCCAGCAGATCGATGAGCTGGGCAAGGAGTTGGTGGATTTCGACCGCAGGCTGATCGGTCGGCTCATCACCCAAGCCCCACCTCCGCAGTTCGGCGGTGCGTCATGGGCCGAGGTCTTGTCGCGACGGTTGCGGATATCGCGGGCCGAAGCGGAACGCCGTGTCGCCGCGGCGAGCTTCTCGCCGGACGTGAACCGCCCGTCGGCTTAGCGGCACAAGCGCTGGTCACCGCCGCTCCGGCTTGCGCTTCAGCATCCACGCGGGGATCCAGTGCGTGACCGATCGCCGCTTGGGGCCGTAGGCGATGGCGTAGGTGACCAGGCCCCACCAGTGCCCCTGCTCGCAGATGCCCCAACACGTCAGCCGGCCGTCAACGACCGCATGCATCTGTAAACCGGCCGGGTTGTAGCCGCCGGGGCTGTGCGGCTCGCGCGGAAAAAGCGCAGCGAGATCGACAAGAACAGCCATCGGCGGTTCGACGGGCCGAAAGGCTTGTTGCACGGGTTGACCGTTGTAGCCGATGGACTGCAGCTCGCCCACCGTTCGATCATACGTTCGAACGGATTATCCTGGAGCCCGATGTACATACCACGCAAGTTCGCGCTGACCGACGAGCAGACCGCAGCGGCGCTCGCGGCGGCGGACTTCGCGCAACTGGTCAGCCACCACCCATCCGGTCTGCTGGTGACACCGCTGCCGCTGATCTACGACGAGCCCAGCCACACCCTCGTCGGCCACGTGTCCCGGGCCAACCCGCACTGGCACGCCGACGGCGCTGAGTCGGTTGCGATCTTCACCGGCCCCGACACCTACATCTCGCCCAACTTCTACGCCACCAAGGCCGAGACGGGCAAGGTCGTGCCCACGTGGAACTACGAAGTCCTCAATGCCTACGGCCGCCTCGTCGTCCACGACGACCCCGACTGGGTCCTCGACCTGGTCACCAGGCTGACCGACCGCCACGAGGCGGGCCGATCCGAGCCGTGGCAGGTGACCGACGCACCGGAGTCCTACACGCAGTCGCAGCTACGCGGCATCGTCGGCGTGGAAGTGGTCATCGCCAAAGTCGAAGGCAAATCGAAGATGTCGCAGAACCAACCCGACCGAAACCGGGCCGGCGTCATCGCCGGGCTGCGCCAGTCCGACGCGCCGCGTGATCAGCTCGTCGCCGACCGCGTCGCCGCCGTCGACGACGGCAACACGAAAGCGAACGGCCGCGGATAGCCCAGCCCCGTCAACCGGGAGCGCCGAACCGCGTCCACATCGACCAACCGCACCTCGCCCGACGACGGCTCGTAACACCGCAGCGTCTGCCCGTTGACACCGACGATCAACACCCAGTGCCTCGGTATGAACCGGCCGACGAGCATCGCGACGGGCCAACCTGCCTGCGCGTAGTGCAGCACATCGGTCAGCCGATCGCGCCGACCGCGGAACCGCCGCCACCGGTATCGGACACCGCGCACCTGCGTTCGCGTGGTGACGGCGCGGGCGATGCCCATCGGGGTGGTGCCGAGCATCCGCGGCCACACCCGGTTCACCTCGGTGTGAACCCGCAGCTGCTCGTCGTCGAACCAGGTTCGGGGAGAGTCGGTCAACGCCGACCGATAAGCGGGGTTCACCAGCGCGCCGGCCACCACCGCGACGCTCGGGCCGCATGTGGTGGAGTCGCGTTGCCGCAGCCGAAGGTCCGAGAGCTTCATGAATCCCCGAGCAGCTCCTCACCACGCTCGCGCAGCTCCACCTTTCTGACCTTGCCCGTCACGGTCATCGGGAACTCGTCGATGACCTGGACGTAGCGCGGAATCTTGTTGTGCGCGATCCGTCCTGCACAGAACGCGCGCAGGCTTTCGGGGGTCGGCACTTCGGCGCCCTCCTTGACCCGCAGCCAGACCATCAGCTCCTCGCCGTACTTCTCGTCGGTCACCCCGACCACCTGCGCGTCGACGATGTCGGGATGGCTGTACAGGAACTCCTCGATCTCGCGGGGATAGATGTTCTCGCCGCCGCGGATCACCATGTCCTTGATCCTGCCGGTGATCGCGAGGTAGCCGTCGTCGTCCATCACACCGATGTCGCCCGTGTGCATCCAGCCGTCGGCGTCGATCGCCTCGTCGGTCTTGTCGGGGTCATCCCAGTAGCCGAGCATCACGCTGTATCCGCGGGTGCAAAGCTCGCCCGGCGTACCGCGCTCGACCTGCGCCCCGTTCTCATCGACGACCTGCACTTCCAGGTGCGGCCCGACCCGGCCCACCGTCGTCACCCTTCGGGTCAGGCTGTCCGACGGCAACGTCTGGGTCGACACCGGCGACGTCTCGGTCATGCCGTAACAGATCGCCACCCCGCTCATGTGCATCCGGTCGATGACGTTGCGCATCACCTGCTCCGGGCAGGTCGACCCGGCCATGATCCCGGTCCGCAGCGTGCTCAGATCGAAGCTGTCGAAGTCGGGCAGCCCGAGCTCGGCGATGAACATCGTCGGGACGCCGTAAAGCGATGTACAGCGCTGCGCCGCAACCGCTTTCAGGCTCGCCTCCGGATCAAAGCCGGGAGCGGGGATCACCATCGCCGCGCCGTGCGTCGTGCAGGCCAGGTTTCCCATCACCATGCCGAAACAGTGGTAGAAGGGCACCGGAATGCAGACCCTGTCCTGCTCGGTGTACTCCAAAAGCTCGCCGACGAAGTAGCCGTTGTTGAGGATGTTGGTGTGAGTCAGCGTGGCGCCCTTGGGGAATCCGGTCGTGCCGGACGTGTACTGGATGTTGATCGGATCGCCGGGTTTCAGCTCGGCCTGCACCCGCGCCAGGGCGTCTGAATCGACTGCGGTGTCGGCGATCTCCTGCCACGGCTCCCATCCGATGATGATCACGTCGGACAGCGCGGGGCACCGCCCGCGCACATTGCCGAGCATCGCCACGTAGTCGGAGCTCTTGAACTCAGGCGCTGCGAACACCGTGCACATCGAGGCCTTGTTCAGCGCGTACTCGAGCTCGTCGACCCGGTAAGCGGGGTTGATGTTGACCAGAATCGCGCCGACCTGCGCGGTGGCGTACTGGATCATCGTCCACTCCGCGCTGTTCGGCGACCAGATGCCGATCCGGTCGCCCGGCTTGGTGCCGCGCTCGATCAGCGCGGTGGCGATCCGGCGGGTCGCTTCGTGGAATTCGCGGTAGGTCCAGCGCCGACCCGTCGCGCACTCGACCAGCGCCTCCCGATCACCGAATGCCTCGGTGGTTCTGGCGAGGTTGTCGCCGATCGTCTCGTCGAGCAACGGGGGGCTGGTGGCACCTACGTCGTGGGACAACATGCGACGGCTCCTCTGTGTCCGCTCCACGCGTGCGCAGTCTCGATCGTGGATTTTCTGCCTTCGCGGGGTACCCGTCACCGTAATTCGGACGAGGAAGGCGGGGGTGGGGAATGTCAATCCTGGACTCAGCGGGGGACCATTCATGAGCTTCGATCTGACCCCGACCGGAGCGCAGCACGATCTGGCGCGACGCACCCACGAGTTCGCTGAAACGGTGATCCGTCCGGTGGCCGGCGACTACGACGCCCGCCAGGAGTTTCCCTGGCCGGTGCTGGAAGAAGCCGCCGAGCGCGGGTTCTACAGCCCGCTGTTCTACCGCGACCTGATCGGTGACCCCACCGGGCTGTCGCTGCCGATGTTCATGGAGGAGCTGTTCTGGGGCTGCGCAGGCATCGGCCTGGCGATCGTGATGCCTGCGCTGGCGTTGTCGGCCATCGGGCAGGCGGCATCCCCGGAGCAGATGCTGGAGTGGGCCCCTGAGTGCTTCGGCACCCCTGGTGATCTGAAGCTCGCCGCCTTGGCGATCTCCGAACCCGAAGGCGGCAGCGACGTGCGCAACCTGCGTACCCGCGCCAAGCGCGACGGAGACGACTGGATCATCGACGGCCACAAGATGTGGATCGGCAACGGCGGCATCGCCAACGTGCACGTGGTGAACGCCGTCGTCGACGAGGAACTCGGTCATCGCGGTCAGGCCATGTTCATCGTTCCCGGCGGCACGCCCGGCCTTGAAATGGTGCGCAAGCTGGACAAGCTCGGCTGCCGCGCATCGCACACCGCCGAGCTGAAGTTCAACGCGGTTCGGGTGCCCGGCGCCAACCTGCTCGGCGGGCACGAGAAGCTGGAGCACAAGCTGGCCCGCGCCCGCGAGGCCGTCGAGGGCGCCAAGCACTCCGGGTCAGCGACCCTGGGCACGTTCGAGCAGACCAGGCCGATGGTGGCCGCTCAGGCGCTCGGCATCGCCAGGGCCGCAATGGAATACGCTACCGAGTACGCCAACCGTCGCGAAGCCTTCGGTGCGCCGATCATTGACAACCAGGGCGTGGCCTTCCCGCTGGCCGACCTCGCCACCGGGATCGACGCAGCACGGCTTCTGACCTGGCGGGCCTCCTGGATGGCGGCGACCGGCGTGCCGATGGAGCGCGGCGAGGGCTCGATGTCGAAGCTGGCCGCCAGCGAGGTCGCGGTGCGGACCACCGAACGCGCCATCCAGACGATGGGCGGCTGGGGTTACATCAAGGACCACCCGGTCGAGAAGTGGTACCGCGACGCCAAGCTGTACACGATTTTCGAGGGCACCAGCGAGATCCAGCGGGTCGTCATCTCCAATGCACTGGGTGCAGCCGACGGCAAACCGCCCCTGCACGTCAACCTCGAACCGTCCGGTGGGCCGCTGAACCGCTGGTTCGGCCGTGGCACCCCGGCCCGCACCCAGGTGGCGAACTCCGCCCTCGGCATGAAGGATCGCATCCCGCAGCCGATCATGTCGCTTGCCATGAAGGTGCTGCAGCCGCCAAGAAAGTAACAAAGTTACCGGTACCCCTGGTTTCGTCTACGCGAAATCTGGCAACATTACCGACCGGTAAGAAGTTTCCTCCGATACGCACCAGGTGGGGCAGATGACGGGTTCGACGGAGATTTCGTTCATCGCTGCGGCGGACGAGGGCGGCGGCGCCGAGATTAGCCAAGTGATCGGCATGACGGTGGTCGCGCTGATCATCGGGGCGTTGCTGTGCTGGCTCGGTTACCTGCATCGGGCCCGCAAGATCACCTGGGTCAACAGCGTCGCCGAATACGCAGGCCGCAAATTCAAGCGGCCGCCGTGGGTGGCGGTGCCGATGACGCTGTTCATCGGGACACTGATCTGCGCACTGTTCGGGTTCATCTGGGACGTCAGCCTGCACATCGGCAAGGGCCGCGACCCCGGTCCGCTGGCCAACCCGGCGCACTACTTCATCCTGGTCGGCTTGTTCCTGCTGTTCGTCGCCGGCTGCGCGGCGATCGTGCTGCCCTACGAGAAGCCCGGCCCGTTCGCGGTTCGCATCACCAAGGACTGGTACGCGCCGGTCGGCGGTTTCCTGATGGCAGGCTGTGGCCTCTATGCGCTGACCGGCTTCCCGCTCGACGACGTCTGGCACCGCATCTTCGGCCAGGACGTCACGCTGTGGGGGCCGACCCACCTGATGATGATCGGCGGCGCCGGGTTCGCAACGATCTCTGCGCTGCTGCTCGACTACGAGGGCGAACGGGCGATGGGCGACGACAAGCCCAAGGACGGCTTCTTCCTCAAGGGCGTGAAGTATCTCGGCTTCGGCGGCATCATCATCGGCCTTTCGGTGTTCCAGATCGAGTTCGACTTCGGCGTTCCCCAGTTCCGGCAGGTGTTCGAACCGATGCTGATCGCGGCGGCGGGGGCATTCGGGCTCGTCGCGGCGCGGATCATGCTCGGTCGCTTCGGCGCGATACTTGCCGCGTTGTTCGCGATCGCGCTGCGCGGCCTCGTCGCGCTGATCGTCGGCCCGGTACTCGGTGCGCCGATCAACTGGTTCGCGTCGTACCTCGGCGCTGCGATCGTGATCGAACTCCTCGCGCTGACGCCGGTGTTCAAGCGGCCCATCCTTTTCGGCCTCGTCGGTGGTCTATTGGTCAGCACCGTCGGACTGTGGCTGGAGTCCTTCTGGATAGATGCCGTCTACCACTATCCGTGGCCGTCGAGCATCTGGCCCGAGGCGCTGATGATGGCCGTGCCCGTCACGGTTCTCACCGGCGCATGCGGCGCGATGCTCGGCATGGTGCTCACCGCTCAGCGGCTGCCGAACCGGGCCATCGGCATCGGACTGGTGGCGTTGACCGTTATCGCCATCGGCGGCGCGACCGCCAACGGACTGCGCTACGAGGTGCCGCAGAACGCCACCGCAACGGTGAGCTTGACCGAGGTGCCCGGCTCCGCCGACAAGCGCATGGTCACCGCCGACGTTCGGATCAACCCGCCCGACCTCATCAGCGCGGCCCCGAACTGGGTGTCGGTCCTCGGCTGGCAGGGCGGCCTGGCCAACGACCGCGGCATCTTCGTCGATCGTCTGGAACGGCTCGGGCCCGGGCACTACCGCTCGACGCAGCCGCTGCCCGTCTACGGAAAGTGGAAGACGCTGCTGCGCGTGCACGACGGCCGAATCTTGACCGCTGTGCCGATCTTCCTGGCGGGTGACCCGGGTATCGGGGCGCCCGAGGTGCCCGCCCAGCCGTCGATGACGCGGCCGTTCGTCGCCGAGATCACCATCCTGCAGCGCGAGCGCAAACCGGACACGCCCATGGAGCTGTGGACCGTCGGCGGCCTGGTGGTGCTCACCTGCACGCTGATCATGATCGGCGGCCTCACCTGGGGCGCGGGCCGCATCAACCGCAGAGAGCCCACCGACACGAAGGCGGAGCTGCAGCCGTCGGCGCAGGCATGACGGCCGGGGCCGACGTAGTCGTCCTTGCCGACCACTCGCTGCTGCTGGCCATCCCAGCCTTCGTCCCTGCGTTCGTGGTGGCAGGCGTCGTCGCCTACATCGCGTTGAAGGACCGGCGAAACAGAGACGGGCCTCACAGTGAAGAGCCCGCCTCCACCGACCAAGATGATTGACCGTGACTCCAACTCATCGCGATAGACGACTCCTCGTATTGCTCGCCGCCGGTGGATTGCTGATCGCCGGCTGCGGTGGCGGCGGCGGTGGCTCCGAGAGCGCGCCGAGCTCGTCGGGCCCGCCGTCGGTGACGACCATCAACCCGTCGGACATGCAGAACGAGCAGGCGCCTCCCGACCGTCTGCTCATCGACGTCACCATCAAGGGCGGTGAGATCAACCCGCTCAACGCGCAACTCGAGGCCAAGACGAACGAGCCGATCGTTGTGAAGGTCGACAGCGATGTGGCCGATGAGCTCCACGTGCACTCCACGCCCGACCACACCTTCAAGATCGAGGCCAAGCCGGGGCAGCAGTTCCAGTTCACCGTCGGCGTGCCCGGCAAGGTCGACATCGAACTGCACCAGCTCGCAAAGACGGTCGCAACGGTGCAAGTGCAGCCGTGACCGACGGATCCGTCGTGGTGCTGGCGCATGGCCTCGGCGGGTCGTCGGATCTACCGATCCCCTACACGTACGCCCTCATCGGGGCGGCCTGGGCTCTCACCTTCACCTTCGCCGTGGTGGCCTTCGCATGGCGGCGGCCGCGATTCGATCCGGACAAAGCCGGACGCGCGCTGCCGCCCTGGGTGACGACGGTCGTGGATGCGCCCGCCACCCGGTGGGTGCTGGCCGGGGCGGGTCTGCTGTTCGCCGCTTGGGTGGCGATGGCCGCGCTGTTCGGCACGTCGGACGGCAACCCGCTGCCCGGCGTCTTCTACGTGCTGATGTGGGTCGGCCTTGTGGCGGCCTCATTGGCGATCGGACCGATATGGCGCGCGGTTTCGCCGGTACGCACGGCCTACCGGCTGCTTCGGTTGGCGCGCCTGCCCGCAGGCCGCGGCTATCCCCGATCCTTGGGCTACTGGCCCGCGGCCTTCGGCCTGTTCGCCTTCGTGTGGCTGGAGCTGGCCAGCCCCGACCCCGGATCGTTGGGCGCGATCAAGCTGTGGCTGTGGGTCTACATCGTCGTGACCCTGACGGGCGCGATCGTCTGCGGCGTCAAGTGGTTCGGCCGCGCCGATCCGTTCGAGGTGTACAGCGTCGTCGCATCCCGCTTCTCGCCGTTGCGCCGAAACCCACACAGCGGGCGCATCGAGATCGGGAATCCATTCGACCACTTGCCGTCATTGCCGATCCGGCCGGGCACTGTGACGCTGCTCGCGGTGTTGCTGGGCTCCACCGCGTTCGACAGCTTCTCGGCGATGCCCGGGTGGCGCAACTTCGTCGACCGGCAAACCGAATCCGCCACCGCCGCAACGATGCTGCGCACGGCGGGACTAGGAGTCTTCATCGCCGTCGTGGTCGTGACGTTCTGGTTCGCTGCCCGCGCGACCGGTGGCGTCGACGGACGCACCCGACGCGAGCTACCGGGGGTGATGGCGCACTCGCTGATCCCGATCGTTCTCGGGTACATGTTCGCGCACTATCTGTCCTATCTGATCGAACGCGGTCAGCAGACCGTAATCGACCTGGCCGATCCGCTCGGCCGCGGCTGGAATCTGCTGGGCCTCGGCAACGTCGAAGTGAACTACGTTCTGTCACTTCATCCTTCGGTATTGGCCACCATCAAGGTCTGCTGCGTCGTCGGCGGACACGTTGCCGGGGTGGTCGCCGCACACGACCGCGCGCTGAAGGTGCTGCCGACCGGATATCAGCTGACCGGCCAGCTCGCGATGATGTTGGTGATGGTGGGTTACACCTTCACCGGGCTCTATCTACTTTTCGGTGGATGAAGAATCTCTTAATCTCCGCACAATTTTCGCGGTGTCAATTACATTGACGGGGTGCCGGGCGACGACACTATCGAGCAGGCGTTAGCCGGGGGTTCGCCGCAACGGGTGGGGTGGTTCCGCTTCTATTTCGCCGACGAACGGTGGGAATGGTCGGACCAGGTTCAGCAGCTGCATGGCTACGAGGTGGGCAGTGTCGTGCCAACGACGCAGTTGGTGCTGTCCCACAAGCACCCCGACGACTATGTTCAGGTCGCTGCCACACTGGACGAAATCCGGTGCACCCACCGGACATTCAGCACCCGGCACCGCATCATCGACAAACATCAGATGATGCACGACGTGATCGTGATCGGTGACCGGCTCTACGACGACAACGGCGACGTGATCGGCACGCACGGGTTCTACGTCGACGTGACGGACGACGGTCGTTCGCGTGAGGACTTGGTCAACGCGGCGGTCGCCGAGATCGCCGAGAACCGCGCGACGATCGAGCAGGCCAAGGGAATGCTGATGCTGATCTACCGGATCAGCGACGAGTCGGCTTTCGAGCTGCTGAAGTGGCGGTCCCAGGAGACCAACGTCAAGCTTCGCGTGCTGGCCGATCAGGTGCTGTTCGACTTCGGCCAGCTGACCTACGAGGAAGTCCTGCCGCCGCGGGCCACGTTCGATCACGTTCTGCTGACCGCCCACCTGCGGATCGGCGCGACGCAGGCGGAGGCCAAGACCGCATCGTAAGGTTGGTCGCATGCGGGCGCTCTTGATCGTCGACGTGCAGAACGACTTCTGCGAAGGCGGCTCCCTGGAAGTGGTCGGCGGCCAGTTGGTGGCGCATGCGATCAGCGAATTCCTTTCCACCCCTCACGGTTACGACCACATCGTGGCGACCAAGGATTTCCACATCGATCCCGGTGACCACTTCTCAGACGAACCCGACTTCGCGGCGTCGTGGCCGCGGCACTGTGTGGTCGGAACGGCGGGCGCTGACTTCCATCCAGAGTTCGATCACTCCGCAGTGGAGGCCGTCTTCACCAAGGGCCGGTATGCGGCGGCGTACAGCGGCTTCGAAGGCACCGACGAATCCGGCACCACGCTGGCCGACTGGCTTCGCGAACGCGGGGTCGACGAGGTCGACATCGTGGGCATCGCCACCGACTACTGCGTGCGGGCAACCGCCACCGACGCCGTTGAGAAGGGCTTCACCACCCGCGTGCTGCTCGACCTGACCGCAGGCGTGGCGCCGGAGTCCAGCGCCAAGGCTGTGGAGAACATGCGCGCCGCAGGCGTCGACGTCGTCGGCTCGGCGGCCTGAAGCTATTTGCCGGTCCACCTCGGCCGCCGGCGCTCCATGAACGCGCGCACCCCCTCCCTGGCGTCGTCGTGTCGCATCAGGGCGAGATGAATCTCGGTCTCACGGGCACCGACCGCGGCGCGGCCGAGGTCAAAGGAATCCCACAGCAGCCTCTTGCTGGCGGCCACCGAGGCGGGGGCGGCGTTGTCCGCGATGTCGTGTGCCAGCTCGTGGGCGGCCGCAAGCACCTCGTCGGCGTCGAGCACCCGGCTGCCCAACCCGAGCGCCACCGCCCGGTGGCCGTCGAACGTGACGCCGCCGAGCAGGATCTCGGCGGCGTTGGACAGCCCGACCAGTCGCGGAAGAACCCAGTGCGAATAGGCGTCCCCGACCATCCCGCGGCGCACCTGCACGACCCCGTACTGCGCGTCGGCGGCGAAGTACCGGATATCGCACTGCAGGGCCAGCGTCAGACCCAGCCCGATCGCGTGGCCGTTCACCGCGGCGATCACCGGCTTGCTCACCGTCCACGCCGCCACGTCGATGCCGGCGGCCGAGAACGTCGGCCCCGGGTCGGTGAAGGTCAGCTCACCCGCCGAGAGATCGGCACCCGCGCAGAAGGCGGGCGGGGCACCGGTCAACACGACGACGCGGACCGCGTCGGCCCGGTCACACCACAGATACGCATCGGCCAGTTCCTCGCGCATACCGTCGCCGACGGCGTTGCGCCGGTGCGGCCGGTTCAGCGTGATGGTTGCCACACCGCGGTCGACGGCTGTTTGCAGTGTTCGATAAACGGGCAGTTCAACGGGGCCAACCACCGGATATACCTCCTCGTGAACGTCTTGCCCGCCATGCTCGCGCACCCGGGTGCACCGTATCGTCGCGTTGTTCGGTTTCAGCCAGCCAGAAGGGTGCCCCTTGACCCAAGTCTCGAGTCCCAACGCCGTTCCCCAGGAGGTCTGGCGGGGAAAGGCCTATCCGCTTGGCGCCTCCTACGACGGCTCCGGCACGAACTTCGCGCTGTTCAGCGAGGTCGCCGAGCACGTGGAGCTGTGCCTGTTCGACGCAGATGACACCGAGACCAGGATCACCCTGCCGGAGGTGGACGCGTTCGTCTGGCACGGCTTCCTACCCAATATCGAGCCGGGCCAGCGTTACGGCTACCGCGTGCACGGGCCCTACGACCCCGAGAGCGGCCACCGCTGCAACCCGAACAAGCTGCTGCTGGACCCCTACGCCAAGGCGATCGACGGCATCTTCGACTGGAATCAGTCGCTGTTCGGCTACAACTTCGGTGATGAGCACAGCCGAAACGACGACGACTCGGCGGCGAGCATGCCGAAGTCGGTGGTGATCAACCCCTTCTTCGACTGGGGCACCGATCGGCCGCCCAACCTCGAGTACGCAGACACCGTCATCTACGAGGCGCACATCAAGGGCCTCACCGAGACTCATCCCGATATCCCCGAACAGATGCGCGGCACCTATGCCGCCGTCGGGCATCCCGCGATCATCGAACACCTCAAGTCGCTTGGGGTGACGGCGATCGAGCTGATGCCGGTGCACCACTTCGCCAACGACTCGACGCTGATCGACAAGGGGTTGTCGAACTACTGGGGCTACAACACCATCGGGTTCTTTGCTCCTGACCCGAAGTACAGCAGCAGTGGCACCCCCGGCGGCCAGGTGCAGGAGTTCAAGGCGATGGTGCGCACCCTGCACGAGGCGGGTATCGAGGTGATCCTCGACGTGGTCTACAACCACACCGCCGAGGGCAACCACCTCGGCCCGACGGTCTCGATGCGCGGCATCGACAACGCCGCGTACTACCGGCTCGTCGACGACGACAAGCGCTACTACATGGACTACACCGGCACCGGCAACAGCCTCAACGTCGGACACCCGCACTCACTGCAGCTGATCATGGACTCGCTGCGGTACTGGGTGACCGAAATGCACGTCGACGGCTTCCGCTTCGACCTGGCCTCGACGCTGGCCCGCGAGTTCTACGACGTGGACAAGCTGTCGACGTTCTTCGAACTCGTGCAACAGGATCCGACAGTCAGCCAGGTCAAGTTGATCGCCGAACCATGGGACGTCGGGCCCGGCGGATACCAGGTCGGCAACTTCCCGCCGCAGTGGACGGAATGGAACGGCAAGTACCGCGACACCGTCAGGGACTTCTGGCGCGGCGAGCCCGCCACCCTCGACGAGTTCGCTTCCAGGCTGACCGGGTCAGCCGATCTCTACGAGGGCACCGCTCGCAGGCCGGTGGCATCCATCAACTTCGTCATCGCCCACGATGGCTTCACCCTGCGGGATCTGGTGTCCTACAACGAGAAACACAACGATGCCAACGGCGAAAACAACAACGACGGCGAGAGGCACAACCGGTCATGGAACTGCGGCGTCGAAGGCCCAACCGATGATCCCGAGATCAACGCGCTGCGGGGGCGCCAGCAACGCAACTTCCTGACCACCCTGCTGCTGTCCCAGGGCGTGCCGATGATCGCGCACGGTGACGAACTTGGTCGCACACAGCAGGGCAACAACAACGTCTACTGCCAGGACAACGAGCTGTCCTGGATCGACTGGGAAGAAGCCGACGAGCAACTGATCGAGTTCACCCGCACCGTGTCGGCGCTGCGCGCGGCACATCCGGTGTTTCGCAGGCGACGCTTCTTCAGTGGCAGGCCGGTGCGACAGGACGACACCGGACTCCCCGACATCGCCTGGTTCGCGCCCGACGGTGCCGAGATGACCGACGAAGACTGGGCATCCGGGCTCGCCAAATCGCTGGGCGTCTACCTCAACGGTTACGGGATCCCCGACCCCGACGTGCGGGGCCAGCGGGTGACCGACGATTCGTTCGTGTTGTTCTTCAACGCCAACCACGAACCGATCGACTTCACGCTGCCGCACGAGGAGTTCGGCGTCTCGTGGGTTCCGGTGATCTACACCGCCGACGAAGTGGTCGAGGAATACAAGCCCCACGACGCCGACACGACGGTCACCGTGGACGCGCGCTCGGTGATGGTGCTGCAGGCGTACAGCTAGTCGATGACGTCGTAGAACGAGTCGCCGTCCTCCGGCGTCCCGTCGATCTGGCCCTGTTCACGGCCGTGGCGCCCTGGGTCAAGGCGGTCCAGTGCGTCGTCTGATTCGGTGACGGTCTCCCTGCTTCCAGGGTCGTCGGCATCGCGCAGGTCAATGTCGTCGGGCGACACGTCCGGCGTCTCGTCCGCGAGACGTTCGTCCAGCGACTCGTCCTCGCGAGCTTCGATCCACCGCTCCGGCGGGTCGACGACCTCGTCGCCGTCGTCGTTGCGCACCTCGTCGGAGTCGAGCGCTTCTTCGGGTGTCAGCGGATTATCATCGGAAACGTCGCGTGCCATGGGTCCCATGGTGCCCGACCCGTGCCGCGGCTAAACGGCGGCCCGCTTCTCACTGACCGGAATCAGCCGAAGGCCCCTCCCATACCAGGCAGTATGGTAACGTTTGGCAGCTGTAGCAGCCGTGGCCGCGAATTCGGCACCGAGGGGTGCCGCCGGCCGGGCGGGCTGGAAGTAGAAGCCGAAGAGCGGCGGTGACTACCGGCGGCCACGGTTGCAACAGCACCTCTCGGCGGAATTCATTACCGCCGCTAATCTTTCCCGGCTGTCAAGATGCTGGTAGACGTAAGCTGCCGTGCATGACCCCGCCGCGCGGCACCGGACGCCGGCTTTCTATCGACGACTGGATCCAGGCCGGTTTCGCCTTGGTCGCCGAAGGGGGCCCGCATGCGCTGCGCGTCGACCGGCTCTGCGAGCGGCTCGGTGTCACCAAAGGAAGTTTCTATTGGCACTTCGCCGATCTGCACGCCTACCGCACCGCACTCCTCGATGCCTGGGGAAGCCTGAAGGACCAGGACCGCCAGCGGTTCGAGGACTCGGCAGCCGTCGAGCCCCGCCAACGCTTGAGATACATGATGAGTGCCGTCGCCGGGCCTGCGCAGTGGGCGCTCGAGCGGGCCATGCGCGTATGGGCTTTGACCGACGCCGACGTGGCCGCCAACGTGCGGAGAAGCGACGGGCGTGTGTTTCGGGCGGTCTATCAGGCCTTCGTCGAAGCCGGCTTCGACCCCGAGGATGCCGGTGTCCGAGCCGCCGTCTTCTTCGGGGCGGGGATGGGGGTGCTGCACGGCGCGACTCCCGAAGACGCACCGGTCGAAATGCAGGAACGCTTTCTGGACTTCATGTTTCGGGCCTAGCCGGACGGCTTCAGGCCAACCTTGGCATCGAGGTACTGCAGCAGATCGTGGGCGGCCAGTTCGACGTCCTTGTGACGCCACTCCGAGGCGCGGTACACGCATGCGATCAGGCCCGTGCGGTGAACCCGCCGCAGGTCGCCGTAGACAAACGCATAGCGGGCCTTGGTGTGGTCGTTGGCCCCTTCGGTGAGCCCGAGGTGCCACTGCGCGTACTCATCCCAGGTGTGGTTCTCCAGGAAAGCGTTCTGCGCGTCCGCGGTGGGCTGCACTTCTCCCCAGTCGCTGTCGAGGACGTACTGCTTCGCATCGATCAGCTTGCGCGCCTTGGCCACCGCTGACTTGTTCACCGCGTAGGACGCCATGCCTAACCGGTTACCCGTTATGCCACCGCTACCCGCTCGGCCGCCATCACCTCGGCCGCCGCCCGTTCCCCTGAGCGCACCGCCCCGTCCACCCAGCCGCACATGACGGCCGAACTCTCGGTGCCCGCCCAGTGGATGCGCCCACACGGTTCACGCAGCGCAGGCCCGAACTCGGTGAGCACGCCCGGCGGCGCGTGGCTGATCATCCCGCCGCCCGAATAGCGTTCCGTCGTCCAGTTCTGCTCGATGAAGTCGATCGGCGAACCAGCCTTGGGGCCGAAGCGGTTGGCCAGCTCGGCAAGGATCAGCCCGCGGCGCGTCTCGTCGTCGAGTGCGCACATGTCGCGTGCGGTCGGCCCTTCGACGATCACGCACAGCACGCCCGGTGTGCCGGCGTCGGTGCACGCATCGATGGTCACCGGCGCAGGCGTCCCCGGCGCCGCCGACTGGCCGGTCAGGCCGTCGGATCGCCAGAACGGCTCGTCGTAGACGATGTTGATCTTGTAGACGGCACCGCTGGGCATGCGCTGGTGCAGCAACGACCTGTCCACGGGAAGCCCTGGCTCATAAAGGATTTGGCTGGCGATGGCGATCGGCACCGCGACGATCACCCGCCGCGTCGTCACCGTCATGTCGTCGCAGCGCACGGTCACCTGGTCGTCGCCCTGCTCGATGCGGCGCACCGGCGCAGACAGGTGCAACGCATCGCCCATCTCCGCGGCCATCGGGCCGTACACCGCACCCATCCCGCCGACGATGCGCGAATCCTGAGAGCCGCCCTCGACGCCGAACACGAATTGAGGTCCGCCGCCCGACGCCATCTGATGCAACGCGAACAACAACGAGACCTCTGACGTGTCACTGGTGTAGGTGCCGCCGATGGCGGTCTCGAGCAGATCGCGCGCCGCCAGCGACCGGACATGGTGGTCCAGCCACTGGGCGACGGAGATGGTGTCCCATTTGTCGGCCTTCTTGGCGTTCCACGGCTCCTCGAGCGGAATCGTCTTGCACATCTGGGCCAGCTCGAGCATCGCCGTGCCGAGATTGACGGTCGCGAACGGGTTCAGCGTCCTTGGCACAGTGCCCGTGTAGCGGAACTGCTTGCCGCCAATGACCATCATCGACTCGCCGCGCCCGTACTGCTTGTAGCTCGGCACGTCGAACTCGGCCATCAACGCATAGATGCGGTCCTGTCCCGGCCCCACCCACGCGCCGCCGCGATCGATCCACGTCCCGTCGGCACGCAGTTCGGTGAACGTGCGCCCGCCGACCCTGTCGCGGGCTTCCAGCACCACCACCGACCGCCCCGCCTGCTTCAGCCGCAACGCGGCGGTGAGGCCGGCAAAACCCGCCCCTACTACACAAAAGTCCACGTCAGCCATGATCGGATGGTCCACCCGGGGAGAGCAGGGCGGAGCCGTTTGGCAAATTTTTACGTGGTTGTCTTCAGAATCAACCGACGATGCGGGCGATGGAACGCAACGGGATCGGCAGCCACGTCGGCCGGTGCCGCGCCTCGTAGGCGGCCTCGTACACCGCCTTGTCCAGTTCGTAGGCGGCCAGCAGGGCGGCGGAGTCCCGCGGATCGGCGCCGGCCTGCGCGGCGTAGCCGTCGCAGAACGCAGCGCTGTTGCGTTTCACCCACTCGCGGGCCCGTGCGGCCAACTGCCGGGTGCGGTCGTCGTCGGAGGACTGTTCCATCAGCCGTTGATAGGCGGCGTACTCGAGCGAGCGCAGCACGCCCGCCACGTCCCTTGCCGTCGAATCGGGCCGTCTGCGGTCGTCGAGCGGCTGCCCCGGCTCGCCCTCGAAGTCGATCAGCAGCCACCGCTCCGGGGTGCGCAACACCTGCCCCAGGTGTAGGTCGCCGTGCACACGCTGGACGGTGATGGTGTCCTCGCTCAGCTTGCGATAGCGCTCCTCGATGAGCGGTACGTACTCGGCCAGATCGGGTACCGCCGCGGCCGCTGTCGCCAACCGCTCCAGCACGGCGTCGGTCGGGAACTGGGTCATCGCGGTGCCGAGTTCCTCGGCGAGGGTGGCGTGTACCGAGGCGACCGCCTCACCGAGCCGGTATGACTCACCCGCGAAGTCTCCGCCCACCTCGTCGGCGTACAGGTCGCCCTCGGCGAACAGGTCGCGCGTGCTCGCGGTGGCCATGTCCCAGCCCTCGGCGGAGTTGGCGGCGAATTCGGTGACCATTCCCAGCGCGTACGGCTCTTCGTCGAGCGTCGTTTCATACGAGCCGAGCAGCCGTGCCACATGCGGGTTGCCCGCCCGCGCCAACACCCGGTTCAGTTCGATGTCGGGGTTGATGCCCGGCGTGATTCGGCGGAAGACCTTGAAGACGGCACTTTCCTCGAACACCACGCTGGTGTTGCTCTGCTCGGCGCTCGCCACCCTGGGCGCCGCGTCGAGAGGCAAGGTGACGTCCGGCTCTTTGCCGAACCGCAAATCACCGATGGTTGCTTCCGAATCGGCCAGCGACAGAAGGTATTTCGCGTCGGCCGGGTTGTAGAGCGCATCGTAGGCGGTGCGCTCACCGGCCGCCCCGATAGTCGCCAGGTCAAGATATTCGTCGATGGGTCCCGAGCTTGATGTCGCCGTCTCGGCGGCTCCGGAGTCCCACCGCACGATCACCTGATACCGCTCAGTCGATCCGTCGCTATAGGCGACGTCGAGCAGCACCAAGTCGAGGTCTTGGCGGAGCGTGACAACCTGCGCGGGCTCGGCGGAGGCCATTTCGCGCGTGCGGCCGGCATACCAGCGCTGCTCCGGCAGCCACGCCGACCACGGCAGTTTCGCAGCGCCGCTCATCGTCGCTCCTCCGATGGCCGCAGCTCGAACCAGTAGAAACCGTGGCCGGGCAGGGTCAGCAGATACGGCAACTGGCCGATCGAGGGGAACTCGACGTGCCCGGTCATCTCGACCGGCGTGTAACCGGTCCAGTGCTGCAGGTTCAGCTCGATCGGCTGCGGAAAGCGGGACAGGTTGTTCACGCACAAGACGGTGTCTTTCTCGCCGTCCTCTTCGAGTTCGCGCACGTAGGTCAGGACCGAGGGGTTGGACCCGCCGAGTTCGCGAAACGACCCGGTAGCGAACGCCTCATGGCGGCGGCGCACCGCCAGCATGGTGCGGGTCCAATTGAGCAGCGACGACGAGCTGTCCACCTGCGCCTCGACATTCACCGACTGGTAGCCGTAGATCGGGTCCTGGTTCGGCGGCAGGTAAAGCTGTCCCGGGTTGGCCTTCGAGAAGCCGGCGTTGCGGTCCGGGGTCCACTGCATCGGGGTGCGCACACCGTCTCGGTCGCCAAGCCAGATGATGTCGCCCATGCCGATCTCGTCACCGTAATACAAAACTGGCGAACCGGGCAGCGAAAGTAAAAGGGCGGTGAACAGCTCTATTTGATTTCTGTCATTCTCCAGCAACGGAGCGAGCCGACGCCGAATGCCGACATTCGCCTTCATTCGCGGATCCTTGGCGTATTCGGCGTACATGTAGTCACGCTCGTCGTCGGTGACCATCTCCAATGTCAATTCGTCGTGGTTGCGCAGGAAGATTCCCCAGTGCGCCATATCCGGGATCGGCGGCGTCTGCGCCAGGATCTCCGAGATCGGGAAACGCGACTCCCGTCGCACCGCCATGAATATGCGCGGCATCAGCGGGAAGTGGAACGCCATGTGGCATTCGTCGCCGCCGGTGTCGGGGTCGCCGAAGTACTCGACGACGTCGGCGGGCCACTGATTCGCCTCTGCAAGCAGCACCCTGCCGGGGAACTCGTCGTCGATCACCTTGCGACAGTGCTTGAGGAAGGCGTGCGTCTCAGGAAGGTTCTCGCAGTTGGTGCCCTCACGTTCGAACAGATACGGCACGGCGTCCAGCCGGAACCCGTCGATACCGAGATCGAGCCAGAACCGCAGCACGTCGATCATCGCTTCCTGGACGGCCGGGTTGTCGTAGTTGAGGTCGGGTTGGTGGGAGAAGAACCGGTGCCAGTAGAACTGCTTTCGCACCGGATCGAAGGTCCAGTTCGACTCCTCGGTGTCGACGAAGATGATCCTGGCGTCGGCATACTTCTGGCTGGTGTCGCTCCACACGAAGTAGTCGCCGTAGGGGCCGTCGGGGTTGCGACGCGACTCCTGGAACCACTCGTGGGAATCCGACGTGTGGTTCATCACGAGGTCGGTGATGACCCGGATGCCGCGGCGGTGGGCGGCGTCGAGCAGCGCCACGAAATCGTCGACGGTACCGAACTCCGGCAGCACCTTGTAGAAGTCGCGGATGTCGTAGCCACCGTCACGCAACGGCGAGTCGTAGAACGGCGGCAGCCAGAGGCAGTCGACGCCAAGCCATTTCAGATAGTCGAGTTTCTCGATCAAACCGCGCAGGTCGCCAGAGCCGTCGGCGCTGCCGTCGTAGAACGCCCGCACAAGCACCTCGTAGAACACTGCACGCTTGAACCAGGTGCGGTCTTCGGGAAGCACGGCCGCATGGTCGAAGTCGTCGGCGGTTGGGTGTTCCACCACGCCGCCTTCGACGTGGCTGCCCTCTGTCGGGTCGTGGTCGATCAATTCGTCGACTCGGTTTCGCGCATCTAGGGGAGCATCCATATGAACTTCAAACCTACCCACCCGCGACGGATTTGAATCTGCTGCGCGTGTCGCGACGGCAGTGAGCAAAGAGCGGGCTCCGATGGTGTAAAGGAGCGGTTGAAACCCGCGCCGAACCGGGATACCGTTTGCGCGACCTTTGTTCCCATCACCGGTGGGCAAAGGCCCTAAATCAATTCTTCGACGAATCGAGTGGCCGTGGTTGAGCCTAATGATGGTGAAGCTCCTGTAATCGTTGGTTTGTCCGATGCGGCCATGCACATGTATGCCGCGGCGATTGACGCCCTTCCCGATCCGAGCGACCCCGAATTCCCGGACCGCGCAGGCGTGATCCTTTCCGGGTTGCGCAAACTTCAGGACTCGCTGGCCGACGCCGCCAGCCGCAGCCGGGTGACCCCTTCGGTCATCGTCGCGCTCAGCGGGGTGCGTAGTCGCTACGACGATCTGATGGCCACCGCGGCCAACGGGCCGGGCGCCACGTTGGGTCAGCGCCTCTACATCGCGCGCGGTCGGGCGAAGCTGTCCACCAAGGAAGCGGCCAACGGTGTGGGTCTGCGCAAAGACTTGATCGAGGCCGTCGAAGCCGAAGAGCCGGTACTCGAGGACGAGGCGTCGAGGATCAAGGATCTGATCGCCGCCCTCGGCGGCTGACGCCCTAAGGCAGATAGCGCGCGGCGCCGCTGGCCCGGATCATCCGGCCCGCGTTGGCCTGGCGGTAGCCGACGACGCCGCCGCCGAGGGTCATCAGCAGGATGACCGCGACGCCCGGCAGCGCGGCTCCGGCCAACTGAGGAAGGCCGGGGCTGCGCAGGTAGTCGGCATGTCCCTGTCGCGGCGGCTGGCCCGACATCGCCTTGACGGAGCCCGGCGGCGCCTGTTCCAGCGGACCTGCCTGCCTGCCGCCTCCCTGGGTTGACCATTCGGCGCCGTTCGCGCCGCGCGGCGCTGCCGAGCCGAGACCAGGGGGGAATGTCGCCGCGGGCGCCAACGCCGGGAACCGGACCGCAGCCGGCGGCAGTACCGGCGCCGCGACGATGGGTGCCGACAGCACGGGTGCGCCGCCGAAACCGGTGGCCTGATAGTCGCTTCCGCCCGCGACACCGCCGGACGCATCGAGAACCGGATCGGGCGCGGGGGCCTCGGGTGCGGGGCCGCGGAACGCCGGTCCAGCCACCACCTGGGGCTCGGGTTCGGGCGTCGGCTCACCGGCCTCTTGCTGGCGCCGCGAAATGATCACGGTGGCGTTCCACCAGCCGCTGCCGCCGCGGCGTACCTCGAGGACGTAGTAGAGGAACGGATACTCGACGACGTCGACCTGCTGCGCCACCGGCGCGGGGTCGGACACGACAACGGCGTTGTCGGTGACGACGGTTTCGTCGGTGTAGTCACTCCCGCCGCCCACGGCGGCCGCGTCGTTGAGCGGTTCGGCACCGCCGCCAGGGTCGGTACCTTCGTTCGTGCCCGAGGGTGTTCCGTCGGGGTCTGCCTCGCGGTCGTCGTCGGGAGCCGGTACCGGGTCGGGAGGGTCGGTCACCTCCGCGACGTCGGCGAATGCCGTCGCCATGCTCGATTCGCTGGGTATGAAACCGCTGTCAGGTGCTGAGCCGATCTTCGCCCGCGGTGCGCTCCGCGCCGCACTGGCTGGCCGCTTTCGATGTTCACTGAAGATCCGCTGAATTAGATGCGAGAGGCTCGGGTGCTCGTTTTCGATGTCTTTGCTGGATTGCTCGTCGCCGGGGGCACCGCTCGGTTCGGCAACCGCGATCCCGGCCGTGCTGCCGCCCAATATGAGGCCGCCAACGAGCACGCCTGCACACGCGGCGACGCGCAGACCCGGCACCTCCATCGACTCCCCATCTCCGATAAAGTTGCTGACCAGGCGTTTATCGTGAGGGAATTGTCGCACACTTCCTGCCATCGGCCGATGGAATCCTTGCTTGCTGAGGAGACGCTCTAACGCGATCGGCGGCGGTGACGTATCGTGCCGACGTGGAGCCCGTCCGCCCGTCAGCCGCCGAGGAAGCACGCGCGATCGTGGCGTCGACCAACACCGGCACGTTGGCGACTCTGAGCGCGACCGGCGACCCGTGGGCCTCGTTCGTCACCTACGGACTGCTCGGTGGCGCGCCCGTGCTGTGCGTCTCGACCCTCGCCGAGCACGGCCGCAACCTGGCCGCCGACCCAAGGGCCAGCATCGCGATCGTGTCACCCACCCGCGACCCCGACCCGCAGTCGTGGGGCCGGGTGACGCTTGCCGGTGTGGTCGAACGACCCGTCGGCGACGAACTCGTCGCCGCGAGGGACGCGCACCTGGCCGCGGTTCCCGATGCGAAGAACTACATCGACTTCGGCGACTTCGCGGTGTGGGTACTGCGGGTGGGGCGGGTGCGCTGGTACGGCGGTTACGGCCGGATGGACGTCGCGACAGGCGAGGCCTACGCGGCCGCGGCCCCGGCTTAGGATCAGCTCGTGACCGAACGCTCCGAGCTTTGGCAAGCCGCTTTCGAGCTGATCCGCTCCCGAGGCCACGAGCGCCGCGACGAACCGTTCAAGTTGGCGAGTGGCCAGCTCAGCCACGATTACATCGACGGCAAGTACGCGGTCGACACCGGCGAGCGGTTGGCCATCGTCAGCCGCGCGGTCGCTGAGCTGGCGGCCGCCAACGACATCGAGTTCGACGCGGTTGGCGGGCTCACCATGGGTGCCGACCCGTTGGCGCACGGCGTCGCGATGGTCACCGGCAAGGCCTGGTTTTCCGTTCGCAAGGAACAGAAGCAGCGCGGCCGCGAGCAATGGGTCGAAGGCACCCGGCTGCAGGAGGGCACCCGCGTGCTCCTTGTCGACGACGTCATCAGCACCGGTGGCTCGACGGCACTGGCGCTGGACCGGATCGCCCCGCTCGGCGTCGTTGTCACCGGCGTGATCCCGATGGTCGACCGCGGCGACGTGGCCGCCAAGCTGTTCGCGGATCGCGACGTGCCGTTCGTCGCCCTGGTCACCTATCGAGACCTCGGCATCGAACCGATCAAGCCGGTCTGACTACGCCGCCGCGACGACGAGCACGCCCGTCGGTTCGACGCCGACCGTCACGCGCTCACCCGGCCCGAACACCCGCGCCGCAGAGCTGGCCATCTGTGCGCTGACGACCGTTCCGTCGGCCAGCGTGCAGTACACCCGGGAGATCGGTCCGAGAAACGCGACCGACGTCACCGACGCGGTCCCCGCCGGGTCCGCGCTGACCGTCACCGACTCCGGTCGCACCATCGCCAGCCCGGCACCGGCGGTCACCGAACCCGGCAACGCGGGAACGGATGCGCCGAGCAGCTTGACCTGTCCGTCCGAAACCTCTGCGCGCACCTTGTTGTTCAGGCCGACGAATTCCGCGACGAACGGAGTCGCCGGGTTGGCATAGAGCTCGGCGGGCGCGGCGAGCTGTTCGAGCTTGCCCTGGCTCATCACCCCGACCCGGTCCGCGACGGCGAGCGCCTCCTCCTGGTCGTGGGTGACGAAAAGCGTTGTCGTTCCGACTTCCAGCTGGACCCGGCGGATCTCGTCGCGCAATTGCACCCGCACCTTGGCGTCGAGCGCCGACAACGGCTCGTCGAGCAGCAGCACCCGCGGCCGAATCGCCAACGCCCGCGCAAGCGCGACCCGCTGCTGCTGGCCACCGGACAGCTCGCTGGCGTACTTGTTCCGGTGTGCCGTCAGCCCGACCAGCTCGAGCATCTCGTCGGCGCGGGACACCCTCTGCCCCTTGTCTTTTCCGCGCATCTTGAGCCCGAATGCAACGTTGTCGACGACGGTCAGATGCGGGAACAGGCTGTAGGCCTGGAACACCATGCCCATGTCACGCTTGTTCGCGGGCACATTGGTCAGGTCGCGACCGTCCACCGACACGCTTCCCGATGTCGCCTCGTCCAATCCGGCAAGAATGCGCAGCGCCGTTGTCTTTCCGCATCCGGACGGGCCGAGCAGCGCGACCAACTCGCCGGGCTCGATATGCAGGGTAAGCCCGTCGAGTGCCTTGACCGACCCGTAGACCCGGGTCAGGTCGTTGAGCTCAACGGAAACACCATTCGTCATGTCGGAACTCCAGGTTTGGTCGCGGGCGTGAGGAGCGAAGAAGATCCGGCGGGCGTCGGGGCGGCGACGGCCGGATCCGCCGCGGTACGGCGTCGGCCACGGGTTATCAGCGCGAGAATGAGCAGCAGCACGAAGCCGAACACCAGCACCGCCAGCGATGCGGCCACCGACGTCGGGCCGTCGGTCTTGCCGATCTGCACGATCTGAACCTGCAGCGTCTGAAATCCGGAAAGGGAGGCGATCGTGTACTCCCCCAGCACGACTGCGATCGAGATGAACGCCGCCGACAGGATTCCGGACCAGATGTTGGGCACCACGACGCGAGCGATCGTGGTGAGCCAGCCAGCACCCAGCGAGCGCGCCGCCTCCGAAAGGGTTTTCAGGTCGATGGCCGACAGCGCGGCGTCGATCGCGCGATACGCGAACGGCAGCACAAGCACCACGTACACGAATGTCAGCGTCAGCGCCGACTCGCCGAGGAAGTAGGTCACCCACAGGTAGACGTTGCGCAACCCGACCACGATGACAAGGGCCGGGATCGTCAGCGGCAGCAGGCAGAGGAATTCGACGATGCCCTTGGCCCACGGCGCCCGCAGCCGGACCCAGATCATTGTCGGCACCAGAATCACCAGCATCAGCAGCACGGTGAAAACGGCGAGAAGCAACGAGATCACGATGGCCGAATACAGCGCGTCGTCGGCGACCAAGTTCTTCCACGCGGCCATGGTGCGACCACCGGCGATCAGGTTGCGGGTGGAGAAGTCTGCCATCGCATACAGCGGAAACAGGAAGAACAACCCGAACGCGATGAACAGTACACCGCGAAAGATCTTGCCGCCCAATGTAGTTCTTCTCATTGCAGCCACCTCGCGGTACGTCGCACGAGCGCGTTGTAGGCGATCATCACCACCGCAACGATGACGATCATCTCCAACGCCAGCGCATAAGCGAACCCGGACTGGCCAAGCACCACCTCGCTCGTCAACGCCGCGCGGATCAGCAGCGGCAGAATCGGGCTGCCCTGACTGACCAGTGCCGCGGCGGTGGCGTAGGCGGCAAAGGCGTTGGCGAACAGCAGCAGAAACGAACCGAGGAATGCCGGAGTCAGCAGTGGCACCGCCACCTGACGCCAGTACTGAAACGTCGACGCGCCGAGGCTTACGGCGGCCTCACGCCATTGCTCACGAAGTCCCTCCAGTGCGGGCACGAACACGATCACCATCAGCGGGATCTGGAAGTACGTGTAGACCAGGATCAAACCCGTCAGGCTGTACAGCCAGCCCGAGCCCGCAAGATTCCAGCCGAAGTGTTCCTGGACCCAGAGCGTAAGCACTCCGTTCAGCCCGATTGTCGCGAGAAACGCGAAAGCCAGTGCGACGCCGCCGAACTGGGCCAGCACGCTGCACAGCGAGATGACAGCTCTACGGAGCACCGAGGTGGGCGGGCTGCTCACGATCAGCCAGGCCAGCACCGCGCCGAGCACCGCGCCGATGATCGCCGTGCTCGCCGAAAGCAGCACGCTCTTCCACAGCGCCGACAGCGCGGTGTCGGAGAACAATGCCGCGATGCGGGCAAAGGAAAAGGCGCCGTCGACGAAGAACGCGCTGACGATCACCGTCGCGGTCGGGACGATAAGGAAGATCGTGAGCAGCGCGAAGAACGGCAGCAGCGGCAGCGACTCTCTTACCCGTTTCGCTCCTCGCGTGCGCGGGATCCCTTGTGACACGTCAGCCGATGGCCTTGGCCCAGTTGTCCGCGAGGTACTTGGTCGCCTTCTCGGTCTGGTCGGGCGTCGGTACCGTGACGGGCCCGTCGATCACCGGGATCTTGTCGACCGCGCCCTTGTCGATGGAACCTGTCTGCATCATCTTGTCGGCCCGCACCGGACGCACCCCACCGGCGGCGTAGAGATTCTGCCCCGCGTCGCTGTAGAGGAACTCCTGCCACAGCCGCGCGGCGGCCGGGTGCGGCGCGTCTTTGTTGATCGCCTGGTAGTAGTAGCCGGCCACCACCGCGTTCGACGGCACGAAGACCTGCCAGGTGGGCAGCTTGGCGGTTTCGGCAGCGTTGAGGTAGTTCCAGTCGATGACGACCGGTGTCTGGCCGGACTCGATGGTCGCGGGCGTCGGGTCGACGGGCAGGAAGTTGCCCGCGGCCTTCAGCTTTCGGAAGAACTCGACGCCGGGCGCGATGTCGTCGACCGAGCCGCCTTGGGACAGCGCGACCATCAGGACGCCGGAGAACGCCGCGCCGGCCTGGGTCGGGTCGCCGTTGAGCGCCACCTTGCCGTTGTACTCACCCTTGAGCAGATCGTTGACGTCGGCAACTGGCGGCACCTTGGCGGAGTCGAAGCCGATCGACATATAGCCGCCGTAGTCGTTGACCCACGTGCCGTCGGCGTCCTTGTACGCCGCAGGGATGTCATCGAACGTCGCGACCTTGTACGGCGCGAACATCGCGGTGTTGGCAAGCGCGACGGACTGCCCGAGGTCGAAGACGTCGGGCGCGGTGCTCTTGCCCTTCTGTTGGGTCGCGGCATTGATCTCGTCCTGGCTGGCCGCATCGGGCTGTGCGGAGTTCACCTTGATGCCGTACTTGTCGGAGAACGCCTTGATGATCGCTCCGTAGTTGGCCCAGTCCGGCGGCAGGGCGATCACATTGAGCTGGCCCTCGTTCTTTGCCGCCTCGACGAGTGCATCCATGCCACCGAAGTCCTCGGCGGAAGTCGCCTCCGAGGCCTTCACGCCCGACTCGGTCTGTTCGCCATCGCTTTTCTTCTCGGGCGGAGCACAGGCCGCGATTCCGGCGACGAGGAGGGCGGCGGCGGTGATGCCGAGTAGGCGTGTTTTCTTCATGGGCGAACCTTCCGACGGGCAGGCAGACCAGTGGTGGCGCGGCGATGACGACGCCGGGTCGTCGCGATGAATGGTTCACCGCGGCGTTGGAACCCTATCGTGGCTGCGCGTCCTTGGCATGCGGTTGCGGCGAGTCGATCTTTATCGACGGTGGACGAGCGTTTCCCCTGGTAGTGGCGCTAGCATCAGATGGTGGCGGAGAAGGGGGCCTCGGGCGACTTCGACTACCTGCGGGAAGAAACCGACGGGAGCGACGGCGTCGACGTCGTTGACGAGGGAAATTCCCGCGCGTCCGAGGCCGACCTCGATTACCTGTTGGCCGACGCGGACCCGAAGGCCAACGACGGGTTCGACGCGTTCGACGAGAACACGTGGGACGAGGACTTCACCCCGGTGTCGACGACGACGTGGCACCGGTCCTCCCAGGCGCGCAGCTTGATGATCGCGAGCGCGGTGGCACTGGCCGCGATCGTGGTGTCGGTGGTTCTGCTGGTGTTGCGGGGCTCCCCCGCGCCCGAGGAGCGGGCGCCGTCGGAGAGCACACCACCGACAACCACGCCGCTGGCAACGGCGACGAGTAAACAGCCCCCGCCGCCACCACCAGCGCCGCCGCCGCCGCCACCGCCGGCGTCCACGATGAACGAGGCGCCGGCGGTGGTCAGGCCGACGGTGCGGCCGAGGCCCACGAAGCAGCCCGAGATCGGGGTGACGCGCACGCCGGCAACCAGGCTGCCGATAAGCGTTGCGCCGCAGCAGCGGGGACCCAGGTAGGCCGCCTGCGGATCAGCGGTGGTGTCCGCCGTGATGGAACAGCAGGGCGTTGCCGTAGAGGTACGGGAACTGGTACGGATACGTGACCGGCTGGTCGCTGTTGATCTGGACATTGCCGGGGGACTGACACTGGGTGGTCTGTGCACCCACGTAGGTGCAGGTCTGTCCCGTTTGTGCGGCAGCTGCCGGCGATGCGAGCCCAATGGCGGCCGATGCGGCGCCCGCGGCGACCAGTGCGGAGATGTGAAGCAGCTTCATTGTGAACCCCTGTCAATAGCATTTTCGAAACTGTACGTTCAGTTTCAACGATGATTGTGCCTCACCCATGCCGTCGACGGGGGGTGACGTCAGTCACTGAGGGCGAGGCCGCGGATGGCGGCGTCGACGATCAGGTCGGCCGCCTCGTCACTCAAGGGTGCGTGGCCGATCATCAGGCGATACAGCGCAGGCCCGATCACCAGGTCGAGCGCCGCATCCGGATCCACGTCGGGGCGCAGCTCGCCCCGCTCGACACCGCGGTCCCAGATCGTCCGAAACAATTCGCGGCGTGAGTCGACCAAATTCGTGCGGAGCTCCTGCTGGACCGACGGATCGGCCTGAGCCTCGCCGACGAGCTGCGCGAATACGCGGCCGCTTGGCCCGGTATAGAAGCGCATCAGCCCGCGCATGACCGCGGTCAGATCGTCACGAGCCGAACCGGTGTCTGGATCGCGCGACTCCGCCATCATCTCGGACAGGAACGCGTCGATGGCCACCGCGTATTTATTGGGCCACCACTTGTAGATCGTCGCCTTGCTCGCGCCGCTGCGATTGGCGATCTCCTCGGTGGTCATCGCCCGCAGGCCGACCTCGCGCAGCAGCTCCGAGGTGGCACGCAACACCGCGGTCCTGGACTCCTCGCTGCGGGGGCGCCCAGGCCGGGGGCGCGGCCGCGCCTCGAAAACGCGACTACCCGTCATTCGCCGAGCCTTCCTCGATAATGAACGAGACGTTCACAATCTTTACTATTGACTATTCCGGCGGTACCGCAACTCGAGAAGGGCGCCATGGCTGAGTTCGACGCGAGAGAGAGGTTCGCCTCTTCGCCCGTCGCGCAGCTTGCGACGGCGGATGCCGACAGCGTCCCCCACCTTGTCCCGGTGGTGTTCGCGGTCAGCCATGACGTCATCTATACCGCGGTGGACGCCAAGCGAAAGTCCACGCAGAGGCTGCGCAGGTTGGCCAACATCGAAGCCAACCCCACGGTCAGCCTCCTCGTCGACCACTACGACGAAGACTGGTCGCAGCTGTGGTGGGTGCGTGCCGATGGGACCGCCGAAATCCATTACAGCGGCGAGCAAATGGCCACCGGCTATTTCGAGCTGCGGCGCAAGTACGTCCAATATGAACGCATAGCGCTCGACGGGCCGGTAATCGCCGTCACCGTGTCGCGCTGGTCAGGGTGGCAGGCCTGACCACCGCAGTGCATTTTTGCCGGCGTCGATGTCGACCGGTCGGGAATAGATCTTTGCTGTCCGGCGTTTAGCGAGCGAGCTTTCTGGCCATCTTCCCGTCGGTTTTGGTACCGGCGAACCACTGGCGATCCTGCCAACCGGCAGTCAATTACTGCCATCGGAATTAATGGGCTGACCTGTCGGTTTATTCGTTCAGCCGGATTGAAAAGCTTTGTAGCCCGGCGCCAATCGCGGCCAGGTCCATGGGTCGAACCGCATACAACAGAAGAGAAGAAGGCACCAAAGATGAAGAAGATCGGATTAGCCACCATCGTCGCAGGCGGACTGACCGCGGCGACCCTGGGACTGGCCGCGCCCGCCATCGCCGCACCGACCGGCCCTGGCAACGCCCAGGACACCATCAACGACCTCAAGGCCGATGGTTACAACGTCATCGTGAACCGCGTCGGCGGAACGCCACTCGAGCAGGCGACCGTCGTCGCCGTGCGACCCGGTCAGACGTTCTCGCGGACTGACTCGGGAAATCCGGGCGATAGCCTGGCCACCACGGTCACCAGCAAGACCGTCTACGTCGACGTCAAGTAATCGGCTCGTAAGCATTCAAGGGGCACCCCATCGGGGGTGCCCCTTCTGCGTGGGCCCATCATGTACCGCGTGACGGAGTACTCGCTGCCGATCGTGCCGCGCTACGCGGAGATAGACCAGCAGGCCGTGGTGTTCAACGGCCACTACCTCACCTGGTTCGACGAGGCAGTCACCGGATTCTTCGACCACCTCGGCGCGAGCTATCCGGACCTGATGTCGGCCGACCTCGATATGCAGGTGGTGCACACCGAAATCGACTACGCCGCACCGGTTCGGTGGCGCGACAGCGTGCGCGTAGCGGTGGTGTGCGAACGGGTGGGCACGACGAGTTTCACGCTCGCCTTCTCCGTCCTTCGCAGGCGCGACGGGTCCGAGGAGTCGCTCGCGGTGCATGGGCGCAACGTCTACGTCGTCGTGTCCACAGAGGACTGGACCAAGCGACAGATACCCGATGCGCTCCGCAAGGTGCTGTCGACGTAGGCGCCTCGATTACCTGTCAGGTAGTGGTCGCGTCGACGGTGCGGGTCTAACGTCGCAATTGTGCATAACGGCGTGGGCGGCGGTGAGCTGCTGCGGCAATGGCGCCAGCGGCGCAGGCGCAGCCAGTTGGACCTCGCACTGGACACCGGTATCTCCGCCCGCCACCTCAGCTTCGTCGAAACCGGACGGTCCCGGCCTAGCCGTGGGCTGCTTCTCGCGCTCGCCGAACAGCTCGACGTGCCCCTGCGTGAACGCAATGCGCTGATGCTCGCAGCGGGATACGCGCCGACCTACGCCGAGTCGGATCTCAACGGTGCGGAGAGTCAGGAGGCGCGCGACGCGCTCGAGCGTCTGCTGGCAGGCCATGAGCCCTACCCCGCGGTGGTACTCGATCGGTGGGGCGACGTCGTGCTGACCAACCGCGCGGTGGGTCCGCTGCTGGAGGGCGCCGACGCCGAACTGCTGACCCCCCCGATCAACGCCTACCGGCTCAGCCTGCACCCGAAAGGAATGGCTTCGCGTATCCGCAACAGGGCCGAGTGGACCGCCCATCTCGGCCACCGGCTGGCCCGGCTGGCGCGGCTCACCGGTGACCCGCGGCTTGCGGAGCTTCTCACCGAGATCCGCAGCTATCCGGGTGTCGCCGACGCACTCGACGACTTCGGTGAGCCGGCAACATCAGACTTGTTGCTGACGTTGCAGCTGACCCACCCCGCAGGTGACCTCCGGCTGCACAGCACCCTGACGAGCTTCGGCAGCCCGCACGACGTCACCCTCTCTGAGCTGACCGTCGAGTCATTCTTCCCGGCCGACGACGCCACCCGGCAACGGCTGCAAGAACTTTCGGGCTAGCGCAGGCTACGCCTGGACGATGATCGGGTCACCGATCCGGACGGTGTTGTAGTACCAGTCGGCATTGTCAGGGCTGAGGTTGATGCAGCCGTGGCTGACATTCGAGTTGCCCTGAGAACCGACCGACCACGGCGCGCCGTGCACATAGACGCCGCCCCAGGTGACCCGAACGGCGTCGTTGACGGTGAGCTTGTAGCCCTCCGGGTCGCTCAGCGGGATGCCGATGGTGCGGGAATCCATGACCACCACCTGCTGCTTCTCCAGCGCGGTGAACTTGCCGACCGGCGTCGGGAACTTGGACTTACCCATCGACGCGGGCATCTGCCGGATCACCTGGTCATCGATGCTCACGGTGAAGGTGTGGGCATCGATATCAGCGACACCGACGACGGCCGACCCGGTCTCGAAGCTCGTACTGAAGCCGCCCGCAGTCACCGAGATCGGCGAGTGGGCGGGCCAGAACTGATCCGGAACCCATTGCACGACTTGATTGCTCAGCCAGGTGAACTGCCCGGTCGGCGTCTTGTCCGAGGCGATGTGGATCGACTGCTCGGCGCGAGCGAGGTTGGTGACCGGCTCGGCGAAGGTCACCTCCACCGGTGCGGCGACACCGACCACGTCTCCTGACGCAGGCGTGATGGCGGTGACGGCGAGGTCCGACCTGGGTCCCGGCACCGCGGCCAAGCCTGCGGGGGCCGGACCCACCATGGCGACAGCCGTAGCCCCAACCACGACGAGTACGTACCGAACAGCTCTGCGCAACGCTTCTATCCCTTCACTGACTTCCCGACCAGCAAAGTCCATTCTAGTGACCCAAACTGTGCGGGGCCGCCGACAAGCCGTAACTCCACGTCGGAACGGGTCTTGCACACCGTCGGGATAAGCGGAATTGTTGGATTGACACCCGGGCCCGACGAAGCGACCCGGGCCGGAAGGGGCCGTCATGGCGGACAAGGCGAATACTTCTGCGGGCGCCGGAGCCGCCCCAACCGCGGACAGTCCGGCCGCCATCCGAAATGTGGTGCTCATAGGCCCATCGGGTGGCGGCAAGACCACACTCGTCGAGGCGCTGTTGACCGCCACCGGGGTGCTGTCGCGATCCGGATCCGTCGTGGACGGCTCGACCGTGTGCGATTTTGACGAAGCCGAGATCGCCCAGCAGCGATCGGTGGGGTTGGCTCTTGCGCCGCTTTCGCACAACGGCGTCAAGGTGAACCTGATCGACACCCCCGGCTACGCCGACTTCGTCGGCGAACTTCGGGCCGGCTTGAGGGCCGCGGACTGCGCGCTGTTCGTGATCGCCGCCAACGAAGGTGTCGACGAACTCACCAAGTCGCTGTGGTTGGAGTGCCAGCAGGTCGGGATGCCACGCGCCGTCGTCGTCACCAAGCTCGACCACGCCAGGGCGAACTACGACAACGCGCTGCTCGCTGCGCAGACGGCGTTCGGCGACAAGGTGCTTCCGCTGTACCTGCCCGCCAACTCCCCGTGCACGGGCCTGATCGGCTTGCTGTCTCAGACGCACTACGAGTACAGCGGCGGCAAGCGGACCACCAAAGAGCCCGACTCGTCCTACGCCGACCGGCTCTCCGAACAGCGCGGCACGCTGATCGAGGGGATCATCGAGGAGTCCGAGGACGAGACGCTGATGGAGCGTTACCTCGGCGGTGAAGAGATCGACGAGAAAGTGCTGATCGAGGATCTGGAGAAGGCGGTCGCCCGCGGCTCCTTCTTCCCGGTGATTCCCGTGTGCAGCAGCACCGGAGTCGGAACGCTCGAACTGCTCGAGATCGCCACGAGCGGGTTCCCGTCTCCTCTCGAGCACCCGCTACCCGACGTGTTCACCCCGCAGGGCAAGGACCACGCCGGCCTGCGCTGCGATCCACAGGGACCGCTTCTCGCCGAGGTGGTCAAGACGACGTCGGACCCATATGTCGGCAGGGTCAGCCTGGTCCGGGTCTTCTCCGGCACCATAAGGCCCGACGCGACGGTTCACGTGTCGGGCCATTTTTCGTCCTTCTTCGGTTCCTCGGCAACCAACGGGAGTTCGGTCGGCCACGAGGACCACGACGAGGACGAACGGATCGGCACGCTGTCATTCCCGCTCGGCAAGCAGCAGCGACCGGCGGGCACGGTGGTGGCGGGCGACATCTGTGCGATCGGGCGGCTGTCCAAAGCCGAAACCGGCGACACGTTGTCCGACAAGGCCGAACCACTCGTGCTCAAACCGTGGGACATGCCCGAGCCACTGCTGCCGATCGCGGTGCAGCCGCACGCCAAGACCGACGACGACAAGCTGTCCGTCGGCCTGCAGCGATTGGCGGCCGAAGACCCGACACTGCGCGTCGACCAGAACCCCGAGACCCACCAGATCGTGCTGTGGTGCATGGGCGAGGCGCACGCAGGCGTTGTGCTGGACGGGTTGGCCAACCGGTTCGGGGTCAGCGTCGACAAGATCGACCTGCGCGTGCCGCTGCGCGAGACCTTCGGCGGTTCGGCGAAGGGACACGGCAGACACGTCAAACAGTCCGGCGGGCACGGCCAGTTCGCCGTCTGCGACATCGAGGTGGAGCCGTTGCCGGAAGGGTCGGGCTTCGAGTTCGTCGACAAGGTGGTCGGCGGTTCAGTGCCGCGGCAGTTCATCCCGAGCGTGGAAAAGGGCGTGCGGGCACAGATGGAGAAGGGCGTCGGCGCGGGTTATCCGATGGTCGACATCCGCGTCACGCTTTACGACGGCAAGGCACACAGCGTCGACTCGTCCGACTTCGCATTCCAGATGGCGGGCGGGCTCGCGCTCCGCGAGGCGGCGGGTGCGGCGAGGGTCACTCTGCTCGAACCGGTCGACGAGGTGTCGGTGCTGATACCCGACGACCTGGTCGGCACGGTGATGGGCGACCTGTCCAGCCGTCGCGCGAGGGTTCTCGGCACCGAGAACGTCGGCGAAGACCGCACACAGGTGAAAGCCGAAGTGCCCCAGGCGGAGTTGACTCGCTACGCCATCGACCTGCGCTCGCTCTCGCACGGCGCGGGCTCATTCACCCGCACCTTCGCCCGCTACGAACCCATGCCGGAGTCAGCGGCCGCCAAGGTGAAGGCCGGAGCATGATTGCTCCTTAGGTGCGCGGAGCCTAGGAGACGGCCTTCAGCGCGGCCGCCGCGGTCGCGAACATGGTGTTCTTGATCGCGCCGATCGTGCCTGGGTCCTTGGCGCCAAGTGGCGCAAGAATGTTGAGGGCCGTGCCCGTAACGGCGTCCTCCTCGGCGGTCGCATCGACAATCCCGATCGCGGCGGCCTGCGGCCCGCCGAATCGGCGGCCGGTGGTCATGGCGGCAACGGCCGCCTGAGGCGTCAACTTCGCCTGAATCAAAGCCGCCATACCTGGCGTGAACGGGATGCGGATATCGACTTCCGGGAAGCAGAAATAGCCGCGGTCGACCCGCATCACCCGAAAGTCGTGGGCCAGGGCCAGCATTGCGGCCGCACCGAAGCTGTGACCGCCGATCGCTGCCGCCGTGGGCATCGGCAGCGTCAGCATGCGGGCCAGTAGCGCCTGTACACGCCCGACGTACCACTGGGTCTGGTCGCCGTGGGCGGCAAGCCAGTCGAGATCAAGACCGTTTGAGTAGAACTTCCCGGTCGCCACCGTGACCAGCGCGTGCGCGCCAAGAGATGTCGCATCGTCGAGCTGGGCATCGAATTCATCGAGAAACTCTGGCGAGAACCGGTTTTCGTCGTCGCCGAGATGCAGCACGGCTATCGTGTCCTGAAAACTGAGTCCAATGGGCATCGTTGCGTTCACTCCGGTAGGTCTTAAGGGGGCGGGAGACCACATCACGAGGGTATCCGCCTGGAAATCCGTTGCCACGGCCACGTAATCAGCGCCCACACGATCAGGATCAGCACGGCCGCCACGAATACATATGACGGCCACGGCCCGAACAGGTCGAGCAGCGACGGAGTGCTCGGCTTCCTGTTGAGGAATCCGTAGTTGGAGCCGGCAATGCTGTTGAACGTCAAGGCGGTCACCGCCCACGCCAGCGTGACGCAGATGGCGAAGCGGTAGTCGCGCCACGTCGGTCGATAGCCCCGGCCCCAGGTCAGGTAGATCGCGGCCCAAACCACGAGCAGGTGAATAGCCCAGAAGGCCAGGAATCGATAGTTCGGGAAGTCCGGCCCGCGCAGCACAGGTGAGATCAACGCCTGCACGCTGAGCGTCAACCCCCAGTAATAGGTCAGCGTAACGGCCCAATGCCGTTGCGACCACAACGCATAGGCACCCGCGGCCGTGGCGAGGTCGGTCAGCTGCAGCGGCACCGACCACGTTATCGAGGGCGGGATGAGCGAGTAGATCAGCACGGCCGCATAGATCAGTCCGGTCAGCGCCCCGAGGATCCGGCCGAGCGTGCGGGCCGCAGCCTCGGTCTGCCTGCGTCCGATCCAGACCAGCAGCACCGCACCGATCGCGAACACCGCGAGCACGGCCCAGTGCGACGGGCCGTAAGCCGTGAACTCGCGGTGCGTCAGCGGGCCGCCACCTCAGCTCTCGCGGTGCCAGGAAGCGGGCGGCGAGCGGTCTCCCGCAGCGTGAGCACGGTCACCAGCGAAACCACCGCCGCGGCAATGACATAGAACGCAGGTGCCAGGTTGTTGCCGGTGCTAGCGGTGAGCCAGGCGACCATGTACGGGGTGGTGCCACCGAACAGCGCGACGCAGACGTTGTAGCCGATCGAGAAGCCGCTGTATCGCACCCTGGTGGCGAACAGCTCGACACCGGTGGCAACGGCGACGGAGATGTAGGTCGATTCGATCGCGGCCAGCAACGCGTGCGCGGTGATCGCCGCAGCGACCGAACCCGAGTTCAGCAGCAGGAACAGTGGATACGCCAGCACCGCGAAAGCCAATGTGCCCGCGATGAGCAGCGGCCTGCGGCCGATCCGGTCCGAAAGCGCCGCAAGAGGCAGGATAGCCACGATCGCCACCACGCACGCCACGGTGATGGAGACGAAGGCGGTGGTCTTGGAGAAGTGCAGCGTCTTGATGAAATACGTTGGCAGATAGGTGAAGACGACGTAGTAGCCAACATTGAACATGATCATGATCCCGATCACCGCAAGGATCGCCCGCCATGCGGTCCTCACCGCCTCACGCAGCGGTGATGCGGCGACGTCGTCCGAGGCGGCCAACTGCTCGAATGCCGGGGTGTCGGTCAGCTTCAGCCGGATGTACAGGCCGACGAGGCCCAACGGTCCGGCGATCAGGAACGGGATGCGCCAACCGTAGGAGTCCATGGCCGCATCGCCCAGCAGCGTCTGCAGCAGCGTCACCGTCACCGACCCCAGCAGGAAGCCGACGACACCGGACCACGCGATGAAGGTGACCGTCAGACCCCGTCGCGCATCGGATGCGAACTCGGCGAGATAGCACGCCCCGCCGCCGTACTCCCCGCCAGCGGAAAAGCCTTGCAGGCAACGCAGAAACAGCAGCAGCAGCGGGGCCCCGACTCCGATGGCGTCATATGTCGGCAGCAGACCCATCGCCAGCGTCGAGCCTGCCATCAGCAGGATGACGATCGCGAGCACCCGCTGTCGGCCGATCCGGTCGCCGAGCGGACCGAAGACCAGCCCACCGAGTGGCCGCATCACGAACGCGGCGGCGAAGATCGCGAATGTGTTGAGCAGCGCCGCCGTGTCGTTTCCGGCGGGGAAGAAGTTCGCCGCGATGAAGGTGGCAAGGAAGCCATAGATCGCGAAGTCGTACCACTCGACGGCGTTGCCGATCGAAGCACCGCTGATGACCCGACGTAGAGGAGAGGCACCGCTCACCCCGACCACGCTAAATCAATCGACTGACTTAATGAAGATCTTTTCAGTCCACCGCGATGAGCTCGAGCTGAATGTTGTCCGGGTCGCGGAACACCACCGTCGAGTACGTGATCGGTTCGGTTTCGTCGACGATGCCGGTGTGGCTGATCCCCAGTGCATCCAGCCACGCCGTCCAGACCTCGAGTGCCTGGCGACCAGCGACTCCGAACGACACATGATCCAGACCGGTGCGCGCCTCGTCGAACCGTTCGCCGCGATTGCCTGCATTCCTGTGCAGCCCGAAGATCAAACCAGACCGCGGCTCGAGGAGCAGAACGCTGTAACCCGTTTCCTCGCGCCCGTAATGCGGGATCGTGACGCCCATCCGCTCGGTGCGCAGCACCCGTTGATACCACGCGATGCTGGCCTCGAGGTCGGTGACCGTCAACGACACATGATGGACTCCGCCGAATCTGGCGTCGATGGTCGCCGTCAACGTATGCCTTTCGTCTCGTGGTCGCCTGCACCGAAGTGTATGGGTGGCGGGAGTGATTGTGGCCGTCCCGGCTGCACGCCGAGTTCCTTTGCGGCACAGCACGGTCGGAATGCGTCACGGCCGCCCCTACATGAGTCGCGTTCTGCGTTACGCCAGGTGATTACTGCGCGACGTCCTCCGACTTGTCCTGCGCCTCGTCCTCGGCCGGTTCCCGCGTCTTGTCCTTGACGCGGGTCTTGTACAGGCTCGCGGCGGTGGTGATGACGAGGACCACGATGATGACGCCAAGGGACAGTAGCGTCGGAATCTCCGGCACCGGGACGTGCTCGCCGCCGTTGATGAACGGCAGCTCGTTCTCGTGCAGCGCGTGCAGGATCAGCTTCACGCCGATGAAAGCCAGAATGATCGCGAGCCCCTGAGACAGGTAGACCAGCCTCTTGAGCAGATCGCCGAGCAGGAAGTAGAGCTGGCGCAGGCCCATCAAGGCGAACACATTGGCGGTGAACACCAGGTAGGGCTCCTGGGTCAGCCCGTAGATCGCCGGGATGGAGTCGAGCGCGAAGATCAGGTCGGTGGTACCAAGGGCGACGATGACGAGGAACATCGGCGTCATCAGCCGCTTGCCGTTCTCCTTGATCCAGAGCTTCAGCCCGTGCCACTTGTCGGTCATCTGCAGGTGGCTGCGGGCGAATCGCACCACGAAGTTGTCCGCGTCGTCGTCGTGTTCGGTGTCGCGCGCCAGCGTGACCGCCGTGTAGAGCAAGAACGCGCCGAAAATGTAGAACACCCAGGAGAACTGGTTGATCGCGACGGCGCCGAGCGCGATGAAGATGCCACGGAAGATCAGCGCCAGGATGATGCCGACCAGAAGCGCCTGCTGCTGATACTTCTTGGGCACGTTGAAGCTGGCCATGATGATCAAGAAGATGAACAGGTTGTCGACGGACAGGCTGTACTCGGTGAGCCAGCCGGCGAAGAACTCGACGCCGAATTGGCTGCCGTGGAAGAAGTACACCCAGATGCCGAACGCGATCGCGAGCCCAATGTAGACCGAAAGCGCTGTCACCAGTTCGCGCTTCGATGGTTCATGCGGCCGTCGGCCGATGACCACGACGTCGAACAGCAGGACAGCGATCGTCACGGCCAGGGTGATGATCCACTCGAGTTGGGTTACTTGCATCTACGGTGCCTCCGGTCGCCAAAACGGCCGAGGTCTCTTCCGCCAACCGCTCGGCCCGCGGGCCGGTCGTCTGATGACAGGCGACGTGATGACGACTCCGCGGCTAAGGAATACTCCCCTCGCCTTCAGTCTGTCAGATACCTGTGGGATATGCCCACCCGGTGCTGTCTGCCTCGACTCGCACTCGCTCCGGTCCTCGCTCGTACCTCGCTGCGATCCTCACTCGTGGTCGTCTTCGGGGCTGTGCGACGATGCCCCGATGACGGCGCGTCCAGCACATTTCACCCCGGCGGGCGACGATCGCTACCTGCCGACCAAGTACGCGCAGAGCCACTGGGGACCCGATCACCTCAACGGTCCCGCGCTGGTCGGCCTTGCCGCCCGCGCCTTGGAGACGGAGTTCGGGTCGCCGGAGTTCATGCCGACTCGGCTCACCGTGGACCTTTTCAAGGCCGCGCGCGGAGTACCGACGACCACGAAGGTCACGCTGGTCAGGGATGGGCGCAGGGTGCGCAACTCCGAGTGCGAGATCATGCAGGACGGTGTCACCGTGGTGCGTGCAACGATGGTGGCCTACCGCCGCTCGGAGGCGCCGCGGGGCGAGCAGTGGGCGTCGGCCAACGACTTCGCCTGGCCGCCGGAGCTGGGCGGAGTCGGCATGTCCTATATGGGCAGCGACGGTGTCGGCTGGACGAAGGGCATCGCCGAACACCAGCACACCGCGCGCAAGCGGTTCATCAACCGGATGATCGATGTCGTCGAGGGCCACGACAACACACCCTTCGTGCGCGGCGCGATGGTGGCCGAAGGCGCCAGCCTGGTCACCAACCTCGGCTCGGCCGGGGTTGGTTACATCAACGGCGACCTCACCGTCGCGCTGGCCCGGTTGCCGGTCGACGAGTGGATGGGCGTGCAGGCCGACTCGCACTGGGCGGCGGACGGAATTTCGGTCGGTACGGCGACGATGTTCGACCGCATCGGTGCATTTGGCTCGGCGCTGGTGACCGCGGTCGCCAATCCGGCGGCGCAGATCGACTTCGCCGCCGATCCGTTTCCCTCGCGCAGTCCTGGCTGACCGCCTAGTGCTTGGCCTTGGCCTGGTCCGCGGCCGCCTGCTCCTGATCCTGCTGAGCCTTTTGCGCCGCGGCCGCGATCGCAGCCCGGCCCTCGGGGCTGGCCGCCGAGTTTCCGGCCAGCTGCGACGTCGCCACAGGCAAATTGCAGTTCAAGTTCAGCAGCACCGTGTCGGTGACCGGGGCGAAGTCGTCGCCCTTGATCCACGGCGCCTTCTGGGAACTTTCCACGACGCAGTCGTCGTCGTTGGCGATGTCGCCGACGCGGGTCGCGATCACGCCGGTCAGGTCGGCATCGCCGAGCTTGGACTGGACATCGGAATACTTCTGTCCGGCGTAGTCGTCTGCGGCGGCGATACCGGGCGTCAGCACCATCGTCGACGACGCCGCCATGGCGAGTACTCCAGCTGCAACGGCCTTGAACCTCATCGCGTCCAACCTCCTCATAGGTTGGACAAACCGTAAATTTCGGGTCTGGCAGTAGCCTGGCCTGCCGCGGGACAAGTGCTGAAAGTTGGCTGGCCGATTGCTGAGGCGTTTGTTAACGGCGGAAAACCACCCAGCGCAATGCGCTGTACATGAAGGCCGCCTCACAGCAACCTGCCAGGATTCGCGCCAGCCGGAAGTCGATGCCGACGGCCGTCAAGGCGCTGGACACCCCGAGGATGAACGCCAGATAGTTCACAAGGACCACGACGACGTAGACCGCGAACTGGGGCCCGACGGGCGCATGCGACACGAAGTTCATGGTGCGGTTCAGGCCATAGCTCAGGGTGAACGCACACGCGTAGGCCACGGTGACGGCGACCGGTATCGGCAGGCCCAGCCCTGCATGCAGAACCGAAAGCAGCAGCAGGTCGACACCGAACGTGAACCCGTTGATCACCGCGAATCCCAGAAACGTCGGGGCGACAATGGCGTTGAGCCGCAGGGGTAAACGCGCGACGGCCGCGATGCAGAACCGATGAAAGCGGTCCGCTCGGCTTTCTCGGCTCGGCGGCAGCGATTCGACCCGCACATGGCTACGGTGCCATGGACAGGTATCCAAAGCGTGAGCAGCGGGCCAACTCCGGGCGACGCGGATCAGCGGGGTATGAAACCTGCTGCTCGGCAACATCGCTCGGTGGCTTCGTTATCTGGATAGCGGTGCTAAATATGCGCGTCTGATGCGCATACAGCAAAAGTGTTGAGATACTGGCCGGGTGCCGAGCCGCGTGGTCAGTCGACCAGAAGAGGGTCGAGCGGTTACGACATTCCTCGCTGCCGCGGCATCGGGGCCTGCCGCCTTGGTCGCCGAAGGGGAGCCGGGCATCGGCAAGACCACCCTCTGCCTCTCCGCCATCGATCTCGCGCAAGAACGCGGGTTCCTGGTGTTGTCGGCCCGGCCCGCCGAGGCGGAGTCGGTGCTCGCGTACGCCTCCCTCGCTGATCTGCTGTCGGGCGTCGACTCGTCGGTGCTGGCGGACCTGCCCACCCCGCAGCGGCTCGCGATCGACCGGGTCCTGTTGCGCGCGGATGCCGAGGATCTGTCCACTGATCAGCGCGCGGTGGGGGCCGGCTTCGTATCGGTGGTCGAGCTGCTCGCGGAGAAGGCTCCCGTGCTGATGGCGATCGACGACCTGCAATGGCTCGACCCGTCGAGCCGCAACGTGATCGCGTTCGCCGCTCGACGGCTGTCGGCCCGGGTCGGCGTGTTCGGCACTGTCCGAACGGATCCAGACGAACACGGCAGTGCGGCATCCTGGCTGCAGTTGCCGCAGCCAGACGGCGTGCAGCGGGTGCAGATGCGGCCGCTGAGCCTTGGTGGCTTGAACGCCGTCATCACCCAGCGACTCGGGCGCTCGCTATCGCGGCCGGCAATCGTTCGGATACAAGAGGTTTCGGGAGGCAACCCGTTCTACGCCCTCGAATTGGCTCGGGCGATGGACGGTGGCGTCAGAAGCGCCGACATGGCCATGCCGATGACGCTCACCGAGCTGGTGCGCGCCCGGATCGGCAGCCTCGACGAGTCGGCCCGCGACGTGCTGCTGGCGATGGCCTGTCACGCCGCGCCGACCGTCGAGCTGGTGTCCCGGGCGACCGGGATCCCCGCAGAGGATGTGGTTGCGCAACTCGAGGACATCGAGAGCAAAGGGCTCGTCGGAATCGACGGTCATCGCCTGCAGTTCGCACACCCCTTGTTGGCCAGGGGTTTCTATAACGACGTGACGCCTGCCCGGCGTCGATCGATGCATCGTCGACTGGCGGAGATCGTCGACGAACCCGAGCTGAAGGCCAGACATCTGGCGATGGCCGCCACGCACGGTGACGAGCTGACGCTGCTCGCCCTTGACGACGCCGCCGACATGGCACGAAGCCGAGGCGCACCGGCTGCGGCGGCCGAACTGCTCGATCTGGCCATCGGGCTGGGCGGCGGCACTCCTGAACGTCGAATTCTTTCCGCCGCACACCACTTCGACGCCGGCGAGCCCGCGCAGGCAAGGACGCTGCTGCAGGACACGATCGAACGGCTCGAGCCCGGTCCGAGGCGGGCGGAGGCGTTGACGCTGCTCGCCCTCGTCGCGTCGCTCAACGACAGCTTCGATGAAGCCGCCGACCTACTCGAAACGGCACTCGACGACGTCGGCGACGAGCTTGCCCAGCGCGTGGCCATCCTGGTGTCACTGTCGTTTGCCTCCGTCAACGCCGGGCGGATGGAATCCGCCGTTGCGCGCATCGAAGAGGCAGTCGCCAAAGCCGCTGAGCTCGGTGAGCCACATGCTCTCAGCCAGGCACTGGGAATGCGGGTGATGCTCCACTTCATGCGCGGCGAAGGCGTCGACGAACGCAGCCTGCACCATGCGGTCGAGCTCGAAGACAGCGACGCCGACGTCTCGTCGGCCTTCAGTCCACGCGTCCAGCGGGCCTTGGTGCTGGCCTGGATCGGCGCGCTCGACCGAGCCAACATGGAGTTGCTTGCGATCCGGCGCCGCTGCATCGACACCGGCGAGGAGGGTGAGCTCTCGTTCATCGATTTCCACACGGTGTTGATCCAACTCTGGCGCGGATCCATGGCCGAGGCCACGCTGATCGCCGAGGACGCGGTGGAGCGGGCGCTTCAACTCAACGGCGATCTGCCGTTGTCTGTGGCGCTGACAGTGCGTGCCGCCGTGGCCGCGTATGCGGGAGACGAGGGGTCGGTCCGTCGCGATGTCGCCGAGGCGATGGCGGCAAGCGAGCGCTGCGGATCGCGCAGGCTCGGTGAGTGGCCGGTGACGATGCTCGGATTCCTCGATGTCTCGCTCGGCAACTACGAGGCCGCGATCGAAACGCTCAAACCGCTGATGGGGATGCTCGAGGCGGTGCCGGATTCAACGGAGATCATCAACGCGTCCTATGTCCCCGATGCCGCAGAGGCCCTGATCCAACTGGGCAGGCTCGCCGAAGCCGAACCGCTGATCGCGGCGCTCGAACGCAACGGGCAGCGGCTTGACCGGGCGTGGATGAAGGCAGTCGGCGCACGGTGCCGGGCCATGCTGCTCGCGGCGCAGGGCGACATCCATGCGGCAAACCGTGCCGTCGAACTGGCGCTCGCCGAGCACGGACGGTTGCCCATGCCGTTCGAACGGGCACGCACCCAGCTGCTGGCCGGCCAGCTTCAGCGCAGGCAACGCCAAAAGGACCAAGCCGCAACGACTCTGCGTGAGGCGCTGAAGACATTCGAGGATCTCAACACCCGGCTGTGGGCGGACCGGGCCCGCGCCGAACTCGCCCGCGCCGACGTCGGCACCCGCCGGATGTCCAACCTCAGCCCGTCCGAGCAGCGGGTGGCCGAACTCGCCGCCACGGGTATGACCAACCGCGACGTCGCCGCCGCACTGTTCATCAGCCCCAAGACGGTGGAGTCCAACCTGGCCAGGATCTACCGCAAGCTGGACATCCACTCACGCGCCGAACTCGGAAGGCACATGGGTCATTCCGGCCAGTAGCACCGGTCAGGGGTTGCGCACGCAGTCGTAGGTGAGCGGAATCTCCTCGCCCAGCTCGACGACCTCGAACTGATCGACGCCGATGTCACTGAACGACTGTGAATCGATGCCGAGGTCGGCCCACTTGGCCTTGTTGTTGCGGTCGTCGGCGAAGGTGAGTGCGATCTCGCCGCCATCGGCCAGCAGCATGCCGTGCGTCTTGAGCGCTGTGAGGATCACCTTCTCTGAATCGGAGTAGCCGGATTCGTCGAAGTCGGGCTTCAGCCGGAACCGAACCCCGTAGGGCGGTGCGTCCGGCTCAGTGCTCTCCGGGCCGCCGGCGTGGGTCGCCGGGTGCACGTACACGTCGGCCTTCATCCGGTCGTTGGGAAGAATGAACCGCAGCGCGTGATTGACTGCGCCGGAAGCGACTTCGTCGGCGGTCGGTGTCATGGCGGTGATCGGGAAGCCGGCGGCGTCGGCACTGGTGCACTGGTCGCCGCGCAGGTTTTCCGGGTATGACTTGTTCAGGTCCCAGATGAACATCGACTGTGTGGTGATGCTGTCACCGGACTGGTTGGCCTGGTAGAGCTCGTAGAGCTTCTGCTCGTCGCGATCGGCAACCAGCAGGTGGCAATCGCCCTGCCCCTCGGTGTTGCCTGAGATGTCGCAGGAAAGGTCCTGCGAGCCTTCGATATTGGCGTCTGACGGCACCGGCATCTGCGTCGGAACGCTGTCACAGTCCGGACCGCCGCCGCAGTAGTCCTCGATACCGACCACATCCATCCGCGGGGTGCTGCTGTCCGCGTTGAAGATCGAGATCGAGAAGTCGGTCTGCAGGACGTTGTCATTGCCCCAGCCGCCCGCGTCGGTGAGGGCCGCCAGAATCGCATCACTGCGGTCGGACTTCGCGGCCCCCGACACGTCGGTCGTCCATGGCTGATCGGATCCCGACGCAACGCCCACCGTCGCGGGGGCCGCGCTTGCACTGCCGGTCTGCGATTCGGGTGCACTCGAACTCGGGCCTTGGCTCGACACTGTGTGGGACCCGCACGCCACGCACGCCGTGGCGGTGATACAGATGACGGCGAAGGCGACGAGTCGCGCGGAGTTAAGGTGCGATTTCATGCAGCGCTCAGCGCCTCTCGGAGATGGTTGAGCCGTGTCCAGACGCTATCGCGGTGGGCGTGTGCGAGATATCGGGTGTTTCCCTACCGTTGACGGCGCGTCACGGCAGCACGATGCGCAGTCGTTCCCAGCCCCTTACGGTCGACGTCGGCGCGGGCACGGCGCTGTCGTAATCGATCCCCCACTCCGGCCACCGGTTCAACAACTCGTCGAGGGCCACCCGGCCCTCCAGTCGGGCGAGGTTGGCCCCTAGGCAGTAGTGCACACCCTTGCCGAACGCGAGATGGCTGATGCTGTCGCGGTGGATGTCGAAGAGCTCCGGATCGGTGTAGCGCCGCGGGTCGCGGTTGGCGGCACCGACGAGAAGCAGGATCGCGCTGCCCGCGGGCACGGTCGTGCCGTACATCTGGAAATCCTTGACGGCATACCGGGCCAGGTGCGGGCCGGTCGGCTCGAAGCGAAGGGTCTCATCGACGGTGCGGGTCAGCAGTGAGCGATCCTGGTACACCTGGCGGCGCTGGTCGGGGTGCTCGGCGAGCACCTTGGCGAGCCAGCCGATGAGCCTGCCGGTGGTCTCGTTGCCCGCGCCAGCGACGACCTGCGTGTAGTGCAGGATCTCCTTGCGGTCCAGCTTGCGGGTGACGCCGTTCTCGTCGTCGAACTCCATGGTCAGCAGCGCCGTCATCAGGTCGTCTGACGGGTTGCGCGAACGCCACTCGACGTAGTCGGCGTAGATGCTGCCGTCGGCGATCCTGTCGGCCTTGGCCACCTTCATCGGGGCGCCGGGCTTGGTGCGCAGGTTGGCGTCGTTGGCGTCGCGGACCGCGATCTGGTCGGATTCCGGAATCCCGAGCAGCATGCCGATCACCCGCATCGGCATCATCGACGCGAGTTCGGCGACGATATCGAAGCCGTCCGAACCGACATGCGGGTCAAGGCAATTGACGCAGAACCGCCGGATCTGGTCCTCGATCTCGGCCATCCGCCGCGGCGTGAACACCCGGCTCATCAGCCCCCGCAACATGGTGTGCACCGGCGGATCCTCGAACATCATCACGCCCTTGGGCATGTCGAAGTCGGAGTTGACGAGCTCGAGGATGTCGCTGCGAGAGTTGGAGAAGGTCTGCCAGTTCGCGATCGCCTTCTCGACGTCGGTGTGCCGCGAGATCGCCCAGAACCGGTATCGCTCGTTGTGGTAGAGCGGCGCTTCCTCGCGCAACCTGGCGAAGGTCGGCCACGGGTCCGCGGCGATGTCGAGGTCGTACGGGTCGTAGTAAACGACTGCGTCGTCGGTGATCGTCATTGTGGTCCCTCTATTTCAGCAGGCTGCCCGCGTCAACGGGCAGCGTGACACCGGTGACGTAGCGCGCCTCGTCGGAGGCCAGGAACAACACCGCGTTGCTGATGTCGACCGGCTCCACCCAAGGAATCGGAAGGAAGTGGAACGACTGGCAGATCGGCGCGAGGTCGTCGGGTCCGGGGTTCTCTAGGTCGGGACGGAACAACCGATAGGTCGCCTCGTTCATCAGCAGCGGAGTACAGACGTGGGTGGGATGAACGGTGTTGACCCGGATCGAACGGTGCCCCAGCTCGACGGCGAAGGTGCGCATCAGCCCGACGACACCGTGCTTGGCCGCGATGTAGTGGCCGACCTGCGGGTAGGCCTTAGTACCGCCGACCGAGCTGGTGATGATGACCGAGCCGCCGCGACCGCCCGCCAGCAGGTGCGGCACCGCGGCCTTCACCGTCTTCCACACACCGCCGAGGTTGACGTCGATGGTCTCGTCGAAGATGTCCTCAGCCATCTTGTGCAGCTTCACGCCCGTGGTGCCGATGCCTGCGTTGGCGACGACGATGTCGAGCCGCCCGAGCTGCTCGACGCCGCAGTCGACGGCGGACGCCAGCGCCGCGAAGTCGCGTACGTCGACTTGGGCCGTGACGATCCGGCGATCCAGGTTCTTGACCAGATCCGCGGTCTCGGCGAGGTCCTCCGGGGTGGCCGCAGGTGCGGTCGAGTCTTCGAACCCGCGGCAGATGTCGACCGCGATGATGTCGGCGCCTTCCTCGGCGAGCCGTACCGCGTGGCTGCGACCCTGGCCGCGCGCGGCCCCGGTGATGAATGCGACCTTGCCGTGCACCCGTCCGGCCATGACACCTCGAGTTCTTCGGCTCTTGTTGGGCGACTGCCCAACATTTAAGCTGACGCCATGTCTAGCAGTCGGCGAAGCGCTTGGTCAAGACCCAGATGACGGCCGCAAAATCGACACGGCGTGACTCTGCGACCCGGCAGGCGTTGATCCGAGCAACTGCCCAAATCATGCTCGAGGAAGGCTATGCCGCCGCGACCTCGAGGCGGGTCGCGGCGAAGGCGGGGGTGAAGCCGGCGCTGGTGCACTACTACTTCCCGAGCATGGACGACCTGTTTCTGGCCGTGTTGCGGGAAGGCGCCGAGGCCAACCTTGTCCGCCAGCGTGAAGCCTTGGCGGCCGACGAACCACTGCATGCGTTGTGGCAGCTCAACAACGCGCACGGCGCGCGGCTGCTGATGGAGTTCATGGCGCTGGCCAACCATCGCAAGGAGATCCGCAGCGAGATCGTCGACTATGCGACGCGGTTCGGTGACCTGGAGGAGAGCGCGGTCACCTTGGCGCTGCGGGCACACGGCGTCGATAGGGCCCAGTTTCCACCGGTCGTGATGTCGATGATCGTGACCAGCCTCGCCCGGATCCTGGTGCTGGAGCGCAGCCTCGGCGTCACCCGCGGCCACGCCGAGGCGGAAGAGTTCGTCGAGCGTCTACTCGACAGGTATGAGATGCCGTCCTGAAAGACCGATGTGAATAACGTTTCGGTCACTATCGCGATCACGATCATTTAAGAATCGGCGTCGAATTCTGAGAAAGCACGGGCATTCGCCCCCGGGACTCTAGCTTATTCGCCGATATTGAGGCGAACATCACGCCCACGGGCTGTAACGCATTTAGTGACGTCATCAGCCGGTTCGCAGCTCAGGTTTGACCACTTTCGAATGCGGCTACCGTGTATTTGGGCGGGGATACAAAAGCAATCGCAATTCGAAGGAACAATTGATCATGAATTTCAGTGGCATAACTGTACGCCGGAAAATGGCCGGCGCGATCGTCGGTTCGCTGCTCGGCGGGGTCGCCGCAGCCACCATCGCAGCGCCGTCCGCCGCCGCTGCGCCGCAGGGCTGCAGCGCAGCCGATGTCGCAGGCACCACCAGCTCGACGCTCGGTGCGGCTCGTGGTTATTTGAACGACCACCCGGCTGCCAACCAGGTCGTGACGGCTGCTTTCAACCAGCCGCGTGGACAGGCCGCGACCGACCTCAGGAACTACTTCACCGCCAACCCGGGCGAGTACTACGACCTGAAGGGCATCCTGTCGCCGATCGGTGAGAAGCAGCGCCAATGCAATGTGACCGTGCTGCCCGCAGACCTGCAGTCGGCCTACGACGAGTTCATGGCCGGCTAGTTCACCGCGTTACGACAGAACCCGCCGCTGCAGCCGACGCTGTGGCGGCGGGTTTCGCGTCTAGTCCGCGCGGTGGGCCCACTGCAGGGAGCCGTACGCCAAGTCCAGACACTGGAGGGCGATCCCATCTGAGCCCTGTGCCGACAGGTTGAGCGCCGGGCACGGCATCGTCACGTTGTAAACCCCGATGAGCGGGCCTGCGGAAACCCAGGCGCCTGCGGCGTTGCACACGACCGTCCCCCCGGCGGGTTCCAGCCCGTATGCGAAGGCGCGGCGCGGTTGGGGGACGCACGGCGTACCCGCGGTGACGTTCCTGGCCACGTTCGGCACACAATCAGCCGAGTAGCACCAGTCCGCAGATGCGTTGGCGGCGAACAGGATCGACGTCGGCAGCAGCGTGCCCGCCGCGAGCGTGGCGCCCACAAGGCCACCGAACATCCCGATTCGAACCGTCATGCCGGATCCTCTCCTTGGTGACTCCGTTTGCAACGGTATCGCCACCGACGGCTGTGCGTGCCTGCAAATCGCAATGCGCTCCCGTGAGCCCGACGCGACATCACCGGTCCGCGGACCGCCGGACCGGTTCGCGACCAGGGGGCTGGGGCGGCGGGGGCAGCAGCGCCTTGCGGCGCCGGACAGCCACCGTCGACGGCGAATCCGTGCTCAGCTCGAGAGGCTCACCCGCGTGACGGATGGTCAGCGTCGAGTGGGGCCCGTCGCGAAGGGTGTAGGTGACCTCGCCGTGGCCGGCATCGACGGTGACCCGGAAGTCTCGCCAGCGCAGGCGGAACCGTAACCGGTCGATGCCGCCGGGCAGCTGCGGATCGAGTGCCAGGATCCCTTCGTCGTCGCGCAGGCCGCCGAATCCCGCGACCAACGCGGTCCACGCCCCGGCGAGCGACGCCATGTGCAGGCCGTCCTCGGTGTTGTTGTGAAGGTCGCGCAGGTCGATCAGGGCGGCTTCGTATGTGTAATCGTGTGCCAGCTCGAGGTGACCCACGGCCGCGCACATCACCGCCTGGGTGCACGCCGACAGCGACGAGTCTCGGGTGGTGCGCCGCTCGTAGTAGTCGAGGTTGCGCGCCATCTGCTCCGGTGTGAACGCATGGCTGCGCCAGTGCATCGCCAACACCAGGTCGGCCTGCTTGATCACCTGCGACGGGTACAGCCGCACGTAGGGCTCGTGGAGCAACAGCGGATATGTGGTGTTGCCGGTGAAGTTCCATTCCCGAAGGGTGGTGAAGCCGTCGCTCTGTTCGTGGACGCCCAGATCCTCGTCGTAGGGGATGTTGGCGGCGTTGGCCGCGTCCCGCCACCCGGCCATCTCCTCGGTGGTGACCCGCAGCGCGCCAGCGGAATCGGGATGCCGCTCGCACGCGTCAGCGGCGGTCCGCAGATTGTGCATCGCCATCAGGTTGGTGAAGACGTTGTCCCGTACCAGGGCGCTGTACTCGTCGGGTCCGGTGACGCCGTCGAGATGCCAGACACCGTGCCGGTCATGGTGTCCCAGCGAGAACCACAGGCGTGCCGTCTCGACGAGCACCTCGAGGCCACACTCGGCCTCCAACGAGTCGTCGCCCGTGACGACCCGATAACGGTCGAACGCCATCGCGATGTCGGCGTTCACATGCCACGCGGCGGTGCCTGCGGGCCAGTACGCCGAGCATTCCTCGCCATGGATGGTGCGCCACGGGAAGGCGGCACCCCGAAGGTCGAGCTCCTCGGCGCGGGCGCGGGCGAGGTCGAGCGTCGAGCTTCGCCAACGCAGCGCGTCGGCGGCCGCACCGGGCGCGGTGTAGGTCAGCACGGGCAACACGTAGCCCTCGGTGTCCCAGAAGGCGTGGCCGTCGTACCCGCTTCCGGTCAGCCCCTTGCCGCCGATCGCACGGCGCTCGGCACGCGCGCTGGCCTGTAGGACGTGAAAGAGGCCGAACCGTACCGCCTGTTGGCAGGTGGGATCGCCGTCGACCTCGACATCCGCACCGTCCCAGAAATCGTCGAGGAACTCACGTTGCGCATCGAGCAGACCCTGCCAGCCTGCGTATTTCGCGCCGGCGATCGCACCGGCGACCTGGTCGCGCAGCGCGGGCCGCGACCGCATGCTCGACCACCCGTAGGCCAGGTACTTGACGATGCGCAGCTGCTGTCCCGGCCGCAGCCCGCAGATCACGGTGGTGCGCGCCAGATCCTCCTGCGCATCTGTGCTGACCTCGACGCGGCCAGGGACCTCGACGTCATGCTCCATGGCGGCGGCCATCATCAGGCCGCTCTCCCGTGTCGTGTGCACCAGCACCGCGCCGCTTTCGGTGGCTTCGTGGCGCACCGCCGCGAGCACATTGCACATCAAGGCGGCCGCCCGCGGATCCTTCGAACGGTCCGGCAGGTCCTCGTTGGTGACCAATTCCGATTGGACCGTGACGCGGACGAAGTCGTCGACGGCCTCGACGACGTACTCGATGGCGGCAACCCCGCGCTGCGCCAACGAAACCAGCCGAGTGGAATGCACCGCCACCTGTTTGCCTGCCGGGGATGTCCACCTCGCGGTGCGGGTGAGCGTGCCTGCCCGCATGTCCAGCTCCCGCTCGTGGGTGTGCAGGTCGCCGTAGCGAACGTCGAACGGCTCGTCCTCGACGATCAGCCGGATGATCTTGCCGTTGGTGACGTCGACGATCGCCTGTCCTTCGTCGGGATAGGAGAATCCGGTCTCCGCGTACGGCAGGGGCCAGGTTTCGTAGAACCCGTTCAGGTATGTGCCAGGCAGTCCGTGGGGCTCACCTTCCTCGAGGTTTCCGCGCAGCCCGATGTGGCCGTTCGAGAGTGCGAACAGCGACTCGGTCTGAGCGATCCGGTCCAGGTCCAGGCTGGTCTCGCGGACATGCCACGGCTCCACCGGGAAGGCGTCGTCGTCGATCATCAAGACTCCAGCAGGTCGGCCAGATCCGACACGACGACGTCAGCTCCGTTGCGCCGCAACTCCTCTGCCTGATCGTTGCGGTCGACCCCGACCACCAGCCCGAAGTCGCCAGCCCGGCCCGCGGCCACCCCTGCGAGCGCGTCCTCGAACACCGCCGCCTGCGCGGCCGACGCATCGAGCAGTTGGGCGGCACGAAGGAACGAGTCGGGTGCGGGCTTGCCTGCGATGTTCTCCTTACGCATGGTGTCCCCGTCGACGCGGACCTTGACGCAGGAAGCCAGACCGGTGACCTCGAGCACCTCGCGGGCGTTGGAGCTGGACGACACGACCGCCACCGCGAGCCCGGCCGCGGCGACGGCGTCGAGGTAGCGGCGGGATCCCTCGAAAACTGCCACGCCGTCGTTTCGCAGTGTCTGGTGAAACAGCGCATTCTTCCGGTTTCCCAGACCGTGCACCGTCTCGGCTTCGGCGTCGTCGTCCGGTTTCCCCTCTTGGAGACTGATGCCGCGGCTGTCCAGAAACGACCGGACGCCGTCTTCGCGCTTCTTGCCGTCTACATACCTCTGGTAGTCGGCGTCGATGTCAAAGGGGACGAATTGATCTCCGCTGCGCTCGGCCCGCGCCTTCAGGTAGGCGTCGAACATTTCCTTCCATGCTTTGCGGTGCACGCTGGCCGTGTCGGTGAGCACACCGTCGAGGTCGAACAGGCAGACATGTACACCTTCGGGTAAACCCAGCGTCTCGGCCACACGCGCAGGGGTACCCACCATCGCCCGACCATAGACTGGCTAAATGGCCGATCTGCATCCCGGCGTCGCTGCTCTTGCTCCTCTTCTCGGTGTTTGGGCCGGTCAGGGCGCAGGCCAGTATCCGACCATCGCGCCGTTCGAGTACTTCGAAGAGGTCACGTTCGATCATGTCGGCAAGCCGTTCCTGCGCTACAGCCAGGCGACCAAGGCCGTCGAAGATGGTCGTCCGTTGCACGCGGAGACCGGCTATCTGCGGGTACCGTCGGCGGGGCGGCTGGAGTTGGTGCTCGCACACCCGACCGGTGTCACCGAGATCGACGAGGGCACGCTGACTGTGACGGGCACGACGATCGAGATGGACCTCGTCGCGACGACGATCGGGCGCACCGCGTCGGCTAAGGAAGTGACGGCGCTTGGCCGGTTCATTCGCGTCGACGGCGATGAGCTTTTCTACACGGTGCGCATGGGCGCTGTCGGCCAACCGCTGCAGGACCACCTGACGGCCACGCTGCACAGGAAGCAGGCATGACCCCTACCGCTACCACCGAAGACGGACGAATCCGGGTCCCCGCCGACCTCGACGCGGTCACCGACGTCGGCACAGAAGACCACTCCGACATCGACCCGGCGTCGATCGAACGGATCTGGCAGGCGGCGCGGCACTGGTATGCCGCGGGCATGCATCCGGCCATCCAGGTGTGCCTGCGGCACAACGGGAAGGTGGTCCTGAACCGGGCGATCGGCCACGGCTGGGGCAACGCCCCCGACGACCCACCCGACGCGGAGAAGGTCGCGGTCGCGACGGATACACCGTTCTGTGCGTGGTCGGCGGCCAAGTTCGTCGCGACGACGGTGGTGCACATGCTCGTCGAGCGTGGCGCCTTCTCGTTGGACGACTGTGTGTGCGACTACCTCCCCACCTACACCAGCCACGGCAAGGACCGCACCACGATCCGGCACGTCATCACCCACAGCGCAGGTGTGCCGTTCGCCACCGGTCCGCGGCCCAACCTGGACCGGATGGACGACTCCGAGTATGCGCAGCGCAAACTCGGCGAGCTGAAGCCGATACACCGGCCCGGCCTCGTGCACATCTACCACGGCGTGACGTGGGGGCCGTTGGTGCGGGAAATCGTCTCGGCCGCAACAGGAAAGGGCATCCGCGAAATACTCGCCACCGAGATCCTCGACCCGCTCGGGTTCCGATGGACGAACTTCGGTGTCGCCGAGCAGGATGTGCCGCTCGTGGCGCCGAGCCACAACACCGGTAAGCCGCTGCCCGCACCGATGGCGAAGGCGTTCAAGATCGCTGTCGGCGGCACCATGCGCGAGATCATCCCGTTCGGCAACACTCCCATGTTCCTCACCGGCGTGGTGCCGTCGTCCAACCTGGTCTCCACGGCAGACGAGATGTCCCGGTTCGCAGAGATCCTGCGACGGGGTGGTGAACTCGACGGTGTTCGCGTGATGCAGCCCGAAACGCTACGTGCGGCGACCAAGGAATGCCGCCGCCTCCGCCCCGACATCGCCGACGGGCTCGCGCCCCGCCGCTGGGGCACCGGCTACATGCTCGGGAACAAGCGGTTCGGGCCGTTCGGCCGCAATGCGCCCGCGGCCTTCGGCAACACCGGCCTGACCAACATCGCGGTGTGGGCCGACCCGGAACGCGGTCTCGCCGCCGGGGTGATCAGCAGCGGCAAGCCGGGCGGTCACCCGCAGGCCAAGCGTTACCCGGCGCTGATGGACCGGATCACCGCCGAGATCGCGCGTCAGCGGATCTTCTCGCCGTAGACCTTGCGCACCGTCAACGCCATCAGCACCCGGCGGTCGGACACCATCACCGACCGGTACTCGTCCCAATCCGGGTGTTCGCCCGCCGCGCTGCGGTAGTAGTCGACGAGCGCCTGGACTTCAACGCCATCCGGATCGGTTCCCGGCCCGGTCAGCGTCACCGAGCCTTCCGCGGTGGCCCACGCCCACCCGTCGGGGCTGGTGACTTCGAGAGCGGCCCGCGGGTCCCGCCGCAGATTCGCGGTCTTGGCCCGGCCTTCGGTCATCGATACATAGATGACGCCGGCGTCGCGGTCGTAGAACGGGGTGATGGGCGACAGTTGCGGCAGTCCGTTCGACTTGATCGTCGCGAGCACACCGATGCGGCTCTCGGCGAGCAGCGTGTGGGGGTCGAATCCTGAGGCGGTCATGCCGTGGGCAACCTGCGACCATCTGTCCGCTATTCCGGTACTGCCCGGTAAACTCGCGGTGCTGTCGCCGGTGGGGCGGACAGACCTGGAGGTAAGCATGGACGGTGCGGCATCAAGTAGCTGCGCGATCGAAGAACGCCGCATCGATTCCGTCAGCGTGGTGGCGGTGGCCGGTGTGGTGGACATGCTTACGGCCCCCGACCTGGAGAAGGCGATAGCCGAGGCCGCCAAGAATTCCCCGACCGCCGTGGTCGTCGACATGAGCGACGTCGAGTTCCTCGCATCCGCGGGTATGGGGGTGCTGATCGCCGCCCAGGATGAGCTCTCGCCGGCCATCCGGTTCGCGGTCGTCGCCGACGGACCCGCCACCAGCCGGCCGCTGAAGCTGGTCGGCGTCACGGACGTGGTCGACCTATACGCCACGCTCGATGAAGCACTTGGCGCCTTGACGAGTTGATGCTCTGACGAGTTAAAAGGGCAACTATCGGGTAGCCAGAACCCTGAGATGGAAGATTCCGGGCCAAGCGACTCGAGGACACGGTTCGCACCGACGAACGTCCTCGCCGATGCCGCATCCGCCGCACAGATGCGCCAGGCGTTCGCCGGCTGGTTGAAACGGCATTTCGCCCTCGATGCGACGAAGGTCAGCGATGTGGTGCTTGCGGTCAACGAGGCATTGGCAAACGCGGCCGAGTTCGCCTACACGACAGCGCCGCAGCCCGGCGCGATGAATTTGCTGGCTGACTATGACAGCCGCACCGCGGTGCTGTCCGTAACCGTCACCGATGAGGGTGCCTGGCGTATCGCGGACTCCGAGAGGAAAAGCATCTCCCGCGGCAGGGGCATACCCCTCATGCGCGCACTGGCCGATCGCGCCACCATCGACTCGACCCCGGCGGGCACCCGGGTCTGCCTGGAGTGGAATCACGTCGCCGCAGCGCAGAACGCGGTGACCTGACCTCGCTCATGGCTTCGGCAGCTTGACCACCTGAACGAAGAACTCGTCGATCTGCCTGACCGCACTCATGAACTGGTCCAGATCGACCGGCTTGGTGACGTAAGCGTTGGCGTGCAGCTTGTAGCTTTTGAGGATGTCCTCCTCGGCCGAGGAGGTCGTCAGCACCACTACCGGGATGTGGCACAGATCGGCGTCGGACTTGATCTGCTCGAGAAGCTGCCTGCCGTCGTACTTCGGCAGGTTCAGGTCGAGCAGAATCAGATCCGGCCGCGGCGCCCCAACGTGCGCACCCCGCTGGTAGAGGAAGTCGAGGCCCTCCTCGCCGTCGTGCGCGACGTGAAGGTTGTTGTTGATCTTGTTGTGCTCGAACGCTTCCCGGGTGATGAGCTCGTCGCCGGGGTCGTCCTCGACCAGGAGGACGTCGATGGCTCGAGTAGCTGATGTCACTCGTGTGTTCCTTCCAGAAGAGCGGTTGGGATCTCATTCGGTTCGGTCGTGGGGGTGGCGGACAGGGTGAACTGAATTCGGGTTCCCGGGCTGTAGTCCTTGTCGACCCAGATGGATCCGCCGTGATGCTCGACGATCTTCTTGCACAACGCTAGACCGATGCCGGTCCCGCTGTACACCTCGCGGACGTGCAGGCGCTGGAAGATGACGAAGACCTTGTCGGCGAACTCGGGGGCGATCCCGATACCGTTGTCGGAAACACTGAATATCCAGTCGCCATCTTGAGCGCCGCTGCCCTGCTCACACTCGATGACGATCTGCGGCGCGACGCCATCTCGGCGGAACTTCACCGCGTTTCCGATGAGGTTCTGCCACAACATCGTCAGCAGCGTCGGGTCGCCATCGACGGTCGGAAGCGGCTGGGCGGGCCGGTCGATCTCGGCGCTCGCCTCCCCGATCGACGTGGACAGGTTGCCGAGCGCGATCTGGAGCGTCTCCTCGAGATCGACCTCGGTGTGGGTGGAGTTCAGCCGCCCGACCCGGGAGAAGGTGAGCAGGTCGTTGATCAGGGCCTGCATGCGTTTGGCGCCGTCGACCGCGAAGCCGATGTATTCGGCCCCGCGTTCGTCGAGCTGATCGCCGTACCGCTTCTCCAGCAGCTGGCAGAACGATGCGACCTTGCGCAACGGCTCCTGCAGATCGTGGGAGGCGACGTAGGCGAACTGCTCGAGTTCGGCGTTGGACCGGCGCAGCTCCTCGGTCTGAACGTCGAGTGCGGTCTGTGCCGCCCGTGACGCCTCGAGTTCATCGACGATCCGCTGCCTCATGTCCTCGACATCGGCCGCGATCGCACGGATGTCTCGTGGCCCGCGCGGCGTGATGCGTTCGGAGAAGTTTCCCTCGGTGATGCGACGGCATGCCGCGGCCAGGGCCGCCAGCGGGCGGGTGACGGCACTTCGGACGAGCAGCGACAGAACCACGCCAAGGCCGATGAACGCCACCACCATGGCTATCGCCAAACTGTCGCGCCATTGCCGCATGCTGTCGAGTTGCGTGATCCCCTCGGTCCGCGCCTTCCGCAGATTCTCATTCTGAGTATCGAAAAGTGCTCGGAGACTGTCGAATTCGGTCTTCCCGCGATCGGTCAGGTTGCGGCTCCCGGCAGCGGAGCCGCCGCGGCCGATATCGGCGATGATCGGCTCTGAGTACGACGTCCGCCACGCGTCCGCCCGTTGTTCGATGTCATCCAGATTGGACATCAGTTCGGGATTGGCGCCCACTCGCTCCCGAATACTTTCTGCCGCTTGCTTTTCGGCGGCTTGGCCCGCGTAGTACGGCTCGAGAAACTGCTTGTCCGCGGTGATGACATAGCCGCGTACCGATGTCTCCTGGTCGCGCAGCGCCGACTGCAGCGCATAGGCCTGCACCCGCGCCGGTTGAATGTTGTCGATCAATTCTCGCGAAAGTTGGTCGGTGCGGTACATCAGCAGGCCGCCGGCAACCAACCCGAACAGCACCACCACACCCATCGCCGACAGCACCAGGCTCTGCCATCCCTGCACGGTGAGCCGCCGCCCGTGTTTGCGCTTGGCTTCAGGTGCTCGCGCATGGCGGTCCGTCATCGCGCGGAGCGCTCCACGCGGACCACCGCGATGTCGTCGGTCAGGCCGCCGTGCGCCCCTGCGCGTCTTGCGGCCTCTTCGATGAGCGCATCGACGAACTCCGCGCCGGGCAACGCCGCATGTTCGCGCGCCAACTCCAGCAGGCCGTCCTCGCCGAGTCGTTCGTTGCCGCGCCCCGAATGTCCCTCGAAGAGTCCGTCGGTCAACAGCACCAGGCCGGTGCCCGCAGGCCAGTCCACGTGGTGATAGTCCCAATCGCCGGAGTTCAGACCGAGCGCGGGGCCGCCCGGGGGTTCCAACCACTCCACCGACCCATGCCCGTGCAGCAGCATTCCGGGATGCCCCGCCCGAACGGCGCGGAAACCCGGCCCCTCGGGTGGAATGGCGAGGCTCAGCACCGTGGCGAATATGCCCTTGCCTGCGCGCTCGGTGCGCAGAATCCGGTCGAGTCCGCGCATCCGATCCGGACCGCGCAGACCGGCGAAGGTCAGGGCCCGCCAGGCGATGCGCAGTGCCACGCCGAGCGCGGCTTCGTCGGGGCCGTGGCCTGCGACGTCGCCGATCATCACGTGCACCGTCCGGTCCGGCGTCTGGACGAAGTCGTAGAAATCGCCGCCGAGCAGGGTGTTCTCCCGGCTGGGCACGTATCGCGCGGTGATGTCGACGCCTGGGTTGTCCAGCAGCAGCGGCGACGGCGAAAGTCCACGCTCGAGGCGGGCGTTCTCCATGGCGCGAAGCTGGCTGGCGTGCAGCTCCACCGCCGTGATCTCGGCGCGCTTGCGCTCGATCGCGTAAAGCACTGCGCGCCTGAGCATCTCGGGTTCGACGCGACCCTTGACCAGGTAGTCCTGCGCGCCGGAGGCGACCGCCGAGACGCCAAAATGCTCATCGGAGAACCCGGTAAGGACGACGATCGGCAAGTTGGCGTCGGCATTCCTGATGCGCTCGAGCGCGGCCATGCCGTCGGCGTCGGGAAGGTTGAGATCCAGCAGCACGCAGTCGGGCCGCGTCACGGACAGTTCGCGTTCGGCCTCCGACAGCGACTGAGCCCAAGCGCAGTCGATGTCGGCGGCCGCATCGGCGATGAGCTCTTCCACCAGCAGGGCGTCGCCGCGGTCGTCCTCTACGAGCAATACCGACAGCCGTCGCCCGCCCGCAGTACGGACCGTGGCCGGGTCCGGCACAGACTTGGTATACGGCTCAAGCGGCGCGCGCATGGGTGATCACGTCCTTTACGTAACGTCACCCGGTCGCGCGACCCTCTGCTTCAGTGACAACGCCTAGACAATACCCACGCTACCGCCGCGCTGCCGCACACTGGTCCACCCGGCCTTCGCCTGCGCCGCGACGTTTCCTATCGTGGCTGGATGAGCACCGACGCTGATCGGGTCGCCGATCTCGCCAGCAAGGTCGTGGCCGACCACGACCCGAAATCCGTCCCCATTCCCGAGTTTCTCGGCGCCTGTTATGACGCGGGGCTGTCCTGGGTGCATTTCCCGGAGGGCCTCGGCGGACTGGGGGTGTCGCGCGGCTTGCAGGCCGTCGCCGACGGCATCCTTGCGGGGGCGGGCGGTCCGGTGCCGCTCGGGCTGAACCCGATGGGATACGGGATGGCGGCGCCGACCGTGCGCGAGCACGCCCAGTCCGACGACGTCAAGCGGCAGCTGCTGCGTCCGCTGGCGACCACGGAAGACATCTGGTGTCAGCTGTTCTCGGAGCCGGGCGCCGGTTCGGACCTGGCCGGTTTGGCGACCTCGGCGGTGCCCGACGGCGACGAGTGGATCATCAACGGCCAGAAGGTGTGGACCAGCCTCGCGCACCGCGCGCGGTGGGGTCTGCTGCTCGCCCGCACCAACCCCGACATCGCCAAGCACAAGGGCCTGACCTACTTCGTGATCGACATGCACGGGCCGGGCGTCGAGACCCGCCCGCTACGACAGATGACCGGGCAGGCGGAGTTCAACGAGGTGTACATGACCGACGCCCGCATCCCCGACACGCACCGGCTCGGCGGCGTCGGTGACGGCTGGCGGGTCGCGATGACGACGCTGATGAACGAGCGAAGCGCGCTCGGCGCCAGCGGCAGCAGGCGGGGTGCGGGCACGATCGCCGACGCTGTTTCGCTGTGGGCGTCGCGGCCGGATCTGCAGACCCCGGTACTGCGGGACCGGCTCACCCAGCTCTGGCTGCGCTCCGAGGCCCAGCGTCTGACGTCCGAGCGCTCACGTGCCGCGGCGACCGTTGGCGGACCGGGCCCCGAGGGCTCCATCGGCAAGTTGGTAGGCGCGGAACTGAATCAGCACATTTACCAGTGGTGCATGGATCTCCTTGGGCCGGAGGGGATTCTGTACCACGGCTACGGCATGAGCGACGGCGCGGGCGACGGCGCGGACTGGCGTGGTCCGGTGCAGCAGCGATTCCTACGCAGCCGCGCCAACACAATCGAAGGCGGCACGTCCGAGGTGATGCGCAACATCCTCGGCGAGCGGGTCCTCGGCCTGCCGGGTGATCTGCGTGCCGATGCGGGAATGGCATGGAAGGAGATTCCCCGTGGCTGAGTTCGCCTTCACCGACGAGCAGAACCAGCTGCGCGCCGCCGTGCGCAAGTTCTGCAGCGAGAACTACGACGAGCAGACGGTGCGGACCCTGATGGATTCCGATCCGCCGTTCGACGCCAAGGTGTGGGCACGGCTCGGCGCCGAGCTCGGCGTGCTCGGGCTGTCCGTGCCGGAAGCCGACGGCGGTGTCGGCGGCACACTTGTCGACCAGGCCGTCGCGGTCGAGGAACTCGGCTCCGCGCTGGCGTGCGGACCGTTGTTCGGCACCGTGTTCCTGGCGATCCCCGCGCTGGTGGCCGCCTCGGCGGGCGAAGCGCGCGACCAGTTGTTGGCCGACCTGGTGGAAGGTCGGCGCACCGCGGCGTTCGCCGTCGCGGACCGGGCGGGAGCCTTCGACGCCGCATCGGTCACGGTCACCGCTGACGGCGATGCACTCACCGGCACCGTCGAGCGGGTCGTCGACGCGGGTACAGCCGACGATCTGCTCGTGGCCGCGCGCGGTGCCGGCGGAGTCGCCCTTTACGCCGTCGACGCCGAGGCGCCGGAGGTGCACCGCACCGCCCTCGTCACGCTGGACCTGACCAGGCCGCAGGCCACCGTCGCGCTGTCCGGCGCGCGTGGTCGTCTGGTGGCGGGTCCGGACGAGGCGGACCGCGTCATCACCCACGCACTGCAGGTCGGTTCGGCGCTGCTGGCTGTCGAGCAGGTCGGCGCGGGCCAGCATCTGCTGGACCTGTCGGTCGAGTATGCGAAGTCGCGGCTGCAGTTCGGCAGGCAGATCGGATCGTTTCAGGCCGTCAAGCACAAGCTGGCCGATCTGCTCGTCGACCTCGAGCACGCGCGGTCGTCGGCCTATCACGCGGTGTGGGCATTGTCGGACGGCTCCGACGATCCTGCGCTGGCCGCGAGCATCGCGCAGGCGACGGCCTCGGCGGCGCTCAGCCGGATCGCGGCGGACACCATCCAGGTGCACGGCGGAATCGGGTTCACCTGGGAGCACCAGGCGCACCTGTACTTCAAGCGGGCCAGCACCGACGCGGCCCTGCTGGGAAGCGCCGAACAGCACAGGTCACGGGTCGCCGAGCTGGTGTTGGACAACCTCGACAGCTCCGCGGCGGGCCGGGCTCCCCGGGTCGCCGACGGCACCCCGGCCTAGCTCAACTACACGGGAAGGCTGGTGCCGGTTTCCTTTTCGGCGAACTCGACCAGGCTTGCCGCGGCGTCGTAGTCGCAGGCTACCGCCGACCGTCCGATCATCACCGGCCCGCCCTTGAGCCCCAACCTGCTGTCGATCCCGACATAGGCGCCCGGCGGGATCGGCTCGCTGATGCAGTACAGGCTGGTCGCCGCGCCCGCGTCGATGTCGTTGCCGAACATGTCGGCCAACCTCTTGACCACTTTGTCGGCGGCCGCCATCACCGTGCGCTCGGAGATACTGGAGAGGTTCGAGGACACCCACCCGGGATGCGTGAGTTGGCTGACGACAGGCGATTTCGCCGCTCGCAGCCTGCGATCCAGCTCAAGCCCCCACAGCATCACCGCGAGCTTCGAGCGCGCGTAGGAGCCCCACGAGGTCCATTTGTGGGTGCGCAGATGCATGTCGTCGAGCCGCAGAGTGCCACCACGGTGCGCCTGCGATCCGACGTTGATGATCTGCGAACGCACCCGAGGAAAAATGAGGTTGGTCAACGCGAACGGCCCCAACATGTTCTGGCCGAGCTGCTTTTCGAAACCGTCGACGGTTTCCTCACGTTCTTGGGTCAGCCCGCCCGCGTTGTTGATCAGGATGTCGACGTCACCGTCGAGCGCCTCGGCGAACGCCCGCACCGACGACAGGTCGGCGAGGTCGATCTTCGCGATCGACGTCGAACCACCGATCTCCTTGGCGCGCTGCGCCCCCAGCTCGGTGTTGCGCACCGCCATGATCACGTGCGCGCCCGCCCGGGTCAGCGCACGCGCGGTGCCGAGGCCGACACCGCTCGTCGCACCGGTCACGATGATGCGCTTACCTGTCAGATCACCGAGCCGGGCCGCCGTCCAGTGCGTCGTCACGGGGCAAGGTTAATGGGTTGGTTGTCGCGCACCCCGCGGTAGATGCCCCACCGGACGATCACCGGCATCAGTACCCGGTCGAACGACCACGCGGGGAAACGGAACGCCTGGCCCTTGGGGGTGAACACCTCAAGACCGTTGGGCTGCACACCGAGCACCGAGCCCCAGCGCCGCTTCGGCGCCCGATACGAGCGCAACGGCTTGCCCGCGAACTCCGCGCGGATGTTGCGGGCCAGGATCCCGTCCCCGCGGTTGCGGGCCGAGCTGCGAAGCGGATCGGTGGCCGCGACATCTCCCACCGCGAACACCGCCGGGTGTCCTGGCACCTGCAGCTGTGGCGTCGTGCGGACGAAGCCCGACTCGTCGAGGAGTTCGGCGGGTAACCAGCCGGTATTGGGCTGCACCCGGCCGATCGCCCACAGGACGGCATCGGCCGACGCCTGCGGCTGCCCGGTGCTCCATTGCACGGGCTCGACGGTGATCTCGTCGCACATGAACCCGTCGGGAATCACCGCCCGGTGGCCGGGATGGCGGCCGACGCCTGCCTCGTCGAGCCGGCGCGCCACCTTCTCCCAGATTCGCGGGTGGTGTGACGGCAGTGCACGCTCCCCGGGGTAATACAGGTCGACCCGCTTGTCGGGCCAGGTGGTCGCAACCTGCGCGGCACTGCTGATCGCCGCGGCGCCACCGCCGATCACGATCACCGAATCGGCATCGGTGAGGCGCGTGTGCGCCTGGCGTAGATCGGCGCCGATCTCGTTGTGCGACTGCAGGTTCGGCGTTCGCCAGAATCCGTTGCTGACGCCGGTGGAGATGACCAGTGCGTCGTAGGGCTCCTGGCTGGTCACCCCGTCGTCACCGCGGACGGCGACGGTGCGCGCGTCGAGGTCGACGCCGGTCAACGTGGCGTGCACGGTGCGCACCCGATCCAAGGCGCGGAACCGGTCGAACGGAATCCAGTTGGCCCTGGCCCACTCGTCGGGCCGGGAGAGCCGCCAGCCCAGTTCCTGGCCGCTGACCAATGCGGGCTTGGCCGAGATGCCGACGACGTCGAACTGCCGGGCCAACCGAATGGCGGTCAGCACCCCGCTGTCGCCGAGGCCGGCGATGACGACACGTTTGCGGCTCATTGCAGCGCCTTCCCATGCCGACATCGCGCGCCATTGCCTGCTCGACATTTTGTAGCATCCGCAGACGTGAAGACGCACACCTACGGCGTTCGTGTCACGTGGACCGGCAACACCGGCACGGGCACCACCGGTTACGCCGACTATCGGCGGGACACCGTCACCACCGCGGGCGACAAGGGCTTGCCGGGATCATCGGATCCGGGTTTCCGCGGCGACCCCGACCGGTGGAACCCGGAGGAACTCCTGCTCACCTCGTTGTCGCAGTGCCATGCTGTGGTACCTCGATCTGGCCGCAAGGGCGGGTGTCGTCGTGACCGATTATGTCGACGACCCCACCGCCACCATGGTCGTCAACGCCGACGGAAGTGGCCAGTTCGAGCGTGTCGTCCTGCGGCCATCGGTCACCATCACCGACCCCGACGACCGATCCCGCGCCCTTGAGCTGCATTCCCGCGCCCACCAGATGTGCTTCATCGCCCGGTCGGTCAACTTCCCCGTCGACTGCGAGCCCACGGTCGACTAACACCAGTTAGGTCGCTGAGGCTAACCTAACTTGAATGAGCTTCTCCTCGGCGACCGTCGTCGACACGCTTGCGTTGAGTCCGCGCGTGCGCCGAGTGGTCCTTCAGATCGATGACCCCGAAGCGTTGGCCGTCAAGTCGGGCGGCGACTCAGCCGTCGGCGTCTACTTCTCAGCGCCGCAGGGCGAAGGCCGCAACTACTCGGTGAGATACCACGAGGGCGACCGGATCACCCTCGACGTCGTACTCCACGCTCGCGGCCTCGCGACGACCTGGGCTCGCGGCGCCCGGCCCGGCGACCGCGTCGGCCTCGACCACGCGCGCTCGTGGTACCGACCCGAGCCAAGCACTCACTGGCAGTTGCTGGTCGCGGACCTTTCCGGGCTTCCCGCTACCGCGCGAATCATCGAGGAGTTACCCGAAGGCGTGCCCGCCACCGCAATCGTCGAGGTTGCCGACCAGGATGACCTCGACTACCTGCCGCGCCGCGAGAGCGTGACGGTGATCGCGTGCGTCGGCACCGGGAACGGTATGGCCCCGAGCCGACTGGCGGCTGCGGTGCGCGACTTCACCGTGCCTGCCGGCCGCGGCTACTGCTGGTTCGCCGGTGAGGCCGCCGAGTCACGGGCCGTCCGCAAATACCTGCGCGGCATGGGCTGGGCGATCGACCAGATGGATGTCACCGGCTACTGGCGGTTCGACTCGGAGACCTGGGACGCCAAGTACGCACTGGTGGCCGAGGAGGTCGAGGCGGTGTGGGTCGACGCCATGCGCGAAGGCAGGGGCGAACGGGCAGCCGACGAAGCGTTCGATGAGGCCCTCGAGCGGGCCGGCCTCTAGGCACCGTGACCGTCCAGACGACGACGCCGCCCGCGTCGACCGCGCCCGCGACGCGCTACCCGACGGCACGTAGCAGAATCTTCGGGCTGCTCCTGGCCGTCGTGCTGCTTGCGGTGACGTGTGTCGCGAGCCTGGCGATCGGCACCCAGAACGTCAGCCTGGCCACCGTCTGGCAAGCCGTCACCGACTACCGCGACGTCGGCGATCAGTGGATCGTCTACGAGTTGCGAATCCCCCGCACGGTCCTTGCGTTGCTGGTCGGACTTGCGCTTGGATTGGCGGGCACCCTGATCCAGTCGGTCGGCCGCAATCCGCTGGCCGACACCGAGATACTCGGGATCAATTCAGGCGCAGCGCTTTTCATCGTCTCGGCGATTGCATTCCTCGGCCTGACCGGGATATGGACCTATATTTGGTTCGGCTTCGCCGGTGCACTGTTTGCGATGGCGCTCGTCTATCTCGTCGGGATGACCGGGCGTGCCACCGCCACTCCGGTCCGCGTGCTGCTCGCGGGTGTCGCGGTCGGCGCCGTGATGGACGGCATCGGATTCGCCGTCCGGTTGCACAGCCCCCGCGCCTTCGACAACATGCGGTTCTGGGACGCAGGCGCGCTCGACGGCAGGCCGTTGGATGTCGCCGCGACCATCGCCCCCTTCATCCTCGTCGGCGCCCTCCTGTGCATCGTTGTCAGCCGCTCACTCAACGTCACCGCTCTTGGCGACGATCTGGCAAAGAGCATGGGCGGCAACGTCGCCCGCACGCAGGTGCTGAGCCTGGCGGCCGTCACACTGCTGGCCGGGGCGGCCACCGCAGGGGCCGGTCCGATCGGCTTCGTCGGCCTTATGGTGCCGCACGCCGTACGTCGATTCACCGGACCGGACTGGCGGTGGATCCTCGCCTACGCCACCGTCGTGGCTCCGACACTGCTGATGGCCGCCGATATCCTCGGCCGGGTCGTGATCCGTCCCGCCGAGTTGCCCGCGGGCATCGTCACCGCGTTTCTCGGTGCGCCCGTGCTCATCTGGTTGATTCGCAAGCGCGGAGGCGACCGGTCATGACCATCGTTGCGAACCGCGTCGAGTTCGGCCGACGGCAGTGTGTAGTCCGGGTCGGCTCGGTCTCGACACGGGCGTCGTGGCGGGCGATTGTCGTGGTGGCGGCGCTGGCCGCGGGCGCGCTGGTGCTTGCCGTCATGGCCGTCGGCATCGGCAAGTACACCGTCGCGCCGGGCGATGTGCTCGGTGTCCTTGTCGGAACGAACAATTCGTTCGACCGGGTGGTGGTGCTCGACTGGCGGATGCCCCGCATGCTGATGGCCCTGTTGATCGGAGCGGCGCTCGGGGTGTCCGGCGCGATCTTTCAGGCGCTGACCCGCAATGCGCTTGGCAGCCCGGACATCATCGGTGTCAACTCGGGGGCCTACACCGGCGCGCTCGTGGTCATCGCGGGCATCGGCGGGGGTTACTACGCGATCGCCGCGGGCGCGCTTGTCGGTGGGCTGGTGATCGCCGTCGTCGTGTACGCCCTTTCCTACCGCAACGGCCTGGCGGGCTATCGGCTGATCATCGTCGGAATCGGCGTGAGCGCGGTGCTGAACTCGGTCAACCAATGGATCGTCATCAAGCTGGACTACCACACCGCGGTCACCGCATCGGTGTGGCAGCAGGGCACGCTCAACGGGCTGGACTGGACGCAGGTGCTGCCCATGGCGGCATGTCTGGCTGCGGTGACCGCCGCGCTGCTGGCACTCGGCCCGCGGCTGCAGGTGCTGCAGATGGGTGATGATGCCGCCGGTGCGCTCGGCCTGCGACCCGACCGCGCCCGCCTGGAGTATCTCGTCATCGGCGTCGGCCTCATCGCCGTGGCCTGCGCGGCGGCAGGCCCGATCTCGTTTGTCGCGCTTGCGGCACCGCAGATCGCGCGGCGGCTCACCGCGAGCGCAGGCATCAGCCTGGTGCCGTCCGCCGCGATGGGCGCGGTGCTGCTGTTGGTCAGCGATGTGATCGCACAACAGTTGTTGGGCGGCAACGAACTTCCGGTTGGGGCGGTCACCGTGTGTCTTGGTGGCGGCTACCTGATCTACCTACTGGTCGCCCAAGCGAGGCGGCAGGCATGACACGACTGCGTGCCGAGCACCTGTCACTCGGCTACGACGACACCACCGTCGTCACGAACCTTTCCGTAGACGTGCTCGACGGACGCATCACCGCGATCGTCGGCCCCAATGCCTGCGGTAAGTCGACACTGCTGCGCGGCCTGGCCCGGCTGCTCAAACCGTCTGCCGGACAGGTGATTCTCGACGGCCACGACATCGGTCGGCTGCACACCAAGGAGGTGGCCCGCCGGCTGGGACTGCTGCCCCAGACGTCGATCGCCCCTGAAGGCATCAGCGTCGCCGACCTGGTATCCCGTGGCCGGTTCCCCCATCAGCGGGTGTTACGCCAGTGGTCGCGTGATGACGCCGACGCCGTCGCCGACGCGATGGCATGCGTCGGGGTCTCGGAGCTGGCCGGACGACTGGTCGACGAACTGTCCGGCGGCCAGCGCCAACGCGTCTGGGTGGCGGTACTGCTGGCCCAGCAGACTCCGTTGATACTGCTCGACGAGCCGACCACCTATCTGGACATCGCCCATCAGGTGGAGTTGCTCGACCTGTTCGCGATGCTGAACCGCGAGCAGGACCGCACGGTCGTCGCGGTGCTCCACGACCTCAACCACGCCTGCCGCTACGCCGATCAGATCATCGTGATGAAGTCGGGAGCCATTGTCGCGCAGGGTAATCCGAAAGATGTCATCACCGAGCACCTGGTCGAGGACGTCTACGGCCTCAAATGCCAGATCATCGACGACCCGCAGACCGCTACGCCGCTGGTGATACCGCGGGCGTCGCCTTATGGGGCGGGGGCCAGATAGCCTCCGCCGCGTCCGAAATAGTCCAGCGCGTTGTGGTCGACGCCGTCGTCGGTGCGCACCACATCGAGCACCAACCCCGGCGACTGGCCGCGATACGCATCGGCGCCTGCGACGATCACCATGCCGCCGTCCTCCTCGATGAACACCCGGCCCGGCGTTCCACCGTAGGTACAGCGCGATACGTGCGACGCGATCAGCCGCAGCCGTTCGCCGCGAAAGTAGGTGTAGGCGTTCGGGTACGGGTCCGACAGTGCGCGGATGAAGCGCTCGATGTCGGATGCCTGCCACGTCCAGTCGACAACACTGTCCCGATCGGAGCGCTTGTGGAAGAAGGTCCTTTTGCTCAGGTCCTGCGGCACCGGGTCGGCGGTCCCGAACTCCAGTTGATCCAAGGCCTCGTCAAGCACATCGGGCACGAGATCGAGTGTCGCCAGCACAAGGCTTGTTCCTGTGCTCGTCGGCGTGATCTCCACGGCGCGTTGCACCAGGATGTCACCGGTGTCGAGTTCGGCGTCCATCAGGTGTGCTGTCAGACCAGTGTGGCTTGCACCGCTAATCAGCGACCAGATCACCGGCGAGAACCCGGTGAACTCCGGCAGCAGCGAGTCATGCAGGTTCAGGGTGCCGTGCGTGGGGATCCCGAACAGATCCTCCGGCAACCGGGTACGCCAGTTGTTGGCCACCATCACATCGGGCGCGACCGCGGCCACCCGCGCGATCAGGTCGGGGGTCGGCCGCTTGGCGAGGAGCACCTCGATACCCTCGCTGCGCGCCAAATCCTCGACCGAATCGGCCCAAATCGACTCGTAGACATGGTCACTGGTCGGATGCGTCACGACCAGACACACCTCGTGGCGGGACTTGCGCAACGCTTGCAGCGTGCGATGACCCCACGTCTGGTAGCCGAACATCACAACTCGCACAGCGCCCTCCCATGGCCCGAGGCTAGCTCACATTGGTTAGCCTAACCTTTGATAGCATGCCTCCCGACTGCCACGGGAGGGGAGCGCCTTGTCCAACAATCCGTTCGACGACGAGAACGGCCGATTTCTGGTGCTCGTCAACGAGGAGGAGCAGTACTCGCTGTGGCCGACCTTCGCCGCCGTTCCCGCAGGCTGGACCGTTCGGTTCGGCGGCCCTGACGGCACCGACCGTGCAAGCGCGCTCGGCTGGGTCGATGAGAACTGGACCGATATGCGCCCCAAGTCGCTGCGTGACCGGATGAACCAAGAGACCGCCGACGCCGGCTCGACGGCGTGACCGCTGCCGCCACGGGCGACCCCGCAGGCACACGGACCGGCGCTGCGGTGCTGCGTCGCACGCTGACGCGCAACCTGCGCTGGCTGATACCGGGAACCACGCTCATCTCGGTGCATCAGCTGTGCGAGGTGGCGGTTCCGGTACTGATCGGCATCATCGTCGACCGCGCGGTGGCCACCGGCAGCGTCGAAGCGATCATCAGATGGATCGCCGCACTCGCCGCCCTGTTCCTGGTGCTGACGCTGGTGTATCGCATCGGCGCCAGGATGTTGATGTTCGCCATCGCCCGCGAATCGCATCTGCTGCGGGTCGAGCTCAGCGCCAAGATCCTCGATCCCCTTGGCATACACACCGACTACAAGGTCGGCGAACTGCTGTCGATCACGTCGAACGACGCCGAGGAAACCGGCTACGTCATCGACTACCTGGCCCGGATCGCCGGTGCGATCGTCGCGACCATCGCCTGCGGCGCGATCCTGCTGAGCATCGATCTGCCACTGGGTCTGATGGTTCTCGTCGGCGTGCCGATCGTGGTGGCGGGACTGCAGCTGACCGCGCCGATCATTGCGCAGCGCGTCGAAGATCAGCAGGCCGAGGTCGGCCGCGCCACCGCGCTGGCCACCGACCTGATCAGCGGACACCGTCCCCTGCAGGGCATCGGCGCGCAGGCCAACGCCGCCGCCAGGTACCGCGCCGCGAGCCGCCGGTCGTTGGTCGCCGCCCTGCGTGCTGCCCGCATCCAGAGCGTGCACGCCGGAGCCGCCGCGGCGGCGGGCGCGCTGGCGGCAATGGCGGTGGCGGTCGCCGCGACGTACTTCGCACTCCGCGGGGACCTGTCGCTCGGCGAGCTGATCACCGTGATCGGGTTGGCCCAGTTCCTAGTCGAGCCGTTCTCGCTGCTGGCCGTCGCGCCCAGTGAGGTCGCCGAGTCCCGCGGTTCGGCGAACCGGGTCGCAAAGGTGGCATCCTCACCCGCCCGCCACCGGCCCGAAATCGCAGTATCCGCGCCCGCCGGAATCGATCCGAGGGCCCTGACGATCGACAAGGCCAACCACGCGGGCCTGGACGAGTTGGCCCTTGACGTGCAGCCAGGCGAGTTCGTCGCCGTGCTGACCTCTGACGCGCGTCATGCCTCGGCACTGATCGACCTGTTGTCCGGGCAGGTCAGATCGCCCGACGCGGGCACCGTGCTGGTCGGCGGCCGCCGAATCGGCGAGATCCCCCCTGGCGGAAGGCGAAGCTGCCTTCTCGTCGAGCACCACAACGGCGACCTTTTCAGCGGCACCCTCGGGTCGAACCTCGCGGTCGCCGGCGCCGACCCCGAGGCGATACAGGCCGCGCTGGAGGCTTCGTGCGCGACCGATGTCGTCGCGCTGCACCACGACGGCCTTGCCCACCCTGTGGTCGAGCGCGGCGCCAGCCTGTCCGGCGGCCAACGGCAGCGCTGGACGCTGGCAAGGGCGCTGGCCGCCGATCCCGACGTGCTGGTCCTTCACGATCCGACCACGTCCGTCGACGCCGTCACCGAACAGGCCATCGCCGACGGCATCCGGCGGCTGCGCGGCGCCGGGGGGCGCACCACGATCGTGCTGACCAGTAGTCCCGCGCTGCTCGCCGCCGCCGACAGGGTCGTCCTTATCGGCGACGGCCGCGTTGCGGCGCAGGGCTCCCACGCCGAGCTGTCCGACGCGCACACGGAATACCGCGCGGTGGTGTCAAGGTGACGATCAGCGAATCGATCACGCCGCCGGTGCTGCCGGTGGCCACTCCTTCACGCTCCTGGGCGTGGCTCACCAACGACCTACGCCGCCGACGCGGCGGTACCGCGGTCGCCGTCCTTGTCGGCCTGGCGGCCGCGGGTATGGCGACCGTCCCGATCTACCTGCTCGGCACCCTCGTCGACCGGGTCAGCGACGGAGGCACCGTCGGCGGGCTCGTCGGCGTCTCGGTCGTCATCGGGGTGACTGCGCTCATCGGCGGGCTCGGCACCGGCCTTTCCACCTACCTGGTCACCCGACTTGGCGAGCAGACGGTCGCCGACCTGCGCGAAGACGTCCTCGAACGCGCGCTCAACGTGCCCGCCACGATGATCGAAGAGACCGGCCGCGGTGATCTGCTGTCCCGTGTCGGCGCAGACATCGGCGCCGTCGCCAAGGCGGTGTCCCAGGTTCTGCCGGAGATGCTGAACGCGTTCTTCCTCGGCATCGTCACCGTCGCGGGGATGTCCAGCATCGACTGGCGGCTCGGGCTTGCGGGCGCGCTGTGCATACCCGCCTACGCCGCAGGGCTGAAGTGGTACCTGCCGAGATCGGCGCCGCGCTACGCCGAACAACGGGTCGCGATCGCGGCCCGCGCCCAGGCCACCGTCGAATCCGTCCAGGGTGTCCGCACCATCGACGCTTACGAGATCCACGACCGGCGGCTGGCGGACATCGACCGCGAGTCGGCGCGCGCCCGCGACATCTCGGTCGCGGTCTTCACCCTGTTCACCCGTCTCGTCGGCCGTGTCAACCGCGCCGAGTTCATCGGGCTCACAGCCACTTTGGTGGTCGGCTTCCTGCTGGTGCGCTCCGGCACCGTAACGGTCGGACAGACCACGGCGGCGGCGTTCATGTTCCACCGGCTGTTCAACCCGATCGGCATGATGATGTACAACTTCGACGAGATCCAGGCCGGGGCCGCGTGCCTGGCCCGCCTCGTCGGGGTGGTGGACATGGCAACCCCTGCGGCCACCCAGTCGGCCGCGGGCAAGCCGACATCGGTGCCTGCGGGGTCCGACGTCGAGATCGACGAAGTCTCGTTCGCCTACGGCGCCGGACCGCAAGTGCTGCATGATGTTTCGTTGACCATCCCCGCCGGCACACGATGCGCGCTCGTCGGTACCACGGGCGGGGGCAAGACGACCCTTGCCGCCGTCGTGGCCGGCCTGCTGGCCCCCACCCGGGGAGAAAGCCGCATCGGCGGTGTCCCGGTCGGGGAGATCGATCGCGGGTCGCTCCGCGACTGGGTGGCCACCATCACCCAAGAGGTTCACGTCTTCTCCGGTCCGTTGATCGATGACCTGCGCCTGGTCGCCCCGGATGCAAGCATCGACGAGGTATGGGCGGCGCTGCACCAGGTCGGCGCCGGCGCTTGGGTCGAGGCGCTCGACGACGGTCTGGACACGCTGGTCGGTGAGCAGGGCCTGGCGTTGACGGCGGCCCAGGCACAACACATCGCGATGGCCCGGCTGGTTCTGGCCGACGCGCAGGTGGTGGTGCTCGACGAAGCCACCGCCGAGGCGGGCAGCGCGCACGCCGCGGAACTGGAGGCGGCCGCGGCCGCTGCGACGAAGGGCCGCACCACCCTTGTCGTCGCGCACCGGCTGACCCAGGCCGCCACCGCCGACAAGATCGCCGTGATGGACGACGGACGGATTGTCGAGAGCGGCAGCCACGCCGAATTGGTCGCGCTCGACGGCCGTTACGCCCGATTGTGGCGGGCTTGGAGCACACACGGGTGAGCACGGAGTCGGTCGATATCGCGGATCTGCTGCACGAGTGGAACAACCACTCGACACCGGAAGCCACCTCCACGGTGCCCGCGCTGTTCGCCAACCAATGCGCGGCCACCCCGGATGCGGTGGCGGTCGTCCACGGTGAGCGCCGCCTGACGTATCGCGAGCTCGCCGACCGTGTCGGTCAGCTGGCAGACGCGCTGGCCGACAACGGCTCCTGCGCCGAGACGATGGTTGCCGTCGGAGTTCCCCGCTCGGCGGAGATGGTGGTCTGCGTGCTGGCCGCGATGCTCGCAGGCGCCGCATTCGTGCCATTGGATCCCACGTGGCCGCAACACCGCCGCGCGCAGGTGCTGGCCGACGCGGGCGCGTCCGCAGCGTTCATCGGCCGGGGTGACGAGTCCGATTGGGGCGTACCGACTCTCGGAGTCGACCTCGATGACTGGCGGTACGCCGATCGGCCCGGCCACCCTCACGCGGTGACGGTGCACCCCGCACAACTCGCGTATGTCATCTTCACCTCCGGGTCGACGGGCAAGCCGAAGGGCGCGATGATCCGCCACGACGCCATCGCCGAACGCCTCTGCTGGCAACGCGACAGCGTCCTCGGCTTCACCGGTGGGGACGCGGCGCTGTTCAAAGCGCCACTGTCCTTCGACATCTCGGTGAACGAGATCCTGCTCCCCCTGATCAGCGGTGGCTACGTGGTGGTCGCCGAACCCGACGGCGAGAAGGATCCCGAATACCTGCTGAACCTGATCCGCACCCAACGGGTCACCTTCGTCTACCTGGTGTCGTCGATGCTCGACACCCTGCTCGAACTCGACCGCATCGCCGTGTCCGCCGGGCAGCCCGGCTCGCTGCAATCGCTGCGACACGTGTGGTGCGGCGGTGAGGTCCTCACCCCCGCGCTGTTCGCGCGGTTCCGCAGCCAGCTGACCACGACGCTCTATCACGGCTACGGCCCAGCGGAAGCGACGATCGGTGTCTCCCATGTGATCTACCGCGATACCGCAGAGCGGATCGCGACGTCGATCGGCAGGCCTAACCCGCATACGCAGCTCTACGTCCTCGACGAGGATATGCGGCCGGTGCCGCCGGGGGTCGGCGGCGAACTGTACGCCGCCGGCTTCCTGCTTGGCCGCGGCTATGTCAACGCACCGTCGCTGACCTCATCGCGATTCGTGGCTAACCCGTTCGACGACAACGGGTCTCGCATGTACCGCACGGGTGACCTGGCGCGGTGGACCGCCGATGGCGCACTGGAGTTCCTCGGCCGCGCCGACAACCAGGTCAAGATCCGCGGAAGACGAATCGAGCTGGAGGAGATCGAGTCGCAGCTCGGGGAGCACCCCGCAGTGCGCCAGGCCGTCGTCGACGTGCACCGGCACGGCGGGGCCGAACATCTGGTCGGCTACCTCGTCACCGTCGACGGCGTGACCAACGACGATGCGCTGCATCGCGACATCGCCGACTGGTCGCGGACCCGGTTGCCCGAGTACATGGTGCCGACGCTGTTTGTCGCATTGGCGCGGGTGCCGCTGACGAACAACGGCAAGACCGACCGCCGAGCCCTGCCAGAGCCGCAATCCGGCGCGGCCCGGAGGGTGAACCCGCCGCGTACACCGCGGGAGACGGTGCTCTGCAAGGCATTCGGCGAGGCGCTCGATCTCGACGAGGTCGGCGTCGACGAAGACTTCTTCGCCCTCGGCGGCGACAGCATCGTCGCGATCCGGGTGGTGAGCCGGATCCGGGCCGCGGGCTACACCCTTGCGCCTCGCGAGATGTTCGCGCACCGGACCGTCGCGGCGCTCGCGCCGCTGCTCGCCGAGACCGCGGCCTCGCCCGCCGAACAGACCGAGCCCACCGGCCCGGTGCCTGCGACGCCGATCCTGCACTGGCTCGACGGGTTCGCCGCATCGGGATCTGCACTGAACGGGTTCTACCAGGGCATGTCCCTCGTCACGCCTGCGGAACTCGACGAGGCCACCCTGCGAGAGGCGTTGCGGGTGACCTTGGCGCGCCACCATGTGTTGTGGGCGGCGACGGCCGGCGGGGCCGCTGAGCTCGTCATCCCCGACGCGCCTGCACCGGTTCACCTCCGGGTCGTCGACTCCGATGCGGATATGGACCGCCTGCTCGGCGACCTGGTCGCCACGCTGGACCCGGCCGCCGGGGTGATGGTCGCCTTCGGGTGGCAACGCCGCACCACCGGCCCTGGTCGCCTTTTGGTCATCGGGCATCACATCGTCGTCGACGGCGTGTCTCTGCGCATCGTGGCGGAGGATCTCGCGACCGCCCACGAACACATCGCCGCTGGACGGCCCGCGCAGCTTTCTCCGACAGCCACGACATGGCGGCACTGGGCCATGTGCCTGAGTCGGGCCGCCGCCGACGGTGCGCTCGACGACGACCTGGACTACTGGCGACGGGTTTGCGCGATCTCCGAAAAGCCCTGGGGCGACAGGCCGCTGGACCCGGCACGGGACACCGTCGCGACCGAGGCGCGGTTGACGGTCGCGCTGCCCGCGGCGATCACTGAAGCCATCCTCGCCGCAGTGCCCGACCGGATCCACGGTCACGTCAACGACGCCATGGTCGCCGCACTCTACCTTGCACTGCGCGAATGGCAGGCGGACAAAGGCGCGGACGCCGACACCCTGCTCGTCGAGATGGAGGGGCACGGCCGCGAAGGGCACGAGGTCGGTGATGTCGACCTGTCGGCCACCGTCGGTTGGTTCACCACGCTGTACCCCGTTGCGCTGAGCGCGGTCGAATTCGACTGGCGCGCAGCGCTGTCCGACGGCCAGGCCCTCGGCGCGGCGGTGCGATCGATCAAGGATCAGCTGCGGGACGTGCCGTCGCACGGGCTCAGCTACGGCGCGCTTCGATACCGTTCCGAAGCCGACCCCGACCTCGTCGCGCAACCGCAGGTGCTATTCAACTACCTTGGTCGGTTCGACACCGCGGAGCGTCCGTGGGCGTTCGCAGGCGACGACGTCGCCGTCATGGAGGGCCGCGACCCGGCGATGCCGTTGCCGCGGCTGCTGGAGGTCAACGCCGAGGCGGTCGACTCCCCGCACGGCTCGATCCTGCGCGCGACGTTCAGCTGGCCGTCAGGTGCGGTAGCCGAGGCGGACGTGTCGCGGCTGGCCGATCGTTGGACCGCCCTGCTGGCCGCGATCGCCGCCAGCCCCCACGTCCGCGGCCACAGCATCTCCGACTTTCCCAGGGTCGGGCTCGACAACGACGACGTCGCCGATCTCGAGACCGCCTACCCGGGCCTCGTCGATGTGCTGCCGTTGACCGCAACGCAGCAGGGCATCTACTTCCACTCCACGTTCAACCGGCGAGACGATCCCTACGTCGTGCAGCAGATCGTCGACATCACCGGCCCACTCGACGCCGATCGGTTTCAGCGGGCCACCGAAGCCGTCGTCGGCCGCCACCCGAGCCTGTCGGCGGCCTTCACCACCCTGTCTGACGGCATGCCCGTCGCGGTGCATGCCGCAGCCGTGCCGCCCGATTTCGACGTGGTCGACGCGCGTGGCGATTCCGACCCCGCCGCCGTTGTCGCGCAGCGCGCCCAATGGGAGCGAACCCGCCGGTTCGACCTGGCCGCCCCGCCGTTGACGCGCTACACCCTCGTCCGGCGCGCCGACGACCTGCACACCCTGATCCAGACGGTGCACCACATCGTCGCCGACGGCTGGTCGGTCCCGATCGTGCTCGGCGACCTGTTGACCGCCTACTCCGGGGCCGATTTCGACGGTCCCGCACCGCAGTTCGCGCGCTTCGTGGACTGGCTGGATGACCGCGACGACGCCGCGGACCGGGCCGCATGGGCGGTGGCGCTCGACGAAGTCGCCGCGCCGACCCTGATCGCGGCGTCCGACGGCACCCGCGGCATCGACTCCCCGCGTGCCGACGGATTCGGCAGCCGCACATTGACTCTGCAATCGAAGACAGCGCTCGCCGCGGCCGCGGGCCGGGCATCGGTGACGGTGGGAACGCTGCTGCACAGCGCGTGGGGTGTCACCGTCGGTCGCCTCACCGGTAGCGACGACGTCGTGTTCGGCACCGTCGTCTCCGGACGCGACGGCGACGTGGACGGCATCGACAGGATGGTCGGCCTGCTGGTCAACACCGTGCCCGTGCGGGTGCGGTGGAACGCGGCCGACTCGGTCACAGACGTTGCCGCCAAGCTGGCGGTCGCCGAGTCGCAGGTCGCCGACCACCACCACATCCCGCTCACAGAGGCGCACCGGATCACCGGTGTCGGGGAACTGTTCGACTCGCTTGTCGTCATCGAGAACCTCGGTGCCACCACATATTCCACGGGTGGGCTGGTGTTGGGCGAGATCGGGGTCATCGAGGCCCCGCACTACCCCGTCACGGTGATGATCGCCGTCCGGGAGACGATCACGCTCACCGTCACCAACAATCGGGGTCAGGTTTCCGACGCCTTCGCCGACGCCGTCGCCCATGCGTTCGCCGACCTGATATCCGCCGTCGCGGCCGATCCCGCCATTGAATGCGGACAGATCGTGCTTGCGGGCCCCGACCTCCCGGTCGACGCAACGGCGGCGGGCACGGTCAGCGATCTGATCTCGCGCGCCATCGCTGGTCACCGTGACGAGATCGCGGTCGTTTCGGGCCAAGACTCGCCGACCTTCGGCGAAATCGACTCACGCGCAGCTGTAATGGCGCGACGGCTTGTCGATGCGGGGGTGCGGCGCGGCGACGTCGTTGCGCTTGCCATGGCGCGTTCGGCGGACCTCGTCTCCGCCATGTGGGCGATCATCTCGACCGGTGCCGCGTACCTGCCAGTCGACCTGTCCTATCCGCGGGCGCGTATCGAGTTCATGCTCGGCCACGCGAAGCCGCGCGCTGCGCTGATCGACGACGCAGGCCGGGCGGTTCTTGCGGGCGCGGTCGCCGATGTCACGACGCTGGTGTCCGCAGAAGGCCCGTTCGATCACCACCCAGCGTTCGATCCCGTCGCGGTCGGACCACTCGACGCCGTCTCCGTGCTCTACACGTCGGGCTCGACAGGGGAGCCGAAGGCCGTGGTCGGAACCCATGGGGCGCTGGCGAACCGATTGACATGGGCGATCGAGGCGTGGCCCGCGCCGATCCGACTCGCCAAGAGTTCGCTGTCCTTCATCGACGGCACCACCGAACTGCTGGCCGGTCTGGCCTCTGGTGCGCGCACCGTGCTGGCCGGCGACGACTCCGTCCGCGACGGCCGCCTGCTGGCAGGCTTGGTCGCCGCTCACGACGTCGGTCAACTTTTGGCCGTCCCATCACTGGCCGCGGCGCTGGCCGATGAACACCCCGCGTCCGTGGCGGGGGTACGCCGGTGGATCGTCAGCGGTGAACCCCTCGAGCCCGGCCACGCTGCGGCGCTGCGCACCGCATGCCCCGGCGCCGAGATCGTCAACTCCTACGGTTCCTCCGAGGTCACCGGCGACGTGCTCGCGGGCACACAGGACGTCGACGGCATCACGCTCGGCACGGCGGTGCCCGGTGCGGGCGTTCGCGTGCTCGACCCGTACCTGCGGGATCTGCCCGACGGGGTGATAGGCGAGATATACGTCAGCGGTGTGCAACTGGCGCGCGGCTACCTGGATCGACCCGGGCAGACGGCGACCCGGTTCGTCGCCGCTGCAGACGGTGAGCGGATGTACCGCACCGGCGATCTCGGCGCCCGGCTTTCCGACGGCCGGGTCACGTTCGCGGGCCGGGTGGACAGGCAGCTCAAGGTCAACGGCCATCGGGTGGAGCCGGGCGAAATCGAGGCCGCGTTCACGCGGCTTGCCGAAGTAACCGAAGCCGCCGTGATCGGTGCCGGTTCGGCGCTGGCGGCACTCGTCGTCACCACCGCCGGTTCCCGCGCCCCCGACATGCTGCTGGCCGACGTCGCCGCCGCGCTGCCTCGTCACATGGTGCCGACGACCGTTGTCGCGGTCGAGGCGATTCCGCTGTTGCCCAACGGCAAACGCGACCCCGCGGCGATGCTGACGCTGCTGCCGCATGCCGACGCCGAGGCAACGGCCACGCCGGCTCCCACGGACGACGTGACGCGGGCGATCGTCGAGGTGATGGGCGAGGTGCTCGGCAGGGACACCGTCGGCGCCGATGCCGACTTCTTCGCACTCGGCGGTGACAGCATCGCCGCAATCCGCGTCACCAGCAGGCTCGCCAGGGCCGGCTACCACCTCACCACCGAGGACGTCTTTCGCCGCCGCAGTGCCGTCGGGCTGGCCGCGCTGATCGGTGAATCGGGTGCGGCGAGCGATGCCGGTATGCCCGCGGCGGCGATACCGCGGTTCGGCACCGTGCGACTGTCCGACGCCACCATCGACCGGATCACGTCCGCCGATGCCGTCGAGGACATCTGGGCGATGTCGCCCCTTCAGCGGGGCGTCTACTACCAGAGCATGCTCGATGACGCCGCAACGACCTACATCGCCCAGAACGTATTCGACTTCGACCGCCGCGTCGACGTCGATGCGATGCAAGCGGCGTTCACCGCGCTGCTGCGCCGCCACCCACAACTGCGCGCAGGCTTCCGGACCGTCGAGCATGCCGAAGCCGAGCCCGCCGCCGACGCAACCGGAATGGTGGCGGTTCTGGTCGCCGATCCGCCGTCCGACATCACCGTCGTCGACCTCAGCGCATACCCCGCCGATGACCACGCCGTGGCCCTTGCGGCACAGCGCGCCACCGACACCGATCGCACCGCGCCGTTCGATGTGGCCAATCCGCCGCTGTTGCGGCTGACGATCCTTAGCCTGCCGGGCGGCCGGGATCGGATGCTGTTCACCTATCACTTCCTGTTGTTCGACGGCTGGTCGCGTGAGCTGGTGCTGCGTGAGCTGTTCGCGCTCTACGACTCTCGCGGTGAGCGCGGCGCGATCGATCCGCACTCAGATCTCGTCGTCCGCCACCTCGACTGGCTGGGCCGGACAGGTGACAGCTCGCCTTCCGACGCATGGCGCGAGTTGCTGACCGGCCTCGACGGACCGACGTTGGCCAGCGGTGTTGAGCCGGGCGACCCGCGCGCCACGCCGGCGAATGAGCCGGGACGCATCGTCGTGTCGGTTCCCGAGGCCACCACCGCGCGGCTGCTTGCGCGCGCCAACGAACTCGGTGTGACGCTCAACGCCGTGGTGACCGCCGCGGTGGCGATCGTCACCGGATACCACGCGGGCACCACCGACGTCGTCGTCGGCGCCACCGTGGCGGGCCGGCCGGGCGAGCTGGTCGGCATCGACGAGACGATCGGACTCTTCCTCAACACCGTGCCCGTCCGTGTCGACGTCTCCCCCGCGCGATCGGCATCGGAAGCAATGCGCGACATCGGGGAGCAGCGGGTCGCGATGATGCGCCACGATCATCTCGGGCTCGGTCAGATACAGCGTGCCGCAGGTGATTCCGGCAGCGCACTGTTCGACTCGCTGCTGGTGCTGCAGAACTTCCTCGACGACGACACCTTCACCGACCTCGAGTCCGGGCTCGGGATCGTCGGCGTCGACTACCACGACACCACGCACTTCCCGTTGACCTGGGTGCTCACGCCCGGCCGCGAGCTGACGGTGAAACTCGAGCACCGGGTCATCGACGACCCCGGGGCCCGGGAGATGGTCGCGCAGCTGCTGTCGGTACTCGAAGCCCTTGCGGCGCAGCCCGATGCGCCGGTAGGTTCCCTGGTGCTGGTCGGGCCGCCGCGACTGGCCGAACTGGAACAGCGCTGGTCGTCGACCGCGCGGCCGGTCGAGCCGGTCACCGTCGCCGAACTTCTGGCACGTCAGGCCGACCGCACCCCACACGACACCGCCCTGGTGTTCGGTGCGCAGTCGCTGACCTACCGCGAGTTCGATGATCGGGTGTCGCAGCTCGCCAGGTATCTGCGCTCACGCGGCGCCGTCCCGGAAACGTTTGTCGCGCTGGCACTTCCGCGATCCATCGACATGGTGGTTTCGCTGTTCGCGGTGCTGCGGGCCGGCGCGGCATACCTGCCCCTTGAACTGGATCTGCCGATCGAACGCCTGCGCACGATCATCGACGACGCCCGCCCTCTGCTCTTGCTGACCACCGCCGAACACGCCGAGTTGGCCGCCTGCGCCCATGGGCACGGAGCGACCGTGATCGCCATCGATGACGCCGACACGTCCGCCGCACTGGCCGCCGTCGGATCGGATCCGTTGACCGAAGCCGAACTCGGCGGCTTCACCGACGGATACGAGCGGCTGCAGCACCCCGCGTACCTGATCTACACCTCCGGCTCGACCGGGCGCCCAAAGGGTGTGCTGACCGGATACGCGGGCCTGACCAACATGTACTACAACCACCGCGAGGCCATCTTCGAGCCGACGGTTCGGCGGGCCAACGCGGCCGGACGCGACCGCCAACTCGACGTCGCGCACACCGTGTCGTTCTCCTTCGACATGTCGTGGGAGGAGCTGTTCTGGCTCGTCGAGGGCCACCGCGTGCACGTCTGCGACGAGGAGCTTCGCCGCGACGCTCCCGCGCTGGTCGACTACTGCCGTCAGCACCGCGTCGACGTCATCAACGTCACACCGACCTATGCGCACCACCTCATCGACGCCGGGCTGCTCGGTGACGACGAGGCCGGGCACACCCCCGCGCTGGTGCTGCTCGGCGGGGAAGCGGTCGGCGACGGAGTCTGGTCAACCCTGCACGACCATCCCGCCTCCGCAGGCTACAACCTGTACGGCCCCACCGAGTACACCATCAACGCCCTCGGCGGCGGCACCGACGACAGCAGCACACCCACTGTGGGACAGCCGATCTGGAACACCCGCGGTTACCTACTCGATGCGGCGCTTCGCCCGGTGCCCGACGGCGCGACGGGCGAGCTCTACCTGGCGGGTACCGGCCTGGCCCGCGGTTACCACCGCCGCCCCGGCGTGACCGCGAACACCATGATCGCCGACCCGTACGTGCCCGGCGGCCGGATGTACCGCACGGGTGATCTGGTGCGCCGCCGCGGCGACGGACATCTCGACTTTCTCGGCCGCGCCGACGACCAGGTGAAGATCCGCGGCTACCGCGTCGAACTCGGCGAGGTCGAAGCCGTACTCGCCGCGGCAGAGCAGGTGGGGCGCTGCGCCGTCGTGGTGCGCAAGAGCCGCAAAAGTCCAGACGCCCCCCCGGTCAAAACGCTTGCCGCCTACATCGTTCCGGTCGACGAACACCGCGACGACGCCGAACTCGTCGCCGCCCTCCGCGATCATCTGGCCGCCGTGTTGCCTGGATACATGGTGCCGACCCGCTACGCCGTCGTCGATGCCCTTCCGCTGACCATCAACGGAAAGCTCGACGTGGCCGCGCTGCCGGAGCCGTCGGCCGCCATTTCCGGCGCCGGTCGCGCACCGGGCAGCGAACGTGAGGCCACACTCGTTGATGTGGTGTCGGCCGTGCTTGGCATCGAAAGCGTTGGTGTCGACGACGATTTCTTCGCCATCGGCGGCGACAGCATCTCCTCGATCGCAGTATGCGGCCGGGCCCGTAAAGCTGGCCTGGCAATCACTCCACGCGACATCTTCCGGCGCCGCACCATCGCCGCGGTCGCTGCGGCCGCCGAAACCGTCTCGCAGCCGAGAACCTACGAGCCTGACACCGGCGTCGGGGTAGTCGCATCGACACCGATGCTGGCCGAAACGGCGCAATCGGACACGCCTCTGGCCAACTTCTACCAGTCGATGGTGTTGTCGGTTCCGACGGGGATCACCGGTGACCAACTGGATCGTGTCCTCGGATCTTTGCTCGACGCCCACGGGATGCTGCGGGCCCGCCTCGATGTCACCGACGACGGCTGGACGCTGACCGTTCCCGAGTCGCATCCAGCCGACGCCGTCTCGGTGACCCGCCGGGACGGAACACTCACCGCCTCCGACCTCGGTGCGGCGACGGCGGCCGCTGCCGCCGACCTCGCGCCCGAGGACGGGACCATGCTGCGCGCCGTGTGGTACGACGCCCCAGGCGCGACGGGCCAACTGCTGCTGGTGATCCACCATCTGGTGATCGACGGGGTGTCCTGGCGCATCATCGGCGAGGACCTGGCCCGTGCTTGGCAGCAGATTTCGACCCGCGGCGAAGCCTCTGTCGACGACGTCCCGACATCGTTTGTGACGTGGTCGCAGTCGATCACCCGGACGCGCTTCGACGACGAGATCGAGTACTGGAACAACGTACTGTCCACCCCTGACCCCGATCTCGGCAGCCGGCCGCTCGACCCGGCCGCCGATGTCGCGGAAACCGTTCGCACCCATACCATTTCGCTGCCTCACCCGGTCAGCTCGGCGCTGTTGTCGTCGGTGCCCGCGGCCATGCACGGAGGTGTCAACGACGCGCTCCTTGCGGCACTCGGCCTCGCGCTGGCCAAGTGGCGGACCGACCGCGGCCGTGCGGAAGGCACCGCGGCCGTGCTGAACCTCGAGGGCCACGGCCGCGAAACCGACGTCGCGGCGGGGCATCTGGATCTGTCCCGCACCATCGGCTGGTTCACCGCGATCTACCCGGTGCGAATCGATCCCGGCGCGCTGGCCTGGTCCGATGTCGTCGGCGCGGGTCCGGGGTTGGCGGCGGCGGCGAAAACGGTCAAGGAGCAGCTGCGGTCCGTTCCTAACAAGGGCCTCGGATACGGCGTGCTCCGGTACCTGCAGAAGCCCGCGCCGGTGGATGGGCCGCCACCACAGATCCTGTTCAACTATCTTGGCCGGTTCGCAGGCGGTAGCGGCAGGGAATGGGAGCCGGTCGCCGAGATCGGTGCGCTGCGCGAAGGCGTCGACCCCACCAACCCCGCTGTGGCCCTTGAGATCAACGCCCTTGCCGAGGACCGGCCGGAAGGCACAGTCCTGACGATCACATTGGCCTGGCCGGATGGCCTGCTCTCCGCGGGCGACGTCGAAGAGCTCGCGGCGCTGTGGAGCCAGGCGCTGACCGCACTGACCAGGTGCACCGCGCTGGCCGGGCACACGCCATCGGACTTCCCACTGATCGCGGTCGCACAGGCAGACGTGGACGAGTGGGAACGGATCGGCCCGATCGACGATGTGCTGCCACTGCTGCCGCTTCAGGAGGGCATGTACTTCCACAGCGCCTTCGGTGAAGGGGTGGACGGCTATCGGGACACCTACCGGGTGCAGCAGATCGCCGAACTCGTCGGACCTGCGGACCCGGATACCGTCAGCGCCTCCATCAGCGCGGTGATGCGCCGACACCAAGCGCTGCGAGCAAGCTTCCGCGCGCTCGAGGACGGCCGCATCGCGCAGGTCATCTGGACAGATGTGCCCGCGGACTTCGAGTTCGTCGAGGCAGATGCGCGACAACTGGAAACCATCGCCGGCGAAGCACTTTCGCGGCCGTTCGAGTTGCAGCACGCACCCCTGGCGCGCTACACCCTTGTCAAGCTGAGCCCGACCGAACACCGGTTGATTCAGACCATGCATCACATCGTCGCCGACGGCTGGTCGTACCCGGTGATCTTCGGCGACATCGTCGGTGACTACAACGCCAGAGTCGGCGCGGCGACGGACCCGACACCGGTGAGCGTCACACTGCGCGACCACATCGAGGCCGTCACCACCGGCGACCGGGCAGCTGCCCGCCGGGCATGGTCGACCGCGCTCGCCGACGTCGAAACCACCACACTCCTGCCCACTGAAGGACACACCGTCGGTGAGCATCGCAGTGCGATGCGGCGGCTCTCCTGGGATCGCACCCGTGAACTGGCCGAGACCGCCCGGGAACATGGGGTCACGCTCAGCACCGTCCTGCACGGGGCATGGGGTCTGCTTCTCGGCGGGCTGCTCAACCGCACACGCGTGGTGTTCGGATCGACCGTGTCGGGTCGCGGCGGCGACCTGCCCGGCACCGAATCGATTGTCGGGCTGCTGATCAACACCATCCCGGTGCCGATGTCATGGCAGCGGCAGAGCCCGATCTCGGCGGTCATGGCCGAGCTGCAGGATCGGCAGTCCGCGCTGCTTGACGCCCAAGGGCTGGGTCTGGCGGAGCTCGCCCGGTTGGCGGGCGTGCGGGATCTGTTCGACACCATGGTCGTCGTCGAGAACTTCCCGACCGTCGCGAAAGTAGGCGACGCCGCAACGTTGGAATTCCGCGGATTCACCGGAACCGATTCGCCGCACTACCCCGTCTCGTTCGTCGCGTATCTCGACGAACAGCTGACGGTCGAGATCAAATACGACGCCGCGGTGGTGACCGAACAGGAGGCAGGCCGGATCGCCGAGCGGGTGGAGCAGATCCTCATCGCCTTCACCGACCAGCCGGATGCGCCCGTCGGCGGGATCGACCTGCGCACTGCGGGCGAGCGGGAACTCGGCGCGGACACCCAGTCACGGCGCGGCCCTGACCGGACACTCGACGAGGCGTTCACCTCGGTGGCCCGCCGCAACGGGGATTCCGTCGCTGTCACGTGTGGTGCCGAACAGCTCACCTACGCAGAACTCGACGCCAGGGCCTCGGCGGTGGCGGCGGCGCTGGTCGAGCTGGGGGTGCGACCCGAAGCCAGGGTTGCGGTTGCGCTTCCGCGATCGGTCGACCTGATTGTCGGGCTGGTGGCCGTCATCAAGGCGGGCGGAACGTATGTGCCCCTTGACATCGACTCACCGCAGGTCCGTCTGCAGCACATACTCGGTGACGCGGAGCCCGTCTGTGTGCTCGTCGACAGGCAGGGTCGGGTCGATGCGTCCGGCGCGCCGGTCGTGGTGCTCGACGACGCCGCCGCGCGACCGGCATCGCGTCTCACCCCCGCCGTTCACCCCGACAATGCCGCCTACGTCATCTACACATCCGGGTCGACCGGCGTGCCGAAGGGGGTGGCCGTCACCCATCGCAATGTCGCGGCGCTGTTCGACGGTGCGGCGGGGCTCTACGATTTCGGGCCGGACGACGTGTGGACGATGTTCCACTCCGCGGCCTTCGACTTCTCGGTGTGGGAGCTGTGGGGTCCGCTGCTGCACGGCGGCCGGCTGGTGGTCGTCGAACAGGAGGTGGTCCGCGATCCGGACCGCTTCGCCGAACTGCTCGAGGCCGAACGGGTTACGGTGCTCAACCAGACACCGTCGGCGTTCTATCCGCTGATCGACGCCGACCGGCGGGCAGCGCCTTCACTTGCCCTGCGCTGGGTGATCTTCGGCGGTGAACCGCTCGACGTCAGACGGCTCGCCGACTGGTACGGCCGGCACGGACCCGAAGCGCCCCGGCTGGTGAACATGTACGGCATCACCGAGACGTGCGTGCACGTTTCACACCGGCCGCTCGCAGCGCATGACACCGGCGCTGCCGACAGTGTGATCGGCGGACCGATTCCCGGCCTGCGAATCCACCTGTTGGACAGCAACCTTCGGCCGGTGCCGGTCGGGGTGGTCGGTGAGCTGTACATCGCGGGCGGCCAGCTCGCCCGCGGATATGTCGGTCGTCGGGGGCTGACGGCCTGCCGCTTCGTCGCCAACCCGTTCGACGCCGCGGGCGAGCGGCTGTACCGCAGCGGGGACACCGCGATGTGGAACGACGACGGTGAGCTGGTCTATGTCGGCCGATCCGATCAGCAGGTCAAGGTGCGCGGCTACCGGATCGAACTCGGCGAGGTGGAGTCGGCGCTGGCCGCGCTGCCCGAAGTGGCCAACGCGGCGGCGGCGGTGCACACCGACGGGACCGGCCGCAGTCGCCTGACCGGCTATGTGGTCGGACGCGAGACGGTCGACGTGGCGGGCCTTCGCACGCGGCTTGCGCAGCGGCTGCCCGACTACATGGTGCCTTCGGTGATCGTCGAACTGGATGCGTTGCCGCTCACCGTGAACGGCAAGCTGGACCGCGCGGCGCTGCCCGCGCCGACCGTGGCATCACAGTCCGATTCGACGCAGGCGGACACCACGGGCGAGCGGGACACCGCTTCGTTGTTGGCCGCGCTGTGCGGCGAAATCCTGGGCACCGCAGTCGGTGTGGACGACGACTTCTTCGCCGTCGGTGGCGACAGCATCGTGGCGATCCAGCTGGTGAACCGGGCGCGCCGCGGCGGACTTCGGATCACCCCGCAACAGGTGTTCATCCATCGCACACCCGCAGAGCTCGCCGAAGTGTGTGGCGGGGGTGTCTCCGCACCGGCGGCCGATGACGATTCCGGACCGGACGTCGGCGAGGTGCTGCCGACCCCGATCGTCGCGCGCCTCGCCGAACTCGGCGGCACAATCGACCGGTTCAATCAGGCCGAACTGCTGCTCACCCCCGTCGGGGTGACCGTGGACCTGCTGGACGCCGCCGTCAACGCCGTCATCGCCAGGCACGACGCGCTGCGGCTGCGGCTGCACCGCCCCGCACCGATGCTGTGGTCACTGGAAACCGTTGCAGACGCTCCGATCTCGGTGCTCAGGGTGGACGCCACCCAGTACAGCGATGACGAACTACGGGCCGCGATCGCGACGCAGTCCGACGCCGCGGCGGACCGGCTGGATCCGGGCGCAGGCGTCATCGTGGCTGCGGTGTGGTTCGACCTCGGGCCGCACGCACAGGGGAGGCTACTGCTTGTCGTGCATCACCTCGCCGTCGACGGGGTGTCGTGGCGCATCCTGATCGACGATCTCGGCGAAGCGTGCCGCCAGCTGCGCGACGGTCACCGCCCCGCGCTGCCGACAGTGCCCACCTCTATCCGCTCCTATGCCCGCGCCGTCAACGAGAACGCCCAGCAGGCCGCACGATTGGCCGAATACGAGCACTGGACCACCACGTTGGCACCCGGCGGCGAACTCGACCCGCACGCGGACCTGGTCAGCCTCACCGTCGGGCAGACACGCGATCACGAGGTTGCGCTCACCACCGGCGAGACTGTGCCGCTGCTCACCACCGTGCCCGCGATGGCCAACGCCGATGTGACCGAAACCCTGCTCGCCGCGTTGCATCTCGCGGTTGCCCGCTGGCGTGTTGGCAACGGCCTGCCAGCCGATGCACCGGTGGTGCTCGATCTGGAGCGGCACGGACGCGACGGCTGGCCAGAGGACCTCGACCTGTCCCGCACGGTCGGCTGGTTCACCGCGATCTCGCCGGTGCGGCTGCCCGCATCCGACGACGACGATGCGATCGCGGTCCTCAAGGCCGTGAAGGAACGGCTGCGCGCCGCGCCCGACGGCGGGCTCGGGTTCGGTCAGCTGCGCTACTGCAATCCGCGCACGGCCGCGGCGTTGGGTCGGCTGCCGAATCCTCAGCTGCTGTTCAACTACCTGGGCAGGTGGGCGACCAACGGCGACGACGATTGGGGTTCGGCCCAGGAGGTGGACGCGCTTGCCGCCGAACCGAACCCCGACATGGGCACCCCATACCTATTGGAGATCAACGCGATCTGCGATGACACCGCCGACGGTCCGCGCCTGCGCGCCACGTTGACCTATGCCGACGGCGGCCTGAGCCGAGACGCCGTTGCCGACCTCGGCGAGCGGTGGGTTGCGGCGCTGCGTGAACTTGGTCAGGCCGCGGCCGGGGCTCCGACGGTTGGTGCGCTGACCCCATCCGACGTGCCGCTCCTCGCGCTGACCCAGGAGCAGATCGACAAGGCCATCGCCGCGTCCGGGCCGATCGAGGCGATCTGGCCGCTGTCTCCGCTGCAGGAGGGCGTATATCTGCAGGCGCGCTACGCCACGTCCGCGGTCTACATAGTGCAGAACGTGTTCGACTTCACCGAGCCGATCGACGTCGACGCGCTGCGGGATGCCTACACCGCGGTGATGCGGCGCAATCCCGTTCTGCGGTCCGGCTTCTTGGCCGACGATCTGCCCCAGCCGCTGGCCACGATCGCCAAGGATCCGGTGTGGGAGCCCGAGGTGATCGACCTGACCGACCTTGCGCAGCAGGATGTTTTGGAACGCGTCGCGCAGCTGACCGCCGACGATCGGCTCCGTACCTTCGATCTGAATACCCCGCCCCTTGCCCGTATGACGGTGATCCGTACCGGCGGTCGCGACCGACTGATCTTCAGCTACCACTTCCTGCTGCTGGACGGCTGGTCGCGCGAAGCGCTGCTGCGGGAACTGTTCACCGAATACCGGACGGCGCGACGCGGCACGCAGGCAACCGAATCCCCCGCACCGACCGCGCAGTTCAGCGACTACCTGCGCTGGCTCGCCGATCAGGACCGGGACGCGGCAGCGCGTGAGTGGGCGGACGCATTGGCAGGGCTGTCCGCGCCGACGCTGTTGGTTCCTTCGGCGGTTGGCACCGACCCCACGCTGGCGCTGCGGCTGGACTTCTTCCTCACCGAGGAGCAGTCCGCGGCGCTGACCGCCATGTGTCGGGCGGCAGGCGTCACCCTCAACGCGGCGATCAGCACCGCGCTCGCGCTGGTCCTCGGCTACGAAACCGGCAGCGAAGACGTGGTTTTCGGATCCACGGTGGCGGGACGTCCGACCGACATCGATGGCATTGACTCGGTCATCGGGCTGTTCCTCAACACCGTGCCGACACGCGTCCGCCTTGACCCCGGTGCCTCGATCGTCGACACCATGGCTGCGGTGCAGGCCGACCGGCTGCACATGATGGACCACGAGTACGTCGGTCTCGGCGACATCCAGCGCGCCTTCACGGCGGCCAACCCGGACAGCGGTGCGATCTCGGGAGGCGGCCCGCTGTTCGACAGCCTGTATGTGCTGCAGAACTTCCTCGACGACGACACCTTCACCGACATGGAGGCCGAGCACGGCATCGTCGGCCACGACTCGGTCGACGCGTCGCACTACCCCCTCACCTGGGTGGCCTCCCCTGGACGACGCCTGTGGGTGAAGCTGGAGTACCGGCCCGACGTGGTGGACCGCGAATACGCCAAGCGGCTGCTCGACCGGCTGCAGCAGGTGCTCCTGCACATCGGCGGTGCCACCGGTGACGACACCACGCTGGCGACCGTCCCGCTCGTGCTGCCCGCCGAGCGCACGGCGGAGGCCGACCGGCGGTCCTCGACCCGACACGACCTGCCCGAGGCGACGGTGATGGATCTGCTTGCCGAGCGCAGCGACGGGTCCGCGGCGTTGACCGCGTTGGTGTGCGGCGCCGAGCGGATCGACTACACCGAGTTGCAGGCCAGGCTCAACCGGCTGGCGTGGGTCTTGCGGGACCGCGGCATCGGACCCGAAAGTACTGTCGCGCTGGCAATCCCACGGTCCATCGACGCCGTGGTGGCGCTGTTCGCCGTGCTGCGCGCCGGGGCCGCCTATCTCCCTCTCGAGTTGGACTATCCCGACGACCGGCTTGCCGTCATGCTCGACGACGCCTCGCCCGTATGCGTTCTCGCGACGACGGCGACCGCGGCGCGTATCGCGGCCGTTGTCCATGAAACCCCTCTGATCGTGCTCGACGATGACGAAGCGACGTCGGCGGTTGACGCGGCACGGTCCGATTGGGACGGCTACTCACCGGGTCCCGACGAACCGGCATACGTGATCTATACCTCGGGTTCGACGGGTAAGCCCAAGGGTGTGGTCACCCCGCACCGGGGTCTGACCAACATGCATCTCAATCACCGTGAGGCGATCTTCGGCCCTGCGATCGCCAAGGCGGGCGGTCGGCGGCTGAAGATCGCGCACACGGTGTCGTTCTCCTTCGACATGTCCTGGGAAGAGCTGCTTTGGCTGATCGAAGGCCACGAGGTGCACATCTGCGACGAGGTGTTGCGCAGGGACGCAACCGCTCTGGTCAACTACTGTCACGAACACGAGATCGACGTGATCAACGTGACCCCGACGTACGCGGCGCTCCTGTTCGAGCAGGGGTTGCTCGACGCAGGCCATCATCCACCGGTGCTGGTGCTGCTCGGCGGCGAGGCGGTGTCGGCAGCGGTATGGGACCGCCTTCGCGACGGAGACGGCTGGTACGGCTACAACCTTTACGGCCCGACCGAGTACACCATCAACACGCTCGGCGGCGGCACCGACGACAGCGCCACACCGACTGTCGGGCAACCGATCTGGAATACCCAGGCGCACATCCTCGATGGCTGGTTGCGCCCGGTTCCCGACGGCATCGCAGGCGAGTTATACATTGCGGGAGCGGGTTTGGCGCGCGGATACCTCCGCCAGCCTGCGCGCAGCGCGTCCCGGTTCGTCGCCAATCCCAACGAGGCGGGCCGGATGTACCGAACGGGCGACCTCGTCATCCGGCGCGCTGACGGCAACATCGAATTCCTCGGCCGCACCGACGACCAGGTGAAGATCCGCGGCTACCGTGTCGAGCTCGGCGATGTGGAGGCCGCGGTTGCCGCACATCCCGGCGTCTCGCAGGCCGCCGTGATCGCCAGGCCCGACGATAGGACATCGGGATCGCATCGGCTGGTGGGTTACGTGGTGCCCGCGGCGGGGCAGCCGGCGGATCTGGTCGGCGAGCTGCGCAGCCATCTCAGGGGCGTGCTGCCGTCCTACATGGTACCGACCGCCATCGCGGTGCTTGACGCGCTGCCGCTGACCGACAACGGGAAGTTGAATGTCCGTGCGCTGCCCGACGTGACCCCCGATCGTGGACAGCAGGCGAGCAGGCCACCGCAGTCGCAGGCCGAGGAGACGTTGTGTGAGCTGTTCGCCGAAGTGCTCGGCCTGGACGAGGTGGGTGTCGACGACGACTTCTTCGACCTCGGCGGTCATTCGCTGCTCACCATCAAACTGATCAACCGGGTGCGCCATGCGTTGGGGCTCGAACTGACGCTCGGCGATATCTTCAACGAACGCACCGCAGCCGCGCTCGCACTGCGAGTCGACACCGGGTCGACGGAGGTGTCGCCGACGCGCCCCCAGCTGACCGCGCACGCCAGGCCCGACCGCATCCCCGCAGCGCCCGCACAGCAGCGGCTGCTGGCGCTCGAGCGGCTCGGCGAGACCGGAACGGCCTACAACTATCCACTGGTGTTCCGGGTTCGCGGCTCCCTTGACACCGACGCGCTTCGTGCCGCGCTGACCGACGTCGTGGCCCGGCACGAATCGCTGCGCACCGTGTTCGACGAGCACGACGGCGGTTACTACCAGCAGATCCTGCCCGCCGGAACGTGTCCCCCGGCGCAGGTGGTCGACTGCGACGAGGCGCGCCTCGCCGACGAGATCGCCGACGCCGTCGGCTATCGCTTCGACCTGGGCTCGCAGATTCCGTTGCGCGTCACCGTGTTCCGGGCAGGCCCCGACGATCACACCGTAGTGTTGTTGCTGCATCACATCGCGACAGACGAATGGTCCGACTCGCCGTTTCTCGCCGATCTCAATGCGGCCTACCGGTCGCGGGCTTCGGCCGCGGATCAGGTGCTCGATCCACTGCCGGTGCAGTACGCCGACTACACACTGTGGCAGCGCGAACTGCTCGAAGGCATCGGCGAGCACCAGCTCGAGTTCTGGCGGGCCGCGCTGGCCGAAGCCCCCGACGAGATGACGCTGCCCGTCGACCGTGCCAGGCCGACCCGGCCCACCGGCACGGGCGGCACGCTGCACATCGAGCTTCCTGCGGCTACCTCCGCGGCACTGCGCGCCCTTGCCGCCGACCGCCAGGTGAGCATGCTGATGGCCCTGCATGCGGCCGTCGCGGTGCTGTTGCACCGGTTGGGCGCAGGGGACGACATCGTGGTCGGCACCCCGGTGGCTGGCCGGGACGAAGCCGCGCTCGACGAGGTGGTCGGCTTCTTCGTCAACACCGTCGTGCTGCGCGCCGACGTGTCGGGCAACCCGTCGTTCGACGAGTTGCTGTCCCGGGTGCGCAGCGCCGACCTGGCCGCGTTCGCCAATCAGGAGTTGCCGTTCGAGCGCCTCGTCGAGGAGGTGAACCCGCCGCGCGTCGCGGGCCGCAATCCGCTTTTCAACGTGTTCATCGGATATCACCTGCGCGGTGACGACGACGCGATGTTCGACCTGCCAACCGAGTGGTGCGAACCGCCCGTCACCGCAGCCATGTTCGATCTCGGCTTCACCCTGATCGACGACCGGGCGGCACGCGCGTCGATCATGGCGGAGTTCAGCGGCGACCTGTTCGACGAGTCGACGGTACGAACACTGACCAGTCGGCTCATCACGGTGCTCGACCGGGTGGCCGCCGACCCGGCGACGAGGGCAGGCGCGGTGGACCTGCTCGGCGACGATGAGCGGGAGTCGCTGCTCGTATCGCGCAACGACACCCGGCACGATGTCGAGTCGAAGTCGCTTGCGGAGTTGTTCTCCGATCAGGCGCGGCGTACACCTGGCGCGCCTGCCGTGGTGTACGACGACGTCGAAATGAGCTACGCGGAACTCGAACACGCCTCGGAGCGGTTGGCGGCGAAGCTCATCGAAGACGGTGTGCGTCCCGGTGCCGTCGTCGGGGTGGCGCTGCCCCGGTCGATCGAACTCGTCGTCGCTCTACTCGCGGTGACCAAGTCCGGTGCGGCGTTTCTGCCCCTTGACCCGGAGTACCCACCGGACCGGTTGGCCTACATGATCGATGACGCCCGACCTGTCACCGTGATCGACGATGCAGCGGCGGCACGGGCTGAAGGCGACCCATCGCGCGCCGCGTCGCTGCCCGACGCCGAAACCGCCGGATGGGCGTATGTGTTGTACACCTCGGGATCGACGGGAAAGCCGAAGGGGGTCGCCGTACCCCACGCGGGCATCGTCAACCGGATCGCCTGGTTGCAGGAGGCCTACCCGTTGACGGCCACCGACCGGATGCTGGTCAAGACGCCAATCAGCTTCGACACCTCGGTGTGGGAGGTGTTCTGGCCTCTGAGTGCAGGTGCGACCCTGGTGATGGCCCGTCCTGGTGGACACCGAGAACCCGACTATCTTGCTGAAACCATCGTGTCGCAACGTGTTACGGCGGTCGACTTCGTGCCGTCGATGCTCGAACTGTTCCTCGACGAGCCGCGGTCTACTCAGTGCACGTCGCTCACCCGGGTGACCGTCGGCGGCGAGGCGCTGTCCACCGAGCTTGCCAACCGGTTCGCCGCGACGCTGTCCGTGCCGCTGCACAACCTGTACGGGCCGACGGAGGCGTCGGTGGACGTGCTGGGTTGGACGGCCGACGGCGGGCCGGTCGCTCTCGGCGCGCCCGGCTGGAACGTCGCGGCCTACGTGCTCGACACGTACCTCGAACCGGTCCCGGACGGCGCGCCCGGCGAGCTGTATCTGGCCGGTGTTCAGCTGGCCGACGGTTATCTGCAGCGGCACGGGCTGACCGCGCAACGGTTCGTCGCCAACCCGTTCGGCGACGGGGATCGGATGTATCGCACCGGGGACGTCGTGCGTTGGCGCCGAGACGGCCAACTCGAGTATCTGGGCCGCAGCGACGACCAGATCAAGCTGCGTGGGGTGCGGATCGAGCCAGGTGAGATCGAGACGGTGCTTTCGGCGCATCCGTCGGTGTCGTCGGCCCGCGTCGTCGTCCGCGCCGACCGTCTGATCGCCTACTACCTGCCCGCAGGCGACACGGAAGGATCGACGATCGATTCGCTGCGTGCGCACGTCAAGGCGGCCCTGCCGATCCACATGATCCCGTCGGCCTATGTCGAGCTGGCGGCCTTCCCGCTCACCCCCAGCGGGAAGCTCGACCGAAAGGCCCTGCCCGCGCCGGAGATCGGAGCCGAAACCGGCAGACCGCCGAGCACCGCGCTGCAACGCCGACTCTGTGCGATTTTCGCAGACGTCCTCGGCGCGGACGTCAACACCATCGACGCCGACTTCTTCGCGCTCGGCGGACACTCGCTGCTCGGCATTCGATTGGTCAACGCGGTGCGCGCCGCGCTGAGCGTGGAGATGTCCATCCGCGACGTCTTCGACTCCCCCACCGTCGCGCTGCTCGACGCGCGTCTGGCCTCCGAACCGACACTTGGGTCGGTTTCGCGACCCGAGTTGGGCGCGATGCCGAGACCGCAGCGCATTCCGGCCTCACCGGCGCAGGAGCGGCTGCTGATTCTCGACCGAATCGGTGAAACCGGCACCGCATACAACTACTCGTTAGTGTTCCGGGTCCGCGGGCCGCTCGATATCGACGCACTTCGCGGCGCAGTCACCGACGTCGTCGCCCGGCACGAGTCTCTGCGCACGACCTTCGAAGAACACGACTCCCGGTACATCCAGCTCATTGCGCCTGCGGGCACCGAAGCTCCGCTGCACGTGCTCGAATGTGCCGAGGCGGCCCTGCCTGCGCTGATCGGCGAGGCCGTGCAGCACCGGTTCGAGCTGGGGTCGGAGATCCCGCTGCGAGTCAACATTTTTCGCACGGGGCCCGACGACCACACGGTGGTGCTGCTGCTGCACCACATCGCGACCGACGAGTGGTCGGACGCACCGTTCATCGCAGACCTCAACAGCGCCTACCGATCCCGCCTGTCGGGTAGCGGTGCCGCGCTGCCCGACCTGCCGGTGCAGTACGCGGACTACACACTTTGGCAGCGGGACCTGTTGGCCGACGTCGGCGAGCAGCAGTTGGAGTTCTGGCGTTCGGCGCTGGCCGATGCACCCGACGAGATGGCGCTGCCCGCCGACCGCGCCCGGCCGTTGCGGCCCACCGGCGCGGGCGGGGTGTTGCACGTCGAGGTGCCGCAGGAAACCGTTGCGGCATTGCGCGCACTGGCCGGTGACAGGCAGACGAGCATGCTGATGCTGTTGCACGCCGCCGTCGCAGTGCTGTTGCACCGGTTGGGCGCAGGCGATGACATCGTGGTGGGCACTCCCGTCGCGGGCCGCGGCGAGGCCGCACTCAACGAGGTGATCGGGTTCTTCGTGAACACCGTGGTGCTGCGCACCGACCTGTCGGGCAACCCGAGCATCGACGACCTGCTGACCCGTGTCCGCACGGCCGATCTCGCGGCCTTCGCTCATCAGGAGTTGCCGTTCGAGCGGATCGTCGAGGATCTGAACCCGCCGCGTGTTGCGGGCCGCAACCCACTCTTCAACGTTTTCATCGGGTATCACCTAAGCGACGGTGAGGACGCCGAGATGTTCGGGCTGGATACCGTTTGGGACCTGGCGCCGGTGTCGACCGCAATGTTCGATATCGGTTTCACCTTGATCGATGAACAGCGCGCCACCGTGCTGGCCGAGTTCAGCAGCGACCTCTTCGACGAACAGACCGTGCACGGCATCACCCGGCGTCTCGTCGCAGTGCTCGGCGAGATCGCGGCCGACGTAGGCAACCGGATCGGTGACATCGGGCTGCTGCAGCCAGGCGAGCGCGACGCGCTGGTCCGCGAAGCCAACGACACCGCGCACGACGTCGACCCGATCGGTCTGGCCGCGTTGGTATCTCGACAAGCCGAGCTGACACCGGATGCGAGCGCGGTCGTCTTCGGTGACTCCCAGCTGAGCTACGCCGACCTCGACGACTGGTCGGACCGGTTGGCGGCCGGGTTGGTCGGCGACGGTGCCGGGCCCGGGTCGATCGTCGGAGTGTCGTTGCCACGCTCCGTCGAGCTCGTCGTCGCACTGGTGTCGGTGGCCAAGTCCGGTGCGGCGTTCCTGCCGTTGGACTCCGATTACCCGCGAGATCGGCTGGCGTACATGACCGACGACGCCATGCCCGCGGCGGTGCTGGACGACGCGAGCGCCGTACGGGCCGCCCGCCATACCGAGTCCGCCCGAGCATTGCCGGACGTCGATCCGACCGGATGGGCCTACGTGCTCTATACGTCCGGATCGACCGGGCGGCCCAAGGGAGTTGCGGTGCCGCACGCGGGAATCGTCAACCGCATCGGATGGCTACAGCACACCTACCCGCTCTCCGCCGTGGACCGCATGCTGGTGAAGACGCCGATCAGCTTTGACACCTCGGTGTGGGAGGTGTTCTGGCCGTTGAGCGCGGGGGCGACGCTGATCGTGGCGCAGCCCGGCGGCCACCGCGACCCTCGCTACCTCGCGGAAACCATTGCCTCGCATGAAGTCACGGCCGTCGACTTCGTGCCCTCGATGCTGGAACTCTTCCTTGACGAGCCGATGTCGGCGCAATGCACATCGCTACGACGCGTCACCGTCGGCGGTGAGGCGCTGTCCAACGAATTGGCAAAGCGGTTCACCGCGACACTCGGCGTTCCGCTGCACAACCTCTACGGCCCCACCGAGGCGTCGGTCGACGTGCTCGGCTGGACCGCCGACGGTGGACCGGTCGCGCTGGGCGAACCGGGCTGGAATGTGCGGGCGTACGTACTCGACGCGTACCTGCAGCCGGTGCCGGTAGGTGCGCCAGGTGAGCTGTATCTCGCGGGCGTGCAGCTGGCGGACGGCTATTTGCACCGCTCATCGCTGACAGCAACGAGTTTCGTGGCCGATCCGTTCGATGCCGGTGCGCGCATGTACCGCACCGGCGACGTGGTGCGCAGGCGCGGCGACGGCCAACTCGAATACCTCGGGCGCACCGATGAGCAGATCAAGCTGCGCGGCGTCCGCATCGAACCGGGCGAGGTCGAGGCGGTGCTCGGCAGCCATTCCGCGGTGGCATCGGTGCGCGTCGTCGTGCGCGCAGGCCGCCTTGTGGCCTACTACGTGCCGTCCGGACCGGTGAGTCCGTCCACCGTCGACGCGCTGCGGGCCCATGCGGCGGCGGCCCTGCCCGTCCACATGGTCCCGTCTGCGTTCGTCGAGGTGCCCGACTTTCCCCTCACGCCCAGCGGGAAACTGGACCGCAGAGCCCTGCCCGACCCGGCGGTCGATGCAGATGCCGGACGGCGTCCGAGGACCGCCGACGAACGTCGCCTCTGCGAGCTGTTCACCGATGTGCTCGGCACCGAGGTGAACGGTATCGACGCCGACTTCTTCACCCTCGGCGGACATTCGCTGCTGCTGGTCCGGTTGGCTGCAGCGATCCGACGAACGTTCGATGTCGACTTGTCGGTCGCCGAACTGATGGTGGCGCCGACGGTCGCCCATGTCGCCGGCCGGCTCAGAGGCGACACCGGCCCGTCGGCGGACAGCTTCGCGCCATTGCTGCCGTTGCGGGCGTCGGGCGGCGCCGCGCCGTTGTTCTGCATACATCCGGCCAGCGGACTGAGTTGGCAGTATGTCGGGCTGAAGAGATATCTGCCGAAGGATATCCCGCTCTACGGGTTGCAGTCCCCGCTGTTCTCCGGCGGTTCGCTACCCGCCACCATCGGCGAGTTGGCTTCCGGCTACGCCGACACCGTGGCTCAAGTGGCGCCCAGCGGCCCGGTCCGGCTTCTGGGTTGGTCGTTCGGCGGTGCGGTGGCGTTTCTCGTCGCCGCGGAACTGACCGGTCGCGGGCGCGACGTCAGCTGGGTGGGGATGCTCGACTCGTATCCCGAGGTGGTCGACAGCAGCAGCTTCGAGCCCGAGTTCGTGCTACCCCGCTTGCTGCGCGAGATGGGGTTCGACGTGGAACCCGACACCGCGATGACGGTCGACGACGCGGTCGCGCTGATGCACACGTCGGACGACGCCATCGCCGTGCTCGACGACACCGCGATCGCGACCGCCATCGAAAGCTATGTCGCCGCAGAGCGATTCAGTATCGGCGCGAAGTACGGCCGCTATGACGGCGACGTGTTCTTCGTCGATGCCATGCTGGAGATGGACTCGCTGGGAATCGCGTCGCAGGCATGGCGGGACCATGTCGCAGGCGAGCTCGAGGTAATCGCGATGGACTGCCGCCACTCCGACCTGTTGGACGCGGCTGTTCTCGAACGGTTGGGTCCGCTGATCGCAGCCGCGCTACAGGACTGAAACCAACCGCCGCGTCAGGCGTTGGCCAGATCGGCGACCGGACGGTTGTTGAGCGCGTTCGCCAGCTGCGGCGTCAGCACGTCCAGTGCGTACAGCAGTGCATCGGGCCCGCTGTAGGTCAGCGCACCGCTCAGGTTCGATTCGAACGTCGTGTAGAGGGTGCGGTCGTCGCGAACCACACCGAGCCGGGAGAACGCGGGCGAGTCGAGCATCTGCTGCTTCGTCGCACCGTTGACGAACAGCACATCGCGATCGAGCAGGTTCAGCTTCTCTTCGCTGACGTCGCCGTCGATGTCTTGGGTCTCGAATCCCAATGCGGTGAAAAGCGAACGACGCGGGTCATTCTCGGGCAGCAGGTAGTGGCCGCCGGCCTCTGGCCCGAAGTCGACCACAAGCGTCTTACCCTCGAATTCCGGGTTGGCCTTGCGTGCCTCGTCGATGCGACCCGCGACCTTGGCGACCAGCTCCTTGGCCTCTGCTTCCTTACCGAGCGCCTTGCCCGTGGTGAGTAGCTGGACGTCCCATGGTGTCTCCTCGTCGGCGTAGTCGGCCGACTGGATCACCGTTGGTGCGATCTGCGAGAGCCGATCGTAGGTCTGCTTGTCGATCGTCTCGTAGATCGCGAAGATCACGTCGGGCTTCTGCGCCGCGATGGCCTCGAAGTCGATTTCGTCTGCGCCCCAGGTGGTTACGCCCTTGCCGTCGGTCGCCGTCTTGACCCACGGATAGTTGTTGTACTCCTCGAAGAACTCCCTGGTGCTCACCGGGACCACCCCGAACGGAAGCACGAAATCCTGGTCGGTCCACCCGACCGTGACCACCCGGCTTGGGTTGGCGGGCACCAACGTCTCACCGAACTTGTGGCTGATCGTCACCGCCTCGGCCTGCGGCGACTCGGTCTTGCTCGACCCACAGGCGGTCATCAGGCCTGCGGCGAGGACGAACGAGGCAATGATCGCGGTGGCCCCACGCCACCCCCGGTAGTGCAGCTTCACGCGCGTATCCCTTCGCTTGGCACCTTTGCGCAACAGGTTAGCTTAGGCTTGCTTAACCAGGGGTCCCACCCCTGTTCCGTCCAAAGACGGAGGGGTTGCGAACCCTTCAAGATAGGTTAGCCTTCGCTTAGAAATCGTTGAGTCGGCACGTCAGAGGGCCGCGGACGTCAATCGCGGCCAGGGGGACGAGGATGCAACGCACACTGCTCGGAGGCAAGATTCATCGAGCCACGGTGACCCAGGCCGACCTGCACTACGTCGGATCGTTGACCATCGACGCCGAGTTGATGGCTGCGGCGGGGATCATCGAGGGCGAACAAGTCCACGTCGTCGACATCACCAACGGCGCGCGGCTGGTCACCTACGCCATCACCGGTGCGCCGGGCTCGGGGGTCATCGGCGTCAACGGCGCCGCCGCCCACCTGATTTCGCCGGGCGATCTCGTCATCGTGATGTCCTTCCTGCAGATCGACGACTCCGACAGCGCCGCACACCAGGCCAAGGTCGTCCATGTCGACGCCGCCAACCGGATCGTCGCCCTCGGCGCCGACCCTGCCCAGCCCGTACCCGGTGCCGTCGATCAGATGGCGGGTGCGTGATGACCGCCGACACAGCCTCCGGGGTGGACGGCCATCAGATGCTCGATTTCGTCGGGATCGGATTCGGCCCTTCCAATCTCGCGCTCGCGATCGCGGTCATGGAGCACAACGCCGAACCCGGCGTCACGCGACCGGTGACCGCCGAGTTCGTCGAGTGCAAACCCGAGTTCGGCTGGCATACCGGGATGCTGATCCCGGGCGCCACCATGCAGATCTCGTTCCTCAAAGACCTTGTCACTCAGCGAAACCCGCAGAGCGAATTCACCTTTCTGCAGTATCTCACCGAGCGGGGCCGGCTCACCGAGTTCATCAACTTCAAGACTTTCTTCCCGACCCGACTGGAATTCCACGACTACCTGGTGTGGGCGGCCGACAAGGTCACCGTTCCGGTGCGATACGGAACCCGGGCCGTCTCGGTGCGGGACGTCGACGGAGCCTTCGAGATCGAGCTGACGGGCGAGCACGCGGGCGTGCTTCGCGGGCGCAACGTGGTGATCGCCGGTGGCCTGACACCACATCTGCCGCCCGACGTCAGCCCGTCGGCCCGCCAGGTACACAATCACGGATTCCTGCACGACCTGGAACGTCTCCCCAGCCGGGAACACAACCGTTTCGTCGTCGTCGGCGCCGGACAGAGCGCAGCAGAGGTGGCGGCCTATCTGCACGACATGTCGGAGGCCACCGAGGTGCACGGTGTCTTCGCCAAGTACGGCTACAGCCCGGCCGACGACAGCCCGTTCGCCAACCGGGTGTTCGACCCCGATGCCGTCGATGACTTCTACTCCGCCGCGCCGGGGGTGCGCCGCCAACTCATCGACTATCACCGCAGCACCAACTACTCGGCTGTCGATCTTCCGTTGATCGAAGACCTCTACGCTCGCGAGTACGCCGAGCGGGTGGCGGGCAGGCGTCGGCTTTTCCTCCGCGGCGCATCGAGCATCCTCAAGGCCGACGAGAGCGACGGCGGAGTGCGTGTCCACATCCTGCACCATCCGACCGGCGACATCGACGAATTGGATTGCGACGCGGTCATCTACGCGACTGGTTTTCTACCCGCTCCGTTGACCGACATCCTGGGCGAGCTTCACGGTGACCTGGTGCTGGAGGCCGGTATGCCGGTGGTGTCGCGGGACTACCGGTTGACCACATCCAGGGACATCGCCGGTGGGCTCTACATCCAGGGCAACACCGAGCACAGCCACGGGTTGACGTCGTCGTTGCTTTCCAACATCGCGGTGCGCAGCGCGGAGATCCTGCAGTCGATCGACGCTCGCCGCCTAGACTGCGTAGCGGGGCCGGCGGTCGGGACGCAATCTCTCTCCTAGGAGCCAGGATGACTCACACGGTGCGACGACTGACAGGCACGGCGCTGGCGGCTGCTGCGCTGGCCACGGTGCCGATGGCTGCAGGCATGATCATCTCGCCCGCTGTCAGCTCGGCATGCCTGCCCGGCGAGACAGCGGGCCCCACCGCGTGCGCGCCATTCTGTCTGCCCGGCAAGGCGCTCGATGTGCAGACCGGCCTGTGTGTTCCGGTATCGGATCCGGCGCCGAACGGCGTCAATCCCCCGGTCGACGCCTACTAGACGGGTCTGCCCGGGTCTCTTTCATCCGCGACTTCTGCCGTAGGGTCGTTGATTCTGTTCCGATCGCGACCCTCATGCAGATCTCGGCGGCGCGAAGGCCACTGACGTACGCGCCGTCGGCATAGCCGTAGCGAGCGCTCTGGGTGTGCTCGCCGGCCAGCAGCAGGCGCCTGTGCATTGGCTCACCGAGCAGGTCGAGCATCGACGGCTCAGCGCCGGGTGGGCAATGCGAATAGGCGCCGCGGGTGAACGGGTCGTCGGCCCACGCCGTCACCACGCTCGCGACAGGATCGGGCACGGCACGGCCGAAAACATCTGCCAGCACACCCATCAACCAGTCGACGGCCTGCGCGGGCGGGCGGGCGAGCGCGTACGGCGTCAGGGTGTGGAAGAGGTGCGCGCACAACACCGGCCCAGCACCGAACCCGTCGAGATCGAACACCCACATCGCAGGCTCGTCCTCGTCGGGCGGAAACACCACCAGATGCGACAACCCGTCGTCGCGCCAGAACGCCGACTCGAAGCACAGCGCGATCTTCTCGTAGCGGCCGAACCCGAGTGCATCGACGGCACGCTGCGTCAACGTCGGCAGCGGCGGATCGAACCGAATGCTGCCACGCTTGAGCACACCGAGGGGCACCGTGACGATCGCGTGCGAGCCCGCCTCGACCGAGCCGTCCGCGCCGATGGCTCGGATGCCGTCGGCCGCAACGTCCACCGATACCACCTCGGTGTTCAGCCGGACATCGGCATCGGTGGCAAGCACGTCGATCACCGAGCGATATCCGTTGCGGGGCAGGTCGCCGAATACCGGCCCGTCGAACTCTTCGCCGAACGACATCCAGCGCAACGAGTCGTTGTCTGCTCGGTCCGCGGCATCCGCTTCGACCTCCGCGCGCAGCTCCTGGCGTACCCGCCGCGCGATCGCCCCGGTGAGGCCGCGGTCGGCGACGAACGCCTCGATCGCGTCGAGGCCGGTCGCGTCCGGACCCAGCCGATCGCTCAGCGCGTCGACAACGTTCCAGAAGGCGTCCGATTCCACCTGCGTGTACTTCTCTACCTCCCCGTGGTCGAGGCGCCGGCGCTCGAGTCGGTCGTACGCCGATAGCGACATGGTTGCGTCGCCCGGATCGCGCGCGATGCCGCGCTCGTCGCAAAACGCCGACAACGGATTGCCGATGGGATGGTGAATCCACGAGCCACCAAGGTCGACCGGCGTGCCCGCCAGGTCGATGGTGTGCAGCCGACCGCCGATGCGGTCGCGCGCCTCGAGCACCACGCACGAGACGCCTGCCCGCTGCAGCCGGGACGCGGCAGCCAGTCCCGCGATGCCGGCACCGACGACGACGACCCGCTCGACGGGGTCGATGATTCCGCTCACCGCGCCATAGTGCTTTACGCCACCGGTGTCGGCACCCAGTTCCCGTGGAATCCCGCAGGAACCCGGTGCGGCAGCTTGATGCTCGCCACGTCGTCAAGGGTCTGCGCATCGAGGATGGCGAGCTCGCTTCGATCGCCGGCACGGTCATAGACGTAGCCCATGAGGACCCCGTCGTCCTCCGCCGCATCAGGAGACGACGGATGAAAGACGAACTCGCCGAGCGCTTTCTGCTTCCCAAAGGAGCGCGCCTGGGTGTTGCCGCCGACCAGGTCGTGCTTGAGAAGGACGTCGCTTCCGCTGGCGCCCTCGGCGACCGTCGGCGCGTAGCCGTACCGGTGCCGCTTGCCGACCAGACGTTCGTCGACGCGGGGGAACTCCTGGCCGCGGTCGTCGATGCGCGATTCCCGCACCTTGCCGTCGGCGAGATCGACCGTCCACCGGTCGAGAGTCGGCGGACCTTCGGCGGGCCCGAGGTGCTCGGTGTCGAACATCTTCGGATGCCGCACCACGTCCAGAACGACGGTGTCGCCGTCGTCGTAGGCGTTCATCGGGTGGAAGACGTAGCAGGGCTCGACGTCGAACCAGCGGACGTCGGAGTTGTCGCCGCCGCGGGGCATCACTCCCACCCGGGCGGGATAGCGCGGGTTCCACGAATACGGAAAGCGCCGGTCGGCGCCGCTGGCGCTTGGCTGACGGGCTGAGATGGGATCAGGAATGCGGACGCGGCCGATCAAGGCCGACAACAACATTCGCGCGGGCAACCGCAAACCGCGCGGCACCGTCATGGTGGCTGCCTGGGCCGCGTCGAAGGTGACGGGCAGGTCGTAGAACACCACGTGCTTTTCCGTCAGCGACATGTCGTGCATCATCGGGCTGCCCGCCACGTCGATGTCGACGGTGCGTCGCGCCTTGCCGTCGGTGCCGATCACCGAGTACTGCACGGTGTTGCCGCGGTACATGCTGTACGAAACGGCGTGCAGCTCACCGGTTTCCGGGTCACGCTTGGGATGCGCGGTGTACCCGCCGGTTAACGTGCCGTCGAAGTCGCAGACGCCGACGGTGTCGAGTTCGTCGGTCAGCTCCATGTTCGTGACACCCGACTCGATCAACGCGAGGGTCCGGCCGGCATGGCCGATGACGTTGGTGTTGGCGCCGATTCCGGAGAGGCGGAATTCACCTGCGGGTGGGGTCTCGCCCAGTGCTCTTGCGGTCTGCGGGCCACGCACCCATCTGTTCCGGTACCACTCGGCCTTGCCGTCCCGGATGCGGATGCCGTGCACCATGCCGTCGCCGACGAACCAGTGGTACAGCTCGGGATCGATCTCGCCGACCGGGTTGGGCCCATTGCGTAGATAGCGCCCATCCAGATACTGCGGGATCGTCCCGGCCACATCCAGGTCGGTCAGTGTGTATTCACGGTCCACCGGCGCGAATTCGGCCTCGAGATAGCGGTTCGTCACGCGACACCCCCTTATAACGGTGTTATCGATGCTCTTGTATAACACCGTTATGGCACCATGGCAACCGTGAACGGTGTTCGGGATCAACTGGTCGATGCGGGTATACGGGTGCTCGAGCGCGACGGCATGCCCGCTCTCAGCGCGCGAAAACTGGCCGCGGAGACCGGCACCTCGACGATGGCCGTCTACACCCACTTCGGCGGCATGACCGGGCTGATCGACGCCATCGCGAGCGAGGCGTTCACCCGCTTCACCCACGCGCTGACCGACATTGACCAGACCGACGACCCGGTGGCCGACTACATGGTGATGGGGGTGCACTATCGCGAGTTCGCACTCGCCAACCCGAAGCGCTATCAGCTGATGTTCGGCACGTCGGCGGAGTCTCTGGACCGCCACCACGCCGACCTGACCGTCACCGGCAACGCCAGCGACCGGGCCGAGTTCGCGGTGTCCTTCGAGGCGCTGCTGAGCGTGGTGCGGCGGATGACTGCGGCGGGCCGGATTCGCGACGACGGGGAATCGGCGATCGCCGGGCGGCTGTGGAGCATCATCCACGGCGCGGTGCTGCTCGAGATCGCCGGCTTCTTCGGACACGTTGGGCGCGCAGTCACCGAGATACTGGCGCCGATCACCATCGACGTTCTGGTCGGTATGGGTGACGAGCGCGAGCGAGCAAACCAATCGCTGGCTACAGCGGTCGCCCGCGTCGGCGATCGGATCTAGCCTCCCGCCTTACATAGAACTATTCCGCATTACCCGCCAAGTCGCTGCGAACGTGCCAAGGTTTACAGCAAAGATCGCATCCTTTTGGAGGCCCCGTGTCCAACACATTCGCATGGCGCGCCGTAGCTGCGCTGTCCGCGCCCGTTGTCGTCGGATCTGTCCTGTTCGCCACCCCGGCGACGGCGTTTGACCGTACCGATAGCGACGGCGACGGCACCGCGGACGTCTTCGAGAACCTGATCGGCACCAACCCCAATGACCCGAACTCGTACGCGATCGACGTTGACAAGGACGGCTACCCCGACTTCTACGAGTTGGACAAAGGCAGCAACCCAGACGATCCCAACTCCCGCCCGCCTGACCCTGTGGTGGACACACCGGCGGCAGGCACTGGCACTGGCGGCCAACGGCCGGATACCGACGGCGACGGTCTCTTCGACGATGACGAAAAGAACGTCTACCGCACGAATCCCCAGGTGGCGGACACCGACGGCGACGGCGGGTCCGACGGTGCCGAGGTGTACGAAAGCACAAATCCCCTTGTTGCCGACAACCAGACGCGCGAAGACGGCGATGGTGACGGCTTGTTCGATGTCGACGAGGTGCAGCTGTACGGCACCGACCCGGCGAATTCCGACACCGACTCCGACGGAGTCGGTGACGGAGCAGAAAGGGAGAACGGCACCAGCCCGACCAACCCTGACGAGTCCTGAGGCCGAGGCCCTCGTCAGGTAAGCCCGGTCCGAAGTAGGTCCCACGCCAGGCGCCGGGCCTCGGCGGCCTTCTCGTACATCACCCGCTGCACGGACGGGATCGGATTCGGCTCTGTCGCGCGCCCGTCGACGATGTCGTCACACACGTCCTGAGCGACCCGAATCCCCAGCAGGACAGCCTCGTTGACACCCTCGAGTGCCTGATCGAGGCGAGCGTCGTCAACGATTTGGTGGGCATTGGCGAGCTCGACCGAGAAGTCGTTCACGACGTGGCCGATCTGCTCGAAGATCGGCAGCATCGCCTGCTCCCGCTCACCGCGATCCTTGCTTCCCAGGATGCCCGCGCCCCGGTTCCACAGCGTCGCCAGCATCTGGGTATGCAGGCCGACCGCCCGCGACACCTCGATCACCGCTTGCTTTTGAAGCTGATTGCGCAATTGTGTGCGTTCGACCTCGGCCTGCCTGTGGTGGGCATCCATCGCGGCGCGATGCGATTTCAGCTGGCTCTCCAGTTCGACCTTGTGCAGCTTCTGCGTGAGTGCCAACTCGCGCGCGGAGCGCTCTTCGGCCGCGGCCCGCTCGACCGTCGAGCGCCGCTCGGCGGCCGCCAGCTCGATGCGCAACCGGTCCTCCGCCTGAGCCGCTCGCTGGTTCGCCTGCCGCTGGACGTTGACGGTCTGCCACATGATGACCAGCACCGCGCAGAACACGGCGGCGCCGAAGAACCAGTCCGCCTTCGAGCCGGCATCGCCGGGGCCGAGCAGAATGAACCACGCGATGGCCAGTCCGCCCGCGGCACCGCAGGACAGCCAGCCGACTCCGCGCCAGCCGTCGATCGCAGCGAACCAGCCGCCGTCCGTCCGGGCCAGCGCGGTCCCGGGCGTCGGCTCGCTCGCGTCCCGCACCTCGCCGCGTTCTGACTGGTCGCTGGCCGTGGATTCGACAAGTCCTGTCATCACCGATCTCCCGTTCCGCCCGAGCCTCCCCGCGTTCCGGGTAGAGACTCGGGGTACAGACTAGGGAACCCCGCGCGCCGTCATCACACCGTCCGGCCGACCCGGCCTCACGGCCGTTCGGCCGCGCTTGTCTTGCAGGTAACGCCCCGCGCCAGGGACTCGCGGTGACGAAGCGCGGCACGCCCGCTAGTGTCAACCCGTGCTCAAGTCGAGCGGGGCGACGGGGAGGCACACGTCGTCGGCTGCTCACCGCTAACGGAACTGACCTTTGAGAGATTCGAGTTGCCCATGGGACAAGCCGCGCCACAAGATGATTCGTCGATCATCGTCAGTCTGTCCGAGGCGGCGATGCACATGTACAGCGCCGCGATCGACGCCCTGCCGTTCGCCGAGGACAAGAAGTTCCATAAGCGGGCCGATGTCGTGCTCGAGGGAATGCGGAAACTGCGCTCGGCCCTGGGTGACGCAGCAAGCAGTAGCAGGCCCTCACCTGCCGTGATCGTCGAGCTCAGCAACGTACGGCGCCGGTATGACTCCCTCATGGAGCATGCCGCCGCCGCCCCCGGATCGAGTCTGGGCCAGCAGCTGTACGTCACACGGGTGCACGCCAAGCTGTCGGCGGAGGAGGTGGCCAACGGGGCCGGACTGCCCACCCATCTGCCCGATGAGCTCGAGGCAGGTGGCACGCCCAACGATGACGAGGCCGCAAAGATCCGGGACACCATCGCCGCGCTTGGCGGAGTGCCCGGCACCGAACACCTGCAGCATCACGAATCCGAGCCCGAGCATCATGAGGCCGAGGAGCACCACGACCACGACGGGTCACATGTCAACGGTCACGAAGAGCATTTCGCGGAAGAGAACGCCGGCTAGTTTCCGGCTGAAAATTCTCCGAGAAAAAGTGTCCGGCGCCGCGGCGCCCGCGTCTCCTACCTATGAGTGCGACCCAGCCGGGTTCGCCGTGGGAGAGGAGCACACATGACCGACACCCTTGCCTATTCCCGACTGACCTGATCGAATAACCGCACTACCCGTGTCATGGGAAGCGCAGTCATGACGGCAGTACCCCACTGGGACATCGTGGGCCCAGCCGAAACCGACGCGGACCTCGCCCGCGCCGCGGCTGCCGGTGACCGTGTGGCGTTCGCAGGCATATACGACCGGTACGCCGACCGACTCCACGACTTCTGCGTCGGGATGCTGCGCGATCGCGACGACGCCGCCGACTGCGTCCAGGACGCGTTCTGCACTGCCGCTTCACGGCTGGGCCAGCTGCGCGACGCCGACAAGCTTCGACCGTGGCTGTATGCCATCGCCCGCAATGAGGCGCTGCGCCGCCTGCGGGACCGCCGCCGCGAAACCCTCTCCGACGAACTGCCTGAAACCGTGTCTGACGAGCCTGGCCCGGAAACCCTGGCCGCACGCACCGAACTCGCCGACCTGATCTCCGACGCGGCGGGCGGGCTGTCCGACCGCGACCGGTCGATCCTGGAATTGACCTACCGGCACGGCCTTGACGGGCCCGACCTCGCCGAAGCGCTGTGCGTCAGCCCGGCCAACGCCACCAAGATGGTGCAGCGCCTGCGCGACACCGTCGAGCGTTCGCTCGGCGCGCTGCTGGTGGCCCGGCGCATCCGAAATACCGGCGCGGGATGCCCCGAGCTGACCGCGATTCTGGACGGCTGGGACGGCCACTTCACCGTGTTGATGCGCAAGCGCATCGCCCGCCACATCGAATCCTGCGCAATCTGCCACAACGACCGGCAGCGGCTGGTGAGCCCCGTGGCGCTGCTCGGCGCAACGCCTGCGTTCATCCCTGCGCCCGCGGCCCTGCGCGAACGGACCCTCGACGGGATTCGACTCGCGCCGTCGACAGGTCCGATCGAGGCAGAAGTGGCTGAGCCCGTCGCCGATAGCCCCGCAGCCGGGCCGACTGCGCCGATCCCCGTCGGGCCTGTCGGGCCCGTCGAGCCCGTCGCGCGGCAGCCCGGCAAGCGGACCCGCCGTGGGCTGCTGGCCATCGGGTTGCTCGCGGCGGTCGTCGCCGCTTCGCTCGGGCTGGCGATCACCTGGCAGCAGCACAAGAACGTCAACATCGCCCCTGCCGATATCAAGGAAACCGCGTCCCAGGCGGTCAACACGACGCCGAGCGAAACTGCGAGCCAGACGCCGAGCAGCCCGATACCGTCGCCGCCGACGGCGACGACGTCGCTGTCGGTGCCCCCTGTCGCGGAGCTGCCGTCGGCGACCGCGACATCAGAGGCTCCGCCGCCGCGGGAGGTCGCCCCGGAACCGCCGGCGTTCCAAGAGCCGACACCGGCCCAGCCGCCCGAACCGGGCGTGCCCGACCCTCGCACGCCAGCGGATCTGCCGAACGACGCCATCGCGCCGCGTGACCAACGCGCGCAGCCGCCTGCCCGAATCGCGGGTGTTCCGCCGTCGCCCGCTGCGGAGCAACCAAACCGGCGCGCAATCAATCCGCCGCCTTCGAAGCCGACGCAGCGCAGGGTGATCCGTTCGGTCCCCGGGTTGAATTCGGAACCCGACCCACCGCGCTGACGGCACACGGGCATGCTGGGTCGATGGACCGCATCGCGATCATCGACGCCGAAGCGCAACGATTTTCCGACGTGCTCGCCTCATCCGATCCGGCGGCGCGCTGCCCCACCTGCCCGGACTGGACGGCCGGCGATCTGCTGTGGCACCTGACCGAGGTTCATTACTTCTGGGCCGGGGTGCTGGGGCAGCGGGTGCTGTCTGGAGCCGAACTGCCCGCCGTCGAGCAGGCCAAGCCCGAACGTCCTTCGGCGATGGCCGATCTGGTGGCGCTGCGGGCGAGCGCGACGGCCGCGCTACTGCACGAGCTCGCCCAGCGTGAAGACGCCGAGCCGTGCTGGTCGTGGTGGCCGCCCGACCAGACCGTCGGCTTCACCAGGCGGATGCAGACCTATGAGGCGACGATGCACCGCGTCGACGCCGAGTTGACGGCGGGTGCGCCGGTTGGCGCCATCGCCGACGACGTCGCGTCGGGCGCCCTCGACCACGCCGTCGATGTGATGTGGGGCTGGATGCCCGGCGGCGCCACCTACCGCGTAGACAGCGTTATCGAACTCGTCGCGAACGGCACCGAGGCACGGTGGCTCGTCGAGATCGGGTCGTGGACCGCATCCAACGGGGAGACCGCACCGCGGGCGGCACGTGCGACGGCGGGCGAGCCGACAGCCGTCGTCACCGGATCGGTGGAGGATCTTGCGCTGTGGGCGTGGACCCGTGGCGGCACCGTGGGCATCGCTGGAGACCCCGCATCCCTGGCAGCGCTCGACGCGCTGATCGCCCAGGGCATGCCGTAGCGGTCAGCTGTCGAGTTCGCCCGCGATTCCTCGCTCGATCGCGGCGCGGGTGCGCTCCGGCAGCACGATGAGACCGTCGAGTTCTCGTCGGGCAACGTCGAAGGCGCGCTCCCGTTCCTGCGGTGTCGCGGCGGTGTCCGTCGCGATGCGCAGCGCGCCGTGTGCACGGGAGAGCCGCTGCTGTTGCTCCCTGGAGAAGTCGTTGCGGCGCTTGCGGATCGCTTCGGCTTCCGCGACATCGAACGCCGTCACGTACTCCTCGACGGCGTCACGGTAATCGCGAGCGGCGCCGCTGTCGTCGAGCAGATCGCCCGGCGCGGCGGGACGCAGCAGATCGGCCCGCAGCTTGGCGCGGTGGAACCGCTGCGTGAACGGATCGCGCATATCGGTCATCAGCGGATAGTCGAGCAGCTTGCTGACGTCCATCTCGTAGTCGAGCCAGCGGGTGTCGGTGCGGTCGTGCTCGCGCACCGTCCGCTCGATCGCCTGCCGCTGCGCCGACTTGTTGGTCCGTTCCAGCGCAGGCGCCTCACCCGCCGGGACATCGTCGATGCGTTCGCGGACCTTGGACACCGCCTTGAAGCCGCCGTAGATCAAGCCGATCACCGGCACGATCACAATCAGCAGCTCCACCAGACGCACGATGAGCAAGCCCACTCCGCCAGGATGCCACCGACGGTTGCCATGGGCGGCTACGGAGGAGTCTCCGGCTGCCCGTCTGTCGACTCCCGGGCGGACAGCAGCAGTGCGACGACGACGAGTGCGATGCCGACGATTTCCAGGATCGTCGGCGTCTGTCGCAGCATCACGAGGCCGATCAGCGTCGCCGTCACCGGCAGGAGGGCCAGCAGCAACGCGAACTTGGCGCTGCCGATCTGGACGAAGACGAGTTGATCCAGCGCGTAGGGGATGGCGGTGGACAGCAGCCCGATGCAGAGGCCGAGCAGCCACGTCCGGGAGTCGGCGAAAACCGACGCGTCGATGTGCGCCTGGGGGGCGAGGATGGCGGGCGCGAGGATGACCGCAGCCAATGCCATCCCGACAGCCAGCGAATCGAGTCCGTCGCCGGTGTCGGCGACCCGCTTGCCGAGCAGGATGTAGCCGGCCCACATCGCCGCCGACACCAGCGCGAAAAGCACGCCGATCAGGTTGGCGTCGAACTCCACCCCCGCCAGCAGCAGAACACCGGCGCAGGCCAGCCCGACGGCGGCGAAGTCACGTCGTCGCCGTGAGCCGAGTGCCGCCACCGCTGTCGGGCCGAGAAACTCGATCGCGACCGCGGTGCCGAGCGGGATCCGCGAGATCGCCTCGTAGATGGCGATGTTCATCGCGATGGTCACCAGCCCGAACATCAACGCGACACCGGCTTGTCTGCGGTTCCATCGACGACGCCACGGCCGCCGCCACGCGAGCAACGCGACCGCTGCGGCGGCCGCGCGCAGCCAGGCGACCGTTGCCGGCTCGGTCGTCTCGAACAGGAAGACACCGATGGCGGCGCCGACGTACTGAGAGATGGCCCCGACCACGAAGACGATCGGGATCGACCATCCCGGCAGCAGCGATTGAGATCGGATGAGTGGCAACCATACTTCGTCGGCCTAGGGTGGATTTGTGAGCACCGACGGCGAGCGCGACGGGGTGAAACTCACCAATCTCGACGAACCGCTGAGCCCGGACGCGCGTGCCACCAAGCGTGACCTGGTGGACTACCTCGACGCCGTCGCCGACCGGATGCTGCCGGGGCTGGCCGGCCGGCCGCTCACCGTGCTTCGAATCCTGCGCGGGCAGGCGCCGTTCATGCAGAAAAACGTGCCGAAGTACACCCCGGACTGGGTGAAGACCGTCCCCATCTGGGCCGAGGCGTCGAAGCGGGAGGTGCACTACGCGTTGTGCGACGATCGCCGCACCTTGCTGTGGTTCGCCAACCAGCGCGCGGTCGAGTACCACCCCACGCTGGGGCTTGCCGACAACATCTATCGGCCCACACATATGGTTCTCGATCTCGACCCGCCCGGCGACGACGACTTCGGCGCCGTGGTGGCCGTCGCGCATCTGGTCCGTCAGGCACTGGCCGATACCGGCCTATCGGGGGCGGTGAAGACGAGCGGCGCGAAGGGAATTCACGTCTTCGTGCCCATCGATGACTCCGCGCCCGTCGACGATGTGGCCGCGGCAACCCGGGCGGTCGCGGCGAGAGCGGAGGCGCTCGACCCCACCGTGGCCACGACCGCGTTCATCGTCGACGACCGTGGCGGCAAGGTGTTCGTGGACTCCACCCGCGCAGGCGGGGCCACCGTCGCGGCCGCCTACAGTCCGCGCCTTCGACCCGGCGTGCCGGTCTCATTTCCTCTTGACTGGTCGGACTTGGATGCCGTCAACCCCGCCGACTTCACCGTGCATTCGGCGATCGATGCGCTGGGCGGGCGTGATCCCTGGGCGGAGTCAATGCCCGAACCACAAAGACTGCCAACCGGTTTGATCGAGCAGGGCCACACCATCCCCGTCGCCCGGGTGGCCGCTATGCACGAAGGCAAGCGCCGCGCCCGCGCCCGGCGTCGTGAGGGGTGACACCGGACGCCCTCGCCTGATCTCGGACGCCGCGCCGAAGTTTTGACCGTTGGTGTGCCCGCCTCGCAGCGACATATTCGCTGTAATCGAAACCCTTTCGGTGCCAGCGAAAAATTCGCTCGAAGCCGGGCATTGGGGACCGCGGCCCATCGAGAGCAACACCGGTTACCCACCGACCTCCAGCGAAACGACGGTGATGTCGGGCGGCGCACCGACCCGTACGGGCGGGCCCCAGAGGCCGGCGCCCCGGGTGACATACAGCTGGGTCCCCTCCACGGTCGATAGCCCGGCCAGCGAGGGTTGCACGGCGCGGACGATGTAGTGAAACGGCCACATCTGGCCACCGTGGGTGTGGCCGGACAGCTGGAGATCCACGCCACGCGCGGAGGCCTCGGTCACCTGAACCGGTTGATGGGCAAGCAGAATCGTCGGTCGCGACGCGTCCACCCCGGACAGAGCGCGGTCGAAGTCGGGTGGGTCTGACCGCTGCTCACCGGCGACATCGTTGACGCCGGCCAGAACGAATGCCGCTGCGCCGCGCCGGATCGCCGTGTTCTCGTTTTGCAGCGGCTGCACGCCGAGCCGCTCCAGCTCATGTAGCCACGACGCCGTGTCATCGAGGAAATACTCGTGGTTGCCGGTGACGAAGAAGGAACCTTCCCGAGACACCAAGTCCTGCAACGGTTCCGCCGCGGAGCCGAGCTCCTCGACCGTTCCGTCCACCAGGTCGCCGACGATCGCGACGAGATCCGGCTCGGTCTCGTTGATCATCGCGACGATGCGTTCGGTGTGTGCACGCCCCGCCAACGGGCCGAGATGGATGTCGGACACCAGGGCAATGCGGAAACCGTCGAAAGTCGGATCGAGCCGGCGCAGTCGCACCGGGACCCGAAGCAGGTCGGGTGGACCGAGCGCTTTGGCCATGCCGAAACCGACCAGGCCCACAGCCGCAACGCCCGTCGCGGCCGCGGTTGTCCTGGCGAGGAACACCCGCCGGTTCATCGAGGGTTCGTCCGGCTCGGTCACGTCCGGCCGGCGGCGCTTCACCCAGCGGCGCAACGCAATACGGACCGGTTCTGTCACCAGCAGCGTGAGAAACAGATAGGCGATCAGACCAAACCAGACATACCCGGACCACGCGAGCCACGCCGGCTCCCGCCAACCGAGAACTCTCGGCAAAAGCAGCGTCGCCAATAGCAGCAGCAGCAGGGCCACGAGAACACCGGTGAGCACCCATCGCGCGCGGCCCATGGTCGTGTCCTTGATCAGCCGCTTCCACACGTACAGGTGCATCAGTCCGAGGACCGTGCCCAGGATGGCGATGAACATGCGTCAGCAGGTGAGCGGCGGTAGTGCGTCCACGCGGAGAACGCCTGCGCTGGTAGGGGGCTCCTTCATCGTCGCCCCAATGCCAACCGCGATGGTGCCGCCGTCCGCGCCGCCGACCGACGGGCGAAGATAGGTGAGTGCGCCAGACCGCGTGTCGATGACGGTGGCAAAGGTGTCGAAATTATCGCCGGGGCGTCCTCGCTCGATCACCACATACGGTCCGACGACTGAAAGCGGCAGCGCCTGAAACCTTCCCGGCGGCGTATTCCCAGTGATGTGCACCAGGCCGGAGTTCGGTGACCAGTACGCGAGTCCCGGCTCACCCTGGTCCCTTCCGGTGGACCACGCGTAGGCGTTGCCGTCGGTCACGAGCGTCATCTGATCCCGGCCGGTGCCCACCGCCCCTGCGACCGCGGGCGGTAATGCGTCGGGAATCTTGAGTTCGGCCCTCGCGCCGGTGTTCTGATCCCACGCGACGTCCCAGGCCAGGCCCGCTGCAGTGGTCCGCACGTTGCGCATGTCGCCGGATGCCACATCGGTCACCGCACCGGTGTTGAGGTCGTAGGACTGAATCCTCCCGGCGTCGCCTGCGAAGGTGTCCCTCGTGATCCAGTACACCTTGCCGCCGAACAGGGTGACCGAATCGATCGTCTTCCCCCCGGACGTGCGGTCCTCGGCGGGGCTGTCCACGACGGTCCTGGTCGCGCCGCCCTGCCGGTCGACCACATCGATACGCATGATCGTGGGAATGATGCCGTTGGCGCCGCGCGGCGAGTACTCGACGCCGACGACGACCCAACGATCGTCGAGCGCCACCGCCCCGATCGAATTCCGGTTGGGCTCGGGTACCGCATAGATCTCGTTGACGGACTTGTCGGAATCAATCAGCAAGAGGTCGCGGGTGTCGCCGTTGTCGCGTGACACGGCGACCTCGCCACGCCGACCGACGGCCATCGGCACATTCGAGATGCCGCCGGTCTTGACGGCGCTCGCGTCGATTGCCTTCTGCCAGGCTGCGGGGACCTCCGTCACGCAGGATGGCCGGGTGCTCGGTTGAGGCGCGGCGACCGTCGTCGTCATATCGGTGACCGCCCGATCAGAGCCGGACCCGTCGGAACACGCAGCGGCGGCGACCGTCAGAGCCGCCATCGCGACGGCGCCGACGCCTGTGCGTACCGCAACGACGACCACATCCGGACACTAGCGCGTCGTGGCGGAAAACCTCAGCGCAAGCGGTGCCCGTCAGCCGCCCGACGGTGGCGCGGGCGCCAGCGACGCGCACGCCTGCTGCGCGTTGTCCCATGTCTGCTGATCGACCCCCGGCGGTGCGGGCATGGCGCCTCCGCCGGCTGGCGGGCCTCCCGGCGGTACAGCACCGTCGGGTGGCGGGCCGACGGGACCTCCCGGGCCGCCTCCGGGCGGAGCGGGCACTCCGTTGTCGGTCATGCATTTCATGAACGCATCGGGGTCGCCGGGGGTTTGCGCCGACGATGACGACGCCGCCGACGTCGACGGCGCCGCCGTGGTTTGGTCGCCGGTCGAGGCGCCTGATGAGCAGGCCACCACGGCCGACATCAGCGCCGCACCTGCGGCCGCGACGGCGGCCGTGCGGATTTCATAGCGGATCACGTTGTCTCCTGATGGATCGAAGGTGCCCGTTACGGTATGAGGCGTTGATGGGCGGCGACTTTCCGCCGACTATGCGCCAGCTATGACCGCGGGCAACTCCCCGCAATCCGTTTCGTTTGGTTGTTCCGCGGTAATTCCGAGCCCACGTAGCCGCGAAGGCTCCATTCGAGCGGCTACCCCGATAGAAAGGACCGAGCATGGCGCTCAACGACGACGACATCACCACAGCGGGCGGCGGAGGAGAGGGAACTGCCGACGGCGGCTCCAACCCCGAAGGCCACGACGGCGGAGCCGACGGAACCGCAGCCGAAGGCCCGGCCGACGGCGGCTCGAATCCCGAAGGCCACGACGGCGGAGCCGACGGAACCGCAGGCGAAGGCCCGGCCGATGGGGGCTCGAATCCCGAAGGACATGACGGCGGGGCCGACGGTACGGCCTGACCGCATTCCGTGCTGAGCCGCTTCATCGCAACCGACCCCCAGACATTCGCCACCGAGTACTGGGGTCGTAGACCGCTGCTCAGCCCGTCAGCCGCACTCCCCCGCGATTTCGGCGACCTGCTCTCGCCCGACACGGTCGACGAGTTGATCGCCGAGCGCGGGGTGCGTGCGCCGTTCATCCGGTTGGCCAACGAAGGCGACGTCTTGGCCAAGGACTGCTACCTCGGTCCCGCCGGATTCGGCGCGGAGATGGGTGACCAGGTGGACTCGGCCAAGGTGCTGGCCCAGTTCGCCGCCGGGGCAACGATTGTCCTGCAGGGCCTGCACCGGCTTTGGCCGCCTGTCATCGACTTCGTCCGGCAGGCAGTCGACGAACTGGGTCATCCGGTGCAGGCGAACGCCTACATCACGCCGCCCACCAGTCGCGGCTTCGACCCGCACTACGACGTCCACGACGTCTTCGTCCTGCAGGCGTCCGGGCAGAAGCGCTGGATCGTCCACGAACCCGTCCACGTCCACCCGCTGCCGTCGCAACCGTGGACGCAACACCGGGCCGCGATCGCGAACCGGGTGACCGACGACCCGGTCATAGACACCGTGCTCTCGGAGGGCGACGCGCTGTATCTGCCACGTGGCTGGATCCATTCGGCGCAGGCGCTGGAAACCACCTCGATCCATCTGACGGTCGGTGTCTCTCCGCTGACCGCTGTCGACGTGGCAAGGACGGTGATCGACGAGTTGGGGACCTCTGCCGCGTTCAGGGAGTCGCTGCCGATGGGCGCCGACCCGACCGATCGGGATGAGATCATCGCGGCGGTGAGCAAGGTGATGGCCGAAATGGTCGAGACGTTGCGCGACGACGCGTCCACGCTGAGCGCCGGCGCGGCATCGCGGTTGGTGCGGCGGCACGCTGACCGGACACGACCCGTCGCGATCCGGCCGCTGGCGTCGCTTCTCGCAGGCGAACGGGCAGATACGACGCGGGTTCGGTGGCGCCATGGACTGGTCGCCACGATCGACCATTCGGGTGGACGTGTTGTGCTGCGGTTGCCGGACAAGGTGCTGACGCTTCCGATGTCGTGTGCGGATGCCGTCGCGGCGCTACACCATGGGCGGGTGGCCGACGCCGATAGCTTGCCGGGACTCGACCACGCCGACGGGACCGTGCTGATCCGCAGGCTGCTGCGAGAAGCTGTCGTCGTGCCGGTCAACTGATGACGGCTGCGGGAAGGGTGCCGTGCAGCGACCAGTCGCTGTCGCGTGCCGATCCGATTTACGGCACCGCCTCGGCTGGCTTCTCCTGGGTTCTGCTCGAATTGCCTGGGGCTTGGGGCCATTCGGCGTTTCTCAATTCTCCGAACATCATCGATCCCCAACTCGGCCGCGCCATCGTCGGCCGTTTCGAGAAGGCGAAGATGCGGATCGCGGCGATTCGCCGTCACGGTCGGCGGTCGACCACACCGCGATGGCGTTGGTTCATTGCGCATTCCGAACCGGGTAGCGAAGCGCTGTACGGCGGCGAGGTCAGCAACCCCCGCGAATATCTTGATCTCGCTCTCGATGGAGGCGACGGGTCGCCGTCGACCGATCCCGTCGTGGCGGTCTGCGCACATGGCAAACACGATCAGTGCTGTGCCGTGCGAGGCCGCAGCGCCTGCAAGACGATCGCGGAGCAGTACCCCGAATACACTTGGGAGTGTTCACATTTGGGTGGTGATCGGTTCGCCGCGACGATGCTGGTGCTGCCGGAGGGACTGTGCTACGGGCGGGTCGACTCGACCGACTCGGCGGGGCTGGTTCGCCTGTATCTCGAGGGGCGAATCGACAACCGGTATCTCCGCGGGCGAACCTCGCTACCGCATGCCGTGCAGGCCGCCCAGTACTTCGCACGCGAGGCCTACGGCGACGACCGCATCGCGAGCCTGTCACCGCTGGCTGTCGAGCGGGGAGAGGGCATTATCCGCGTGGTGCTGCGCGGCGACCCCGGCGAGATCGAGGTTGTTCTGACCGAGGAGATGACCGAGCCGTTACTGTCGCAATGTGACGCACGAGTCGAAGGCAGCGTCCGGGTTTTCGTGCTGAACTCGATAAGAGCCGCGTAGGACCGGCCCGACAGAAAGGAAGGGATCGATTTCCCTTCCACTTTCAATCTATATCGCACTAGGGGACTTGCGGCAAGGCCCGGGTGATGGCTCACAATCGTCCCTTACCTGCGGCCGCAGGCCCAGGCACAGGCGAAGACGCGCGGCATATGGGGGCATGTGACAACTGGAGAGTATGAGAGCGAGCTGCGGTCCGAACAGGAGTACGTGACCGAGCTATACCGGCGACTCGACGCTGAACGGGCGCGAGTGAAGGGCGGCTACGCCGCGGCGTTGCGGGGTCCGATCGACAAGAAGGACGGCGGGACGCTCGTGCAACGGGATTCCGAGGTGCGCGCGCTGGCCAAGGAGATGCGGCGGCTCGGCATCGCAGACAACGGGTTGTGCTTCGGGCGACTGGACTCCCTTGCCGGCGACCGCTCATACGTCGGCCGGATCGGCATCTTCGACAAGGACAACGAATACGAACCGTTGTTGGTCGATTGGCGAGCGCCGGCGGCGCGCCCGTTCTACACGGCTACCGGTGCCCACCCGGAGAACATGCGGCGCCGCAGGCAGTTCCACACACGCGGCCGTCGGATCATCGAATTCACCGATGAGGTCCTCGGCCGACCCGACGGTGCCGAGCAGGGAGACCGCACCGACGCCGCCCTGCTCGCGGCGGTCAACGCACCGCGCGGTGACGGGATGCGCGACATCGTGGCAACCATCCAGGCCGAACAGGACGAGATCATCCGGCTCGACCACCCCGGCGTGCTGGTGATCGAAGGAGGCCCCGGCACCGGGAAGACCGTGGTGGCGCTGCACCGGGTCGCCTACCTGCTCTACACCCAACGCAAGCGGATCGAGAACCACGGCGTGCTGGTGGTCGGGCCCAATTCGGCGTTCCTCAACCACATAGGCCGCGTCCTGCCGTCGCTCGGCGAAACCGACGTGGTGTTTGTGACCACCGGGGACCTGGTGCCCGGTCTGCATGTGAGCGACGAGGACACGCCGGAGGTCGCGCGGCTCAAGGGCTCGCGCAAGATGGTCGACGTGCTCGCGGCGGCGGTCGCCGATCGGCAACGGCTGCCGGAGAATCCGATTCCGGTCAACTTGGCCGATGTCACGGTGGCTATCGACGCAGAGACAGCGCAGTGGGCGAGGGAAGAGGCGCAAGGCAGCCGGCGCCCGCACAACGAGGCTCGCGCCGTGTTCATCGACATCGTCACGTATGTGCTGACCGAACGAGCGATAGCGCGTATCGGGCGCGGCTGGCTGACGCGGGAAGATAAGAAGGCGTGGGAGCAGATGCGCAGCGACCTCACCCGGGACCTCGCGGACAACGCTTCCTTTACGGCGGCGATCGATGAGCTCTGGCCGATACTCACCCCGGAATCGCTGCTGGCCGCGCTGTACCGCTCGCCCGAGCGCCTGTCGGCGGCTGGCGCGGACGCGGCGCTGTCTCGTGCCGATGGCGACGCGTGGACGGTGTCGGATGTGCCATTGCTCGACGAACTGGTCGACCTGTTGGGCCCCGACAAGCCCGCCGACGATTCCGCGGAGCGGGAGCGCAAGGCGGAGGCCAAGTACGCCGAGGAGGTGCTCGACATGATGCTCAGCCGCGAAGACCTGATGTCCGACGAGGACCACCTGCTGGCCACCGACCTGCTCTACGCCGAGGATTTGGCGGACCGCTTCGTCGTGCGCGACACCAGGGAACTCGCCGAACGTGCGGCCGCGGACAGGGACTGGACCTACCGGCACGTCGTCGTCGACGAGGCGCAGGAATTGTCCGAAATGGATTGGCGAGTGCTGATGCGACGCTGCCCGAGCCGGTCCTTCACCGTGGTCGGCGATCTCGCCCAGCGCCGGTCGGCGGCCGGAGCGACATCGTGGGACACGGTTTTGGATCCCTACGTGCCAGACCGGTGGGTTTACCGGTCGCTATCGGTGAACTACCGCACTCCCGCAGAGATCATGTCCGTCGCCGCCGCACTGCTCGCCGAGTTCGCGCCGGACGTCCAGCCGCCGGATTCGGTCCGCGCGACCGGTGTGAGGCCGTGGTCGCGACAGGTCACCGAGGACGAATTACCCGCTGCCGTCGAAGAATTCGTCCGCGAGGAAGCCGGGCGCGAAGGCACGAGTGTCGTCATCGGCCCACCCGGTGTGCCGGGTGCGGTGCCGGCTTCAGAAACCAAGGGTCTGGAATTCGACGCGGTGCTCGTTGTGGAACCGGAACGGATCCTGGCGGCGGGACCGCGCGGCGCTGCCGAGCTGTATGTCGCCCTCACCCGCGCTACGCAGCGCCTCGGCGTCCTGCATCGCGAGCCGTTGCCGCAGGCGTTGAGCGGTCTCGCCGAGGTGGCGGGCTAGACGTCGCGACTGTCGGCCTTGAGTTCGTGGGGTGGGGTGTCGGTGTCGTCGATACCGAAGCTGATGATGCGCGTCGGGGTGATCCTGATGATGGCGGCGTCGAGGGTGTCTCCCGCGGCGCCGGTGGCGCGCGGTGCCGTCGCCTGCTGCGCGATGCCGCGAATCTCCAGGCAACGAACACGCCACGGTGTCTTCGAGGCGATGTCGTCGACGACGAACGCGACCTTCGGGTTGACGGCGATGTTTCGGTACTTCTGGCTCTTGGCCATGTTGTATCCGACGATGTCGATGGTGCCCAGTTCGGCGTTGTAAGTGAACCCGACCGGGCTGGCTTGCGGGGTCCCGTTCCGTTGGACGGTGGCCAATCTGCCTAGGTCAGCGTTGTTCAGGTAATCGATTTCGTGCGGCTTGAAAGTCATGAATCCACGCTAGGACCTCAACAATCGTTGAGGTCAAGCTCGCAACGGCTTCAGCGTGCGTGGATGTGCAGCACCTGGGCGGGCTTGCGTTCTTCCCCGGACTCCGGCAGCTCACCCTGGTAGGACGGGTGTCTGCGCATCGCGGCCACGAGCGCGTCCGACCGGGTTCGCGATGCGCGCCACCCGGGATGCGTTTCGAGGAAGACGACGTTGGCGGCTGCGGCCGTCGCGCTCATCGTCACCACCACCTTGTGCGAATATGGCGTCGTTCTCGGATATTCACGTCGATCGTGCCCGGCGAACCTGAGCGAGACCGTCAGCGCCACCCGTGAAGTAGCTAAGAAGTGCCCTCTATACAGATTTGTAAACCTGCTGCGCTTTGCGCCTATTCCTATTTCCAGGCGAAAACCGGCTGCTCCAGATCGTCGACCCGGTCGTTGCGCCCCTCCAGTCCCAGCCATCGCAGTTGCAACAGCACGGCACCTGTCGGCGCATGAATGAGGTCGTTTCCCAGCGGAATCTGCACGACCGGCCGCGGGCTTTCCGGGATGGTGATGAAGCGCGGGGAGTCGTGGCGCTGGAGTTGATGCAACCCGACGCGGTAGACCGCAACCACTTCGTCGGGCGCCGGGCTCGGATCGAGTCGCCCGCCGCCCCAGATCACCACCGGGGTGATGACGTAGCCAGACCGTGTCGGATAGTCGTCGAGTAGCCCAAGCACGTCGGCTTCTGTCAGCCTGACACCGACTTCTTCGTCCAGTTCCCGCAGCGCGGCGTCGACGACCGTTTCGCCCTGGTCGAGGCGGCCACCGGGGAGCGCCCACTGGGCGGCATGCGACGACAGGCGAGTTGCTCTGCGGCACAACAGGAAAGCGGCACCGCCTGCCACGTCGACCATCCGGCCGTCGAGTCCTTCGAGCACGATCTCGCGCCCGTCGTTCCAGTCGTCGACATTGACCGGATCGACCCTGTCGTCTCCGGCGTCGGAGTCGACGAGCACCACAGCGACGGCCGCGTGCCGCTTCGTCTGGTCGGCAACCGCGCGACGGTCGTGGGCCGCCAGGTTCAGCCGAATCCGGTCGCGCAGCGCGTCGTCATACGTGATCGTCACCGCTCGACCATAGGACGAGGCTCGTCGGATCAATCGCCGCGGGTGAACGCGGCTTCGAAGAACTCCAGCTCCAGACGCATCGCCCGCCGGTACGCGGTGCGGGCAGCGGCGGTGTCGTCGGCCTGGTCGTCGAGGAGCCGTTCCAGGGCCGCCGCCGTCGCTTCGAACTCCGGATCGGCGTAGGTAGCCACCCACTGCGCGTAGGGCCCCGCAATGTCCGCATCGAGAGACGACCCGACCCAGGCATACAACCGCATGCACGGTGTCATCGCCGCGTAGATCACGCCCAGATCCTGGGTACAGGCTGTCGCCAGCAGAAATTCGGTGTAGGCCAACGTCGCAGGCAACGGCTCCACTCGGGCCATGTCGATACCCCAGGAGCTTGCGTAGGAGGCGTGCAGTCCGAGCTCCTGCCGAACACCGGCGAGGAGGTCGGCCAAGGTGAGCAATGTTGCGGTGTCCTTGCTGCGCGCGAGAGCCAAAGCGTATGCGCGAGCGAAGGATTCGAGGAAGAAGGCGTCTTGCGCGAGGTAGCCCGCGAAAAGTTCCCTCGGCAACGAGCCGTCGCCGATGCCGCGGACGAATGGGTGCGCGAGTACGTCGGCGGCCACGTCGGCGCTATCCGACCACAACTGCGCAGACAGCGTCATATCAAACCGGTCAGCGCTTCAACCAGCTCCGCACGGTATCGAGATCCCTGGTCAGGGACATCAAGATGCCGTCCCGATACAACACGCCACCGCTGATGGCGTGGCTGCCCTGCCAGACGATGTGGACGCGCTCCGGCCTGCGCAGGTAGTAATCGCTACGGTCGGCGTCCCTGTGCTGCCAACCGGCTTGTGCCGCGAGGTCAGACACCTCTTCGCGCTCGACGATTGCCGTCATGGGACGTACCTCCTGTGTCGCACGGGTACGTTATCAGCCGCTGCCGCCCTGGAGTCTGTGGCGCAGGGTCGCCGCCTGCAGCGTGAGGTGGTTGCGCTCCGCGAGGTTCTGCGCCTGCGCGGCGGCAGCGACATACAGCTCCGCAGCGGTGGTGAGGTCACCTGCCCGCTCGTGAAGGTAAGCCGCCGATGCCGTGTACCGCGGCAGCGTGGGGTCGAGCTCGGCGAGCGCCGCCAACCCGGCCTGCGGTCCGTCTGCCTCGCCTACGGCGACGGCGCGGTTGAGCCGTACGACCGGGCTGTCGGTGAGCAAGACGAGCTCGTCGTACCACTCCACGATCTGCGGCCAGTCGGTCTCGTCGGCCGTCTGCGCGTCGCCGTGCAGGGCGGCGATCGCGGCCTGCGCCTGATACTCGCCCAGCCGGTCGCGGGCCAGGGCGGCCTGCAGCACGGCCACCCCCTCGGCGATCATGTCGCGGCGCCACAGGCTGCGGTCCTGATCGGCGAGCGGCACGAGGCTGCCGTCGGCGCGGGTGCGGGCCGGCCGTCTGGCGTGGTGGAGCAGGAAGAGGGCAAGAAGGCCCGCGACCTCCTCGTCGTCGGCGGACGCGGCCAGCTGCCGGGCCAGCCGGATCGCCTCCGCGGCGAGGTCGACGTCGCCGCTGTAGCCCTCGTTGAACACCAGGTACAGCACCTTCAGCACGGTGCGCAGGTCGCCGGGCTCGTCCAGCCGGACATCGCCGACGGTGCGCTTGGCCCGGCTGATCCGCTGCGCCATCGTCGCCTCGGGCACGAGGTAGGCCTGCGCGATCTGGCGGGTGGTGAGGCCCCCGACGGCCGGCAGCGTCAGGGCGACGGCCGACGGGGCGGTCAAGCTCGGGTGCGCGCAGAGAAAGTAGAGATGCAGCGTGTCATCGACAGCCGCGGCCGGTCCCGGCGGCGGCTCGTCGGACACCAGGCTCTCGCGGCGGCGCCGCGCGGTGTCGGATCGTGTCAGATCGATGAGGCGTCGCCACGCTGTGGTGATCAGCCAGCCTCTGGGGTCGTCGGGCCGCTGGTGAGGCCACGACTCGACGGCCCGCACCAGCGCCTCCTGCACGGCGTCCTCGGCGGTCGCGAAGTCCGCCCCGCGGTGGACGAGGGCCGCCAACACCGCGGGGATCAGATCCCGCAGCTGCGCCTCGTCGACCGCGTCGACGGCCATCACTCAGTGATGCTCGTCGGAGCGCCCATGAACGGCCGCACTTCGAGCCACTCGTGGATCGGCCTGCCTCCCGCACCCGGCGCCGCCGACAATTCACCTGCCAGCTCCACGGCGCGCGCATACGACGCGACGTCAACGATCATGAAGCCCGCAATCAGATCCTTGGTCTCGGCGAACGGCCCGTCGGTCACCGGCGGCTTGCCCTGTCCGCCGTAGCGGACCCAGGCACCCTCGGAGGCCAGGGCCTGGCTGTCGACGTACTCGCCGCTATCTCGAAGCCGGTCCGCGAAGTCCTCCATGTACTGGATGTGCGCGTCGATCTCGTCGGGCGTCCACTGGTCCATCGGCACGTCGTTGACCGCCGCCGGTGCGCCCCGGTAGTGCTTCAGGAACAGGTACTTGGCCATGAGGTTCTCCCTTCAGGTTCGCGACCCTAGTTGGTCACTCATCCGTAGGACGGAGCCGTCACGCCGTTTTCGACATCGCGGGACTGTGGGCCCGCGGCCCACTACTCCTTACGCTCTTCCTCAGCCTCTTCCTCGGCCTCGGTAGGCAATGCCTGGGCTCCCGGGGTGGCGGGCGTCAGCACATCGTCGATGGGAACATCTGCACCAGTTGGCTCCGTCATCTCATCTCCGTTCCGTCGCCGACGCGGATATCCGGCGCCGGCACAGTCAACGCCCTGTGCCCGCTGAGAGGCGACGTGAAACATGCACGCGACGATCAACCGCCGTGTGTTGAAACCCTCGCGCTCGTCGTGGTGATGAAGTCGTCGATGAGGTCGACGACCTGGGTGGGGGCTTCGACATGGGCGAAATGACCCACGCCCGGTAGCACCTCGACGCGGCAGTCCGGCCGCGCCTCCATCGCGGCATACGCGTGATCGACCGGGATGATGGTGTCGTCTTCGCCCCAAATGGCCAGCGTCGGCAGATCGGCCTTGAGCTGCAGCCGGTTCAGTGCGCTGACCGATTGTCCGCGGTAGTCGACGACCGAGCGCAGCGTCCGTAGGAACGATTCACGCGTGGCAGCATCGGAGAACGACGAATACGAGCTCCATATCTCCGCGCCGCGCGGCGAGCGCAAACCCATCGACGACAGCCACGACTTGACCGAATCACCAGCCCGCAGAACAAGTTTCGGCGCAATCAAGGGCATCACCAGCTCGGCCCCCGGCGCGGAGAGCAACCGAAGGATCCAGCCGACATCCTGACCCAACCCGCCGCTGCTGATGAGGATGAGCCGTCGACAGTAGTCGGGGTGCTGGTAGAGGAACTGCATCGCGATTCCGCCGCCGAGCGAATGGCCGACAACGGTCGCGGAGTCCACCCCGAGTTCATCGAGCAGGTCGCGCAGCCCGACCGCGAATGCACCCAGCGAATAATCGGTTCTCGGCTTCGCCGATTGTCCGTGCCCCAGCAGGTCGGGCGCGATCACCCGGTAATTCTTGGCGAGTCGAGGCAGGATCTCCCGCCACGTCTGAGAGCTGCCCGCCATGCCGTGCACAAGCAGGATCGCTTCGCCGCGGCCTTCGTCGTAATAGGCCAGCCGCTCGCCGTGGATCTCCATCGATTTGTGTTCGATCACGAAAGCCCTCCGTTCCCCGAGGACCACTCTACCGGCGGGTAACTTCGCTGGCAGGTGTGCAACGCAGGGTGAGCAAGGTGATCTCGCTGGGCGCGAACACCCGGAAGGGCGGGCCCCAGAATCCTGTACCGCGGCTCGTGTACAGCTGTGTCCGATCGCCGTGCCGGCTCAGGCCTTGGACCACCGGTTGTTCCAGCCGGACCAGGAAGTTGAACGGCCAGATCTGGCCGCCGTGGGTGTGGCCCGAGACTTGAAGGTCGATTCCCGCGCGCTCGGCATGGGCGACCTGCTTGGGTTGATGCGCGAGTAAAAGGACCGGCAGTGTGCGGTCGGCTCCTGCGAGGGCGGCCTCCAGGTTGGCGCCGTGCCCGCTCAGACCCGATCCCTTCGCAGTTGCGTCGTCCACTCCGGCGACTATGAGCTGGTCACCGCCGTTCTCCACGATCAAGTGCCGGTTGTGCAAGGCGGTCCAGCCGATGCTCTCCATGTAATCCAGCCAGCCCTGGGCTTCGCTGAAGTACTCGTGGTTGCCGGTGACGTATACGCGCGCGGCCGTTGCGTTCACCGCAGCAAGCGGGCTGGTTTGCGCCTCCCGCACGGCGACCGTCCCGTCGGCGATGTCGCCGACATGGCATACGACATCGGCGTCGAGTGTGTTCACCCGCGCCGCCACGGCGGCCGACCACCGTGTCCGGTCGATCGGGCCGTAGTGCGTGTCGGTGATGACCACCACGCGCAGACCGTCCAGCCCGCGCCCGAGTCGGTCGATGGCGACGTCGAGGGTCCTGACCCGCGGAACGCGCATCGCCTCGGCGTAACCCCACACCAGCAGCACCACCACCACGGCCGTCACCGCTGCCGCGACCACCCGTGAGCGCGCTGGGTCCGGTACGCCCGCGATGAGCAACACGACCCGCAACATTTGGCCGAGCACCGACCACACGAACAGCACCCATGCGGCGCCGAGCATCCCATCGCCCGCGGCCGCGGCCCGGTCGAGATGTCGACGGCCGTGACCCAGCATCATCAACCACGGCATGGCGACGAAGGCCGCCGCGAAGAGGAACGTGCCAATGACGTAAACGGGCATTGGCCAGTCCGCGCCCGCCGCCAGCAGCGTCCACCACGGCACACCGAACAGCAGCAGCGTGACGGCGAGCACGAAGGCCAGCCGCCGCCAGTGCCGCCGGGACGGTTCCGGCGAGTCGGCGGATTCGAGTACGTCTGCCGGGGTTTCTGTCATCGGCCCTCGATCAATCTGCTTGGTTTCATCGACGACGTTACCGACGTCTTGAGCAGTCGATCGGTCGCACCAATCGCGCCGTCTTCTGTCGTGGACGATTGGCGCTCTTTGCGTTGTGGCATCTATGTTTTTGGCGTGATCTCCTCAGCTGTTGGCGCTGTCGCGCGATGGATCTCCCCCGTCCTGGCGGTCGCGGCCGTCGCAGGCATCGGTTGTTCTGTCATCACGGTCGACGACGGACCCGCCCCGGCAGTGCGCCTGGCAAGTGACGGGAACCCGCTGGCCGGATTGCCTTTGTACGTCAACCCATCGTCGAAGGCGCGGGCCGCGGCGGACGGGGTCGATCCACGCAGTCCCGAGTTGGACGCCATCGCCAACACGCCGACGGCGTACTGGATGGACAATCTGTCCACTCCCGCCGTGGACGCGAAGTACATCGCCGACGCCCAGGCTGCAGGCACCATGCCGGTGCTGGCGCTCTACGGCATCCCGCATCGCGACTGCGGGAGCTTCGCCGCAGGCGGGTTCGGGTCGGCCGCGTCCTACAAGGGGTGGATCGACGGCGTCGCAGCGGCCATCGGCGGCGGACCCGCGACGGTCATCCTCGAACCGGATGCACTCGCGATGGCCGACTGTCTGTCGGGAGACCAGCGCCAGGAACGCTTCGATTTGATGCGCTACGCCGTCGACACGCTGACCGCCAACCCGGCCACGGCCGTGTACATCGACGCGGGGCACTCGCGCTGGGTGGGCGCCGAAGACATGGCGGGCAGGCTCAACGATGTCGGTGTTGGCAAGGCACGGGGCTTCAGCCTCAACACCGCGAACTTCTTCACCACCGAAGAGTCCATGGGGTACGGCGACGCGATTTCGGGAATGACCGGCGGTAAGCCGTACGTGATCGACACGTCGCGCAACGGCGCGGGCCCGGCTGACGGCGAGCTGTACTGGTGCAACCCCAGTGGACGGGCGCTGGGAGCCGCGCCGACGACGGACACCGGCAACGGCAACGTCGACGCCTTCCTGTGGGTCAAACGTCCAGGCGAGTCCGACGGCTCGTGCAACGGCGGCCCCGGCGCGGGCCGCTTCGTGAACTCCTTCGCCATCGAACTGGCGCGCAACGCCGGCCGGTAGGAATACGACCCGGCATCTCGACGTTGCGGCCAAGCATGACTGAGCATGCCGAACTGAGCCCGACCGACTGGGTGCGCGAGCAAACCGAACGAATTCTGGAGCAGGGCACCACCGACGGTGTCGAGATATTGGACCGACCCGTCGTCCTGTTCACCACCACGGGTGCAAAGTCCGGCAAGAAGCGCTATGTGCCGCTGATGCGCGTTGAGGAGAACGGCCGCTACGCCATGGTCGCCTCCAAGGGCGGCGACCCGCAGCACCCCTCCTGGTATCACAACGTCCTAGCCCATCCGCGGGTGACCGTGCAGGATGGCGACAAGGTCACCGAACTGACCGCGCGCGAAGTGGACGGCGCCGAGCGTGCGCATTGGTGGGAGCTGGCGGTGCAGGCCTACCCGCCCTACGCCGACTACCAGACCAAGACCGACCGCCTGATTCCGGTTTTCGTTCTGGAGTAGTCAGACTGGACATCATGACGGCATCCACCCGCAAGACATCTGCCCAGGCCCTCTCGACGACGGCCGGAATTGTCACCGCGATCGCCGGTAGCGCCCTGCTGTACGCCCCAACCCGCCTGGGTCCGCTCATCGGTCTGACGTCGAAACGCGATGCTCAACTTGTGGGAGTTCTCGACCTTGCGCTGTCGCCGGGTTTGATGTTCGGCCGTCCGCAGTGGCCCTGGCTGGCAGCACGCGCGGTGAGCAACGTAGCGACAGGGGCGTTCACTCTGCGACGCGCCAAGGATGGCGCGTCGCGTCGAAACGCGCGCGTCTTCAGCACGCTCCTGGCAGCCGCCACAGTCACCGACCTGCGGGCCGTTCGCGCACTGGCCCGCACAACCGCGTGAGCACAATGCGCACAAGTGGGCGCTTCGCAGCTTAACCGGGTCGTGCGCACAAGCAACGACACCAGTCCCCGGCCTCCGTAATTTCGACGCCACACCACCCATCGGTGGACAACGAAGTACGGAGAGTACGATGCCAATATCATTGCTGCGCAGTAGTTTTCGCGGCGCCAGGTCGAACGCCGGCGCCAAATGACAGACCAAGCCCTTCGCGAGTGGAGCACTACCGCTGCCCGGCGAATCATCGGCGTTCTGCTTCTGGTCAGCCCCCTCGAACAGGTCGCCTTCGACATCTACACCCCGGCACTGCCCAAGATCGCCGAACAGTTCGCGGCGTCCAACACCCTGGTGCAGAACACCGTGACCGCCTACGTGCTCGGCATGGCTCTTGTGGTGGTACCCGCAGGCGCCGCGCTGGCGTTGATCAGCATCGGTGTCCTCGACCCTCTGACCAAGGGTTGGCGATGGGTGTGTTTTCCCGCAACGCTCGCGACGGGGTTGATGGCCTGGCTGCCCGAACGGTCACAGGCGCCCCTTGGTTGGTTCTACGTCGCGGCGGCGGCTGGCCTGGTCGCGGTGCTGACGGTCGCGGCGAAGCACACCTCGCGGGTCGACGCGACGGCATGACCGACCGCGGATAACCGCTCCCGTGGCCGGTACCGCCGTTGGCTAGTGTTCTGTGGTCGGCCTCAGCGAACAAGCCGACAGAAAAGTTGAGCACATCATGACGGCAGCAGCAGAAACGTCGCCGCTCCAAGCGCGGGTCGGCCATTGGTACCAGATGGACGGCACCTACCTGGTCGGCCGGGAGAAGCTGCGCGAGTACGCCCGCGCGGTGCAGGACTACCACCCCGCGCACTGGGACGTCGCCGCCGCGGCCGAGCTGGGCTATTCGGACCTGGTGGCGCCGCTGACCTTCACGTCGACCCCGGGCATGACCTGCAATCGCCGCATGTTCGAACAGGTGGTCGTCGGCTACGACACCTATATGCAGACCGAAGAGGTCTTCGAGCAGCACCGCCCGATCGTGGCAGGCGACGAACTGCACATCGATGTCGAGCTGACGTCGGTGCGCAGGATCGCCGGTAGAGACCTGATCACCGTGACCAACACCTTCACCGATGCGGCCGGCGAGCGGGTGCACACCCTGCACACCACCGTCGTCGGCCTCACCGCCGAGGACGTCGATCCGGCGATCAAGACGGCGGTGCAGCACATGATGATGCACGACGTGGACATCTTCGGAATCGGCGAGTCCGAATACCACAAGACGGTGCGTCCCGAGGGCAAGGTTCGGCTCGCCGAGGGCGGCTCGACCCGCACTCCGGGGACGCCGTCCATCGATGACGTGAAGGTCGGCGACGAGCTACCCGTGCGCCACACCCGACTGTCCCGCGGCGACCTGGTGAACTATTCCGGCGTGGCGGGCGACGCCAACCCGATTCACTGGGATGAGGCGATCGCCAAGCTGGCCGGGCTGCCCGATGTGATCGCCCACGGAATGCTCACCATGGGCCTGGGTGCCGGGTTCGCCTCGGCATGGTCGGGTGACCCCGGTGCGGTGACCCGGTATGCGGTGCGGCTGTCTGCGCCCGCGATCGTGTCGGCGGCCGAGGGTGCAGACATCGAGTTCACCGGCCGGGTCAAGTCGCTGGACCCGGCGACCCGCACCGGCGTCGTCCTCGTCGCCGCGAAGTCGGCCGGCCGCAAGATCTTCGGGTTGGCGACGGCCGACGTTCGCTTCCGCTGACACTTCGGCGAGACTGTTTCGTGGGCCTCAGCGGTTCAGCGCTCGACGGATCTCGGATTCGGTGGGCGCAGGCGGCGCTTCGACATGCCCGTGGGAGATCACGCCTGCCAGCCACAGCGCGCTCAACCGGGCGCTGGCCCGGGGAGCGTCATCGACGGTCCGATGGATGAGGCCGGCGTTGGCGATGAGCAGGACGGCGAGGTCGACGGGCGACGCGTCCTTGCGCACCTTGCCGCTGCGCACCGCACGCCGAAACACCTTTGCGATGGCGCGATAGTGTCGGGCTCGCAGCTGTTCGACGTGTGGTGACAGCGGCCGCAGCGACGCCAACAGATCGGCCAGGCCGCGGTTCGTCGCCTGCAGCGCGCAGGTGGCCGTGACGCAGTCCCGCAACGCGGTCACCGGATCCTCGGCGTGTACGGCATCCTCGGCGATGGCGCAGTAGCGCTCGAGATGCCCCGCGTAGACCTCCGACAACAGCAACTCCCGCGTCGGAAAATGCCGGTACAGCGTCGCGTTGCCGATATCGGCGCGGTGCGCTATTTCGTTCAGCGACACCTGCACACCCTGCTCGGCATACACCGCTTCGGCGGCGGCCAGCGCGGCAGCCCGGTTGCGGCGGGCATCAGCTCGCACGACCAGCCTCCATTCTTCGCGGGCGGAATATTCGGGGATGGCTCCCCGTTTAGTCTACGATCCACCAAGTGGGGAGTCATCCCCGTATAGGAGGTCCGGTCGTGAGAGCAGTAGTGGTCACTGAGTACGGCGGTCCCGAAGTGCTGCGGCAGATCGAGATCGGCGAGCCCCACGCAGGCCCCGGCCGAGTCCGCATCAGGGTGCATGCCGCCACAGTCAACCCCGCCGACGCGCTGCTGCGGATCGGCGACATCGATGGTGCCTTGCGTGCCAGCACGTTGTCGCCGCCCTACCGCCCTGGCATGGAGGTTGCCGGGATCGTCGACGAAATCGGCCCCGACGCACACACCGACGTCCAGATCGGGGACCGCGTCATGGCGATCGTGATGCCGATCGACGACTCCGGCGGCGCATACGCCGAATACGTCGTCGTCAACGCCGACCAGGTCACCCTCGCACCCGCCGGTAGCAGCCACGCGGAGGCGGCCACGTTGCCGATGAACGGGCTCACCGCCCGCCGGGCGCTCGATGTATTGAAGCTGAGGCCGGGTGAAACCCTCGCGGTCACCGGTGCCGCAGGCGCGGTCGGCGGTTACGTCATACAGCTGGCGAAGACCGACGGTCTCCGGGTGATCGCCGATGCCGCGCCTGCCGACCAGCAGCTGATCGATATGCTCGGCGCCGATGCGATCGTCGCGCGGGGACGCGGTGTGGGAGAACGGATTCGGCAGCTCTACCCGGATGGTGTCGCGGCAGTCATCGACGCCGCACTTCAAGGCGACGAGGTGTTGCCCGCGCTGCGTGACAACGGACAGATCGCGGTCGTCCGTCGACCCGGCGAGCGGGGCACCTCGACGCTGCATCCCGAACGCGGCATCACGATCCGCGACGTGTGGGTGCCCGACTACACCCACGCGACCGAGAAGCTCGACGGCCTACGGGTGCTTGCCGAGCAGGGCAGGATCAGCATGCGCGTCGCACAGACCTTCCCCGCCGCAGATGCGGCCGTTGCGCACCACACCCTCGAAAAGGGCGGCGTCCGTGGCCGTCTCGTCCTCCTCTTCGACTGAAGGAGATCATCATGAACCCCCCGATCCTGGTAGCGGTGACGGCGGCATTGAACAGCGGGGCCGTGGCATCGGTCTTTCACCGCGGCGGCCTGTCGCGGGCAGGTGACCACCGCTGGGAAATCAACGGAACCGACGGCGACGTGCTGATCACAAGTCCCGCCGCCAACGGCAACATCCAAGCCGCCCAGTTGGTCCTGGCCGGCGGCCGAGAATCAGAAGCCCACGTCGAACCCATCATCGTGTCGATTGACCGGATAGCCAGCGGTGCTTACACCGCTGCGTGAAGATGACAACTGATTTCGAGGAGACTTCATGCGCGCTGCAATGCTGACCGCATACAACGCCCCGCTGGAGATCGGCGAGGTCCCAGATCCGACCCCTGGCCCCGGTGAAGTCCTTGTGCGAGTCATGGCAAGCGGGGTCAACCCACTCGACACCAAGATCCGTCGAGGCGTCGCTGCGCACGCGGAGATGGCGCCGCCGGCCGTGCTGGGCATCGACCTGGCCGGGGTGGTGCAAGCAGTGGGGGCACAGGTCGACCGATTCCGCATCGGCGACGAGGTATTCGGCATGACCGGCGGAGTCGGCGGCCTGCAAGGCACGCTGGCCGAACTGGCTGCAGTCGATACGCGGTTGATCGCGCACAAGCCCGAGAGCCTGTCGATGATGCAGACCGCGGCGCTTCCGCTTGGCTTCATCACCTCTTGGGAGGGACTCGTCGACCGCGCCGGAGTCGTTGCGGGCCAGCGGGTGTTGATCCACGGTGGCGCGGGCGGGGTCGGATTCCTCGCTGTTCAACTCGCCATCGCCCGCGGAGCGCAGGTGTTCGCCACCGGGAGCCCGTCGAGCCAGGAGGTGATCCGCCATGCCGGCGCGACCCCGATCGACTACACGGCGAGCACCGTCGAGGAGTATGTCGACAGATACACCGGCGGCGACGGCTTCGACATCGTCGTCGACAACGTCGGTGGCGCCACGCTCGACGCCTCGTTCACCGCGGTCAAGCGTTACAGCGGCCACGTCGTAAGCGCGTTGGGCTGGGGCACTCACAGCCTGGCGCCCTTGTCGTTTCGTGGCGCCACCTATTCGGGCGTCTTCACCTTGATGCCCCTGTTGACCGGCCGCCGTCGCGAACACCACGGCCGCATCGTCGCCGAAGCCGCCACGCTGGCCGACGGAGGACGGCTTATCCCGCGACTGCACTCCGAGTCCTTTGCGCTCGACGACGTCAATGCTGCATATGAGGCCGTCGAAAATGGCACTGCTACAGGGAAAGTGGTGGTGCTCCCGGACGGCTGACACGCTCGAGCGCACCCCCAAACCGCATGCTCTGCCAAACCCCAGAGAGGTAAGCCGATGAATTGGAACCGAGACGACACCGCCGTAGTGTTCATCGATCCTCAGAACGACGTGCTGAGTCCCACCGGGATCAACTGGGCGGCCACCGGCGCCAGCGTCACCGAGAACGGAACCGTCGAGCATATGCTCGAGATCTTCAAGGCCGCCAAGGCCGCAGGGTTTTCCATGTTCATCTCGCCGCACTACTTCTATCCCACCGATCATGGATGGTTGTTCAACGGCGCACTGGAAGCCGACGAGCTGCGCACGGGTACCTTCGACCGTCCCGGACCCCTTAACCTCGACGGGCTGACCGGATCGGGAGCCGATTGGCTCGAGGAGTTCAAGCCATATATCAACGACCCGGCGACGGTTGTCGTCAGTCCCCACAAGGTGTTCGGCTCGCAGACCAACGACCTGGTTCTGCAGTTACGCAAGCGGCGGATCAACAAGATTCTTCTGGGCGGCATGCTCGCGAACATGTGCGTGGAATCGCACCTTCGCGATCTGCTCGAGCAGGGCTTCGAGGTATACGTCGTGCGCGACGCGGTCGCAGGACCACGCCACCCCGAGTGGGGGGACGGGTACCGGGCCGCGCTGGTCAACTATGCATTCCTGGCCCACGGGGTGGTCTTGACCGAGGATGTCGTGACCGCAATGCGCGCCGCGGGGTAATCGTTGTGGGGCAACAGAATTCGATGACGCTTATCACCACCCCGTTCGGATTCAGGTCAACGGCGGCCGACGTCCTTGCGGGTATCGACCTGTCCGGCCGGCGCGCGATCATCACCGGTGCCACGTCCGGCATCGGGGTCGAGACCGCGCGCACTCTTGCGGCGGCAGGCGCAGACGTCGTCCTTGGTGTTCGCCGGCTTGACGCGGGGCGCCAGATCACCGCCCAGATCACCGAATCCACCGGAAACCCCAATGTCGAGGCTGCCACGCTCGATGTCGCCGATCTCGTTTCCGTCCGCGACTTCGCTGCCCGATACGGCCTAGCACCGGTGCACATGCTGATCAACAATGCCGGCATCATGGCGCTGCCCGAACTGTCGCGCACCGAGCAGGGCCGGGAGATGCAGTTCGCCACCAACTACCTCGGTCACTTCGCTCTCACGCTCGGTCTGCACCGGGCGCTCAGGGCCGCCGGTGGCGCTCGTGTTGTGTCGGTGAGTTCCAGTGGACATCTGTTGTCGCCGGTCGTATTCGACGACCTCGACTATCGTTTCCGACCCTACGACCCGTTGACGGCATACGGGCAATCCAAAACAGCTGACGTGCTACTGAGCGTTGGGGTGACCGAACGCTGGCGCCGAGACGGCATCGTCGCCAACGCACTCAATCCCGGCGCGATCGCCACCGGACTTCAGAAGCACACCGGGGGCCTGAGAACTCCCGTGCAGCACCGAAAGACGATAGAGCAGGGTGCTGCGACCTCAGTACTGCTGGCCGCGTCGCCACTGGTCGACGGTATCGGCGGCCGCTACTTCGAGGACTGCAACGAATCACCGATCGTCACACAGCGCCCCCAGGATTTCAGCGGCGGCGTCGCGCCCTACGCGCTGGACCACGACAACGCCGCACGGCTATGGGACATCGGAGTTGGGCTCATCGACCCGCTGCTGAGCGGGTAGGGGATCAGGAAAGCAGCGAGTCCGGTGTGTGCCAACGCAGGCCATCGAATCTGCCGAAATCGCTGTCGTAGGTGACGACGCTCGCGCGGTGCTCGATTGCGAGTGCGGCCAGGTGGGCGTCGTTGACAAGATTGCCGCCGGCTCCTACCGGCGACAGCAAGTCGGAGAACACGTCGGCGTGTCGGGCGGTCGGGTGGACGAGCGTCGCGCTCGGCGCCCCACACCAGTCTCGGATCTGAGCCATCGCGTCCTGTGCGCTGAGCGGAGACGGGAAGAGTCCGTGCTTTGTGGTGAGCCGAGCGAAGGCCAGTAGCGGCACCCATGCCAACCCGACGATATCGGCACCCGACAGGGCGCCGTCGAGCCAACGCCGGCTCGCGTCGTGGTGCTCACTGGCCGAGTTCACCGCATACAACAAGACATTGGCGTCGACGATCCTCATGCTCCGCGCCGCTGACGGCGAACGAGCTCTTCGTCTTCGAGTTCGGCGGCCAGCTGCAGGGCGCGATCCAAACTCACCGACGGGACACCGAGATCGGCTGTGCGCGTTACGAATGTTGCTGGTGCGGGTCTGCGCGCTGCACCTTCGCGGATCGCGTCATTGAGGGCTTGCTTGAAGGACGTCCCCTTTTCGGCCATCCGGCGCCTGACCACGGCGAGCGTGTCGTCGTCGAGTGTTACCGTCGTGCGCATGCTGACAGCATAGCATCAGAGTATATGACAGCATGCTATCAAACTGCCATCGTCACGCATCGCCGCGATGGCGGTCTGGCGCACCTCGGCACCGACGGGCAAGCAGCAGCGATAATGGGCCGGGTGGATGCGGAATTGTCTGTCGCAGTGGCGCAGCCACATATTGCCGCGGGCGCGGTGACCGCCAACGTCGATGCCCACGTCGCGCTGATTGATCAGTCCCACGCGCGTCTGGTGGTATTCCCGAAGCTGTCCCTGACTGGTTACCAGCTGGCTGCATCGCCGATCGATGTCGCCGGTGCCGTCATGGAACCGCTGACATCAATCTGCGCGGCAACGGGTTCCACCGCTTTGGTAGGCGCTCCCGTGGAGTCCAACGGACGCCACTACATCGCGACCGTGCTAGTCGACTCCACCGGTCCCAGCGTGGTCTACCGCAAGACCTACATCGGCGCAGGCGAGCAGGCACGGTTCTGGCCAGGACCGGGGCCGCAAGCGATCAACCTCAACGGGTGGCGTATCGGTCTGGGGATATGCCGCGACACCGGCATCGACGAACACGTCAGTGGGACAGCACAACTCGGTGTGGACCTCTACGCTTGCGGTGTCGTTCATCACTACTGGGAACTTGCCGAGCAGCAACGCCGCGCACGCAACATCGCTGCGACCTGCCGTGCTCCGGTGGCGATGGCCAGCTTCGCAGGCCCGACCGGCGCAGGCTATGTCACCACCGCAGGCCACTCAGCGATCTGGTCAGCAGAATCGTCGCTGATCGCCCGGGCAGGCCTCGAGCCCTCTCAGATCGCCCGCGCCATACTCAAACGCAAACCCGCACAAGAGGTCCCCGACCAGGTTTAGCGTTCGCGATCGCTCAGGATTGCGCTTGGGCTGTGGAGGACAGTGCGTTCGCGACGAAGACGGCGGCTTGGTCGGCCATTCCGTTGTCCTTGTACGAGCTGTGCGCCGAGCGGTCGAGGCCGCCGGGGAAGCACACCGGGTCGCCCTGCGCGCACATTTGAATCGTTTTGCCGGCGTAGAGATTTCCGACGGCGATCGGCGGTGCGTCATGGTCGACCAGATTCAGGAACCAGGGGTCCGGTGTGCCGAACAGGGCGACGGCCGCGATGTGAGAGGCGATCTTCTGCGGCATGGGGCCGGTAATGTCCGGGGGCAGGGTGAGGCCGGCCGGGATGCTGTCCGCGGTGGTGTAGGCCGCCACCGCGGCACCCTGCGAGTAGCCGCCAAGGACGATCTTGGTGTCGGGGCAGCTCGCCGCGATGGACTCGATCTCGTTGCTGGCGTCCGCAACTCCGCCCTCGGCGGCCTGGAAGTCCAGCGAGGCCGGGTAGTCCACCCCGTAGACGGCGACGGGTTGGGCCCCCAGCCGGGCGTTCAGGGCATCGATGAACGCCTGTCCGGTGGCGCCGACGCCCGGTGCTTCCCACGTGCCCCTCGCGAACACCACCTCGACCCCCGGGCAGGATGCGTCCGACGCGGCAGCCGCCGGAGCAGCGCTTGCCAACGCGAGCGTCGCCCCGACGGGCAGAAGCGCGGCGGCCAGCCGGCGCATGGTCCGGGAATTGGCTGCGTTACGAGGTGCGGTGCTGTCGTTCATGGTCAAGTCCCCTTGGCTCGGTGTGGTAATCGGCTTCAAGGACCATCGCATCGCCGTTGGCCGTCCCACATCGACGCCAACCGCCATCGGCGCTACCTGCTACCTGGAAGACTCCAGCGCACCGGCTGTGGGAGTACTGTGGCGGCCGCCGCAGCGACTCAACTGCTCGAGACCGCCACCACGACCTTGTCACCATGACGTCCAGCGGCCGAGCCGAAGGCCTTGGCAGCCTCGATGAGGGGATGCCGTTCGGTGACCAACAGATCGAGGTCGACACCGGCGCCGGCCAGTGCGATCGCACGCGGGTACGTATCCTTCATTCGCCGCACCATCGCAAACGTCAAGCCCTTGCGTCGCGCCGCGGCGGCCGGAAACGCCGATGCGTCCTCCGACGGGATGCCGGCGAGCGCCACTCGACCACCCGGCCGGACCGCCGTCACGGCGGTGCCGATCCCGGCGTCGTTTCCGGCCAGCTCGATGACGACATCGACGCCGCGTCCTTCTGTGGCGTCGAGAACCCCGTCGGCCGCCTGCTCTGGCGACCACACCGCATGTGCTCCGCAGCGCGACGCGCTGGCCCGCCGGTGCGCGAGCGGCTCGGTCATGAAAACCCGCGACGCCCCCCTGCGAATCGCCACCTGCAGCGCGAGCAAGCCGATCGGCCCGGCCCCTACCACCAGCACGTCCGCCCCCGGCTGCATGTGACTGATGTCCACCGCGTGGATAGCCACACCCAAAGGTTCGAGCAGCGCGCCCGCATCGTCGCTGAGCGCGTCGGGCAACGGATGCAACAGGTGATCCGGCCACAACAGGAACTCCTGAAGCGCCCCGTCGAGCGTCCCATGCCCGGCGAATTGGACTGTCGGGCAGAGGTTGTGATGGCCCACCCGACACATTTCGCACGCGCCGCACGCGATGGCCGGGTCGACGGCGACGCGTTGACCCGCGTACGGGCCGGTGATCGCCTTCGCCGCGAACTCGTGTCCTGGCACGACGGGGTGTTCGATCCGGCTCTCGCCGATGCCACCGTCGGTGAACCAGTGCAGGTCGGAGCCGCAGATGCCCACCGAGGTCACCGCAAGCAGCGACCAACCGGGCGTCGCTGCGCCAGGGTCGGGTTCGGCTGCCACCCGCAAGTCCCCGACCGCGTACAGGCGCGCGGCGAGCATCAGTTCAGCCCCCGATCAGAGTCCCGCGGCGACATGGTGATACACGTCGTTCCACTTCAGCTCGTGCTGAAAACCGCGGACAGTGGTGGTCTCGTCGATGACCAGAAGCTCGGTGTCGGTCATCATGGCGAAGTCGTCGACGACCTCGGTGCCGATCGCCGTTGTCAGCACGGTGTGGTGCGGCGCACCTGCCATCAGCCACGCCTCGGTCGAGGTCGACCATGTCGGCATCGGCTCCCACACCGCACAGGCCACCGGCAGGTTCGGTAGTTCTGCTGACGGTTCGACGACGCGAACTTCGTTGGCCACCAACCGGAATCGACTGCCCATGTCGCTGATTCCGATGATGACCGCGTCGGCGGGCGCGGCGGTGAAGCGCAACCGCACGGGATCGTCTCGATCGCCGATCGACAGCGGGTGCACTTCCAGCGTCGGGGTGTCGGCAGCAATGCTCGGGCAGACCTCGAGCATGTGCGCACCGAGGATGCGCTCGTGACCGGGGGTCAGGTCGTAGGTGTAATCCTCCATGAACGAGGTGCCGCCAGGCAGCCCCTCGGCCATCACCTTCACGGTGCGCAACATCAGCGCCGTCTTCCAGTCGCCCTCGCCACCGAACCCGTAGCCGTCGGCCATCAACCTCTGCACAGCCAACCCCGGCAGTTGACGGAGTCCGCCGAGGTCTTCGAAGTTCGTGGTGAAGGCGTGAAATCCGCCATCCACCAGAAACTTTCGTAACCCGAGTTCGATTTGGGCGCCGTGCCGCAGTGAGGCGTGCCGGTTACCGCCTGGCAGAAGTTCGGGGTCGACGCGGTAGGTGTGCTCATATTCGCGGACCAGTTTGTCGATGTCTGCCTGCCGAACCCGTTCGACAACCTCGACCAGATCGTTGACACCGTAACTGTCGACCGATGCGCCGAAATGTGCCTCCGCCTCCACCTTGTCCCCCTCGGTGACGGCGACACCACGCATGTTGTCCCCGAACCGCACGAGCTTGAGCGTGGACAACGCCGCGACACCCAGCGCTGCGCGCACCCACCACCCGATCCGCAGGCGTGTCCGCGGGTCGCTGATGTGTCCGGCGATCGTCTTGCGGGAGGTGGACAGTCGCGACTGGATATAGCCGAATTCGCGGTCACCGTGCGCAGCTTGATTGAGGTTCATGAAGTTCATGTCGATGGAGTCCCATGGCAACTCGACACCGAACTGTGTATGCAGATGCAGCAGCGGCTTACTCAGCGATTTGAGCCCGCGAATCCACATCTTGGCAGGCGAGAACGTGTGCATCCACGCGATCACGCCGATGCACTCGTCGGATGCGTTGGCTTCACTGAGCACCCGCGCGATCTGGTCGGAGTCGGTGACCACCGGAAGCCAGCGCACCTCGACCGGGATCTCGGCGCTGCCGTCGAGCATCTCGGCGATCTGACGTGACTGGTCGGCGACCTGGTCCAGAATGTCGGGCCCATACATCGATTGGCTGCCCGTGATCAACCACACCTGGCTGGTTACAAGACGGGACGCGATCATCGCTGATTCTCCTGGAGGTCGTCGGCGTGCTGGCCGGTCTGGCCGTACACGTTCTGGTACCGGTCGAACAATGCGGCCACATCGGCCTCGTCGATGGTCGATGGGGAACCGAGTTGACGGCTGATGTGCACGGTGCGTGCCACGTCCTCGACCATCACCGCAGCTTTGACGGCGTCGCGCGCGGTGCGACCGATGGTGAACGGTCCGTGGTTGCGCATCAGCACCGCGCGAGATCTGCTGTCCCGCAACGTCTCGACAATTCCGCGACCGATCGAGTCGTCGCCGATGAGAGCAAAGGGGCCCACCGGGATGTCACCACCGAACTCGTCGGCGATCATCGTGAGCACGCAGGGGATAGGTTCGCCGCGGGCCGCCCACGCGGTGGCGTAGGTGGAGTGGGTGTGCACCACGCCCCCCACCTCGGGCATGTGCCGATACACGTAGGCGTGGGCGGCGGTATCCGAGGACGGAGCCAGCGCCCCGTCGACCAGGTTGCCGTACAGATCGCAGACCACCATGTCGTCCGCCCTCATCGAGGCGTACTCGGCGCCCGAGGGCTTGATCACCATCAGGTCGCGGTCGGGCACCCTGGCCGACACGTTGCCTGCGGTCCAGATGACCAGCTCATAGTGGGTGAGCACAGCGTGCAGGTCGCAAACCTGTTGGCGCAGTTGTGCAACGACCTGGTTGATGTCGGAAGTGATCGTCATTGCGTTGCTCCAACCGGCTCGGGTGCTTCGATGCGCCGAAGCCGACGCATCATGTCGTTGCCACGGCCGAACCAGTCGTATGCCGCGACGTATTCGCGGTAGAGCCGGTCATAGGCGGCGACATGGTGCGCAATCGGCAGGTAGGCGTTGCGGGTTCGGTTACCCATCTGTTTGGCCGCGGCGCGGACGTCGCTGAAGGCGCCCGCGGCGACCGCGGCATGAATTGCCGAGCCCAACGCGGGGGCCTGGGTCGACGGCACGGTTGACAGCGGCAAACCCACGGCGTCGGCGTAGATCTGCATGAGGAGCCGGTTTTTCAGCAGGCCCCCCGCCACCACCAACTCGTCGACCTGGACACCGCTGCTGACAAACGTCTCGACGATCATCCGGGTGCCGAACGCGGTCGCCTCCAACAGCGCCCGGTACATATCGACACACGTGGTTTGCAGTGTCTGCCCGATCATGACGCCGGAGAGCTCGTGGTCGACCAGCACGGATCGGTTTCCGCTGTGCCAATCCAGTGCCACCAGGCCGTGTTGCCCCGGCTCCTGAGTGCTGGCCAACTCGGTGAGATGGTCGTGAAGCGAGATGCCGCGCCGTCGGGCCTCGACGTGATAGCGCTCGGGCACGCAGTTCTCGACGAACCAGCCGAAGATATCGCCGACACCTGATTGCCCGGCCTCATATCCCCAGCTGCCCTCGGAGATGCCGCCGTCGACCACCCCGCACATGCCGGGGACCTCCCGCAGCACAGTGGAATTCATCACGTGGCAGGTCGAGGTCCCCATAATCGCGACCAGGTGTCCCGGCTCCAGTGCGTCGGCCGCGGCCACGGTCACATGCGCGTCGACGTTACCCACCGCGATCGCGATCCCCTCGGGAAGACCGGTCCATTGGGCGGCCTGCGCCGTCAGCGATCCGGCACGCGCGCCAAGCGCTCCGATCGGGGCGTCCAGCTTCTCGGTCACGAAGTCGGCGAATCCCGGCCGCACCTCGGTGAGAAATTCCCGCGACGGGTATCGGCCGTCTTGCCGGATGCCTTTGTACCCTGCGCTGCACGCGTTGCGGACGTAGGTGCCGCACAGCTGCCACACGATCCAGTCGGCGGCCTCCACAAAGTGATCCATCGCCTGGTACACCTGCGGATCCTCGTCGAATATCTCGAGTGCCTTGGCGAATTCCCACTCGCTGGAGATCAGGCCGCCGTATCGCGGCAGCCATGGCTCACCGCGTTGGGCCGCAACGGCATTGATGCGGTCGGCTTGCGGTTGCGGTGAATGGTGCCGCCACAACTTGCCGTACGCGTGCGGATGGCTGCCGAACTCGCCCAGCTGGCACAGCGGCGTCCCGTCCCGGCGCACCGGCACCATGGTGCAGGCGGTGAAGTCGGTACCGATTCCGATGATGTCGGCGGGATCGACGCCCGACTTCTCGACGGCCTCGGGAACGGCGGTGCGCAACACGTCCAGGTAATCCTCGGGCACCTGCAGCGCCCACTGCGGAGGAAGGCGCACGGTGCTGCCCGGCACCGAATCGGTGATGACGCCGTGCTCGTAGGCATGCTCGGCGCTGGCGAGCTGGTGCCCGTCGCTGACCCGCACCACCAGCGCGCGTCCGGACAGGGTGCCGAAATCAACTCCCACCGTGTACTTTTCGCTTGTCATCGGGTCTCCTCGTGCGGTGCCGTGCTGTCACGGACGATGAGTTCGGGGGCCAGCAGCGGCACATCGGTGGTCAACCCGCCCAGGGTGGCGGTGACGAGATCGATGGCCTTGCGGCCGACCGCCTGGAAGTCCTGCCGGACGGTGGTGAGCGCGGGGTTGAGGTAGCCGGCCTCGGGGATGTCGTCGAATCCCACCACGCTGATGTCGTCGGGGACGGCAAGGCCTGCTTCGGCGAATGCGTGCAGCACGCCGATGGCCATCTGGTCGTTGGCCACGAACACCGCGGACGCTTCACCGCGGCGGGCCAGCTCGCGGCCGATCTCGTACCCGCGCGCAGGGGTCCAGTCCCCCTCCCAGTGCTCCCGGGGGTGAAGGCCCGCGGCCCGCATCGCCTGCTCGTAGCCGGTGCGACGACCTTTGGCCTCGGTAAAGCTCATCGGACCCGAGACATGGTCTACGGCGTGATGCCCGAGATCGATCAGGTGCTGGGTGGCCTGACGGGCGCCGTCGATCTGGTCGACGCCGACGCTGAGGCCGCGTCCGGACAGATCCCCCTCGACCACGATCAGCGGCAGGCCGGCATCGGCGGAATGCACAACGGCCAGGGCATCCTCTTGGGCGGCGATCATCACGACCGCCTCCACCGATTGGCGCGCAAGGTGTTCCAGGGCGTCGCGCAGTTCCTCCTCGGTCACCTCTGCCAGCGGCACCAGGCTGGAGAAGTAACCCGCGGCCCTTGCGGCCTCCTGCACCGACCGCTGGATACTCGACGGGCCGTACAGTCCGCTGCTGGTGCCGACTATCCCGATGATTCCCGACCGCCGTGTCACCAGCGCTCGCGCCGCCGTGTTGGGCCGGTAGCCGAGTTCCGCGATGGCACGCTCGACCCGGGCCTTGGTGGCGGGACGAATACTCGCCGAGCCGTTGATCACCCGCGAAACGGTCTGGTGGCTCACGCCGGCCAGCCGCGCCACGTCGGCCATCACCGGCTTCGGCGTCATCGGCTGTAGGGGATGGCTGCTCATCCGGGCTTCCTCACCAGTAGTCGCTGAACCAACACGAAAATCAGCAGCAGGATCCCGGTCATGATGCGGGTCCAGTACGAGTCGAGGTTCTCAGCCGTGACGAACGTCTGGATGGTGCCAAGCACCAGCACGCCGATCAGCGAGCCGAGGACGAACCCCACCCCGCCGGAGAGCAGGACACCCCCGATCACCGCAGCGGCGATCGCGTCGAGTTCCAGCCCGATACCGTTGAGGCTGTAGCCGGACAGCTTCTGGACGGCCAGCAGGAGACCCGCAAGCGCGGCGCAGAACCCGCTGATCGCATAGACCGAGACGCGTGCTCGAGAGGCGTTGAGCCCCATCAGCTGTGCCGACTGCCGATTGCCGCCGACGGCGTACACGGTGCGACCGAACCGGCTCTGGTGCAACACGTACACCGCGACGACGACCGCCACCAGCGCCACCACCACGGTCCAGCGGATGAACTTGTCCTCATAGAGGTAGACGTAGTTGAGACCGAACTGGCGCAGCAACGGATCGGCGATCGGCAGTGTGTCGACACTGATCACGTAGCACAGACCGCGGGCGAGGAACATCCCGGCCAGCGTGGCGATGAAGGGCTGGACATCGAAGTACTCGATGACCAAACCCATCAGCAGCCCGAGAACCGGGCCGACCACCAGTACGACGCCCACCGCCAGCGGCATCGGCCAGCCCGCCTTCAAGGCGGTGGCGACGATGACGGTGGACAACGCGACCACCGACCCGACAGACAGATCGATGCCACCGGTGAGGATGACGAAGCTCATACCGACGGCGAGCACAATCAGATGTGCGTTGTCCACCAACAGGTTCAAGAACACCTGTGTGGGGCTGGCGAACTCGTAGCGGGCAACGACTACCCCGAACAACACCAAGAACAGCACCAGGGACGCGGTCGGCGACAGGTAGCGCCCGTGTACCCGCCGCAGGAGTCCGCCGGTGTCCACCCTTGGCAGGGTGGCGAGCTCGATGCTCATGGGGTCCTCACTTCCTCCGTCGCCGATGCCGCAGCCGTCGGCACGGGTGCGGGCACACCCGCTGGATCCGAATCAGACGGCGCAACAGCCGAATTCACCGGCGGTGCGGCAACCCGGTGGTGGCGCCCACTTGACAGCATGGCGCGGAACTTCGGCGCCTGCAGCAGACAGACGGCGATCACCACAAGCGCCTTGAATACCAGCGTCGTCTCCGGTGTGATGCCCGCGGTGTACACGGTCGTGGTCAGGGTCTGGATGATCAGGGCGCCGAGGATGGTCCCTGTCAAGCTGAATCGTCCACCCAGCAGCGATGTTCCGCCGATGACAACGGCGAGGATGGCGTCCATCTCGATCCACAGGCCGGCGTTGTTGGCGTCGGCCGCTGAGATGTTCGACGCGATCATCAGCCCGGCGATTCCGGCGCAGAGCGCGCAGAAGACGTACACGGCGAACACGATGGTGCGGTACCGCACTCCGGCCAGCCTGCTGGCCTCCGGGTTGATGCCGACCGATTCCAGCAGCATGCCCAGCGCCGTGCGTCGAGTCAGCAGACCCACCAGTGCGAACACGGTCAGGCTCACCAGGATCGCCACGGGCAACCCCAAAGCGAAACCCGCGCCGAGGATCTTGAACGGGGCGCTGGTGACGGTCACGATCTGGCCATCGGTGATCAGCAGTGCGACACCACGACCGGCGGTCATCAGGACCAGGGTGGCGATGATCGGTTGAACCCCGAACACCGAGACCAGCATTCCGTTCCACAGGCCAAGACCGACGGCCGCACCCAGTGCGATGCCCATCGCGGTGACGACGGTGCCGGCGCCTGCCGGGTCGGGTGAGGCGGCGATGTGGGCACAGGCCAGCGCACCGCTGACAGCCACGACGGCCCCGACGGACAGGTCGATTCCACGCGACGCGATCACCAACGTCATGCCGAGTGCCACCAACATGGTGGGCGCACCGTTGCGCAAGATGTCGATGAGGCTGCCGAAGAGGTGGCCGTCCTGCACGCGGATGCTCAGAAAGCTCGGTGTCACAATGACATTGACGACCAGCAATGCCACGAGCGCCAGCATCGGCCAGATCAACGGCGACGCGCCCAGCTTTTTTGTCATCGCGTTCCGCCCGCGGCGATGAGGGCGGTCAGTTCCTTGACCGTTCGGTCGGAACCCACCTGCGCGACGCAGTGCCCGTCACGCAGGACGGCGATGCGGTCGCTGATGCGGGCTACCTCGTCGAGTTCTGCGGAGATGAACACCACACCCATGCCGTCCTTGGCCAGATCGGCGACGAGCTTCTGGATCTGCGCCTTGGCGCCGACGTCGATGCCGCGGGTGGGTTCATCGAGGATGAACAGCTGAGGTTCGGTGATCAGCCAACGCGCCAGCAGCACCTTCTGCTGGTTGCCGCCGCTGAGGTTCTTGACCACCGTGCCCGGCTTGCGGGGCCGGATGTCGAGGGCGTCCATGTAGCGCGTCACCAGATCGTCGGTGGTCTTCTTCGACAGTGGGCGGGCGAAACCGCGCCGCGCCTGCAATGCGAGCACCAGGTTGTCACGCACGCTGAGCTCGCCGATGATGCCCTCACCCTTGCGGTCCTCCGAGGAGAAGGCGAGCCCCTTGCCGATGGCTGCGCGGGGCGAGCGCATCGCGGCCGGTTTTCCATTGACCAGCATCCGTCCGCTGGTCGCCCGGTCGGCGCCGAACAGTAGGCGCGCCAACTCTGTTCGGCCTGAGCCGAGCAGTCCGGCCAGCCCCACCACCTCGCCGCGGTGTACGTCGAGATCCATCGGTTGCAGTCGCGGCCTTCTGCCGATGCCCTTGGCGCTCAGCACGGTTTGGTGTGTCGTCGGTGCGCTGGCGGCGGCCGTGTTCCCGATCTCCTCCAGCAGGTCCAGCTCGTGTCCGAGCATCGCCGCTATCAGTTGAACCCGGTCCAGCGCCGCCGTCGGGTACTCGCCGACCAGGCGGCCGTTGCGTAGCACCGTCATTCGATCCGAGATCTCATACACCTGCTCGAGAAAATGCGACACGAACAGAATGGCTGCGCCACCCTCCCGCAGGCGGCGCATCACCCGGAACAGTTCGGCCACCTCGTCGGCGTCGAGGCTGGACGTCGGCTCGTCGAGGATCAGCACCCGGGCGGAGACGGCGGTCGCACGGGCGATCGCGACGAGCTGCTGGATGGCGATCGGATGCGCCCCAAGCGTGGACCGGGGGTCGATGGTCAGGTCAAGCTCGCCGAGCAGTTCCCCGGCGCGCCGGTTCATCGCGCGGTAGTCGATCCGACCGAAGCGACGGGGTTCGCGGCCAAGCAGAATGTTTTCCGCCACAGTCAGATTGGCGCACAGGTTGACCTCTTGGTAGACGGTGCTGATGCCTGCGTCCTGCGCCTGCCTTGGGCCGCTGAACCTTTGTTCGACCCCGTCGACCGTGATGCTCCCCGCGTCGATCTCGTACACGCCGGTGAGCGCCTTGATCAAGGTCGACTTGCCTGCGCCGTTCTCCCCCATCAGCGCGTGGATCTCGCCAGGCAGCAACCGGAAGTCCACGCCGTCGAGCGCCTTGACACCAGGAAAGTCAATGGTGACGTCCCGCATGTCGACCACTGCGCTGTCACGCGGGCCGGGAACCGGTGTTGTCATGGCGGATCTTTCGGTGAGGGCCGACGCCGCCCGGACGTTTGAGGGGTCGCGGTCCGGGCGGCATCGACAGTCAAGAGGTCAGTACTTCCGTTCCGGGAGAACCGCTTTCGCCTGCTGCTGATCGAATGCCTCATCGGGGGTGACTACCCGCGGCGGCACCTGCTCGCCTGCGACCACCTTCTTGGCCAGGTCCATGAGTTGCGGCCCAAGCAGCGGGTTGCACTCGACGATGTAGTTGAACTTGCCGTCGGCGAGTGCTTGCATGCCGTCGTGGGTGGCGTCGACGGCGACGATCTTGATGTCTGTCCCCGGCTTCAGACCTGCCGCTTCGATGGCCTCCATCGCGCCGAGGCCCATGTCGTCGTTCTGCGCGAAGACCAGGTCGATCTTCGGGTTGGCCTTGAGGAACGCCTCCATGACCTGCTTGCCACCGGAGCGGGTGAAGTCGCCGCTCTGGGACGCGATCACCTTGAGGTTCGGGTTCGCAGCGATCGCCTTGGCGAATCCGGTGTTGCGGTCGATCGCCGGGTCAGCACCGGTCGTGCCCTCGAGCTGAACGATGTTGACGGGGCCCGGAGCCGACGCATACTGCTTGACCACCCATTCGCCTGCGGTCTGGCCCTCTTGAACGAAGTCCGCGCCGAGGAAGGTCTTGTACACATCCTTCTCCTGGGTGTCGACGGCGCGGTCGGTGAGGATGACCGGGATTCCGGCGTTCTTGGCCTCCAGGAGCACGGCGTCCCAGCCGGTCCGAACCACCGGGCTGAACGCGATGACGTCAACCCGCTGCTGCACGAACGAGCGGATCGCCGAGATCTGATTCTCCTGTTCGCCGTTGGCGTCGGAGAATTTCAGATCGATGTCGGCGGCCTTCGCCGCTTCCTGGATCGACTTCGTGTTGGCGGTGCGCCACCCACTCTCGGCGCCCACCTGGGAGAAACCCATGGTGATCTGGCCCCCCGCGGAGCCTCCGCCGGAGTCGCCCGACGGTGCCGGTCCACTGCCACACGCTGCGAGTACGCCTGCCGTTGCGACGCTGAGCACCGCGGTCAGAATTCTTTTCACGAACCACTCCTTCGATGTCTCGGCTTGCCGAGTTGACCCCGTGCCGGCGTGCTTCGGCAGGCCGCGATAGTGCGGGAGACGATGTGACCGGCGTTACACGATGGGGATGTTAACGCTCACATTCGGCGGGTGTCAACAATTTGTTAGCGCTCACATTCGCGATCGCAGCGTCTTGACAAAGCGTGAGCCGCGTCACAAGATCGTCGATGTTAGCGCTCACATCGCCAGCTCTGCGACCGCGGTGCGAAGCACAATCAATGGAGGACCTCATGCGCAAAGGCTTTGTTTGGATAGTGGCCGCGCTCGCCATCGTGGCCGCGCTTACAAGTGCAGGCTGCGGCCGCTCGACGACGGAGACGACCGGCAGCAGCGGCGACCGCACCGGGACGGTCGGCATCGCGATGCCGACGAAATCGTCCGAACGGTGGGTGGCCGACGGCAACAACATGGCCGAACAGTTCAAAGCGCTCGGCTACGAAACCGACCTGCAGTACGGCGACGACGTGGTGCAAAATCAGGTGTCGCAGATCGAGAACATGATCACCAAGGGCGTGAAGGTATTGGTCATCGCGCCCATCGACAGCTCATCGCTGACCGACACCCTGCAGCGTGCGGCGGATGCCAAGATTCCGGTGGTCAGCTATGACCGGCTGATCCGCGGCTCGCAGAATGTGGACTACTACGCGACGTTCGACAACTTCAAGGTCGGCGTGCTGCAGGCGACGTACATCGTCGACAAGCTCGGCCTTGCACAGGGCAAGGGCCCCTTCAACATCGAGCTGTTCGCCGGGTCGCCCGACGACAACAACGCGACGTTCTTCTTCAACGGCGCGATGAGCGTGCTGCAGCCCTACCTCGACAGCGGCAAGCTCGTCGTCAAGAGTGGGCAGACCAGCTTCGACCAGGTCGCCACGCTGCGCTGGGACGGCGGGCTGGCTCAGTCGCGGATGGACAACCTGCTCAGCAAGGCCTACACCAGCGGCCGGGTGGACGCGGTCCTCTCCCCGTACGACGGGATGTCGCTGGGCATCATCTCGGCGTTGAAGAGCGCCGGCTACGGCACGCCGACCAACCCGCTGCCCATCGTCACCGGCCAGGACGCCGAGCTGGCGTCGGTGAAATCGATCATCGCCGGCGAGCAGACGCAGACCGTCTTCAAGGACACCCGTGAGCTCGCCAAGGCCGCCGTACAGATGGCCGACTCGCTGCTCACCGGCGGCACACCAGAGGTCAACGACACCAAGACCTACGAAAACGGGGTGAAGGTCGTGCCCGCGTTCCTGCTGCAGCCGGTCAGCGTGGACATCACCAACTACCAGAAGGTGCTGATCGACTCGGGGTACTACAACGCCGGGCAGTTGGCGTGACGGTGTCCGAAACCGCACCGCTGCTCGAAATGCGGGGTATCACCAAGAGGTTCGCGGGTGTCACGGCACTCGACGAGGTCAACCTCTTGGTGCGCCCCGGCGAGATCCACGCGATCTGCGGTGAGAACGGTGCCGGAAAGTCGACGCTGATGAAGGTCCTCAGCGGCATCTATCCACATGGCAGCTACGAAGGCGAGATCGTTTTCGACGGACAGCCCGGCGACTTCAAGGACATCAGGGCCAGCGAGCGCCGTGGCATCGGCATCATCCACCAGGAGCTGGCGCTGGTACCGGTGCTTTCGATCGCGGAGAACATCTTCCTGGGCAACGAGCACGCATCGGCGGGGGTGATCAGCTGGCACGAAACCATGACCCACGCCGCGCAGCTGCTCGACCGCGTTGGCCTGTCCGAAAGCCCGCGTACCCGGATCGCCGATATCGGCGTCGGCAAGCAACAGCTGGTCGAGATCGCCAAGGCGCTATCCAAGAAGGTGAAACTGCTGATCCTCGATGAGCCGACCGCCGCGCTCAACGACGAGGACAGCAGGCATCTGCTCGACCTGATCGTGGAACTCCGCGACCAGGGCCTGACGTGCATCATCATCTCGCACAAGCTAAATGAGGTGATGCGGGTCGCCGACAACATCACCATCTTGCGTGACGGTAAGACCATCGAAACCCGGCCGGTCGGACCCGAACTCACCGAGGAGCACATCATCCGCGGCATGGTCGGGCGCGACATGGTCGACCGTTTCCCCGAGCGGACCGACCACCCGATCGGTGATGTCACCTTCGCCATCGAGGACTGGACCGTCTTTCATCCACTCGACCAGCAGCGCAAGGTGGTCGACGGGGTTTCGATCAACGTGCGGCGCGGCGAGGTCGTCGGGCTGGCCGGGCTGATGGGCGCGGGCCGGACGGAGCTCGCGATGAGCGTCTTCGGGCGCAGTTACGGAAAGAAAGCCCGCGGAAAGGTTTTCAAGGACGGCAAAGAAATTCACACGCGGACGGTGCCCGAGGCCATCACACACCGCATCGCCTACGCCACCGAGGATCGAAAGCACTACGGCTTGAACCTGATCGACGACATCGCGCGCAGCGTGACGATCGCTTCGCTGCCCAAGGTCAGCCGGGCGTCGATCATCAACGAGCACGAGGAGACAGTCGTCGCCGAGCGGTTCCGTAAAGACATGCAGATCAAGGCCTCGTCGGTGCGGGCGACCACGGGCAACCTTTCCGGCGGCAACCAGCAGAAGGTGGTGTTGAGCAAGTGGATCTTCGCCGACCCTGATGTGCTGATTCTCGACGAGCCCACCCGCGGGATCGACGTCGGCGCCAAGTACGAGATCTACACGATCATCAATGCCCTTGCCGCCCAAGGGAAAGCGGTGATCGTCATCTCGTCGGAACTACCCGAGCTGATAGGTCTGTGCGACCGCATCTACACCCTCAATGAGGGTCGTCTCACCGGTGAGGTCGCCCGCGAGGACGCAAAGCAGGAGACGCTGATGCGCTACATGATGAAGGGACGCAGCTAGATGACCACCACCGGAACGGTGAACACCGCATCGAGTGCGCCGCCACCGGCACAGCCACCCACGCCGCCGGGACGGCGCTTGCGTGCGGTATTGCAGGGCAACTTCCGGCAGTACGGCATGGTGGCCGCTCTCGCCGTGATCGTGATCCTGTTCCAGGTCTGGACCAGTGGGATCCTGCTCAAGCCGCTGAACGTCACCAACATCGTCCAGCAGAACGGCTACATCCTGATCCTGGCGATCGGGATGGTCATCGTGATCATCTCGGGTCACATCGATCTGTCGGTGGGCTCCATCGCCGGGTTCATCGGGGCGATGTCGGCGGTGCTGATGATCCGCCACGACATGCCGTGGCCGGTCGCGCTAGTGCTCTGCCTTCTACTCGGCGCGTTGATCGGTGCGTGGCAGGGCTTCTGGATCGCCTACGTCGGCATTCCGTCGTTCATCGTCACGCTGGCGGGCATGCTGGTGTTCCGCGGCGCCACCCAGTACCTGCTCGAGGGCCAATCCATCGCGCCCTTCCCACGCAGTTTCAGCCAGGTCAGCAGCGGGTTCCTGCCCGAGATCGGCGGCACCGGGCTCTATCACTGGCCCACCGTCATCCTGGGTGTGGTTGTCATGGTGGCGGCCGTCTGGCAGCAGGTGCGCCAGCGAAGGACCCAGTCCCGCTACGGTTTCGACGTCTCGCCGCTGGGCTGGTTCGTGTTCAAATGTGCCGCCATCGTCGCTGCACTTGCGGCCTTCACGCTGTTGCTGGCCAGCTATCGCGGCGTGCCTGTGGTCGGAATCATCCTTGCCGTGGCGTTCGTGATCTACGCCTTCGTGATGCGCAGCACCGTCTTCGGCCGACAGGTGTACGCGGTCGGTGGGAACGTCGCGGCCGCACGGCTGTCCGGCGTGAAGACGAAACGGGTCACGTTCCTTGTCTTCGTCAACATGGGCCTGCTGTCGGCACTGGCCGGTCTGCTTTTCGCGGCGCGGCTCAACTCGGCCACGCCGCAGGCCGGTATCGGCATGGAGCTGGAGGCAATCGCCGCGGCGTTCATCGGTGGTGCGTCGGCCAACGGTGGTGTCGGGACGGTGTTGGGCGCCATCATCGGCGGGTTCGTCCTCGGCGTGCTGAACAACGGGATGTCACTCATCGGCATCGGCAGTGACGTGCAGCAGGTGATCAAGGGACTGGTTCTGCTCGCCGCCGTCGGCTTCGACGTCTACAACAAGAAGAAGGGCGGAGCCTGACGGATGGACCGTTTCGACCGCGACATCCTCGACTTCGTCCGCAGCTGGGCGCCGTATGGCGGCCCACCCTCTGATGAGGTAATCGCGGAGTTCGGGTTGACACCCAACCAGTTTGCCGAACGCGTCGACCTCATCATCTCGGCTGAGAACGCTCGGCGTGATCGCGAGCTTCGGCAGCCCTGGTTGCGGGTGGGGAGTCCCGCGCCTCGCTCGAGCGCGCCAAGCGCCAATGCGCTTGAATAGCCTGGAAATGAAGACCACACCGATGCGGTGGTCGTTGGCCGACGCTCGCGAACTGCTCTTCTTCTCGTTGCCCGGACGAATTCCCGCACCAAGCAGCGATCGTCGAGCATTGCCCGCCCAATCCGGTGCACAGACGCAACTGCGCTTCGACCGTCAGACCGGCGAGTGGGTGATCATCGCCGCGCTGCGGCAAGACCGCACATACAAGCCGGCTTCGGCCGACTGTCCGCTGTGCCCGGGTCCGTCCGGGCTGACCAGCGAGGTGCCGGCACCCGACTACGACGTGGTGGTGTTCGAGAACCGCTTTCCCAGCCTGTCCGGCGACGCCGAAACGGCTGCCGGTCCCGTGCCAACCGACGGCTTTGTGTGTGCACCAGCCAACGGTCGCTGCGAAGTCATCGCGTTCTCCAGCGACCACACGGGGTCTTTCGCAGACCTCGGCGACGCGCACGCCCGGCTTGTCGTTGAGGCATGGCGGCACCGCACCGCCGAGTTGATGGCCCGGCCCGAGATCGAGCAGGTCTTCTGCTTCGAGAACAGGGGCGAGGAAATCGGTGTAACGCTGACCCACCCGCACGGTCAGATCTACGGCTACCCGCACCTGACGCCACGCACGACTGCGATGTTACGAGAAGCCGACGCGCATCGAATGCGCGACGGCACCAATATGTTTGCGCGAATTCTCGCCGAAGAGGTTGACGATGGTCGCCGGATCGTCGCACGTAACGACGCCTTCACCGCCTTCGTGCCGTTCGCGGCACGGTGGCCGGTCGAGGTGCACATCTACCCAAACAGGTTCGTGCACAACCTGACCGATCTCGACGACGCAGAACTCGACAGCTTCGCGCAGATCTATCGCGATATCCTGCGCAGGTTCGACCGGATGTATGCGGCGCCGCTGCCCTATATCTCGGCATTGCATCAGTACACCGACGACGACGCGCAACGCGAGGGGTACTTCCACGTCGAGCTGTTCTCGATACGGCGCAGCGCCACCAAGCTGAAGTATCTGGCAGGTTCGGAATCGGCGATGGGGGCGTTCATCACCGACACCACACCCGAGGCCGTCGCCGATCGGCTACGGGAACTGTGACGATGTCAGACACCGGACGCACAGTCAGGTACTGCGCTCCTGGCCGGGTCAACCTCATCGGAGAACACACCGATTACAACTTTGGCTTTGCGCTGCCCATCGCGCTGCCCGAACGCACAGAGGTGTCCTACCAACCCGATGACGGCGACTCACTCGTCGTGCGCAGCGACCGCGAGACAGCACCGGTTCGGCTATCGCTGAACACGGTTCCCGGCGAGGTCACCGGTTGGGCCGCCTACGTGGCAGGAGTGGTGTGGGCGCTGCAGCGTGCGGGTCACCGCGTCCCTGGCGGCGCGATGGCGATCGCGCGCGGCGTCGAGACGGGGTCGGGGCTCGCGTCGTCTGCGGCACTGGAGTGCGCCGTGCTCGGCGCGATTCTCGCCGCCACCGATCAGACGGTGGACCGGGTCGAGCAGGCCAGGATCGCTCAACGCGCCGAGAACGAATATGTCGGGGCCCCAACGGGTTTGTTGGATCAGCTGTCGGTTCTCTTTGCCGAGCAGCAGCGGGCGCAGTTGATCGACTTTCGCGACCTCACGGTCCGCTCGATACCGTTCGACCCCGATGACAGCGGTGTCGCACTGCTGCTCGTAAATTCTCATGCCGCGCATCGGCATGCCGGCGGCGAATACGCCGCCCGCCGCGCTTCGTGTGAGCGTGCTGCCGCGGCGTTGGGCGTTTCCTCGCTGCGCGACGTGCAGGACCAGGGCACCCAGGTGCTGGCGGCTGTGCCGGATCCCGAGGACGCCCGCCGTGCCCGGCACATCATCGCCGAGAACGCGCGGGTTCTCAACACCGTTGAGGCGCTGCAGGTTTGCGACTTCACCGAGGTTGGCCGACTATTGTCCGTCTCGCACGCGTCGATGCGCGATGACTTCGAGATCACCACCCCCCACATTGATCTGATCGCCGAAAGCGCCGTCCAGGCAGGCGCACTGGGGGCTCGGATGACGGGGGGTGGCTTCGGTGGCTGTGTGATCGCCCTTGTCGACGCCGATCGGGCGGACGCCACTAGCGATGCCGTGCGCGCATCGATGCGACGGTCGGGCCACCGCGAGCCGACAATCGCCCGCACTCGTGCCGGCCGCGGCGCTGGCGGTTAGCCGCGTGCCTGACGCCTTGGGAAGTCAGTACGAGCTTGCCCTGCGGGCCGCCGGCCGATGGGTACGCGGGACGATCGCCCAGGTTGGCGCCGCCCTTCGGCAGCTCTCCATCGGAGGTGTCGAGATCACCGCCGGTCTCGACGACCACGACTCGGCACCGTTCAGCTACGGCACAGTACTGGTCCCATGGCCCAACCGGGTGCGCGACGGCCGGTGGGTTCACGACGGGCGCACACTTCACCTCGACATCACCGACCCCCGCCATCGAAGCGCGCTTCATGGACTGCTTCGCGATACCGCCTACCAGCCCGTTGCGCACTCGGACTCCTCGATCACCCTCGGCGCACCGGTCCTGCAGCAGAGCGGCTATCCCTTCGAGCTCGACACCTTCGTCTGCTACCAATTGGTGGCCGACGGCCTGATGACGACGCACACGGTTCGCAACACCGGATCGACCTGTGCGCCAGTCGCTATCGGCGCGCATCCCTTCCTGGCGATCGGCGGCGTCCCGACCGAGACGCTTACCTTGACGGTGAACGGCTCGCACCACATCGACTTAGACGAGCAGCGCATACCGATCGGCCTTACCGCAGTGCAAGGAACCGAATGGGACCTGCGTAGTGGTCGCGTCATCGCAGACCTCGACCTCGACGACGCGTGGTCGGGCTTGACACCCGCAGACGGCGGCAGCGTCCACACGCTGCACGCTCCCGACGGGCGCTCCGTCTCGCTGTGGGCTGACAGGGGTTTCGGCTTTGTCCATGCCTTCATCACGCGCGAATTCCCCGGCAACGACGGCTGCGTGACCGCCGTCGCACTCGAGCCGATGACCGCCCCGGCCGACGCGCTCAACAGCGGTGTCGGGCTCCGTTGGCTAGCGCCCGGCGACGCCATGTCGGCGTCGTGGGCGATTCGCTACAGCGAGTCGGGAGGGTAGGAGCCGGTCGGTCCACAGCGGTAGCGCAGACCTATGAGCCCGCCGCGATCATGGCGACACCGGTGATGGCGGCTGCGACTCCGGCATTCTGCAGTCTTGACAGTCGCTCGTGATCGACGGTGCGCGCCAACAGCATGGTGGCGGCAGGATAGAGCGATCCCAGTACCGCAACCACGGGAAGTGCGCCAGAGACACTGGCGACCGCGAACATCAGGTTGGCGCTGACGTCGAAGATGCCGATGACGACGATCAGTGCGACAACGCGCGGCGGGAAGCTCGCTGCGACGCTGTGCTGTCTGCGCTGTTGCGAGCGCAGCGCGAGAACACCCGCAAGGGCCAGCACAGGGACGGACGCACAGCGCATGACGAGCATCGTCATCACCGTCGAGTATTGGGAGCCGCCGGCAATCGCGTATTGGAGCAGACCGAATCCGGCGGCCGCACCGACGGCCAGCAGGATCGAACGGCCGGGTCGTTGCGCCTGTGCCGCGTTGTCAGCGGGCCGCGCGGTGATGACCACGCCGGCAATGGCGACCCCGATACCAGCGATGCACAGCGCTGATGGCACAGCGCCGCCAACCATTCCGATAACGACGGGGATGATGACGCCGAGCGCGGCGACGGGGGCGACGATCCCCATCGTGCCGATCGCCAACGCCCGGTAGAAGAGCAACACCGCCGATGCGCCGGCGGCACCTGCACCGACTGCCCACGGCACGTATCCCGTCGGCGCGGCAAATGTCCCGACGGCAACAGCGACGAGAAGAGCTACCAGCAGACCTGCGGTCTGGGAGACCAAAACAACCAACACGGTCGGTCGGCCTCGCGACATCTTGCCGCCCAGGTAGTCGGCAACGCCCCAGGCCAAAGAGGACACCAGTGAGAGCAGGATCGTCATCGGGAGACTTCAATCGGTGCGGCGACACGCACTCGAAATGGCTGATGGCGCGCCCCGCCCATCAAGTAATATGAGTCATGCATATCGATCAGAGTAGGCGAGACCGCAACGTCGTGGGCGCCGCGGCCATCGCCGTCACCGACCTCGTCCGCGCCGCGGTCGAGCAAGCCACGGGACTGGCGGGAAGCGGCCCCGCCGCCCTGGTTGCCGTCGTCGCCGACCCCGGCTTGAGCATCGATGAGTTGCGCCGGGTGCTCGGCCTCACCCATCCCGGCACGGTGCGTTTGGTCGATCGACTCGTCGACAAGGGTTGGATCGAGCGTCAGCACGGCGTTGGCCGTACCGTGCTGCTGGCTCCCACACCGTCAGGTCGCGCGGCCGAACGGCGGCTGGCTGCAAGTCGAGAAGCGGCCCTCGCCGACTATCTTGCGGCGTTGTCGGACGACGATGTACACAGGATCGCCGTCCTGGTCGAACCGATCCTTGGCAGGACGATCAACGATGTCGATGCGATGCGTCGCCTGTGCAGACTGTGCGACCGCGGCGTCTGTCAGAACTGTCCGGCCGAGGCATCCCGGTCAACGGGCTGAGCCACCGACATTGGCTTCGTGGTCGCTGCGCCTGCCGTCGGCGATGGCGCCGCGCACGAAGGTCGCGAGCGCGCGCGCCGGCAACGTGGTGTCCAGCCGCTTGTTGGCGGCCCGTTGCAGCGCGAGGCCGTGTGACAGCGCCACCTGCGCGACGCCGAATTCATAGGGGGTGAGGGTGGAGACGATTCCGAGGCGATCGAAGTGGACCTCGATCAGTTCACCGAGACGCTTTCGGTAGGACTCGTACATCGTCGCGAACTGGTCGGCCTTGCGGCCGCCGCGCATCGCGTACAGCTGGAACTCGGTGGTGAGCAGGCACCAACTGCTGTCCTCGCCAAGGACTCGGTATCGCCGCTCGATCGCCGGGGCAAGGTCGGGTGCGGATTTGATCCGGCCGAGGGCGCGGCTGAGCGTCTCGATTTCGGCATCAAGGTGGCGGCTGAGCAGGTCGACGAAGAGCTCGTCCTTCGAGTCGAAGTTGGAGTAGAACGCCCCTCGCGAGAAGCCGGCCTCCTCGGCGATGACATCGATGGGCGAGGCCTCGAAACCCATGCGGCAGAACACGGTGCCTGCGGCCTCGATGAGACGTCGACGGGTCTCTTCTCGTTGTTCGAGGCGGGTGAGTCGAGCCATGGATCACCCTCCTGCCAGGCCGGTACCGTGCACCTTCACGCTTGACACTAAGGGTTACACACCTGCATTCTCATACACAACTGAATCCGAATGCATATGTGAATGGACACCTCATGACGATTCCGCGCGGCCTGCGGCGGCGACCGTGAACCGCGGCCCACGTGCCGACCTTCCGCCGGCGCGGGAGTGGATCGCCCAGTGTGAGACGTTGATCAGCCGCGGCGGGCATCGGCTGGCGTTTCGCAGGCGCGGGGACGGGCCCGCGGTCCTGCTGCTCCACGGCTTTCCCACGTGGTCCTACGATTACGCGGCCGTGGCAACCGAGTTGGCCCGTGATCACGACGTGGTCACGCTCGATTTTCTCGGCTACGGCGCCTCCGACAAACCGAAGCCCTACCGGTACTCCGTCGCCGAGTCCGCCGACATCGTCGAGGACCTCGCAGCGTTCCTCGGCCTGGCCGCGGTCGACCTGGTCGTCCACGACTACGGCGGCATAGTCGGACAGGAACTGCTCGACCGTGCACTCGCCGGCCGGCTTCCCTTCGCCGTCAACAGCCTGACCGTGCTCAACTGCGGGATCGTCTTCAGCGCCTACCGACCCACGCGGCTTCAAAAGCTGCTGGCCACACCGATTCTCGGCGGGGTGCTCGCCCAGCGGATCACCGCAGGCACGCTTCGCTCTGGGCTGGATGCTGTGTGGGGGACGTCGAAGCTCACCGATGAGGAGTTCGGCGAGCTCTGGCACGGCGTGTCCCTGGACAACGGACACCGGCTCGCGCATCTGCACATTCGCTACAACGCCGAGCGCGCACGTCATCATCGACGTTGGGAGGCTGCGCTGGCAGCGTGGAAGGGTCCGATGCATCTGGTGTGGGGGCTCGACGACCCGGTGTCGGGGCGTCATGTTCTGGAACGAGCGATTGAACTGCTGCCCAACGCCCGGGTGACCGAACTGCAAGCCGTGGGTCACTTTCCACACGTCGAGGCGCCTGCCGCGGTGGCGGCGGCGATCCGTATCGCCGTCTGATCCCGCTCCCGGCGCCTTCGCAGCTTCTACCGACCGCCCCTGCTCGCCAGGACGGCGTGGCCCGGGATAGCGGTTCCACATCCCGGGCCACGCCAGTCAACTGTCCACCTGCTGGCTCTTATACACATCCCCGAGCTCACCACACCGAGGCTGAGCTGGTAG